>JADJRU010000027.1 GCA_016712105.1 Ahniella sp.
GCGCACCGCCGAACCGGCGCCATCTGCGCCAATGAGGCGCTGGTAGGCAAACAATTCGCTGCCGCCATGTTTCTCGTCGACGGCGGTCAGAACCCGGGCTTCAAAATCGACGTGCTCGACACGCTGGTCAAAGCGCATTTCCGCGCCAGCTGCGATGGCAGCTTCGATCAGGATCTCGTTGAGTCGGCCGCGATTGACCGACCAGATCACTTCACTGTCGTCCCGGCCATACCGTTGCAGATAGGGCGCCGCAACGATTTTATGCACCATGCGTCCGCATCATCACGGCGTTGAACAACAGCGCGCTTGTTCGAGCCCGGCGCATCGCAAAGCATGCAAAACCGCGCTCGGCCAGCGCCAGATTGATGGAGCGTCCACCCGAACAGCCGGCCTGACGAGGGACGGGCCGACGCTCCAGCACCACCACACGCTCGCCACGGCGGAAGCGCAGCAGGGCCATCAGCGCGCCGGCCAGGCCTGCGCCGGCGATCAGGACCGGGGCCGTCACAGCTTGTCCCAGCCGGCCTTCGGTGCAAAGCGCGCGCCGTGTTTCCGGGCAAGAGCCTCGAGTCGTTCCACCAGAATGGCCTTGCCGGTGTCGCGGATGTGCTGCACCGGGCCACCCCGAATGGTGCAAACCGGTGCCGAAGATCATGCCGGCATCACAATGTTCGGCGGATTCACAACGCCTTCGGCGAGGCAGGCAACACACTCGTTGAGATACGGCAGGATCATCCGGTCCTCAAGGTCTTCCGGTGGCTGGTATCCAGCTGGAACCTCGGGTTTGATGGCCTTGCCGTCTTTCCAGGTGTAGAAACCCTGGCCGTCTTTCTTGCCGCGTTTGCCGCTGCCGATCATGTCGGTCAGGGCTTTCGGGACGTCGAGTTTCAGGTAGGGGCAGAGCACTTTCGACACGGACGTGGCGATATCCAGGCCCACGGTATCCATCAGTTCGATCGGACCCATCGGCATGCCGAATTTTTTCGCGGCCCGGTCGATCACCGGCCCGGGGACGCCCTCGGCATAAAGTGTTGCCGCTTCGAGCATGTACGGGAACAGCACGCGATTCACCAGGAATCCGGGTGATGACGCGACTGGCACCGGCAACTTGTCGATCGCCTTGGCAAACGCTGCCATTCGGGCCAGCACTGCTGGTGCGACCTGATCGTGCTTGACGATCTCGACCAGTGGCATCAGCGCGACCGGATTGAAGTAATGCAGGCCGACGAACTGTTCCGGGCGGGCCAATTTGGCCCGCAACTCGTTGAGCGGGATGCTGGAGGTGTTGCTGGCCAGAATGGCGCCGGCTTTCATGCGCGGCTCCAGATTGGCGTAAAGCGCTTGTTTCGCTTCCAGATTCTCGAAGATCGCTTCGATGATCAGGTCGGCCTGAGGCACGCTGGTGCTGTCCACGTCGGCTTTGAGTCGAGTGTTGACCTCGGCAATCTTGTCGTCCGTCTTGAGTTTGCGCTTGAAGAGTTCCTGCGCGCGGTCCAGCGCGGGCTGGATGTACTTCATCTCGCGATCCTGCAAACTCACGGTGAATCCCTGAACGGCACACCATGCCGCGATGTCGCCGCCCATCACGCCCGCGCCGACCACATGGACGTGCTTGATGTCATGGGCGGCGCCGCCGGCGAGACCCTTCAGTGCTTCCTGCAGGAAATAGACGCGGACGAGGCTGCGCGCAGTGTGCGTTTCGGCCAGCTTGACCGTGGCCCGTGGTTCGGCGCGCAGGGCCTGCCGCAGATCGCCACCGTTTTTCCGCCAGAAATCGATCATGGCGAACGGCGCTGGATATTGTCGACGGTCGGCCTTGCGTGCGACCTGGCCGTGAAGCACCTTGGACAGCACAAAGCGGGCCGGCGAGCTGTTCGTCAGCCAGGCGGTGAGTCGCTGTTTCAGCGGGCGTTTGCCGCGGAAGCGGAGCAGACGCATGGCTTCCTCAAGCAACTGCGCTTCCGGCACGACCTTGTCGACCAAGCCGATAGCCCGCGCATTGCTTGCGCTGAGCGCGCGTCCCGTCAGCATCATGTCGAATGCCGCCGGTGCGCCGACCAGATGCGGCAAACGCGCCAGACCGCCCCAGCCCGGCTGGATGCCCAGCTTCACTTCCGGCAGGCCAATTCGGGTCTTGCTGTCGTTGCTGGCAATCCGGAAACGGCAGGCGAGGGCAATTTCCGTGCCGCCGCCCATGCAGTGCCCGTGAATCGCGGCGACAGTAGGCATTTTCAGCGCAGCGATCCGGCCAAACACCCGGTGGCCGCGCTCGATCGCGCTGAGCGTCAAACTTCGTGCCGAGAAGTCGGCAAACTCGCGGATATCGGCGCCGGCGATGAATCCGGCCGGTTTGGCCGAAATGATCACCAGGCCCTTCGGCGGCTGGAGGGGGAAACGGTCGAGGATCCCCGAAAGCTCCTCCAGAACCGGCGCACCCAAGGTATTGACCGAGGAATCCGCCCGGTCAAAGGCCAAAACAAGCACCCCGTCTCGTTCGAAGCGGGGTTTCCAGTGCTGTAATTTCAGTCCCTCAAACATGCTGATCGTCCTCACCCTTGAAGCCCAATTGTCGAGCGCTTGAGCATAACGGTTCTGGATTCGAGCAGTTGGTCGACTCCCGAAAACCCTTCGTTTCGCATGGGATACCTGTCGCGTCACTCTGGTCAATCGCCATGGACAGCGATATGGTTGGGCCAGGAGCTTTGCGCATCCGACCACGACCTCGGAAACCACGTCGATTTTCGTCACGCAGAAACTGTATGACGAGATCTCTGGCTCCGAAAAACACCTGATCGTCATCGAGACGGCAAGGGTGCCTGACGTCGTGCAGCAATTCCGCCAGTTCGCCATGCGCTCGGGCGGGTCGTTGTATCTCTGGACGGAGGACGTCGGCATCACCAACCTGCGTGAGGCCGACTTGCCGGTCCCCGGCAGTCAACGCCTGCACGATGCCCTGCGGCATGTCGCGAACAGTCTGCATCCCGGTGTCTACGTGTTCATCGGGTTCGGTAAACAAATGCGACAGCCGGCAACCAGTGTCGTTCGCTTGTTGGCTCGTCAGACCGGCCCCGGCGCAAAAAAGGTCGTGTTCGTCGATGCCAAGGTGCGTCTGCCTGAAGGGCTGGACGTCTTCGTCAACCGCATCGTGCACGTGGCGGAGGATAAGAAACCGCCGCGCCTGCGTGATGGCCGATGGGTGTTTTGACACTGATGCGCGGTTCGGTCCTGATTCTGGTCAACGAGCGCGGCGATCGTCGCAAACTGTTCGAGTTGCTTGACGGACAGGACTTCGAGGCCATTTTTGCCGCGAAAGACGTCACTCAGGCGCGCAGCATGCTGGCTTCCGAGGATGCCCTCGACCTGATCGTGCTCGAATTCGGTTCGGCCGACTTCGAGGTGCGGGCACTGGCCGATGAAATCGCCGGTAGCGAGATGTTCTCGAAAGTGCCGGTGATCGGCGTCATTCCGGGAAGTCTGGACGCAGTCTTCGGGATTGCGCCCCCAAAAAACGTGACCGCCTGGATTTCGTCGCCGGTCGATCCGCAAGGCGCGCTGACGGTGATCGAGCGTGCCTTGATGCCTCCCGAAATGCCTTCGGAAGCGGCCATCGACGCCCTCCCCACGACGACTTCCGGCGGGCTGGGCAGTTACCGTTTCGCGTTCGATGCCAGCCTCGATGAAATGATCCTGTCCGATCCGGTGACTGGCAAGGTCGTGGATGCCAACCAGACTTTCGTCACCCAGTCGGGCATGTCTTTGTCGGATGTCATCGGCCGACCGGTCGACGACCTGGATCTCACGCACAAAGCCCAGGTTCGGCGAGACCTGATCCAGCACGCCATGCGCCAGGGGACTGTGCGCTATCGCGGGCAAGTGCCCAGAGGCGACGGCACGCGACTGACCGTGGATGCCCATATCCGGCTCGTGCGGGCTGATGGCGAGGTGCGCCTGCTCAGTTGTTTTCGCGCTCAGACCGCCGACCCCAACCGGCGTGTGTTCGGTGATTTTGTCGACGGGCTCTGGGCCGCACGCGGATCCGAAAACCTGGCCCGCAACCTCACGCAGAAGCTGGTCGATTACGCCAAACTCGATTTTGTCCTGCTGATTGCCAAACGCACCGAACTCGGTGAGGGGCATGATTTGGTAGTCTCGCAGATGCGGCCCGGCTTCAGTGCCGGACTGATCGAGCAACTCAAGGGTCCGGTCTTGCGCAAAGTGCTGGACGGGGAAGCGTTCCTCGCCAACACGAATGCCTGGAAAGCCCTGGGCGCCGCCGGACAAGAGGAAAAGGGTCGCATCGAGATGTTGTTCGGCGTCCTGATCCGCGACGAGCGCCAGGTGGTGATTGGCGGGTTGCTCGGTGCCGGTCGGGAATCGTTCGGTGAAGAGGCCGGAGTCGCCAACTGGGTCCGGGCGCTGAGCGCGCGCGTGGCATTGGAACTGGAGATCGAGCGGGCACAGGAACTCGGCCGGGCCAAGGGTCTGCAGGACTCCCTGACGAGTCTGCCGAACCGCCTTCTGTTCAACGATCGCCTGGAAACCACGATCAAGGAAGCGCATCGCACGGGCGAAATGTTCGCGGTGCTGTTTGTCGACCTTGACCGGTTCAAGAACGTCAACGACAGTTTGGGACACAGTGTCGGCGACGAACTCCTGATCGCAGTCGGCAAACGACTGCGCAGTTGCCTGCGCGGCTCGGATACCGTCGCGCGATACGCAGGAGACGAATTCACGCTGATCCTGCGTCATATCGTCCAGCGCGAAGATGTGCTGCGGATTGCCGAGAAGATCTGTCGAGTGCTGGAACCACCGCTCACGCTCAATGACGGCCGTGAACTGCAAATCACGGCGAGCATCGGCATCAGCTTCTACCCCGATGATGCCGATTCGGCGGAAACGCTGCTGATGCATGCCGATATCGCCATGTACAACGCGAAGGGGATGGGTCGGAACAACTTCCAGACTTATGTCGCCGTGCCGGAGGAGTCACACCAGCAGCGCCTCGCCTGGAAACCAAGCTGCGGGTTGCCGAGCGAAATGGCGAATTGCGTGCGTACTATCAGCCGCAGGTCAACTCGGTGACCGAAGACATCATCGGCATGGAGGCGCTGATTCGTTGGGAACATCCCGAACTGGGCATGATCTCGCCGGGCTTTTTCATTCCGCTGGCCGAAGACACCGGCCTGATCATGTCGATTGGCGAATGGATGTTGCGGACCGCGTTGACCGACACCAAACGGTGGCACGACCGCTTTGGTCTGCCGTTGCGCATCAGCGTCAACCTGTCGGCGCTTCAACTGAAGCAGCCGAACCTGAAGGAAGTGGTCGAGCGTGCCCTTCAGGACACTGGCCTGGAAGCCAAGTATGTCGAGCTGGAAGTCACCGAAAGCATCAATGTCAAGAACATCCCGAACTTGATCGATACGCTGCAGTCGCTGCGCGACATGGGTTGTTCGATTGCAATCGACGATTTCGGCACCGGCCAGAGCTCGCTGGACTACATTCGCCGCTTCCCGGCCGACCGGATCAAGATCGATCAGGTGTTCGTCCGGAATATCGGCGTCGACCCGGACGACGAGGCGATCGTTCGCGCCACCATCAACATGTCGCAGCAGCTGAATCGCGGCGTGATTGCCGAAGGGGTGGAGTACGAGGAACACCTTCGCTTCCTGCGCGAGAATGGCTGCGAAGAACTGCAGGGTTATCTGTTCTGCCGTCCTTTGCCGGCGGCCAGCTTCGAGAATCTGCTGGCCGAACGCGAGAAACTGGTGGGTCCGCCGCGGACCTTCGAGACACTCAGTGACGACTGAACTTTTTTGCAACGGCTTGGTCCAAGTCCCATCAACAACAGGATGGGTAGCGTGGTATGGGCCAATCAGCGCGGAAAAAGTGGGTCGGACGTTTTCAACCTGTCCGGCAACCGCTTGATCTGCCGGAGCAAAAGCCGGTGAGTGAGGCGGAAGCAGATCTGGAGCTTGTTCGCCGCGTACAGTCCGGCGAACGATCCGCCTTCGACCTGTTGGTGCGCAAGTACCAGCACAAGGTCTTTGGCGTGATCGGCAAGTACATCCAGGATTACGCCGAATGTCAGGACGTGGCCCAGGACACCTTCATTCGGGCCTATCGGGCCATCGGGAACTTCCGGGGCGACAGCGCGTTCTACACCTGGCTTTACACGATCGCCACGAATACCGCCAAGAACCACCTGGTCTCACTCGGTCGACGTCCGCCGACCGATGATGTGCAACTGGACGATGCCGAACATTTCGAAAGCGCCATGCGCATGAAGGATGTCGCCACGCCAGAACGCGAGTTGATGCGGCAGGAGATCGAGCAGGCGGTGACGTCTGCCGTCGCCGATTGCCGGAAGAGTTGCGCCAGGCCATTACCTTGCGTGAAGTCGATGGTCTGTCCTATGAAGAAATTGCCCAGAAGATGAATTGCCCGATCGGAACCGTGCGTTCGCGCATTTTTCGTGCGCGTGATGCCATCGATGTGCGCCTGCGTCCGCTGATGGGCCCCTCCCAATCGAAAGTGGAAGTGTCATGAACGATTCGATCCGCGAACAACTTTCGGCGCTCAGTGATGGCGAACTCGCCAGCGACAGCGCACGTTTTCTGCTCAAACGGCTGGATCACGACCCCGAACTCGGTGAAACCTGGGAGCGGTACCACGTGATTCGTGATTGTCTGCGTCGGCAGCAAAGCTTGGCGCCGCCGGATTTTTCGGCACAGGTCATGGCGGGTATCGAGGCCGATGGTCTGCCGGGATTGGCTCGGCGGAAAGTCGCCACCGGGCGTGGCCGGAATCTGATGAATTGGCTGGGCGGTGGTGCCGTGGCCGCTGCGGTGGCTGTGGTCGCGCTGTTGTCGCTGCGCCCGATCGGTGCGCCCGAAACACTGGCGCCACAGGGTAGCCTGGCCAGCGTGGAGACAGTCACGACTGCCGATCTGGCCCCGGCCTGGCGTTTGTCTCCGGTTTCTGACCGTCAGGCGATCGTCGTTTCGGCGTTGCCGAGCCAGAGCGAGCTGGATGGCTACTTCATGCAACATGCCGAAGGCTCCGCGAGCTCCGGCCAGATGGGCGTGTTGCCCTACGTGCAGTCGGGCGCGGCCAAGCCGGTCATCGGCGTGGAATGCGAATCCAGCCAGGCATGCTGAATCGCATGCCGAACCGGTGCCGCCCCGTTCTGACTGCGCTGGTTCTGGCTGGCACGTTCGAGGCCATGGCGGCAGATGGCCTGTCATGGCTGCGTCAGATGCAGCAGGCGCAGCGGTACAGCACGGTCGAGGGTGTGGCGGTCTACGCCCACGACGGCCGTATCGATGCCATTCGCATCCTGCATCAGCCCGGCCCCGACGAGCAGGGTCAGTTCGCGAATCTCGGTGGTGACCGTCGCCAGTTGCTGCGGTCCGGTGACCAGGTACTTGTCCAGATGGAAGGCGCAACCGTTGGCGCTTGGCCGGCGTTTGCCCGTTTCGAGTCGGCCGATGCCGATCATGTCGGCAAACTCTATGACGTGCGTGAGATCGGCAAGGACAAGGTCGCCGGACTCGAAGCCGTTGTCGTGCTTGCCGAGCCTCGCGATGAATTGCGTTTTGTACAGCAGATCTGGTTCGACCGGGCCAGTGGTCTGATCCTCGGAAACGTCGTACTCGATCAGCGCCGCCAACCGCTTGAGCAGGTCATGTTCACGACCGTCCGAACGAGCAGCGCGCTGGCCTCCGGCGCGTTGCCCGAGGCAATTCCGGAACGGGCGACACAAGCCAGCAGCATTGCGCTGAACTTGCCGGCCGGTTTCATGTTCGTCGCCGAGCGCCGCGACAACTACCGCCATCTCGACCAGTTCCTGCTGACCGATGGTCTGGCGCTGGTGTCGATCTACCGGGAAGCACGACCCGCACCGACCCAGGGCGACTTTGCTTCAAGGCGCGGCGCCGTCAACCTGTACGGCCGCCAAGGTGCTGACCTCCGTTGGGTCGCGATCGGAAACGTTCCTTTGCCGACGCTGCGGGAACTCATCGAGTCCAACGCGGGTCCCTGAACCGCATATTGGTCGGAGCGGTGGGACTACCGGTCCGGTCCTGCTGGTCGTGAAGTTGTCCAAAATCGAACAAACTTTCCAAGGAGTAGATCATGCGTTCTTTCGGCACCGTTGCCGCTTTCCTGATCGGCCTGGCCGCAGGGCCATTGGCTGCGCAAAGCCTCCCCGATTTCACTGGACTGGTCGAGAAAACATCGCCGTCCGTGGTCAACATCGTGTCCATCGCCGAACAAGGTGGCGCCGGGGCTGCCCGGGGCGATGAAGAGGAAGTGCCCGAGATGTTCCGCCGATTTTTCGATGACCCGCGTTTCGAACGTGGCCCGCGCGATCGTGTTTCGGGTGGTTCCGGGTTTATCGTGTCGGCCGACGGTTACCTGATCACGAACCACCATGTGGTCGATGGTGCCGATGAAGTGCGTGTCACGCTGAAGGATCGCCGCGAATTCAAGGCGAAGATCATTGGCACCGATCAGCAAAGTGATGTCGCTCTGTTGAAGATCGAAGCAAAAGGTCTGCCGGCCGTGACACTCGGTGATTCCGATCGGGTCAAGGCAGGGCAATGGGCGGTCGCGATCGGTTCGCCCTTCGGGCTCAGTTACACGGTGACTGCCGGCGTGGTGTCGGCCGTCGGCCGCAATCTGAATCCGGATCAGCGATACGTGCCGTTCATCCAGAACGACTTGTCGATCAATCGCGGCAACTCCGGTGGACCCCTGTTCAACCTGGACGGTCAGGTGATCGGCATCAATTCGCAGATCTTTTCGCAAACCGGCGGGTCGGTCGGCATTTCTTTCGCGATTCCGATCAACTACGCCAATCAAGTGGTCGGCCAGTTGAAAGCCAAGGGCAAAGTGTCGCGCGGCTACATTGGCGTGAACCTGCAAGGTGTGACTTCCGAAGACGCCGAGGCGCTCGGCTTGTCGCGCGTGGCGGGGGCTCTGGTCGTGCAGGTCAATCCAGACACCCCGGGCGCCAAGGCCGGGTTGCGGGTCGGTGACGTCATCCTGACGTTCAACGGCAGTGCGATCGAGGATTCAGGCGACCTGCCACCGCTGGTGGGCGCAACGATGCCCGGCACCCGTGTCAGCCTGGGTGTCTTCCGCGACGGTAAACAGGTCAGCGTGCCGGTCACGATTGCCGAGCTGCCGGGCAGCCTGACGACTGCGGGGACCGACGGATCGGGCGAACCGGCGACGCCGGGGGACACGCGCCAGAAACGCCTGGGTTTGGTGATCGGCGATCTGAACGCCGCAGAGCGGGAGGCACTGGGGTTGGACGACGCACAGGGCGTGTTGGTCAAGGAAGTGACCGGCACCGCTGCCCGCCGCGCTGGTCTGCGGCCCAACGACGTGATCCTGATGATCAATCGTCAGAATGTCGATTCGGTCGCTGCATTTGCCCGGGTTGCAGGCGCTACCAAGCCTGGTTCGCCGGTGATGCTGCTGATCCGGCGAGGTCAAACCAACGCGTTCATCACGTTTACGCCGGAAAACGACGGCGAGGAGTGACGATTCCCGGCGCGCCCAGTTGAATCAATCACGGGGGTGATCGAGAAGCGCCGGGATGGCGTTTCTCGATGGGCAAGCAACGTATTGTTGAAAAACAGCATGTTAGAGCGCGAGTCCGGGCGTGGAGCCGGACTCGCGTCGTTGGGAAACGCCAGGATGGCGGTACTCAACAGCCAATAAATGGTTCCATGTCATAATCCACCTCTTTACCAACGAGGTACCTCATCACGTCGGTCCGTCCGGCGTGATGGCTTTTTCATGAAGCTCATCCGCAATTTTTCCATCATCGCGCACGTCGACCACGGCAAATCCACGCTCGCCGATCGTTTCATCCAGATTTGTGGCGGGCTCGAAGAACGTGAGATGGAGGCGCAGGTACTCGATTCGAATCCAATCGAGCGCGAGCGCGGCATCACCATCAAGGCGCAGAGTGTCTCGTTGCCCTACAAATCGAAGGACGGCCAGACCTATCAGCTGAACTTCATCGATACGCCGGGCCACGTCGACTTCTCTTACGAAGTATCGCGCTCGCTGGCGGCCTGCGAAGGTGCATTACTCGTGGTCGATGCGGCGCAGGGCGTCGAGGCACAGTCAGTTGCGAATTGTTACACGGCGGTCGAGCAAGGCCTCGAAGTGGTGCCGGTGCTCAACAAGATCGACTTGCCCACCGCTGACCCGGCGCGCGTCAAGCAGGAAATCCGCGATGTCATCGGCATTGATGCCGAACACGCGCTGGAAGTGAGCGCGAAGACCGGACTCAACGTCCGCGACGTGCTCGAAGCGATCGTCGAGCAGATTCCGCCGCCGCAAGTGGGCAAATACCCGCAGATGCAGGCGCTGATCATCGATTCCTGGTTCGACAATTACCTCGGCGTCGTGTCGCTCGTGCGCGTGGTCACCGGCGAAATCAAGCCGAAAGACAAGATCCTGGTGATGTCGACCGGGCGCACCCACGAAGTCGACCAGGTCGGCATCTTTACGCCGAAGCGCAAGCTCAAGAGTTCGTTGTCGGCCGGCGAAGTCGGCTTCGTCTGTGCGTCGATCAAGGAAGTTCATGGTGCGCCGGTCGGCGACACGCTGACACTCGCCGCTGATCCTGCACCGGAAGCGCTGCCCGGATTCCAGAAGGTGCAGCCGCGCGTCTTTGCCGGCTTGTTCCCGACCAACGCCGAAGACTATCCGGCCCTGCGCGAGGCGCTCGAAAAGCTGAAGCTGAACGACTCGGCTCTGAATTTCGAGCCGGAAAGCTCGGAAGCGCTTGGGTTCGGGTTCCGCTGCGGCTTCCTCGGCATGCTGCACATGGAAATCGTGCAGGAGCGTCTGGAGCGGGAATACGATCTCGACATGATCACCACGGCGCCGACCGTGGTCTATCAGATTCTCAAGACCGACGGCACCGTGCTCGATCTCGACAACCCGGCGAAATTGCCGCCTGTCAACCTGATCGACGAGGTGCGCGAACCCATCATCAGCGCGAGCATCCTGACGCCGCCCGACTATGTCGGCAACGTCATCACGCTGTGCGAGGAAAAACGCGGTCGCCAGCAGTCGATCACGTACATGGGCAGCCAGGTCCAGATCGTTTATGAAATGCCGCTCGCTGAAGTGGTGCTCGACTTCTTTGATCGCCTGAAGTCGGTGAGCCGCGGTTATGCCTCGCTCGATTACCACTTCGTCCGCTTTGACGCCGGCAACTTCGTGCGTCTCGACGTGCTGATCAACGGTGACAAGGTCGATGCCCTGTCGACGATCACGCACCGGTCGCAGTCCGATCGCCGCGGTCGTGACCTGTGCGAGCGAATGCGTGAACTGATCCCGAGACAGATGTTCGACGTGGCCATCCAGGCGGCGATCGGCTCGCAGATCATCGCCCGATCGACGGTAAAGGCCATGCGCAAGAACGTGCTCGCCAAATGTTATGGCGGCGACGTCTCGCGCAAACGCAAGCTGCTCGAGAAACAGAAGGAAGGCAAGAAGCGCATGAAGCAGGTGGGCCGTGTGGAAATTCCGCAGGAAGCCTTCCTTGCCGTGCTCCAGGTCGACAACAAGTAAAGGGCTGATACCGTGGATTCAGGTTTGATTCGTTTCGACTTCGCGATGCTGATGGTGTTGCTGGCGGCCTTCACCGGCATCGTCTGGGGCATCGACAAGCTGTTCTTCGAGAAGCGTCGGCGTCGATTGGGTGAGTTCGCGCAGGAACCGACTCTGGTCGAATACTGCCGTTCCTTCTTCCCGGTGATCTTTGTCGTCTTGTTCTTGCGTTCGTTCATTGCCGAACCGTTCCGGATTCCATCCAGTTCGATGATGCCGACCCTTTTGATCGGCGATTTTATCCTGGTCAACAAGTTTTCCTATGGCGTGCGCTTGCCGGTACTGAATGCCAAAGTGATCGAAGTCGGCAAGCCGAAGCGCGGTGACGTGGTGGTGTTCAAGTATCCAGGTCGTGGTCGGGAAGACCCGAAACGTGGCGAGGACTACATCAAACGCGTCATCGGACTGCCCGGTGACACCGTCGAGTACCGTGAAAAGACGGTCTACATCAATGGCGAACCGGTTGCCTAGGTGGCGCCGGAGTCCTACGTCGGGGTTGGGTCCGGTGCCAACATGACCGGCGCGCAGCAGCGCTCGGAACTGCTGCCGGGCATCGAACACGACATTCTGGTGAACCCGGAGAACTGGTCGACGATGAACGCCGGTCCGTTCACGGTCGGCGCGAATCAATATTTTGTGATGGGTGACAACCGGGACCATAGTGACGACAGCCGGTTTTGGGGTATGGTTCCGGAAGAAAATCTGGTCGGTCGTGCGTTCTTTGTCTGGATGAACTGGGACACCCAGAACGGCGGCATTGAGTTCGATCGGATCGGCACGATCATCAAAGGAGGCGAATCATGAAATCTGTTGCGCGTATCCGTGGTTTGAGTTTTTTCGGTTTTATCATCGTGCTCGCGGTGGCAGGTTTTTTTGCCTATATCGGCATGCGTATCGGCCCGGCTTACATCGAGTATTACAACGTCGTGAAGGCGATGAAGGGTGTGGCGAACGAACCGGCAGCGGTGAATTGGCCTGTTACGCAGGTCTGGTCCGAACTCGAGAAAAAGATGTACATCAACTATGTCGACCGAAAGTCGGTCCCCAAGAGCGCATTCGATATCAAGCGCAAGGGCTTGTCGATGACGATCAAGGTCAAATACGAAAGGCGCGACAAGTTGCTGTACAACCTCGACTACATAGCCAGCTTTGAAAAGCAGGTCGAAGTCGGCGGTCGCCTGGCTGCAACGGACTGATGGATCCGCAGGTCGCCCGGCAGGCACTGACACATCGCAGTGCTGGCTCGCGCAACAACGAGCGCCTGGAGTTTCTCGGTGATGCGCTGGTCAACTTTGTCGTAGCGGACGAGTTGTATCGTCAGTTTCCGCAGGTCGACGAAGGAACGCTGACACGCATGCGTGCTGCGCTGGTGCGTGAAAGCGCACTCGCGGAGCTCGCGCGCGAGTTGAATCTGGGCGAACAGCTGATTCTCGGGCCCGGCGAAATGAAGAGCGGCGGTCATCGTCGCGATTCCATCCTCGCCGATGCGGTCGAAGCGCTGGCTGCCGCCACATATGTTCAGGACGGCATGGAGCCGGCATTGGCACTCGTGCGCAACTGGTTTGCGCCGCGGGTCCTTGCGCTTGATCCAAAATGGCACGGCAAGGATGGCAAAACCCGTTTGCAGGAGTGGGTTCAGGGCCGAGGTCTTGATCTGCCTGCTTACCAATTGGTCAGCGCCGACGGTCCCGAGCACGCCAAGACATTTGTCGTCAGTTGTGAAGTGGCGGGCCTGTCGCTCACCAAACAGGCCTCCGGGCACAGTCGAAAACTCGCAGAAACCCGTGCCGCCGAATCGGTGCTGGCGGAACTGGAATCCAGAAAATGAACGACGTCAGGAAATTTGCCCGAGTGGCAGTGTTGGGCCGGCCCAATGTCGGCAAATCGACATTGTTGAATCGGTTGCTCGGCACGAAGCTCAGCATCACCGCGGGCAAGCCTCAAACGACGCGCCACCAGATTCTGGGCGTGCTCACGGAAGGTATGACGCAACTCGCAGTCATCGACACGCCAGGGATTCACCAGTCGGCGACCCGGGCCTTGAATCGGTCATTGAACCGCGCTGCACGCGCTGCTCTGGAAGAGGCCGACATTCTGGTCTGGGTGATCGATGCGACCCGCTTCACTGCCGAAGACGAATTGGTGGCAGGGCTGATCCGCGATGCCGGCAAGCCATTGGTGATCGTGCTGAACAAGATCGACCGGATTCCCGACAAATCGACTCTTTTCCCGCGGCTTGAGCAGTTGTCGAAGGACTTTTCGCCGAAGTCGATCGTGCCTTACTCGGCACTGAAGGAACGAACCGGAGCCCGCGTGATTGGCGAGTTGGTCAAGCTCGCGAATCCGGGTGAATTCGTGTTCGAAGAAGATGACCTGACCGATCGCAGCGAACGTTTCCTGGCGGCCGAACGGGTGCGCGAGCAGGTTGTTCGGCTGTTGCGCGACGAGTTGCCGTTTTCGACGACCGTGGAAATCGAGGCCTTCGAGCGCGAAGGCAATCTGGTGCGATTGCGGCCGTCATCTGGGTCGAACGTGACGGCCAGAAAGCGATTGTCATTGGTCGCGGCGGTGAACAACTCAAGCAGATCGGCACGCAGGCACGTATGAGTCTCGAGAAATTCCTCGATTGCAAGGTGCACCTGGAAACCTGGGTTCGCGTTCGCGAAAACTGGAGTGACGACGAGCGCGCCTTGCGCTCGCTGGGTGTCGACGAGGGCTGATGCAGCGCCCGCAGCACGCTCTGGCGGTGACGCTGCATGTGCGGCCCTACCGCGAAACCAGCGTGCTGCTTGACCTGTGGTTGCGCGAACAAGGGCGCTTCAGCGCGGTAGCACGTGGGGTGCGCGCCGCCGGCAAGGCGCGCCGTTTTGCCGAACTCGGTCCCCTGGCGCTGAATCTTCTGGAGTTGGCAGGCACGGGGTCCGTGCTGAGTCTCCGCAGCCATGATACCCAACGACAGTTTCCGCTGGCCGGGCCAATGGGCTTGCGATCAGCGCTTTACCTCAACGAGTTGCTGCTGCGCTTGTTGCCGGAACACGATCCGCATCCCGACCTGTTCGATCGATACGTTCAGATGCTCGCCGAGTGGTCGGCAAGGCCCCAATCGACAGCGGCTGACTACGCGACGAGCCTTCGTTTGTTCGAATGTGCGCTGCTGGAAGAAATTGGGTACGGGCTGGTCTGGGAACAGACGATCGACGGCGACCCGGTATTGCCTGACGTGTCCTACCAAGTCGATCCGGAGCAAGGTGTTGTCGCTACACGGCGCGGTCTCGATTGGCCGACAATCGATGGTGCCGCGCTGCTGGCCTTGTCGACCGGCGAGCCGGACGCCAGGCTCGCCAGCAAGGCGTTACGTGACTTGATGCGCGGCATTCTGAGGTTCCGGCTCGGCGGACGCATGTTGCGCGCGTGGGTCCAGTAGCGTTGGGTTAACGACTGCGCGTGCGCGCCCGCGGCAACGTCAGCAGGCAGCGATCGATCTCGGTCAGGACCCGGCCAACCCGTGATGGGCTGGCCTGAGCCTGCACCGCGAGCACGGCCTCGTGCAAAGCCGCTGCCCCGGTAAAGCCTGCAGCCGACAACAATCGATGGAGCAGGGCACTCAGCGCCACTTGGTCGGCTTCGGCCAGGTGCATGCGCAGCCGATCCCGGTAAACAGGCAGTTCGTCGACCAGGAGTGCGCGCAGGGCTTCCACGGCCGCGGTGTTGCCAAGAGCCCGTTCGGCCGCGACGTCGTCGAAAATCGGCGCCGCGCTGTCGAGGCCGGGTTCGTCGGGATCCTGGTTCGGTTGTTGCTCGGGTCGGCCTAGCGCTTGTTCCAGATCTTCCCGCGAACACGGTTTTGCCATCGTCGCCGAGAATCCGGCGCGTAGCGCCTGGTCGCGTTTCCGGGGTGTCCATTCGGCACTGCTGGCGACCATATGGCCGATTTGTGCCGCATGTCGCGCCGGCAAATCGAGGCCGCTGCCGTCCGGCAACTCCAGATCGATCAATGCTGCGAGGAAACGATCCGGGCCGGCGAGGCATCTGGAGGCATCGCCAAGGTTGGCTGCAACAACGGGTTCCCAGCCCAATGCACGCAATTGTGTGGACAACACTTCGCGGGTAATCAGGTCGTCTTCAACGAGCAGGATGGATCGGTTCATGTGGACGGTGGTCATTCGCTGGCAAGATTAGCAAATGCGTTCCCTTTTGCTCTCGATTCTTTGTTTCGTTTCGTGCCCTGCGCACAGTGCCGTGATTTCGGCCGAACGGATTTCGGTCAGCGGCGCCCGCTTGGACGGAATTCGCTGGCAAATCGACAGAAACGCCCACCAGATCGATATTGAACGCCTGCGGTATGAAGATCTTGCCCTGGATGGGCGATCCATCAAGGTTGTTTGCGGCGTCACGGAAGGTCCGCGCTGCAGTGGCACCGTGAAAGGGAAATCCTGGCCCCGGTTCGAGTTGTCGGCGCAATGGCCTGAACAGACCGTAAGCCTGACCTGGCCGGACGGCGAACTCCGGCTCGGTTTGCCGGAAGCCGGTCTGGCGATCCATGCTGTCGGCGTGCCCTTGGCCTGGTTGAAACCCCGCGCCAATCAAAGCTGGGCCGGCTTGGCCGCTCTGGAAGGGCAACTGGATCTTGAGTTATTGATCGCCGAGCCGGATTGGCAGGGCGAATGGAAAGCGAGGGCGCTGTCTTTCGATCAGGACGACGGACAAATCGCCGGAGCCGGCATCGACGCGGGTGGGACAATTCTGTACCAGGTGCCCTCTGGAACCTTCGGCGTGGATGCGACTCTGGCCCGCGGGGAGTTGCTCGTCGGGCCGTTGTATCGACAGATCGGTCCGCCAGCTGAATATTGCCGCGACCGTGGATCTTTCCGGGCCAGCGCTGATTCTGGATCGATTGGCGATTGATGAAGGCAAACACCTGGCCTTGATTGCCGCCGCGCAGTTTGATCCGGACGGCGAGCCGGTTCGTATCGAACTCGAACGGCTTGAATTGTCGTGGCCGGAGGCGCAGCCCTGGATTGACCCGATTCTGTCGAGCGCAGGTTATCCGGGTTTGTTGCTCGATGGGGCGGCCAAACTGTCCGGAACGTGGTTGCCGGGTGGCTGGCAACTGGGCGAAGCGGCGCTGTCGGATTTGTCGGTGACGGATCCGCAGGGTCGTGTCGAGGTCAGTGGATTGACCCTTGCAGCCCATCTGGGCGACACGGCACCGGCCAGCAAGCTCCATTGGGAATCCCTCAAGATGTTTGGTTTGCCGGTCTCGGCCGGGCAATTCGATTGGCAATGGCAGCCGCAGCGGCTCGCCCAACTCGGCGAAACGCGAGTGGCGCTGCTGGGTGGCACCTTGGGGTTGTCCGGTCTGACGCGTGTGTCGGGTCGTTGGCAAGGCAGTCTGGCGATTGACCAGCTCGATTTCGCGGCTTTGAGCGAACGGTTCGGCTGGCCGGCTTTTGGCGGGCAGATCAGTGCCAATCTGGCCAATTTCGACTTGCATGATGGTCAGATCGATCTGCCCGGCGAGATCCTCGTGCGCGCGTTCGATGGCGAAATCGGCATCAAGAATCTTGCCACTGAGCGACTGCTGGGGGACTCGCCAGCGTTGGCCGCGGATGTGCGCATGAACGACCTGGACTTGAGCCAGGTCACGGCAGCCATGTCTTTCGGTGAAATCCAGGGGCGCATGGATGGATACATCAACGGCCTGCGTCTGCTCGACTGGTCGCCCATCGCCTTCGACGCCCGTCTGCAGAGTGAACGAAAGGCGGGCGTCAAGCAGCGCATCAGCCGGCGTGCCGTCGAGGGGCTGTCACGCATTGGCGGGGCGGGTCTGAACAACGCTTTGGTCGGTCTGGTGGACTCTTTCGGTTATGCCGATCTCGGAATTGCCTGCCGACTGAAGGAAGACGTTTGCGCGATGGACGGCGTCGATTCAGACGGGCGCGGGTATACCATCGTGAAGGGCAGCGGCATTCCACGACTGACCGTCAACGGTTACCAGCGCAAGGTTGATTGGCCGGTGATGGTTCGACGACTCAAGGCGGCGGCAAGTGGCAGCGGTCCCATCATTGACTAGGAGCAGGACATGGCAATTGTTCGTTGGGCAGGAATGGCACTGATGGCGCTGATGTTGGCGGCTTGTGTCACCGTGAACGTCTACTTCCCGGAAGCCGAGATCGAGGACGCCGCCAAGGAGTTCGTCGATGAAGTGATCGGTGAACAGCCGCAAGGCACGGCACCGCAAGCCATGAACTGGCGACTGGCGTTGGTGACGCAGGCGTATGCCGCGGCCGACGTGACCATCCAATCACCCGCCATCAAGACCATCCAGTCGAGAATGGCCACCCGATTCCAGGACAAGCTTGCAGCACACTTTGATTCGGGTGCATTGGGATTCAAGCGGGACGGCACGATCGAAGTGCGTGACCTCGCGAAAGTGCCCCTGTCCGAGCGCAGCGGGCTCAAGCAGTGGGTGGCTGAGGACAATCGCGATCGCGATGCCGTGTATCGCGAAATTGCCGTGGCCAATGAACATCCCGAGTGGGAGCCCGAAATTCGCACCACCTTTGCCGAACAGTGGATCAGTCAGGCGCGGAAAGGTTGGTATTTCCAGGCCGCCGACGGCACCTGGAAGCAGAAATAGCCCGGAATCTGCCGAATTACCCGAGCAATTGCACTCAACCTGCGAATTGTGCTTGCTTTTTGTCTGAATAGGCGCATACTTGGCCCGTGCAGCCCCGGATCGCCCGAACAGGATCTCCCGTGCGGTGTGCACGGATATTCGTGTTCTCAAGAGGTTTAAAGTTAAATGCGTACCGGTACGGTTAAATGGTTCAACGATGCCAAGGGCTTTGGTTTCATCGCCCCTGATGACGGCGGCGAAGATGTGTTTGTGCACTTCTCCGCTATTACTGCGAAGGGTTTCCGCTCGCTCCAAGAAGGTCAGAAAGTGTCCTTCGACGTGACGACGGGTCCGAAAGGCCTGCAGGCCTCGGGCGTTGCGGTCCTTAAGTGACCGACAGTCCTAAGTAGTGCAGAACCCCGCCTCGGCGGGGTTTTGTTTTTCAGGTGTACGCCCCGCCTCGGCGGGGTTTTGTTTTTCAGGTGTAAAACCCCGCCGCGGCGGGGTTTTTGGTCTATGGCAACGCCAAAATCGCGAAACCAAAGTGTTTGCCTGAACCCCTCCCAGCCCTCTCCGAACCGCCGATGCGCGAGGATGACGAGCGGAGGGGCCGGCGAAACCGGGCTTCTGAACGTTCGTGCCACACACCAAAAGTCCGTCATTCCCGCGAAAGCGGAAACCACTCCAGTGCCACTACCCAAACCTGGTCGCAACGAGTGGATCCCCGCTTGGCGCGGGGATGACGGTTGGAGGGGCCGTGCGCGCGGGTGACGAGCGGAGGGGCCGTAACCGAAAAAGCGACAAGTAGCTTGAGAGTCACCGCAACGGGCAGGACTCGCGCTTCGAAATCGCTTCGCGGTTCCCCTGTGCGGTGGGAGCGGCTTCAGCCGCGATGCGACGTTGTCCAATTCGTGCAAGCCCTCCCCGATGTTCGGGGAGGGTTGGGAGGGGTTAGGCAAACACTTCGCCCTTGTGCTTCGCACAGCGAAGCATTAGGCAAACACTTGCCCTTGACACCCGCAAAGCGAAGCACAAGGAGCCGCCCCCAGGGCAATCAATCCAGCGACAGGATCCGCTCGCTGCGCTCGTGCCAGCCATCCGCACCCGGATTGAACATCGAGCAGCAAGTCATCGGCTTGGCATAAATATGCACGGACACAGCCAGATCCTTGTCGGACGCATTGCGAATGGTGTGGTACTCATGCGGCGGGATGAGGCTGCCGGCTGATCCGCGGCCCGCGACGATGGTGCCGCAGTTCTCGAACCGTACCCGCTCGCCATCGCGCTCACGGGGTTCGTACTGGGTGATTTCCAACGCGCCGCGCCAGACGCCTTCGACGCACCAGAGGCCAGCATGGTCATGGATCAGCGTGCCTTGGCCGGGGCCCCAGGTCATGGCGATCACCGCATAATCGTGATCTTTGCTGCGGTAGAGCTCACGACGGGCGTAATGTTCGCCGCAGCAGTCGAATACTTCGGTCGGCAATTCGATGTCCCGGTCCTGGATCATCGCGCACAGCGCGTTGCGAAGGGCCTTTGTGACCGACTGCGGACACGGGTTGGCGACCGCTTGGTCGATCAACGAGACAAAACGTTCGCGACCGGGGAAATGTTCGATGCTCATGGTTAGGATCCTGACAGTACGTCCATCTTACAAACAGCCCAGGAAATCGGCGACAGGTGGCGCAAATCGTTCAAAATCGACAAGGAACGAGTCGTGCCCCTGGATACTGGGCAGCGCGAAGAAATCGACGACCGCGCCGGCACTGCGCAAACCTTCGGCGATTTCGCGCTGCTGCTCGATCGGGAACAGGATGTCGCTGGGCACACCAATCACCAGCGCACGTTTGACCTGCATCTGCCCCAGTGCGTTGTCGACGTCACCACCATGGTCGGCCAGGTCGAACCAGTCCATGGCACGTGACAGGTAGAGGTAACAGTTCGGGTCAAAGCTGCCGACGAACCGGTCGGCGTGGGCGTCCAGATACGCTTCGACCTCGAACTCGCGTTCGAAAGCCCCTCGAGCCGGTTCGCTGACCCGCTTGCGGCCGAAACGGCCTCGCCATTCGTGCGCCGAGCGGTACGTGACCATGCCCAGCTTGCGCGCCAGCCGGAAGCCTTGTTCCGGCCAAGCGTCGGCAGCGTAGCGCCCGTCCAGCCAGCGCGGGTCGCGCCGGATGCACTCGCGCTGCAAGGAGCGGATCGCCGTGGCGAACGGCAGTGAATGGGGCGCGGTCGAAATCAGCACCAGATTGGGTGCCATGCCCGGATACAGCACGGCAAACGCCAGACTGCTCATGCCGCCCATCGATGGCCCGACCAGGGCCCGCAGCCGGCTGATGCCCAAATGGCGGACCAGTTCATGCGCCGACACCGCAATGTCTTCGAGGCACAATTCCGGGTAGTCGAGCTGATAGGGCTTGCCAGTCCCCGGATTGATCGACGCGGCACCGGTCGACCCCTTGCAACTACCCAGCGAATTGACGCAGATGATGAAGTAGCGATTGCTGTCGATCGCCTTGCCGGGGCCGATCATGGCCTCCCACCAGCCCGGCGACGGGTCCTCGGGGCTGGAAGCCGCGTGTGCGCTGGGGGACAGGCCCGTCAGGATCAGCAGGGCATTGTCGGCGCGTGCGTTCAGATTGCCCCAGGTTTCGTAGGCAAGATGGGCAGCATGCAGTGATCCGCCACGGTGCATGGCGAACGGTGAGGGCAGGGCAAAAAGTCGTGTGGCAGACATAACGAAGTTTGAAGCTGAAGGGTGCGAGCTTATCGGCTGGCTTTCTCTGTCCGCAATGAGTCGCGGTGTCTGGCCCGGGAGCGAATCCGGGCGTGTACCGGACTCGCTCCTCTTTGTGCGCACAGGACGTGCGCACAGGACGTGCGCACAAAGATGTGAATACCTCTGGCGCGATTCAGCCGGGTCGGGCTATAAGTTCGGTATGACTTGGAATGACAACCTGTGAGCGAAGAAATCCTGATCAACGTGACCCCGCGCGAAACCCGCGTGGCACTGATCGAAAACGGCATGTTGCAGGAGGTGTACGTAGAACGCACCTCCAAGCGTGGCTATTTCGGCAATATCTATAAGGGGCGCGTCCAGCGTGTGATGCCTGGCATGCAGGCCGCGTTTGTCGAGATCGGGCAGGAACGCGCCGCGTTTCTGCACGCTTCCGACATCCTGCGCAAACCCGATGCCGAACTGGACAACCCGGATGCGCCGCCAAGTGTCGTGCCCCGATCAATGAACTGGTGCACGAGGGCCAGGAAATCATCGTGCAGGTCATCAAGGACCCGATCGGCAGCAAAGGTGCACGGCTGACTTCGCACCTGTCCTTGCCGTCACGATATCTGGTCTTGCTGGCGACCAGCCGCACGATCGGCGTCTCGGCGCGTATCGAAGACGAGGCCGAGCGGACGCGGCTGCGCGATGCGATCCTTCAGATCGAGGCCGAACGCGAGCACGGTTACATCGTCCGCACGAACGCGGAAGGATTGCCCGCCGAGTCGCTGGGTGACGACATCAGTTACCTCAAGCGCGTCTGGCGAGCGGTCAATGCACGATTCACGAACGCACGCGTCGGCGATTGTGTGTATGAAGACTTGTCGTTGCCGCTCCGTTCCGTACGCGACCTGATGCGCGCGAACATCGAAAAAGGTGCGCATCGATTCCCGCGAAACGTTTGAGCGAACGCTCAAGTTCGTCAACCAGTTCATGCCCAAAATGGTCGACCGCATCGAGCACTATCCGGGCGAACGACCGATCTTCGACCTGTATGGTGTCGAAGACGAAATCCAGCGCGCCCTGAAAAAGGAAGTGCCTCTGAAGTCGGGTGGCTACCTGATCGTGGACCAGACCGAGGCGATGACCACGGTGGATGTGAATACCGGTGGTTTCCTCGGTACGCGCAACCTGGAAGAAACGGTCTACCGGACCAACCTGGAAGCGGCGCAGGCGGTGGCACGGCAACTGCGTGTGCGAAATCTCGGTGGCATCATCATCATCGATTTCATCGATATGGTCGACGAAGAACACAAGCGCCAAGTTCTTCGCCAGCTTGAAAAGTCCTTGTCGCGCGATCACGCCAAGACCACGGTGTACGACATGTCGCCGCTTGGTCTGGTCGAAATGACACGCAAGCGAACGACTGAAAGCCTTGAGCGACTGCTGTGCGAGCCCTGTCCGACCTGTATTGGCCGGGGCTCCCTGAAAACCGCCGAAACGGTGTGCTACGAGATCTTTCGCGAGATCACGCGCGCCGTCCGTCAATTCGACTGCGAAAAATTGCTGGTGCTCGCGGCGCCGAAAGTGGTGTCGCGTATCGTGGATGAGGAATCGGCGGCGGTCGCCGAGCTGGAAGAGTTCATTCGGAAGACCATCCGATTCCAGCCGGAGGATCAATACTCGCAAGAGCAGTATGACGTCGTTCTGTTGTGATGGCGGCAGACTCCATGCGCGGCACTGAGGGTATCCGGCACCACGCCTGGGGTGGCCTGCCGTGAAGCGTTTGCGTGTCCGTCGTCTACGCTTCATGGTCTATGGCACGCTGGCCAGCTTGCTGATCGCCGCCGCTGCGTTCATGGGGCTCGCCGGTTTGGCGTTTCCGTGGGTGCTGGATCATCCGGAGCGCGTCGAGTCCTATCTCGCCGAGCGGCTGAATCGAGACGTGAAGTTCGGGCGACTGGGCGGCGTGTGGCAGCCCAACGGTCCGCTGTTCGTCATCGATAATCTTCGTATTGGTGGCCCCGCGTCGGCGACTTCCGGTGCGGCCAGTGCCGAGCAAGGCCTGTCGATTCCGATGGCTGAATTGAAGATCGATTTCTACGCACCCTTCAAGCGTGGCGTCAGCTGGATGGAGTTGAGTATCGTCGGTGTGTCGATTGATCTCCACCGCGACGCGGCAGGTCGCTGGCAACTGCTGCAATGGCGCGACGAGAACACCCAGCGCGCTCGGGATTTCGGTGAATTGGACCAACTTGGCAGCGTGCGGATCGTGCGCTCGACCATGAATATCCGGGATGATCTGCACGGACATTCGCTGGCGCTGAAGGAGATCGATATCGATCTTCTGCCCGGTACGCCGAAGAGTGTGATCCGGGGCCGGTTGACGATGAACGAAGCGATCGCTCCGGTGGTGTTCCGCTGCGAGGGGCGCAAGAGTTGGCAGCGTGTGGACTGTTACATCGAAGCACGACGGTTTGACCCGGCGGCCTGGACGGCGGGACTCAATCTGGCGGGGCTCAGGATCCGTCAGGGCGAGGGCAATCTGTCGGTCTGGATGGGGTTGCGCGAAGGCAAGGTGCAGCAGGCGCGGCTGGAATGGCAAATGAAGGAGCTGGTGCTGGCCGGGGAAAGGCCCGTGCAGATGCGACCAGACCTCGAAGTGGAACCTCGATTCAGCCTGGCTGTGTCGGAAGGATCGGTTCAATTCGAGTCCGATCGGGATGGCGAACGTTTGTTCCTGCTGGAAGGCGAGTCTCTTGAACAGGGGCCAAGCACACGCATCAATCTGGCACGCCAGGACGGCCGTACGGAATTGCGCGCCGATCGTGTCGAATTGGGTCGCTTTGCGCGATTCGCGACCGTGCTCGAACCGATTTCGTCGCGACTGGCAGGATGGCTCTTTGAAGCCGATCCCCGCGGATCCCTGAAGCACCTGTCGATGTCGCTTGAAGGCGATCGCCTGCTGTCGATCAACGCCCGCGCCGCCGACCTGGGCATGCTCTCGACACGAAGTTCACCGGCACTGTCCGGTTTGGCGGGCACGATCCACGGCGACCAGGGCGCTGTTTTCTTCACTCTCGATTCGAATACTGCGAGTGCCATGGATTTTCCGCATGTGTTCGGCCGCCGCGTTCCGGTGACGATTGAAGCATTGCGCGTGGCATTGATCCGCGATGACGAGATGGTGCGGATCGAGGCGTGGCCACTTCGACTCAAGGGCGAAGGTTTTGCACTGGCCGGGTTTGTCGCCAGCGAATTGCGAGCGGGCGCGCCGCCCCTGCTTGATCTGGGCATTGAGGTATTCCGCAGTGACATCCTGGCTGCCAAGGACTTCTGGCCGCTCAACACGACGTCACCAAAAACCGTGCAATGGCTCAACGAGGGTCTGAAGCGTGGGGTCATCGATGGCGGGCACGCGCTGCTGCGTGGCTACCCGGCAAATTGGCCGTTTTCGGGGCAGGAAGGCCGATTCGAAGCGATCGCCTACCTGTCCGATGTCGACCTGCATTATGCCGAGGGCTGGCCGGATGGCTTGCTCAAAAAGGCCACGGCCCGATTCGTGAACAAGAGCATGCATGTCGACATCATCGAAGCGGATGTACTCGGTACCCGCGTATTTAATGGCGTCGGCGCCATTGCCGACATGAAGGACCCGATCCTCACGCTGGACACTCCTGCGGTGGGTCAGGGCGAGGCCCTGCTCGCATTGATCCGGCAAAGCCCGCTTTCGGTTCGTTTCGGCGAGCAGTTGGCCGGACTGCATGTCGGAGGGGTCGGCGAAATCGAACTGGCCATGGCGTTTCCCTTGCGCCCAGATCTGGGGGTGCCCACGGTCGATGGTCGGATCCGCTTGCGCCAGGCCGATCTGGTCGACGACAAGTGGCAGCTCAGTTTTGGCCAGGCGTTCGGGAACATCCGGTTTTCCGAATCCGGATTCAGTGCCGATGCATTACATGTCCTGCTCGGCGAAGATCTGGCGCAGTTGAGTATTGCAACGGGCAGCTTTGTTGCCGATCCCGTGTTGAACCAGGCTGAGGCCAATCTGCAGGGTACATTCCCGATGGCGTCTGCCTTGGCAGGGTTTGCCGAGTTGAACAGGCTCTGGCCATACGTGCAGGGCAAGGCCGAGTGGGATCTGAACCTCAACGTGGCCAAGCCGATCGGAGATCAGCCTTCGAAGCGGACGCTTCGGATCACCAGCGATCTGCGTGGCATCACCTTGGCGTTGCCGGCACCGCTGAGCAAGGACACGGAAACAGCGTTACCCATGAATCTTTCGCTCGGGTTGCCAACCAAAGGTGCCGCACTGGACCTCCAATTGGGCAAGTTGATGCAACTGAACGCGCGGCTGCCCGACGACACCACGCCGTTTGGCGGCGTCGTCGTGCTGGGCAGCGCCTTGCCGCAGTCCCTGCCGCAACACGGCTTGGTCGTGTCCGGCGATGTGCCGTCCGTGGATCTGGGGGGCTGGACTGCGTTGCTCGGCACCCTGGGTGATGGGGAAGGCACACAGAGCGAGCCGGCTGCGCAACCGATGCCCGTCCGGATCGACCTGCACGCTGCCGAGATGAACATGCTCGGCCGTGCCTTTGCCGATACCCAGTTGAAGGTGGGTTACGAAGACGAAAGCCTGCGACTCGATTTTTCCGGCCCGCAGATCGAAGGCAATTTCCTGTTGCCGAACCAGGAGCGTGATCGACGAGGGTTGACGGCTCGGTTTGATCGACTGCATTGGCCTGATGCCACCCCAACCGGCGGTGGTCCGGCCGGACCTGCCAGCACACTCGATCCAAAACGTTTGCCGCCGCTGCACTTGTGGGTGCGCGATCTGAAACTGGGTGATTCACAGTTCGGCGAAGCCCGTATCGAAACCCGACCTGACGATCTGGGTATGCGGATCGATCAGTTTGATACGCGAAGTCCGGTGCTCACCGTGCGCGGCAATGGCTGGTGGCGGCTGATGCCGGAAGGTGAGCGTGCCGGTCTCGACATCACGTTCAGCAGCGAGGATCTCGGCAAGATGCTGTCAACGCTCGGCTATTCGGGATTGGTTGACGGTGGACAAACCGTGGCGCGCCTCAGTGGCGATTGGGCGGGTTCGCCGGCACAGTTCCGGCTGGATCGACTGGATGGCGCGCTGACCGGTGAAGTGGGCCCCGGCCGGATTCTCGACGTGAACCCCGGTGCCGGTCGATTGTTCGGGTTGATCAACTTCGCTGCCATTCCGCGCCGGCTGACCCTCGACTTCCGTGATTTCTTCGAGAAGGGCATGGCGTTCGATTCGATCAAGGCTGGATTCCAGTTGAAGGATGGCGACGCGTTCACCGATGACCTGAGTATCCAGAGTCCCTCTGCGGAAATTCGCGTGAGCGGTCGCGCGGGTTTGCGGGCGCATGATTACGACCAGCGGATGGAAGTCCGTCCGCGTGTCGGTGGCAGCTTGCCGGTGGTCGGCGCGGTCGCGGCAGGGCCCGTCGGTGCGCTGGCCGGCGTCCTGGCACAAGGCATGTTGAAAAAGCCGCTCGACGAAATCGCCAGTGCGACGTATCTCGTACAAGGAACCTGGGACGAACCCAAAATCACCTTGCTTGCGAAAACGAAGCCCGAATCCAGACAAAAACCCGCACCCGCCACCACACCTGAGCAGTAAACACAGACACACGGGCCGTGTGCCGCGGCCCGCAAAGGCGAGTCGCAAATCACTCGATCTCCGGTTTACAATCCGGGCGCGCACATCACTTGGGAGGCGCGCCATGGCAAAACGCATTTTGGCGAGGACGACTGCGGCTTCAGCACTGAACGCCGAGACACCGGTTCAAACGGTGGTTTATATCCACGGCATCAACAATCACCCTGATGAACCTGAACTCAAACGAATCTGGGACACAACCCTGTTCGGGCACCCGATGGGTGAACGCACCCGAATGGCATGGTGGGTTGATCGCACGCGTTATCCCACACCTCCGCAAGACGAGGACGCTGAGCCATTGCAGCGGCAGTCGCTGGCTTCCGGCGTGCGGAGTCTCGGGTCTGGTGCGCTGGACCCGTTTCGCGCCACGTCCAGCGAGCCTTTGATTCAAAGTCTGACGGACGATGCCGGCGAGCAAGCCTGGTTGCGAAGTCTTGATCAGGGCCTGGCCGCGAACGCGCGCAAGAAATCCTTGGGTCTGGCCATGGCACCCAGTGCTCAGGGTATCGACGACGCGGCATGGCGATCGGGTAGCTGGCTGGTCACCCGTTTGTTTCTCGCTGACGTGTACGACTTCTTCTTCGACGAGGCACGCCGGCAGCGGATGCGGCAGATTTTCCGAAACCGTCTGACGTTCGCCGGGCCGCTGGTCGTTGTGGCACACAGCCAGGGCACGATGATCGCTTACGACGTACTGCGTGAACTGAAAGCCGCAGACTGTGACGTGCGCTTGTTCGTCACCTGCGGGTCGCCGCTCGGTTTGCCGCCGGTGCGCGAGCGATTCGAAAAATGGACGGGCAAGAAGAAATTGCCGTGGCCGGAATGTGTGCAACGTTGGGTCAACGTAGCGCGCCCTGGTGACGTGGTCTGTTCAGACCTGACTTTGGCGGATGAAGTGGCCGCGCCGGCCGGCAAACGAGTCGAAGATCATCAGGTCGGGAAACGGCGAGATCCGCATGCCATTCGGGGTTATCTGGCTGAAGAAGTGTTGCGGCGGTCGGTGTCGGACCAGGTCGGCAGCGCTTTCCGGCAAGAACTGGCGCAACGCCTGGTGGTTGCTGGGGACCTCATCCGTCAGGTTGAAGCGGGGGATGAAGGAGAACGTTTTCCGGTCCTGATCGAGTTGGCCGAGTTTCAGAATGCGGACAAGCAGGTCGCGGTGCCGCGTACAGCGGATACGGCTCGCAAGGAAGTGGTCAGCGCGCTGAACGCTGTCGCCGAGGCAGGGGCGGGCGCGAACCTGTCGCTCGATCACACCGAGCGTTATGTCTCGGCGCGCCTCACACGTCGAGAGATCGAGCATCTTCGCGCTTGGGCCATTGAACGGGGCGTGGCGTTGCCGGTGCAGCGCATCTGGCGTAACGCCATCAAACGTGCGCTGGTGGGTCAAAGCATCGACACGATTCAGGCCCGTTCGGCACAGCAGGCCTATGCCGCGTCCGGACAGACAATCGGTGTGGCGGTGTTGGATACCGGCATTGATGGCGGCCACCCGCACTTTCGCGAGCACCAGAACGTCGCCGCACAATTCGACTGCACCAAGTCAGGTGTGCCGAAACCACTGGCCCTGGACGCACATTCGGATGCGAACGGGCACGGTACACACGTCGCCGGGATCATCGCCGGTGAACTGCTGGTAGCGGGTCCCGAATCGAAGCCAGCCAAGCCGAAGTCGGACGAGGTACCCACACGACTGGTCGGCATGGCGCCAAAAGCAAAGCTCCACATCTACAAAGTCTTGAAGGACGATGGGTTTGGCGAAGACCTGTTTATCGTCAAGGCACTGGATCACATTGCGCGTTTGAATCAGGAAGCCGGCAAGTTGGTGATCCAGGTCGTCAATCTGAGTCTCGGGGGACCGTTTGATCCTTCCGTGTTCGGGTGCGGACACACGCCCTTGTGTAATGAGTTGCGCCGACTGTGGGCACAGGGAGTCGTGGTGGTCATCGCGGCTGGCAACGAAGGGTTTCAGGTGCTGGCGACGGCCGATGGGTACGAAGCGCATGCCAACCTCGATCTATCGATCGGTGATCCGGCCAATCTTGAGGAAGCCATTGCCGTGGGCTCCGTGCATCGCGATCGACCGCACACGTACGGGATCAGTTACTTCTCGTCTCGTGGCCCGACCGCCGATGGGCGCATCAAGCCGGATGTCGTGGCGCCCGGAGAGAAAATCATCTCGGCGCGCGCCAGAGCGGCCGACGAAAAAATGTTCAAGCCCGGCAAGGTGTTGCCGAAACTGGAAGACCTTTATGTCGGCATGAGTGGCACCAGCATGGCTGCGCCTCATGTCGCCGGCGCGGTCGCAGCGTTCCTGTCGATCCGTCGGGAGTTCATTGGTCAACCGGATCGGGTGAAACGTCTGCTGATGCAGCACTGCACCGACCTGGGTCGGGATCGGTATTTCCAGGGAGCTGGATTGATCAACGTGACCAGAATGTTGGCGGGGAGTTGAGCACTGGACATGCGTCCGGATTGCCGTGCGCCGGCGAGAATCCACTGGCTATTCATGATTCAACGGGTGTGTCACCGACAATGACTGCATGAACATGAACGCCGGGGGCCCCATTGCCCCCGGCGTGCCTCTACTTCAGGCTGATCAACTGCTTCATGACACCTTCGAGTCCGCCGAAAACCGTCAAGCGGTCGATCTTCTCGGTGACCTTTTCCAAGGTCTCCAATTCCTTCAACCGCAACAGCACCGGGTTGTCCTCGAGCAACTTCGCGGTGTTCAGCAAGTTGCGCGTGGCGGCGGTTTCCTCGCGTCGCTTGATCAGGTTGGCCTGCGCCGCTTTTTCGGCTTCGACCACCTGGTTCATCAAGGCCTTCATTTCACCCGGCAAGATCACGTCCTTGACGCCGGCATTGATCAGTTCGACGCCGATCAAGGCGAGACGCGGGGCGGCATAACCGAGGATCGCCTCGTCGAGTTCGCCCTTGTTCGCGAGCAGGGTGTCGAGCGTGCGGGTGCCAACCGCCTGCCGCAAACCGAACTGCAGTTCGCGATAGACCGCGTCCTTCCAATCAACGACCGCGCTTCGCATTCGCAATACATCGGCGATCCGGAAGCTGGCGGCGACGTTCAGGCGCAAGCTCACTTTGTCCTTGGTCAGGATTTCCTGACCCTGGACATCCATGGCCTGAGCCCGCACATCGACCACATCGACCGTCAACATTCGGCCCAACTTCCAGAAGCCGTGCAAACCCGGCTTCAGGACTTCGGTAACCTGACCATTCACGACGAGCAAGCCGACGGCCGATTCCGGCACTTCCTTCAGGACAACCGCGCTGGTCATTTCGGCCAGCAATTTCGCGTTCTGCGGCTGGATCAAGGTTGCGATCAATGCCGCATCCATTCGGAAGTTGTCACCAAGCGACTGGCGCTTGACCTCGATGCGCCAAGGCGCCCGCCAGTAGTGCTTGCGCGCTCCGGGCGCCAACATGCCGACCAAACGGTCCTCACGGTAGACCAAGCCAACTTCGGTAGCGCCGATATCGACTTGTTCGACATGCGGAGCCAACACGTTGCCGGCCGTGGTCATCAGGAAATCCGCGTTCGGCACCGTGAACTCGCCGTTGCCGACGGAAATCAGGTCAATGCGCAGTTCGCCACCCCATCCGAAAAGGCGGTGTTTGCCTGGCTGGAGAATCGCCTTCAGTTCGCCGTTCACGAACTTCAGGCCTCGCTGGGTCGGGTCGATCATCAATCGCTTGAAGTACAACATGGTGGTCTCCTTCTTCTTGTTGAGCCGCACGTGCCACCCACGCCGGTCTTGGGATACAGCACCTGATGGCGCTGCGACGTTGTCTAAACCTAGCCCTCCCCATGTTGGGGGGGGTTGGGAGGGGTTGGCTTCGGCTCCCCTGAAGCAGGCGTGGTCTCAAATATGCGTTGTGTTGCATCGACCGGTTGAGACCGCCGCCACGAAGTTGTAGGTCCGGGGCCTCGCACCGATCAGTCGCGGGCGAAGATCGTGCGATGCGAAACGTGGCCTGGCATGCCGTGGCGCGCAACGATGAACAGCGTCGGTGCGTGGCTCGGGTGCGCGGTCATCGCGTTACATGGCACGGGTTCAACGCGCAGGGCGCTGCCCGGCTGTGTTGGCGAATTCGTTGTTCTGAATTCGCAACACGGCGATTTCCCGGATGGGCAATTGCTTGCCCGGTTTTGCTCACCGTATGAGGGTGTTGGAGCGGGACTCGAACCCGCACGCTCGATTAACTGTCGAGTGCTCAACCAATGAGCTTCCAGTGGCGCTGACCATGGGGATCGAACCCATCTTGCCGTTGCCGGTGCTTCACCATGAAGCAGGATCAGCCTTTGAAGCCAGGTTGTTGACCATGCCGAGGTACGGCAGACGGCAGAGCCGATGCCGCCAGACCGCAAGAATGCGGCTATCGCGACAGCCTGATCACCAACAGGGCCTGGGGGACGGACGCAGCTGCTGCAGCAGGCCGAAAACTTGAGGAGCGCAGGTAAGCGGGCTCCGAAACGCAGACACAAAAAAACCCGCTGCCTGCGGGTTGTCGTGTCTTCAACGACGCAGGCGACTCGCCTGCATATGCGGCGACGTCAGAGGGAAGTGGCGAACGTGCGGATTGCGCACGCATCACCGTGACCGAAGTACGGTCCCTTGTGATTCAGCGATGGCAGATTCGAACGAAGCATGATGACTCGACCGCAGACGGGATGCCTGCACAGGGCGCGCATCATATGCATTCGCACGCACATGTCAACAGTCAGATTGAACGGACCGACGAACGGCAAGACGCGAACGATCGAAGGAAAAAGCTAATGGGAAGACGATGTGTCCGCCGGTTCGCCCTGTGCCACCCGGCTGGTGACGGCAAGATCCGCACTGACGTTGCCGACGGTGGCGAAGACATCCGGCACGAGATCAACCGCCAGCAGCAAGGCCAATGGTTCGGCGGGTAGTCCCAGTGATTGGGCGACCGGCAAGTTCGTGCCCATGAAGATGGCCTGGCCGGGCAGGCCGACCGAGCCGATGCTGATGGCCGCCGAGAGCACGACTGCCAGTGCCAACGGAGCGATCGCGAGATCGATGCCGAACGACCAGGCGAGGAATGAGGCGACTGCGAGGTATTGGATCGGGCTCGTGATGCGGAACAGTGACACGGCCATCGGCAGGACCAGGCCGGTGACACTGCGTGGATATTCGAGTCCCTGATTGCTGGCATCCATCATGGCCGGCAGGCTGGCGAGGGAAGATTGAGTGCTCGCCGCGACTACTTGCGCCGGCAGGATGGCGCGGGCAAACCGCTGGACTGGCTCACCGCCCAATCGAACAAGCGGATACAAGGCGAGCGTGATGCCGAAGTAGAGCGCACACAACATCAGCACGTAGACACCCAGCGCCTGCAACACGCTGCTGCCGGCTTCGGCAGCTACCGGCAAGATCAGGCAGGCCACACCGATCGGTGCGAGCCACAAGACCCCATGGACAATCACGATCATCGTATCGGCGATGGCCTGGCAGAAGTCCACGATCAGGCGCGCTCGGGTCGCTTCAATCCGGTTCAGCGCAAACGCCACGCACAACGCAAAGACCACGAGCGGGACAATCGCGCCTTGGGCTGCGGCGTTGATGGCGTTGGTCGGAACCAGTTGCTGGATCCACTCCGCCAGTCCTCCTTGCACCGCGACGGGGGCACTACCGGCCTTCAAGGCAGCGATCAGTTCCGGCGAGGGCGTGAACCAACTCAGGAACAGCGGCGCCAGCAAGGCCGAGTAAGTTCCTGCCACCAACAGCAGCACCACGAACCAGCCCATCGCACGGCGCGCGATACGACCCGATGCGGCCGCGCTGCGGGCGCTGTTCACGCCAACGATCAGCATGCACACGATCAAGGGCACGATCGTCATCTGCAGGCCGGCGAGCCAGAGTTTGCCGAGTACGCGTGCGGTTGCGATGACTTCCGGTGCCAGCCCGGGAGCAACCCGATGGAGCGACAAACCAAGAACCAGGCCGGCGATCAGCCCGAGCAGAATGCGCACGGGCGCCGAGGGTAGTGGGAACTTCAAGGTGTCCTCCGGGGAAGCTTCCATGCGCGCCGAACCGTCTCATACGCTCGGTTCGGCAACAGCAGAAAGCGGGGTTCGTGACGAGCGTCGAGCCAGCCCATCAAGGTTTCAAGATCAGCTTCGGCGAGCGCCGTGCACCCGGCTGTGGGCTTGTCGGGTGCTCGCCACAAATGCGCAAAGATGCAACTGCCGGCGCGGTCGCGACCGGCGCTATTGTGTTCGATGACGAAGCCGAAGCGGTACACGTCGTCATTGGCATGAAGGTCACGACGCATCGGCTCCGTACTGCCCTCGATGGCAGCATCTCCGACTTCGGTTCGGTCGACGATGCGGTTATAGAGCGGTGAGCCGGGGACATCGATACACCAGTCATTCGTATCCATCATCTGGTACGCAAGACCGGTATTGCCGCGCGCTGCAGATCCGAAGGCCAGACCAATCCGAAACAGTCCGGCTGGTGCCTTGCCGTCGCCTTCCTGCTTGATGGGGCCGTTGCCGGGCCCGGGGTGTAATCCGAGCCCCCAGGCGCTGCCGTTCCGGCCGAGCACTGCAGGCATGGGTTTGCCGACTGGACGCCAGCCAAACCAGCGTTTCTCGAAGCGCATCACACGCGCTTCAGTGGCGTTCCAGTCTGCACTCGTGACGACCACAAGCTGGTCGCCGCGTTGCCAGTCGACGGGTGTCGCCCGTGCTGTCTGGAAGCCCAGAATCAGAACCAGGAACGTGACGTGTGCGAAGGCACGGATTCCGATCACGTGATGGTCTCCAGTGCATCGAAGCCGATCACGCCCAAGCCCGCTTGCTGCCCGATCTCGATGGCACTGCCGGCAAACATCGTGCCCATTCGGATGTTGGTGTGTTCGCACAGCGCCGCAGCATCCAGATCCACCCGCGTGATGAGTTTCGGACGCGCCGCTGCAACATGTGCGGCGGCGGCCACACCCAGCGCAGATTCGAGCATGCAGCCGATCTGGCATTCGAGTCCGTGTTCGGCGCACAGGTCGGCCAAGCGCAAGGCGCCGCTGATGCCGCCGGATTTCATCAACTTGATGTTGACGATGTCGGCGGCCTGCATTTCGAGCAATCGAAGAAGTTGCGGGATGTCGAACACACTCTCGTCGGCCATCACCGGCGTTGCAACACGTTCGCGCACGAACTTGAGCCCAGCCAGATCATGGGCGGGCACCGGCTGTTCGATCAGTTCCGGCACGATGCCGCTGCGTTCGAGGGTATTCAACAGCGACACAGTCTGACGCGCCGTCCACGCCTGATTGGCATCGAGCCGCAGCGCCGCGCGTCCGGCGGCCCGGGCATGAATCAGTCGAACACGTTCGAGATCGGTATCGAGTTCCTTGCCGAGTTTGATCTTGAGCGCCTTGAACCCGCGGGCCAGCGCGGCATCCACATCCAACAGCATCTGCTCGATGGAGTTCAGGCTGATCGTCAGGTCGGTATGCAGTGTGGTTGGGGCGCCACCCAGCGCGCGGCACAGGGGCACGCCGAGCTGTTGGGCCCAGAGGTCATACAGTGCCATTTCGACTGCGGCTTTCGCGTTGCTGTTGTGCACGACCGCGGTTCGGATGGTCTGGCACAACAGGAACAGGTCCTCGACACGACGACCAAGCAATCGGGGCATCAGGTGCAGCCGGATCGTCTCGATGATCGATCCATGCGTGTCGCCGGTGATCACGGCAGTCGCCGGCGCAGACCCGTATCCGAGCAGGCCGGCGTCGGTTTCGAGGGTCAGGACGATGTCCTCGACCGCATCCACTTCGCGTAATGCTGTGCGGAACGGTGTGATCAGGGGCGCACGTAACCGACCGAGGCGGTAACCGGTGATGATCATGGGGCGGGCAGGATCCGTTGGCTGGCGGTGAGTCGGTCGATCAGGGCTTCGCCAGTTTCGGCGAGTAATGGTGTGAGCGGCGTGACGACAACGCCGTTCAGCGGCAGGCTGCGCAAAGTACCGCCGGTTTCGGCTACGCGGATCGTGTGGGCATCATGCAGAACCCAGGGTTCGCCATCGACAAATCCGATGAGCATCATCACGTGTCCGGGCAGGTAAAGCAGATCGCCGGCAGAGCGTGAGCGCAGGTGTTCGAGTCGTCGCGATCGATGCCACGAGGCCGGCAATTCCTGGCGCTGGAAGGTTCGGCTCAAAGCTTGGTCGCCGGTATTTCGCGGCAACTGGATCCCGACACTGCGGAACACTTCGGAAACAAATCCGGAGCAATCACGTCCCTCGAAATCATGACCCCAGCCGTATCGCTCCCCGAGGAATCGAAAGCCCTGACGCAACAGCGTCGAGCGCCGATAGGGCAGGGGCTCGTGGCCCGCCGGCTCGGTCACCGGGATCAACCTGGGCTTCAGCATCAATTGCCCTTGCCGATCCCGGCTTGGCCAGGTGACGACGTAGTGAGCCAGAGGCAGTTGCCCGGAAACGGCTGCGTCGAGCGGCCAGTCTTTTTGCCAGGGAAGACGTACACCCATGTCGATGACGTCTGAACGCTGGCTCGCCGGGTCAAAGACGGTTCGAGCCTCCGCAGCATGAATGACCACTGCGGGTTCTTGCCGCTGGAAGTTGACCACGATTTCCCGTTCGGCAAACGCCAGCGATGACGCAGCAATCCAGGCGGCGTATCGCTCGCTGATCACGAAATGCCAGTTCCGATCCCGCGAGGTGTGGACGACGGCGACTGCATCACCCGGGAACAGGGTCGATTCCTGAAGCCGATCGAGATCGTGATCGCCGGGTCTGTTCGTCAGGCGCTGTCGGGTGGGCAGACTGCGCAGGCTGCTGCGTTCGGTGACCAAGGCCCATCGAGGCTCCACGCTTGCCGGCAGTCGGTCCAATGCCAGTGTGCGCTGGAGCTTGCGGCGGGCACGTTGGCTCAGTTGCCGCCCTTCGACGTCGAACCGTTCGTCCGGCAAGTGCCCGAGTTGTTGAATGCGGGTACGAAGCTGGTCGCCCGGGAGTGCTTCGGGAATCCGGTCCAACGATTGCATGGACGGATCTTCCGTCAGCACGCGCGTATTCATCACCGCGATCGACTGCCGATCGAGCAGAAGCGCTTCGGCATCGGGTGTTCGATCGACCCAGTAATCGGCGGTCAATTGCCCGGGTTCGGTGGTCCACGGAAGTGCCGCATCGGCGTTCTGGCAAACGGCCGAACCCATCAGGATCATCAGGAGCAAGATCGATCGAATCATGGCTGGATGGTAGCAATGAACCGATCCGCTGCAGCAGGTTAGACTGAGTGAACCGGAGGCTTGCATGATCATCGAACGATGGGCGGTACTTGGTTTGTTCGTGTTGTCGGGATGCGCTTCCGACAGGCTGCATGATGGGCCGGTGCTCGTGGATGTTTCGGACCGGGTTCCCGACCTTCGGTTGGACATCCGCTACTTCGGTGACAACAACTTCGTCGGCACGCGCATCGATGGTTACGAAGCAGCGAAATGCCTGTTGCTCGAACCGGTGGCAGAGGCCTTGGCGCAGGTCGAGGCGGACCTGCGGAAGCAAGGCCTGCGACTGCAGATCTTCGACTGTTATCGGCCGAAGCGCGCGGTGGCGCATTTCATGCGCTGGGCGCAGGACTTGTCCGACCAACGCGGCAAGTCGCGCTGGTATCCGAATCTCGACAAGTCCGCGCTGGTGCCCGATTACATCGCCGAGCAGTCCGGACACAGCCGGGCTGACACGCTCGACGCGACCTTGCTTCAATGCGCCGATGTCGATCGCGTCGAAACCTGCGAGGCGCTCGACATGGGGACCGAGTTCGATTTCTTCGACGTGCGTGCGAATACCGACTCGGACCTGGTCGATCCAGAGCAGCAGCACAACCGGCAAACATTGCGTGCCGCGATGGCTGAACATGGGTTCGTGAACTATCCCCTGGAATGGTGGCATTTTACGCTGCCGGATCCGCAACGGCCCCAGCAGTACTTCGACGTCCCGATCACTGTGCCATGAGGCGTCGTGGCTGAAGCCGCCGGGATGACAAGCGGAGGGGCCGGCGAAAACGGGCCTTTGAGCGCTCGCGCCACATTCCAAGTCCGTCATTCCCGCGCAAGCGGGAAACCACTCGGGTGCCACACGACTCAAGTCTGGTCGCATCGAGTGGATTCCCGCTTGCGCGGGGATGACGAGGGGAGAGGGAGTAACCGAAAAGGCGACAAGTAGCTTGACAGCCACCGACATCGTGGAGGGCTGTGGCCAGTCCGATACTTCGTCGCATCGCGGCTAAAGCCGCTCCCACAGGGTCAGGGTCGCCGCATCCTTCCAGCTGTGGGAGCGGCTTTAGCCGCGAATGCGACATTGTCTAAACCGTGCAAGCCCTCCCCGATGTTCGGGGAGGGTTGGGAGGGGTTAGGCAAACACTTCGCCCTTGTGCTTCGCAAAGCGAAGCACAAGGAGCGGTGGTCTCAACCGATCGATGCGTTGTGTTGCATCGACCGGTTGAGACCGCCGCGGCTTCAGCCGCGATGCCGCGATGCCGCGAGCTATCTGGCTTCAGTATGAAATGGCCGCCTTCAGCGCATCGAGTCCAACGTCGATCCGTTGCGCCGACGCAGGTCGTTCCAGCCACGGCCGCAACGATTCCGGGACGGGCACTGTCAACCCCAATAGCGGCTCGACGACATCGGCAAACTTCGCGGGGTGGGCTGTTGCGACGATCGCGAATGAACGAATGTCGCCCTCGGCTCGACGATGCGCGAGCAACTCGGCGGCCGTCGCCGTGTGGGGGCAGATGATTTCGCCGAACTGCTCATGAAACACTTGGATGCGGCTTCGAATCGCTTCATCGCCGACTGCTTCACTGGTGAGGTCGGCCAGCAGGCTCTGGTCATCCCGCGCGAGGTGGATCAGGCGTTCAATATTGCTTGGCGCGCCGACATCCATCGCGTTTGCGATGGTCGCGCGTGTGGCTTGCGGCTGGTAAATGCCTGTTCGCACATAGTCGGCCAGAACGTGGTTCGCGTTCGTGCTGATGGCCACACTACCGATCGGCAGGCCGATCCGGCGTGCCAGCAGGCAAGCCAGCGCATTGCCAAGATTGCCGCTGGGGATGACGAAGTTCAGTGACTCGCCGGTAGCACGATGGAAAGACAGGGCAGACTCGACGTAATAGACCATCTGCGGCAACAGTCGACCCAGGCTGATCGAGTTGGCCGAGGTCATGTTGAGACGCTGCACCAGGCCACGATCGGCCAGTGCCGCCTTCGCCATCGCCTGGCAGTCATCAAAACTGCCGGCAACACGCAGGCTGGTGATGTTGTCACCGAAGCAACTGAGCAGATGTGCCTGACGCGCCGACACGCGGCCGTCAGGGAACAGGATGATGACCTTGAACCCGGGCCGGCGATGAAATGCGGTCGCGACGGCCGAGCCGGTGTCCCCTGATGTGGCCACCAGGATCGTGGTGTCGCGATCGGTTTCGCGATTCAGGAACGCCAGCATGGTCGCGAGGAAGTTCGCGCCCACATCCTTGAAGGCACCGCTGGGCCCATGGAACAGCTCCAGCAAGTGTGTGTTGCCGTCGCGAAGCGCGTGCAGCGGTGTGGGGACGGTGAACGCCTGGTCACACAGTTCGGAAAACGAATCGGCAAACGTCGAACCGGCAAAGAACTCACCCAGCAGCCGCTCGGCGATTCCTGGTGTGGTGTGGCAGTCCGAGAAGTCGCTTGCGTCAAGTCGTGGCCAGCGTTCGGGCAGGAACAGTCCGCCATCGGCAGCCAAGCCGACACTCAATGCGCGCTCGATCGCGCACCGATCACCACCACGGGTGCTCAGGAATTCCATGTGGCCTCCACACGTGCCCCATCGGCATTGATCGGTGAAACATAAGCCTGTGCGACCAACCCTGCATCGGCGAAAGCCTTGACTGCCGCGTCGCGCGCTGACTCTGCGGCGGCGCGCGAGACGAACCAGCCGAACACGGAAGGGCCGGCCCCGGAGATGGTCGATCCCAGTGCGCCGGCGTCGAGCATCGTTTGTTTGACCGCCATGAAGCCGGGAATCAGTTCGGCGCGCCGAGGCTCGACGAGCAGGTCTTTGAGACCGGCCCGAACCAGGGTTTCGTCCTGTCGATACAAGCCGCACAGGAATTGCGCGAGACACTCGCTCTGTCGCACGAACTCGCCGATTGCATACGGTGCCTTGAGTCGCTCGCGGGCAACACGCGTTTCGACGACAAGATCCGGATGGACCAGCAGGCAAAACCATTCAGCCGGTACCGGCAATGCCAGCAATCGTTCGCTGGTCGCCAGCACCAGTCCGCCGATCAGGCTGGGGCCGACGTTGTCGCCGTGGCGTCCGCCGGAGGCAACGGCTTCGCCGTCGAGCGCAAACGGGTAAAGGGATTCGATCGGCAAGGGCGCGTCGAACAGCGCATTCGCGGCGACGAGTCCTGCAACTGCAGATGCGGCGGAACCGCCCATGCCGGAACCGAGCGGAATGCCTTTGTGGATCGTGAGTTCGATGCCGAACGACTGCGGATGAGCCTGCAACAACGACAGCACGGCTTGGCCGGCTGTGTTGCGGGCGGCATCAAGCGGCAAGTCGACGACCGTGCCGGTGATGGCCGTGACGCGTACGCCGGGCGCATCGCTGCGACGCGCTTCGACCCGATCACCCACACCGGTCAGCGCATGACCGAGAATGTCGAATCCGACGCCGACGTTGCCAACACCCGCCGGTGCAAAAGCCAGTGCACGTTGGACCATGGTCAGACTCGCGCACCCAGATAGGACGCCACACGTAATACGTCGGCAAACACGCCGGCTGCGGTGACTTCCGGGCCTGCGCCCGGACCCTGCACAACCAGTGGATTCTTGCTGTATCGACGTGTTCGGTATTGCACGACGTTGTCCGTGAGTTGTGCGTTCGCAAAAGCGTGCGACCGCGGCAGCGCGACCAGACCGACGCTGGCCCGGCCGGATTTTTCCAGTCGTGCGACGAATCGAAGTACCTTGTCTTCTGCCCGGGCCTCGGTGAGTCGTCGGGTCATGTCGGCATCGAGTTGGTCGACCCGGGCCATAAATTCTTCGGCACTTCCTGCGGCCAGCGCCGATGGGACCAGTGAACCCACCACCACGTCACCCAGTTCCAGCTTCAAGCCGAGTTCGCGCGCCAGGATCACGAGTTTGCGTGCCACGTCCTTGCCATCGAGATCGTCGCGCGGATCGGGCTCGGTATAGCCGAGCGATCGTGCCTCGCGCACCAGTTCCGAGAACGGTGCACTGCCGTCGAAACGATTGAACAGGAACGCCAGCGTGCCGGAGAACATGCCTTCGATACTTTCGATTTCGTCGCCCGTGTCGAGCAGGTCGCGCAGTGTCGAAACGACCGGCAGGCCAGCGCCGACAGTGGCTTCATAACGGAACCTTGCGCCGGTTGTTTTGGCGGCGTGCATGATCGCCTGATAACGCGCCAGCGGGCCACTGCCAGCGTTCTTGTTCGGCGTGATCACGTGAATGCCGGCTGCGAGCCAGTTGGGATACTGCTCTGCAACAGCGTTCGAGGCCGAGCAGTCCACGATCACCGCATGCGGCAGGTGGCTGGTGTGGACGTGGTCGGTGAATTCGGAGAGATCGACACCGGTACGCGGTGCCGCGGCATAAGCCTGTTGCCAAGTGGCCAGGTCGATGCCGAGGTCGGACTTCAACCAGCGATTACTGCCGGCGATCGCACGGACGCGCAAGTCGAGCCCCGTCCGTTGTTTCAACCCGGCTGCTGCGGCAGCAATCTGTTCGATCAGTGCAGCACCGACATTGCCCGGTCCGACAATGCCGACCGAGATCGTTTGTGCGGAGAGATAAAAACCGGCGTGGACCGCGCGCAAGGCGCGACGGACGTCGGCCGTATCGATCGCCACCGAAATGTTTCGCTCGGACGCACCCTGTGCAATGGCGCGCACGTTCACACGGCCGCTGCCCAGGTGATCGAACATGCGGGCGGCTGTGCCCGGCAAGCCCGCCATACCGTCACCGACTACAGCCAGCACGCTGATGTCGGTCAGCACGTTGACCGCCTGGATTGCGCCGCGATCCAGTTCGCGCAGGAACTCGTCGCTGATGGCCGTGCGCGCCTTCTCGGCATCGGATTCACGCACGACAGCGCAGATGGAGTGTTCGGACGACCCTTGCGAGATCATCACGACGGAGACCCCGGCTTCGCGCAGCGCCCCGAACACCCGCTCAGCCGTGCCTGGCACGCCGATCATGCCGGCGCCTTCCACATTCAGGATGGCCATGCCACTGGCGGCGGCCACACCCTTCACGGGCGGGTTCATGCTGCGACCCGCAGTGATGCGTGTCCCGGGATGGTTCGGCTCGAAGGTGCTGCGGATGATGATCGGGATCTGCTGGTCGATCGCCGGTGCCATGGTTTGCGGGTGGATGACCTTGGCGCCGAAGTAGGCGAGCTCGCAGGCCTCCATGTAACTCATTTCCGGCACGAGCACGGCTTCGGGCACCAGTCTCGGATCGGCACTGAGCACACCGCGCACGTCGGTCCAGATGTGAATTTCACGGGCGCGGGTGAGGGCGCCGAAGATTGCGCCGGAATAATCCGAGCCGTTGCGGCCGAGTGTGGTGGCGCGACCTTGACCATCACGCGCCACAAACCCGGTGACGATGATCCGGCGTGCGGTAGTGGTGGCGAGCCAGGCATCAAACTGTGTCTGCGAACGGGGCCATTCGACCATCACGCCCATTTCTTCGGCGCGGACGACCAGCACGTCGCGGGCATCGAGCCGCGCCACGGGTTCGTTCTGCGTTTTCAGGTATTCGGTCAGCAGAAACGACGACCAGACCTCACCCAGGCCCTGGACCAGGTCGAGTGCTTCACGAGCAGGCGTGCCAAGCAGCGCGGCGGCATGCAGCACATCGTGCAGGTCGGCGAATTCGGCATAAAGGAACTGACGGGCTGGTTCGGCAGCCGCACCCAGCAATTGCTCGGCGCACTCCTGATGACGGGTGCGCAGTGCTTCCAGCGCGGAGCGCCAGGACGGGTCACGGTTCGCCGCGGCATGGATCAGTTGGATCAAGGCGTCGGTCACACCCTGCATGGCCGATACCACGACGATCTGTCGCTCATCGGCGCGGGCGCACAGGATTTGGGCGACATCACGCAAGCGCTCGGCGTTGGCCAGGCTGGAACCGCCGAACTTGTGGGCGATGAAGTTGGAGCAATCCTGCGGTTTCGGGGTGTCCAGCACGTGAGAACCTTGAACTAGAGTTTACGGATCACCGAATCTAGCCAAGTTTCGTCGAGCATGCAGCAGGGGAGTTATGAAAGATCGCGGGAAATTCGACGAGGACATTGACCAAAACGTTACCGCATTATTGCTGCGGCGTTTCCTGCGGCGTTTCCTCGGACTTGGACTGCGGACCGAGCATGAAGTCCGTGGTCAATCGGAGTTGTTCGTCGCTGCAGATATTGCAGAGGCCTCGTTTCGGCATGGCGCCGACGCCTTCGATCACCTGTCGATAGACAAGATCGCGCGATTTGGCCTGGATCGGCGCCCATTCTGCCGGCACGGAAGGGCGCGGCGCACGGTAGGCTCCCGAGTCGTGGCAGCCGGCGCAAACGAACTGATAGAGCAGGGAGGCATCAAACGCGGCGGGCTCCGTCCCGGTCGCACCCGGGGTTTTTGCCTCGCGCAAAAGTCGATACAGCTCGCCGGACTGACTCAGGATGAACACGCTGCCGTCGGACGCCACTTGGATGTCGCGAATGCGCCCATCGATTTCCCGCAGCAAGGGGTATTCGGAGCGCACGACCGTTCCATCGAGATCGAGGTGACTGACATGACGCCCCTTCAGGGCCCCGGCCAGCAGATCTCCTTCCCATTCCGGAAACATGCTCCCCCTATAGACCACCAGAGGCGAGATCGCTTCGGAGGGCAGGTAATAAAACAGGGGTTGTTCCATGCCCGTCCGGTGGGTTCCGTGACCAATCTTTTCGCCGGTGTAATTGAGGCCATAGGTGAGCTCCGGCCAGCCGTAGTTCCTGCCGGCCCGGATCAGGTTGATCTCGTCCCCGCCCATCGGCCCATGCTCTGCTTCGAACAGCCGCCCGGTGACCGCGTCGTGGAAAAGGCCCTGCGGATTTCGGACGCCCAGAGCATAGATCCGGTCGTCGATTTCATCATCCCCGACAAACGGGTTGTCTTCGGGCACCGAGCCGTCGTCCTTCAGCCGCAGGATCTTGCCCTCAAGACGACCGCCGTCCTGGGCGAAGTCGGCTTCGGAACGGTCGCCGATGCTGATGAAGAGGGTGTTGTCCGGCCCGAATGCCAGTGCACCGCCAAAATTCGAAGGTGACCACGAATAGGGTTCTGCGGTCAGCAGTCGCTCGCGATCGACCAGTTCATCATCGACCAGCCGGGCGCGATCCACGGCGGTCAGGTAGTAGCGCCCGCTCTCCGGATCAGCCGCCACATAGCTGAAATAGACCCAACGATTGCTGGCGAATCCAGGATGCACCGCGACATCGAGCAGGCCCGTCTGGTCATGCGCGGTGACGACTTCGGGAACTTTGCCGATCGGTGTCAGCTTCCTTGCTGCCAGCTCGTAGCGCAGCAGCCGGCCGCCGATCTCGGTGATGAGCAGTTGGTCATCGTCGATGAAGGCCATGCCCCAGGGGTAGGTCAGGCCGTCCAGCAAGCGCTCAAGCCGCGCATCGCGAAGATTGACCGCCGCCATCGTTGGGAGTTCGCCCTGGTAGGGGATCGGCTGGACCGCGGCGTTCAGTCGCTCGCGTTCCGTTTGTTCGTTTGCCTGCGCGTGACCCGGCATCGCCAGGCACGACCACAGCAGCAAGCAGGTTAATCGCAGCAGCACATTGTCTCCCACGGCGCATCGGTGGGCGCCCTAAACAGGGTCACATAGTGATGGTGGCCGACCACTCAACGCAACGTCGACGGGTACGCGCGCCTCGGCGGGACCCTAGGTCGCGCACAATCTTTGATGCGCGACAAGACTGTTGTCGGCGACCTTAGCCGATAGAATCGCGGTTTCCCGAACCGGAGCCGCCTCGCCCATGAGTCCCGCCTTGCCTCCCGTGCTGACGATCGATGGACCCACCGGTTCTGGCAAGGGCACCATCTCGCGAGGGGTCGCCGAACGGCTGGGCTGGCATTTCCTCGATAGCGGCGCGTTGTATCGGGCGGTAGGCCTCGCTGCGAGCCTCGAAGATCTCGCTTTCGACGATCAGGATGCGTTGGCGCGGTGTGCGCTTGAAACCGTGGTCCGGTTCGAGGATCGCCCCAATGATGACCCGCTGGTGTTCGTGAACGGCGCGGAGGCGGGAGCCGAAATCCGCACCGAAAGTGCCGGGGCCGCCGCCTCGGCGATCGCGGCGATCCCTTCCGTGCGTGCGGCGCTGGTCGAAAAACAACGACAATTCAGGCAGTTACCCGGACTTGTTGCGGATGGACGTGACATGGGCACCGTCATCTTTCCGGATGCCGGGGTCAAGGTGTTCCTGACCGCCAGCGCCGAGGCACGGGCCGAAAGACGCTATAAGCAGTTGAAGCAGAAGGGATTCGAGGTTACACTCGCGACCCTTCTGCGCGACATTGTGGCGCGCGACGCTCGCGATACCGGGCGTGCTGTGGCTCCGCTCAGACCTGCCGACGACGCAGTGCTGATCGACACCACGGGCATGTCGATCGACGAGGTGGTCAACAAGGTGCTCGCACTGGCTTCAGCGCGAGGCACTTGAAACCCACCCGTTCGATCTTTCGATAACACGATCGCTCGATCACCCTCTCGAAGGCGCGATTGGAAGGACCGCTTTATAAGGTCCCCGGGCCATATGGCTTCGGGGGTTTTCAACTGTGCGTCATGAGACGCACGGAACCCGGTTCACCTCTGGGTGGACCAATGCAACTGGAAGACACATGACAGAAAGTTTTGCTGAAATGTTCGAGCGGAGCGAGCAAACGCTCGCCAAATTGAAGCCTGGCAGCATCGTCACCGGTGTGGTCGTGTCGGTACGCGACGACGTTGTGGTGATCAATGCAGGCCTCAAGTCCGAGGGCATCGTTCCGATCGAGCAATTCAAGAACGAGCGCGGCGAAATCGACGTTCAGGTCGGTCAGGGAAGTGAAGGTCGCCCTCGACTCCCTGGAAAACGGCTTCGGCGAAACCGTGCTGTCGCGCGAGAAAGCCAAGCGCGCCATGGTGTGGGACGAGCTGGAAGAAGCCCTGGAAGCCAACGCCACCATCACCGGCCGCATCAGCGGCAAGGTCAAGGGCGGCTTCACCGTCGACATCAAGGACGTCCGCGCGTTCCTGCCGGGTTCGCTGGTCGATGTGCGCCCGGTGCGCGACACCAGCTACCTCGAAGGCAAGGAACTCGAGTTCAAGCTCATCAAGCTCGATCGCAAGCGCAACAACGTCGTGGTCTCCCGCCGCGCGGTGGTCGAGAGCGAGTTCAGCGCCGAGCGCGAACAGCTGGCTGAGCGCCTCCTCGAAGGCGCGATCGTCAAGGGTGTCGTCAAGAACCTCACCGATTACGGCGCGTTCGTCGACCTCGGCGGCATCGACGGCCTGCTGCACATCACCGACATGGCGTGGAAGCGCGTGCGTCATCCGTCCGAAGTGGTCGAAGTCGGCCAGGAAATGGACGTCCGCGTGCTCAAGTACGACCGCGAGCGCAACCGCGTGTCGCTCGGCCTGAAGCAGATGGGCGAAGATCCGTGGGTGAACATCGCCCGCCGTTACCAGATGGGCGGTCGTTTCTTCGGCAAGGTCTCGAACGTCACCGATTACGGTTGCTTCGTCGAACTCGAGCCGGGCGTCGAAGGTCTGGTGCACGTCTCCGAAATGGACTGGACCAACAAGAACGTCAACCCGGGCAAGCTGGTCCAGGTCGGCGACGAGTCCGAAGTGATGGTGCTGGACGTGGACGAAGAGCGTCGCCGCATCTCGCTGGGCATGAAGCAGGTTGCCGCCAATCCGTGGGAAACCTTCGCCGCCATCCACAAGAAGGGCGACAAGGTGTCCGGCCAGATCAAGTCGATCACCGACTTCGGCATCTTCATCGGCCTGGAAGGCGGCATCGACGGCCTCGTGCACCTGTCGGACATCTCGTGGGCGACCGCCGGCGAAGACCTCGTGCGCAACTTCAAGAAGGGCGAAAACCTGGAAGCAGTCGTGCTCGCCGTCGATCCGGAGCGCGAGCGCATTTCGCTCGGCATCAAGCAGCTGGAGCAGGATCCGTTCGCCACGTACATGGCCAGCAATCCGCGCGGCAGCGTCGTTCGCGGTACGGTCCGTGAAGTCGACAGCCGTGGCGCCACGATCACGCTCGGCGACGGCATCGAGGGTTACCTGCGTGCGAATGACATCGCCAAGGAACGCGTTGATGACGCCACCACGCGCATGAAGGTGGGTGACGAAGTCGAAGCCAAGTTCATCGGCATGGACCGCAAGGGCCGTACGCTGCAACTCTCGATTCGCGCCAAGGACGAGCAGGAACTGGCCGACACGCTGGCCGAGTACCAGGCGCAAGCGGCGGCACCACGAAGCTCGGCGCACTGCTGAAAGAACAGTTCAACAAGTAATCTGTTGAATCGGACTCATCCTCCAGAGGATGAGTCCAAGACCTGCGGCGGCAATCAAATTGCCGCCGCAAGTGTCTGAAAATACTGGTATTTGCCTTTGGATTCTGCGAATATCGGGCGCTCAGGGGCCAGAAATTTCGAGATAGGCCCTCCCCGAGCGGATGACGGATTCAACGGACATGACCAAATCGGAGCTGATCGAAGCCCTGTCCCGGCGCCAGACACATCTGGCATTCCATGACGTGGAGTTTGCCGTCAAGGAAATTCTGGAACAGGTGGCGAATGCCCTGGCTGCTGGCGATCGCGTCGAAATTCGTGGATTTGGCAGTTTTTCCTTGCATTTCGGCCCCCGCGCATGGGCCGTAATCCGAAAACCGGAGACTCCGTGTCGTTGCCCGGCAAGTATGTGCCGTACTTCAAGCCCGGCAAGGAACTGCGTGATCGGGTCAACGAGAGTGCTGCGCCGATCACGCCCGAGGGCGCTGATGACGGCGATGATTTTGATCAAGACGACTGACCGCCGGCCATGAAGCGCTGGCTGCTCCTGGTCCTGATGCTGTCGATGGCAGCTGTTGCTGCTGCATTTTCCCTGGTCAATCGTGATGCCGTCGCGCTGGACCTGTTGTTTGCCCGGTTGCAGTTTCCGCTGGGTGTGCTGGTGATCGCCGCGGTGTTCCTGGGCGCGGCCCTGGCGGGACTCGTGCTCTTCAGCACGGTCATTCTGGGCCAGAATCTGAAACTGCGAACGATCAGGCGTGAACTCGACAAGTTGAAGAGCGCTCAGGCGCAAACGCGTGCCGCAGCGGTCGAGCCGATCGCCCCCAACCCGCCCGTGGTGTGATGAATTTCCCGGTCGAACTGATCGCCCTGCTGCTCATCCTGATCGCGTTTTTTGCCGGTTTTGTCCTGGCTCGACGCGGCGCCGAGCGCAGTCGGGGCGCACAAGTCGACAAGCTCCGTCGTTCCTACTTCCGCGGCCTCAATTACCTGCTGAACGAGCAACCCGACAAGGCGATCGAGGTGTTCCTGCAGATTGCCGAAGTCGACAAACACACCATTGAAACGCATCTGGCGCTCGGCAATCTGTTTCGTCGGCGTGGCGAGACTGACCGCGCCATCCGGGTGCACCAGAATCTGATTGCCCGGCCCAACCTGACCAGCGAACAGAAGTCACTGGCCTTGCTTGAACTCGGCGAGGACTACATGCGTGCCGGCCTGCTGGATCGCGCCGAGACCCTGTTCACCGACCTGGTGTCGATCGACACCCATGCCGCGACCGCCTTGCGCCAATTGATCAGCGTCTGCCAGCAGGAACGCGACTGGACTCGGGGTATCGAGTTTGCGCGCCGGCTCGAAAAGACCGCAGGTGAGCCGCAGTCGGAATTGATCGCGCAGTTCTTGTGCGAGCTCTCCGATGGCAAGGAACGTGCCGGCAAGCTGGACGAAGCCCGGCGCCTGCTCGCCGAGGCACGTATGGTGGCACCCGGCGCTGTCCGGGGTTATGCGCAGGAGAGCAAACTTGCGTACGCACGCCAGGACGATCCGATCTGCATTGAGTTCGGTGCTCGGGCACTGGAGCTGGATGCCGAACTGACCCCCGAACTGATGCCTTTGATCGTCGAGGCCTTTGATCGCAGCGGCCAGTCCGAACGTGCCGAAGCGTTTCTGGAAAACGCGATGTTGCGGTATCCGGGCGTGTCGCCGGTGCTTGCGAAGAGCCGCCGGATTGCCGAGCGCGAGGGCGACGAAGCCGCCATTCGTTTTCTGTCCGAGCGACTCAAGTCGCGGCCGTCTGTCCGTGGCCTGGCCGCTCTGGTCGACCTGCAGATCAAGACGAGTGATGGCGCTGCCCGTGATCAGCTCAACAGCCTGCGCGAGTTGCTGACGCGGTTGATCCGCGCCCAGTCGGCGTATCGATGCAGCAAGTGCGGTTTTGGCGCCAAACAGCAGCATTGGCAGTGTCCCGGCTGCAAATCCTGGGCAACGGTGCGCCCGGTACACGGTGTGGCCGGTGACTGATCCGCTGACGCGCCTGTTTGTGCTGTCGATGGTCGGAGCGTTGGCAACTGTTCTGGGTGCCTGGTGGGTCATCCGTCGCGCAGAAGGCCTTGGATTGATCGATCTTCCAGGCCAACGGCGGATGCACCAGGTGCCGACGCCGCGAGGCGGGGGCATCGGCATGGTCGCTGCACTGGTGTTGATCCTTGGTTTGTCGGTCCCCGGGATGTTGCTGCCAGCGACTTTGACATCGGTGTTGGCCGCCTTGATGACGTTCCTCGCCACGGTCGGTTTCTGGGACGATCGCCGCGGACTGCCGGTGCTGCCTCGTCTGGCCGCACATCTTGGTTGCTCGATGGTCATGGCGGGGGCGTTGTTCGTCTGGGTGCCCGGTGTGCCTCTGTGGAGTCTCGCAGTGGTGCCGATTCTGTTCGCTGCGTCGATCAATCTGGCGAACTTTCTGGATGGCTTGAACGGTATCCTCAGTATTCAGTTCACCTTCGTGATGCTGGCGCTGGTCTTGCTCTTGCCCGCACAATCCAGCCTCTTGCCGATCGCGCTTGCTGCCGGCATCGCAGTCCTGGTTTTCCTGCCCTTCAACTTTCCCGTCGCGCGTTGTTTCATGGGCGATGCGGCCAGCGGCACGCTTGGATTCTTTCTGGCTGTTGTGCTCGTGCTTGCGGTGCTGAGGGGAGATCTATCGGTGCCGGCAGCAATCATGTTGCCTTCGGCCTTGTTGTTGGACACCACCCTGACGCTCCTGAGCCGCATCGTGCGCGGCAAGAAGTTCTGGCGGGCGCATCGGGAACACCTGTATCAGTGGTGGGCCCGCAGTGGCCGCTCCGTGTGGTTCGTCAATGGTGCGTTCCTGTGCTGGAACGTTTTCAGCGCCGTACTGGCCTGGTGGTTCATTGACCATGAACTTCAACTGGCCCGGCAGTGGCTGGTGATGGCGGTGTTTCTGCTGATCGGCAGCCTGCTCTGGTGGAACATTCGGCACTGGATCCTTCGACAATTGCGCGAGCGGCCATATTGAGTGTTGGTGCGGCCATGGTTCCGTGGGCGTTTCCGACCAGTGCCGGTTTTACGATGCGAGGCGAATACAGCGTATCGTCGGGCAAACCGAGCTGCATTTCCTCCATGGCAACGGCTGTTGCAGCCGAACGTATTGGCCGTTGTCGCGACGACCGACAACAGGTTTCGACTTATTGTTGAATCATGAGCAGGGCCACGGCAATTCTGATCACGCGGGCCGTGTCCATGGTTGGAGTCGTTCAGATGAGGTTGCACCCCCGGCGATCGTGGCGCCTGGTCTCAGGCTCGAGCCAGTGGTGCATTCTGCCGGCGCGCACAGTTCTGCCAGTGTGCCCATTTCACGCAGTCAATGATGTTCGGCTCTTGAGGGCAAGGAATCCCTGCATCACTCGGAACCACTGACCTATTCAGAGACCCTCGGGGCATCGAACTCAAGTGCATTCCGAGCAGCCACGCTGATGTCTTTTCCCGTCGATCGAGACGCCCGTGGTCATCGATCGCTCAGCGGGGGAGCTGCCGTCAGGCAACACACCATTTCCACTGGTTGCCCGCGAGAAAGAACTCGAATCATTATTGTTTACCAGAAATGCCTTGAAGGGCGCTGATTCACGCAGCGCGGTCCCGACGCCACGGACGCCAGCATTCGGGCATATTGGCTATAATGACGCCCAATATACGCGTAAGGCCAACAATGCATCCTGCGCGCAAACTCAAGTTGCATTGGGGCGCGAATGCTCAAAATTGATCAGCGCGCCTTGCGTCACGTAGCTCTGTCTGCTCCACAAGACAACCCAAACACATCGAGAAACGCAATGAAGAATGGAAATGGAATCAGGTTTGCCTGGCGTATGCTGTTCACTGGTCTGGCGATGTGGTGCCAGACAGCAGCTGCTGACCTCACTTTCCAAGCCTTCAACAATGGTGGCGGCACGACACGATTGGACGTGGTAGCTGCATCGGGCGTCGCGGTTGACTCGTCAAACAATGCGTACTTTTACGGTTTTGGAAGCGTCGTGCCTTGGGACGCTCAGTTAGATGTCATGGCAAGCTCGGTCTCCGGGACGATTGGCGGTAGCACACTCGCGCCAAACCAGTTTCTGATCCGCGGTAGTGGATTCGATGGCATCCAAACCGGATTTCAAATCGCGCTGGCTGCCGACGCTGGCTCGCTTTCGGGCAGTAACGCGTCCATCGTGTTTCCAATTGACCCTGCCAATTTCTCTGTCCCGTACACTCTTAATGTCGCTTTTGGCGCGGGAAGCCTGGGTGTCATCACCATTCTGCCGGTCGATCCCAACGTTCCAGTTCCAGGCGCCGTCGCCACACCGGTACCTTTGGGGGGTGCCACTTTGTTGATAGCGCTATTTGCTTTGTCCGGACTCATCTTCATCCGCAAGCTTTCGTAAGGCGGTCGTGGCGGACAAGAAAGCCCGGCGATTGCCGAGTTGGCTTTCTTGCCGTTCAATTTTCCGGCAGCGCGTTGTTTCATGGGCGATGCAGCCAGCGGCACACCAGGATTTCTTCTGGCGGCCTTGCTGGTGTTGGCGGTACTGAAAGCTGAGTTGTCCGTTTCCGTGGCGTTCGCTTTGCCTTCAGCGTTACGGCTGGATACGACTCTGACGCTCTTGACTCGTATGGTGCGCGGCAAGAACTTCTGGCGAGCGCATCGGGAACATCTCTATCAATGGTGGACACGCAGTGGTTGCTCGGTCCCGTTCGTCAATGGTGTTTTCTTGTGCTTGAACGCGTGCAGTGCAGTACTCGCCTGGTGGCTGGTGGACCAAAACCTGAGCATCACCAGGCAGTGCCTGGCGATTGCGGTCTTTCTGCAGATTCGCAGCTTTTTTTGCTGGAACCTGCGGCATTGGATCCTGCGCCAACTGCGGGAACGCCCGTATCGAGATTCCGGTGAAAGCGACTGGCGACATCATGGTTCCCTGGTCCCATCCGACCAGCGCCGGATTCACGATACACGGCGAACATAGTGTGCCGTCCGGAAAGCCGGTGCTGCATTTCCTCCATGGCAACGGCTATTGCGGCCGAACGTATTGGCCCATCTTGCGCCGACTGACGGCTGACTTCGATGTCGTGATCAGCGACGCACAGGGCCATGGTGATTCCGACCATGGTGGTCGCTTCCACGGATGGAACCGCTCCGCCGAACTCGCCCTCGAAGCGTTCGAAGCCCTGGCACCCAAATTCGGCACGGTGCCGCGGTTTGCCGTCGGGCACAGTTTCGGCGGTGTGCTCACCGCGCTGATGCTGGCGCAGGCACCCGAGCGCTTCACGCGCGCCGTGCTGCTCGATCCTGTGCTGTTTCCACCCATCATGATCGGCGTCATGGCCTTGTCGGATGTAGTCGGCCTCGGTCGTCGCAACAGCCTTGCGACCAAAGCCCGCAAACGCCGAAGACACTGGCCCGATCGAGCGGAAGCGCGGAGTTACCTCTATCAGCGCGGCATGTTCAAAGGCTGGTCCGACGAATCCCTCGACGCTTATGTGACCTACGCGCTGAAGGACAGCCCCGATGGGGTGTCGAGCTCAAGTGTCGGCCCAGTCGCGAAGCCGATGTCTTCGGTTCGTACCCGCGACGACTCTGGTCGTCGATCGCGCGGATTCGTACGCCGGTGAAGGTCGAGTTCGGCGACACCACGTATCCTTTCATCACCCGCTCGGTGGTTCGCTGGCAGAAGCTCAATCCCCAACTTGTTGCTGAACAAGTGAGGGGAGGGCATTGCTTCATGCAGCAGGATCCTGAAGTCACAGCAGATCGAGTTCGGACATTTCTGCTTGGGTAAAGTGTTCAAGCGTGTCGCCGGGGCGGGCGTCTACTCGGAACTCGAGGCTCCTCGCTATTGAGCTTGAATGGCGCATCGGATTCGCAATCGGCCGTGCAAAAAATCGGCGCCATTCTTCTCCCGCTTGCGGGAGAAGATGCCGACAGGCAGATGAGGGGAATCTGGCGACGGCCTATCCTTCACGCCAATCGTTCTCATCAGGTCCTGCCGACCGCCTCGAACCGCGGGGCAGATAGGTCAGCGTCCGTTGGTGCCTGTGCAGGCGAGTATTTGCAGAATACAAATGTATATGCAGAGTAAAAATCACTTGCAGAATAATCACATCCGTGCAAAATGACAGCTGATAACGCCCAGAGCGAGGCACATCAATGGCTGTCAGCTTGGCAAGGGTATTGCGAAACCTGCGCAATACGCGTGACTTCCGCGCTGAATTGCTCAACATGGCCGCGGTTCTGGCAGGCAATGAGCAGTCCGCAGTCATCCAGGTGGAAGACCCGGCAATCAGTCGCGAAACCATCCGGGAAGAATGGAGTCGCTTCATGACCGTCATCCGGCCTGCCATCGCGGATCGTTTGTCCCTTGAACTCGCTGACCGGACGCCATCGCCAGTCGCGAACATGGGTGTTTCCAGAAGAATCGCTGCAAACAAGTCGCAAACCATTTCCCTGGAGCGCCCCAACTACCGTGCCGAAGTGCTCCGATTGTTGGTCGGCGCACATCTCGCGAACGACGGCATTTGGTCCGTCAAAAATTTGATCAAAAAAATCGGTGCTTCGCAGACACCCATACGCCAGGCGTTACAAGACTTGAAGCGCTCGGGTGTGCTTCACAACTGGAGCGGCACCCATGTGGACCTGCTACCCGAAAGTCTTACTGCAGAGCTGCTTGCGAAACTTCAGGTCATGCCGCAAATGCTCCGCTTCCGATTTGAACGCGGTGCGCAGATCCGCACACCAGTCGAACTGATGGATCGTGCCTTGCCGTTGTTGGGGCAAAGCGCCAAAGGGGCTTGGGCCAAGATGGCCCTGTCCGGCACCGCGGTTGCTCAGGCGGAGGTGCCATCGCTCGATCTGTTCGGTGTGCCGCGCGTCGATCTGGTTGCATTCGTTCCGCGCGATGCCAAGACTTTCGATGCCCAAGCCCTGCGCAAACTCAGCGATGGCCTGGAGTACGAGCCGAACGTCCTGGCCACCGCGCCGGTTGTTGTCACCCTGGTACGCGCCGATGAGCGTGAAATGCGAACCGCTGTCATGGAAGGTGTTCGTTGCGCTCCATCCATGGACGTGTTCCTGTCGCTGATCGATATGAACCTTCGCCAGCAAGCCGCAAAATATGCGAAGGCAGTTCGTCCATGACGTCGCTGCAGTTGCTGGATGCCAGATCGCTTCTCGGTCATATCGCTGATCGGGTGCCCGCAGAACTCCGCGACAACGTAGTCGTAGTCGTAGTCGTAGTCGGAAGCATTGCGACAGCTTGGGCGTTTCGCGACGTTTCAGGTCGAGCCACGGTTTCCACAAAAGACATCGATCTTCTGCTTCGGCCAGCCGTCGAAGCCACCACGACAGCCGAGGCGTTGGCCGAGCAGTTGCTGCTCCGCAATTGGCGACCGATCTATCCCAATGACCGGCGGCCGGGTGCTGCGGAGACTCCCGACGACGAGTTGCCGGCGCTGCGGCTCAGTCATCCCGGCGACGGCGAGGGCTGGTTTGTCGCGTTGCTCGGCGCGCCACTGCCGGAACAGGTTGAGCGGCGCGCATGGCGACGCTTTGACACGTCGGTCGGCGTCTTTGCGCTTCCATGTTTCCGACACATGTCGGTCGCCATCCACGCGGCTGAGCAGACCGAGTTCGGCATACGCTCGGCACGACCGGCTCGCATGGCCCTGTCGCATCTGCTGTCACTGGCAAGCGGAGTGGCGCGAGACACTGGACGAACTGCATCCGAAGCTGCAAGCGCAGAAGAAGCAGGATGCCGCCTTAGGGCTGGCCAGTGTTCGCAACGATCTCCTTGAAGCGCATGCCATTGCAGTCCGCGGTGTGCTTGCCCCACACGGCACAACGTTCGATGCCTGGAATCGGGCCTATGCCAGCCTGTCAGAATTGATCGAGGCACTCTGATCGCTTGCCGCTGAGCATTTTGCTGGAACAAAAAAACCGCCCCGGTTCAAAGGGCGGTTTTCCATACTTCTTCGATACATGCTCAGGCTGAATCACCTAAGTCTTTGTTTTTATGGTGGGCGGTACAGGATTTGAACCTGTGACCCCTGCCGTGTGAAAGCAGTGCTCTACCGCTGAGCTAACCGCCCATTGAATGGGTCGAGCATTTTAGTCAGACCGCCCACTGCGGTCAACCGGTCTGAATTTTCGGCAACGTTCAGCCTCTGGAAAGCAATTGTTGGCCGGCGATTCAGGCATTCGCCCTAAACTTGATCCCGCTGCATGAGCAGTATGCCGGTTCCGCGGGAGTGATCATGAAAGTTCTGGGTGTGATGATGGGTCTGGTGGTCGCTGCCGTGGCTGCGTTTGCGCCGCCGGTGCAGGCGGGTCGTGATGGCTACATCGTGCGTTGCGAGTCGGTGGGCTACCGCGACAATTACTGCCCGATCGATACGCGCGGCGGTGTGTACGTGGAACGTAATCTCGGTCGGACCGCCTGTATTGAAGGCGACAACTGGGGTTATGACCGCAACGGTATCTGGGTGTCCGATGGTTGCCGCGCTGATTTTGCCGTGCCTCAGGGGTACAGCAATGGCCGCGGTTGGGAGTATGGACAGGGCCGTGGCCGGCCGTATCGCGACGACTACAACCAGCATTCGGGCCGTGGCCAGCGCGTGATTTGTGAGTCGCACCGGGACCGTTACGCATACTGCGGTATCGGCGGCATCCGCAATGCCGAACTGGTTCGCCAGTACAGCAGCAGTTCGTGCGTCTATCGCCGCAGCTGGGGCTTTGATCGCGGCGGTGTGTGGGTGTCGCAGGGCTGCCGCGCCGAATTTCTGGTTTACTGATCTGCATGTCTTGAACGCCCCGGGCCTGCAAGGGCCCGGGGTTTTGTGCGGAGAGAATCCCGCTTTTGCTCGACCCTTCTGAAAGGAATCAACCATGGGCAAGTTCTTGCTGTTCCTGATCCTGTTGGTGCTGTGCTGGCCGCTGGCCTTGCTGGCGTTGGTGCTCTACCCGCTGGTCTGGTTGTTCCTGTTGCCGTTCAAGCTCGTCGGCATCGCCGTGGAAGGCGTGTTCGAATTGCTGCGCGCCATCATCCTGCTGCCGGCGCGTGTGCTGAGTGGCAAATCGGTGATGACCGGCAAGTAGACGTTCTGATTTCCCCGATCGGTGTGCGGATTGGCGCACCGATCGGGTTTCCGTGTCGCTGCGCTTCTCGCAATGACAGCCTTGGAACCTCGTGTCGTCATTGCGAGGCCCGCCTGCGGGCCGCGGCAATCTCAGTCTGGCGAACAAGCCTGAGGCAAGCACGAGATTGCCGCGTCGCTGCGCTCCTCGCAATGACAGCTGAAGAGCGCGGAGTCGTCAGTGCGAGGTCCGCGTGCGGTTCAGGCGTTATCCTGCGTTTGGTTGTTCAGGCAGGAGCATTCCCATGGCACACAAATCCGAAGTTCGATCTGACGGTCATTTCCTGGCTGGGCTGCTTCTTGTCATCGTGGCGGCACCTGCAATGGCCTTGCCCTTGCCTGGATTCCCGCCCGGCGCGGTCTGGAACCAGGATGTCAGTGCCGCGGCCTTACATCCCAACTCGGCGTCGATGATCTCGACCCTGAACGGTCTCGGTGGCGCCAACTGCGGATTCGGCTTCTGCCGGATGCAGATCGATTTTTCCAATCACGTTGTTCATGCGCCGCCGGGTACGGCGACGCTGCCGATCGCCGATCATGCCAGTTACGGTTACTACAGCCCGGATTGTGATGCGACCGGTGCGGTGCCGGTGCCGGCGAACGGCGCCATCGAAGGCACCACCGGTTACGACTGCGACAACGACAACGACGACTGTCACTTGCTCGTTGTGCAGGGCTCGATGTTGTACGAGCTGTATTCAACCGACCGGAACGATACGCAGACGGCCCTGAATACCTTGTGCCTGGCGACGTGGCGACTGGATGTGGTGTATCCGCCCGAAGGGCGTGGCGACCATTGCACCAGCGCCGATGCGGCCGGTTTTCCGATGGCGCCGCTGTTGTTCAACGCCGACGAGGTTGCGGCCGCGATCCCAGTCAGCGGCGACCTTGGACACGCCATTCGCTTCATCCTGCCGAATGATCGGATGGCCAGTGATGTCTCGCTTGGCGGTGTCTCTGGTCGGCTGTATGTGCGTCCGGCAACCCATGCGGGCGCACCATCAGGACCGGTCGGAAGTATGCCGTATGGTTCACGCCTGCGATTGCGCGCCGATTTTCCGCTGACCAATTACAGCGCCGGTGCGCAAGTCATTCTGCGGACGCTGAAGAAATACGGCATGGTGCTGGCCGATGGTGGCAACATCGCGCTGACTGCCGAAAGTGATCGGTACACCACGAATACCTGGGCTTCGGTCGGCGTCAACTCCCGCACATTCGACCTGACCGCCGGTGCAACCAAAGTGCAGGTCAGCGATTTCCAGATCATCGATACCGGTCCACGGATTGCCGAAACCTATGACTGCGTGCCGACCGTGTTGCCGACCGGATTGTTGTTCGCGAACGGATTCGAATAAGCCCAGCTGTTGACGATGAGGCGTATGGCAAGCAGCTGGGCTTCGCTTGCGCTCAGCCCAGCCTACGGCCCGCCTTACGGTTGATAGGGCGGGGTGATCAGGATCATCGGCGACGACGACCGGTTCCAGGTACCGCTGATGTCGGCCGGGAACGTGAGGTTGCTGTTGAAGGTGGCACTGCTTGATGAACTGAAGGACATGCCCATCGTGCCGGTTTGTTTGGTGGTGTTGCCGAAGTCCGCGAAGTTGGGGCAGACCGGGCAGTGGGTGTACGCGAGGCTTGCGTTGATGGGCGCCCCACCGGCCAGGTTGATCGAGGATGCAGTCATCCAGCGCGGTTCGCCATCGGCATCAAACAGGAAGGCGAGCAAGCCGCGAATGGACTGGCCGTTGGCACTGAAGTCAGTCACGGTTGCGCCCCAGCCACTTTCATTGGGATTGAACCAGCCGCCGCTGCGATTGGTGTCGCCGACGAATCCGGTTTCATTGACGAAGCGCAGCTGTTTCTCGCCGACCATCGTGCCATTGAGGTTCCAGAAGAATGCGTATTCGTTGGAGTCATCGAGGTAGGTGACCCAGCCTTTGCCGACGCTGCTGCGACTCACGGCAAACGGCGCGGTGCCGGTCTGTCGAGTTTCGGTGAGGTCGGTTTCAACCTGTGTGCGCAAGCTGTTCCAGTTGCCGCCTTGCGTGTACCAGTAAGGCGAACGGTCGGCCTTTGCGGTGTACCAGATCGAGGCGAACTGGGTATCGGCGTCACGGGGAATGTTGAACGCCGCCGTGCCGCTGCCGAGTCGATTGAGGTTCTGGTACAGGCCGGATTTCGGCAGGGTCACTGCCGGTGCGGTCAGACCGCAAGCGCTGATGTTGCAACTGCCGCCGCCGCCGACCGTCGTCGACAGGATGTTCTTGCTGCGTGCCGAGAACGACTTGTCGTCGACCATGCCGAGGTAACTGGCGGACAGACTGCTACCGCACTGGGCCGTAGTCGGAACCTGCACGGGGATCGTGGCGTTGACGCTGCCACCCGAAGCCAGTGCGTTGGCGCGCACGAAAGGCCGGCCATTGATGGCGAGTGCGGTCGGTGTGCTGGCGCCTGGCTGGGCGGTTGGATGGAAGAAACAGACCGAACGACTGGCCGGTGCCGAAGCCGTGTTGCAGGCATATTCGTTGCGCACGCTCTGGTTGTAGTCCTGGATACCGATCGTGGCCGACGCGCCGTTGCCGGGCAGTGCCGTGACGTACTGGTAGACGATCTCGTAACTCTGGTCGTACAGGATTGCCTGCACCACGGCATTACCATCGACCGTGGTCGAGTTCACGTATCGACCGACGTTGTTCCATTCGAACACGGTGCAACCCTGATTGGCCGCACCGGCATCGGAGGGCCGAGGGCACGTAGAGAAGTAGGCGCGACGCAGACTGCCGCCGGACTGAACCACGAGATCGTCGTGCAGCACCTGCAGGTAGCCATTTTCTGGACCAGTCGGATAGATGCCACAGGAATTCTGGAACTCGCCGCCGCCATCATCCTGCGCGGTCGCCAGATAGCCGTTTGTCGACATCAGGATGCTGGAGAGGTTGCGTCCGTAATAGTTGAAAGGCGTTGGGCCCAACTGCAGGTTCGCTGCGGCGCCGTCATCGAGTGCATTGCCATTGCCGGCGGGAACCAATGTCAGGTTCTGGGCGGCAGCCATATTGATCGCCTGGAACCGGCACACCTGGCTGGTGCTGTCGGCACGGGTGTAGCCGAAGGAATCTGCCGTGCCTGCCAGGCCACTGCCGCCGCCACCGGATACGGAGCCCGGCGCAAACACGAACACGCCGTTGTCGACGCCGTTGCCGCCTGAATTGCTGATCGACACCGGGATGTTCCAGCGTTCGCCTGGTTCCATCACTGCATCGTTGTCGCCACAGGTCTGGACCGGCGCACTTTCGGTGACCACGATGTCGGGCGCGCTGACATTGATCGCGCGGGTGGCCTGGAACGAGCAGCTGCCGGCGTCGGTGACCGTGGCCTTGACCGTGGTCGACGTGGCGCGCACATATCGGGGCGACAGTGTCGTCGAACTGCCGACGCCCGTCGTCGTGCGGTCGATGACTCCGTCGTCGTCGACATCCCAGGCGACTTGATAGGGGCCGGTGCCGCCGGAAATCGTCAGCGTGAAGTCAATCGGCGTATCGACGCTTGGGTTTGCGGAGCTGGCGGTCAGCGTGGCGGTGACGTTACATGCGGGGCCGGAGTCGAGTCCGTCGAGCGTGGTGACGCCCGAACTGACCGGATCGAGATGATCGCGCATGCGCGTGGCCGAAGTGCCGAGACCGTCCCAGGCGTGGGCGAGTTTGCCGTAGTCGTCGAACATGCTTGGGATCGCCACATCGCACGCCGAGAATCCGCCGGACAAGACACCGACCAGCCGATGGTCTGAGTTGTACAGAGGCGATCCGGAAGAACCACCTTCCGTCACACTGGTTGGCAGGACTCCTGTACCAGTGATGTTGGGCAGAATGGGCGGTGTGAGGTCCCAGTTGATACGCCAATGCATGTTTTGAACTTGGCCGCCGATGTAGTTGGCTGTGAAGGCGTTGGTATCGCCGAACGTGATCCGTTTCTCGTCGCCCGAAGGGTGGTGAATGGTTGCGCACAGTCCGATCGTTGAGGAAGTCGAACTCGGCACCGAACAAGTCGGTGCGATGTCGCGCCTATCCCAGCCGCCCCAGAACAGGTTAAAAGCAGGGTTCGCTGGATCGTCCAGTTCAAGTAAAGTCCAATCACTCTTGGTCGTCGGACTCGCAAAGTTATTCACGATCGAAGGAGTTGCCGCCAGAAAAATAGCACCAGTCTGGAACTGGTTTTCTGGTCCGACACCGATTTGTCCGCTGGCAGTCGAACCGGGCCGACGGCAAGTGGGCGATTCAAAATTCCAGAAGGCAACCAGCGAAGCCGCGTTCCCGGCGGTGATTTCGCAATGCGATGCGGTGGCAAGCAACATGCGCCGATTATTGGCGGAATTATTGACTAACGATGCCGAACAGATGCGGTTTCCCGATGTGCCGATCGACGCAACCGCCCGCCGCTCTCGATTCCAGGTGTCACTGCTGCCGAGACAAGCCACATCGGTGTTGCAGGTGCCGGACTTGCAGACTTTCCCCGGAAACGAAAAGCCACGATAACCCTGATTGATGCGCGTCAGGTCCAGTTCGACGAGTCGATACACATCTGCCGGTGCGGTAACGCTGAGCGTCACAGCCTGTGCACTGACCGGTGGCGTCCACAACTCGCGATGGGATTCGTTGTCGGCCGACGTGAACGGACGGATTTTTTCGGTGCCGTCGCTGGCCTCGACGCGGAGTTCGGCGCCTTCCGGCAGCCAGTAGCGCGTAAAGCCGAAGTTGAGATGAGCCGCCCCGGGGGCTTTGACCTCGTAGGTCCAGCGCATGTTGCCGTCGCGCTGCCGGATCCACTTGCCATGGGTCTGCGGCGTAATCGACACCTCGAACGGCACCGCGTAACGCCAGCCACCCGGGTTGCCCTTGGCGTCGGCCGCTGCGTCTTCGGCCAATGTCTTGGCCATGTCGAGTTCCGGAACCGTGGTTTCGGTGGTGCCCGCCGCAAGCGTGGAGACTTTGTCTTCCATGGCGTGGGCGCTGCCAGCTAGGCAAAGTGCGGTCAGGAGCAGGGTCAATCTGGACATGGGAAATCCTCGTGATTCAAGCGCTGAGCATACTGCCAGCGGTTACCTGAGTTTGCGGGATGGGTCGTGGTTCGGATGTTAGGACTGAAACGCCGAAGGTCGCCAATACGCATACACGATTCACCCCGATTCGTCTGTTCGCTCGTTGGAGCCCATGACCGCCCCGGTCAGCCAATGTCAGGAGCCGCCCACGAGCTTTTCCCGTCCGTCGTCCCGTTCGTCCGATATCTCCGGCATCAACGTCACGCCGCTGATCGATGTGATGTTGTGCCTGCTGGTGATCTTCCTGATTTCCGCGCCGGTGCTCGCTGAACGGGTGCCTCTGGACCTGCCGCAGCGTTGTCCGGGTTGTCCGACGCCCACTCGCCCCGACCCTTTGGCGGTGAGCATCAACGGAGCGGGCCAGGTTCGGATCGACGGACAGGTCTTGCCTCCGTCGGCGCTCGAAGCCGAGTTCCAGTTGGCACTGCGGCGCCAGCCAGGGCAGGGGATCCTGATTTCGATCGCACCCAGCGCGCCCTACGATGCATTGGTGCAGGTGTTGGGGAGTGCCCATAACAGCGGGATCCGCAGCATTTCGTTTGCCGGCAATTGACGAGCCGGTGACGTGGCCCGCCAAACCGCTTGATCGCGGCGCACTTTGCCCGGATGATCGGACCAACCTCCATAGTGCGGGAAGAAGTCATGACAGAACGGGTCTGGGTCGTATTGCGGCATGCCAAGGCGGAAGGCGAATCGGCAGACGGGCGTGATTTCTCGCGGCGGCTGACGCCCGAGGGTGCGCGTGATGCCAAGGCAGCTTCGGCCTGGCTGGTGAGTCACCTCGCCGGGCGGGTTCCGCGTATCGTGACCTCACCGGCGCAACGGGCGCTTGCGACCGCACAGATCGTTCAGGAAGGTCTGGGCAGCAACCTCATCACCGACCCTCGCATTTACGAGGCGACACCGGGCACTTTGCTGGACGTGCTGAACGACCATGCCGGCGAGGGCGTGTCCATTCTGGTCGGCCACAACCCCGGGCTCGAACAACTGGTCGCCTTGTTGTGTGAAGGCCGTTCCGGTGAGTTCCGCGGCATGACCACCGCAGGCGTGGCCTGGATCGACGTGCCGAATGGCGAAGTCGAGCCGGGGCAGGGCAGTCTGAAAGCATTCTGGTGGCCCTGAGGCACATGATTGGTGCGTCCCTGGTTTCCCGGCGAGAGTGGGTACACGAGGCCGAGATCGTGGCGACGCACCCTGCTGCCGATGGTTCTGGCAGGGTGGCTCTTCGCGGTGTTGGCGACGGCAGCCACGCCGACCGCGGATCCCCTCATCGCTGAGCCCGCGGTTCAGGTCTGGCAGATCCACACCGATCGATCCGGTGCCGATTTCGAGGTTCGGGCGCTGGGCATCATTCCGGTTCGTGGCCGCTTTGTGGCACTGGTGGTGCCATGACCCGTGCACCCGATGCGGAACGGTCGAAGTGGTCGTGCCCGTTGGGCAGCTCCAGATGAAGTCGCAGAGCCGTCGTGACTGGGCTTTGGGGGATGAGTTCTTCGATGCAGCCCGTCATCCGAAGATTCGATTTTCTGCGTCGCTGAAAATGGATCAAATGCTGAAAGCGCTTGCCGATGGCAAGGTGTTCGACATTGATGGCCAGCTCAGCCTGCGTGGTGAAACGCACGGACAGCGGTTCCAGGTGACGCAGAGCACCTGCGAATTCACCAGCAAAAGTGCCTGCGATATCGAACTGAGTGCCGATATCTCGCGCAAACGGTTCGGCATGGCGGCGCACTCGTTCGCGCTGGCCGACAACGTGTCGATGAAGATTCAGCTTCATCTGGTCATGCTGGCGCCATGAGCGCTTACCTATCTTTGGCCGCACGACAAAGACTTTCGTTGATTCTGGTGGTGATGGTTGCCCTGGGGCAATCGGCCTGCACCGGAAGGCATGCTTTGTACCGATCGGCCGAACAGGTGGCACGGGCCAGCCAAGTGCATGACATTCGCTGCGCGCCACCCGAACACTGCGCGCAACCATCGGACTGGCAGCGCGACGCCGATGCGCTGGCGATTTCTGCCGAGGGTACTGCCGGAACCCACGAGCTCACCTTGCTCGAAGATGGCACCGATGCGCTGGCGGCGCGGATCCACCTGATCCGGAGCGCGCGCGAGTCCATCGCGCTCCAACCCTTCATCTTCGAACCCGACGAAACCGGCAAGCTGGTGCTGCGCGAACTGATGGCTGCCGCCGAACGTGGTGTGCGGGTGCAGATCCTGCTCGACCAGTTGTTCTCGCTCGACAGCCGCAAGTTGCTCGCGCGCCTGGCCATGAGTCGCACCAATTTCGAAGTGCGTGTCTACAACCCGACGTTCAACGAAGCCCAGACCGCGCCGCTGGAGTTTGCCGCGGGGATCGTCTGCTGCTTCAAACGGTTCAACCAGCGCAGCCACAACAAGTTGTTCCTGATCGACGACCGGATCGCCATTCTGGGTGGCCGCAACATTTCGAACCACTACTTCGATCTGGCGGAAGACTTCAATTACCACGACCGCGATGTGGTGATCGTGGGGCCGGAAACGCTGCCGATGCGCGCCTCGTTCGAGCAATTCTGGGCGCACGAACGCACCCGTTCCATGTGGCAACTCAACGATGTGGCGCAACGTTTGGTGGATGGTATGCCGGACGGGCCGCTGACTGCCGAGGATTTCGAGGTCGGCGAACGACTTCAGCGGTTCGTGACCTTGGCGGATGATCCGGAATGGCTGGCGCGATTGCGCGCAACACGCGTCGAGGCGGCGCGAGTCAGCTACTTCTCCGATCCGCCCGACAAACCTTTCGTGACGCTCGTAGCCAGACGCGACTTGAGTCAACGAATGGTCGAGCTGATCGCTTCGGCCGATACCGAATTGCTGCTGCAGACGCCTTACATGTTGTTGTCGCGACCGGCGCGCAAGACCTTTCTGCAGATGGCCAAAGACAAGCCAGACCTGCGGCGGCGCGTATCCTCGAACAGTCTCGCCGCCACCGACGCCTGGCCGGTGTATGCCCTGGCGCACAAACACCGCCGGTTTTACCTGGAAGACCTTGGCTTCGAATTACACGAGTTCAAGCCTTACCAGGTACTCCGATGCGGCGCTGAGAGCCAAACCGCCGAACTTCGTGAAGAGCTCGCTGAACATCGTGAGCCGGCGGGCCCCGCCGTTGAACCGGACCATTCCCCGGCGCAGCCTGCATTCCAAATCAATCGTGATCGATCGCGAAATCGGCATCGTCGGCTCGCACAACTTCGATCCGCGCTCGACCTGGCTGAATACCGAGAACGGCATCATCGTCTGGGACCATCGATTCGCCGAAGCGCTTGCTGCCGAGATCGAACATGACATGGCTCCGGAGCAGAGTTGGATCGTCGCGCGCAAGGCCGACATGCGCTTTCTGACCCCGATCAACCAGACCATCGAGCGCGCGACCGAGTGGTTGCCCCTGTTCGATCTTTGGCCCTGGCGTTATGCGACCAGCTACGAACTCAAACCCGGCTGCGGGCCGATCCGTCGTGACGATCCGGGTTTTCTGGATTGCCATGTCCGGGTCGGCGACTTCCCGGAAGTGAACCTGTCGACCAAGGCGATCTATACGAGAATTCTTACCGCGTTCGGTGTGGGCTTGACGCCGATCCTTTGAGTGCGTGGTCGAATCGCGGCTGATGAGACAAGGCGACCCTGAACTCCCACCTCGTCATTCCCGCGAAAGCGGGAATCCACTCGCGGGCGTTGGGTCCGACCTGATCGCACTTGAGTGGATTTCCGCTTTCGCGGGAATGACGGCAGAGGGTTCGAGGTGAAATTGCACTTCAACGTTAAACGCTACTCCCGTTTCGGTTTCACGGGGAGGGAGAAGGCAGGCCTTCGCGCCAGTCTGTCCCTCATCCGGTCCTGCGGACCACCTTCTCCCGTTTCACGGGAGAAGGCAGAAACGTCGCACTCGGCTTGAGTCGCGTCCGACTCGCCCCCACATCCTGAAACAACGGAAACATCCCGGATCACTTCGGGAACCCTGCCGCCCATCCTTGGTCCCAAAGCCGAACCCGAATCACGAAGATCGAACCATGCGCCCGATTCCCTTGTTTGCTGCACTGATCCTGAGCCTGTTCGTGATGCCCGCGCCGGCCCAACTGCCGGGCGCCGTCGATGGTCAGGCTTTGCCCTCATTGGCCCCGATGATCGAACGTGTCCAGCCGGCGGTCGTCAACATCAACACCGAAACCCGCGTGAAAGTGCGCGACCCGTTTTGGGACGACCCGTTCTTCCGTCGTTTCTTCGGCGGCCAGAGCATGCCGCAGCGCGAGCGTGTCGAGCGTTCGCTCGGTTCGGGTGTCATCGTCGATGCCGCCAAGGGGCTGGTGCTCACGAACAATCACGTCATCGAGAATGCCGAAGACATCAAGGTCACCCTGTCGGATGGCCGGACACTCGCAGGGGAACTCGTCGGGACCGATCCGGAAACCGATATCGCGGTGATCAAGGTGCCGGCGACTTCGTTGTCCGCGCTGCCGCTGGCGGATTCGTCGAAACTTCGGGTCGGTGACTTCGTGGTTGCGATCGGTAACCCGTTCGGGCTGGGTCAGTCGGTTACCAGCGGCATCGTCTCGGCGCTCGGCCGGTCGGGATTACGCGGGGTCGGGGTACAGAACTTCATCCAGACCGATGCCTCGATCAATCCGGGCAACTCCGGCGGTGCACTGGTGAACCTCCGCGGTGAGCTGATCGGCATCAACACCGCGATCTTCACGCCCTCCGGCGGCAATGTCGGCATCGGCTTCGCGGTTCCGGCCGATCTGGTGCAGGAGGTCATGCGTCAACTCATTCAGTTCGGCGAAGTCAAACGCGGCAGTCTCGGTGTGGAAGCCCAGGACATCACGGCCGAGATGGCCGGGGTCCTCGGCGTCAAGGAACACGGTGGTGTCGTGCTCGCACGCGTACTCGCGAATTCGCCTGCGGAAGTGGCCTTGGCTGAAGGTTGGTGACGTCGTCACGGCACTGAACGGCAAGGCCATCACGGCGGTTCAGGAACTGGTGAATGCCGAAGCGCGTTTGCCGGTAGGCCAGAGGGTCATCCTCAAGATCATCCGTGACGGCAAACCACTCGAAGTGCCGACGGTCCTCAAACCGTCGGAACTGCGGCAATTGTCGGGTGAACGCCTCGACCCGCGGCTCAGTGGCGCGCAGTTCGGCGACTTGCCCGACAAATACACCCGCGAAGGCGTAACTGGCGTGCTGGTCACCCGAGTCACCCCGGGCTCAAAGGCCGAAGCAGCAGGACTCAAGAAGGACGACCTCGTCCGCGGCATCAATCGCGCGGAAGTAGGGACCTGACCCAGTTCGAGCAAGTACATCGGCCAGAAA
>JADJRU010000028.1 GCA_016712105.1 Ahniella sp.
CGGCCGTTCGTTCGCCCCGAGACTGCACGCAACATCTTGACGGACAGCAACGGCCGAGGGGCTAGCCACTCTGCATTGCGACGATCGCGAGCTCCGGACAGGATGCCGAAGAGCAGGACAACGGGCAAAAGCGAATGACCGACAAACACAAGGGCAAGACCGGCACGGCTCCGTTGCGCTGGTGGGCTGGACCGAATTGGTAAGCGCCTGGCGCTTTGGTCGTGTATGCGCCAACACAAGGGCACGCAAAAGGCCGCTTCCCAGCCATCTTGCCGGACTGTGTGGCGGTTTGCTCCGACAAATCGAATGCCGGCCGATTGGGCGCCCCTCCGGGGGCGTGATGTGCGGTTGTGGTCGGCAAGCGTTCAGCCGGCGCAACTTCGCGGCCGATGTTGGCCAACAAATCACAAGGCCGGCGCCCAGGCGGTGCAAACGATCAACCATGAACTGATCGTGCAAGCACGCGGGCAACCATTGCCCGATGGGTGGGACGCGGTAGCGGCTCTGGCTGAAAGGCTTGGACGGCAAAGTACTGACACGCGCCGCGGATGCCCTGCCGATCCTGCCGTGGCTGATGGCGTGGTCACAATCCCGTCAGGCCGTGGCGAAACCGCCAAAGGTCCCGCGTGCCAAAGGCAAATGACAAGGCAACGCCGAACGTGCGGTTCCTGAGCGTGCCAGGGGCGACCTCCAGGGAGGCGGCCGGGTAACTATCACATTGCCGTGAAGCGCGATGAGGATACCGGCAGTTTGTCGAGGCGGCGCCAGAATGGCTGTCAGTCCGATTATCGTGGAAGCACTGACCCGTGACCCGTCCGGCGACAAGGTGGGGCCGACGGTTGTGCATTGTTGACCGCGATGGCAACGAACGCCGATGGGCCATGCCAATGTCGCTGCTTGCTCGCGACGGTGCCGAGTTCGAGAAGCAGTTGCTGTCTATGGGTGCGGAACTTGATCTGGACATACGCAAGCGCAGGCTCTTTCTTGATTTCATCCAGAATGCGGAGCCCGGCCGCTTTGCCCGGTGTGTGTCGCGCACTGGTTGGCATGGTGATTCGTTTTGTCACACCTGTGGGCACCATCGGCAGAGGATGCCCGGCGAATCGCTGGTATTCAGACGGCGGCGCCCGGCGATCACAAGATGATGGCTCAAGGGGCAATCTGGACGATTGGCGCGCGTCCGTTGCTCAACAGTGTTCCGGCAATTCGCGTCTGGTGTTGGCGCTGGCAAGCGCCTTTGCCGCACCATGCCTGCACCTAGCGGGACAGGAAGGCGGCGGGCTGCATTTGCGCGGCCCTTCGAGTTGCGGGAAGTCAACCGTCCTTGCACTAGCTGCGAGTGTCTACGGGCCTCCGGAATATCGGCGAGAGTGGCGAGCATCCGACAATGGCCTTGAAGGCGTGGCCGCTTTGCATTGCGATGCACTCTTGCCGCTGGATGAGATCGGGCAGTTAGACCCCCGGCACGCGGCCGGCGCTGCCTATCTGTTGAGCAACGGACAAGGCAAAAGCCGAAGCCGTCGAGATGGCAGCTTGCGCGCACCAGCGACTTGGCGTGTCCTATTCGTGAGCTGTGGCGAAGTTGGTTTGGGCGACCTGATTGCCGAGGCTGGTGGAAAGCTCCGCGCCGGAATGGACGTGCGCTTGATCGACGTGCCAGCGGAAGCCGGCGCGGGCACTGGAATTTTCGACCGCATCCCAGATGGATTAACTGCGGGGACCTTTGCCGATGGGTTGAAGGTTTCAGCGAGTAGGCACTACGGCACAGCCTTTCCGGCATTCCTGCAATGTCTCGTGACAGACCTGGAGCGAGCCCGGCGCTTTCTCCGTGAAGGCACAGACAAATTGACTCGCGAGTTGTGCGGCAATGATTCAGCAGGACAAGTTCGGCGCGTTGCTTCTCGGTTTGCTTTGATTGGTTGTGCGGGTGCGCTGGCCACCGCCTATGGCATTACGGGATGGGATCAAGGCGAGGCAGAGCGTGCGACAAGGCGGTGTTTCTCCGATTGGTTGAACGCGCGCGGCGGCAACGGAGAGCGCGAGCCCCGCGAGATGGTCAAGGCGGTGCAGTTGTTCATCGAACTGCATTCCGAAGGCCGCTTCTCACCGGCTGGCCGGGCCGGCGATGATCGCGCCCAGAACACAAAACCGCGCCGGGTATCGCTGCGAGGACGAATTGGCACGGACAGAACATTGGTGCTTCCCAATGTCTGGCGCACCGAAGTATGCAAAGGATTTGACCCGAGTGCAGTGGCACGCTTGCTTGTTGAGCGGGGCTTGCTGATCCCTGGCAGCTCGGGAGAATTTCAGCGGAGTGAGCGAGTCAAGGGAACAGGCGAAAAGGTGCGGGTGTACCGGCTTGCTGCCGGCATTCTGGATGCTGAGGCATGAGCGGGGGCACACTGGCTGACCTGTTGCGATCAAGCGGAATGCTGCCATCACTGGTGGCCGATTTGTCCCGGGTACAGACTGCCACCGGGACACACCGGGACGCTGGAGCCCGCACCATTGCTGACTGTCCCGGGTGTCCCGGGTGTCCCGGGTCGAATTGCTGAAGATTGGGACGGATCGGGGGAGTGTGGGCGATTGCGGCCGGGGGGTCCGGCAGGGGAATGCTTCGCGCTTTCTGAGGGGTTGCACGCTTGGACGCTGCCGCGACTAAGTTGGGGTTGGACGCGAGATTGGTTCGCTCCCTGAATGATGCGGATGCAAGCGAGTTGGCAGGGTTATCCGATCAAGCCATGGAAGCCTATGCACTCGCCTTGATCCGGACACATGAGCGGAAGTCTGGCCGGGTGCCGGTCGGGTGGGATCAAGTGGGCGAGTGCCAAGCATGCGGCCCTGTGTGGCTTTGGGTTGCAGTCAAGGCGTTGGCTTGCCCGTGGTGCTGCAACCGCATAGCCGGTCTGCCTGTCCCGTTCCCGGGTCCTCCCAGGACACTTCACATACGGGGCGATGAGGCGCAAATTGAGCCTAGAGACAGGAATTCCCAGGAGTGTTTACAGACATGGAAACCGATGAACCGGCAGGCTCGGATTGTCCCGGTATCCCGGGCAGTTGCGAACATTGGTTGTTTCACGCGACCCATAGCCCTATGGCTGGAGTCTTGCCGCTGGTGCCACCTCCGGCTTGCCCAATTCGACCCGGGACACCCGGGACACCCGGGACAGTCAGCAACGGCAAGGGCTCCAGTGTCCCGGGCGTGTCCCGGGTCCAAACGCCACCCGGGACACCGAAAAACGCGCGCGGATTGATCCCATGCATGCCCCACCACACCACCGCGCACCAACGAACCACAAGCGCCATTCTCCTGTCGGCAATCGCCGATTACTTTCGATGAGGAACAAACACCATGAATTCCAGCGAATCGGCGCCCAACGGTTCAGGCGCCCTGCCCTTTGACCCTGCGCAAGCATTACGCGCCGGCCTTCGCGTTCGTCAATGCGACTTCGCCCGCCTGATCGGTGTCAGCAAGGCGGCGGTGAGTGGCTACATCCGGCGCGGCTTGATTGACCGGCCCGGGCCAGACGGCCGGCTTGATCCGGTGGCCGCTTCTGCCCAATTGTTGAAGCGCGGTGATCCGGTTCGGCTGCGGGCTCCACTGTTGCGCCGCGCTGCTGAATCCGTGGCCGACGCTCAAGGCCGGGCTGACACCATGAGCGCCCACGTTGATCGGCTCACGGCAGAACTGGAGAGCGAGCGAGAGTTTCGGCAAGCGCGCTGCCTGGTTGATGATGAGCTATGCCGGCGCCTTGACCTTCTGCAAGCTGAATTGATTGCGGGCTTTGATCGACTCGCCGAGGCGCGCGCGGTGGGCCGGCTGTTCGTTGAGCTTCAATGCATGATCGGCGCCCATGTCTGGCAATTGCCAGATTCAGAGCTGACCGAGTTTCGCAGTGAAGCGATGCAGACCGGCCAGACAGACGCCGATATGCTGGCGGAGTTGCGGAAGCGCGGAGGCGACCCGGAATAGCCTACCGGGCGCACCACGGGGGTATATACGGGGTATCCAGAAAACCAGCCACGAAATCCAGCAACAGCAAGGTTTGCCGATTAGTTCGAGTCTGGGTTTCGGCACCAGGTCTAATCCGAGCACTCGCTCAGCCCGCCACACGGCGCAGCACAACAAGAAACCGATCACCCACCACTTCCGGCACGTTCAGCGTGATAGTTCGCTCATGGCGAAAATCGGCTGGCAGGGATTGAAGTTCGGCCTCATGAGCTGGGCCTTTCATGGCCAGCAGCTCGCCGCCTTCGGTTAGCCATGGCCTGCACCAGGCGCACAGTTGGTCCAGTTCCGCGAGTGCACGCGCTGTGGCCGTAGGCATGGGTGACGGCGAAACGAATGACTCGGCACGGCATTCCGCCACCTGCAGTCCATCGAGTTTCAGTTGGCGTTTGCACTCGCGCAGGAAGCGCGCCTTCTTGCCGTTGGATTCAATGACGTGCACTGCCCGATCCGGATAACAGATCGACAACGGCACGCCCGGCAGGCCGGCCCCACTGCCCATGTCGGCGATCTGATAACTCTGCCAATGCGGCGCCATGGCGAGCGCATCGAACAGGTGCTTGCCGAGCATGTCGTCGGGTTCCCGGATCGCGCTCAGGTTGTACGCCTGGTTCCATTGCACGAGCAACTCGAGATATTGGATCAATCGGTTGATCGCAACTTCGTCCAAAGCGAGATTCAGCGTTTCCAGACCGGCGGACAGTCGCGGGCGCAGACGCGCAAGTTGGGGCGGCGAGGACATGGCTGGTGATCAGTCGAAAGGGCAACAATCCGCAGTGTATCAACGACACCGGGCTTGACGCCTGTCTCGCCAGACAGGACGCTTGAGCCTCTGACACGTCACCCATCGGATCCCCATGTCGCCTGCCCCTCAGCCGTTTCCGTTGATGGAACGCCGGTTCTTGATCGTCCTGGTACTCGGCGTCTTGATCTGGTCGGGCATTACGCCCAATGACCGCCTGACCTGGGTGCTCGAAACAGTCTGGGTGATGGTCGGATTGCCGCTGATCGTCGCGCTCTGGTCACGATTCCCGATGACCCGCCTGCTGTGCTGGCTGCTCACACTGCATGCCATCGTGTTGTGCGTGGGTGGGCGTTATACCTACACCTTGGTACCCATTGGCCTCTGGATCCAGGAAGCGTTTGATCTGGCGCGCAACCATTACGACCGCCTCGGCCACTTCATGCAAGGGTTCGTGCCCGCCATCCTGGCGCGCGAACTGTTGCTCCGGAAGACACCGTTGAAACCTGGCGCCTGGCTGGTGTATCTGGTCGCCAGCTGCTGCCTCGCGTTCAGCGCGTTCTTCGAGTTTCTGGAATGGTGGGCCGCGCTGATCATGGGCGGGCGCGCCGATGCGTTCCTGGCAACTCAGGGCGACATCTGGGATACCCAGTGGGACATGTTCCTGGCCCTGTGTGGCGCCCTGCTCGCGCAGTTGCTGTTCTCGCGTTGGCACGATCGGCAGTTGGGTGGGCTTCGTCGGACCTGAGCGATCCGGGCGCAGTCTTCGGGAGTTCCATCGCAGGTGATGGCCCCGCCACACCAACCCGTCAGCCGCCGCCCATGGCTTGCACGATCTCGACGCGATCGCCGTGTTTCAAGGCCAGCGCTGCATGCTGACTGCGCGGTACCAGTTCGAGGTTGACCTCGATGGCGACCCGTCGACCGGCCAGACCCTCGGCTTGGAGGACTTCAGCCAGACTGGTGCCATCTGCAAACTCGCGTGTATGACCATTCACTTCGATTCTCATGGCTGGCATTGTACCGGCAGGAACAGGACGGGATCTTGCCTCGGAGGGTGGTGCAACCATGTTGATCAAGGTGATCGAGGCCGATATCACGAGCCTTGCGGTCGATGCAGTCGTGAACGCCGCCCAGGAATCGCTGCTCGGAGGCGGCGGGGTCGACGGTGCGATCCATGAAGCGGCCGGGCACAAGTTATTGGATGCTTGCCGGCAAATCCCGGAAATCCGACCCGGTATTCGATGCCCGACGGGCGAGGCACGTATCACGCCGGGATTTGACCTGCCGGCGCGTTATGTCATCCATACCGTCGGCCCGGTCTGGCGAGGTGGCGATCAAGGAGAAGACCTGCGTCTGGCCAAGTGTTACCGAGCCTGTTTTGTCCTGGCCCGGCAATACAACGTGCAAACGATCGCGTTCCCCGCCGTTTCCTGCGGCATTTTCGGATTTCCGGCCGATGCCGCGTGCGCGATCGCTGTCGAAGAGTCCCTGTCTGCCCTGCGCCAGAATCGCTACTCCGGCGAAATCACCTTGTGCGCGTTTAACGCCGACCTGCGCAAGACCTACTTGCATTACCTGGCGATGATGGCGCCCGACTGAAACAAGAACGCCGTGGCGGGCGAAGATCATTCGCTTGGCCACGGCGCGGTTCCCTTGAGTGAGAAGCGCTGTTACTGCTCGTCGCTCCCCCGCATGATGCCCACCGATTCTCGCGCAGAGCCGCCATCATCGTCGTCACGCGACGGGGCCTCGAACCTTGGCTCCGAACGCTCCTGCCGCTCGAATCGTTGTGGCTCGCTGCGCTGCGGTGCCTCAAATCGTTGCGGCGCTTCGTAACGCTGTTGCGGTGCCTCGAAACGTTGCGGCGCCTCGTAACGCTGCGGCGCTTCGTACCTTGGCTGGCTGCGCTGGGGCGCTTCAAACCTCGGCTCACTGCGCTGCGGCATTTCGAATCGCGGTGACGATTCCATGCGGGACTCGCGGCTCGGCGCCTGGTACCGGTAGCTCGACTGCGGTTCAGGTGCACGTTCAAACCGCATCGGGCGGTTGAACTCGCGCTGTTCGTCGTCGTTCTGTCGGCGTGGTTCGGGCGTTTCAAAACGCGGCGCCGGATCCGGTGTGCGCATGCTCGGCTGCGCATCGCGGGTGCCCCAGCTTTCGCGCTCGAAACGCTGAGGAGCCGGTTGCGAGCGTTCCACAGGATCGGCAAAACGACGCTGCGGCAAGCCGGGAGCCTCGCCTACCCAACCAGACTCGCGGCCATTCGGCTCACGCCAGTTGTTGCGCGACGGCTGCTGGTCGAAGCTGCGACCGGTTCCCTGGGTCCGCGGATCACCATAGGTTTGTTGACCACCACGTTCCATGCCCATCGTCTGGCGCTGGATGCGTGAGGCTTCCGAACCGGCACCGTTTGGCTGCCCATAGTTGCCATAACCATTATCGGGTTCGCCGATCTGGTTGTAGCGATTGTTCCCCTGCGCGCTGCGCCAATCCAGCGGATCCACGCCTCGTGTATTCCGGAAGAACGGCTGCGGGCCGGCCAGGTTCTGGCCCTGATTCGGGTAATGGCCTTGTACGCCCTCGTTGCGCCAGCCGAACACGTGCGTCTGGTCATACGGCTGGACCTGCACACCCGGCGACGCCATGCCGCGATAACGGGACATGCCGGTGTAGGCGGCAATCTGCTCGGACTCGTTGCGCGCGCTGCCGTAGCGGAAATAGTCGGACTGCCGGTAGTTGTTGGTGAACCGGGCATCAAGACGACTGTTGCGACGATACTGTTGCTGCCAGCGCCAGTCGTAATAATTGTCCCAGTAGCTGTAACGGGACGGCGAATAGGCGTGGTAGTACGGCACCTGATAGCGCGAATAGTGAATACCGAAGTAACTCACCGGGAACCACGTCACGCCATAGTAGAAATGCGGCGAGAACACCGGATCGTAGTAGTTGCGGTAGGTCGGCCACAGCACCGAATAGTAGTCAGACCAATAGACATAATCGGGCGAATACGACGAATACCGATAGCTGGTGTCGTAGCGTGAGCCGGAGTAATGGGCCTGGCGGTCGTAGGAATCATACGAGTCGTAATAGTCGTCCTCGTAGTAGCCGTAGCCGTCATACACGGCACAACCGGACAAACCAGTCACGGCAACCGCTGCGGTGAGGAAGAGCTTGGTGATTCGATTCATGGCTGTTCCCGAAGTTGGACAATGCAATCTTGATCTGTTCGTGTGAATTCTGGCTTAACTGAGGCCAATCGGGGGCAATTCATTCAGGTTCGCACACGATTGTCATGGCGACCGAAATGACCATTGCAGCCCGGGAAACATTCGGGATAAGGTCGATGACCGCCCCCGAACACCTGCCATGACGCTGCATCGCTCTTCCGGAAACTGGAAACTCGGCCTTCTGCTGGCGATTGCCACGGCACTGTGCTGGGCAACGCTGCCGCTGACCCTGCGCGTCTCGCTCGAACAGATCGACGCCTGGACCATCACCTGGATCCGCTTCGTGACTGCAGCGATCGCGCTGTTCGCCTGGCTGATGTTCCGCGGTCGTTTGGGTGCCTATCGGTCGCTGGGCACAAGACACTGGCGGCTGATGACGTTCGCGGGCGTCATGTTGGCCCTGAATTTTATCGGCTACCTGTTCGGACTCAAGTTCACGACGCCGGGCAACGCCCAGTTGCTGATCCAGGCCGCGCCCCTGATGATGGCGCTCGGCGGCATCTACGTCTTCAAGGAACAGTTCAGCGGCGGGCAATGGTTTGGCCTGGCCGCAATCGTGCTGGGTCTCGTCCTGTTTGCATGGGACCAGGCGAGTTCCACATCCGTGCCGGCCACCAACTATCCACTCGGTGCGGCGATCGTCATTGCCTCGGGCCTGGTCTGGGCGATTTATGCGCTCGTCCAGAAACAGCTGCTGATGACGATCAGTTCGCAGCATGTGCTGTGTTTCATCTACGCGATGGCCGCCATCCTGTTGCTGCCGCTGGCCAGCCCGGCACAACTGCTCGAGTTGGACAGCAAACACGCCTGGGCATTGGCCTATTGCTGCATCAACACGATCGCTGCCTATGGCGCGTTTGCCGAGGCACTGGCGCACTGGGAGGCCTCGCGTGTCGGCGTCGTGCTGGCGCTGACGCCGCTGTTGTGCGTCCTGACTGTACACATTGCGCATACGATGAATCCAAGCCTGATCGCGCCCGAACATATTGATGTTCTGGGCTGGGTGGGCGCCGGTTTGGTCATCCTCGGTTCTGCCACCGGGAGCCTGACCCAGAAGCGGGCCGCCGTGCTGACCGCAAAAGAAGGCTGAATTCCGTCGTTGCCATGGCATATTGCTGATCGAGTCTTCAATGCTGAAGTCTCAACGGGCCTTCTGATAGGCTCGCGCCCGCAATGAAAATCCGAATCCTTACGCTATTGCTGGCAACACTGGCCGGCACCCATTCCTCCGGCGCCGCCGCCAAGCCCGAACCGCATCCCGGTGCGCGGGCCTTCCTCGCCGAACTCGCCGCCGAAACCGGCGCCGACCGCGTCCAGAAGCAACAATGGCGAACGCTGCTTGCCGAGGCCAAGTATCAGGACAGCATCATCAAGGCGATCTCGCGCCCGGCCGAAAAAACCAAACCGTGGAAAGAGTATCGACCGATCTTCATGACCGAAGGCCGGATTGCGGATGGCGCCAGGTTTTATCGCGAACATCGCGAACTGCTCGATCAGGTCGCGCGCGAAACCGGTGTGCCGGCCGAAATGATCGTCGCCATCATCGGTGTCGAGACCAGTTACGGCCGCATCACCGGCAGTTACCGGGTCCTGGATGCCCTGACCACACTCAGTTTCTACTACCCACCCCGCGAGCCGTTCTTTCGCGGTGAACTCAAGCAGTATCTGCAACTCGGTGGCCGCTTGCCGGGCGAACTCAATGCGCTCAAGGGCAGTTATGCCGGGGCCATGGGCTGGGGGCAGTTCATGCCAACGAGTTTCCACCGATGGGCGATGGACGGTGACGCCGACGGCAAGGTCGATCTCTGGGGCAGCAAACACGACATCTTCTATTCGATCGCCAATTACTTCGTGGCGCATGGTTGGGAACGTGGCATGCCGGTCTGTGACCGCGCCACTGTGGCAGCCAACGCCGAGGCCCCTGAACTGAAGGGAACCGAGCCCGTCCACACGATCGGCACCCTCCAAGCCATGGGCTACACCGGCTCCGGCGCCGATCTGGATGTCTATTTGCCGGCAACCATCCTTGATCTCGAAGCCGCCGAAGGCAAGGAAACCTGGATCACCTACCGGAACTTCTACGTGATCTCGCGCTACAACCGTTCCCCGCTGTATTCGATGGCGGTCCACCAGTTGAGCGAGGCGATTGCCGAACGCGCAAAGGCGACCCCATGACGCTTCGTTTGGTTCTGCTTCTGTTGGTCTTGCTCATTTCAGCCTGCGGACGCCAGGCTACCCGGCCTTCGGCGCCACCCGATGTAGACCGCGCTCCAGCGATTCCTCGTGATGTCGCCAACGTGCCGGACGAAGTCCCTCGACACGAGCCACAGAGCCTTTACGGCAATCGTTCGCCCTACACCGTGCTTGGGCATACCTATCGGGTGTTGCCGTCGAGCAAGGGTTACCGGGAACGCGGCATCGCCTCCTGGTATGGCGAAAAATTCCATGGTCGCCTCACCTCGAACCGCGAGCAGTACGACATGTACCGTATGACCGCGGCGCACAAGTCCTTGCCGCTGCCCACCTATGCCCGCGTGACCAGTCTCGACAACGGGCGCAGTGTGGTCCTGCGCATCAACGATCGCGGTCCGTTCCACGACAATCGCCTGATCGACTTGTCGTACGCGGCGGCCGTGAAACTCGGGATCCATGTGCGGGGAACCGGACTGGTCGAAGTGGAAGCGCTGGATCCGGATCATCCGGACGTGTCCGACCTGCCACCGCCGCCGCCACTGGAAGCCCATGAACTGTTCGTGCAGATCGGTGCCTATGGCAGCCGGGACAACGCCCGTGCCATGGCAGACCGACTTGAACACCTGGGTTTCAAGGATGTGTTTCTCGACCGTGTGCACGTCGGCGGCGAATTGCTGCACCGGGTGCGCATCGGACCGATCAAAGGCGTCGACGAAGCCGACCGCATCATCGCCGAGTTGGCCCGCGCGGGTCTGCAGAGCATCCGAACCACTATTGACTGATTGAGATCATGAACAAGCTGCTTGCAACAACTTTGGCCCTGCTGGTCTGTCCGGTGCTGGCCGCACAAACGCCCAATCCCCTGCCCTTGCCGACACCGGCTCAAACCAGCAACGCTCCGGTGCCGCCGGCGCCGGAACTCACTGCCACACACTATGTGCTCGTCGATCATTTGACTGGCCGCGTGCTCGCCGAGAAAAAAGGCGATGAGCGCGTGGTTCCGGCATCGATCACGAAGATCATGACGTCGTATGTCGTGGCCGCGGAAAAGAAGGCCGGCAAGATCAAACCCGAAGACCGGGTCATGATCTCGGAGAATGCCTGGAACGGCGGTGGCGCCGGCACCGACGGTTCAACGAGTTTCCTGCCGGTGAACCAGTACGTGAACCTCGCCGACCTCGAACTCGGCATGATTGTGCAATCGGGCAACGATGCGTCGATCGCGCTCGCCGAACATGTCGGCGGGAGCGAAGCCACCTTTGCCTCGCTGATGAACCAGTACGGTCAGAAGATCGGCCTCAAGAACACGCACTTTGTGAATGCCACCGGGCTGTTCCATCCGGACCACTATTCGACTGCCCACGACATCGCAGTGATGTCGCGCGCGTTGATCCGGGATTTCCCGGAAGAGTACGCGCTGTACAAGACCAAGAATTTTTCGTTCAACGGCATTACCCAGGGAAATCGCAACCTGCTTCTGTTCCGCGATCCGTCGGTCGACGGCATCAAAACCGGGCACCTGAGTCAGGCCGGTTACTGTCTCGCCGCCTCGGCACAACGCGGTGATACGCGCCTGATCTCGGTGGTGATGAACACGGCCAGCGAGAAGGTACGCGCAGCCGAATCGCAAGCCCTGCTCGAATATGGTTTCCGCTTCTTCGAAACCCACAGGGTCTATGCGAAGGACCAAATGGTCGCCGAACCGAACCTGTGGCGCGGTGAAGCACCCAAGGCCCAGGTCGGTACCGCTGCCGACGCCATGCTGACCATCCCGCGCGGCTCCTATCAGCGCCTGGAAGCGAGCATGAACATCATCAAGCCGCTGTCCGCACCGCTCACCAAGGGCCAGGAAGTCGGCAAGCTGACCATCAAGCTCGATGGCGCCGTCTTGCTGGAGCAACCGCTGGTGTCGCTGCAGGACTATCCGGAAGGCGGCTTCTTCAAGCGGTTGTCGGACAGCGTCTGGTTGTGGTTCGACGACGGCGAGTGATCGATTGGGCGTGACCCGCGTGAACTCTGGGAGTCCTGATCGCCCAGTTTGATGCGTCTTTTCGCGCATCAAACCCACAAACCAACCCTTCTCCCGTTTACGGGAGAAGGTGGCCGAAGGCCGGATGAGGGAAAGTCTGGCTCGAAGCTTCGTCGGAGAAGGTGGCCGAAGGCCGGATGAGAAAGTCTGGCGCAGATCTTCGGTCGCGGGCGGATGACGAATTGTCCTTTGTCGCCGAATTCCCCTCATCTGCCCTGCGGGCATCTTCTCCCGCGAGCGGGAGAAGAGTTGTTTTTGTCGGCGGCTTTCTGATCTGTCCTTCGGGCACCGCCACAAGCAATGCCTGCCCAGGCAATCTCAGAAAATTCCTAGGTCCCTTTCAGCAAACCGCTGAAGCTTCTGCCATCCCGGGCGCCTAATCTGGACTCCTGCACAAGGAGCCCACCATGCCCTGCCCTGGCCGCCGCGGATTCACGCTGATCGAGATGATGGTCACGGTCACTGTGCTGGGCATCCTGCTGGTGTTGGTGATGCCCGGATTCATGCATGCACGGGCCGCCACGGCGAAACATACGTTGCGGCAATCGCTGATCGGCACGCTGGTGCAGGCACGGGCGGTGGCCAGCACCAGGGAACAAGTCGTGCTGTTGTGCCCGAGCCACGACCAGCAGTCCTGCGCCGACTCGGAAGAATGGCACCATGGTTTTGTTGCGGCGGTCGACGTCAACGGCAGTGGCACGGTCGATCCGGGTGACCAACCGGTGAGTTCCCACGGGCGTTTCGACGCCGATATCCACGCCATTTCCACGCGCGGGCGTCGCCTGCTCAAGTTTTATCCCAACGGCGGCAATGCCGGCAGCAATGTCACGTTCACGTTTTGCGACCGGCGCGGGCCGACCAAGGCCTCGGCCATGGCGATGAGCAATGTCGGGAATTATCGCGAGGTACCGGCGTCGCCGGATCAGGTCGCACGGGCTTGCACGGGGTTCTGATGCAGCGTCAGCCGACCAGACGACCCACGGCGTGCACCACCGGCGCACGCCGCAGGCGGCGCAGAATATCTGCCAAGTGCTTGCGGTTGCGGACCTCGATCACGAACAACATGGCTGCGGTGCGGAGATCGCGCTCCTGATACTCAACCGTGTCGATGTTCGCATTACATTCGGCGATCGCTGCCGCAACCGTCGCCAGGACGCCCGGCTTGTTGTCGACCACAACCTTCAATGCCACCTTGAAGTCACCCTGCACATCACGATCCCAGGCGATCTGCACGGCACGATCCGGCGTTTTGCCCAGTTCGACGGCGTTCGGGCACTCGCGCTGATGTACGACGATACCCTTTCCAGCAGACAGGAATCCGACAATGTCATCACCCGGCACTGGATGGCAGCAATTGCCGAAACTGACAACACCACGCTCGGTACCGGTAATCAGGATGTTCTCGCTGGGGCGTTGTGCCTGCCCCAGGTCCAGAACCCGCGAATCACTCGCCAGCGAACGGGCAACAGATTGCGGCATCCGGTTGCCCATGGCAATTTCCGCGAGCAGTTCCTCGATGCGCTTGAAGCGTTGCTCGGCAAGATAAGCATCCAGCACGGCAATGGGCACGTTCTCCAAAGCGGTACCGAGTTGTTCGAGCGCCCGGTCCAGCAACCGATGCCCGATCTCGACCGAGTCTTCGTGCTGGATCTGCTTCAGCGCATGCCGGATCGCAGTGCGCGCCTTGCTGGTGACCACGAACTCAAGCCAGCCAATCTGTGGTTGCGCACTGGACGCCGTAATGATCTCGACCGCTTGTCCACTGGACAGCCGCGTGCGCAAGGGCACGAGTTTCTGGTCGACCCGCGCAGCCACGGCATGATCACCCACATGGGTATGGACGGCATAGGCAAAATCCAGCGCTGTGGCGTTACGCGGCAAGGCGAGGATGTCGCCCTTCGGCGTAAACAGGTAGACCTCATCCGGAAACAGGTCTACCCGCACCGATTCGATGAAGTCGAGCGACGACGCCGTGTGTGCATGCTGGTCGACCAGGCCGCTGACCCAATCGCGCGCACGCGCTTGAGCCGTATTGCCGCCGCCGGACAGGTCGGCCTTGTAAGCCCAGTGTGCGGCGATGCCCCGTTCGGCCATCATTTCCATGTCTTCGGTACGGATCTGCACTTCGAGCGGCGAGCCCCCGGGACCGAACAGCACCGTATGCAGGCTCTGGTACCCGTTCGCCTTCGGAATGGCGATGAAATCGCGGAATCGACCATCGACGGGCTTGAACAGGCTGTGCAGCACACCCAGCGTGAGGTAACACTGCAGGGGTTCCTTCACCAGCACGCGCACACCGTAGACATCGAGCACGTCGTCGAGATCCTTGTGTTCGGAGCGCATCTTCCGATAGATGCTGTACGGCGACTTGATCCGGCTCACCAGCCGGAACGGCACCTGCTCATGGCGCAGCTTTTCGGCGATGGTGTGTTGAATCCGATTCATGCCCTCGCGGCGGTCGCCATAACGGCTCTTCAGGTGAGCTTCCAGAACCTGATGGCGAAACGGATAAAGCGCCTGGAAGCCGAGATCCTGGAGTTCACCCTTGAGCCGGTTCATGCCCAGTCTTTGCGCGATCGGTGCATAGATATCAAGGGTTTCGCGGGCAATGCGGCGCCGGGCATCGGCCGCCATCGAACCCAGCGTGCGCATGTTGTGCAGCCGATCGGCAAGCTTGATCATGATCACGCGCAAATCGCGCGCCATCGCCAAAACCATTTTCCGGAAACTTTCTGCAGTCGCCTCCTGGCGCGACTGGAAGTGCATCTTGTCGAGTTTGGTTACACCATCGACGATATCGGCCACAGCCGGGCCAAACTCGCGTTCGATTTCGGCATGGGTCAGCGGCGTGTCTTCAAGCGTGTCATGCAGGATCGCGGCACAGATGCCGTCGGCATCGATGTGCATCTCGGCGAGAATTCCCGCGACCGCCACCGGGTGGGTGATGTAAGGCTCACCACTTTTCCGGGTTTGGCCGGCGTGTGCGTGGTCTCCGACCTCGAAGGCCTTGTGCACGCGCGCCAGATGCTCGATCGGCAGGTATTCGGCCAAGCGCTTGTCGAGCGCGTTGAGCTCCTGCAAACGGGTATCGGATTCGGGGGTCAAGACAGCTTCCATCCCCCGAGTTTGCACAATTCCCATGGTGCGTCAAACCATTGCGGTCTTCACATTTGCGAGAGGAGTCAGGATCACCCCTGCCGGTGCACTGAAAGGCACATGAAATTGAGGCCGCTTCGCGACCGCCCAGGGCGGAGAACCCTTGTGGCTCGATTCCCCAATCAACCCGTCATGGCAAGGCGAGTCAGCGCTTGAGTTGCCTCAATGCCGCCTCGAAACCGTTGCCGAACACGTAACAGGTGTTGGCAAACTCGTCCGGGCAGAAATCGCAGACATTGCCGATCTGGTCACCATCGTTGTCCAGCTGACTGAAGTTCGGCACAAACGGACAGTTGTCACAGACATTGCCGACCAGATCCGTATCCTGATCGGCTTGATCGGTATTGCTGTTGTTGGCGCAGTTGTCGCAGGCATCCCCCACCTGATCGGCATCAAAGTCGGCCTGGGTCGGGTTTGCTGCACGCGGGCAATTGTCGACGACGTCGGCGCGGCCATCATTGTCGTCATGGGGGTCGCAGACGTCTCCCAATGCATCACCATCCAGGTTTTCCTGAAGCGGATTCACCAGCAACGGACAATTGTCGGCACCGTCCAGGATCAGATCATTGTCGTCGTCCGGGTCGCAGGCATCACCGCCATCCATCGCGCCATCCGTGTTGGCCTGACCGGGATTCACCACCAGCGGGCAATTGTCGTTCGCATCCGGAATCAAGTCGTTGTCGTCGTCCGGATCGCAGGCATCGCCGCCGTCCGCAGCGCCATCCGTATTCGTCTGATCCGGATTCGCAAGCGTGGGGCAGTTGTCGCAGACATCGCCAAAGGCGTCGGCATCGGAATTCTGCTGGTTGGCATTGGCATTCGCCGGGCAGTTGTCGCAAACGTTGCCCAACTGGTCATTGTCCGTGTCGGCCTGATCCGGATTCGCCAGCAGATCGCAGTTGTCGCAAGCGTCCCCGAACACATCGGCGTCGGAGTTGAGCTGGTTGTTGTTGCCCACCTGCACACAGTTGTCGCAGGCATCACCAAAGAGATCCTGGTCGGCGTTGGCCTGATTGGTGTTCGTGATCGCTACACAGTTGTCGCAGGCATTGCCGAGTGGGTCGCCGTCGCTGTTGGCCTGGTCGTTGTTGGCGACCAACTGGCAGTTGTCGCAGGCATCGCCGAACAGGTCGAGGTCGGCGTTCGCCTGCGTGGGATTCGAGATCGCCGTGCAATTGTCGCAAGCGTTGCCGAATGGGTCTGCATCGCTGTTCGCCTGGTCGTTGTTCGCGACATTGACGCAGTTGTCGCAGGCATCCCCGCGCGCATCGGCGTCGGCATTCGCCTGATTGGTATTGGCCACCGTGCTGCAGTTGTCGCAGGCCGTGCCCACCTGATCGGCGTCACCGTCGGCCTGATTGCTGTTGGCGGCATTCGGACAGTTGTCGCAGGCAGTGCCAACGCTGTCGTTGTCCGGGTCCAATTGATCACGATTGCCGATCAGGTCGCAGTTGTCGAGGTTGTTGCACCAACCGTCAAAATCGCCGTCGCCAGTGGTTTCGGTGCCCTCGCAGGTACAGAACCGCCCGGCAGTCGTCGCCCATCGGCCGTCCTCACCGCTGATCAGCGTCCCTTGGGTCGTTGCCCACAGGTTGTAGGCCCAGAAACACTGGTCAACCGGATCGATCATGGTCGCACTGTAATCCCCCCAACGATTCCGCGATCCACCGAACGTGCGCACATAACTGTCGATGCCGGCGCGCAGCACAAAAGCCGAAGAAACCGTGTTGCTGGGGTCCGTCGGACGGCGCGTGACGACATAGGCGCCAGGATTCGTCGAAGTGCCCGAGGCAGCGAAACCGATCGCCAGATGACCAAAACGGTTGCTCGCGATCGACGGATAGAACGTATGGGCGCCGGTGGCGATGTCCTCGCCGCCGATCTGGCCGCGCTGCACGACCGCCAGATTGGCCGGGTTGGTAGTGTCCATCTGCAGCCAATACGCGGTGTTCTGGTTCTGGTTGGACTGTCCGGTCGGTGGCAGCACATTGAACACCATGCTCAGCCGATTGTTGTGCCAGGTCGCGTCCAGAGTTCGCCGATCGCCACTGTCGAGGCCGATCGCGCCGCCCGGCTGTGGCGCCAGCGGAAAATCGGTCGTGAACGGCTGGTCAAAGTCGGCGACCGTCTCGAACGCAGACGTGAACACCGGGCTGGTCGCCAAAGGATTGTCGATACGAACCGTGTTGATCTGCTCCGTGCTGCCGGACGCGAAGCCGGAATAGGCAACGAGCCAGGTCCCGATCGTCCCGGGCGCCGCGTCGAGCATTCGGGCCGGCATCAAGGGGGCGCTTTCGGATGCGGTCGGTTCCGGATCGAACTGCCGGGCCGTGACCGCACCCCCTCCATACAAACCGCCGCTGACGCCTTTGCTGATCAGCCACAACCGCGAATCGGCATAGTTGCCGACCGTGAAGTCGAAGTAGTTGCCAGTAACGTACAGGGCATCCTCATCGATCCCGAGCCCTGGGTAATCGAGCCATCGCGCTTGCGAGGCGATGGTCAGTTTGGTGTTGATGCGCGCCATGCGCCAAGTACCGTTGGGATCGGCGTCGTCGCTGACCGCAATGAACAAATACGAATTGTCGGCTGCATCGCCGTCGGCCACACGGGTGACTTCCAGCGTCAGCACGACAAAGCGGTTCTCGAAGGTGTCGTAGAGCGCTCGCGGATCGAACGTGTACGTTTGCGGCCTTTGACTGCCCAGGCCCGCGAAGAAGTCCTGAAGTCCACTCTGCAACTGCAATTGGCCATCGGTCTTGCGATGGATCTTGATCGAGACGTTGCTGACCGTCAGCACATGATTCGGGCCCACGGCGGCATGACTGTCTGCCGGAATGAACCGGAAACCGTCATTGAGCGTTCCGTTGTCGTCGAATTGCAGACTGTCGAATTTGGGCGAGACCGTTCCGACGATTCGAGATGCCTTGTCGGGCGAGGCATCGTCCGAATGCGGTTCGGGCGTCTGCGCAGGCGGCGTTTCCGCCACGGGTCCGGCACCCAGACCGCGGGTCCCCGGCAATACCGGCCAACGCGCCGCCGGCACTTCGAAACGCGGCGGGCCTGGCAACCCCGCGGCACCCAGCCGAACATGAGTCGCTTGCCCGTTTTCCTGCCAGACCGGCAAGGCTTGGGCCTCGATCCGCATGCTGGACAACTCTGCAGGGACTTCCGGCAACGGACCCGCGGCACGGCGGGGCTGCTGCCCCGCCTCGCGCACCGACATGGCGGAGCAGGCCGCCAACTGCACCAACACCAGCAGCTGAACCAGTCGTCCGGCCCATGCTGCAGGACGAGACTGGCTCACGGCATCCGTTCCTCGCGCATCGGCCCGAAGTCGCGGCGCGCCGCCGAAATAGTCACCGTGAACCCGGCCACCACGTCGAACAGGCACATGACCACCAACGACAGGAACACCCCGTTGCCGAACCGCGGCAGGATCAGGAACTCGACCAGCGCGACAATAAAAACGCCCAGCGACAGCACATGATCGAGGATCGTGCTCGACTGCGTGCGCGTGGCCTTGAACATTTCCACATAGAGCAAGATGAGGCCCAACAGGATCAAGCCATCACCGACGGTCAGCGGAAGGGCGCCACCCGATGGCAGGGGCACGGTGAACATGGGTTGGCTCATCGCCACGTCACCGGCAAACGCAAGTGCATTGGCAATCACGATGACGATCGCGAGCAGGGGCACGGCGGCAAGCATGGCAACTCCGGTGTGATCGGGACAGGTCGCTAGTCTATCGAGGCTTGGGCTGGCCGACTCAATCAATTCGGTGAGGGATTCCCGGGCACATTCCAACTGGCTGCCTTCCGGCGACCCGTCGTCCGCGATCGTCGATCCGTTGCCGCTGATCGGGCCGTTGTCGCGATTTGATGACGCACTCTGGCACGACGACAAGGATTTGCAATAAAGTGCGACGAGAACGAATTCTCGGAACCCTGATGACCGGCAGCCCTCCGATCCAACCTGATGCCGTCGCCGAGGCCACCCTCTTGCACTTGCTCGGCTTGCTGCGCAAGGCGCAGTCGCCGCGCGAGGCGGCGTGGGCCGTCACGTCGCAAGCCATTGCCGCACTGGGGCTGGAGGACTGCGTGGTCTATCTGAGCAATCCGGACGGGCTGACACTGACTCAGGTCGCCGTATTCGGCCCCAAACTCAAGGCAGTGGGCATGATCGAGAATTCGATCACCCTGCGTTTTGGTCATGGGATCGTCGGCCATGCCGCCGAGCAGAAAACCGTCATTCGCGTGGACGACACACGCCTTGATCCCCGTTATGTCCTTGACGATAACCACCGCCTGTCGGAAATCGCCGTACCCGTTCTTGACGAGAATCGGGTCCTGGGTGTGCTCGACAGTGAACACAGCGACGCCGGCTTCTATACCGAACATCACGAGCAAGTGCTTCGCCAGATGGCCGAACTGCTTGCTGCGCGACTCATTCAAATCCGCTCCCTCACTGACCGACACTGACCGCCATGCGCTATGCCAGCCTCGTCATCGCTGTGTTCTGCCTGATCATGCTGTTCGTCGCCGAGTCCTCGATGGTGCTGGCCCTGTGCCTGCTGGGAACCGGACTGTTCGGGTTCCTCGCGGTCCTCGGCTTCGCGCAGGCGAAGATCGAATCGACGTCACAGCCTCATTTCAACATCATGAGTCCGCAGGAACTCGCGGAAATGCGTCAGAAGGCCAATGCAAACAAGGCCAGCCCATCGCGATCGAATGACAGAGCCGCCGGCGCCTCGGGGGCTGCCTATGCGGGTGGTTCCCATTCCAGCGATGACCGCCGCGGCGGTGACGACGGCAATGACAGTTCAGACGGCGGCAGCGATGGTGGCGGTGACGGCGGCGGTGGCGGCGACTGAGTCCGAAAGCAACGTTCCACGCGCGCTTCGGGCCAATTTGTTTGGGTCAGTCGAAGGAATCGCGGAACAGCAGGGGATCAAACACCCGCACGGATCCGCGCATGTCCATGAAGGCATGGACCACACAAATGTAGAAAAAGTCGCCCGGCACGGTCAGTGTGATCTCACAGTTTGGCTGGGTGACCGATTGGTCGTCGCACAACAGGGGATTCGGGGTATACGCGGTGGTACCAGTCGCCGATCGCACCTGTCGTAGTGGATGGGCCCCGGAATACTCGAACCTGACGGTCTCGCCAGCCCAGATATCCAGCTGAACCGGCTCGTAGGTATTCCCGACAATGCGCACGCAATGATCGACTGGGCAGCCGATGCCTGCGTGCGCCGTCAATGGAATGCCCAGTAGCAGGGCCGCCGTCAGTAGTCTCATGAGGCGATTGTCGCCGAATCGGGCGATCGGAAACCGACGAGGCCGACACAATTTGCGCAGCGGCGCCGCCGCAGATGTGCAACTGGTACCCGGAGCCGGGTTCGAACCGGCACGGCTTGTGGCCGAGGGATTTTAAGTCCCTTGCGTCTACCTATTTCGCCATCCGGGCGAGACAGTAAAAATGGAGGCCTGAGGCCGGAATCGAACCGACATAGATGGCTTTGCAGGCCACTGCATAACCTTTCTGCCACCAGGCCGGTGGGGGTGAAAGCATAGCCCGGCTGCAGTGCAGCTCGCAATGCAAAAAGCATTGCCGTGGCCTTCTTCCACCCTTAAAAAACAAAACCTCGGCGTGCCGAGGTTTTGGAAAAACTGGAGCGGGAAACGAGACTCGAACTCGCGACCCCGACCTTGGCAAGGTCGTGCTCTACCAACTGAGCTATTCCCGCGTTGAGCCGCGCATTATGCTGATTCAGAAACCGATGTCAACACTCCAGTGCAATCAAAGTCGATTTTTTTGCACGGGACCCATACGGAATGCGGTTCGAGCCTTGCTCTTCGCTTTGCGAAACACAAGGACGAAGTATCTGCCTAAACCCCTCCTTGTGCTTCGCTTTGCGAAGCGCAAGGGCGAAGTGCTTGCCTAAACCCCTCCCAACCCTCCCCGAACATCGGGGAGGGCTTGCACGGATTGGACAACGTCGCATCGCGGCTGAAACGCTCCCACAACTGAAGGACTCTCGCATCGCGGCTGAAGCCGCAAACAAAGCCCTCCCCGATGTCCGTGGCTGTCGAGCTACTTGTCGCTTGTTCGGTTACTCCCCTTAAGCTCGTCATCTCGCGGGGCAAGCGGGGATCCACTCGTTGCGACACGGTTCGGGAAGTGGTGCACCCGAGTGGTTTCCGCTTTCGCGGGAATGACCGACGTGGGGTGTGGCACGAGCGTTCAGACGCCCGCTTTCGCCGGCCCCGCCGAGCAGCCACAAAGTTCCGGACTGGCCAAAGCCCTCCCCGATGTTCGGGGAGGGTTGGGAGGGGTTTAGGCAAGCACTCCGGCTCCGAGGTTCGCGTAGCGAAACTCGGGGAGGGTTGGGAGGGGTTTAGGCAAGCACTCCGGCCATTTGCTTCGCGAAGCGAAGCAACTTGCCTGCCCATCAAATTCCCGCTCCAAATTCCCGAACAGGTCGGGCTGTGGCAAGCAACCGCCCCGCTCTGCCATGCCTGGACAGACGAAACAGCGAGATCAAACCGCATCCGCATGGAAAACCATGCAATCCAGGGTCAGCGATTCTCCTGCAAGTGAAGTAACGCTTCGTCCAGTACTCGATCGCGCTTGGCACGAAACGTGTCCACAGAGTCCGTGACAGTGACATCGGGATGAATGCCAACGCCCACGAACTCCGTACCGTCAGCCAAGCGATCGCGCTTGCTGCAGATTCGCGCCGAGCCGCCGCCGGGGAGATTGAGGAACAAGGGCTGTCCGGTGCTGCCGCCGGTCGCCTCGCCGATGACCAGGCCGCGCTTCATGCCCTTGAAGGCGCCGACGAAATCTTCGGCGGCGGAATAGGTCTGAGCACTGGTCAGCACCACCACTTTGCCCTCATAGCGCCGCTCCAGGTCGGCAGGCCAACTGCCGGTCTCGCCGATCGGTGCCTGCGTCAGGCCCCAGGCGCGCCAGGCCGAGACGTACTTGCGGGTTTGCCACTGAGAGGTAGCGAGCGTTTGATCAGTCAGCGTGGCCAGAATGCGATAGCCCTCTCCGCTGTTGCCACCACCATTGCGACGGACATCAAAGATGATTGCCTTGGCCTTCTTGATCTCGTCGAACTGTTTCAAGTACTGGTCGGCCGCTTCGGAGTTGTCAAAATGGTTCAGGGCAACGTAGGCGATGCCCCCAGGCAGCAACTTCCACGCAAATGCCGGGTTGCCGGGGATCTTCAGGGCGACATGCTCTGAGGGGCTCCAGCGGCGCAGACTGACTTCGAAGGAGTCGTGTGCGTTCTGACCGAGGCGCAGTTTGACTGTGCGATCGACGGGACCGAGCAGCAAATCAAAGCCGTAGGCGCGCTGCCTGAGATCCTGCGGCGTCGAAGCGGATACCCAGGGCAAAACGGACTGTCGCACATAATCGTGCACTGCCAGCCCGTCGATGGCGAGAATTTCAGTGCCTCGCTTCAGTCCCGCCTGCTTAAGGCTGTCATCAAGGACCTCGGTCACCATCACGCGACCTTCGATCAGTCTGGTGCGCAGGGGTGGGCGGCTGTAGAACTGCGCGGCCAGAGCATCGGGAGGAAAGACGCCGGTGTGCCCATCCTGCAACTGCGCCAGAAACGCGATCAACTCCCGGTAATAGTCCTGCGTGCGCGGGGTCTGCTGAACCTTGGGCAAAGTCTTGAGATAGAGCGCGTCCCAATCCAGATCGGGCACCAGATCGAAGTTGGCGAAATTGTACTTGGCCTCGGACCAAAGTCGTGACAAGCCAGCAATCCGCTCGGCTTCGCTGAGTGTCTCGGCATAGGGCGTTTCAATGGCTTTGGCGCCGTACTGGCGCTGGTCCAGCTTGAGAAGAGCGTCTGCGTGCTTAAGCAATGCTGCATAACGCGGGTCTGCGCGCAGTGGGGCCAGATCGGGATCCCGCTCGATGTGGGCACGGTCGGTATAGCCGGCATTCACTGCCGCCTCCAGGGCCGTAAAGGCCCGATCGACTGAGCCGCTCAGCGCCAGGACGCAGGCGTGGTTGTAGTGCTGGCCTGCATCCAATTCGCTGACTGCCGACGCCGCTCCAAAGGCCTCTGCTGCGGCCTGCCATTGTTTGTCGGCAATCGCCCGGTTGGCCTGTTCCAAGGCTTGTTCGAACGAGCCAGCCGCCACTGCGGAGACGGCCAGCAGCAGGAAAAGGCCAAAGGTCATTGTCCATCGTTTTGCGGGCATCGGCGCTTCCTTTCTGTGCGGGGTTCGAATCCAGGTTTGATCAGGCGCCGATCGGCAGCATTGTGAGCCGGGGAAACGCTCAGAAAGGCATGGATGCTGTCTGGTGTGCCGAACGGTTTGAACTCCCTGAGCATGGCCTGCAGCAATGGGAGCACTTCTGCGCCGGCGTCTGCAACCATCGACGCCCAATAAGGCCGATTCCGCCAAGCGGAGCATAAGCATGCAGCAGCTGCTTGTACTTCGCTGTGCGAAGCACAAGGGCGAAGTGTTGGCCTAAACCCCTCCCAACCCTCCCAGAACATTCGTCATCCCCGCGCAAGCGGAGATCCACTGGTTGCGACTAGGTTTGGGTCGTGCGGCACCCAAGTGGTTTCCCGCTTTCGCGGGAATGACGGACGTGGGGTGTGGCACGAGCGTTCAGACGCCCGTTTTCGCCGGCCCCGCCGAGCAGCCACAAAGTTCCGGACTGGCCAAAGCCCTCCCCGATGTTCGGGGAGGGTTGGGAGGGGTTTAGGCAAGCACTCCGGCCCTTGTGCTGAGCGCAGCGAAGCACAAGCGCCGATTCTCCGCGGCCGAGCGCGGTAAAAGCGAAGCTTTTACTGCTCTCGGCCGCGGAGAATCGGCCAAGCAGCCCTGACGTAAGCCGCGCCCGACCAGATCGTCAGGACCGCAGCGACGATCAGCAAACCCTGGCCAAATTCATACAGAGGCAAGCCAGACTGCGGCAATCGGGCCAGCAGCACGATGATGGCCACCATTTGCACGATCGTCTTGATCTTGCCGAGCATCGCCACCCGTACCCGTTTGCGTTCGCCGATCTCGGCCATCCATTCGCGCAATGCGCTGATGGTGATTTCGCGCCCGACGATGATCGAGCAGACGACCGCCATCAGGATGCTCGGGTCGGCCTGGACGAGCAAGAACAGCGTGATCGTCACCGCCAGCTTGTCGGCCACCGGATCAAGAAACGCTCCTAGCGCCGAAGTCATGTTGTACTTGCGCGCAATCCAGCCATCCAGCCAGTCGGTCAGTGCGCCCAGCGCAAACACCGTCGCGGCCACGATATTCGCGCCCTTGAAGGGCAGGTAAAAGGTGACCACGATCACCGGGATCAGGGCGATTCGGAACAAGGTCAGGATGGTCGGCAGAGTGATGCGCATCGATTGGCCGGGTTCAGGGATGAAGGTGAGCATAAATCCTTTCTGCCAAGGTTCTGTCAATCCCGCGCACAGCCGCCAACTCGGCGACCCCGGCAGCGAGCAGCCCCTGCATGCCGCCAAACTGCTTCAACAGGATCTGCCGGCGCAGTTTGCCAACCCCTTCGATCTCTTCCAGCAGACTTTGTTCCCGCGCTTTTTCGCGCTTCTTGCGGTGCGCCGTGATGGCAAACCGGTGCGCTTCATCCCTGATGACCTGCAACTGGTGAAGTCCCGGGTCCTGATCGTCCGGCCGCAACACCCGGCCGTTGGCCAGGATGATCTGCTCGAAACCGGCCTTTCGATCCGGCCCCTTGCTGATGCCGAGCACGGGCAACAATGCGACTTCGAGCTCTTCCAGCGCCCGCCGGGCGGCGCCTACCTGGCCACTCCCGCCATCAATCAGCAGGGCCGCAGGCATGTCGAATTCACCGGTCTGCATACGTTGCACACGCCGTCGGACCGCCTGCGCGATGGCGGCATAGTCATCGCCGGCGGTCACGTCCTTGATGTTGAAGCGACGATAGGCGCTGCGAATGGGCCCGGTCGGGCCCAGCGCCACACAACTGGCAACAGTCAACTCGCCCTGCGTATGGCTGATGTCGAAACACTCGATCCGCTGGCTGTCTTCCGGCAACTCCAGCAATGCCAGCATCTTGAGCCACCGCTGTTGCTGGGCGGCTTCTGAATGTGCGGCGTCCAGCAGTGCGTTCTGGGCGTTCCGCATCGCCAGGCGCCTCAGTTCAACACGAGCGCCCCGCTTCGGCACCAGCAACTCGATGCGTCGCCCTGCCCGCTCGGAGAGCACTGAAGCCATCTCCTCGGGCAAGTCCAGCGCATGCGACAGCAGGATGTTCCGGGGTGGCGGCAGACCGGCGTAGTGCTGGTCGAGGAAAGCCTCGAGAACACCGGCCGGTGCACTGCCCTCGGGCACCGGAAACTGCCAGGTCCGACTGCCGAGATTGAGACCTTCGCGGAAGAACATCACGAACACGGCGGCACGCCGGTCGACGACCGACGCCGCCACGACATCGGAATCCTGTTCCTGCCCGGACACCATTTGGCGCGCCTGCACCGACCTCAGGCGCGCAATGGCATCCCTCAGTTCCGCGGCCTGCTCGAACGCCAGCGCCTGACTCGCCGCTTCCATATTGCGGATCAGTTCATCGATCAACTCATGCGATCGGCCACTGAGGAACCACTCGGCGCGCCGGAGGTCCTCGGCGTATTGCTCCGGACTGATCAAGCCCACACAGGGAGCGCTGCAGCGCTGGATCTGATGCTGCAAACAGGGTCGCGTACGATGCCGGAACACCGTGTCTTCGCAACTGCGCAGCCGGAACAGTTTCTGCAGACGATCGATGGCCTCACGCACGGCGACCGTGCTCGGAAACGGGCCGAAGTAACGTCCCTTGCCGCGGGCACCGCGATGGAACGCCAGACGCGGGAACTCGGCGGCCGAAAAATGGATGAACGGGTAACTCTTGTCGTCGCGCAGCAGGATGTTGAAGCGTGGCTTCAACGATTTGATCAATTCGTTCTCGAGTACCAGCGCCTCGGATTCGGTTCGCGTGATCGTGAACACGACCGAGGCGATCGACTGAACCATCAACTGGATCCGGGCCTCCAACTGGGGCCGGGCGAAATATGTGCCCACCCGTTTGCGGAGATTCTTTGCCTTGCCGACATACAGCACACGCTGCCCGGCATCGAGCATGCGGTAGACCCCTGGAGCGGTCGGCAACGTCGTCGAGAATGTACGTCCGTCGAAACCTTCGGACGACACCGGCACCTCGTCCACGAACCTTACTCGCCGATCGGCAAGCGCACTGCCTGGCCGCTGGCGGTGTCGATCCGCACGATTTCGTGAGCGCCGGTGTTCGCGATCCAGATTTTGCCCGGGGTCGACTTGACGTCGGCCGGCAACAGGAACTTGTAGGGCAGATTGATCGTCTTGGCGCCGCCACCGCGCAACGACAAGGCTTTCAGCTTGTTGTTGTAGGTATCGACGACCCAGAGGATTTGTCCGTTTGGATCCACTGCGCAGCCCATGGGGCCCTGCAGGCGCACGGCAGCGGGCAAACCGTCGACATCGCCGAATTCGTAGGGGCCGGCACCGACCAGGGTTTGCAGACGGCCATCGGGCCGCACGGCGCGCACCGACGAAGAATCCGAGTCGACCACATAGAGGGTCTGGTTTCCGTAAGACAGCCCGACCGGCCGCGCAAACGTGGCATACAGCCCTTCGCCATCATCACGGCCATGGTTGCCCGATCCGGAAAACGGCAACAGGCGGTTACGCGCCAGATCGAGGGCCCAGATCTGATTCTGGCCGGCCATGGCGATGAACAGTTTTTCGTTGGCGACCGCCAAGTCCCAGGGTGAGTTGAGCGGCACGTCGGTTGCGATGCTGTATTCCTGCGTCAACGGCCGACCATGCGCCCCGGTGCCGGCGATGGTCTCGACTTCGCCGCTGATCATGCGCACGCGCCGAATGCAGTGGTTGCCTCGGTCGGCGATGTAAAGCATGTCCTTGATCAAGGCCAGACCCTGTGGGTCGTTGAAGCCCGCTTCGCTGAGTTTGCCGTCGAAATGTCCGGCCGTGCCGGAGCCGATCTGCCGGATCACCCGCCCGTCATGCGTACATTCCAGAATGCGGTTGTTGCCGGAATCGGAAACGAACAAGCCACTTTCGGTGACCATGATCTTGCCCGGGAACCTCAGCGCCGTGCGCGGTTCGGGCTTGGAAATGCTGGGCGACGCCTCGAAGGCGCGCAGGTCGCGGGTGGCGGCTTCTTCAAGCAGGTCGGCGATGAGGTGTTCGAGCTCCTCGCGGCGCCCCTCACCCGGAATCGTGCCGGCGATCCGTCCTTCCGAGTCGATGACCACCGTCGTCGGCCACGATTGCACACCATAGTGTCGCCACATCACAAAATCGGCGTCGTTGATCACGGCATGGCGGATGAACATGCGGTTGATCGCCTTCTGCACGATCGCCGCGGCACGCTCCGCATCGTACTTGGGCGTATGCACACCGATGACGGTCATGCCGTCGTGGTATTTGCCCTCGAGGATCTTGAGCTCGGCCAGCATGTGCTGCGAGTGGATGTTGCTGGCATTCCAGAAATGCAGCAACACGATGCGACCGCGCAAGCGCTCCCATTCCGGCCCTTGGGCCTGGTTGACCCAGATCGTGTTCTTCGGGAAAGCGGGTGCTGCGGGACGGGCGGACATGGGCATCTCAGTCGAATGCCCCAGCATTATGCAATCGTTGCAATGATTTGATAAGTCCATCAATACCTTGCCGGATCAAATCAAAGCTATGTCGGAAGTCGTCCATGGCGCCGGTATAGGGGTCTGGCACCTCTTTGCCGGGGTGGCCGGCGAACTCCAGCAGCAATTTGATCCGGCCTACCCGCTCGGCTGGCGCCCGCGGCCTCAGGTGCTGCAGGTTGTGGTGGTCCATGACCAGCAGGAACTCGGCCTGGAAGTCCCGGTCCAGCACCCGACGGGCAAGGTGCGACTCCAGATCCAGGCCAAATTCGGCCGCAAGCTCGATGGATCGGGGGTCGGCGGGCAACCCAGAGTGATAGGCGTGGGTGCCGACCGAGTCGGTACCGAACAGCCGATCCAGGCCGGATCGGGCCAGTTCCTGATCGGCATACACCCGCGCCAGCGGCGACCGGCAGATATTGCCGGTACAGGCAAAGACCAGCATTCGAGAAGGCGTGGTCGTCATGCCGACGCTCCCGTTGCAAACCAGGCCCGCACCCGGACCAGGTCTTCAGGGGTATCGACCCCCGCCGGAAACGGCTCGGGCGCCACCCCGACCTGGATCCGGTACCCGGCATCCAGCACCCGCAGTTGTTCGAGCGATTCGAGCTGTTCGGCCGCACAGGGGGGCAGTTCGATGTAGGTCTGCAGGAATCCGGCACGGTAGGCATAGATGCCGATGTGCCTGAGCCAGGCTCCGGTTTCGGGCAGGGTGTCGCGCGAGGCAGCAAAGGCGTCACGCGCCCAGGGGACGGGCGCCCGCGAAAAATACAGGGCTGCGCCGCGGGAATCCCGAACCACCTTGACGGCACTGGTCGAGAACAGCTCTTCGGCCGACAGGATCGGCGTCGCCAGCGTCGCCATGGGCGCATCGGAACCCAACAGCGCCTCGGCCGCAGCGCGGATGCCCGACACCGGTGCCAGCGGCTCATCCCCCTGGAGATTGACGACCACGGTCTCGGCATCCCAGCCGCGCAGGCGCGCCACTTCCGCCAGACGTTCGGTGCCGGAGGCGTGGTCGATCCGCGTCATCTGCACCGAAACGCCACTGGACGCCAACGCGTCGACGATTCGTTGGTCGTCGGTGGCAACCACTACATCTCTCGCGCCGGCAGCCAATGCCCGCTCGACGACACGCTCCACCATGCAGCGCCCGCCGAGATCGAGCAAAGGCTTGCCCGGCAGTCGGCTGGAGGCAAATCGGGAGGGAATGACAACGACAAATCCTGGGCTCATGCGCGATCCTGTTGAACGTGGCGAAGCCGCTTGTGCAACAGATCGGCAAAGCCATCGGGCAGTTCCACTTCAATCGGCACCATAAAAGCCTCGGGCAGGCCGAGGCAAGCACATTTCACTGCGTCTTTTTCGGTCATGACGATCGGCAAGGGCCGGTCGAACTCGAAATCCGACCGACGGAAGTGATGGTGATCCGGAAACGCATGACGGATGACGCGCATGCCCTTCTGTTCGAGCATGCGGAAAAAGCGCTCGGGATTGCCGATACCCGCGACAGCATGGACTTCCAGTCCGTCGAAACTTTCAATCGGGCGCGCGGCCGTCAGGTCGTTGACGGCCACCAGGCGTGTGGCACTGACCCGCATCGCCTGCTCGTCCGGCCCGGCAGGTTCGCCGTTCACGACCACAAAATCGACACGACCTGCCCGCTCGGTGCCTTCGCGCAAAGGACCTGCCGGCAGCAGCAAGCCATTGCCGAACCGGCGCTCGCCATCAATGACGAGAATTTCCAGATCACGTGCCATCGACCAGTGTTGCAGGCCGTCGTCACACAGGATCACGTCACAACCGACTCGCGCCAACAGCAGGCGGGCGGCCTCTGCGCGCGTCGCCGGCCAATGGCAACCGGGCAGTGCGCCGCACGCATCAGCCACACCGGCTCATCACCATAACGCCCGGGATCGGCATCCAGCGGCAACATCACCACGTCTTGTTCGCTCCCCGTAACCGCGCGAAACGATGCCAGGCCGCCAGCCGCGGCGCGTGAGCTCCGTCGCCAGCCAAGCCGTCAGCGGTGTCTTGCCGGTGCCGCCAACCGTGATATTGCCAATCACCAGGACCGGCACCGGCAGTTCGGTGGCACGCTTCAGTCCGAGTCGATAGAACTGTCGACGCAGTGACATCAGGCCCGCATAAAGTGTCGCCATCACACGCAGAAACCCCGGCACGGGCGCACCGCCATACCAGATACCGATCAGGCGATGCTCAAGACGACCGCGCAGGCTCATTCGTCGCGAAACTGCAGTTTGTGAAGATGGGCATATGCACCCTGCGCCGCCAGCAGTTCGGCATGGTTGCCGGTTTCCTGGACCCGCCCTCGATCCATCACCACGACCTGATCGGCGTGTTCGATGGTGGACAAACGATGGGCGATGACAATGGCCGTCCGATCCTTGAGGATACGGTCCAATGCGTCCTGGATCAGCCGTTCGGATTCACTGTCGAGTGCGGACGTGGCTTCGTCAAGAATCAGGATCGGCGCGTTCTTGAGAATCGCGCGTGCGATCGCCAGTCGTTGTCGCTGGCCACCCGACAAACGATTGCCACGATCACCGATCGGGGTATCAAAACCCTGCGGCAGTTCGCGGATGAACTCGAGTGCATTCGCGGCCGCAGCGGCCGCCTCGATGTCGGCCCGGCTGGCGCCCTGAAGGCTGCCATAGGCGATGTTGTTGGCGACTGTGTCGTCGAACAGCAGCACGTTCTGACTGACGACGGCAATGTGCCGTCGCAGTTCGGCCAGCGCGATCGACTCGATCGGCAACGCCCCCAGCCGGATCTCGCCCGACTGCGGTGAATAGAACCGCGGCAGCAATCGCGCCAGCGTGGTCTTGCCGCTGCCCGATCGACCCACCAGAGCCGTTGTCTTGCCGGCTGGAATCCGCAGATCGACGCCATCCAGCGCCCAAGGTTTGTCGTCGGCATATCGGAAGCGTACGCCTTCGAGAACGAGGTCCTGGCGTGCATCGACCGGGCTGGTTCCGGCCGCGGGTTCAGACTCGGCATCGAGCACCGCAAACAGACTGTCACCAGCAGCCACACCGCGCTGCAATTGGCTCTGGACATTCGTCAGCCGCTTCAACGACGGCAACATGGCCATCATGGACGTCATCAACGAAACAAACTTGCCGGCATCCAGGCCCGAGCCCACTGCCATCCGGCCGGCAAACCACACCAGAGCGCCCAGCGCACAAGCCGCCATGATCTGCACCAGAGCACTGCTGGTGGCCTGCGTGGCGATGATCTTGCGGTTGAGGCGTTCGCTGCTCTTGGCGTGCGCCACAAAACGCTCCACTTCCATGGCGCCGCCGGCATAAATCTTCACGGCCTCGACATTGTGCAGGGATTGTTCGGCCGAATGGGCCAAGCCACTCGTGGCGTCCTGCACTTTGTGGTTGAGCCGGCGATAACGCTTGCCGACCACACTGATGATGCCGGCAATCACCGGCGTCACGATCAGGATGGTCAGCGTCAACGTGGCGCTCGCGTACAGCATCACGATCAGCAGCGCGATCAAGGTGAACACGTCGGTGATGATGATCTTCAGCGCATCGGCGCTGGCACGGGCGACCTGATCGGCGGTGTAACTCAACCTTTGCACCATCATCGCCACGGGTTCCCGGTCGAAACTGGACAAGGGCAATTCCTGATACTTCGCGAGCACTTCCGAACGCAACTGGAACACCACCGAGCCACCGATCCGCGCCATGCCGACGTCGACGATGAACCCGGCCACACCGCGCACCAGAAACAGCGCGATGATCGCCAGCGGCACCCACCGCATGACCGCGGCATCCTGCGCCACGAACGTGCCGTTGATCATCGGCTCCATCAGCCAGGTGAACGCCCCTGCGGCGGCGCCTTCGATGACCATGCCGAACACCGCCAGCAACCCCAGTCCCCAGTGTTGACGGGTATAACCAAGCAGCCGTTTGTAGACTTCGGCAGCTGGGCGTTTGGTATCGGACTCGCTCATTGTTCCTTCGGTGTCGCGGCGCTCGGCACCGTGGCAATCGAGAGTTTCGAGAACCCGAGTTTGCCGAGGGCATCCATGGCGGTGACGACCGCCTGATGTTGTGCCTGGCCATCGGCCTTGAGCAGCACCGGTTGATCGAAGTTGCCGTCGGCCGCTTCCTCAAGCGCGGCCTTCAGCGACTCGAGACTCGGGTTCATCACTTCATTGGCGCCGACAAAATACTTGCCTTCGCGATCGATCGTGACCGTGAGCCCGTCGCTCCGTTCGCCCGTGGCTTCACTGGATGCCTCGGGAAATTCGACCTTCATCAGGCTGCGGTTCTCGAACGTTGCCGTCATGACGAAGAACAGCAACAGCACGAGCATGACGTCGATCAACGAGATCACGTTGATCTCGAAGTCGTCGTCACGTGAAGACGAACTGCCAATCCTCATCGCACGCTGCTCATCGGGCCACCCGCTTGGCAGCAGCCAGCACCGGCACTTCGGCTTCCAGATGGTCGAGCAGGCCGATCACCTGTTTTTCCATGCGGATACCGTAGTCCTGCACCTTGGCGCGGAAATAGCGGTGAAAAATGTAGGCCGGAATCGCCACGACGAGACCGGCAGCCGTGCACACCAGCGCCTCGCCAATGCCACCAGCGAGGTGGTTCGCATCACCAATGCCGTGATCGAGGATGGCCAGGAACATGTTGATCATGCCGATCACGGTACCCAGGAGACCCGCCAGCGGGGACACCAGCGCAATCGTGCCAAGGGTCGGCAGGAATCGTTCCAGGTCGTGCATGATGTGCCGACCGGAATCCTCGACGCGCTCGCGAATGGCTTCACGCCCCAAGTGACGGGCTCGAAGTGCCGCAGCCAACACGGCACCGAGCGGCGAATTGCGCTCGAGCGCTTCGACATGCTCCGGCTCCAGGCGACGCTGCTGGGCCCAGCTCTTCACCTCGGCGGCCAGGCCATCCGGCATCACCGACTTGCGCCGCAGAGTCCACAATCGCTCGCACACAATGGCGAACGCGAATGCCGACAGGATCACAATCGGAATCATCGCCTTGCCGCCAGCCATCAATAGTTCGAGCACGCCCTACTCCTTTGATTCAATGACAAACCGGCCGAGTTTAGCAGGCTGGCGAGGGCTAGCCTGCCTTACCGGAGGGCCCGGTTCAATCGCGAAAGACCAGCTCGCGCCCGCCCTCGAACCGGATGCGTTTGGGTTCCCAGCGCAAGTCCATGTCGGAGGTGGGCCAAGTGAGGAATTCGGCGTCCTTCACGGTTGTCAGTGCCCGTTGCCGGCCGCAGCGCACGTCAAACGTGTCGCCGGGCGCCAGCCTTCGCTGCTCCTCCAGCCAACAATCGACCAGGATGCCGAACTCCGTGGGTGGATAATCGAGCTCGCGGACATCGATCTTGACGTCGAAGGCCACGATCGTCTCATTGCTGCGGTTGGTCAGCCGGAATGTCGTCACCGCCTGCGGTGTCATGTCCGTGCCGTAACCGTAGATTTCGGCGTGCGTCAGCATCTCGCGTTTGACCATGGCCACGCCCAAGGCGTCGCGCAGCGGCTTGAAGCGAACGTCCCGTTCGGCCTGACGCGCCCGGGCTTCAGCGTCCCCGACCTTCATGCGTTCCTCATGCTGTTTCTGGCGTTCGATGGCCTGGGCAAACGTTTTGGCATCCACCGGGTCGTCCGGATCACCCATGCCGGCCGGCAGGTAGTCACCGTTCGTTCGCTGGACATAAGCCTCCACGCGCTGGCGGTCGGTCGGCTCCAGCTTTTCGAGTTCGGCCTGGACGGTACTGAGATCGGTGGTGCCGAACGGCAGCGCCGTGTTGAGCGGGTTGCCGGAACGCAAGCCGCCCCAAATGGCCAGGACGGCAAGGCCCAGAATCAATAAGGTCCAACGATTCATTCGCGCTCCAAACCAAGGGAAAGCTGTCGAAGTCTAACGGCCTGCTAAAATCGCGGGCTACCCCGCCATCCCAATGGATCGCCCATGAACCAGCAATACCGCAAGCCGCTGCCCGGCAGCCCGCATGACTATTTCGATGCCCGCGAAGCCGTCGAGGCCATCAAGGCCGGTGCCTGGGCCACCCTGCCCTACACCGCCCGTGTCCATGCGGAGAACCTGGTGCGTCGCTGTGATCCGGCGATCCTGCGCGAGTGCCTGGAACAGTTGGTGTTCCGCAAGCGCGAACGCGATTTTCCGTGGTTTCCGGCACGCGTGGTGTGTCACGACATTCTGGGCCAGACCGCACTGGTCGACCTGGCTGGCCTGCGCGATGCCATTGCCGACCAGGGTGGTGACCCGGCTCCGCGTCAATCCGGTCGTGCCAGTGCAATTGATCGTCGATCACTCGCTCGCTGTCGAATGTGGTGGTTTCGACCCGCAGGCCTTCGAGAAAAACCGCGCGATCGAGGATCGCCGCAACGAAGACCGCTTCCGGGGTGATCGCTGTAGGCGTCGGCGGGCTCGAAGCCGAAAACGTGATGCTGGGCCGAGCATCGTGGATGCGCCTGCCCGACATCATCGGCGTGGAACTCGAAGGCAAGCCGCAGCCGGGCATCACCGCCACGGACATCGTGCTGTCGCTGACCGAATTCCTGCGCCAGCAGAAAGTGGTCGGCGCCTATCTGGAATTCCGCGGCGAAGGCGCTGCAGCACTCACACTCGGCGATCGCGCCACGATTTCCAACATGGCCCCGGAGTATGGCGCGACGGCCGCCATGTTCTTCATCGATCAGCAAACCCTGGACTATCTGCGCCTGACCGGCCGCACCGATACCCAAGTGGCGCTCGTCGAAAACTATGCACGCACCGCCGGGCTGTGGGCCGATGCCTTGGCCACCGCCCAATACGAACGCACGCTGCGATTCGACCTGTCGTCGGTCGTCCGCACCATGGCCGGGCCATCAAACCCGCATGCGCGCGTGGCCACGTCCGATCTGGCCGCCAAGGGCATTGCGAAAGCCTGGACCGAAACGCCCGGCCTGATGCCGGACGGCGCAGTGATCATTGCGGCCATCACGAGTTGCACGAATACCTCGAATCCACGCAACGTGATTGCTGCGGGCCTGATTGCGCGCAAGGCGAATGCCTTGGGACTGACCCGCAAGCCCTGGGTCAAGAGTTCACTCGCACCCGGATCAAAAACCGTGGCGCTGTATCTGGAAGAAGCCGGCCTCAAGACCGAACTGGAACAACTCGGTTTCGGCATCGTCGCGTTTGCGTGCACCACGTGCAACGGCATGAGCGGTGCGCTCGACCCGAAGATCCAGCAGGAAATCATCGATCGGGATCTGTATGCCACAGCCGTGTTGTCGGGCAACCGCAACTTCGACGGCCGGATCCACCCTTATGCCAAACAGGCCTTCCTCGCCTCGCCGGCCCTGGTCGTGGCGTATGCCATCGCCGGCACGATCCGCTTCGACATCGAAAAGGATGCGCTGGGCCACCGCGCCGATGGCTCACCCATTCTGCTGAAAGACCTGTGGCCCACCGATGCCGAAATCGACGCGATCGTGGCGTCCTCGGTCAAGCCGGAGCAGTTCCGCAAGGTCTACGACCCGATGTTCCGCGTCACCGTCGAACACGGCAGCCCGGTCAGCCCACTGTATGACTGGCGTCCGCAGAGCACCTACATCCGACGCCCGCCGTATTGGGAAGGTGCACTCGCGAAACCGCGGACACTGACCGGCCTGCGGCCACTGGCATTGCTCGGCGACAACATCACGACGGATCATCTGTCGCCCTCGAATGCGATCATGCTCGACAGTGCAGCCGGCGAGTACCTCGCGAAAATGGGCCTGCCGGAAGAAGACTCCAATTCCTACGCCACTCATCGTGGTGATCACCTCACCGCGCAACGGGCAACGTTCGCGAACCCCACGCTGAAGAACGAGATGGTGCGCAAGGACGATGGTTCCGTACGCGCCGGGTCACTGGCACGCGTCGAGCCGGAAGGCCAAGTGCTGCGCATGTGGGAGGCGATCGAAACCTACATGCAGCGTGGCCAGCCGCTGATCATCGTGGCCGGCGCCGATTACGGCCAGGGCAGCTCGCGCGACTGGGCCGCCAAGGGTGTTCGTCTCGCGGGCGTGGAAGCCATCATCGCGGCGAGTTTCGAGCGAATCCACCGCACGAATCTGGTTGGCATGGGTGTGTTGCCGCTGGAATTCTTGCCCGGGCAAAACCGGCTGACGCTCGCGCTGGATGGCACCGAGTTGTACACGGTGACTGGCGATCGCACACCCGGCGCGACCCTGTCGGTGCGTATCGAACGCCGCAACGGTGAAGTGGTCGATGTACCGGTGCGATGCCGGCTCGACACGGCCGAAGAAGTATCGATCTATGAAGCCGGTGGTGTACTGCAACGATTTGCGCAGGACTTCCTGCAAGGCAAGGTGGCGTGATGACCCAACGATTCCCGACCCAGCAGAAGATTGCCGCCACCTACATGCGCGGCGGCACCAGCAAGGGTGTGTTCTTCCGACTCGAAGACCTGCCCGAAGCAGCACGGGTCCCGGGCAGCGCGCGGGATGCCTTGTTGATGCGTGTCATCGGCTCACCCGACCCCTACGGCAAACAGACCGACGGCATGGGTGGCGCCACGTCCAGCACCAGCAAGTGCGTGATCATTGCGAAGTCCAGTGAACCGAACCACGACGTGGATTATCTCTACGGACAAGTCTCGATCGACCAGGCGTTTGTCGACTGGTCCGGCAACTGCGGCAACCTGAGCTCCGCTGTGGGCCCCTTCGCGATCGCGAACGGCTTCATCGATCCAGCCAAACTGCCACGCGACGGCCGCGTCACGATCCGCATCTGGCAAGCCAACATCGGCAAGACCATCCTCGCGCACGTCCCCATGCAGGACGGGCAGGTACAGGAACTCGGCGACTTCGAACTTGATGGGGTCACGTTCCCGGCAGCAGAGATCGAACTCGAATTCCTCGACCCGGCAGAAGACGACGGTGACGGCGGTGGTGCCATGTTCCCAACGGGCGCACTTGTCGACACGCTCGATGTACCCGGCGTGGGCCAGTTCGAGGCCACGATGATCAACTCAGGTATCCCTACTGTATTCCTGAATGCCGAAGCCTTGGGACTAAAAGGCACCGAACTCCAGCCCGACATCAACAATGATGCAGCCTTGCTCGCGCGACTCGAACAGATCCGCGCCCATGCCGCGTTGCGGATGGGCCTGATCGACCATCTCGAAGCCGCCAAAACCCGCCAGCACACGCCCAAGATCGCGTTTGTCGCAGCGCCGACCGAGTACACGTCGTCGAGTGGCAAAGTCATTACACCAAACGATGTCGATGTCCTCGTGCGCGCCCTGTCGATGGGCAAACTCCATCACGCGATGATGGCCACGTGTGCCGTGGCCATCGCCACCGCAGCTTCAATCCCCGGCACCCTGGTCAATCGTGCAGCAGGCGGCGGTGCCAGAAGTGCCGTGCGGTTCGGCCATCCCAGCGGAACTTTGCGTGTCGGCGCAGAGGCGATTCAGCGGGATGGGCAGTGGACGGTGACCCGAGCCATCATGAGCCGCTCGGCGCGGGTGTTGATGGAAGGTTTTGTCCGCGTGCCCTGAACGCGGCGTAGGCTGGGCTGACGAAGGAAGCCCAGCTACTTGCGAAAGTGTGAGTCAAGCAAGCTGGGCTTCCTTCGTCAGCCCAGCCTACATCCCTTCGTCAGCCCAGCCGTCACAAATCCCCGCTTCGAACTCTGCGATTCAAATGGGCTCATAGAGGAAGGCTTCTGCGCTTGTTGTGCAGGCTCCGCCCGCAGGCTGCAAACAAAGATTTCGCGCCTTGTGAATGCGGTACTTCGGAGCTAGGTTAGTAAGCACTTACTCACCAAGACCGCAATCATGCCTAGCATTCGCCCGACCTCCCTGCCAGCCGAGGAACGCCGCGCCGCTGCGGTCGAGGCCATGGTGCAACTGGCTGCCCGCCAAAACCCTGTTGAGATTTCGACAACTGCGATCGCCCGTCATATGGGCCTGACTCAGGGCGCGCTGTTCAAACACTTCCCGACCAAGGATGCGCTCATCGAAGCCGTGATGGACTGGGTCGCAACGCGGCTGATCGAGCGCGTCGATCAAGCGGCGCAGTCGAAGCCCACCTCCATTGGCTCACTTGAGGCCATGTTCATGGCCCATGTCGGCTTCGTCACTGAGCATCCTGGCGTACCTCGGATCCTGTTTGGCGAACTGCAACGCGCGGAAATGACCGCTGCAAAGCGTCTCGCGCAACACCTTCTTCAACGCTACGGTGAACTACTGGGACAGGTCATCGAGGGGGGCAAACGTCGCGGGGACATCAGTCCCGACGTAGCGACGGAAGCGGCGGCGACCATGTTCATCGGCACGCTGCAGGGTCTGGTGATGCAGTCCTTGCTGGTCGGTGACGTCACTTTGATCCGCAAGCGCGCAGGCCCGGTGTTCACCCTGTATGCCCGAGCTATCGAGGTGCGAACATGAACGTTTCGTCGATGTTCTCACGCCGCGTCGCACGGGTCCTGGTCATTGTTGTGCTGGCGGTCTTGCTTGCCTTTGTCGCACTGCGCTCAGGGCCGCTCGCGCCGGTGGCCGTGACCGTGGCTCCGGTCGAATCCGACGCGCTGAAGCCCGCAGTCTTCGGGATCGGCACGATCGCGGCCCGCCATCTGGTCAGCATCGGCCCAGTGCTGCCCGGACGACTCGGCCTCATCGATGTCGATGTCGGCGACAAGGTCGTTGCGGGTCAAATCATCGGCAACATGGACCCGGTCGATCTGGACGATCGAGTAAGGTCACAGGAGGCCACGATCCGCCGCGTGCAGGCGTCCGTGCGTGAATCCTCTGCACGCCGCGAACTGGCCTCAAGCCAATTGCAGCGCCAGGAGCGTTTGTATGTCGCCCGCATGGTCAGCGAAGAAACACTAGTCGCACGGCGTCAGGAACTCGCGGTAGCCGACGCCGCACTGGCTGCGATCCGCGAGGAACTCGCTCGGGTTCGCTCCGAAGGCGCGGCCGCGAACGCGTTACGTGGCAACTTCGATTTGACCACTCCGATCACCGGCATCGTTGTTCGCCGTAACGCCGAACCGGGATCGACGTTGATAGGCCGGTCGGTGATCGACGTGGTTGATCCGGAGAGTCTCTGGATCAACGTCCGCATCGACCAAGCCACTGCGACCGGACTGGCCGCCGACCTGCCGGCACATATCGCGCTGCGGTCGCGGGATGGATCGATCCTGACCGGACGTGTTCTGCGCGTGGAACCGACCGCTGACTCCGTCACCGAAGAGGTGCTTGCGAAGGTCGTGTTCACCGAGCGCCCCGACCCGCTGCCACCACTCGGCGAACTGGCCGAAGTCACCATCGATCTGCCGGCATTGGCCGTGGCGCCTTGGGTTCCGAACGCCGCTATTCATCGGCAAGGCCACCAAACCGGCGTGTGGCGCATCATCGACGGGGATCTCGCGTTCGTCGCCATCGAACCCGGAAGAGCCGATCTCGATGGCCGTGTGCAAGTACGCAAGGGACTGGCGGTCGGTGACCCGATTGTCGTCTACAGCGAGCGGGTCCTGACTGAAGGCCAGCGAATCCGTGTCGTCGAGCACCTGCCGAGCTTACCCAGATGATCAGCCTCGCTGGCCGAGACATCCTGCACAGCTTCGGCAAGTTCGTGTTCACCGGATTCGGGTTGGGATTGCTGATCGGCGTCACACTGGTCATGGCCGGCGTCTATCGGGGCATGGTCGACGACGGCAAAGCACTGCTCGACAACAGCGGTGCCGACCTGTGGGTCGTCCAGAAGGACACCTTGGGACCCTACGCCGAACCGTCGAGCCTCGCCGACGACTCGTACCGTAGCATTCTCGCCATGCCGGGGGTCGCGAATGCAGCAAACATCACGTACCTGACCATGCAGGTGCGCCAGCACGGGCGCGACGTGCGCGCCATGGTTGTGGGCGTCGCACCTGATGCGCCCTGGGCGTCTCCGGGCTGGCCGCCCTCGCTCATCGCCGGCCGCCACATCACGCGCGGGCACTACGAGGCGGTGGCGGACGTCGCAAGCGCCTTTCGGATCGGCGACGAGGTGGAAATCCGGCGCCATCACTTCCGCGTGGTCGGACTGACGCGACGAATGGTGTCATCGAGCGGCGACCCGATGCTGTTCATTCCGCTCAAAGACGCTCAGGATGCACAGTTCCTGAAGGATAACGACGCGATTTGGCGGAGCCGCCGGCGCACCGCTGAAAATCCGACTTTCAATCGACCGGGCGATACAGGCTTGCTGGCCGAGGTGAATGCCGCACAGTCCAGCAGCAACAGTGTCAATGCCGTGCTGGTGCAGCTTGCACCCGGTGTCGACGCCGAATCGGTTGCAGCTGCAATCCGACGTTGGCAACGCTTCACGGTGCATACCAGTACCCAGATGGAGGAGATCCTGGTCGGCAAGCTGATCGCCACCTCTGCGCGCCAGATCGGCATGTTCCTCGC
>JADJRU010000029.1 GCA_016712105.1 Ahniella sp.
CAGATCGTCGAAATGGTCAAGCTGATGCTGATCGCGTATCTGGCCAGTTACATGGTGCGCCTGCGTCCGCAGTTGCGCAGTACCTTCGCCGGCATCCTGAAGCCACTCGGCATTGCGCTGTTCGTCATGGTCGCGTTGTTGGCGCAACCGGACTTCGGCAGCGCCTCGTTGATCCTTGCGATCACCCTGGGCCTGATCTGGCTGGGCGGCGCCAAGCCGCAATACCTGATCGGCATGGGCGCGGCACTGCTGCCGATCATGATCTGGGCCGCAACATCGGCGGAATACCGGATGAAGCGACTGACTAGTTTCCTGAATCCATGGAAGGACCCGTTCGACGACGGCTTCCAGTTGACGCAGGCCTTGATCGCGGTGGGACGAGGCGAGTGGTTTGGCGTGGGTCTTGGCGCCAGCATTCAAAAGCTCTTTTACCTGCCCGAGGCCCACACCGATTTCATTTTCGCCGTGATTGCCGAAGAACTCGGCTTGGCGGGCGTGGCCCTCGTGCTGGCGCTGTTCACATGGCTCGGCACACGTTTGTTCGTGCTGGGCATGCGCGGTTTGCGCGTCGGTCAGGACTTTGCTGCCTATTGCCTGTTCGGAATTGCCATCTGGCTGTCGGTGCAGGCCATGGTGTCGATCGGCGTGAACCTGGGTGTGTTGCCGACCAAGGGACTGACCTTGCCCTTGATCAGTTCCGGCGGCTCCAGCTTGCTGATGACCATCGCTGCGGTGGGCCTGGCGATTCGCGCCGGCTTCGAGATCACCCGCGCCGAGCGCCTGGCCGAAATCAGCCCCGGAGGCCGTCCATGAACGGCCCGATCGTGATCATGGCGGGCGGCACCGGCGGGCACATCTTCCCGGGTATTGCCGTGGCCCGCGCGCTGATCGCACGGGGCGCGTCGGTGTGCTGGTTGGGTTCGGTGGGTGGGCTCGAGACCCGGCTCGTACCGGAGGCCGGCATCGACATCGATACGCTGGATATTGGTGGCGTTCGGGGCAAGAACTGGGCAACTCGCCTTGCCGCGCCCTGGCGGTTGCTGCGTGCGGTCTGGTCTGCTCGACGGATCCTCAAGGCGCGTCGCGCCCGTGCAGTGGTCTCGTTCGGTGGCTTTGCGGCCGGACCGGGCGGCCTCGCTGCGAAGAGCCTGGGCTTGCCGGTGTTCGTGCACGAACAGAATTCCATTGCCGGGCTGACGAACCGAGTGCTCGCCCGGATGGCGCGATCCGTGTTCACCGGTTTTTCGCAAGCCCGTGGTCTCACCGGCACGATGTGGCTGGGTAATCCCGTGCGCGCCGAAATCGCTGGTTTGGCGGCGCCGGAAACCCGCGCGACGCATGATCAACTGCATGTGCTGGTGCTGGGTGGCAGTCAGGGTGCACGCGCCTTGAATCGGCACGTTCCCGCAGCACTTGCCGTCCTGGCGCGCACCGATTTGGCGGTTCGCCATCAGTGTGGCGCCAAAATGCTGGATGACGCCCGTGCGGCCTATGCCGAAGCGGGCGTGGCGGCGAGTGTCGAACCCTTCATCGGTGACATGGCTCAAGCCTACGCGTGGGCAGATCTTGTGATCTGCCGAGCCGGTGCGCTCACCTTGGCTGAACTGTGTGCGGCCGGCGTGGGTGCGGTGTTGGTGCCTTATCCGCATGCGGTCGACGACCACCAGACCCGCAATGCCGAGGCGATGATCGCCGCAGGCGCGGCGGTACTGATCCCGGAATCGCGTCTCGATGCGACCACCCTCGCCGCGACACTCGAACCCCTGCTCGCCGATCCGGCGCGCCGACTCGCGATGGCGTGTGCCGCACGCACCCTCGCCAAACCCGATGCTGATGCCGATGTGGCCTCGCAGATTCTGAAGGAGGCCGCATGACCCTGCGCCGTTTCGCCGAACACGCCGACATCATGCGCACCTACAAGCGTGTCCACTTCATTGGTGTGGGCGGCACGGGCATGTGCGGGATCGCCGAAGTCCTGCAGACGCTCGGTTATGTCGTGTCCGGATCCGATCTCGGCGACACGGCCACCACGCGGCGCCTCGCCGAACTGGGCGTCCGGGTGCACCGTGGCCATCACGAGGATCACCTGGACGACGCCGATGTGGTCGTCACGTCGAGCGCGATCAAATCCGACAACCCTGAATTGATGGCCGCACGGATGCGCCGGGTGCCGGTGGTGCCGCGCGCCGAAATGCTGGGCGAGTTGATGCGCTTGCGGAATGGCATTGCCATTGCAGGTACCCACGGCAAGACCACCACCACCAGTCTCGTTGCCAGTGTGCTGGCCGAAGGCGGGCTGGATCCGACGTTTGTCATCGGCGGATTGCTGAACAGCGCCGGCAGCAATGCGAAGCTCGGCCAGGGCAGTTACCTGGTGGCCGAGGCGGATGAATCGGACGGCTCGTTCTTGCTGTTGAACCCGATGCTGGCTGTCATCACGAACATCGATGCCGACCATCTCGAAAACTACGGCGGTGACTTCGATCGGCTGCGCCAGGCGTTCAGTGATTTCCTGCATCGCCTGCCGTTCTATGGTCTGGCGGTGTTGTGTATCGACGATCCGGAAACCCGCGCGCTCGCGCTGGCCACACCGCGCAACGTCATGACCTGCGGCAATCCGGCGACGCCGACGTGCGTGCGGCCAACATCAAACAAAGCGGCGCCGAGATGGAGTTCGATCTGTGGCTGCCCAAGGCCGATGAACCCTTGCATGTTCGATTGAACCTGCCCGGTCGGCACAATGTCCAGAACGCACTCGCCGCCGCCGCGATCGGCTGGCAGTTGGGTGTGAAGCCGGCCGACATGGCGCGTGCGCTCGCCAATTTCGGTGGGGTCGGTCGCCGGTTCCATCGGCATGGTGATGTCGCCTGTGCAGCCGGAACCGTGTTGTGGGTCGACGACTATGGTCACCATCCACGCGAACTCGCGGCGATCATCAGCGCCGCCCGGGGCGGATGGCCTGATCGTCGTCTGGTCATGGTGTTCCAGCCACACAGATACACGCGTACACGCGACCTGCTCGACGACTTCGCCGATGTCCTGTCGACTGTCGATGTGCTGGTGCTGACCGAAATTTATGCTGCCGGTGAATCGCCGATCGCGGGTGCCGACGGCCGGTCGCTGGCTCGTGCTGTGCGTGCGCGCGGTCGGGTCGATCCCGTACTCGTCAAGTCGGTCAAGGACTTGCCGGACGCGCTGAATCCCCTTTTGAAAGACGGTGACCTGGCCTTGCTGGCAGGGGCCGGAGATATCGGTGCCTTTGCGGCGCGTATTGGTGGCGCCGGCACGTTGATGGGAGCAATCACATGAGTATCCAGGACGCCAGCAGGTTTGGCCGTGTGGCAGTGGTGCTGGGCGGAGACTCCGCCGAACGCGAGGTGTCACTCAAGAGTGGTGCCGGTGTGTTGGCGGCACTGAAATCCCGTGGTGTGGACGCACACGGCATCGACGGGATTCCGGCGTTGCTGGACGCGCTCCGTGCCGGCCACTTTGCGCGTGTGTTCAATATCCTGCATGGCCGCGGCGGCGAAGATGGTGTGTTGCAGGGCGCACTCGATGCACTCGGTGTGCCGTACACCGGTTCGGGTGTGCTGGGTTCGGCGCTGACGATGGACAAGATCCGCACCAAACAGGTCTGGCAGACGCTTGGTTTGCCTACGGCTGCCTATGTGATCCTGCGTGCGCGCGACGCGGTTGACATCGAATCGATGGTGGCGCGTCTTGGCTTGCCGCTGATCGTCAAGCCGTCGCGTGAGGGCTCGACGGTCGGCATCCAGCGCGCGTTCACGCGCGAGGAACTGGCGGCGGCGATCACTCATGCACGCGAGCACGATGCCGAAGTGCTGGTCGAGCGATACATCACCGGTGACGAGTACACGGTGTCGATGCTGGCCGGGCAGGCGCTGCCGGTCATCCGCATCGTGCCGGCGAGTGGCTTCTATGACTACGAAGCCAAGTACTTGCGCAACGACACGCAATACATCTGCCCGGGCATCGAGGGTGAGCCGGCACGCGAAATGCAGGCGCAGGCGATGGCTGCATTCGAAGCGGTGGGCGCCTCCGGCTGGGGGCGCGTCGACGTGATGCGCGACCGCGATGGCCACAACTATCTCATCGAGGTGAACACCACACCGGGCATGACCGAAAAGAGTCTGGTGCCGAAAGCCGCGCGCGAGGCAGGAATCGATTATCCCGAGCTGTGCTGGCGAATCCTCGAAACCTCGTTCAAGGAAACCGCTTGATGAGTCTTCGACTGCCACTCGCCTGGATTGGCTGGATGCTGCTCGGCGCCGTTTTGGCGCTGCCGCTGCTGGCTTGGCAGGGTGATTGGTTCGATGCCGCGAAGTGGCCGATCCGGAACCTGCGCGTGGAAAGCGAAGCGCATTCCGTGCCGGTGTCGGAGATCACGGCGCGTGTCGCCGCCCATGTCGAGGGTGGGTTTTTTGCCGTCGACCTGGCTGAGGTGCGAGCTGCGGTGATGGCCAATCCATGGATCGAGCGTGTTGAAGTGCGTCGCCAGTTTCCGGATCGCCTCGTACTGCGTGTCGACGAACGTCGGCCCGTGGCCAGCTTCGGGGCGGATCGGTTGCTCAGCAGTCGCGGCGACTTGTTCGACGTGTCGCCCGGCCATTGGCCGGAAGGTTTGCCGCGTCTGGACGGCCCGGAGGAAGAGCGGGCGCGGCTTTACAATTTCTGGCAGGAAGCCAATCAGAAGTTCGCCCGCGTGGAGCTGCCGGTCGTAGCTGCGCGCATGAGTGCGCGCGGTGCATTCGTGCTCGAACTGGCAACCGGTTGCGAACTGTTGTTCGCGCGACAGGCCGGCGCCGAAACACTCGACCGATTCCTGGTGTCGCTGGCGGCCTTCACGGTTGCCGAGCGTGAACGCCTGGCGCGGGTCGACCTGCGTTATGCCAATGGTTATGTCGTGGTCTGGAAACCGGCCGAAGTTGCCCCGCCTGCCCCCTCGCCGGATCAGGGCCCACCCGCCGACGCGCCGCCTGCACCCTTGGTGCCGGAACAGGCGCCGGCCGCAATAGAGGAGCCGGCATGAATCAGCCTGTCAAAAGAGCGGATAAAACCCTGCTGGTCGGACTCGACATCGGCACCGCCAAGGTTTCGGCCATCGTCGGCGAATGCCTGCCTGGCCAGGAAGTCGAAATCATCGGCATTGGCTCGCACAGTTCGAAGGGACTGAAGCGCGGGGTGGTCGTCGACATCGAAAGCACCGTGCAGTCGATCCAGCGTGCGATCGAGGAAGCCGAGGTGATGGCCGGATGCGAGATCCGCTCCGTGTTCGCATCGATCTCGGGCAGCCATATCCGCAGCCTGAACTCACAAGGTGTCGTCGCCATCCGCGATACCCGCGACCGCGAGGTCGATGAAGGCGACATAGAGCGTGTTCTCGACGCGGCACGCGCCGTGGCGCTGCCGGCCGACCAGCGGATCCTCACCGTGCTCGCACAGGAATACGTGCTCGACGAGCAGGAAGACATCCGGCATCCGGTCGGCATGATCGGTACGCGCCTCGAAGCGCGGGTGCATGTCATTACCGGTGCCCAGTCGGCTGCACAGAACATTTCCAAATGTGTGACCCGTTGCGCCCTGCACGTCGACGATCTGATTCCGGCGCAATTGGCATCGTCCGAGGCCGTGCTGACCCAGGACGAGCGCGACCTCGGTGTCTGCATGATCGACATCGGTGCCGGCACCACCGACATCGCCGTGTTCACCCAGGGGTCGATGCGCCACACCGCGTCGCTGGGGATTGCCGGTGATCAGGTGACCAACGACATCGCCTTTGCGTTCCGGACGCCGACACCGTACGCGGAAGAGATCAAGGTGAAGTACGCCTGCGCCCTGGCGCAATTGGCGCGGCCGGAAGAGACCATCGAAGTCACCAGTGTGGGCGACCGGCCGTCACGTCGTCTGGCCCGCCAGATGCTCGCCGACGTCGTCCAGAAGCGCTACGAGGAAATCTTCGAGATGGTCCAGGCGGAACTGCGCCGGTCCGGGCACGAGGAAATGATCGCCGCCGGTGTCGTGCTGACCGGCGGTGGGGCGCGAATGGAAGGCGTCGTCGAACTGGCCGAAGAGATGTTCCACATGCCGGTCCGGATCGGCGTGCCGCACGGCGTGAAGGGCCTGTCTGACGTCGTCAGCAACCCGATCCATGCGACCGGTGTCGGCCTGTTGAAGGTGGGCGCCAAGCGCTTGACGGCCCGGAACCAGGGTCATCCGGCTACCGAAGCCGTGGGCAGCCTGTGGGCACGCATGAAGAAGTTCTTCGCGGGAGAGTTTTGATGGACCGGAGCGGCGATCGCCGATTCCGTTCGGATGCCGCCGGGGCGAACCCCGGTGGATCCATGGCCCGGAACGGGCCGAAGTTGAGCCGGCGAACGGCCGGACACAGAAGTGGGCGTCGATCCACCAACCATACCAAGCAGCAGCGATTCACTTTAGAAGGAGCAAGGGGCAATGTTTGAATTCATCGAAGCACCCGCACCAAATGCGGTTATCAAAGTTATCGGCATCGGCGGTGGTGGCGGCAATGCCGTCGCACACATGGTCAACGCCGGCGTTGAAGGCGTCGACTTCATCTGCGCGAACACCGACGCCCAGGCCTTGCGTCACTGTCCGGCCAAAACCACCCTGCAACTGGGCGGCAATGTCACGAAGGGACTTGGTGCTGGCGCCAACCCGGAAGTAGGCAAACAGGCTGCCATGGAAGACCGCGAGCGCATCCGCGAATTGCTGACCGGCGCCGATATGGTGTTCATCACCTGCGGCATGGGTGGTGGCACGGGCACCGGAGCCGCACCGGTCGTGGCCCAATTGGCGAAGGAGATGGGCATCCTGACCGTCGCCGTGGTCACCAAACCCTTCCCGTTCGAAGGTCGTCGCCGTTTGCAGATGGCGCTCCAGGGCATCGATGCGCTGAGCCAGCATGTCGACAGTCTGATCACCATCCCGAACGAGAAACTGCTGTCCGTGCTGGGTCGCGAGATTTCGCTGCTGAACGCGTTCCGTTCGGCGAACGACGTGTTGCTCGGTGCCGTCCAGGGTATTGCCGACCTGATCACCCGCCCGGGCCTGATCAATGTCGACTTCGCCGACGTGCGCACGGTCATGAGCGAAATGGGCATGGCGATGATGGGTACCGGCACCGCCCGCGGTGATGACCGCGCGATGGCCGCCGCCGAAGCCGCGATCAACAACCCCCTGCTCGACGACATCAATCTCGCCGGCGCTTGCGGCATCCTGGTCAATGTCACGGCCGGCATGAACTTGAGCATGCGCGAGTTCGACGAAGTCGGACGCACCATCTCGGAATTCGCCAGCGAAGACGCCACGGTTGTCATTGGTACGGTGCTCGATCCGGATCTCGAAGACGACATCCGCGTGACGGTTGTGGCCACCGGCCTGAATCGTCAGGCACAGGCCGCGCGTCCGGTGATCCGGGAGCCGCAGCCGATGCAGCGTCCGGTCAAGTTGGTGCGGAACGGCACCACCGGCGAGGTCGAGGCTCCTGCGGCCATGGCATCCACACCGGCGCCGCAGATTCGCGCCAATTTCACCCCGCGTTCATCGATGGGTGGCGCTGCCGCGGCTGCTGCACCGTCGGCGGATCCGGTGATGCCGGCACCGGCGGCCCGTTCCAACGAGGACTATCTGGATATTCCGGCGTTCCTTCGTCGGCAGGCCGACTGACGCTTGTTCGGTCACCCTGGTTTATTGGGCTGCCGTCAGTCGGCCCGGTATCCTGTTCGGGTGGCGCAAAACCTTGACCGCGCTGGCCTGCCCCGGCCCGCGCGGTCTTTTTGTTGTAAAATAACCACAAATCTGTGGCTTTTTCGTGGCGGCCGGGTTTCAGGTCCGGGATATCCCCGGTACAGTGCCCGCCGGTTAGCTCGTCCTCTTTCCCGAGGCAAGTCGAAAAAATGATCAAACAACGCACGCTCAAAAATGTCATCCGCGCCACAGGCGTCGGTATCCACACTGGCCAAAAGGTCTATCTGACCTTGCGCCCGGCCGCTCCGGACAGCGGGATCATTTTCCGGCGTGTCGATCTTGCAGAACCCGTTGAAATCCATGCCTCTGCCGAATCGGTGGGCGATACCAGCATGTCGACCACGCTGACGAACGGCCAGGTGCGCGTGTCGACTGTCGAACATCTGCTCTCCGCGATGGCCGGGCTTGGCATCGACAATGCCTATGTCGACGTCAGCGCCTCGGAAGTGCCGATCATGGACGGCAGCGCCGGACCTTTTGTCTTCCTGCTGCAATCTGCCGGCATCGAAGAACAGAACGTCGCGAAGCGCTTCATCCGCATCAAGAAATCCGTGATCGTCCGTGACGGCGACAAGTGGGCCCGTTTTGATCCGTTCGACGGGTTCAAGGTCGGCTTCACGATCGATTTCGACCACCCGATTTTCACGCGCAAGAGTTCGTCGGCCGAAATCGACTTCTCGACGACCAGTTTCGTCAAGGAAGTCAGTCGCGCCCGCACGTTCGGCTTCATGCGCGACCTCGAGATGCTGCGTGAGCGCAATCTTGTGCTCGGCGGCTCGATGGACAACGCCATCGTGCTCGACGACTACCGCGTCTTGAACGAAGACGGCCTGCGGTACGAGGACGAGTTCGTGAAGCACAAGATCCTGGACGCGATCGGTGACCTGTACCTGCTTGGTCACAGCCTCATTGGCGCGTTCTACGGCTTCAAGTCCGGGCACCAGCTGAACAACATGCTGCTGCGCGCGCTGATTGCCGACAGCAAGGCTTGGGAAGAGATCACGTTCATGGATCCCGCGGAGGCGCCGATTTCGTACGCGCACCCGGCCCAGGCCATCTGAATCAACGGTTTTACACAGTAGTCAGAGCCCGCATCAGACGGGCAGGGCCGAGGTGTCGGCCCCGATGTAACAGGCAGCTGAAAGGCTGCAGTGATGTCCGCGAGGATGTCAGGGTTTTTGGGACAGGCTGGCAAAAGCGGCTGCCATTTCGGCGTCGCCCAAGGCCAGGGCTGCGAGCCTCAAGTGCTCGATGGCCACCGACGAGGGCGGTGACGCGGCAACACTGGTTTCAATACCGGTGGCTGGCGGTATCACCTTCACGGTCAGTGTCTTCAGAGGCTCCGGCAGGAACCGGTTCGCAGCCTCAAGGATGCGTTTCTGTTCCATGCGGGCCCGGCGCGCAAGCGCGGGGTGTGAGGTGGTCACCACCAGTGCGTTCGCACGCACGTTGGCGATCATCAACCCCCGGGCGAGATCGGCGGGCAATTGTTGACGGACGCGATGATCGAACGCGGCGAGCCATTGGGCGCGACCGAGCAGATCAAGCAGCGGAGGTGCTTCGGACGTGGCCTGGTCGGCACGGCGGAAGCGGGAGTCGGTGGTCTTCGGGCGCATCGGCATGAATTCGTAAGGAACTGACGACAGCATGAATATCATCATTGTCGCCAATCCGGCGGTCGGCACCCGAGTGATTCAGCTCGGTGAGCCGCGCAACCGTCGAATCGCGCTGGCGGTACTGCTTGGTGCAGTACTGCTGATTGCCTTGCTCGGCGCCTGGTTTGGCGCGAGTGTTCTGGGTCCGAAGCGCACGCAGGAACGTCTGGCGCAGACGCGCTCGGCACTGAGCGAACAGCAGTCGGAAGTCGAGCGTCTGTCGAAGCTCGTCAATCGGGACATGAACGCCCTGGCGATGCGCCTCGGTCGGCTGCAAGCCGAATCGACGCGACTGAATGCGCTCGGCGAACGCCTGGCCCAAATCGGTCACCTGGACGACGGTGAATTCAACTTCGGCGCCGAACCGGACGTGGGCGGCCCGCTTGGCACCACGCTCGTGTCCATGCCGCCAGCTGAATTCGGTGCCCAGATCCAGCGCCTCGAGCGGCAGATGTCGACCCAGTCCAAGCAGCTCAGCTTGCTGGAAGGGCTGCTGATCGATTCCTCGCTGGATGCCAGCCTGATGCCGAATGCCTTGCCGGTCAGTTCGGGTTACATCTCCTCGAATTACGGTTATCGCGCCGATCCGTTCACCGGTGGCCGCGATTTCCACCCCGGTGTCGATTTCGACGGCAACCTGGGAGATGACGTGCTGGCGGTGGCGGGCGGTGTCGTCAGTTTCTCCGGCACCAAACCCGGATATGGCAAGACGGTCGAGATCGACCACGGCAACGGCCTGGTGACGCGCTACGCCCATCTGTCGCAGCTGAAAGTCCAGGTTGGTGACCCGGTCCGCACCGGCACGCTGGTCGGTGGCATGGGCTCGACCGGACGGTCGACCGGCACCCATCTGCACTTCGAGGTTTGGAAAGAAGGCCGGATTGTCAATCCGCGCGACTACCTCAAGGCACAAAAGAACTGATATTCACCCGATCTTGATAAACTAGCGGGCGACCCCCATGTCGCTTGCGCGCTTTGAGGCCGCACGCCCCTTTACCGGGGTGAAGCGGCCTCATCGCATCTTGCGGCCCAAGAATTCCAAATTACGGCAGACCCATGTTCCAGAAACTCCTGACGTCCCTGTTCGGCAGTCGAAACGACCGCATCCTTTCTCAACTCGAGAAGTCCGTCGCTCGCATCAACGCGCTCGAAGAAGGCCTGAAGTCGCTCACCGACGAGCAGCTCAAGGCCAAGACCACCGAGTACAAGGAACGCTATGGCAAGGGCGAGACCCTTGACCAACTGCTGCCCGAAGCATTCGCCACGGTCCGTGAAGCCTCGCGCCGCGTTCTCGGCATGCGCCATTACGACAAGCAGATGGTCGGCGGCATGGTCCTGCATATGGGCAAGATCGCCGAAATGCGTACCGGTGAGGGCAAGACCCTGATGGCCACGCTGCCGGTGTACCTGAATGCGCTCGCCGGTGAAGGCGTGCACGTGGTGACGGTCAACGATTACCTGGCACGCCGCGATGCTGCCTGGATGGGCCGCGTCTACAACTTCCTCGGCCTCACCGTCGGTGTGGTCGTGCCGAACATGAATCCGGATGACAAGCGGGCGTCGTATCGTTCCGACATCACCTACGGCACGAACAACGAGTACGGCTTCGACTATCTGCGCGACAACATGGCGCTGTCGAAGGACGACCGGTTCCAGCGCAAGCCGTTCTACGCAATCGTCGACGAAATCGACTCGATCCTGATCGATGAAGCCCGTACGCCGCTGATCATTTCCGGCCCGGCCGATGAATCGCCGCAACTGTACGTCCGCATCAACAAGATGATCCCTCGGCTCAATCGCCAGTCCGGCGAAGAGAGCGAAGGCGATTTCTTCGTGGACGAGAAGCAGAAGCAGGTGCATCTGTCGGAGTCCGGCATGGAGCGTGCCGAACAGCTGCTGCGCCAGGACGGCATCATCGGCGACGACGAAAGCCTGTACGACCCGAAGCACCTGGCCGTCGTTCATCACCTGAATGCCGGGTTGCGTGCACACATGCTGTACCAGCGTGACGTCGACTACATCGTTCGCGATGGCGAAGTCATCATCGTCGACGAGTTCACCGGCCGAACGCTGGCTGGCCGTCGCTGGTCCGATGGTCTGCACCAGGCCGTCGAAGCGAAGGAAGGTCTGCCGGTGCAGCGTGAAAACCACACGCTCGCGTCGATCACGTTCCAGAACTATTTCCGCCTGTACAAGAAGCTGTCCGGCATGACCGGCACCGCCGATACCGAAGCCTACGAATTCCAGAGCATCTACAACCTGGAAGTGGTGGTCATTCCGACCCATCGCCCGATGGTCCGCAAGGACCACGCCGATCTCGTGTTCCTCAAGGCGAAGGCCAAGTGGAAGGCGATCGAACAGGCCGTGACCGAAAGTCACCAGCGCAAGCAGCCGGTGCTGGTCGGTACGACCTCGATCGAGAACTCGGAAATGTTGTCGCGGATGCTCACCGAGTCGAAGATCCCGCACGAAGTGCTCAACGCGAAGCAGCATGAGCGCGAAGCACATATCGTCGCGCAGGCCGGTCGTCCGGGTGCGGTGACGATCGCCACGAACATGGCCGGTCGCGGTACCGATATCGTGCTCGGCGGCAATCTTGATGCCGAACTGTCGGCACTGCCGCCGGAAACGACGGATGCCGAACGCGCCGCGATCAAGGCGGAGTGGCAGAAGCGCCACGACGAAGTGATCGCCGCGGGTGGCTTGCTGATCATCGGCACCGAACGCCATGAATCGCGTCGAATCGACAACCAGTTGCGTGGCCGTTCCGGTCGTCAGGGTGACCCGGGTGCGAGCCGTTTCTACCTGTCGCTCGAAGACAACCTGATGCGTATCTTTGCGCCCGACTGGGTGTCGAAGTGGATGCAGATCTTCGGCATGAAGGAAGACGACGTCCTCGAGGATCGCCTGGTGTCGCGCCAGATCGAGAAGGCGCAGCGCAAGGTCGAAGCGCACAACTTCGACATGCGCAAGCACTTGCTCGAATACGACGACGTCGCGAATGACCAGCGCAAGGTCATCTACCAGCAGCGTAACGAGTTGCTGGAACCGGACGACGTCCAGGACACCGTGAAGACCATCCGCCACGATGTGGTCGAAGCCATCTGCCGACGTCACGTGCCGGTCGAAAGCCTGGTCGAGCAGTGGGATCTGGATACGCTCGAAAAGGACATGGTCACCGAACTGGGCCTGACCGTTGAGGCCAAGAAACATCTTGGCGACAGCGAAGAAATCTCCGATGCCGACATCGTGGGCAAGGTGCATGAGGACGTCGATCGCTTCTTCCGCGAGAAGGAAGCGGTGATGGGCTCGGAGTTCATGCGCGCGGTCGAGAAACACTTCCTGCTGCGTGTACTCGATACCCAGTGGCGCGATCATCTCGCGAACATGGACTATCTCCGTCAGGGCATCCATCTGCGTGGTTATGCCCAGAAGCAGCCGAAACAGGAATACAAGCGCGAAGCCTTCGAACTGTTCGGGCAAATGCTCGAGCGCGTGAAGACCGAGACGACCTCCATCCTGTCGAAGGTGCGCATGCAGGAAGAAAGCGAAGTCGAGCGACTGGAGCAGGACGAGCAGGCGAAGCGTGCGCGCATGCCGATGCAGTTCCAGCATCCGGACATGGGCGGTTACGGCGCCGATGAAGAAGCCGAACAGGTTCTGGCGATGGAAGCCGAGAATCTGCCGCGGGCGGGTCGAAACGATCCTTGTCCTTGCGGTTCGGGCCGAAAGTACAAGCAGTGCCACGGCCGCTTGGCCTGAGCAGGTTTTGACGACGGCCGTTGAGCCCCTGCAGGTCGTCGCCGGAATCATCGGCGATGACCGCGGTCAGGTGCTCATCGCCCGGCGACCACAGCACAAACATCACGGCGGCCTGTGGGAATTCCCGGGCGGCAAGCAAGACCCGGGCGAACAACCTGACGCCGCTCTGGCGCGCGAACTGCACGAGGAACTCGGCGTGCAGGTTCGCCAATCCGTGCCCTGGTGCGTGATTCGCGAATCTCGTCCGGATCGGCCGCTGGCCTTGGCCACACGCCGTGTGCTCGCTTATGACGGGGCACCGAAAGCGCTCGAACACGAAGCCTTGGCCTGGGTGTTGCCGGCGTGCCTTCACGACTACGACTTGGCCCCGGCCGATCGGCGGATCGCCCAGGCCTTGGCTTGGCCCAAAGAACTGGCGATTTCACCGGGCCCCGAAACCGTTGCGCCGAATGACTGGCCCCAGTTGATCGATCGCGCCATCGCGCGGGGGGCCGGACGCATTCACCTGAGAAGTGGTGCCACCGCGTGGTCCGAGCACGTGGGACTCGCCGAGACGATCGCCGCGATTGTTCGTGATGCGGGTCTCGGCTTGGCAGTTCACGATCAACCGCAACTCGCCGAACGATTGCGCGCGAACGTGCTGCATTGGTCCGAACGCGCTGCCGCGTCGCTCACGGCCGAGTCTGCACGGGCTGCCGCGCCGCTGATCGGACTGTCGGTGCATGCCGGCACCGATCCTGCCCGGGTCGCGCACCTGTCGCCCGATTACCTGTTGATCGGCAACCTCAAGGCTACCGCCAGTCACGTCGGTCGTCCGGGTATGGGTTGGTCCGGATTCCGGGCCATCGCCGACCGTTTTGATGCGCCGGCTTATGCCATCGGCGGCTTGGGTCCGGACGACGGATTGGATGCGTTCCGCAACGGCGCGCTCGGAATCGCCTCGATCTCCGCGTATTTCGGCTGACGAGGCTGTAGAAATACAGCCTCGATCGCGAGCCATGGATGGCTCGCCCGCAAATCAATCACGCAAGTGATTGATTTGTCGTGAGCGAGTCCGGACCTGCGCCGGACTCGCGCCGTAGAAAAAGTACAGGATGTACTTTTCTACAGCGACGACGGACGCCTTCGAGCGTGGCCTGTCCTCCGATTAACCGTGAATGATCCGTGCAGGGCGCACTGCAACCTACGGCGTGCGATGATCGGCTAACCTCCTGTACCAACTTCCATCCGAATGTTCCATGGTTGACCGGGCATCTCATCGGTCGGCCATGACTGGCGTGACCTGCCAAGGCGCGCGGAAGGCATTGCGGCTCATGAAACCGAAGGGTCAATTCAGGGTAAATGGATCATGAAAAAGAAACCTGCAAAAGTTGAACGCGCTGCCGATAGCACAGCCAGCAAAAAAGCCGGCAAGGCGCCTGCTCGACCGAAGTCGTCGGCCAAGGCCAAAGTGAGCAAGGCTAAAGAGAGCCCGGCGAAAGCAGAGCCGATCAAGGCAAAGCGGATTCGCGGCAGCTTCTCGATGCCTGCCGCGGATTACGCGCTGGTTGGTGAGCTGAAAGCCATTTCGAAATCGAGCGGACGAACGGTCAAGAAGAACGAACTGCTTCGTGCGGGCCTTCATGCCTTGATCGCGATGTCCGATCAGGCGCTTGAAGCGGCCCTCGCTGCGTTGAAGCCGGTCAAGAAAAGCCAAAGCAAAAAGGCGAAATGACTGATCGGTTTCGTTGAGCCGTGTGTTGTTCCGCGAAAGCGGGAGTCCACGAGTTGGCCGCAAACCGGAAGTGCTGTCGCGAGGACGGGCCCGGCTGGGGGAGGTGTTGGTCGTGGCGCCTTTGTTGTTTCCCGCGAATGCGATCCATCTGGCCCGGGTTCTGGTTGGGCGCCGGGGGCCCGGCCGACCCCCCCGGGGGGGGGAGGGGGGGGGGGGGGGGGGGGGGGGGGGGGGGGGGGGGGGGGGGCCGGGAGACTCGCCTGCGCGCGCCATCCCGGCCCTTGAGAATCAGCTTTGGTCGATGCGGAAACTCACCGGCACCAGCACTGACGACGCGATCGGGCTGCCGTTCTCTTCTGCCGGACGGAAACGCCAGCGACGCACCTGATCCCGGGCGCTCTGATCGAGCTGGCGATGGCCACTGCTGCGGGCCACCGACACGCCCAACACCAGGCCTTGGGCATCCAGGTCGACGCGCAAGAGCACATCACCTTCCAGGCGTTTGCGGATCAGCGCCGTCGGATAATCCACCTTGGGCGGGCCGCCGTACGCTGCGTCCACTGATGCGCCCACCGACGTCGGCGTCGCGGATTCCGGGGCGATCTCGGCATATTCCGTCAACACCGCATCGGTCACCACGATGTCCGTGCTGCTGACCGCGGCGGTTTGAGGCACCACGGGCACAGGCTCGCGACGCGGATCCGGCGTCTTCACCACGACCGGCTTCGGTGGTGGTGGCTGTTCCGGTGGTGGCGGTGGCGGCGGCGGGATTGGGCGCTCCCCCAGTTCGACAAAAGTCGGCACCACCGGTTCGGTGCTGTGAGTGGAAGCAGACGGTCGCACTGGTGTCACCAGGAACAACACCACCCCCACGTGCAGGATCATGGCCGTGCTCATCCCTGCGATACGGCGCAAGGAGATGGATGCATCAATCGGTTCGAAGTTCATGGTCTTCCCCATTCGATCCAGAATCGGACCGCAAATGCGTCAACGCACCGATCCGCATTTTCGGGTTAACGCGATTCTTCGATCGGTGCCCACAGACTGTAGGCATGACTGAAGAAATGGATTTCACGAGCATCAGGCTCCGCCCCAATACCGAGCCCAGACAGACCTTGTCCTGGGCTCGGGCCGCCGCCATGGCTGTCGCGCTGAGTCTGCATGCGGGCTTGCTGCTCCGCATTACATTGCCACCCGCGAAGGCGCCAATACCTCCGGTTCGTTCGGTCGAGTCGACCTTGCCGGCGATGAATCTGGTGTTCCTGGAGGCCCCGAGGAATGACACCCGGGACACTCCAAGCCAACGCCTGTCGACGATGCGTGTGATCTGGACGCCCCCAACTACCGAGCCAACCAGCAAGCGCCCGGCGGCAGATCCCGCTCCGATTGCAGCACCTGTCACCGCAGTCATTCCTGACGCCGCCAGCCTTCAGGCACAACTGCCGGATCTGGCCCGGGACGCCGTGGGTCCCCTTCGATCCCGCGCGAGTGGCACCTTGCCGACTTTGCCCGGCCGCGCACAGGCCTATGTGCCACTCCACGCACCAGTCCGCCAAATCAAGACGATCACGCCGGAACAGGTCGGCAAGGTGCTCGCGACCCTGTTCGTCAGCACGATGGCTTCCAATCCGGATGATTTCGAAAAGGCCCGTGACATGCTTGACCCGCTGCAGGAAATGACGCAGTCCCATCTGCAGGCATTCGACGAGCCGGATTGTGCCGATCCCGACGATCCGCTCGGTGACCGTCGCTGCTGGGACAACGACCCCAATCTGAGGCGTTGAAACCTCGCGAACATGGTGCTGTCAAATTGTGGTCAAGCCACTGACACGTTGATTGCGCGGGCGAAACGGACACTTGTCGGGACAGGGCGTTCCGTCCCTGATCGGGGAGCTGCGTCATGCGATACCGATCGATCTTCATCTCGGACGTGCACCTGGGCACGCCGGATTGCCAAGCCGATTATCTGCTTGGATTCCTACAGGCGGTGCGCGTCGATCAGATCTACCTCGTCGGAGACATCATCGATCTCGAGGCCATGTCGGCAAGGGCTTTCTGGCCAGCCAGTCATGCCGGCGTGATCGGGCAGTTGCTGCTGATGGCGTCACGCGGCACCCGCGTCGTGTACATCCCAGGCAACCACGATGCCGCCTTGAGGGGTTTGGCAGGGCAGACAATCAGTGGCATCGAAGTGCGACTCAACGCGGAACATGTCGGGGCCGATGGGCGGCGCTTCCGGGTCAGTCATGGTGATGAATACGATTCCGAGCGCCTCGGGCGAGACTGGCTCGTCTGGGTGGGTGAATACGCCCGCCAATTCGTCTGCTGGCTGAATCGAGGCTTCAACCGAGTGCGCCGGCGTTGGGGCTTGCCCTACTTGCCCTTGCCGATTGTCGCGAAGTCCCGGATCGAGGCTGCGCTGAACTACATCCAGGAATTCGAGGAGCGCGTCAGTGCCGGGGCTGTCGAAGGCGGTTATGACGGGCACATCTGCGGGCACATTCATTTCGGTGCCATCCGGGAGATCAACGGCGTGACGTACATGAACGATGGCGACTGGGTCGAACACTGCACGGCACTGACGGAAGATGCCTCGGGTCAGTGGTCATTGCTGCATTGGAGCGGCAGTGCCACGGAGTTGGCCCGGGCCGGACTGGACGGCGTGACGTCGCGACTGCCGGCGCGACTGCCACTGACCTCGTTACATGCAGCGGCCAAAAGACAGGCCGCTTGATCAGGAACGGGTGAGTGTGGCCGGTTTGATCCCGATGAACCGGAAGTACGGGACACTCATCCCGAGCAACATCGGAACTGGTTGGACGCGCTCGACCAGTTCGTGCTCGGGAAACCGCTCTGCAAGATGGCGCAAACGCCGACCGTCGAGTTCAACCCCGTCGTGCGCAAACCAGCGTGACCAGAATGTGCGGGTCAGTGCACCATGGCGCACGCGCGCGGGGGCGCCGCCAGACCACAGATAGAAGTCGACCACGGCGAGTTTTCCGCCCGGCCGCAAAAGCCTCAGGGCATTGTCGATCACATCACCGAAGGTCGGCATCATGCTGAGTGCATAGGAAATCACCACCGCATCGAATCGTTGTGGTGAATCGAAACTTGCCGCATCGGATTCAACGATCCGCACGTTCGTCCGGTCCCGATGCCGCATTTTCGATTGCGCGAGCAAGGCGGGACACAGATCGACCAGCACGAATTGGCCTGTTGCGAGCAGGTTGGTCGGGAATCGATCCAGATTTGCGCCGGTCCCGGCGCCCAGTTCGAGCACACTGGCGTTCTCCGGTAGTGCCAGCGAATCGACCAGGTCCTGGCGTCCTCCCAGCAGGCGCTCGCGGAACCGGTCGTAGTCGGCGGCTTGTGGCCGGTAGAACTGGTCCAGTCGATCCCGATGCGAGATGCCGGATGGCATGCCGCGCAGCAGTGCACCGACGACGCGGGCGTCACTCCGCAGGCGATCAAGCGCACGCATTGGCGACCACCAGTCCAGCGTAGGTGTGCACGCGGTCCGCCGCTTGCCAGTCGGAAATCCGATCGTGATGAAGGTTCAACAGATCACCGATCCGACGGCTCTGGCCGGGCAACGACAATCGACCGAGGAACTGCGGGCTCGCCTCCGCGCTGCGCAGCAGGATCCGTGCAAAAAATCGCCTGCCACTCTTCCGACAGCGCATCCGGATGGGCGTTGCTGAGCCAGTCCATGTGATCGAGCAGCACAAAATGCGAGTACCGCTGGGGGTGCGCGCGGAGCACTTCGGTGACCGTCGCAGTCTGGACGTGAAGGCGATCGAGCAGCCCGTCACGCAACCTCTGGATCTGTCCCGGGCGGAGGTACTCCGGGCAGCAGTCCGGCAGGTAATGCCCGCGCCAGTAGAGCTGCCAGAAATAGTTGTCACGCAGCGGCAGTTCTCGCATGACATATTCGATCGAGTCGCGGATGAACGACGCGGCGGAGTCGCCTTGCTGGTGTTCGACCAGGCGACGCTGTGCGACCGGTACCCCAAGCAGGGTCATCAGGCCCTGGCTCGACAGCAGTCGGTTCAGCCATGGTGACCAGAGCTTCGGCGCAACCTCGCGGTCGTAGATGGCGCGTTGCGCCTCGATGCCGTCGGCGTCGAACAGTCGGCCGATGGCCGTGCGCAAGGCCGGACGCAGCCGCAGATATCGTTGGAAGTTCCAGGCGACGTAGCCGGACAAACCGTGGAAATAGAAGCTGCCGCGCCGGCTCTTGAACCAATGCAGGCGCCGTTGCCAGTAGTCCCTGGCAAAAGGGCTCAGTGATGCTTTCAGCTGGCGATCGAACACGGTATCGATCGTGTCCAGCCGACCCCGGCCGAACATCTCGAACACCTGCGCGTCATCCAGATTGCGGATGGCCGCCACTTTCAGTTCCAGAAGGGCGTTCTGGCGCGGATTGGCATCCACGGCCGTGACTGTCCCGGCGCCGGCCAGCAAATAGTCGAGGGCATTACACCCGGCGCTGGTGATCACCAGAAGGTCGGAATCCGCCTTAAGACCGAGAATTTCCCGGTCGACCGCGGGGTCCTCCCAGCAGGTGTTGTAGACCAGGTTCCGGCCTGCGACGGCATCAAAAACACGTTGGTTGAGTCGGTCGAGCAGGCGGCTGGAGGACATGCTGAAGCGCTCTTCGGGGGTTAACGGGCGATGCTCGGCCCTGTCGATGACTCGATCATGACCGGATCGTGTGGCTTCGATGACAGTCCGTTTCAGGCCGACGCCTGGCCCGTCGTGGCAAAAAGTCATGAACAATTCCCGAATTGCCCGCACTTCGCCCCGGTGCCGACCTTGGCGCGCCGAAGTGCCCCCCGGCTATACTCCGCAGTCCCCTGCGGCCGCAGCTTTGGCGCGGCACGAACCCTTGAAGCGAGAACGGATGTGAGTTTGCTCGAGCAGTTTCGTCGATCTTCCGAATTGGGTACCGGCAACCAGGCCTATGTCGATGGCTTGTTTGAGTCATGGCTGGCCGATCCGGCTTCGGTATCCGCTGAATGGCGCGCTTATTTCGAGTCGCTGAACGCGACGGGCGACAAAGCGCATGGCCCGGTCATCGATGCCTTTGCGCTGGACGCCAAACGTCCACTCGCAGCGCGTCTGGCTGCTGCGGCGCCGGCCAACAACGATTACGCCGACCGTCAGGGCCAGGTCCTGCGCCTCGCGAATGCCTACCGTGCCCGCGGCCACCTGAGGGCGAACCTCGATCCGCTCGGGATGATGGCCAAGTTGCCGTCGCCGGATCTCGAGTTGTCGTTCCACGGTCTGTCCGATGCCGACCTCAAGACCGAATTTTCGACCGGTGTCCATCATGAGCCTCGGGTGCACGCGCCCCGCCTGGGCGACCTGCTCGGTCGACTGCAGGCCACGTACACGCAGTCGATCGGTGCCGAGTTCATGCACATCGACGACTCCGAACAGCGCCGCTGGTTCCAGGACCGGCTGGAACGGGCCGCAGGCCGGTTCGGCTTCGATGCCGCGAAGAAGCAGCGGCTCCTCGAGCGCCTGACCGCGGCCGAAGGCCTCGAGCGCTACCTGCACACCAAGTACGTCGGCCAGAAGCGCTTCTCGCTGGAAGGCGGTGAATCACTGATCCCGATGGTCGATGGCGTGATCCAGACCGCCGGCACCGATGGCGTGAAGGAAATCGTCATCGGTATGGCGCATCGCGGCCGCCTCAACCTGCTGATCAACACCCTCGGCAAGGCACCGGGCCTGCTGTTCGACGAGTTCGAAGGCAAGCACGCGCACCACACCGACCCGGCCCACACCGGCGACGTGAAGTACCACATGGGTTATTCCGCCGATGTGCGACCGAAGGCGGCCCGGTCCATCTGGCGCTGGCGTTCAACCCGTCGCATCTCGAAATCGTCGATCCGGTCGTGGCCGGTTCCGTCCGCGCGCGCCAGTCGCGCCGCAAGGACGACAGCGGCAACTCGGTCATGCCGGTCCTGATCCACGGCGACTCGGCCTTCGCCGGCCAGGGCGTGATCATGGAACTGTTCAACATGTCGCAGGCACGCGGTTTCGCGGTCGGCGGCACCGTGCATCTCGTCGTGAACAATCAGGTCGGCTTCACCACCAGCCGCCCAGATGACACGCGTTCGACGCTCTACTGCACCGATGTGGCGAAGATGGTCAACTGCCCGATCATTCCGTGAACGGTGACGATCCGGAAGCCTGCGTGTTCGTCTCCGAGTTGGCGTTCGAATATCGCCAGCGGTTCAAGCGCGACGTGGTGATCGACCTGGTCTGTTATCGCCGCCACGGCCACAACGAAGCCGACGAACCGGCCGCGACGCAGCCCCTGATGTATCAGACCATTCGCGCCCGCAAGACAACGCGCGAACTGTATGCCGAGCAGCTTGCCGCCGCAGCGGTGATCCAGCCCGCCGAAGCCAAGGCGCTGGTCGACGGCTACCGCGCCAAGCTCGATGCAGGCCAATCGGTGGCCGAGCTGTCCAAGGCCGACCGATGGCCTGCCGATCATCGAATGGCACCATCTCCACGACGGCAAGCTCGACGACGGCGCCGTCACCGGCGTGCCGCGGGCAAGCCTGGAAGCGCTGTCGGACCGCATCAACACGATTCCGGCCAACTGGTCGTTGCATCCGCGCGTCGCGAAGGTCTACGAAGACCGCCTGAAGATGCAGGCCGGCGAACTGCGCATGGACTGGGGCTTTGCCGAAACGCTGGCCTATGCGACGCTGGTCGACGAAGGCACGAAACTCCGTCTGGTCGGTCAGGATGCCGGTCGCGGCACGTTCTTCCACCGCCATGCCGTCACGCACGACCAGAAGACCGGCGAAGCCCATTTCCCGCTGCGGACTGGCGAGAACCCGGGGTCGGTGGTGATCATCGACTCGTTGCTGTCGGAAGAAGCGGTGATGGCGTTCGAGTACGGTTACTCGACAACCGATCCGGGGACGCTGGTGATCTGGGAAGGCCAGTTCGGCGACTTCGCGAACGGCGCCCAGGTGGTGATCGACCAGTTCATCTCCTCGGGTGAAGCGAAGTGGGGCCGCCTCTGCGGCATGGCCCTGTTCCTGCCGCATGGCTACGAAGGGCAGGGGCCGGAGCATTCCTCGGCGCGCCTCGAACGCTTCCTGCAATTGTGTGCGGTCAACAACATGCAGGTCGTCACGCCGACGACCCCTGCGCAGATGTTCCACCTGCTGCGTCGCCAGATGCTGCGCGATGTGCGCAAGCCGCTGGTGGTGATGACGCCGAAGTCGATGCTGCGCCACAAGCTCTCGACCTCGACGCTGGACGAGCTGCAGGACGGTCAGTTCCAACGACCTGATCCCGGATACGTTCGCGAAGAACGCCGACCAGGTCACACGTGTGGTCGTTTGCGCTGGCAAGGTTTACTACGACCTGCTCGAAGACGCCGAGAAGCGTGCGCTCGACAACGTCGCGATCGTGCGCGTGGAGCAGCTGTATCCGTTCCCGCGCGCCGAACTCAAGGCAGAGCTGGCGCGGTTCCCGAAGGCCAAGGACTTGATCTGGTGCCAGGAAGAACCGATGAACCAGGGCGCCTGGTACCAGATTGGCCATCACTTGAATGCCAGTATGGGTGCCCAGCACAAACTGCATTACGCCGGGCGCGCGCGCTCGGCAGCGCCCGCTTGCGGCAAACTCGCCACCCATGTGGTTGAGCAGGCCGAGCTGTTGGCGCAAGCGCTGACCGCCAAGTTGAATGGCGCGCACGCCGAAGACTGATGGTCTTCCACACCGAATCACCGAATCCCAAGAGGTCACGTCATGTCCATCGAAGTCAAAGTCCCGGTCCTGCCTGAATCGGTCTCCGACGCCATCATCGCCACCTGGCACAAGAAGGTCGGTGACGCCGTGCGTCGCGACGAAAATCTGGTCGATCTGGAAACCGACAAGGTTGTGCTGGAAGTTCCGGCGCCGGCGGATGGCGTGCTCAAGCAGATCATCAAGAACACTGGCGACATCGTCGGTTCGCAAGAACTGATCGCAGTGATCGAAGCTGGCGCCGTGGCAGCCGCTCCGGCTCCTGCTGCGGCTGCGCCGCAGGCAGCGGCACCGGCAGCACCGGCCGCAGCGGCAGCGGCTTCGGCCGAACTGTCGCCGGCCGGTCGCCGCGTGGCCGAAGAAAACAAACTCGATGCCGGCCAGGTTGCCGGCACCGGCCGTGGTGGCCAGGTCACGAAAGAAGACCTGGTCAACTTCATGCGCAGCGGTGGCACGTGCGCCGCTGCGAAGGCGCCGGCCGCGCCGGCCCGGCGGCTCCGCCGCAGCGGAGCGGATTCCGGCGGCGCACGCAGTGAACAGCGCGTGCCGATGACACGCATGCGCACGCGCATTGCCGAACGCATGATGCAGTCGAAGAATTCGATCGCGATGCTGACCTCGTTCAACGAGATCAACCTCAAGGCCGTCTCCGACATGCGCAAGGCGCATCAGGAAGCGTTCGAGAAGGCACACGGCATCAAGCTCGGCTTCATGAGCTTCTTCGTCAAGGCCGCCGCCGACGCGCTGAAGCGCCATCCGATCATCAATTCCTCGGTCGACGGCAACGACGTGATCTATCACGGCTACAGCGACATCTCGATCGCTGTCGCTACCGAGAAGGGCCTGGTCACGCCGGTGCTGCGCAACGCCGAGACGATGGGCTTTGCCGACATCGAAAAGGCCATTGCCGGTTACGCGAAGAAAGCGCGTGAAGGTGGTCTGGCACTGGAAGACCTGCAGGGCGGCACGTTCACCATCACGAACGGCGGCACCTTCGGTTCGCTGTTCTCGACGCCGATCGTCAACCCGCCGCAGTCGGCCATCCTCGGCATGCATGCCATCAAGGAGCGTGCGATCGTCGAGAATGGTCAGGTGGTGGCCGCGCCGATGATGTACGTCGCGCTGAGCTACGACCATCGCATCATCGATGGCAAAGACGCCGTGCTGTTCCTGGTCGACATCAAGAACCAGCTCGAAAACCCGCATCGCATGCTGCTTGGACTGTAGCCAGACGAGGAGCCATGAGCACAACAATTTGACGTGATCGTCATCGGCGGCGGCCCCGGCGGTTACGTCGCCGCGATCCGCGCTGCCCAGCTTGGCCTGAAAACGGCCTGTATCGACGACTTCATCGGCAAGGACGGCAAGCCCGCGCTCGGTGGCACCTGCCTGAATGTCGGCTGCATTCCGTCGAAGGCGCTGCTCGATTCGTCGAAGCAGTTCCACAACCTGACGCATGCGTTCAAGGACCACGGCATCAGTGCCGACAACGCCCGGATCGACATCCAGGCGATGGTCGCGCGCAAGGACAAGATCGTGAAGCAGTTCACCGGCGGCATCACGATGCTGTTCAAGGCGAACAAGGTCACGCCGTTTGCCGGTCGCGGCAAGCTGCTGGCAAACCGCCAGGTTGAAGTGACCGCCGCCGATGGCAGCAAGCAGGTCCTCAGCGCCACGAACGTCATCCTTGCTACCGGTTCGAAGCCGATCGAACTGCCGTTCGCGAAATTCGACGGTGAATACATCGTCGACAACGCTGGCGCACTCGATTTTGCATCGGTGCCAAAACGCCTCGGCGTGATCGGCGCTGGCGTGATCGGACTCGAACTCGGTTCCGTGTGGAAGCGCCTTGGTTCCGAAGTCACCGTCGTCGAGGCGATGCCGGACTTCCTCGCCGCGGCCGATGCCGACATCGCCAAGACCGCCAAACGCGAGTTCGACAAACAAGGCTTGAAGATCCACCTCGGTGCCAAGGTCTCGAAGGCCGAGTTGAAGGGCGGTGAAGTGCACCTCAACTACACCGACAAGGATGGCGACAAGGCCATCGTCGTCGACAAACTGCTCGTGGCTGTCGGCCGTCGTGCACACACCGATGGCCTGTTGGCCGAAGGCACCGGCGTCAAGCTGGATGACCGCGGCCGGGTGCTGGTCGACGAACACTGCTGGACCGGCGCCGAAGGCGTGTGGGCCATCGGTGACTGCGTGCGTGGCCCGATGCTGGCGCACAAGGCCTCCGAAGAAGGCATCGCCGTCGCCGAGATCATCGCCGGCAAGCCCGGTCACGTGAATCTCGATACGGTGCCGTGGGTCATCTACACCGAGCCGGAAGTCAGCTGGGTCGGCAAGACCGAACAGCAACTCAAGGCCGATGGCGTGCCGTACAAGACCGGTTCCTTCCCGTTTGCCGCCATCGGCCGCGCCGTCGCCATGAACGAAACCGCCGGCATGGTGAAGATCATCGCCCACGCCGAAACCGACCGGATCCTCGGTGTCCACATGGTCGGTGCCTGTGTGTCGGAAATGATCCACGAAGCCGTGGTCGCGATGGAATTCCACGGCTCCGCCGAAGACCTCGCCCGCATCTGCCACGCCCATCCGACCCTGTCGGAAGCCGTGCACGAAGCGGCGCTGGCGGTCGACAAGCGCGCGATCCACAAGGCGAATTGATCAGCTCCGCTCCCTTCTCCCGTTTCACGGGAGAAGGTGGCCGAAGGCCGGATGAGGGCCAGATTGGCGCGAAGTTTTGGCGGGGAAGGTGGCCGAAGGCCGGATGAGGGCCAGATTGGCCTCGAATTGAGTTCATCGCCAGATTGCCCTCATCTGCCTGTCGGCATCTTCTCCCGCAAGCGGGAGAAGAATGCTTGTTTGTTCCTTCTCCCGTTTTACGGGAAGGTGGCCGGATGAGCCGGATTGGCCCCGAAAATGGGCAAGGTCCGGATCAGACCAGACTGTCAGCGTCAGAGTTTGGCCGCGCACCCTGTCACAATGCCCGGATCATGATCCCGCCGAACGCGCCGCAGGCGTCGAACAACTTCGATCTGCTGCGGCTGCTGTTTGCGGCGGTGGTCTGTGTGGTGCATGCCTACGACCTGTCGGGTATGCCGGATCTGGCATGGACCCGCGATTGGCTCTCGTCGATGCTGGCCATCAAGGCCTTCTTCGTGATCAGCGGATTCCTGATCATGATGAGTTACGAACGCAGCCGTTCGTGGCGCGATTACGCTGATCGGCGCCTGCGCCGGATCTATCCGGCCTATGCGGCGATCGTGTTGTTGTGTGCGTTTGGTCTGGTGTTTGTCAGTTCCGTGCCCGCCAGCACCTACTTCACCAGCGATCTCTGGTGGAAGTACGTTCTGGCGAACCTGGGCTTCATGAACTTCCTCCAGCATGAATTGCCGGGCGTGTTTGGCGGGCACCGCCTCGCCGCAGTGAATGGCGCGTTGTGGACGCTGAAGATCGAGGTCATGTTCTATCTCAGCGTGCCGATCCTGGTCTGGCTGATCCGTCGACTGGGTGCCTGGCCCGTTTTGCTGGCCGGCTTCGTCGCCTCGACCGTCTGGTCGATGGGGTTCGAATACTGGGGCCGCGAGACCGGGCTTCCGATTTACGACGAACTGGCGCGGCAATTGCCCGGTCAGCTGCGGTATTTCCTGGCTGGCGCCGCTGGCTGGTATCTCCCGGCATTACTCGAACGCCACCGTCTGGCCAAGGGACTGCTTGCCGTCGGCTTGCTCGCGCTCGTAGGCGTGTTGCCGGGGCTCGCCGTGCTTGAACCGATCGCGCTCGCCGCGCTGGTGCTGATCGTCGCGCGCGGACCCCAACTGCCGTCGCCGGCCCGCTGGGGCGATTTTTCCTATGGCGTCTATATCGTGCACTTTCCGGTCATCCAGTTGGCGATCCATTTTGGGGCCACCGCCCTGGGTGGCCTGCCGTTCCTGCTGTTGACGCTGTCACTGACGCTGCTTGGCGGGGTCGTGTTCTGGCACGGTATCGAAAAGCGTTTCCTGCGCCGGGACAGCCATTACCGGCAGGCAGGCCAGGGTGTCCGCGCACCTTCGTGACGCCCAAGGTGACAACCACCTTGCCGGTTTTCGTGCCTTGAAGTAGCTTCGACCGACAACACTATGCCGGAGCTCAAGCGATGCGGATTCTCGACCGTTCGGTCTATGTCGGACCGTCCCTGTACGCGCATTTCCCCGTCATCAGGCTGGAGCTCGACCTTGGGGTCCTGGAAGACTGGCCCACCGCGAAACTCGGCGAAGCCTATGTCGATGCGCTCGTTGAAGCGCTGCCGGGCTTGCGCGAACACGGCTGTTCCTATCGAGAGCCGGGTGGGTTCATCCGGCGCATGAAGGAAGGTGAGGGCGCCTGGCTTGGTCATGTCCTCGAACACGTCGCGATCGAAGTGCAGAACGTCGCCGGCGAAGACGTGACCTTCGGCAAGACGCGCAGCATCGACGACCGTCCCGGCGTGTACTCCGTCGTCTACGAATACACACAGCGCGAAGAGGGGATCGAGGCCGGTGAACTGGCTCTGAAGCTTCTGGCATCACTGCTGCCGAAGAACCTGCGACCGGAAGGTTCGGTCGAAGACGATTGGTCGTGGCCGGAAGCGCGCGACGAGTTCATCCGGTACGCACAACGGCGTGCACTAGGCCCATCGACCATGTCGCTCGTGCGCGCCGCCGAGGCGCGTGACATTCCGTGGTTCCGCCTGAACGACCAAAGCCTCGTGCAGTTTGGCCACGGCAAGTACCAGCAGCGGATCCAGGCGACGGTCACCGGAAAAACGCCGCACATTGCCGTCGAGCTCGCTTCCGACAAGGAAGAAACCAACAAGATTCTCGGGTCGCTGGGCTTGCCGGTGCCGCGGCAGGAACTGGCGCAGTCGGAAAACAGCGCCGTCCGCGCGGCCCGCCGGATCGGTTACCCGGTCGTCACCAAACCCTACAACGGCAATCATGGGCGCGGCATTTCGATCGGGCTCAAGACCGACGAGGAAGTGATCGAAGGGTTCCGCAAGGCAAAGGAGATTTCGCGCTCGGTCATTGTCGAGACGTTTCTTGAAGGCGACGACCACCGCTTGCTGGTGATCAATGGCGAACTGGTTGCCGCGACGCGGCGCACCCCGGGACATGTTGTTGGGGATGGCACACGCACGATCCGGGAACTGATCGATATCGTGAATCTGGACCCGCGGCGCGGTGTCGGTCACGAAAAAGTGCTGACACGTATCGTGCTCGATGCGCAGGCTGAAATGATGCTGGCACGCGCCGGCCTGACGGCCGATTCGGTGCCGGAAGCCGGTGTTGCCGTCTACTTGCGTTCGACGGCGAACCTGTCGACCGGCGGTACGGCGACCGACGTCACCGACGTCATCCATCCGGACAATCGCGATATGGCAGTTCGGGCCATCCGGTCCATCGGACTGGATGTTGGCGGTGTCGATTTCCTGTCGACGAATATCGCCGAGAGTTACAAGAAGATCGGTGGCGGCATCTGCGAAGTGAATGCGGCCCCCGGATTCCGTATGCATGTGGCCCCGTCGGAAGGCAAGGCCCGTGACGTGGCCACACCAGTGATCGACATGCTGTTCCCGACTGGTGCATCGGCCCGGGTGCCGATTGCCGCGATCACCGGCACGAACGGCAAGACGACTACGGCGCGTATGCTCGCGCATATCACCAAGATGGCCGGGTTCACCCCGGGCCTGACGACCACCGACGGCGTGTACATCGACGGTCAGCGGACCGTCGAAGGCGACATGACCGGGCCGGTGTCGGCGCGGATGGTGTTGTCCGATCCGGGCATCGACATCGCCGTGCTGGAAACCGCGCGTGGTGGCTTGTTGCGCGCTGGCATGGGCGTGCCCTGGGTCAATGTCGGGGCCGTGCTCAACGTGCAGAGTGACCACCTCGGCATGAAAGGCGTCGACACCCTCGAACAACTCGCCGAGATCAAACGGATTGTCGTCGAGGTCGCGCGTGATTGTGCGGTGCTGAATGCCGACGATCCGAACGTGCTCAAAATGTCGGGTTACACCGATGCCAAGACCATCTGTTACGTCACCACGAATCCAAGCCATGCGCTTGTGCGCGAGCACATCCGGGCCGGTGGCCGCGCGTGTGCGCTGGAAGCCGGCGTCAACGGCCAGATGGTCACGCTGTACGACAAGGGCAGCCACATCCCGCTGATGTGGACCCACCTGATTCCGGCCACACTCGAAGGCCGAGCGATGCACAACGTGCAGAACGCGATGGTCGCTGCGGCCATGGCGTTTGCGATGGGCATCAAACTCGATGCGATTCGTCAGGGCCTGCGCACGTTCGACTCGACGTTCTTCCAGGCGCCGGGTCGCATGAATGTGTTCCATGAGCATCCGTTCAAGGTCATCTTCGACTACGGCCACAATGCCCACGCGGTGTCGGTCATGGCCGATCTGGCCCAGCGACTGGATGTGTCCGGGCGTCGCCTGATTGTGGTGGCTGGACCGGGTGATCGCCGCAACGAAGACATCGAGGCGATCGCCGACGCGGTCGCCAATCGCTTCGATCACTACATCTGCCGGCGCGACGATTCCCTGCGTGGCCGCGAGCCTGACGAAGTGCCGAACATGATTGCGGCACGCCTGAAGGCACAGGGTGTGCCGGCTGACCGGATCACCGTGATTCCGGATGAACACGACGCAATCGACCACGCCCTGCGCATGGGGCGACAGGGTGATCTCTTGCTGATCTTCGCCGATGCGCTGGTGCGTTCCTGGAAGCAGGTCATCTACTTCCGTCCCGAAGGCTCGGCGCCGGCGAAACCGGCCGCCACGGCATCCAGTCAACCCGTCGATGCACCAGTCAACGAAGAAACCTTCACACTGAGTGAGGGCATGATCCGCGACGAACGCGGCATTCGCCTGTCGCGCGATACCGAAGACTGATCGGTGCAACCTTCGTTCGAGAGCTCGCGTCGCCTGACCGGTCCGAATCTGTTTTCGGACCGGCCCGGTGCCGTGCTCGAAGCCATGGGGGTCGGTCCCCTCAGAAATACTCGCTCAGTGGCGGCGTCTGGTGCAGCGCGGGCGCTGTCTGCTCGAATGGCCGGCGGGGGATGCCAGCATCATGCGCCCGCATAAATACGGGGTCAGCCTGTTCATTGAGGCGCCGGTCGATCTGCTGCTGGCGGCAACCGAACTGAACGAATGGGCCTGGCAAACCGCGCGCCAAGTCGCCGAAACACATGCGCCCGGTCACCCGCTGGCGGGCGACGAAGGTATGGCCTTCGAAACCATGCGCCGGATGGTCTCGGCCGAACAGCATCCTGATTTTCGCGCGTTCCACGCCGAGATGAGTGCCGCACATCAACCCTTGTTGTGGGATGACGAGCGGGTGACGCTTGGCCTGGGGCGTTTTTGCCGAGGCGTGGACTGGCATCGGATCGATGGTCACGTTTTGCCGGTCAACGCCGCTGAGTCGGGTGATGCCGTGCCGGTGCCGGTTGCGTTGGTCACAGGTTCGAACGGCAAGACCACGAGCGTACGCTTGCTGTCGGCCATGCTGCGCGCGCAGGGTTATTCCACGGCACACAACTGCACAGATGGTCTGTACCTCAATGGCGAACGCCTGGCGCGCGGCGACTATTCCGGTCCGCAAGGCGCGCGCGAAGTGCTGCGGCATCCGTTGACGGAAGCGGCCGTGCTCGAAACCGCGCGGGGCGGTATGTTGCGGCGCGGGCTGGCGTTCACGGCGGTGGATGTCGCACTGGTCACGAATGTCAGCGACGACCACTTCGGTGAATACGGCATCGACACGCTCGATGAGCTCGCCGAAACCAAGCTGATGGTCGCGAAATCGCTGAAGCCGGAAGGCCGGCTCGTGCTCAATGCCGATGATCCGATGCTGGCGCGGTATGGCGCGACGCGCTGGCCGCACATCGACTGGTTCGGATTCGACGGTGAGCACCCGCTGCTGCGTGCTGCCGAAGTTTCGGTGTTTGTGCAGGATGGCGACATGATCCTGCGCGAAGGTTCCCGGGGTCGGTCACGCGGGCGCATCGACGACATGCCACTCGCCGTACATGGGCTGGCGCGCTACAACATCGCCAACCTCATGGGGGCCGCGCTCGTGGCGTGGCGACTGGGTGTGGGTGCCGATATCGTGCGTCATGTGCTGGAACGTTTCGGTCGCCAGCACGAAGATAATCCGGGCCGATTGCAGCGATATCGAATTCGTGGCTTCGATGTCCTGACCGACTACGCCCATAACCCGGATGGCCTTGGCAAACTGCTGGAAGTCGGGCGTGCGCTGAATCCGAACGGCCGGCTCGCGTTGGTGTTGGGGCAGGCCGGCAATCGCGACAATACGGAAATTCTTGCGCTCGCCGACGTGGCACTCGCGTGGAAACCGGATCTCATCGTGCTGAAGGATCTGCAGGGCTACATGCGTGGCCGCGCCTTCGGTGAAATCCCGCATCTCATCCGCGAACATCTGCTCGACTGCGGTTTCGACGAAAAGCGTCTCCGGCAGGAACAGGCCGAGATCGATGCCGTACGCGCCTGTCTCGACTGGGCGAATCCGGGCGACATTCTGGTGCTGCCAGTGCACGCCGCCACGGCGCAACCATGGCTACTCCGAAACCGTTGCTCAACAAGGGTCGCATCTCGAACGCACCCAGGTCATGGAGTCGAGCCACCGCCGAGCCGATTCGGTACAGCCGGATCATCCGTGCTGCCGAAGGGTTCAAGATCTGCGCCGGCCACAAGCATGGTATCTCCGGGGATCGCACTGCCATCACAGGCATCAATCGCCACGTCACCATCCGCTGGGCGACAGGTCGTAACTCGCGCGGTGCACGAACCGATAGGGTAGACCGATCTGCAGGATCGTGTGGCCGACGGCGGAAAGGGGCCGGGCGCCATCACGCAGTCGTACAGCACGATGTTGGGTTGGTTGCCCGTGGCCCACACTATTCCCGACACGAGGCTCGATGATCGACGAATACACCGACACTTGTGTCGTCGCTGCAGTCTCGACCCGAGCTGCAGTTCCGCGCGAAACCGCGCCGCCATCCATGCGATTGTCGGCCATGGTCACGTGGCGAAGGATCACGCGGCTCTGATTGTTCGTATTGCTCAGACGTACGGTGCCGCAGGATCCGACGTGGCCGTGCTGATTGTTCGCCAGCACGACCGACTCCATCGTCAAGCGATTCGTCAGGCCGGTGACCGTCGACTGAATGTAACTGTCGATGATTGAATCCCGGCCGATATTCCGGCTGATCATGGCCTGACCGACATAAGCATGGCGCCGTTCCACAACGAAATCGCGCCACCGGCAAACGCAGCGGTGTTGCCCGAGATTTCGTTGCAGCCGAAAGCGCCCTGGCAAATGATCGGCCAGCCAACGAACACGTAATGCCGATACATCTGCAACTGGGCACCGAACAGATAGATCGCGCCGCCATACCGGCTGGCCGTGTTGTCGCGCAGCGAGGTCTCCTTGAGCGTGACCGACGTGAAACCGTTGGCGTAGATGCCACCGCCATCATGTGCGCTGTTCTGCTGGATGCGCACTCCGGACAGGGAAGGGTAGGGCTCGAACAGATCGTAGGTCAGCGAGACACTGGAGACTTCCGCCGATCGCGATGCAGTGCCGGTCGCGTAGATGCCGCCCTCTTTGTCGGTCACCGCCGAGCAAGGCGCTGTTCTGATGCAGCGGCACGTCGGCGATGTCCATGCGCAATGCGGCTTCGTCGACGTAAATGCCGCCACCCTTCATGGCCTGGTTGTTGCGCACGACCGTGCCACGACAGCAGCACCATGCCGCCGCTGCCGGTGACTGCAATGCCGCCGCCCAGTTGCGCGGTGTTGTTGCGGATGACCGATCGTAGATCAGGACCAGGCCCTCGAGCCGTTCTTCCAGATCCCGCCACCGGCCCAGAAGGTTCGCGTTGCCGCCCAGCGCGATTTCCACCTGACGCACGGTCAGGCCGTCTC
>JADJRU010000030.1 GCA_016712105.1 Ahniella sp.
GATGAATTCGGTACAGCATTCCGGTTCAAGCCGGTACGGCATTCCGGTCCAAGCCGGTACGGTTATCCACAGGCAGGTGGGGGTTGGATGATCGCAGGATTGCGATCGTGATTCCTGGCCGGGGTTAGGTGGCCTTTCTCCTCCTCATCGATTCGCCTTTGAGCGCGAGTTTGTAAGCGTTGTGCACGACCCGGTCGAGTATCGCGTCGGCGAGCGTGGGTTCGCCGAGCCAGCCATGCCACTGCTCAACCGGCAGTTGGCTAGTGAGAATGGTGCTGCTCTTGTCGAAGCGGTCGTCGACAATTTCGAGCAGGTCACGCTGGTGCACATCCGCGATCGGCGCGAGGCCGAAGTCGTCGAGGATCAGCAAGCGGAACTTGGCGAGATGTTTGAACAATGCGCCTTTGCGCTTGAGCGCGTCTGCGCAGATCAATTCTTCGACGAGCCGCGGCATGCGCAGGTAGCGCACGCTGATGTCCTGGCGACAAGCCTGCTGACCGATGGCGCAGGCGAGGTAGCTCTTGCCCACGCCGGTGGGGCCAGTGATCAACAGATTGCGCTTGTCTTCGACGAAGGCCAGCGTCGTCAATTGTGCGACGAGCGACTTGTCGAGGCCACGTGGCGTGCGTTGGTCAAGGTCTTCGAGGCTTGCTGACTGCCCGAGCTTCGCCCAGCGCAGACGCTGCGCGTAGCGATAGTTCGAGCGCTCGGACTGTTCGGCGTCGACGAGTAGTGCCATGCGGTCATTGAACGGCAGACCGGCGAGATCGCTGCTCTGCAGCTGTGCCGAGAACTGGCGCGCCATGCCGCGCAGGCCCAATGCCTGCAACGCCTGATAGAGAGGTTCAGTGAGCATGGCGATCTCCGTAGTAGGCCGCGCCGCGCACGTTGGCGTGTTCGATCACGACCGGCGGTGGTGTCGGCGTCGGCATCGGATGGCGGATCAGATCGTTGATCGCGCGATAGCTGATCGCATGCAGCTCGAGTGCGCGGCGGCACGCCGCCTCCAGCGCTTCGGCGCCGTGATCCTTGGCCAGGCGCAGGATGCCGAGGCTGGTGCGATAGGTCTGCTCCGCATGCGTCTTGCGCGTCGCCTGTGCCGCAATCACCTGCGCCGTCGCTTCGCCGATCGCGGCAGCGCGCCGCTGCAAGCTGCTTTGCGTACGATCGAGATAGCCGCGGTGCTTCTCCGGCAGATGCTCTGGCTTGGTGCTGCAATCGCCTGGCTTGTAGCCGACCGGATGAGCTGCGACCAGTTGGCTATTGCGGTAGACCTCGATCAGCGTCGCGCCCACGCGCACATCGACCTGCTGGCGAATCAGTGCATGGGGCACCGAGTACAGGCGCTTGTCGACCTCGATGTGATAGTCGATGTTAACCCGCGCCTTGCGCCAATGACCGTACTGGAATGTCGACGCCGGCAAAGGTCGCAAATGCGCACGTTCTTCAACGAGCGAGAGATCGCGCGATCCTTCGCGCTTCGCGAACGGCTTGGCGTTGAGCTTCGCAACACCCTCGTGGATCGCGACATTCAACTCGGCCAGTGAGAAGAAGACCCGATCGCGCAGCGGTGCCAGCACCGACTGTGTCACCAGGCGCACCGCGTTCTCGACCTTGGCCTTGTCGTCTGGTGAACGCACTCGTGCCGGCAGGATCGTCGTGCCGACATGCTCGGCCCACTCCTGATAACTGGTGTTTATCGCAGGTTCGTAGCGATCGGTCCGCGTCACCGCAGCCTTGAGGTTGTCGGGCACGATCGCGCCTGGCACGCCGCCAAACGCAATCAGCGCGTGATCGTTCGCGGCGATCCAGTCGGCTTCGTTCTGCGTCCACGTCGCCTCGGCATAGATCGCCGACGAGAAGCCAAGCGACGAGACGAATACTTGCGCTTTGCGCTGCTCACCGGTGCGCGCATCGGTGACCGCCATGCACAGCCCGGCGTAGTCGACGAACGCCTTCTCCCCCGGCCGGTGTTGCATGCGCATCACTGGATCGCAGCTGCTTTGATACACCTGCAATCGCGCGCAGAACTGCGAATAGGCCAACGCCTGTGCGCCATGCGCGGACACGTACTCCTGCCACAGCAGCATGCGCGTCACGCCCTTGCGCTTCAGCTCAGTCGCGACCTTGGCGAAATCCGGATCCGCCGACCGCGCCAACGGCGCCGTCGGATACAGGCGCGCATACAGCGAATCCTCATCCAGCTCCGCCGGCAACGGCCAGGTCAGCCCCGCCTGCGCAAAGCGCTCGACCGCCGACTGCACCGTCGATCGCGCCATCCCAAGGCTCGCCGCGATCTCCGAATACGAGCGCTGCTCGGCAAACCGCAGCCGCGCCAAACTCATTAACTGCCTCATCGGCATCCTCCGGTAGCTCATCGACCCCTCGCTCTCTGCGAAGGGCCAGTGTCCCCACCGGCATCCCCTGTGGATAACCGTACCGACTTGAATCAGAACCCTGTACCGACTTGAACCGGAATGCCGTACCGACTTGGATCAGAATCCGCGTCAGCACATCAGTCCCTCCTCCGGGGCATCGTTTGTTGTGAGCGATGCGGAGATGGACCAATTTGACACTCAAGTAGCAGACTGCCTAGCCTTCCTCATCAGTCATCAGGCCGCACTCGCAGCAGCCGCATCTATACCTGGCGTCGATAATGCTGTCGTTAATTTCGGGGTTGAGTTGCGCGATGTCGCAGTTCACGTAGATCTGTTTCCTGCGGCATTGGTCGCTGCTGCAGCCAGTTGTGGAGTGGCCTTGGCAATTTCGCATTATCCACAGGGCTTTCCGGAATCAGAGAGCTAACTATGCGTCAAGCGGACCGGGGGAGAGTGTTTGATGTTTCCTGGCACGTTGTCGGCCAGCGGCCGCTTCACGCGGCGTTGAGGCTGTAGAAGAATTCCTTCAAGAGATAATTGCATCGGGAGTGCTGAAAAGTGACCGCACCAGTCGGGCTATATTCAACGATCGGCAGTTCGGTAGGGGTAAAAAGCACCCCAAAATTATCCCGCGGATCGCTGTTTCGACTTTTTCTACAGCCTCGTTAGGACTCAAATGAAGCAGCGCGTCGTTTACATAGATGTCGATGACACCTTGATTCGTTCGTTCGGGACGAAACGCATGCCAATGGCTTCGGTCGTTGCTAGCGTACGCGCGCTTCACGAGCAGGGCGTTGCGCTCTATCTCTGGAGCTCTGGCGGTGGAGACTACGCCAGGGAATCAGCTGCGGAGCTAGGTATCGAGACCCTATTCATCGCCTTCTTGCCAAAGCCGGACGTCTACATTGATGATCAGTCGTTCGACGAGTGGCGTCTCTGTCGACATGTCCCTACCGGGCAATGCGGCTGATGCCTAACCAATCATTCAAGCCGAAGCCACTGCGTGGGTCGACTTAATACAGGCGTTAGTCCGAGAAGCTCGCATGGAAAAAGTTGCATGCAAGGAATGTGGGGCAATGATCCTGCCTGCGACGGCAGAGCGTACGGGTGGGCGCTGCATGCCCTGCAAGAATGGCATCAGGAAGAGCATTGAGGCCGGCATTGCATGGCGGGAGAAAGATAGGGAACTGGACCGAACGTGCCCGTTCCGCGCGCTGTGGCGCTCACTTCACGAAAGGATCCATTCCCGAGGGGGTGGCTTGGATTCGTTGAGCCTCGTCGAGAGGCGCTACTGGGTTCTCAACGTCTTCGAGGGTGAGATTTTCAACGGTGGCTTCGATCAATACTTCCACAATAGTTCGGGCTCTCAGTTCAACGAGACAGTCGACGCGCTGAAGGAAATCGATGCAACCGATGCCCTTTCTCTACTGCAAACAGCGAAGCAGTTGATCTTCTCCGACCGAAACGTTCCGAAAGACACAGGAGAACGACGTCAGCTGATGCTTTCTCTCTGGCCGGGTTCGACGCCGGGCTTGGATGCCTTGGATCGAAAGTATTGGGAGCTACCGAGTAGGATCGGCGAAACGTTGGAGCGCTACGCGGTGGCTCAGGGCCTTGTCTCAGTTGCGGGCACCCTCTGCTTCGGATAGTGAGTAGCCTTTCCCGTCACGGAGACTTTAAGTGCGCCTGTGGTCTGAGCTCGTCTCTTGCACGTTCAACGTTCTGGCTGGACAAGAGTTCGGCCTAACATTTCACTCAAGCAGCAGCTCGACTGGAAGGACTTCGTGATCGTACAGACTCCAATTGGCCGCATTGAGTTCGAGGCCATTGCTAGCGGAGCACCGCTACTTGAGCCGGAAGTACGATTCCTGGATCGTGCTTTCTCACCAGAACTGCCGCCAGGAATGAAGGTCGAGAAGGTGGTCGCGGTCATAGTGCTGCTGAAGCCTGCGTCTCACCTTCGAAACGTCAGCGTACGGTGTCGTTGGCTGGATCAACTGCAGGTCGTTGCTGACCCTGAATCAGGGGAACACCTCGATGCTCAGTCTTGGCAGACTCAAGGAAGGATTGTCACTGTGGGCACCGAGGATTTCGAAGCCCTCCATGCCAGCCTGCCACAATGTGGCTTTGCAGAGCGCGACTACCCGGTGCAGTATCATCCTCACGGAATCGAGATTCACGTTCCTTTGGGTCCATCCAACTACCCTACAAGCTTCCATTTTGTAGTTGCCATCAATTCATGGCCTGAATCAACCGAGTGCTCCGCTTGGTACGCAGTCGATGTCCCCCACAAAGCAGTTCTTGCGCTCTTGAGTGGAAGCTGACTATGCGTTCAAGCCGACCGCTGGTAGATGCTTTCGCGTTTACTCTTGAACTGTCGGCCATCGGTCGCTCAACGCGGCGTTATGCGGCAACCGAAGTGATGGTCCCTTTCTGATCAACCGAGGTTTCGTTCATTTCCCCTACATGCTGGTCAGTCCTCTCTCTCGTCCGTAACGCCATCGTCATCTTTGGGTCGATAGTTTGCCGGCCGCTGGCCAGGGCGATACACTCTGACCATGTTTGATGGCGCCAGTTACCTCCTTGGTGAGTTCAAGCGCCTGCGGGACGAGGAGCGCTACTTCGAAACGCTGATCTTCGGCCGAGCAGTTGCAGGGCCAGCTGCTCCACTACGAGGACACCTTGGAGCGCATGGGCATGCAGTTGCCCTACAGTGGTTCCATCAAATCCAGGTTGGTCGCGGATGACTACGAAGGGTAGCGGGCGCGACGCACTTGCGGCCGCCGGACTGCGTCGTTGAGGCTGTAGAGAAGCCGCTTGTTGCGAACAGAAAAGGTTCGACTGGCCACCCGGAAATGTCTCCGCGATATGGCGGGCTGCATGGGTTGCTGATCCACTGGGTATTCGGTTCCGAACCAGTTCGCACCTATGCGCTCAAGGCGCCGTTGCAAGGTCTTTGGTCATCCCCATGCCGCCGTTCTGCATCTTGGCAACTTCCAGATGTGGTGCACCGCGGCGTTTGTCGGCCAACCAGGCGTTCAAGCCGGCCGGCGAATAGGTTGCGTGTATCATCCGCGAACCGTCGCGCAGCGGCGGTTGAACACGGTGTTTTGCGCATGACCCAAAGTCGCGACCGCTTCTTCCTGTGGACCACCGTGGCGATCGCCGCCACCGTGTTTGCCGGCTTCTGGTTTACGTACTTCGGTCCAATGGTTTCGGGCCGCTATGCGTCGGACGTGGTGGCCGTGCACTTGCACGGCTGGACGTTCTTCGCTTGGTACGTGTTGCTGGTGGCGCAGTCTGCGCTGGTGCAGTCGCGGCGAATGTCGCTTCATCGCACGCTGGGCGGATTGAGCATAGCGTTGGCGTCATTGATGGTCGGAACAGGCTTGTTGGTCGTTGGTGTCCGCATGGCCGATGCGTTGGAGTCCGGCGACCCGTTCTGGTCAGCTTCCGGTCCTGGGGTCTTTGCGACTCTGGTGCTGTTCGCTGCCTTCTATGTGGCGGCTCTCCGAATGCGCCGCCGACCGGATTGGCACAAACGATTGATGATCATCGCCAGCGTCGGTGGCATGGGTGCGGCCACGTTTCGCTTGTGTATGGTGCTGTTCGGACCTGACTCGGCGATGTGGCTCGGTCTTCTTGGCAGCAACCTGTTCATTGTTGCGGGCATGGTCCGTGACGGCATTTGCGACAAGCGTGTGCATCCGGCATGGTGGGTAGGACTGTCCACATGCGTCGCACTCGAGGCCGGCGCGTTGCTGCTGGTACCCACGCCCCTGGGACAGGCGGTATCGCACGCGCTGGCCGCTGTCGGCCGCACGTTTGGCTTCTTGTATTGACTCTTCCACCAGTGCATGGGCACCCAGTGAGCGGAACGGAAGAGCTTCACCACAACATTCAGCGGACGGCGCTGTCCGCTGCTGATGCTGCGCGTTGAGGATTTAAAAAGAGCCCTTGAATGTCGAATTTGATCGGGAGTGCTGAGAAGTGCGCGCCCCAGAAGAGCCACATTCAACCATCGATGCTTCGGCAAGGTAAGGCAATTCATCTTCGTCTTTTCTTGCAGCGTCGTTTGACCACGGTGCTTTCGGTAATCGCCGTTCATTCGGTTCAGGTCGCTCGCCTGTGATACGCTTTTGGCAATTATTCGCCATCGAACCATCCCGTCGATTGAATGAACATGCGTGTATTTTTTGGCAATCGTTGGCGTTCGCGTTTTGGACGGTGGTTGGAATTACCTTGGTAATTCTATTTGCCAGTCACCCCGAACTTCGCCTGTTGCTTCCAATCATTGATGTGCTCGGAGTCGATGTCTTTTGCGGCCTGTTTGGCCTGCAGGTGGCAGCCGTGTTTGCGTCTTCGATTCTTCCAGCGTTAGCTAGGTTTCTGTCTCTCCTGACACCATGTCTTCGGGCAATCGATGCTGAAGTGCGCAGTATCCCATTGCTTCGAGAGGTTCGTTCTTTCATCAGTTACGGCATGTTCCATTGGACGGGGCTGCCAGACGCATGGTTTTGCATTCACAAGTTTCTTAATCCTCCGCGCACCAGTTTCCAACCGTAAGTTCAAGCGGAGTTGAGGCTGTAGAAGAAATCATTGAATGCCGAGTCTGATCGGGAGTGCTGAGAAGTGTCGTCACCAGCTGAGCTACATTCAGCGCGCGACACTGAGCACTTTCATGCCCTCTGGTCCCAACCCATCGTTTCCGACCCACTGCAGCGGCCTTCGGCCACGCTCGTGCTCGGTTGAATGCAGACGCCAGGCGGTAAGAGAATGTGCGGAGTAAGCGACGAAATCGATCGTGCCATTGAGTCACTTCAACTGAAGGGCTCTGTGAGGAAGGTTTCGCGCGTCGAGGCGGAGGAGATCAACCGAATGGTTCTGGTCCAGTTCGCTGGCGGCAAAGATCGGCGTCGGTGGTGGGAGTCATTCCTGCACTCGGAGTCCGTATCGTTCGACGATGACCTTGTCTTTCAGCGAATCCCTTCTTTGGTTCCCGATGCGGGTGAGCGTTGCTGGTTCATCGCAGAGAGCCCGGAGCGTGGGCCATACCCGGTTTATGAGGCCTCCCCGCAACAGGCTTCGGGCATCATCGGCGAGTGCTTTGGCTTTGAGTACTACATCGTTCCCAAGGATCTATCGTGGTTGATCTGTGAGAATCACCATGCCAGCGTCATCGGATGTGGTGTGGCAGTTGAAGAGGCGATTCGGCGTCTTGCCGCGCAACCGTTCGCTGCAGGGTCGACGGTCCTGACCGGGCCTGATCTCAAACGTTGAGGCTGCAGGAAGACCCCTTTTTGTAACCGGCAAACGGTCGAATGGCCGCCCGGAAATGTCTCCGCGATATGGCGCACCGGATGCGCCAACGAACCAGGCGCCAGCTGATTTTCCAGCACCACTGGCAACAACCGCAGGCTCAGGTCGACAACCTTGTAACGTGCGACCGCCGACTGCCTTGCACTCACTCACGGAAGGAAGCAACATCGATGCCTGTTTTTCTGCAGCTTCGTCAGGCGCCGAAGTCATGAGCCATCGCATCCTGATCGTTGGAAATTCAGGCTCCGGCAAGAGCACATTGGCTACAAGGATTGCTGGGGATCTTGCCTGCCCGCACCTCGATCTCGATTCCATCGTTTGGGAGCCGGGGCTGGTCGCAGTTCAACGTCCCTTCGAGGTGACGTGTGGCCTGTTGGCTTCATTTGCCGAAGGCGAACGCGTCTGGGTTGTGGAAGGCTGCTACGGAGAGCTGATTGAGCGGGCACTGCCATTCTGCACCGAGCTGCTATTCCTGAATCCCGGGCTCGAAACGTGCCTTCGCAACAATCAAGCTCGGCCCTGGGAGCCGCACAAGTACGAGTCTCCCGAGGCGCAGGACGCGATGCTCGCCAATCTCCAACAGTGGGTTGCGGGCTACTACGAGAGGGCTGATGCGTGGTCTTATGTGGCACACCGAAAGCTCTTCGAGAACTTCAATGGTCTCAAGCGCGAATTCCAGGCGTCGGCGGCTAACGGTGCGTTCATGCGTACCACCGGGAGGGAGTCTGATGTTTCCTGATGTTTTGTCGGCCTGCGGGCGCCTAACACGGCGTTGAAGCTGTAGAAGAGGACTTTGGTAATCGAATGTGATCGGGAGCACTGAAAAGTGACCGCACCAGAAGAGCTACAGTCAACGATCTACCCCTCGCTAGTGGTCAATGCACGCCCGGAAATGTCCGAGCGATTGCTGTTTCCAGTTTTCCCACAGCCTCGTTGGGCCGCGCATGAGCTTTCTTAGCCCGTTCATCAAACTGATTCTTCTCGCGGTGGCCACAATGCATGTGGCTGCGTGGTATCTGGCACCCGGAAGTCTGACATTGCCTGGCACGCTCAAGATCGAGGGAACCATCACGAGGGAAATCGGTAAAAGGGCCGAATACCTTCGCATTGATACCGGCTCGCAGGTCTATCGGTCGCGCTGCACGCGTGCGGAGGCTTTATGCGCCTTGGCTTCCGAGGCGCCGGGTACCAGTATCCATGCGCATGTTCTGACAAGCTCCTTCCTACGCGACGATTGGATCGCTCAGGCAGACGCCGGCGGAACTCCTGTGCTCACATTCGAACAGCAGCGACTTCTATTCATACCCTACCAGCGGCAACTGGTCTGGAACGCTGCAGTTTCTGCACTCGTCGCAGTTGCTGCATTTTTTCTGCTGCGAAAAAGAGGTCGAAGGCGCAGTAGTTCAGCCTGACCCATCGCTCGACCGGGGAGCCAACGGCGGGTACCCGGTTTACTCCATCGTTGGGTCTGTGGAAGATGTCCTCGAATTCCGAACTTGATTCGGGGTGCTGAAGAGTGATCGAACCAGAAGGACTGAGTTCCGGAATCGCTTCTGCGGGAGAGGCAAGAGCACGCCGGAAACTTCCGGGCATTCGCAGTGTCTACCTTTCCTGAAGTCTCCTCTGGAAGCATCCGTTGCCCGAGTGACCGTTGCATATCATCGATCTGGCCGACTCGAGCCGCGACGGCCGTTGTGGAGAACATCTTGGTGAATCGCTGTTGCGCAAAACTTGCCGAGAGTCGTTCCCACCGCTGCATCGGGCGGATTTTTCGCTCTGCATTCGCTCTCGCGCTCCTCGCCGCGCTGTCCTCCGGCGTCACCGCACAGGACAAGAGCCTGTCCGCCAAATCCGAACAGAACGCCAGCGCCAAGGATCAGACACAGACTGTCGCCAAGGGCGAGGTCGTTTCCGAACTTGACTCGGCGATCTGGCGTGTCCACCACGCCAGGAATGGTGACTACTGGTTCGGAAGCCAGGACCGGGGCGTGTACCGCTACGATGGGAAGACGCTCGTCAACTTCACGACGATAGACGGCTTGAACTACGATCCCAGTGGAAACATTCGGGAAGACAAATCGGGCAACATCTACTTCCCGACAACAGGCGTGTCCGACGCCGACGGCCGCAAGTTCAAGCAAGGTGTCACTCGGTTCGACGGGAAAGCGTTTAGCCCATTGGCCGTCCCGGATAAGGCAGCCCCGGCCGACGCCTGGAAACTGGAACCCGACGACCTGTGGTTCCGGGGTGCTCAGGATACCGGCACGGTGTTGCGGTATGACGGGAAAAGCCTGCACCTCCTGATACTGCCTCAGACCAAGGAAGGTGACGCCCTTGTTGCAGCGTTCCCTCGCTCCAGATTTCCGAACATCAACTTCAGCCCTTACGACACGTACATCAACTTCAAAGACAGCAAGGGCCATATGTGGTTCGGCACCGGCGGCGTCGGTGTCACTCGCTACGACGGGAAGGTGTTCTCCTGGCTACCCGAAAGTGAATTACGGAACGGGTCATTTGGCTCGCGGTCGATCGTCGAGGACAAGGACGGCAGATTCTGGTTCAGCAACTCGTTGCACCGATATGCAGTCAATCCGAGCGACAAGGCCGGGCCGAGCTTCAGGCAAGAGGATGGGATACGCGACGCCACGGATCAGACCAAGCCGCAGATCGAAGGCATCATGTCCAGCGTGGTAGGTCACGACGGCGCGCTCTGGATGGCGACCTATGACGGTGGGGTCTGGCGGTATGACGGGAAGGACGTCACCCGCTACCCGGTCAAGGACGGCGACAAGAACATCACCCTGTACACCATCAGCAAGGACAATCAGGGCGTCTTGTGGCTCGGGACACACACTGCCGGTGCGTACAGATTCAGCGGCCAGTCATTCGAGAGGTTCAAGCCTTGACGGCGTACTTTCCGGGATTCATCGCGCTCCGACCAGTCTCGGCTGCTGAGAGGAGTCGTTGACGCTGTGGACAAAGTACTTGAATACCGAATTGGATCGGGCGTGCTGAAAGTGACCGCATCAGAGAAGCTGCGTTGGGCGATCGATACTTCGGTCGGGACAAGAACATCTCCGGAAACATCCGGGCATGCGATGTGTCGAGTTTCCAGCAGGTTCGTTGGGCCATGAGGATCGCAGCCGCACTAGCCATCGCTCTGGTGGGCCTCGCCGGAGCGGCCCGGTCGGATTGCCTCGTGCCGCTTCAGGGTGAGGTCCAGGCGTCCTTTAAGGTTCAGTCCTGCCGCGTCGCCAGGTCCCCTAACGGGGACCAGCGCAGACTTGCTCGCATCCGGGTCTATAACCTGTCCATAAACATCATCCCCAATCCCGACGATGCACCTGGAGGTTGTCTCAAGTTATGGGGCGTTCGTTGCACACACCAGCTCCGCGCGAATGGTGTTTGTGGAGGCTGAGTCGGAAGATGCCTGCGCGTCGTTCTCCAAAGGGCTCGAAGTGGTCGCTTCCAGTTCCAAGTCATGTGCTGCGACACGATCCCCGAAAAGGGCTGTGTGCGTTGCCCGGTCCGACTGTGAGACCGAAATGAAGTTAGGTGTCGTGATGGATCACCCGAGCCTTTTGAACGGCGATCAACTTCCGCGCATAGTTGCCGATTGTCTCTGATTTGATTCAACCGGCCCGGTTGCCAGGGCAGAGCGGTTGAACGACGGGACGGAACCAGATTGATTCGATTGGCGAGCTGACATTGGTCCTGGATGGGCCGTGGCCATCTCACGCCAATGGCTGGCGAGAATCACCAAAGCCTTCGTGACCGTGATCCTTTGATGCGGCGGTCGATTGCTCCAGCGTGGCAGCAGCATTTGATCTGACTGAATCTCCATCGGAATGCAGGGGTGTATTTTCTGCTTGTGGCAGCGTCGGATCGGTCCATGCTTGTGTTCAGCGTGATGGGAAAGGCAGTAGTGGTTGTGATTGCTGTGGTTTCCGCCAAATCCTGTCGACGAAGCTCGGTGGCGAGGACAAAGACACGTGGCGTGAGATGTGGCGTTCGTCGCTCATGGGAAAAAAGGAGGAACAGCATGATCGTGACCCTTCATAAGTGGGCCCAGCATCTGGACGGTGATATCGGTTTACCATTCGCTTCGGCGGAAGCGGTCACTCGATATGCCTGAATCCATGAAATGCACCAATACAAAGAGAGACGAATGAACCTGACCCAGATGACCCGGAATTTGGCTTCTCTAGGATTCTTCCTGCTCTTGGCAATTCCTTCTTCTACCTTCGCTGAAGAGGAGCCCAGTGACCCGATCGTTCCGGTCGAACACGCCTCGTTCCATCAAATGGTCTTCGCTGATGAAGATCTTGCGATCCTGAATAACCTCTACCCGCCGAAAGGCGACTCGGGGTTTCACACGCATTACCGGGATCTGTTCGCTGTCGTCATCCAACCTTCCGAATCCAGCGGCCAGGGTTTGGGCAAACCGTTGACAGCGGCGCCCATGTACTCAGTGGGTGCGACCGCCTACAGCGCTGTCGGTCCTGAGCCCCGCACGCATCGGATCGTCAATGGTGACCAAGGCGAGTACCAGATCATCGTGATCGAGTTGAGACGTTCGAAGCCTTCGGGTTCTGCGATTTCCTCGCGTGAGGCCGCGCCGCAATACGTGCAGATCTTCGACAATGACCGGATCCGAGCCTGGCGGCTGATTCTGGCTCCGGGCGAATCCGTTCCTTCGATCACGCAAGGAAACAAGGGTGTGCGTGTTGTCGTTCGGGGTGGCTTGCTCACGACGATCACCGCGGATTTGCCAGACCAGCAACTCGTCATGCGGCCGGGAGAGTTTGCGGTCCAGGCTGACGGAGCGGCACGCGCACTCAAGAACAGCGGATCGGAGACCATCGAGCTGGTTGAAGTAGAGCTCAAGTAGAGATCGGGGCGGAACTGCTCAACGGGTCTGACGGGTCATCGGTTCCCGTTCTCGGTTCAGATCACCGCTTGCAGAATCTGTTTGCCGATCCAGACGATCGCGACAATTTGCTGGTGAACGGATCGCTCGGAGGAGCGTCGGTCGTTTGAACATGCTGTGATCAATCCTGTGTTTTGCGACGCCGTTACCGCTTACTATCCCGTCTTGTTCGTCAGGGCTCGTCCAGAATGTTGAGCGACCTGACCACTGGCTCGGGCGCCACTCTTGTCGATCCCGGGACCCTGGAGACACCGGCCATGATCCGATTCTGCTTGCCCACGCTGCTCCTCGTTGTGTCATCAATCGCCAGTGCCATCACCATCCAGCATGACGTGGATGACTCGGTGTATCGTGTTCCTGCGTCTGATTTTCCGTTTCTCGTCGACATGCCCGGCGAAGGACACGGCGTTTTGATCGCGCCCCAGTGGGTGGTCACGGCCGCCCACGTGCTCCCTCGACACGCTGACAGTTTTCAGGTGGTGATCGACGGAACACCCAGGGATGTTGAACACGTCATCACGCATCCTGGGTACAAGACGGTACCTCAGGAACTCATCGATCAGGCAATGTCCAGTGGCGAGGCCATGCTGATCGTGGCGTTTCTGTCTCAGTCTGACGATATCGCGCTGGTCAAGCTCACAGAGCCCGTGAACGACGTGGCGCCTGTCACGATTTACGAACGCAGCGACGAGCCGGGCCAGATCATCCAGATCGTCGGAAAGGGCGCTACCGGCACGGGTGCGACCGGGCATGACCCTGGAGGTCCCAATCGGACGGAACTTCGCCGCGCGTTCAACAGGGCCACCAGTGCTTATGAGCGATGGCTTTGTTATGTGTTCGATGAGCCGCCAGCGGCCCTGCCCCTGGAGGGCATCCTTGGGAACGGGGACAGCGGCGGCCCTGCGCTGATCGAGCAAGATGAACAATGGCTATTGGCTGGACTGGCCTCATGGAAAGTGGTCCAAGGGCATGTTCTGACCACCCGACCCGGGCGCTATGGTCAGGTGAGTTGTAATGTCCGTTTGAGTTTTTACCTCGATTGGATCGAGACGGTGATGTCTGGTCCGCCTCCGGCGGGGAATGGCCATTAAGCCCGTCCTTGCGCGCGAGCCATTCCCAATGTTGCGATTGATCGTTCTCAGGATCATGGCGGCACTCTTCATCGGTTTCGGACTGATTGGCGCGGTCATTGCCATCGATGCAGCAATGAATCCACAGCAGGTACAACAGGCGAACGACAACGATCCGTTCGGAACACCTCCTTCTCTAGGGTGGTCCCTTGCAGTCGCTTGCGCCTGTGGATTGCTGGCAGCGTCGGGCATGGCTCTTTGGCGGCGCAAGAGGTAAGCGATGTCGCTCAACGTACTGTTCATCTGCACCCAGAACCGTCTGCGCAGCCCGACAGCCGAACACGTATTCGCTGACTGGCCAGGCGTTGAGACGCAGTCCGCTGGCCTCGGTCATGAGGCCACAAGCCCGGTCTCACCGGAATTGCTGGCTTGGTCCGATCTGATCTTCGTGATGGAGAAATCCCATCGCGGCAAGCTCTCAAAGAAGTTCAAGCGCTACCTGGGCGGCAAACGGGTGATCTGCCTCGACATCAGAGACGACTATGCCTACATGGATCCTCTGCTTGTGGCCTTGCTCAAGCAACGTGTCCCGAAATTCCTGCCTTCGGGCCCGCGCAGTAGCGAACCCATGAATGATCAGACAGGCCGATAACGCTATGTATGGCTCGTCCGGAACCCTTTTCTGCAGCAGCACCTTGAAGCGCTGCAGGGCATTAGCATGAAGCACTTCAGAGCAGACGTGTGGCCGTATGGCCGCATCATAGTCCTGACGTCACTCGCCATGGCCGCCTTTGCGGGCAACTCCCTGCTCTGCCGGATGGCCCTCTCCGAGACCAGCATTGATGCAGCCAGCTTCACTTCCGTTCGCTTGATCTCCGGTGCCGTGATGCTTTGGTTGGTCGTGAAGCTGAGACCCGGCACCTATTCGGGCGGAGGCAACTGGCTGTCGGCACTTGCGTTGTTTGCGTATGCCGCGGGATTTTCATTCGCCTATGTCAGCCTGCCCGCCGCGACTGGCGCGCTACTGCTGTTCGGTGCAGTCCAGGCAACGATGATCGGCTATGGCATCTGGACAGGGGAAAGGATGCTGAAGAGGCAGATGGTCGGCCTTGCACTGGCACTTGGCGGCCTGGTGATTCTGTTGCTGCCGGGCCTCTCCGCACCGCCAATGATTGGAACCACTTTGATGCTGATCGCAGGGATGGCCTGGGGCATCTATTCCGTACGTGGCAGAGGAGCGGGCGATCCAACCCAAGTGACTGCGGGAAACTTCATTCGCACAGTGCCGATGGCGGTATTACTGAGCCTATCCATGGTGACGGCAGCATCTTGGGATTCCGCGGGCATCTTCTACGCCGTTTTATCAGGCGCGCTGGCGTACGGATTGGGATATGCGATCTGGTACGCGGCATTACCGTCACTGCGTGCCACAAATGCTGCAACCCTCCAACTCAGCGTTCCGGTGATCGCGTCCCTGGGCGGAGTCTACATTCTGGGCGAACCCTTTGGTTTGCGTCTGACCGTGGCCACTGTTGCCATCCTCGGTGGCATTGCTTTGGTGGTTCTGACGAAGAGGCGCAGTGCACCAGACGGTGCAGCGACCCCTCGTTGATGCTGGACATATGTTGTGTTGCGCCCACCTCGGATCCTCTGGGCGGCAATCATTCGATTACCGTATCGCCGGCACCGATGGTGACCGTCAATTTCAGAAGACCGTGATTCTTGCCAATCACAAATGTGCCAGGCCGGGCTTGATAAACGTGGACCCACTCCGCATTTCCCTTCCTGCGACGCCACACGCGGTAACGATCCCGTTCGTGATGGTGATCGAGGCTCTGACGCACAGCCGTCGATGCGCTTTGTCCAGAGCGGGCCGGTTCGGCCAGCTCCTCAATGCAATAACTGGCTATCCTTGGTTCGGACACGGTGATGACTCCCGGGTATATCAATGTCGCTTGATTCGGCTGAGGTTGTGTCATGAGGCGCTTCGTCTCCTTGGGCGTTTCGGCGGCACTGGGTATCGCCGCTGCCCTGAGTGTTGCGGCTGATTTTCGCCTCACCGAAGCTGATGTTTATGAAGCAGCGCTTGCGCCCTATGCCAATGACTCGTCGGTGGTCGTGAGTTTGGCGTCCACTTGTCGTATCGACTCTGATCTGGCGCCCAAAGGTATTGACCCTTCGTTGTTGTCGCGATTTCTGCGGGCAAATCTTGCGGGTATGCCGTCAACTGATCTTGCGGAGCTGCGTGAATACTTTGCGATCGCGGATGCTGATCAGCTTGCTGCATACATGCGCGCTGGGGTCCCGACATCGGCACTGATCGGTGGCGACCGGCATCTGGTGCGGCTGTCTCGGGTCGGCTTCAATCAAGACGAGACTGAGGCGATTTTCTGCATTCAGGCTCTGCGTTCCAATGCGCTGATGCACCTTCAGCTCATTGGCGGGACGTGGCAGCACATCAACACCATTCGTCTATAGGTGGGCGACCCATGGCGCACATGAGCCTGCATTTGCCGCTGAAAGACCGCTACCTCGGATCCATGCTGGGCCTGGCTTGTGGTGACGCGGTTGGAACCAGTGTCGAGTTCATGCCAAGAGGTTCCTTTCCACCGGTCACGGACATGCTTGGCGGTGGCCCGTTTCGACTCCAACCTGGGCAATGGACCGACGACACGTCCATGGCCTTGTGCCTCGCCGAGAGCCTGATCAAACGACGCGGATTCGACCCACGAGACCAAATGATCCGCTACGTGAACTGGTGGCGGTGGGGGTATCTGAGTGCAACGGGTGAGTGCTTTGACATCGGCAATACGGTCAGCACGGCCCTGCAAGCTTTCGAGGCTTCCGAATCCCCGTATTCGGGCTCCACTGCGCCGAATACTGCCGGAAACGGTTCGTTGATGCGGCTCGCGCCAGTTGCACTGTTCTACTACCCGAACCGGGATTCAATGATTGAGTATGCGGGGCTGAGCAGCCTGACGACCCATGGCGCAGCTGAGGCCGTGGAGTGTTGCAAGCTCTTGGCGCTTGTTCTGTTTGGCTGTCTGACCGGCATGGACAAAGCGGAGCTCCTGAACGTGTCACCCACGCACTTCCGCTGTGATCGCGTTCGGGGAGATTGCTGCGGGCTCTTACCAGGTCAAAAAACATCGGCGAGATCCCGCGGCAGCGGTATTCCGTTGAATCGCTGGAGGCTGCATTGTGGTGCTTCGCCAGCACGCGTGGCTTCAGGAAGCTGTCCTCGCGGCGGCAAATCTCGGTGACGATGCTGATACAACAGCCGCGATCGTTGGGCAGGTTGCGGGGGGGCTTTCTATGGCGTTGGCGACATCCCCAGTGAGTGGCTTTTGCGGCTTCACATGCGCGAGTCAATCGAAGGGTTCGCCTGTGATCTGCTCGATATCGCAAACACCGGCTGGGTTGAACTAGAGGCCAGGTCCGAAGTTCACGATGATTGAGGTCGTGATCCTTCCCGGACTCGATGGCACCGGCAAACTCCTGCGGGACTTCTGCTTCCACCTTGCCACATTGGGTATTCCTGCTCGCGTTGTGACTTATCCGGCCGAACATGATCTGGGCTACGCTGAACTCGAAGCCCTGGTTCGCGCGCAGCTTCCCGACTCTGCTGGGTTCGTGTTGGTGGGTGAGTCTTTTTCCGGGCCTGTTGCGATCCGCATTGCCGCCGATCCGCCGCCCGGGCTCAAGGGCCTCGTCTTGTCGACAACGTTTGCGCGTTCGCCCGTTTTTGGCCTTTCCAGGCTTTCAGCGCTGGTTCGATTTGCCCCGACCCGCCCACCAATGGCGCTGCTGTCCTGGATACTCCTCGGTCGCTGGGCCACTTCGGATCTACAAGCCACTCTGGCTGAAGCATTGCGTTTGGTTCGCCCGAGCGTGATCCGCACGCGGGCGGTGGCCGCTCTTCGGGTTGATGTTTCAGAGTGGGTTTCGGCTGTACGCGTTCCGGTTCTGCAATTTGTCGCGCTTCAAGACCGCCTGTTGGCGCCATCAGCACCACGCGCACTGGCTGACAGCTTGGCGAACTGCAACACCATCACTCTTCCTGGCCCACATTTATTGCTTCAGACGTCCGGTGAGCGGTGTGCGCAGGAAGTGGCTGCCTTTGCGCAAAGACTCGTCGTTTGAGTTCCCGTCACACCCTCTACTGTCCTGGATGCTTCACGGACCTTCGATTCACTCTTCTGCTGATCACTTGCCGGACAAAAAGTGATACTGTAGTGGCACTTCATGCGCACCGAACTCGTCACCACGCTCAAGCGTCAGGCCACGGAACTGCTCTCAGATGTAGAGCGGGACAAAGAGCCTATCCTGATCACGCAGCACGGCCTGCCAAGCGCCTACCTCGTGGACGTTGAGACCTACCAGTTGATGCTACAACGCATGGCCATCCTTGAAGGCATCGCCCGTGGCGAGCAAGCGATCGCTGAGGGCCGTGTGGCGACTCATGCTGAAGCCAAGAAGCGCCTCGCAAGATGGCTCAAATAGTCTGGTCATTACCCGCACTGGCTGATCTTGATGCAATCGCCGATTTCATTGCGCTGGAGAATCCGGTCGCCGCTTCGGAGTTTGTCAGACGCATTTTTGATCATGTCGGGCAGTTGGTCGACCATCCGAACAGTGGTAGTCGGCCCCCAGAACTCGAGCGATCTCGTTATCGCCAAATTATTGAGCCACCGTGCCGCATCTTCTACCGCTACGACGGACACAAGGTGTTCATTTTGCATGTGATGCGGGCGGAGCGCCTGTTGCGCAAGGGTCGTCTCGCCGCTCGTACAAGGCAATTGAAAACATGACGTATCGTTGAAGTGTTGGGCGTCTGCGCTAGCGCGCCATCACAACTTTTTCTGGGTGTGCGTGAGCGCGATACCCATCGTCAAGGCGATCACTACAAGTACACCGGGCGCGATGCCGATCGGAACGACCGCGGGCCACAACAGAACAAGCAGCAGCAACAGTGAGGCCATCCGGATCACCCAGAGCGCCAGTCGGTGGACGAGCGGTGACGCATACGCAAATCCCGTCTGACGTATTCGACGGCGCACCCAACCGTCGATCAGACAAGCCAAGACAAAGGGCAGCAGCGCCGGCAGACAGAACACGAGTACCGACAGTCTCCGAAAGACCAGCTGTACATGCTCGAAGACTTGGTCGAAGCGGCGCTCGACCCCATTGATGCCTTCAGCCCAGGGGCCATGTGCAAATTCGCCCGATCTTGCGCGCGCCTGCGGTGTTCCGGTCAAGACCTCACGACACCATCTGCGTATGCCCGTGTCTTCAATCAAGTCTTGATGCCATTGTGACGCGCGCAGCGCCAGTCGTTCGGCGTGGCCTTTCCCAAAGGCTTGCACCAACACTTCAGATTCCCTTTCGGTCGCGACTGGGACCCATGGATCACGCAGCGCCGAAATCATCAGGCATCCCAGAACCACCAGCACCAGCAACCCCGGCATCCGGGCGCGATCGTTCATGACCCGCGCATCAAACGGATCGGCGAAGTCGGTTCGTCAGTGCTGCGCGGTGTCGCCGCTGATCGTCCGCAAGTGCGGCCCGAGCGCGGCCAAGGCCTCGGATGGAACCATCTGAGTGAGCCAATGCAGGCGTAATGACACTGGATTGCGGTCGGCTGCTTCACCCTCAGGTTCAACGAGCTCAAGGACCGCCCGCGGATGTTGCGCCAACCACTCGCCGAGCGGCGGGCCATGGAGCACGTCCCACTCATGGGCACCCTCGCGGGCACGCACTTCGATGAGTGCCGGCAGGGCTTCGAACAAACCTGTCAGGTAGGCCACCTGCAACTGCGGACTCTGCGGATCGGCCAGGCGCTGCTGTTGTTCCTGGTAGCGCCGGAACGCTTTGACGACACACAGACTCAGCAAGGAGTAACCGGAGGGATGCAAGACACGATCGGTGAGCAACCACGCAACCGAGGTGGTCACGGACTTGGCAAGCGGCCAAGCCAACTACACCGAATTCGCGAGTCGCGCGGTTTCGGTGGTGCGCAGGATGTCCGCCAAGAGCTCGTCGGCAAGACGAGGCGCGCGCTGTCGATCTGAAATGCCCATGGCGCAATGTTACACGGGGAACCGGGGCTGCTTCACGCTTCGCTGCCATCGGCGAGCCCCGTTTTGGACAGTTCGAGTTCCAGCAAGCTGGTTGTGAGTTTGTACACCTGTCCACCTGCGATCTGCGCGAAACATTCGAGATCGGGTAAGGCGCCAAGCAGGTTCGGATCCACCAGGGGTGCTCGCTGCTCGCTCAATGCTTCGCTCGCCTGCCCGTTGAACACGATGGGTGCGAGCGGCGCATTTCCGGCCGACTGAGCGTGCGTCATGGAACGAAGCAGCACCTCGGGCATCTGCTCGGCAACATATTGCTGTGTCCCGGCATCGCGCACACGGAGGCAGATCAGATTGTTGGTGTTGCCGAGAATCTGCCTGGCTTTGGCATCGCTGCCTGCCGCGGCAACAAAGTCGGCGAACGTCTGTGTGAGCAGGGTCATGGAGAATCCGGCACCCCTGCCTTTGTTGAGTAAAGCAATCGCAGGTTCGTTCAGACATTCCGCCGCTTCGTCGATGTAACAACTGATGGGTACCGGTCGATCGGGCCGTTGATACATGCTACCCGCCAGGCTCGCGAGATCGGCCAGCAGCAATCGTCCGAGTGCTGCACCCACGAGCGGGTCGGACAGACTGTCCAGCCCGATGTAGAGCACGTGCCTGTTCGCGATCAGACTGTCGAAGTCGACGATCGGGCGGTGATCATGAGCGTCATCGGCAGATGGCGACAACAGGTCACCCAGTGGCCCCGAACACAGCATGTGCAGCACCGGCAACAATCCGGCGATGAGTTTTTGTGCGTGGGTTCGATCATGCTCCAACAACGCGAGCAAGCCATCCACATCGCCTGAAACCAGGCCAGGCTGTTCGGCCTGCAGCGACCGCCAGGCCTGCACCAGATCGCGCAGTGCCGGCGAGATCTGCGTTGAACCGCCTGCCTTGCCAAGACCAGGGCCGGCGACCACACGACACTGCCAATCTGCACCCAGGTGCCGGGTGAGATGTTGGATCAGCAGCCGTTGCAGCAATCCGTCGACACCACCTTCGACATGGCGCAGCAGCGTTTTCAGCGTCGGCCGTTCACCCAGCGCCAGCAAGGCATCGATCACGATTTTCAGCGTCTTTTGGCTGAACCCGGAAAACACGTCGGGCCCGGGTCCACCGCCCATCAGCCCGGCAATACGCGAGGCCAGTTCTGCACCACTCTGGAAGTGCCCCAATGGATCCAGACGCACTGATTCTGCGGGCCTCGCCCGATCGAACTGAGCATATCGTTCGGGCTTTCCCTGAAACGCACAAACGCTTCGAACCGTGTTCTGCAAGGCGCGATCACCCTTGGGATCAAAGATCAGCACCGCCTCGTCTCTGAGGATGGCTTGAGCCAGCAGGTTCTCGAGAAGACGAGTCTTGCCGGATCCCGTGGTTCCGACAATCAGCGTGTGGCCCCGCGCAAATTCGACCGGCAACCACACTGGCGATTCGCTAGCGCCCAGTCCGTGGATCCAAGGCAGGCCCTTCGACAAGGACTGTTTCTCCGACTGGATGGTGAGGTTCCCTCGACGGCGCAGTTCCAAAGCCATCTGCGCATGGTCCGCTCCCCAGACAAAACCTTGCCCGAGCCAGATCGCTTCCGGCCGTTCGTGGACACGCGCGGCCAGTTCGGGAAGGCTGCCAAACCTCAACGGGGTGCCGCAAAGCCGCCGATGACGGGCTCGCACTCGCAACGCCGAAGGCAGGTCTCGCAGACCACACAACAAGCAGAACACCACCGCACCAAACAGAACCGCAGGTGCTGGCACGAGCAGGATCCACACCGTCAATCCCGATGCAGCAAATGTCCAACCCAGGATCGACCACCATTCCCAAGCGGGTCGAAACGGGTCGTCAAATCCAGGTTCGGCCACGGTCGACGCCTATTGATCACGCGCGGGTTGCACCCCCGCCAAGCGTTGCAGACCGACCTGCGCTGGCGCTGATCCGCGCGCCGCAGCGAGTTCATACCAAGCGAGTGCACGCTGACGGTTGGCCGCTACGCCGATACCGTAGTGATAGGCCGCTGCAAGACTCTCTGCGGCGCTGGCACTGCCGGCATTGGCCGCCTGCTGCAGCAACTCGATCCCTGTTTCGGGCTCGGCCCTGCCACCGAGTCCACGCAGCAACATCAAGCCCAGGTTGTTCTGTGCACCGACATGCCCTGCTTTCGCTGAGTGGGTGAACCATTTTCGGGCCGATACGGGATCGTCGGCGTGCAGCGCATCCAATCCTCTTTGGTATTCGGTTGCGCCAGCCGCTTCGACTTCGGCCTTTCGTGTCGGTTTGGGTGCGGCGACTGCGACCGGATCAACAGGCTGCTCGTCACGCAGCCGAAGCTCATCGCGCAGGGTTCTGGTTTGCCCGAGCAGTTCATCGATATGGGTCTGCATGGTCGCCATCCTGGCGCCGAGCTCCGCCAGCGCAGGTTCAGGCGTTGATACCACTTCGGGAGGGGGAAGCGGCTTGGGGGTCAGTCGCTCCGTCAAGGCTTCGCTGAGCTGCAAGTTGTGCTGCCTGGCGAGTGCCAGATCACGTTGTCGGCCGTCCGCGTCATCCGGAACGGCAGAGCCTTGCTCCAATTGCTCGAAGTATGCCGATAGCGCCTGGGTATGGCCGGCCTGCGCCGCCAGACGAAGATGCCCCAAGGCCTCGTCGAGTGCCGCCTCCCGCAACAGGCCATACACCCGCCAGTGCGCTTCAGGGTCGCCGGTCTGTGCCACCCGCAAAAGCCAGTCTTTCGCCCGATCGGGTGCCAACACGAGCCCGCGGCCAGATTGAAGGCGTTCGGCCAATGCCCACATGGCCGGCACATGGCCAGCCTGTGCGGCAAACACCAGCAAACCTTCACCGTCTGCGATGGCCCGAGCCCGGTAGGGTTCAGGCATATCGTCCTGATGGGCCCGATCGAGCAGGGACTCGCCAAGTTTCAGCGCAGCAACCGGATCCCCGGCCAATGCGGCTCGACGCAGCTGTGCTGCTTCCAGGCCCGGGAGCGGCTGTGGGGTTGGCGCAGCAGCAACCGTCAGTGCTGAACACAGTGCGACAAACAGGGCCGGCGCCAACACGGTGCGCTGGTGGGTCATGGGTACTCCGGAATGGGTGCGGCGAATGGCCACACTTTGCCTGCGGCCCATGAAGCCAGACCCGCGCAAACGCCCCTGATTTGCTCGTTTTCAGTGCCGCACGCGCGACAGGTCAACACGGCGTCAAGGAAACCGGATGGGTGCGATTCAGCAAAACCACCCGGTGGTCGCTACAATGCGCGCCGCTTTTCTCTCTCCGTCGAGGGGCGCTGCAAGTCCGGATGCAAGGTCCGGGATCAGGCTCGACGGGATTCCTGTCCAACGGCGCCCGCTGCAAACAATGGAGTTACACCATGAACGCAGTTGTTCAGACGTTGCCGTTTTCGGACTATAAGGTCCGCGACCTGAGCCAGGCCGAATGGGGCCGCAAGGAAATCGAGATCGCCGAGCACGAGATGCCGGGCCTGATGTCGATCCGCAAGAAATACGCCGCGTCCAAGCCGCTCAAGGGCGTGCGCGTGACCGGTTCGTTGCACATGACGATCCAGACCGCCGTGCTGATCGAGACGCTTGCCGACCTGGGCGCCACCGTGCGCTGGGCCTCGTGCAACATCTTCTCGACGCAGGACCACGCTGCTGCCGCGATCGCCGCCGCCAAGGTGCCAGTGTTTGCGTGGAAGGGCGAAACCCTCGAAGAGTATTGGGACTGCACGCTGGACGCCGTGACGTTCCCGGGCGGCAAGGGTCCGGAACTGGTCGTCGATGACGGCGGCGACGTGACGCTGCTGATCCACAAGGGCTATGAACTCGAGCAGGGTTCCGACTGGGTCAACACGCCGAGCGGTTCGCACGAAGAGCAGGTCATCAAGAACCTGCTGAAACGCGTGGCCAAGGAGCGTCCGGGTTACTGGACGAATGTGGTCAAGGACTGGCGCGGCGTTTCGGAAGAAACCACCACCGGCGTGCACCGCCTCTACCAGATGCTGGCCGCCGGCAAGCTGCTGGTGCCGGCGATCAACGTCAATGACTCGGTCACCAAGTCCAAGTTCGACAACCTTTACGGCTGCCGCGAATCGCTGGCCGATGGCCTGAAGCGCGCCATGGACGTGATGCTGGCCGGCAAGGTTGCCGTGGTCTGCGGTTACGGCGACGTCGGCAAGGGTTCGGCGCACTCGCTGCGTGCTTATGGCTGCCGCGTCATCGTTACCGAAATCGATCCGATCAACGCCCTGCAGGCTGCGATGGAAGGCTTCCAGGTCGACACGCTCGAAAGCTCGCTCGGCACCGCCGACATCTACGTCACCACGACCGGCAACAAGGACGTGATCACGTTCGAGCACATGAACGCCATGAAAGACCAGGCGATCGTCTGCAACATCGGCCACTTCGACAACGAAATCCAGGTTGACCGTTTGAACACTTCGGCGGCCGTGAAGATCAACATCAAGCCGCAAGTCGACAAGTACAAGATGCCGAATGGCCGCGAGATGTTCCTGCTGGCCGAAGGTCGCCTGGTCAATCTCGGTTGTGCCACCGGCCACCCGAGCTTCGTCATGTCGAACTCGTTCTCCAACCAGACGCTCGCCCAGCTCGACCTGTGGCAGAACAAGGACAAGTACGAAAAGACGGTCTACCGCCTGCCGAAGAAGCTCGACGAGGAAGTGGCCCGCCTGCACCTCGAGAAGATCGGCGTCAAGCTGACTCGCCTGACGGCCGACCAGGCTGCCTACCTCGGCGTTGATCCGGATGGCCCTTACAAGCCTGAGCACTACCGCTACTGATCGCTTGCGATCACGGCACAAGAAGCCCCGCCTTGTGCGGGGCTTTTTATTGGCTGGGAAGTCAGCCTGTTTCCCGCCACATCCAACACTCTGTATCGATCACGCGCTACGTGGCGCGGTTTGTTCCTCATCAATACGCTTCCTCACGACCCCTGCCTCCAGCCCGACAACTTCGTATTGATGAAGGCGGTTTCTGCGTGTCCGCCCGGCAACAGCGCCGCAAGCGCAAGCCGTTCACAGGCATGCTCGCGTTCGCCGCGCTGCCAAAGCAACTCTGCTTCGGCCAGCACATAGGGACGGAAGTGGCGCAGTGGTTTGCCGTCGATCGCCTGAAAACGCAGCCAGGCCTGTTCATGCTGGTTGATCCGGGCTTCGGCCAGTGCGAGATTGATCTGCACCATCGGGCTGTCGTCGAGCACCGCCAACATTCGATAACCCTGGACGATGTCGGCCCAAGGGGTTTCGCCCAGTTCGAGGCGACGGGCATGGGCCGCATGAATGGCGGCGCGCCATTGGTAGGGACCAGGCTTGCCGAATGTGCTGGCGCGTTTGAGGTATGGCGCTCCTCGCCGGATCAGGCTGGTATGCCAGCGGGTCGTGTCCTGTTCGTCCAGTGACACCATATGCCCGGAGTCATCGAGTCGAGCCGGTCTGCGGCTCTCACAAAAGCACATCAGCGATGCGAGCCCCAGCACTTCGGGCTCATCCGGCATCAACTCGATCAAGGTCAGGGTCAATTGCATCGCATCGCGAGCCAGCGACTCCGCTTCGCGACCGCCGCCCAGGTCGGCATAACTCTGGTCGAACAGCACTTCCAGCGCAGCCAGCACCGGGGGCAGTCGGTAGGCCCAGTCCACCCGATCGGGTGCTGCAAACGAGACGCCCGTCAATTCTAGTTTGGTCTTCGCACGATGCAGCCGACGTGTGGCCGTCTCGACATCAAGCAAGAACGCCTGCGCGATGTTCGCGGTGGGCACGAGCGCGCAATAGCGCAGGATCAGCAACGCCTGGGTGTCCACACTCAGACTCGGATGTGCACACAGGAAAAACATGGCCAGCCGCTGGTCGCGTTCGGTGATCGGTTCATCATGTTCGACAGCGTCATCCGACTGCAGGATCGGCGCGATCCGCTGGTGGACGGCGCGGTGTTTCTGCCGGTCCAGTTCCGCGCGAACCGCAACCTGGTAGAGCCAAGCCTCCGGCTGGTTTGGCCAGCCTTGTTCGGGCCATACGCGGACGGCTTGTTCAAACGCTTCGGCCAGTGCATCTTCGGCACGATCGAATTGCCGGAAACGGGCCACCAGCAAGCCCAGCACGCGAGCGGCGCTCTGGCGGTGAAGTTGGTCGATCCGCTCGCGGAATGCCATGGTGGGATGTCGCGCCGGTTTGCCCGGCGCGACAGCACGATTCACTCGGGGATGGTCGGGCGCACTTCGATGGACCCGTCCGCCGCCATGGGAATTTTCTGTGCCCAGGCCAAGGCTTCGTCCAGCGTATCGACTTCGATGAGGTAGAAACCACCCAACTGCTCGCGGGTTTCGGCCCAGGGGCCGTCATGCATGGAGACCTTGCCGTTCCGTGTGCGTACCGTGGTCGCCGTGGCGCTGGGCAACAGACCGGCGCCACCGCGCATCACACCCGCCGCCGACATCTGTTCCACCAGCGCGCCATGGGCCGCCACGATCGCCTGGAACGCAGCGCTGTCTTCGCCGCCTGCATAGTTGGCTTCGTCCTCGAAAATCATCAGCATGTATTGCATGGGGCTACTCCATCGGGTTCGTTGGCAATTCCAACATGGGCATGACGATCGATGCTAGGCCAACCGGACATGCTTTCTGCCCAGGGTTCAAGATTCGCTCTGGATCGGCCAGTCGCGGCACACCGGGTAGGCTCAGACTCTGATGACGCGGGTTTCCCAGAGCTTGCCGCTGCGGTTCAATGGGGCATGCGCCAGGCACGTTTTCGGGTCGGCGGGATCGGCCGCCATGCCGGTGTAGTCGCCCCAGCGCTGGCCCTTCTCTTGTTGTGAGCCCTTGCCGGCAACGGCCAGTCGAACAGCACCAAAGCCGCCGTCCGGATCCGTGACCTGCCGTTCGGCCACTGCAATGGACAGCGGCAAGTCAGGACCGACCGCCGTACAACACAGCTTGAGGGTTCCGTCTTCGTTCGGTTGAAGGCTCGGATAGGCCAAAGAAAGCGACTCATCACCCAACACACCCTGCTGCCGGACTTTGCCGGACGCGGCGTCAATCTGAACCCACTGCACCGCGGCACGACCTCCCTGCGCACTGGTGAAACAGGCATGGACCAGCCCGGATCGGCACACGGCATCACCCAGGCGTACGTCGCCACTGTCGATCGCCGAACCATCGGGTTGCTCACCCTCTGGCGGCCAGTGGTAGGACAACACGCCTACAGCTCGGCTATCGAGCGAGGGCTGACCACGGCGGTCCCAACTGATCGTCCACAACACCAGCTTGCGACTGACGCCGCTGTCCTTGATCTGTGTGCTGACCAGATACTGCTTCGGCGGATCACCAAAAGTGCGGCAAGGAAAAATCGTGAAGGATGCCGTGCCATCCGGGTCCTTCAGGCGACTGAAGTTGCCGCCTGAGAATTCACCTCGCAGCACATCCTCTTTCCGGAATGCCAGAACACGGGCCCAGCCGAACGTGTCCTTGTCCCATGGGAACATGTTGAGCCCGATGTAGAGACCCCTTGAATCGATGCCGAGTGTCGGGAAGTCAGCCCAAAGCGTTCCCAATCGGGCACCACCGGCTTCCGATGCGTCCAGTCCATACACATCGAAGCCGTCACGAGCAGCTGCAGTCTTCGACACCGCAATCAGCACCATCGATTGTCTGGGCGCGCCCTCGTCGCTACGCGCCACGGCGATCACAAAAAACCGTTCGCTGTGCGGATCAAACACTGCTCGGGGATCAAAGGCGGCAAGTCCGCCGCGAACACTGCCGAAAAACGCGTTCAGGGTTTCGGCGCCGAGGCGCTTGCCGGATCGGTTGAAGATGGCCACCTCACCATTCACGGCCGCAACCAGATCAGTCTTGCCGACGGCCAGCGCGCAATCAGCCGGGAACCATCCGGTATCGCCGATCCGCCCCAGCGCTTTGCCTGTGCCGGCCGACGGCAGCGCATGAAGCGCCACACGCTGGGTCGCCTTCGCTGGCGCCCGATGAATCCCACCGCGTCGACGTAATGCCGCCACGGCCGCAGCGGCGATGGGGTATCGCGTCGTGATCGGGCGTTTGGGCTTGGATGGTTCGGGTGCGCCCGCCATCAGGGCCATCACGGACCTTGCCTGGCAAGGCTGGCAACTCCCCACAGCCAGGGGCTGCATCAGGAACGACGTCGCCCGATACGAGCGAATGCTGGCAATCATGGTCTTCCCTCCAAGTATCGATCCAGCTCAATCACTTCAACGCAGCAATCAGTCCTTGCCGCGTTTCACTACCGGCTTCTTCAACGCCCGTTCCTTCACCAGCGGCAAGGAACTGCGGTTCGGCGAGGCCATTTTCGGCGTTGCCGGCTTGTCTGCTGCCTTGCGTGTTCCAGCCGTCCGCACCAAGGCTTCCCCGCGCACGACGGCGAGTTGCGTGAGGGTTTTGCTGGCGCGTGGTTTGGACATGTCGATTAGCATACTCTCAGTTTGCGGATCGACGTGTTCCAGGGTTGTTCAGTCCATGCATTTTCGATGTTCCCATCGGTTCTTGAGATGTTCATCGGCTCAAGCAGGGATCCAACCGCTTTCGTCCGGGGATCGCTCTTTTCGAATGATCTGTGTTTCGCTCGCCAACATTGACGTCATGCGAGGCCAATCGTGATTTTGAGACCCAGTGCCTTGGTGACTTTGAGCACGGTAGCAAAACTCGGATTCCCATCCGCAGATAGTGATCTGTAAAGCGCCTCGCGCGCCAAGCCGCTGTCGCGCGCCACCTGCATCATGCCGCGCGCACGCGCGATGTCACCGAGTGCGGCGGCGATCAGTTTTTCGTCACCATCTGCTTCGTCGATGATGGCCTGGAGATAGAGGGCGCAGTCCTCGTCGGACTTGAGTTCCTCCGATGCATCCCAGCGAGCGAGTTTGATCGTTTTCATGGCCTAGTCCTCATTGAGTCGATGCGTGAGGCGTGCTGCCAGTTCGTGGGCAGTTTCGATGTCACGCGCTTGGGTCGACTTGTCGCCGCCACACAGAAGAATGATCACTTCAAGTCCACGACGAGTGAAATAGAGGCGGTATCCCGGGCCATGGTCGACGCGTAGTTCGGAGACACCGTTGCCGACTGGTTTGGCATCGCCGAGATTGCCTTGCTCGACTCGCTTGAGTTTGGCTGTAATCCTGATGCTCGCCACCCGGTCGCGAAGCTGCGCAAACCAAGCGCGATACGCCTCAGTTGTCAGAACGGTAAACATGCGAGCAATGTAACTCACGGGTTACATTTCGTCAAAGGCCAGGCGCGGCGGAAAGCTCCAGTACGCGAGTCCAGGCACGACCCCACGACGACTGGTGGTCCGGCATCACCGGGGCGGCGACCCTCAACCCTCCGGCACCCCATGCATATCCGGCAACTTGTGCGCGATGCCCTTGTGGCAGTCGATGCAGGTTTTTTCGCCGCTGATCAGGTAACGCTCGTGAATGGAACCGGCACGCGGGCTTTGGCGTGTGAGGTCCATCGAGTCGTAGTTGTGGCAGTTGCGGCATTCGAGTGAGTCGTTGGCCTTCAGGCGCGCCCATTCGTGTTCGGCCAGTTCACGACGTTTCGCCATGAACTTCTCACGCGTGTCGATGGTGCCGAATACCTTGCCCCAGACTTCCTTGGATGCCTGCATCTTGCGCGCGATCTTGTCGGTCCAGTTGTGCGGCACGTGGCAGTCCGGGCAAGTGGCGCGCACGCCGGATCGATTGCTGTAGTGGATCGTGGTCTTGAGTTCCTCGAACACGTTGTCCTTCATTTCGTGGCAGGACGTGCAGAAAGCCTCCGTGTTCGTGGCTTCGAGTGTGGTGTTGAATCCGCCCCAGAACACGATGCCGGCAATGAATCCACCCAGCGTCAGGAACATCAGGCTGAAGTGCCTGCTCGGCGAGTTGAGCAGTTTCCAGATCGAACGCAGGCGGTCCTTGATCATGGCTTACTCCGCTGGGGCCGCGGTCGGAGCGAGGATCTCGTCGGCGCCCAGAAAGCTGTTGTCGACGAGTGTCGGCGCATCTGTCTGCACCACGTGGCATTGCACACAGAAGTACCGGCGGGCCGAAATTTCGGCGAGCACCTGGCCGTCGCGGTCCATGTAATGCGTAACACTGACTGGCGGTGCCTGGAAGTTCTGGGCATTCGCCTGACCATGGCACAACATGCAGCGATTGCTGTTCTGGTCGACCTGGTAACTGTCAATCGCATGCGGGATTGTGGGCGGCTGCATCGGGTAGGCGCGGCCGCGCTTGATGTCTGCATTTTCGACTCTCGCGAGCGGCAGGGACTCCGGCTCGATGTTCAGTGCCGCGCCACGTCGCATGGCATCAATCGAGTTCGAGAGTTCGGTCACCTTGGGCGTGGCCACGGTGATCGTGGTTGGGGGTTGCAACACCTGCTCGTCGGCCCGGTCGAACCCGCGACCGACAAAGATGCCGACCCCCAACGCGACCACTGCCAAAACAACCATTCCGGTTTTCATGGCTCAGACCCTCACGACCTTGACCGCACACTTCTTGAAGTCGGTCTGTTTGGAAATGGGATCGGTCGCGTCGAGCGTGACCTTGTTGATCAGTACCGAGGCATCAAACCAGGGCACGAAGATCAAACCACGGGGCGGTTTGTTCCGCCCGCGGGTTTCGATACGCGCGCGGATTTCGCCCCGACGCGACACCACTCGCGCTTCCTGACCACGCCGCAACTCACGTGCCTTGGCATCATCCGGATGCATGAAGATCACTGCCTGCGGCACGGCCTTGTAGAGCTCCGGCACGCGCATGGTCATCGAGCCGGGATGCCAGTGTTCGAGTACGCGCCCAGTCGACAACCACAGATCGAACTCGGTATCGGGCTCTTCGGCGGCGGGCTGATAGGGCAAGGCCCAGAGTACGGCCTTCCCATCCGGAAACCCGTAGAACTCAAAACCCTTGCCGGGTTTGACGTACGGGTCGGCACCCTCTCGATAACGCCACTTGGTTTCCTTGCCATCGACCACAGGCCAACGTAGTCCGCGGGTCTGGTGGTAGAGGTCGAACGGCCCGAGATCGTGGGCGTGGCCACGACCAAACTGGGCGTATTCCTCGAACAGGCCTTTCTGCACGTAGAAGCCGTAGTCTTTGCTCTCCTGGTTTTGATAACCCGCTTCGATGTCGGTGACCGGGAACTTGTCGACCACGCCGTTCTTGAACAACACCTCGAACAGGGTTTTGCCTCGGTACTCGGGTTTCTGGGCCAGCAGTTCCTCCGGCCAGCATTCATCCACGGTAAACCGATCGGCAAACTCCATCAGTTGCCAGAGGTCGGAACGCGCTTCACCCGGGGCATCCACCAACTGGTGCCAGAACTGCGTGCGGCGTTCGGCATTGCCGTAGGCGCCCTCTTTCTCCACCCACATCGCGGCCGGCAGGATCAGGTCGGCGGCTTGGGCGGTGACGGTTGGATACGCATCGGAGACGACGATGAAATTGTCGGGATTCCGGTACCCCGGAATGCCTTCTTCCATGGCGTTCGCCGCAGCCTGGATGTTGTTGTTGACCTGCACCCAGTAGGCATTGAGCTTGCTGTCTTTCAGCGCCCGGTTCTGGGCAACGGCGTGCAGGCCGGGTTTGTCGACGATGGTGCCGGGCGGCAGCTGCCAGATCTCCTCGGCCTTCGCACGATGTGCCGGATTCATCACCACCATGTCGGCCGGAAGGCGATGACTGAACGTGCCGACTTCGCGCGCCGTGCCACAGGCCGATGGCTGGCCGGTCAGCGAAAACGGCGAATTGCCGGGTGTAGCGATTTTTCCGGTCAGCAGATGGATGTTGTAGACCATGTTGTTCGCCCACACTCCTCGTGTGTGCTGGTTGAACCCATCGTCCAGAACGACATCACCCGTTTCGCCGGATCGGCATACAGCTCGGCGAGTTGTTTGAGCCAGGTCTTGTCGGCGCCGCTCATCTTCGCGGCATAGTCCAGCGTGTGCGGCTTCACGAACGCGGCAAACGCCGCGAAGTCGATCAACTCACCCTTGTTCGGATCGGCAGCGTCTTTGGCACCGGCTTCTTTCGGATGATCCGGACGCAGCCCGTAGCCGATGTCGGTCGCACCCTTCTTGAAGTTGCAGTGGCGGTCGATGAAATCCCGGTTGACGCGCCCGGTTTCGATGATGTGGTTCGCGATGTAGTTCAGGATGACCAGGTCGGTCTGGGGCTTGAAGATGATCGGCACGTCGGCGAGATCAAAACTGCGGTGCTCGAACGTCGACAACACCGCAACCTTGACGCCCGGATGGGACAGCTTGCGGTCGGTCAGACGCGTCCACAGGATCGGATGCATCTCGGCCATGTTCGAGCCCCACAGGACGAAGGCATCGGCCTCTTCGATGTCGTCGTAACAACCCATCGGTTCGTCCATGCCAAATGTGCGCATGAACCCCATGACCGCGCTGGCCATACAGTGGCGCGCGTTCGGGTCGATGTTGTTGGAGCCGGAAGCCAGCCTTGAACAGTTTGTTCGCGGCATACCCTTCCCAGATCGTCCACTGACCCGAGCCAAACATGCCGACTGCGGTCGGGCCTTTTTCCTTCAGCACTTTCTTGAACTGTGCCGCCATCACATCAAACGCTTCGTCCCAACCCACCGGGGTGAACTCACCGTTCTTGTCGTATTGGCCGTCCTTCTTGCGCAACAGCGGCGTGGTCAGCCGGTCAGTGCCGTACATGATCTTGGACAGGAAATAGCCCTTGACGCAGTTCAGCCCTCGGTTGACCTCGAGTGGATGTCTCCTGGGTGGCGACGATCCGGTTCTGCTTTACCGCGACATTGATGCCGCATCCGGTGCCGCAGAAGCGACACGGCGCCTTGTCCCACTTGAGCTCGGTCTCCGTGCGGTCGGTGACAATGTTGCTGGCGTTGGCGAGCAAAGGAACACCGGCCACGGTGGCCGCGGCTGTCGCGGCGCTGTGTTTCAGGAAGTCGCGTCGGGTCTGGCTCATGGTGTGGTCTCCAGGCTCGTGTTCGGTGATACGTCGTCGGTGTCGATCCGGTGCTCGACGAGCACGGCGGACAGCACCTTCCGGATGGGATCGGACGGCTTCGAAGCGGTCGGCCAGTTCGCGTTCGCTGCCCACCTTCCACCAGCACGATCAGCACGTCTGGCGCCGAACCGGCGATTTCGACACCCGGCACGGCCGCCAGCGTGGCCTCAACCGACGGCCGATCTGCCGCATGGCAGCGGACAATCAAACTCGCGACCTGCCAGCGCATCAGGATGCCCCGGCGGGCCAGCGAACATCTGGAAGATCCAGACCACGAATCCCCGACCGGCGACCAGGCCCACAGCGACGATCGGCGCCAGGAACACCGTCAAAAAGAGGAATGCCTTGAGCTCGCGCTTCTGCTCGGGGGAGTAGGCCAACATGGATTCGGTCCTGTTTGGGCCAACTCAAGTTAGCCGGATTCCCAGCCATTTCCTTGACGAAGGTCAATTGTGCATTGACTTCCCGCCCCGGGTTGCCAACCATCGAGGTCATATCCGACCCAAACGCAGAGCCCATGAGCCAGAACCAGCCGCCCGCCGCCGAACACCCCGCTGGCCCGTTCCAGGGCATTCCCGAGCGCAACACCGCCGACAACATGCTGCGTACCGCGCAGCAGCACCACGTGCAGCTGAGTTCGCTGGCCGACACCAAGGCCAACATCATCATCACCGTGTCGTCGATCGTCATGAGCCTGGCGCTGGGCCGCCTGAACGATCCGAAGCTGATGGCGAGTGCCGCAACCCTGCTGGTGTTCACGCTGCTCGCGCTGATCCTCGCCATTCTGGCCGGTGTTGCCCAAGTTCCGCCGGTTCAAACAGCCCGATGGGCCGCTGCCGCCGAACTTTAACCTGCTGTTCTTCGGCAACTTCTCGGGCCTGAGCCAGGATCGCTTCGAACGCGAAATCGCCAGTCCGCTGGCGAATGACGGGCGCATCTATCAGGCCGTCACCCGCGACCATCTATGCACTGGGCTCCTACCTCGCGATCTACTGCCACCTACCTGCGGTGGAGCTACCTGTTCTTCCTCACCGGCTTTTTGGGGCGGCGATGGTGCAGGGTGGGGTGATGCTGCTTCACTGAGGGCAAAGCCGCGAAATCCGCGGCCAATTCGCGCGGGAGCCCATACGGGAGCGAGACCTAGCATGACGACACCCCATTTCTGGAGGCCGTCATGTCCGATCACCGAATCTCCGACCCTTGTCGATGTGCCGACACAGTTCCTGTTCCTGCGCGCTGACGAAGCCGCGCCGGCGCTGTGCCTGATCGGCGCGGGCGTTGCGTTCAATTTCCTGATCCCTGAGCCTTCTGGCATCGATTGTGCTGGTATGGGTCACGCGCAAGTACCGGAAACGCTCGTCCCGACGGCTATCTGTTGCATCGACTCTGGTGGCTGGGCTTTCTTTGGCGGCGCGGGCGGACGGACTTCGCGCGGCACTGGTCGGTTCCGCGATTTATCCAGCCTGAGGTCCGGTCATGGATACCCAAGTCTGGCTGGCGCGTGTTCACCACAACCTGAAGGAAGCGACCTGGCAACAACTGGTGTTAGCCTGTCGCTGGCGCTGAACCTGGTTCTGGCGTTTTCCGCGCCTCAGCCGGGAGATCGTCATTCATTTGCGCTCCGGTTGCCTCGGCCGATCACCCCTCGATCGCCGATGCCGAAACCAATCAGGAAACCAAAATTGCGCACGGGCTTTATCTGGCCGGGCTGCTCGGTAACGTCTCCGCGAACAACGCCGGTTTCATTGAATC
>JADJRU010000031.1 GCA_016712105.1 Ahniella sp.
TATCCGGATCTCAGCATGAACGCGATCACACATGCTTTGGCGGCGTTGCGCCCCTGGCCCCCGTGCGGGGCCTTGAGTGTGGGGTCGTCCGTTCCCAGCGGACTCGCGTCAGTGGATGTGGTCGCAAGTTCAGCATTGATGGGCGCGAAAACGGCGCACAACGTACGTCGAAACCTTGTTGCCGCTGCCGGGATTGGGATGCGATTTTTCCAGCGCCCGTGTTTGGCGACAGCTTGTTTCGATTGGCGCGGGTTCGGGTCAGGTGGTTGCACTCTCTGCGCACAAATATAGGCCAAACTGGATCCCCAGCACGACGCCGTTTGCCCGTTGCTTGCTCAAGTACCCGGGCTTGATCTCTGCGTCGACCCCGGCTGGATGGCGAAGGCCTGACGTTGCTGAATGAGCGGCTTGGGCGTGCCGCAATGCGGAAGGCGTCGATTTTGCGACGCGTGTGGTCTGCATCCGCGTATGCCGCCGGCCGATTTCCATGCCCTGCAAGGTCAGGCCGATTTCCTGCTTGATTCCATGGGCTGGTCGGGTGGTGTCACCGCGTTCGGGGCTTTTTGCGCAGGGTAAGCCGATCGTCACGCTGCCGGGCGGACTCACGATGCGCGGCAGGCATACCCTGCGCCATGTTACGACTCGCCGAAATTGACAGACTGATTGCGCGTGATGCCCGGGACTATGTGGCGATCGCTGTACGACTGGCGCGTGAGCCGGCGTGGTTGCGGAGTGCTCGGCACGGGTTGTAGCGTCGTGGACGACTATTTGACCATCAGGCAACCCAGGCTGCATTCTCGGACTGGCTTGCGCGTATCAGCCGGGCAATTGGCCTGAAGATCCCCAAATCTGGTCCCAGGTCGGCCGAAAAATTCGCCAACCGTTTTGTTGGCAGGAGCACCTCTGGCACGAACCGCCCCCCAGAAGCCGTCATTGCGAGCACGTGAGCGCGGCAATCTCCTGCTTCCGAACAAGCTGGAGGCGGTACGAGATCGCCACGGCCCGCTTCGCGGTCTTCGCAATGACAGCTTCGGGGGCTGAAGGCGCTACGTTTCGACCGGTCGACGCAACGGACTCCGGGCAGTTCGCGCCTGAAAGCCGATCCTACTGAATGATCATAGCTTGATCGGTGTCGCAGATGCGGCGGTACTCCGGCTCTTGCTCGGCCGTAACCGGCATCCAGCCCATCAGCATATCTGAGAACTCATCGATCTCGAGTCCGGTGTCGGCACAGCGCCAGACGCCTTCGTCGAACAGCGCACTCAAACTCCGCGGACGACCCAGGCTCTTGTCGACCAAGTGTAGCGTGACGATGTCGGTGGGTTCCGGCGCTGTATTGGCTTCGAAGCGCAGTCAGGAGGCGGTATTGCTGCATGTTCATGGCGGGTCCTTGGTTTCACTGGGGCAAACAAGAACCGTGCCGAGTGTCACGTACACTTGTTACAACAAGATAAATCGCTGAATTTGCCGACGAATGGATCATGAACGCCCCTCCGGCGCATCAGCCGAAATATCTCGATATGGGTGCCGAAAATCGTCCGGCTGTCGGTTTGGAACCCTCGAACGAGTACCGGCTCCGGCGCCGGCGGGGTGCGAAACTTGCGACCTGAGCGGCCTTGCTGGCATAAGCTTCACGCGAGCCGGCAGTATTCCGGCCAATCATTGGAGTGGGTCATGGCGTTCTGTTTGGCTTCATGGGTGCGCTCGCCGGGCTGTTCATCGCATTTGCGATGGAAGCGGAAGGCTTGGGTTTCATGTTTGGTGCCGTTCTGGGCGGATTGTTCGGGGCCTGGATCAATCTGCGCGACCGTGTCGGCAAACTCGAACAGCGAACACATGACCTGCATGTCCGCCTGACGGCACTTTCCGCTCGCCAGGACACCCGACCGACCGCTGCGACCGCGCCGGAGCCGGTTCGCCCACCGGCGTTCGATGATCGGGGTGTGCCGCTTGAAGTACCCGAGCCTGCGCCCATTCCGGCCGTACGCGCACAAGCGCCGCCCCTGCCGGTCGACTCGGTCACCGTGCCACTCAGTCCTGAGGCCCGTGAGCTTCGAGCCTGCGGCGACGGAGCTTGAGCCGCCGCACCCGAGGTGCCGATCGCTCCCGGCGCGTCGTCCTCTGATTACTGCTTCCGGGTCGCCGCCGCCGCGGCCCACGCCACGTCCGGCCCAATCCGCGCCACCTCGCGCCAGCGCGCCCAAAGCGCCTAGCCTGGACTCTCTGCGCTGGCTGATCGAAGGCAACTGGGTCGCCAAGGTCGGAATCGTGCTGGTGCTGATCGCGCTCGGCGCTTTCTTCAAGTTCGCCTCGAAACGGGGCTGGCTGACTTTCCCGATCGAACTTCGTCTGGCGGGTGTCGCCGCCGCAGCAATCGTTGCGCTCGCGCTGGGCTGGCGCGAGCGGGTCCGCCGCCGCATCTTTGCGTTGAACCTCCAGGGCGGTGCCATTGCGGTGCTGCTGCTGACGGTGTTCGCGGCCTATCGGATCTACCACCTGTTTGACCTTCGGATTGCTGCTGCTGCTGGTTACCGCTTGTTCGATCCTGGCGATCAAGCAGGACTCGCGCGGCCTGGCGGTATTCGGTTTGATCGGTGGCTTCGCGGCACCGATCCTGGCGTCGACCGGGCAGGGCAGTCATGTTGCGCTGTTCTCCTATTACCTGCTGTTGAATGCCGGCATCCTGGCGATCAGTTGGGCCAAGGGCTGGCGCGTGCTGAACGTGCTCGGATTCCTGTTCACATTCGTGGTGGGCACCGCCTGGGGTGTGCTGCGTTATCAGTCCGACCAGTTCGCGACGACCGAACCGTTCCTGATTGCCTTCTTCCTGTTCTACCTCGCCATTCCACTGTTGCCGGCCTTGCGCGGCACCGACCCCGGTCGGCGCGACCATGTGGATGGTTCACTCGTCTTCGGGACACCCTTGGTGGGGTTTGCGCTGCAGACAGCGATGCTGCATTCCGATCGGAATCAACTGGCCTTGTCGGCATTGGTGGTCGCGATCATCTACGCCGCACTGGCGTGGTTTGTCTGGCGTCACGCCCAGTTGGCGCGCTGGCGCAAAGCCTATGCGGGATTGAGTCTGGTGTTCGCCACGTTGGTGATCCCGCTGGCGTTCAGTGCGCAGACCACGGCCGCGTTCTGGGCCATCGAAGGCGCCGCGTTGATTTGGCTGGGCATCGAACAGGACCAGCGGCGACTTCGCTGGGTCGGGCTGTTCTTGCAGTTGCTGTCGGCCGGGGCGATCCTCGTCGGCGGCGGTGTGCCGGCTGACGCACCCTTGATCATCAACAAGGTGGCAACGACCGGACTCGTCCTGGTGCTTGCCGGCCTGTTCTCCGCCACCCTGTACCAGCGCCGCGCGTCGGGCAATCTGCTGTCGCCGCTGTTGGTGATCTGGTCGGCATTCTGGTGGTTCGGCATCGGTTTCTTCGAGATCGATCGCGAGGCGTCTTTCGACCAGCGAACCGATGTGGTGCTGGTATTCATGGCCGCCAGCGGGTTGATGTTCGGTTTGTTGCGTCGATGGTTGGCAGTGCCCAGTTTGGCTTGGCCGGCACAGATGGTCCTGGGCACCGCGTTGGCGTGGGTCGCTGCAAGTATGGCCCGGCACGGCGCCGTTCACCGGCGACGGGCTGATGTCACTCGGTCTGTACTTCCTGATCGGTTATCTCACGCTCTGGAGTTTGCGCACGCCCTGGGCGCGTGGATTGGGCTGGGCCCACGTGTTGTGGTGGCTGGCTATTCCGATTGCGCTGATGCTGCAGATCGACCACACCTTCGATACCCGTGCCGCCCTGGCCGAACTCGGTGACGGCTGGCGGTTTGCCGCGATCGGCTTGCCGGTCCTGATCGGCACTTCGCTTCTGCTGTACCGGCAGGATTGGGTCGGGATGCCGCTGCAGGCGCAGTTGGATCACTACCGACAACGCCTGCAGGTGCCGATGCTGGCCATGGTGTGCCTGGGCTTGGCGGTGCTGGCTTTCAGCAGTGGCGATACGCGACCGTTGCCGTTCGTGCCGCTGCTGAACCCGGGCGAACTGATGCAATGGCTCGGGCTGTTGCTGCTGTGGCGCTGGAGCCGTCAGATCGGGGAGGCTCAGGAGGTGAAATCGATGTTCACTGTCCTGATGGGCTTCGCCGCATTCGGCCTGATCACGCTGATGACCCTGCGTGCCAGCCATCACTATGGCAACGAAACCTGGTCCGTGGAGATGCTGACGCACGCCTTGCCGAATGCCGCGTTGTCGATTGTCTGGACGGTGCTCGGCATCGCAGGCATGTTGCTCGGTGCCGCGCGTCGTCGTCGGGCCCTGTGGGTTGCCGGCGCCAGTGTGCTCGGTGTGGTCGTATTGAAACTGCTGCTGGTCGATATGCGATTGCTGGGAACCTTGCCCGGTATCGTCTCGCTGCTGACGGTCGGTGTGTTGTTCGTCGCTGTCGGTTACTTCGCGCCGATGCCGCCGGCTGCAGCAAATTCGGCGGGTGATGGGGATGAAGGGACCGGCCCGGAGCCGCAGCCATGAACAAGCCGCTGATGGCATCGGCCGCCTTCGTGCTGCTCGGCTTGCAGTCGCTGGCGGGTGCTGTCGAGGTCAACGTTCCGGCAACCGACACCGCGCCGCGTGAACGCGCCGACGCGTCGTCCTACCGTTACGCATGGCCAGTCACTGTCACCGGGACAGACAGCCTGCATCAGTTCCGCTTGCCGGCTGATCTGTATCCAGTGCTGCAGCGGGACGACTTGCGGGATCTGGAACTGATCGACGAACAGGGTTACTCGGTGCCGCTGGCCATCCTGCCAGAGGCACCGTTGCGCCCTTGGCTGCAACTACCGGCGCCGATGCTGGTGGTCCACCAGAGTGCGCAGGCTTTGGCCGAAGGCGAGCCTTATCCATCCGAGCGCACCCGCATTCGCGTCGTGGCGCAGACCCGGCAAACCGATGTGTTGCCGATCCGCGCCTTGCGGATCATCTACGAGCACAGTCGTGAATTGCCGGCCGATGCGAGCTTCCGTATCCGTCAGGCGGAAGGTGTTGAATCGCAAGCCGATGAAGGGCCATGGGTCCACCTCAAGGAAGTGGCGAGCCGCTTCGATTCGGCGAGTTCGTCCGGCGAAGTGCGCCTGGTGCTCGAACCGGTGCGCACGCGTGAATTCGAGCTGATGCTCAGCCCGGTGCCCGCGAGCGTTACCGTGCGTCAAGTGCTGGCTGAATACGACTGGGAAGAGCCCGTGCCAGTGCGCTGGGAGTCGGCACGACTGTTGCCGCTCAAACCGCCACATAACCAGCACGACCATTTCGAATTCGACAGCGGCGGACCGGCACCATGGCATCAGCTGCGCATCAAACTGGGCAAGGATGTGGTTGGCAAAGTACAGATGATGGCGTTGACCCCGGAGGGTTACTGGCGGGGCATCGGCACTCTTACGGCTTATGACATCGCACTCGACGATGCCCGTTTCGCACGTGACCAGATCGCCTTCGACGAGCAGCGCGCACGGCGCTTCCGGATCCAGATCGAGCCGCCGCCGCAGCACCCGCCGGAACTGAACCTGGCGTACCGGCCAGACCTCACGGTGTTCTCGCAACGTGGCCCGGCCCGATTGACCTTGCTGGCCGGCAGCGACACCCACCTGCGCGCCTTGTACCCGGTGCGTGACATGGTCGAGGATGTTCGCAATCAGCTCGGTGCCGATTGGCATCCTGCGGACGCGACGGTGGGTGCGCGCGGCGAATGGACCGGCACGCTGGCGTTCAAGCCGGTCGAGAAGCCCCTGCCAAAAGAAGACTACAAACCTTGGTTGCTGTGGTCACTGCTGATGATCGCTGCCGTGCTGGTCGGCTGGATGGCACTCAAGATGACGCGGGAACCGCCGGCCTAGCACCGGCGGTCTCAACCGGTCGATGCAACACAACGCATCGACCGGTTGAGACCACCGCTCCTTGCACTTCGCTTTGCGAAGCGCAAGGGCGAAGTGTTTGCCTAAACCCCTCCCAACCCTCCCCGAACACCGGGGAGGGCTTGCACCGTCCAGGCAACTTCGCATCGCGGTTGAAGCCATATACTGGCGCACCCGACGGAGAAGCCCATGTTAGTGATGTGTATTGGATTGGCCGGATTCCTCATGATGCACTCGATCCGAGTGGTCGCACCGCAGTGGCGTGAGGCGCGGATTGCGTCGATGGGCGCCGCGAACTGGCGCGGTCTGCACCTCTTGGGTTCACTCCTCTTTTTTGTGTTTCTGAACTACGGCTACGGATTGGCCCGGCAGTCGCCGGAACTGGTGTGGATGCCACCATCGGCCATGCGCCATATCGGCTCCTTGCTGCTGCTGGTCGCCTTCATATTCCTGGCCGCCAGTTTTGTGCCGAACAACCACATCAAGGCCAAGCTGCAGCACCCCATGCTCCTCGGCACGAAGTTGTGGGCGTTTGCGCACCTGCTGATGGTCGGCTGGCTGCACACCATTGTGCTTTGTTCCGCGTTCCTGCTGTGGGCCATCATCACGTTCCGCAGCGCACGTCGGCGCGGGCGTGTCGAGGTTCAACCGAAGGCGGCCATGACGGTGCTGACTGTCCTCGCCGGTATCGGCGCCTTCGCGCTGTTTGCGTTCGTGTTGCACGTGCGCCTGATCGGCGTGGCGCCTTTTGGTGTCTGACGACTTCTATTGCCGCAGTGCTGACCGCGCTTGTCGGTAGGCTGATTCACTCACCAAGCCCGGTGTCGCCCTTGGCTCGGTATTGAGGGTCTCCACAAAGTCCGTCATTCCCGCGCAAGCGGGAATCCACCGCTGGCCGCGAACCAGTGGATTCCCGCTTGCGCGGGAATGACGGTTTTGGGTGTCGGTTCCGGGCAACGGCACCGGGCAACGGCACCGGGCAACGGCACCGGGCAACGGCACCGGGCAATGGCACCGGGCAACGGCACCGGATTGGGACAAATCACTGAATCACTTGGTTTCGCCCCATTCGGGATCGAACGTCGAGAACGGGTTTGTTGAAGCTTTACGCCAACAACAGAGCCTTCAGCCGATACAAAGCCTCCAGCGCTTCACGCGGACTCATCGCATCCGGATCAATGGCCTTGAGCGCATCGAGCGCCGGGGCCGTGCGGTCGAACAACGAGAACTGATGCGGCGACGGCGCAGAGGAGTCGATGCGCGTGGCTTCGACGAAGCCGTTTGCGGCCTGTTCCTGATCTCGTCTTGCTTCGAGTGAGGCGAGCTTCGCGCGGGCGGCCTGGATGACCGGCCGTGGCACACCCGCGAGCGCAGCGACCGCCAATCCGAAACTGCGATCAGCCGGGCCGTCTTTCACCGCATGCAGGAACACCAGTTCCTCGCCGTGTTCGACGGCATCCAGATGGACGTTCGCTACCCCTTCGAGTTCCTGCGCCAATGCCGTGAGTTCGAAATAGTGCGTGGCAAAAAGTGTGTAGGCACGATTGACGGTGGCGAGTTGCACGGCAGAAGCATGGGCCAGTGCGAGGCCGTCATACGTCGAGGTGCCGCGGCCCACTTCATCCATCAGCACGAGACTGTGTTCGGTGGCGTTGTGCAGGATGTTCGCGGTTTCACTCATTTCGACCATGAACGTCGATTGCCCGGCGGCCAGATCGTCGCCTGAGCCAATCCGCGTGAACATGCGATCGATCGGCCCGATGCGTGCCGAGCTCGCCGGCACAAAACTGCCGATCGACGCCAGCAGCACAATCAGGCAGGTCTGGCGCATGTAGGTGCTCTTGCCGCCCATGTTCGGGCCGGTGATGACGAGCATCCGGCGGTCGGGCGTCAACACGGTGTCATTGGGTTCCGAACGGATCTTCGCGTACGGCCTCGACGACCGGGTGGCGTCCACGGCGGATCTCGATACCCGGCTCGTCACTCAGTTCCGGGCAAGCCCAGTTCAATCGCTCGGCCCGTTCGGCCAATGCCGCCAGGACGTCGATTTCGGCAAATGCCTGACTGGCTTGCTTCAGCGCTTCGACCTCGGCCACCAGGCGATCGAACACCTGCTCCAGCAAGGCCTTCTCGCGCATCAGCGAGCGCTCGCGAGCCGACAGCACCTTGTCCTCGAAATGTTTGAGTTCCTCGGTGATGTATCGCTCGGCGCCTTTGACTGTCTGTCGGCGTGTGTAGTGCGTGGGCACCTTGCCGGCCTGGCTGTTCGTGATTTCGATGTAGTAGCCGTGGACGCGGTTGTACGCGACTCGCAAGGTACTGATGCCAGTCACCTCGCGTTCGCGGGTTTCCAGATCCACGAGGAATCCATCGGCGTTCGTCGACAACTCACGCAGTTCATCCAGTTCGGCATCGAAGCCGGATCGGATCACGCCGCCGTCTCGTGCCAGCACCGGTGGCTCGTCAACGAGTGCGCCGTTCAACCATTGTGCGAGTTCGGCGTGGTCCCCGAGTTGCTGGCACAGCTCGGTCAATCGCGGGCATTGCAGATCGGCCAGTTGCTCCGCGAATTGGGGCGCACGGTTCAGCGCGCCGCGGAGTCCGGCCAGGTCACGCGGCCGTGCCGATCGCAGGGCCACACGCGCCAGAATACGTTCGGTATCACCAATGCCACGAAGCAGATCCCGCAGCGGTTCCAGAGCCTGCCGGTCGATCAGGCACTGGATCGCCTGCTGGCGCGCACGCAGTACCGAATGGGTGCGCAAGGGGCGGTGCAGCCATCGCCGCAGCAGGCGAGCCCCCATCGGCGTTACGGCCGCGTCGACGACTCCAAACACGGTGTGCTGGGTTCGGCCGCTGGCATGGGTGTCGATTTCCAGGTTACGACGCGTCGCCGCGTCCATCGCGATGGTCTCGTCGGCCGATTCCACGGACAGCCGGGAAAAATGCGGCAACTGGGTCCGTTGTGTTTCCTTGATGTAGGTGAGCAGTGCGCCCGCAGACGCCAAGGCAAGGCGCTGTTCGGCACAACCAAAACCGCGCAGGTCGCGCGTCTTGAAGAACTCCGTTAGCGCCCGCTCACTGGCTTCGGCATCAAAATGCCAGGGTGGCCGTTTGCGTGGGTTGTAAGACTTGAGGTCGGGCAGGATCGCCGACTCGTCAATCAGCAGCTCCGCCGGATTCAGTCGGGCGAGTTCGGCAAGCAGCGCCACATCACTGTCGTGTTCAGCCAGGACAAACCGGCCACCGGCCAGATCGGCATAAGCCAAGCCATGGCGGCCGTTGCGCGAGGTCAGCGCAGCGAGCCAAAGATCGCGGCGTTCATCCAGCAAGGCTTCGTCGGTGATCGTGCCGGGGGTCAGTACCCGTACCACCTTGCGCTCGACCAGGCCCTTGCTCGTGGCTGGGTCACCAATCTGCTCGCAGATCGCGATCGACTCGCCCAGGCGCACAAGTTTGGCGAGATAAGGTTCCAGAGCGTGCACCGGCACACCCGCCATCGGAATCGGCTGGCCCGCCGACTGGCCGCGCTGCGTCAGCGTCACGTCGAGCAAACGAGCCGCCTTGCGCGCATCGTCGTAGAACAACTCGTAGAAGTCGCCCATGCGGAAGAACATCAGTAGGTCCGGGTGTTCGGCCTTCGCACGGAAAAACTGCCGCATCAGCGGCGTGTGTTCGGCGTAAGGCTCGGTGGCCGGCAGCTTCTGGGCAGGCGTCTTCTGGGACACGGGTGGTTTGACGGTTCGACAGGGCCGGCCATTCTGCCGACAAACGCCCGGAGGCGCCATAAACCGAGGTTTCCCGGTGCAGATCGAACGTCCAAACAACAGGCTGTTGAGAAACAGCCTGTTTGTGTGCGCCATGGATGGCGCGCCCGCGAATCAATCACGCAAGTGATTGATTCGTCGTGAGCGAGTCCGGGCGTGTACCGGACTCGCGTCGTTGAAAAACGCCACGATGGCGTTTTTCAACGGCGTGTTAACACCTTTGACTCCGGTCGGCCCTGCCACCGCCCTGATTTGGCCCGATCCGAGCCGCTAAACTGCGCACCTTGCCGCGATCCGTCCGATCGCTTTGGAATCCGAATACATGTGTGGAATCGTTGGAATTGCCGCCAAGCGCGACGTGGTCGCCAATCTCATCAGTGGCCTCAAGGCTCTGGAATACCGCGGGTACGACTCGGCAGGCATCGCCCTGATCACGACCGACGGGCTCAAACGTCTGCGCGCCAAAGGCAAAGTGGCCGAGCTCGAACAGTTGCAGTCGGGTAGCCCGGTCCAGGGGCACACCGGCATCGCGCACACGCGCTGGGCCACCCATGGTGTGCCGGCCGAGCGGAACGCCCACCCGATGACGTCGAACGACGAAATCGCCGTGGTCCACAACGGCATCATCGAAAACCATGCCGAGTTGCGCGAGGAATTGCGCGCGAAGGGTTACACGTTCACGTCGGAAACCGACACGGAAGTGATTGCCCATCTGGTGCATGCGGAAAAAGCGGCCGGCAAGGATTTGCTGGAAGCAGTGCTCACCGTCGCTCGCCGTTTGCATGGCGCCTACGCGATCGCGGTGTTGTCACTGAAAGACGATGGTCGGGTCATCGGCGCACGTCGGGGCAGCCCGATGGTGATGGGCCTCGGCGACGGCGAGCACTACATCGCCTCGGATATCCACGCGCTGCTGCCGATCACGCGTCGTTTCGTGTATCTCGAAGAGGGTGATGTCGCCGAAATCACGGTGGATCACGCGCGGGTGTTCGATCTCGAAGGCCGCGAACAGATCCGCAAGGTCAAGGAAGCCCATTTCTCCGCCGATGCAGTGGAGCGCGGTGAATACCGCCACTACATGCTGAAGGAAATCCACGAGCAGCCGGTGTCAGTTGCCGACACGCTCGAAGGCCGCTTGCTCGACGGCCGGATCCTCACCGCGATTTTTGGACCTGACGCCGCCCAACTGCTCAGTCGAACGCAGGCCGTACAACTGGTCGCCTGCGGATCGAGTTACCACGCATCGATGGTGGCCAAATACTGGATCGAAGCCCTGGCGCGGATTCCGGTGTCGGTCGAGATCGCGAGCGAATACCGTTATCGCGATCCGGTGGTGATCCCGAACACGTTGCTGGTCACCGTGTCGCAGTCCGGCGAAACAGCCGACACGCTCGCTGCGCTGAGAATGGCGAAGACACTCCGGCTACATGGCGGAACTGGCCATCTGCAATGTGCCGGAATCTTCACTCGTGCGCGAATCCGCGCTGAGCCTGATGACCCGCGCCGGTCCGGGAAATCGGTGTGGCGTCGACGAAGGCCTTCGTCACGCAGTTGACGGCGCTGCTGATGCTCGCGCTCGAACTCGGTCGCCATCACGGCCTCGATGACACACGCTACCGCGACGGCGTCGCGCAGCTTGAACACTTGCCGCAAGCGGTTGCCGATGCCCTCAAGCTTGATGGTCAGATCCGGGTGCTCGCCGAACGATTCGCGAACAAGCACCACGCGCTGTTCCTCGGTCGCGGCAGGCAGTTCCCGATCGCCATGGAAGGGGCGCTGAAGCTCAAGGAAATTTCCTACATCCACGCCGAAGCGTATCCGGCCGGTGAACTCAAACACGGCCCGCTGGCACTTGTCGACGAAGACATGCCCGTCATCGCGGTCGCACCCAATGACCATCTACTGGAAAAGCTGAAGAGCAACATCGAGGAAGTGCGCGCGCGCGGCGGCCAACTCATCGTCTTCGCAGACCGAAGCGTGAGCCGTGGCATCACCCATCCGCAGGAAACCCTGCTCGAACTTGAACCCTGTGGCGAACTCATCTCGCCGATCGTGTTCACCATCCCGCTGCAGTTGCTGAGTTACCACGTCGCCGTGCTCAAGGGCACCGACGTCGATCAGCCTCGGAATCTGGCGAAGAGTGTGACGGTCGAATAACCCGAAACAACAAACTGTGGGATTGAAATCAATGAATAAAGTCTGTCTCTAATAATGAAGTCTGTCGCGGGAGGCGGCATGGGTTGCTCCTCGTCTGGTGAGAGCCAGGCGCAGACGCAGCCACCCCAGATATTCAACCGTCGCGAGGCCGATCGCGATCATCTGCAAGCCTATGCCCGACGAGTTGGCGATCGGGCACCTCGGCCGCATCATGTTTCTGAATGGGATTTCGACGTTTGATGCGTTGAGCAGAGTGTTGAACGGAACCCAGCAGGCAGGCGGGCTGACGGGGCAGCGGGCGTTCCAGACTCTGCTCTGCGCCGCCGACACCGACACCGACACCGACACCGACACCGACACCGATTCTATTTCTTATGGATTTCGCCACTCCTTGAACCCGTTTCAGCGCAACGTAGAGCGCCGAAAGCTCCCTGCAGGGCAGTCATTCTGAACCGGATGAGCCTTGCTCCGACTTCAAACCCAAGACTGCTCTCTTTCATCATCGCGCAGCAGTTCGGAGGGCTGTGGAAGCCCATGGCGCTCGAAACCCGCGGGTATTTGGCTCCGTTTTGCACAACGAGGATCACGATGGAAGTGATCTGGATATGTTCGTTGACCCAACCGCCAAACCATCGCTGATGGACATTGCCGCAAGTCGGCAAGAGTCAATGCAGCTTGTCGGCCTTCCCGTGGTTGTGGTGACGCCGAAGGCGCTGTCGGTGCGTTTCCGAGAGCCCGTCATTGGCGAGGCGACGCCTGTATGAGCTCGGCACACTCAAGGACGTCTCCCGGTGCGGTGACGGTACGGGAGCCATCCGCTCAACTTCCAGCCAGTTCGAAAGTGACCGGACAGACCAGCGGCACAGAATCGAAGCGCGATCCAAACCGACGAGCCGCAAAAATGCCGGGAACCCGATTCGATCCACGCCAGCCCGAAGGTGCCACTCGAGATGCGCTATGTTACGCAGGTCAACCGATGACGGGGTTAAGCAGGCATGGCAATCGCTGACTCGAGCACGAGTGGGAGTGGGGAAACCTCGTACAGTAAGTGTCAGGCTTTAGGCCTTCCGCCACGCATCTGAGCCCGCATGGTCCAGTCGATGCAGGAATTCACCGAAGCCCAAATGGAAAAAGGAATTTCGATGGCAGCCAAGAAGAAGTCACCGACCACCAGCAAAGATTCCTCGGCCAACCTCGGCTTCGAGGCCAAGCTCTGGCTCGCCGCCGACAAGCTGCGCAACAACATGGACGCGGCGGAATACAAGCACGTCGTCCTCGGCCTCATCTTCCTCAAATACATCTCCGACACCTTCGACGAACACCACGCCAAGCTCGTCGCCGGTGAGGGAGATTTTGCCGGGGCCAATCCCGAGGACAAGGACGAATACCTCGCCGCCAATATCTTCTGGGTGCCGAAGGAAGCCCGCTGGGCCCACCTCCAAGCCTACGCCAAGCTCCCGGGCATCGGCAAGGACGTGGACGACGCGATGGTTGCGCTCGAACGCGACAACCCACGCCTCAAAGGCGCGCTCAACAAGAACTACGGCCGCGCCGACCTCGACAAACACCGCCTCGGCGAACTCATCGACCTCATCGGCTCCATCCAGCTCGCCGATGTCGCCAGCCGCTCCAAGGATCTCCTCGGCCGCGTCTTCGAATACTTCCTCACCCAGTTCGCCAGCGCCGAGGGCAAGAACGGCGGCCAGTTCTACACCCCGTCCTGCGTCGTGCGCCTCCTCGTGGAGATGCTCGCCCCCTACAAAGGCCGGATCTACGACCCCGCCTGCGGCTCTGGCGGCATGTTCGTGCAGTCGGAGAAGTTCGTCGAATCCCACGGCGGCCAGCTGGGCGACATCGCGATCTACGGGCAGGAGAGCAACCCCACCACGCGCCGCCTGGCCATCATGAACCTGGCCCTGCGCGGCATCGAGGCCGACTTCGGCCCCGAAAACGCCGACACCTTCCGCCGCCCGACTCCATCCCGACCTCCGCGCCGACTACGTCATCGCCAACCCGCCCTTCAACGACTCCGACTGGTTCAGAAAGGACGACGACATCCGCTGGCAGTACGGCGTCCCCCCCAGGGGCAACGCCAACTTTGCGTGGGTGCAGCACTTCATCCACCACCTCGCGCCGAACGGCATGGCCGGCTTCGTCCTCGCCAACGGCAGCATGTCGTCGAACCAATCCGGCGAGGGCGAAATCCGGCAAAAACTCATCGAAGCCGACCTCGTGGACTGCATGGTCGCGCTCCCCGGCCAGCTCTTCTACAGCACGCAGATTCCCGTCTGCCTCTGGTTTCTCGCGAAGAACAAGAGCGCTGACGCGAAGCGCGGCTTCCGCGACCGTCGCAAACATACGCTCTTCATCGACGCCCGCAAGATGGGCACGCTCATCGACCGCGTCCACCGCGAGCTGACCGACGCTGACCTCCAGAAGATCGTCTCCACCTACCACGCCTGGCGGGGTCGGCGGGGGGGGGGGAGGGGGGGGAGGGGGGGCGACCTCCCTCTCCCGCTGGAAGGGCCGTGAAAATCCGGCTACGCCGACGTCGCCGGCTTCTGCAAATCCGCCACCACCGCCGAAATCGCTGCGCACGGTCACGTCCTCACGCCCGGCCGCTACGTCGGTGCCGAGGAAGTTGCGGACGACGGCGAACCGTTCGAAGAAAAAATGCCGCGCCTCGTCGCCGAACTGCGCGCCCAGTTCGCCGAGTCCGCGAAACTGGAGCAGGCCATCCAAGCAAACCTGAGGGGCTGGGGTATGGCGGGTGAGAACCACGACGTTGTTCTCGGCGACCTCGTTTCTCTCACGCGAGGAACGACCTACCAGAGCGCATTGCTCGGGCGACCCGGACCAGTTCTCCTCGGACTCGCTTCAATCAAGCGCAACGGTGGATTTCGCGACGATAACCTGAAAACGTATGGTGGTGAGTGTCCCACCAAGCTGACCCTCCTCCCTGGCGACATCTTCGTGTCGCTGAAGGACGTGACTCAAGATGCTGAACTGCTTGGAGCCATTGCGCGCGTGCCGCCGCATATTGTCTCAGCGCCGCGTAGCTCAGGACACACCAAAACGGACAGGTTCGGGACGATATTCCTTCTTTACGTTTATTGGCTACTGCGCACTCCAGTGTATCGTGAGTATTGCCGTGCTCATGCCATCGGAACGACCAATTTGGCTTTGTCGCGAGAAGACTTTCTGGCGTTTCCAATCCCGCGACCCAGAGGCGAGGAAATGACGTTGGTCGACATTCTCGACGTGCTGGACAACAAGATCGAGTTGAACCGGCGGATGAACGCGACGCTGGCGGCAATGGCGCGGGCGCTGTTCCAAAGCTGGTTTGTTGATTTCGACCCCGTCCGCGCCAAACTCGATTGCCGCCCGCCCGCCGGCCTCGACCCCGCTACTGCCGCCCTCTTTCCCCGCTAGCTTCCAAGACTCAGCTCTCGGCCCCATACCGCACGGATGGGGAGTGAAGCCGCTATCAAACCTCACTTCTTTGATCACCAAGGGAACAACGCCCACACAAGACGACATAAACGCGGCACCGGCTGCCGATTGCCCGATTAGCTATGTCCGGGTGAACTCGATTGATGACGACGGTTCTATCCTACAATCAAAGTTGACCCTGATTCCGGCATCTGTTCATACGGGCGTATTGAAGCGGTCGATTCTGAAAGTGGATGATCTTCTCTCACAATTGCCGGAACGATTGGCCGGATAGCACTGGCAGAAGACTGGATTTTGCCGGCAAACACTAATCAGGCAGTGGCCATCATTCGGCCAGATCCCGAGATTCCATCTGGTTTCTTAGTTCTTACGATGAGGCATGAGGCTTTTCGGGAAGAGCTGCATCACAACATTGTTCATGCCGTGCAAGGAACCTAGGTTTGGGAATGCTTTCAAAAGCCAGGGTTATTCCACATTTGCTGGGAACCTTCGCCTATTGCGGCCGGCTCGCCAAGATAAACGCAAACCGTGCTCAATCCCGCACCTGCCACCCTGCGCGACACGCTGCTGCCAAGCTGCTGAGCGGGGAGATTTCTGTCGGCAATGAAGTTCTACAGCCATGAAGAAGTCATCACCTTCAAAACCTGCCTCGGCTAAACCTACCAAGCCTGTCAATGCGGCATCAACCGCAGCGGGCAAAGCGCCTGCACCGCAGCCGCCGAAGATAGCCCCGTCGTTCAAGGCGGCGATTCAGAACATTGCCACCTTCGGCGATACGGACATTTTCCGTTCCCGTTCGAGCAGCATATTTTCCACGATAAGCCAGAGCTCCTGCAAAACGCACTGGAGCAGTTGCATGCCGGCTTCGATGCTGAACTCGCCAAGAATCCGCCCGATAACATCAACACCCTCGCACCTGTCGGCTACACAGGTTTTCGATGGGCCACACAGATCGACCCCCTTTGGAATGCGTACTACCTCGCGCTGGTTATTGAGATGGGTTCAGCCATCGAGCAGGCACGAATCCCAGTCTCGGAGAAGTCTGTCTTTTCCTACCGCTTCATTAAGCCAAAAGCCGACGGCCGCATTTTGACGAGAACGTCAATTGGCGTGGCTTCACGCAGACGAGCTACGAAGTAGCAGAGGAAGCTGTGAAGAAAGCGACGGAGCGGAAGTCCGCTCGAAAGGCGGCTAAAGAAGACGCTCCCGAAGACGCAAACGAATCCCCTATGTGATTCTCTGTGACATTTCGGATTTCTATTCGCGCATCTATCACCATCGGGTTGAGAACGCGCTGAAGTGGCTCAATGTGAAGCCAGATGTGGTAAAGCGGATCGTCGAGGTCTTGCAGGTGTTCTCAGGCACCGTGTCCTACGGGCTGCCTGTTGGCGGCCCCGCGTCCCGTCTGCTCGCTGAAATTTCGCTCAATAGCGTCGACAAACTCCTTCGCGGAGAAGGCATTCGCTTTTGCCGCTTCGTCGATGACTACCGAATCTTCTGTGACTCGAAGGAAGAGGCCTACCAACGTTTGATTTTCCTTTCGGAAAAACTCTTCAACGAAGGTCTGTCACTTCAAAAAGACCAAGACAAGAATCCTAACGGCTAAGGAATTCATGGACGAAACAAAGCTGCTGATGAAGTTCAATCAAGCGGAGGAAGAGAACGTCACGGAAGAAGAAAAACTTCTGCGGCTCGCCATCCATTTTGACCCTTATTCCGACACGCGCGTGGACGATTACGAGAAGCTCAAGAAGCAAGTCTCGCAGGTGGACATTGCTGGCATCCTCGGCAGAGAGTTGGATAAGACCAGAATCGACCCGACCATAACCAAGCAGGCAATTTCCGCTCTTCGTGTCCTAGAACCTGAACAGCGGAAGAGCATTCTTTCGTCGCTCCTCAAGCCTGATAACTTGCATACGCTGGCACCAGTCTTCTCACGCCTGATGACAGTGTTGCGGGGCCTCTACCTCGACCTTGATTCCGCCACACAAGACCTTGTTGATGATGCTTTGCTCGGGCTAGTTGAAAAGGGCAGTTACATCATCAAAATTGACCTGAACCTGGCGTATTTGGTCCAAGTGCTCCGGCGGCGGTGTTCGCAGCAGACCGAGACACTCCTGGTCAAACTTTTCAGGTCCAACACGAACCCACTTGTTCGCCGCGAGATCATCCTGGCGTGGATTGCTTGGCGTCATAACCATTCGCTCACCGACCTGAAGAAGCACTTCAAGGCGCTCTCCAAGTGGGAGCGTCGCGCGTTCAGGTCGGCCCTACCTTCTGACCGACGAGGGGAAACACTGGCGCAAGCATAATGATGACTCCTTCGACCCCGGTGAAGTCGTCGTCCGCCAGTGGTTCGCTGACCGCTTCAACAAGAACCCAGGTGCGCCGCTATGATTTCTCGAGAAACAATTTGCGAGTGAGTTTTCCGGTTTCTGGGCTGAGACGCTTCCGTTTCTCACTCCCCAAGCGATTGGCGAGTTGAACCTCAGCGGGACTGCAATGCGGGGCTGTCGTCGTGAGTGGATGAAGCCTTTAGCTGGTTCAGGAGACAACTCGAACAACGACGTAATTGCCGAAACTGCTTTTGGCTTATTCGCGAGTCACTGAAGGTGAATATGCCCATAGTTGACCTGCTGGAAGACGCGGCACTTATTCGGCACATCGAGGAAGGCGCGAAGGGTAGGGTTTTTGGTTTGCGGCGCGAGACGGCTCCGCGGTTGCACAGTTCTCAGCTGCCAACGAGCGAGGCAATTGACCTAGCTTCACGTTTGGAAACCTACTTTGTGGACCCGCTTGAATCCATAGTGATTCAGCCGAGGTTTAAGGGCTGCGGCATCCTAGACTCCTGCTTCGGCGATATTCTGGCTAGGAAATCTCTGTGCGAACTGAAAATGGTGGACCGAAACCTGAGAAGCGCAGATATTCGCCAGGTCTTGGCCTACTGCGCTCTGAACTATCGTTCTTCCCAATATGAAATTGAAAGCGTCACGATTTTGAATCCTCGGCGTGGACTAGAGTTTTCCTTTGTCGTCGAGGACTTGGCCGAACGTGCGTCTGGCAAGAACGCATCCGAGCTTTTTCATCAAATCACGACGTTCCTCTCGGACTTTGAAACGGTGCATCAGTCTTCATAGATAATGAGCCTCACCGAATCCACCGTCGAAGATGCGGCCCTGGCATGGTTCCAGGAGCCGGGCTATGCGATCGGCCACGGGCCGCAGCTCGCGCCCGGTGAACCGGCGACGGCGCGGGATTCGTTTGGTGAGCTGGTGCAATTTCGCTGCGCTCAAAGCCTCATCCCGGTCTTCTCCCAGCGGGAGAAGGAGAAGCGCGAGGCCATCCGGCGGCTGAACCCGGCCACTGCCTGCGACAACCCTCACCCGATCTCTCCGAAGGTGAGAGGAGCGGAGGCGTGGGCAACTATTCGGAACGATCGAACAGTTCGATTTGAACGGGGGAACACCATGAGCGGCGAACCTTTGCCCCGGTCCGGAAATCATCCTCTACCAGACGGAGGATGGCCGCACGCGGGTTCAGTGTCGTTTCGAGGACGAGACGTTGTGGTTGACGCAGGCCCAGATTGCCGAGCTGTTCCAGACGACGGTCCCGAACATCACCCTGCATCTGAAGGCGATCTACGCGGAGGACGAGTTGACGGCGGAGGCAACTATTAAGTCCCACTTAATGGTTCGATTGGAGGGTTCCCGGCAGGTTTCCCGCCCGGTTCTGCATTACAGCCTGCCTGTCATTCTGGCCGTCGGTTTCCGTGTCCGCAGTCATCGCGGCACGCAGTTCCGCCAGTGGGCTACGGCGCGCTTGAACGAATATCTGGTGAAAGGCTTCACCATGGACGACGAGCGCCTCAAAAACCCGCCGGGAAAGGGGCAGAAGGACTATTTCGACGAGCTGCTGGAACGGATCCGCGACATCCGGTCATCGGAACGGCGCTTTTACCAGAAGGTGCTCGATATTTACGCGACGAGTGTGGACTACACGCCGGACGCGGAGCAGTCGCAACGGTTCTTCGCTGCGGTGCAGAACAAAATGCACTGGGCCACGCACGGACACACCGCCGCCGAAGTCATCGCCGAGCGAGCGGACGCGGCGAAACCCTTCATGGGACTGCAAACGACGCGCGGTGGCATCGTGCGGAAGGATGACGTAGCCGTGGCGAAGAACTATCTCACAGAGGAAGGCTACTGCTCAACCGCATCGTGAATCTCTACATCGCCAATACGCAGAGCTGCAGGCGGAGCGGAGAGCATGCGGGGCACGGCTGGATAGAGGCTGAATCTCGGGGCGCAGCCTGGATCACGCCGGGAGTCCCGATCTGCCAAAGGCGGCGTGGGGTATGCCCGGTATCGGACGCGTGCTCAACCGCAGCGCGTGGATGCGGAGTTTGAAAAGGCGGCGCAGGAATTGAAGAAGCTGCCGCGACCAAAGAAGCGCAAAGTACCGAAAGCATGAGCCTCAACGAGTCCACTGTCGAAGATGCGGCCCTGGCATGGTTCCGGGAGTTGGGCTATGCGGTCGGGCATGGAACGCAGCTTGCGCTCGGTGAGCCGGCGGCGGAGCGGGATTCGTTTGGTGAGGTGGTGCTGGTGGGGCGCTTGCGCGAAGCCATCCGGCGCTTGAATCCGGCCATCCCCGACGAAGCGCGGGAGGATGCGTTGCGTAAGGTGCTGCGGGTCGCAAGCGGTTCGCTGGTGCAGACGAACCGGGCCTTCCATCGCATGTTGCGCGACGGGGCCGATGTGGAATACGCGCGGCCCGACGGCTCGATCAAAGGCGACAAAGCGCGGCTGGTGGATTTCGCCGACATGAGGGCAAACGATTGGTTTGCGGTGAACCAGTTCACGGTGATTGGAAGCGGGGGCATAAACCGTCGTCCCGATGTGATTGTCTTCGTCAACGGTCTGCCGCTGGCCCTGATCGAGCTGAAGAACGCCGCCGACGAGGAGGCGACGATCTGGAGTGCCTACGCGCAGCTTCAAACCTACAAGGCGGAGGTGCCGAGCCTGCTGCATTACAATGCGACGCTGGTGGTGAGCGACGCCCTGCAAGCGCGCATCGGTTCGCTCACGGCGAACCAGGAATGGTTCAAGGTCTGGCGCACGATTGACGGCGCAGGCGAGGCGCCGAAGAGCGCGTTGGAGTTGGAGACGCTGATACGCGGGGTGTTCGACCGTCAGCGGTTCCTCGATCTGCTGCAGCATTTCATCGTCTTCGAGGAAGACGCGGAAACCGGCAAGCTGCACAAGATCATCTCGGGTTATCACCAATTCCATGCCGTGAATGCAGCCGTGGAAGAAACCGTGCGTGCCAGCGGCATGAACAACGCGGGTATGGTGCGCGAAAACTCCGGCCGCTATTGGGCGGGGCGGATGCACGGCGGCCAACCCGGCGACCGCCGCGCCGGCGTGGTCTGGCACACGCAGGGCAGTGGCAAGAGTTTCACCATGTTGTTCTTCGCCGCGCGCGTAATCCGCGAACGAGCGATGCAGAACCCGACGCTGGTGGTGCTGACCGACCGCAACGATCTCGACGACCAGCTCTTCGGTCAGTTCCAGCGCTGCCACGATATCCTCGGGCAGATTCCCGTGCAGGCAGACAGCCGCGAACATTTGGCGGAACTGCTCAAACGCGCGAGCGGTGGCGTGGTTTTCACCACCATCCACAAGTTCATGCCCGAAGGCGGCGGCCAGATGCCTGCACTGAGCGGGCGCCGGAACATCGTCGTCATCGCCGACGAAGCGCACCGCTCCCAATATGGATTCGGTGGGCGGGGTGAATGAGAAAGGCGAAATGTCCTACGGCTTCGCCAGCAACCTGCGCGATGCGTTGCCGAATGCGTCGTTTATCGGCTTCACCGGTACGCCTATCGAGAAGACCGACGCCAACACCCGCACGGTGTTTGGTGATTACATTTCCATCTACGACATCCAGCGCGCCGTGGCGGATGAGGCGACGAAGCCGATCTATTACGAGAGTCGCATAGCCAAGCTGGCGCTGAATGCCGTCGAGTTGCCGAAGCTGGACGCGGAGTTCGAGGAAATCACCGAAGGCGAGGAGCTGACCAGGAAGGAAAAGCTCAAGTCGAAGTGGGCAGCGCTGGAGGCGCTGGTGGGCGACCCGAAACGCATCGCGCTCATCGCTGCCGATCTGGTGACACATTTCGAGAAGCGCGTGGAGGCACTGGATGGCAAGGCGATGATCGTCTGCATGAGCCGCCGCATCTGCGTCGATCTCTTCAATGCGCTCATCAAGCTGCGGCCCGAATGGAACGCGGAGACCTTGAAGGTTGTGATGACCGGCAGCGCCGAAGACGGCCCCGACTGGCAGCGGCACATTGGCAACAAAGAGAAACGCCGCAAGCTGGCGAACCGGTTCAAAGATCCCAAGGACCCGTTCAAGATCGTGATCGTGCGCGACATGTGGCTGACCGGTTTCGATGCGCCCTGCCTGCACACCATGTATGCCGATAAGCCAATGCAAGGCCACGGTCTCATGCAGGCTATCGCCCGTGTGAACCGAGTGTTCAAGGACAAGCCCGGCGGATTGATCGTGGATTACCTCGGTCTGGCCGATCAACTCAAGCGCGCGTTGGCCACCTACACAGAGAGCGGCGGCCAGGGCGCTCCAACCTTCGACACGAAACAAGCCATCGCGGTGATGTACGAGAAACACGGCGTCTGCTGCGACATGTTGCATGGTTTCAAGTGGAACAAGTGGACCACCGGCACACCGACTGAACGCCTGCAACTCATCCCCGCCGGGCAGGAACATATACTCGAACAGGAAGACGGCAAGAATCGTTGGGTGCAAGTGGTGATGGAGCTTTCGCAAGCCTTCGTGCTTTGCTCCGCCACGGATGAAGCGACCGCGCTCCGGGATGACGTCTCCTTCTTCCAAGTTCTGCAGGCCGCGCTCAACAAGAAGTCCGGCCAGAACAGGAAGAGTCCGGAACAGATCGACGCCGCGATCCGCCAGCTTGTTTCCAAAGCGATCACGACCGAAGGCGAGATCATCGATGTGTTCACCGCCGCCGGTTTGAAAAAGCCCGACATCGGCATTCTCAGTCCGCAGTTCCTCGCCGAAGTGCGCGGCCTCAAGCACAAGAACGTCGCCGCTGAACTGCTGGAGAAGCTACTCAAGGACGAACTCAAGCTACGCTCGAAGAAGAACCTCGTGCAGAGCCAGTCCTTCGCAGAGAAATTGAAGAAGACCCTCAACGGGTACCACAACCGTGCCATCTCGACGATGCAAGTCATCGAGGAACTCATCAAGCTGGCGAAAGAGATGGACGCCGCCACCAAACGTGGTGAAGCGCTGGGCCTGACTGAGGACGAGATCGCTTTCTACGACGCCCTTGCCGCGAACGAGTCCGCCGTGCAGGCGATGGGCGACGACAAGCTCAAGTTGATCGCCGCTGAACTCATCACCCAGGTGCGCAAGAGCGTAACGATCGACTGGACTTTGCGCGAAGGTGCCCGCGCCAAGATTCGCGTGATGGTGAAGCGCATCCTCAATAAATTCGGTTATCCGCCGGACTTGCAGGATGACGCCGTGAAGACGGTGCTGATGCAGGCGGAATTGCTTTGCGCGGATTGGGTGTAGGCGTTGCCCGAACTACAAGTAGACCTACCGACATCAGGCGGCGGAGTTCCCCCAGAGTTAATTGCTTGCCAAGCTCCGCCGGAGGAATTGTGAACAGCGAGATTCGTACCATGCTACTTCGAGCACTGTGGATTCTATGCCTTGCAGTTGGAGAGGCAGTAGCTGGCGTGACGGATCCGTCGTTGACGATCAATCCTTCATCGCCACTTGCGGGACAAGGGGTGGTGGCCCCTGTGGCAGTCACAGGGTGCACATTGCTGCCACCGGCGGCGACCGTCGTGAGAGATGGGGCCGGTGTCCGGATTGAACTCGAGATCCCGGATTTCTGCTCGCCGCCCAATGTTGTTCCCGAGCGGGCATACTCCATCGGATCGTTTGATCAAGGGCAGTATGTAGTTGAGTTGTATTACTGCGGAAATCCTCCGCCACCCCTGCCGCGTTGCAGCCTGGTGCGGTCTCAATCAATGGTTGTGCGCGGAACTCAATTCAGCGTGCCAGCACTCGGTGGAATGAGTGCGCCGCTTTTGGTGTTCGCAACACTCTTGCTGGGCGTTGCGCATGTTTGGCGGCGGCATTGAACGCCACATGTCTAATGCCCCGTTCTCCGATCCGGAAGTGTTCTTTGCGAAGGTCGGGAGCCCATCTGAATTGGGATGAAAGCGACTCTGATCGGTCGAATTGCCGATTGAAACAAGGGATGCCAACGCACTCGCGCAACCCGCACCAGAACTGGGCGCGACAGACTTTATTCTCAGAACGGTCACTTTTGGCCTTGTGCGGGTACTTCGCGACAGACTTTGGTCGTTTCATCAGAATTTGGAGGCGCTGATCTGGCGCGGTTTCCAGCCAGACCTCCGCGACAGACTTTATCATTCATTTCAAGAGCGGTTTTGAGCGCTTTAGCCGCGATGCCTCGACATCAACGCATCGCGGCTAAAACCGCTCCCACAGGTCAAACCCGTCCGGATTACTCGGCTTCTTCAGCTTCCGCGGCGTCGAGCTCAGCCTGGCCTCGTCGAGTTCCGCTTCAGCCACATCCAGCTCGGCTTCAGCGAGATCCGCTTCCGCTTCGGCGAGCTCGGCTTCCGCCAGATCAGCTTCTGCTTCAGCCAGATCGGCTTCCGCCTCGGCGAGCTCAGCTTCGGCCTCGGCAGCCGCGACTTCGTCGTCCGCCCAGGCGGAGCCCATCGGCGCGATCAGCAGAGCGGCAGAGAATGCAACACCAACCAACAGGTTCTTCAATTGCATGTTCGGCTCCTGGGCCGTGGAAGTTGTTTGGAGCCTACGAGTCGTTTTGATCGGTGTAAAGATATGGCCGCTGAAGCATGTGGCGATCTGTTCAGCAAGATCGTCGGTCCGTCGCGAACGCAAGACGGACGCTTCTGGTCGAATCAAGAAAGTCCGTTGTCCACCATTCAACCCGTGAATGTATAGTTTGCCGGTCAGGAAGGGCACGGTGCCCGGCCGCGATTCTCGGAGAGAAGTGATGGGTCTTATTCAGGCGGTGGCAGGTTCGGTTGGTGGCATGCTCGCGGACCAGTGGAAGGACTTCTATACGGTTCCGGAAGGTTTGCCGGCGACGGCGGCGCTGTTCGCTGCGGTGCCGCGCGGCACGAATGCCGGGCGCGGTTCGAATACCAGGGTTCCTCGAACATCATCTCGAACGGTTCGAAGATCGTGGTGCCGGAAGGTTATGGTCTGCTGCTGTTCCAGGATGGCGCACTGACGGGTTTTGTGGCCGAGCCGGGTGGTTATGAGTGGCGGTCGGACGACCTGAATTCGAAGTCCATTTTGCCGGCGACGGGCTGGTCGACACGCTGATCAAGCAGAGCTGGGAGCGCCTGTCCGGTGGTCAGCCGGGTTCGCAGCAGGCGGCGTTCTTCGTGTCGCTGAAGGAGCTGCCGGACAACCGCTTCGGCACACAATCCGAAATCTATTGGGACGACGGCTTCCTGCGTACGCAGGTCGGCGCGGTCACGCGCGGCTCGTACACGCTGAAGATCGTCGATCCGATCCTGTTCGTGAAGAACTTCGTGCCGGCCTTGTACATGCAACCGGGCCAAGGTGTTCGATTTCACTGACATGGACAATGCCGCAGCCAGCCAACTCTTCAACGAAGTGGTGGGTTCGCTCGCGCCGGCGTTCAGCATGTACACGAACGACCCGACTAAGGGTAATCGCATCACCAAGATCCAGCAGGATTCGGTCGGCTTCGCGAAGAGCCTGTCGGATGCGGTGGAGAGTGCGTATCAGTGGAAGTCGGATCGTGGTCTGGTCATCGCGAAAACGGCCATCGTCTCGATCGAATACGATGCGACGACGAAGGAACTGCTGAAGACCGTGCAGCGCGCCGACGCCTTGGCTGGTGCACGCGGCAATTCCAATCTGCAGGCAAGTGTCGCGGCAGGTTTCCAGTCCGCCGGCGAGAACGGTGGTGCGGCGGGTCTCCGCGGGGATCGGCATGGCGACCGGCATGGTGGGTGGTATGGGTGGCCTGCAACAGCCCGTGGCCCCGGCAGCACCGCCCGCCGACGACCCGATCGCCAAGCTGAAGAAGGCGAAAGAAATGCTCGATCTCGGCCTGATCTCGCAAGCCGATTACGACGCGGCCAAAGCCAAAGCGCTCGGTCTTGCAGCGACTGAACCCACGACCATGACGAACGCCAAGCCACCACCGTTGCCGCCCAGCATTGGTCCGGGTCGCCGCAGGATGTACCGCCGCCACCCGGCAGTTTTCCGATCGACCCGAACACGCTGCCGGAACCCATTCGCAAAGAAGTGATGGCGCCCGATCCAGTCGCGATCGACACCTCCGACGCTGCACTCAGGGACGGTCTGAACCACTGTCCGAAGTGCGGTGCGACCGAGATTCGGCACAAGACCAGCAGTGACATGCTGGGCCGCCATGTATTGCCGCAACGAGTGGCAGGGTAAACGGGTCGAGGAAGAACTCGGTCTGGGCACGGGCTCGACGATCTCAGTGGCACGATCATTGCCTCCGGAGCGGCCGACATCGCGGCCGATGCGCCGATCTGATGAGCTTCAAATGCAGCGGTTGCGGGGCCGAGGTCACGGTCAACACTCAAAGCCAGATGACGGCGCGGTGTCATTGGTGCCGGCACGTCTTCGGCGTCAACGAGCAGGTGGCCAACGGCGCGGTGCCCGACGCGGTGCTGCCGTTCCACATCAAGAAAGCCGATGCGGTGGCGCGGATTCGTCAGTTCGTGGACAAGCGACGCTTGTTTGCCTTGAAGGAATTCAGGAGCAGTTCACGCCCGAGAACGTGATCGCGGTCTATTTGCCGTACATGATCATCGACGGCAAGGCGAGCGTGGATGTCGCCGGATTCGGCGAAATCGAGACGCGTCGTTATACAACCGGCAGCGGCGACAAGAAGACGACCTACTACGATGCCGATGTGTATCGGGTGGATCGGCACGTCGACTTCACGGTCGACGATCTGCCGCTGGAGTCCTCCGGCGAACGCGGCAACCTGGACGTCGGCAAGAACACCAACAACATCATCAACACGATCCTGCCGTTCGATACCAAGAACGCCGTGAAGTGGAACGCTTCATACCTGAACGGCGTGACGTCCGAGAAACGCGCGGGATGTCGCGCATCTCGCTCCCGCGTCTGGAAGACCAGTTGCTGTCGATCGCCCGAGCGAAGGTTGAGCCGTCGATGAGTCGTTATGGCCGCGGCGTGCGTTGGGGAGCAGGAACGTCTCGACGTCCATGGCACACGGTGGGTGTCGATGTACTTGCCGGTATGGCTCTATTCATTCCATCAGCCCGGCAGCAAAGGCGGCATGTTGCACTACATCGCCGTGAATGGCCGCACCGGCGAAACCATGGGGAGTGTGCCCGTGCAGCAGTGGAAGCTGCTGCTGAGTGCACTCACCGTCGGCACCTTCGTTGAAGCCATCGCACTTTGGATCATCTTATGAGCGACGACAGCGGTCTATGGCTTCTCCTGGCGAGTCCGCCAGCGCCACTGGCGCTGTACTGGGCCTTGTACCGGTACTACCGCAACACCGACAAATCACACGCCTTCGAACACGAAACGGACGTTGCGGCCAAGCCGGTCACCGGCTCGGACCAGAAGGTCGACGAGATCAAAGGTACACGCGAAACGCGCATCCGCGGCGACAACCTGCGTGCCTATCGCACCCGGGTGAAACGCACGCGGAGTGATCCTCCTTCAGGGGCTGTAGCCGCAGTTTTGGCGACTTCATGGATCAGGAAATGCGCTGGGCCGATTCGAACACCTGTCGCTTGCTGATGGGTCGCGAATCTTTGTTGATGAAGTCGTTCAGGATGTGTCTGCAAATTTGTGTCATGCCGCTCGGTTAGACTGACGCCGTCGATCCGGTTCCGCGCCGCGGGATGGTCGACATGACACTTCATGAGCACTACAAGAGTTGGTTCAACAAGATTCTTTCCGCGGTCGGTCTGGGTTCCGCCGAAGCAGCACCTGCCCCGGCCCCTGTTTCCAAGCCAGCTCGGCTACCCCGGTTGCTGCACCGAAAACCGCACCTGCCGCTGCGCCCGCACCAGCGCCAGCAGCTGCATCGCAGCACCTGCACCTGCACCGGTCGTCTCGGCACCGAAGCCGGTTGCCTTGGTTGACGTCGCGGCGAAGATGGAAGCCTTGGCGAAAGCCAATCCGCAGAAGCTCAACTGGCGCACGCCGATCGTCGATCTCTTTGAAGTCGACCGATATCGACCAGGAGTCTCGGTGCACGCAAGTGAACTGGCTGCCGAAACTGAAATTGCGCCGGCCGAGTTGATGACGGATTCGGCAAAGTGAACCATGTGGCTGCACAAGACCGTGCTCGCGGATTGCCGCGAATGGCGGTGACGTGCCGAAAGAACTCCTGGATTGATTTCGCCGGAACCTCTGAATTCGTTCAGAGGTTCCCACTGGGCTGCACGGTTTTCCTGCCAAGCATTCCGAAACCGGATCAAGAACAGCATGAAGACCATGATCTACTGGCCCAGACGGGCGGATTGGCGTCGATGGCGCGAACTCGGCATCACCAACAGCAGGGCGCGCAAGGTGCGCAGGCATTGCTTCCAGCCATCATGGGTGGTTTTCAAGAAACAAGCGCAGGCACAACCGGAAGGTTTTGGTGCGCTCGGTGGTTTGCTCGAAAGGTCAACCGGTAGCGGCGGCTTGCTTGATTTCGTGCTGTCGCCAGAGCCAACCGACGCTCGTCTGCGGGAACAATGTGTTGGGCCAATTTTGGTTCCAAGGACGTGAGTCGTACCGTGGCACAAAGTGCAGCCGCGAAGTCCGGTCTGGATCCGTCCCTGCTGCGGAAGATGTTGCCGATGCTGGCGATGATGGCTGCGGGATAAGGTGGCCGAAACAACAAGGTGGCGCCTGCGGTAACGCCGGCGGCGGGCTTGGTGGTCTGCTGGGTGGTTTGGCGGCGGTCAGCCGCAGCAATCCGGTGGTGGCCCGGGTGGTTTGGCGGCGCTACTGGATGCCGACGGTGATGGCAATCCGCCACCTACATTCTGGGAATGGCCTGAAAACGATAAGTTGATATGCACGTGCAGGCTGGGCTTCCGTCGCCCAGCCTGCACACGCTTTTTAGCCCAGCGTAAGCATCAGATTACTGCGCGGCTGCTGCGGCTCCGTTCCAGTTCCGGATCCGAGATCACACGCAACGCGCTGTCGATGGATTGCACGATCGCGCGAAGTCGCCTTGGTTTGTGGATGAGGATGGCACGGTATGCCCGTGCTTGATGGCACGCTCGGCGGATTCCCGCGGCACTTCGGTTGTAGGCAGCATTCCCGGCCGCGAGGTCACCCCAGAATCCCCGCGCGAGACGGGCCGGCTGGTGGGCGCAGGCGCGAGCACGCTTCACTCAGGTTCGTGCGCGCATAGAGGTTTTTGCCGTCCAGGAAGCTGCGCAGATCTTGTCGGCATCGTTGCCTGCAATCAGCGCCTGTGCGTCTGTCTGTTCCTGATGTTCGGCGGCCGCGCGTTCGGCATTGGCACGTTCTTCCTGAAGGCTCTTTGCGCTTCCCAGGCGGCATAACGGCCGGTAAGCCGTTGCTGGTCGGCCAACACGCGATTCCAGAGTTCGGTGTAGCGGGTATCGTGGGATGACTTTCAGCGCGGCATTCGCCTGATCGAGTGAGCATGGCGCCCGGGCATCACTGACAGCACCATCACCGCCTGCGGTCACTTCGTAAGGCAGAATCTGGAAATCACCCGCCAAGGTTTCCACGACAGCGAGCCCCGATCATCGAGTCGTCAGGGATACCAATGCTAGGCCCGATATCGTTCCGAGCCGATTCGGCGAAGGAAGGGTTCCTTCAATCGACACCTACGGGCTGTCCGATCGTAGTGGCCCAGATGCCGACCCAGGCGCGCAGGTCGCGTCGACAGGATGGTCCGGAGCGAGCCTTCGCAAGCCATGCCGGTGCCGTAGTAGTTCAGGATCGGGGCAGACCGATCAGTCCGTCCGGGGTCGTTTGGCCCTTCACGCTGCCGGCAACAGGGTGTGATCATGCGCCCACCGTTCGTTGGGTTCTTCACGCAAAGACTGGACGTCGGCTCGCATGACCCCAAACTGCGTGCCCAGTAACGTTCACGGTGTCGTCGAACGAGCGGTGAACAGCGCCAGGTTGTCGAGCCGCGGTGACAGAGGCCGGAACTGATCGCCGGTGATGGAGAACGAGGTGCCATCGGTATGCGCCAGGACAAAGCAGTCGCCCGTAGGCATGGACAACCAAGAGACATCCGGCAGCTCTGACATTGATGCTGCCGTCCCGACCGATTCCGCCGAATGCACCACTCGGCTGGTAGACATCACGGAAATCCGACCATTTCGGAATCTGGTGCTGCTGCAGGTGGCCATCCGGGTCCCTGACCAGTTGGCCCCCGCCAATGCGCCGGTCCACGGGTGTGATGGCGACAAAGGGTGTCTTGATTGGCTTGGTTGTGCCGTCGCGATCCGATGCGGATCGTGTAGGTGCTCTGGCCGGCATCACGGCGTGCAGGCTTCCGGCGAGAAGACGATGACATCTGCCGCCGGTCTTGACCTTGCCCACGACCTTGCCGTTTTGCACTGGCAGACGCCGGTCACCCATTCCGATGACGCCGCCAAACCATACGGTGCAGTCCCTCAACACGAGCGCCGCGGACCGACACCACCTGACGCACTGGTCGTTGGGGAAACATACGTTGCCGTTCGCGGTGTTGCTGATTTCGCTCTTGGGCTGGTGTGCTAGAAGTTCCGGTGCCGCCAAGCAGAGAAGCGAGCGCGCTCATTCGAAGCAGGACTTGAGCGTGATGGTCATGGAGTACTCCTTTCGAGCCCGCATAGGAGCACGGCAGGGTTGTGGTTTGGTACCCCGTGTTCGGAGGGGAAACCCAGAGTCCAGGTACGGCGCCGGGTTTCGGGGATGTCAGGGGTTGCGCGCCATACGGCGTTCCCTTGGGCAATTGAACCAGAGAACCGCCATGACCATAAAAATCAGGACATTGAGCGCCGCACTTGCCGCAATGGTGGGTATGGGCGCACTGGCCCGGTCGTGCCGCCGCCGTCGGGGGCACGTATGTGATCAAGCGGAAAGGCGATCGCCGGGCGCACGCCGCGCAGCCGGCGGCAGTTATGTACTGACGACACCGTCGCACAAGCTGCAACCGGCCCGTCACTAATGAAGCCACCGGCGGCAGTTATCACCTCGCGGACGGTTTTCCATGCCACTTCGGCGCCGCTGCCCGACGCTGTTCAAAAACGGATTCGAGAACTGAACCATGACCATCCAGGAGCGTTCGCATGCACTACCGAATCGCTTGTTTTGGCTCTGTTGGCTGGTTGTTCCGGCCAGGCATTCGCGTTGAGCAACACCTTCAGTTATCAGGGCAGTCTGCGGGGATACGGGTTTGCCCGGCTCAGGCGGCACCTATGATCTGCGGTTCGCGCTGCAGGCGTCAGGCCGGTGTGCCGGTCGGCGCTGCGGTGCTGCGCGACACGACGTGATGGCGAGGCTCAAAGGCGTGTTCACGGTCGAACTCGACTTTGGTGCGATTATCACCAGCGGTGATTTTCAACTGCAGATCGGCGTGCGACCCGGTGCATCGGCGGGTGCGTTTCCATTGAGTCCGCGACCAAAGATCAATCCGACGCCCCAGGCGCAGGTCTCGGGTTT
>JADJRU010000032.1 GCA_016712105.1 Ahniella sp.
GGATGGCGCGAGTTAATGCGCGACTAGCCCGTTGCTGGCGAACGACTCGATGGCGCCGCGTTGGAACGAGGGTGATTTTTTTGGTCGTCGATTCGGCGGCGGTCGGTGAGTCATGTGCTCCTCGGCGTTCTTGACACGATGCCTCGGGCTGGTGTCCTGCTGCCTGTTGGCAGTTCTGTGGTCGGTGTCGATCAGGGCTGAGCCCGGTCAAGTCGCCCGCGACTGGCAGGCAGTCTCCGATGTCATCCTGGAAGATCCGAAGCAGGCTGAAGTTCGTTACCGCAGTGAACTGGACGCCTTGCCTTCCGACGCCGTGACGATTGAGCGGGTGCTCGCATCCATCAAACTCAAGCGCGCCGAGTTTGCGTTGGACCGCGATGATCCTGAGAGTCTGGGAGAGATGCTCGCACTGGCCGACCAAGCCGCGACGCTCGGTGAGATTGAATGGGCCATGTTGGCGTGGCGCGATAGCAGCCGCAGATTTTTCCTTCGTGGTGACTACGTTCAGGCCCAGTCGTCGGCGCAGCGGGTACTGGACGCCGCACGCCAGTCGGGCGCTCGCAAGGATGAAGCGCAGTCGTTGAATGACCTCGGCGTCCTCGCCAAACGGCGGGGTGATATTCGTTCGGCCATGATCCACTATGAAAATGCGCTGTCCATTCGGCGCACCATCAATGATCGTGTCGGCATGGCCCAGACACTCGGTAACCTTGCGCTGGTCGAGAAGAACCGGGGTGGCTTGCTGCGGGCGTTGGCGTTCCAGCGCGAGGCTCATCCCTTGTTCGTCGAATCGGCTCGTGAACACCTGATCGCCAATTCATTCGATTCGTTGGGCTTGATCTATCTGGCGCTTGAGGATTCGGTCGAAGCGGAACGTCAGTTTCGTGAAGCCATGCGGATCGGTGACTTGCCGAAGAACCAGGACAACATTCTCAACACGCGATGTAATCTGGCCAGTGCGCTGTTGAGCCAGGGGCGTGTGGATGAAGCCGAGGTCCAGGCACGACTCGCTTATGACCATTCCGAAAAGCGTGGGCTGAAGCCGGCCATGACCTCGGCCGGACTCCTGTTGGCGACCCTGTCGCGTCGCCGCGGCGATTTTGCCGCTGCCGATCGTTTCACCGAGGGATCGATCGTGCTGGCACGAGGGTTGGGTGACACGAAGGAAATCATCGAACCCTTGATTGAGCGCACGGAACTTCGTCTTGCCCAAGGGCAGGCCGACGCCGCACAACAAGACATCGACGAAGCCCTGGCGCTGGCCCGCCGCGATCAGATGCGCCTGCTCGAACGGACGGCGCTGGAGGTTCACTCGCGTGTGCTGATGGCTCGCGGCCTCGGCGACCAGGCATTCCAGTCACGTCTTGAGTTCGAACGGGTCAGTGCGGAAATTCTGGGGCCAGACACGATGCGTCGTATGGCGGAGTTGCTTGATGCCGAGCGCGAGCGTGCCTCAAGGATCGTGCCTGCCGGGCCGGTCAAAGCCGCGACGGGTCGTGTCCCGGCTTGGTGGCTCGCACTGGGTGTCCTGGCTCTGATCGCAGCAAGGTTGTTCGTGGCCGGGGTAGGCCGGCGCGTGGCATGAGGGTTGGCTGACGAAGGGACGCCGACTGCTTGCTCTTGATGTGTCGCGAGTAGCTGGGCTGAGCGAAGCTCAGCCCAGCCTACGCAGACGCAATACAGAGAGAGTGTTCTCAGCAGCCAGGGTCCTCGGGCTTGTACATCCACGATATATCGCGTTGCCAGATGGGTGGGTTGTTTGCCTCTTTGGCGATACGCAACTTTGCCGGTTCCGATTCGGTTGTGGCGGCTTGTTTCGGCAAGCCCTCGGAAACTTTCAGATCAAGCCTGATTCCTTCGAAGCGGCCTTCCACCTGTGCGCCAGCTTCGATCCGGCCTTCACCGTTGATTGCCACCTGGAGCGTCGGTTCGGCGATCAGTTCGCCATCCCGGCGAATGTCCATTGCCACGAGTACGTGCCCTTTCGTGTTGGTTGGCTGGACGGTGAGCTCAAGAGCGACGGTACTTCCATCGTTGTCGATGGTGGCAGCCATGGGTGTACCTGCGGGCCCGGCCACGGCAAAACTGGACTTTGATCCCTCGTCGATCTGAACGTCGAGCGCGACCGTAAACGGATCGGTCGTGCCGTCCACGGGTGTCGGGTCCAGAGCCATGGCGAGTCCCGCCAGTGACACCAAGGTCAGACCAGTGAGTGAGGCCATCCATCGGCGGGCGGCACGATGGCTTGAATGTGATTTCAGCATGGAGATTCTCCAGAGCAGGGGATGGGTGGGCTGCATGGCGCAGGCGAGCGGGGACAGCTGTGTCGATGAGGACTGAACCAGTGCGTGGGCGTACTCGTGTTCCATTCCGGGCCACTCCGCCAGAACCCGCGCATCGTTCGCGAGTTCCTGGTCTTCGATGAACCGGGCAAGTGACCACCAGGCCAACGGATTCCACCATTGCAACGCGACGAGGCCCCAGGCAAACGCGCGGATCGGCAGATCGCCGGAGCGCCAATGTGCGTATTCGTGAGTGATCGCCAGATCCTGTTGGCGAGCTGTAAACCTCGTCTCGAACTCGTGAGGCAGGACCAGCGTCGGTTGGGTGATGCCGACCAGGGCAGGGCCAAATTCAGCGCGTCGGATCTTCAAGCCGGGACAACGGGCGTCCGAAGATTCCGGACTGACCAGGAGCAAGTTCCGCAGCGTGTCATGGCGTCGCCACATCACCAGCCCGAGCAGGAACGAGCCCGTCAGGGATACCCCGAAAAACCAGGCGCTGGCCGTGGCCCAGCCGGTCAGCAAAAGCGGGTCGGTGATGGAACTCCGGACCGGCTCCGCTACCGCCGGCAAGGCGGCAATGTGCAGGACCCGGACCTCAGGTGCCAGTGGCAACCAGGCGACGAACACGAGCAGCAAGGGCAGGATCCATAAACCATATGCCTGCGCCGGAGTTGATGTCCGATGCCAGGCCATTCTCAAGGCCAGCACCATCAGCAGTCCGATGTTGAACCAGATCAGGAGCGGCAAGATCTCAGGCGTCATGAGTGCCCTCCAGGTCACGAAGCAGCTTGGCAAGGGCCTTGCGCTCGGAAGGGCGCAAGGTGCGATGCTGGGAAAGGTGCGCAACCAACGGGGTCAATTGCCCGCCGAACCAGGATTCAAGGAAATGACGGGTCGCCTGGCTCACGCATTGACTGCGTTCCCATAACGGCCAGTACAGGAATCGCCGGCCCTCGCGGTCGGCGCGCACTGCACCTTTGGCGACCAATCGCGACAGCAGCGTCTTGACCGTGGAAGGCTGCCAGCCGCGGGCTTCCGACAATTGTGTGATCAATGCTTCGGAAGTCTGCGGTGCGTCGATCCACAGCAGATCCATGACGGCCAATTCGGATTCAGGTAATTGCATGATTTTGGGCTACATGTGTAGACGATCAAAGTCTACACCTGTAAACCGGAATTGCAAATACCACGTGTGAGGAGGGCTCAGCATCGCCAGAGAGTGCTTGAGGCGAGTAGTTGGGCGACATGTCCGCGCCCGCCTGGGAGTTGCCCTGTTAACATCGAGTTCATTGCACGCACAACAGGAGCACGGACGATGGCCTTCGAGTTGAAGATCAATGGCAAGTTGGTGCCGGTGGATGCGCCGGCGGACATGCCGCTGCTTTGGGTGTTGCGTGATCTGGCCGGACTCACCGGCACCAAATACGGGTGCGGCATGGCCCAATGCGGCGCGTGTACGGTCCATGTTGGGGGGCAACCCACTCGCAGTTGCCTGATTCCGGCCAGTGCTTTGGTGGGACAGGACATCACGACCATCGAAGGTGCAGAGGGCGACGTCGCGAAAGCGGTCCAACAGGCCTGGATGGACCAGGCGGTCGCACAATGCGGCTACTGCCAGAGTGGCCAGATCATGTCTGCCGTCGCGCTGCTCGAAAACAACCGAACACCTTCCGATGCCGAGATCGATACCGCCATGAACGGCAACCTGTGCCGTTGTGCCACGTATCAACGGATTCGCTCAGCGATCAAACAAGCCGCCGCCGCCCTGGCCTGAGGAGTAACGCCATGCTTTACGCTCGCACACTTCCTCCTGCACTTGCTTCGCGCCAATCGGCACTGTCGTTGTCGCGCCGGCAGTTCATTTTTGGCGCCAGTCTCGTCGGCACTGCGTTCCTCGTGGGCTGCAGCAGTTCCGGCCCGGAAACACCTGCTGCCACCGCAGCGACGACGCCCGGCGGCCCAGCGCCGTTCGAGGCTTATGTCGGCATTGCCGCCGATGGCACCGTGACTGTTTATTCCAGTCAGTTCGATATGGGCCAGAATGCGTATCACGGTTTGGCAACACTCGTGGCCGAGGAACTTGAAGTGGCGCTCGATCGGGTGCTGGTTGAAGGCCGCGCCGGCAATCCGAAGTGGTACGGCAACCTCGCCATGGGTGGGGCGTTTCAGCTCACCGGCGGTTCGAGCAGCATGGCGTCGTCGTGGGACCGTTATCGCCAGGCTGGTGCCATGGCCCGCGAAATGCTCAAGCAGGCAGCCGCCCAGAAACTCGGTGTGGAGGTCGCTTCGCTGACGGCCGTCAATGGCGAGATCGTTCATGCGGAGAGTGGCCAGAAAGTCGCATACGGTGATCTCGCGAGCGCTGCCGCAGCGCTGCCGGTGCCCGCTGCCGTGGCACTGAAAGACAAAACCGCGTGGACCCTGATCGGCAAGGACTCGACGGACCGGATTGATGGCCTCGCCAAGTCCACCGGCACGCTGACGTACACAATCGACCTGAAACTGCCCGGCATGTTGTACGCCGCGATGGTGCACAGCCCTCGATTCGGCGGCACGGTGAAGTCGGTCAACGATGCGGCGGCCCGTGAGGTGGCGGGTGTCGTCGATGTGGTGACGGTTTCGCGCGGTGTCGCAGTGGTCGCCAGCAACACTTGGGCTGCGTTTCAAGGTCGCAAGGCACTGCAGGTTGAGTGGGACTTCGCGAATGCCGAAACCCGTTCCACCGACGCCATGTTCAAAGAGTACGAGAAACTCGCCGCTGGCCCGGGTATGCCGGCAGCACAAAAGGGCGATGCCGCCGCGGCACTCGCCCGTGCGACCAAGGTCATCGAGGCCGACTATCGTTTCCCCTATCTGGCCCATGCGGCGCTGGAGCCGCTGAACGCACTGATCCACAAGGACGGCGAGCGCCTGAACATCTACGGTGGCCTGCAGATGCCCGACGCCGTCCAGGCTGCGTGTGCCGGCATTGCGGCAGTGAACCTCGATCAGGTCGATCTGCATGTGATGAAAACCGGCGGTGGATTCGGGCGGCGTGCCGTGCCGGATTGCGACGTGTTTGTCGAGGCCACCGAAATCGCGAAGGCGATCGGCTTCCGGGCGCCGGTGCTGCTGCAGTGGACGCGCGAAACCGACATGGCAGGTGGCCGCTATCGCCCCTTGCATGTGCATCGTGTCCGCGTTGGTCTCGATGCCGAAGGCCGCATCAGCGGCTGGCAGCATCATGTGGTCGGGCAGTCCATTTTTGCCGGCACGCCGTTCGCAGGGTTCCTGAAGAACGGCATCGATCCGAGCTCCCTTGAAGGTATTGAGGACACCCCTTACGCCCTGCCCGACGTCGACCTCCAGGTCTCGCATCCTTCGTCGCAGGTGCCGGTATTGTGGTGGCGATCCGTCGGCCACACGCACACCGCGTTTGTGATGGAAACCATGATCGACGAAATCGCCAGTATCAATGGCGAAGATCCGATCGCGCTTCGCCTGAAGCTGCTTCCGGAGAATGCCCGCCAGCGTGCCGTTCTGAATCTGGCCGCGGAAAAGGCCGGCTGGAATACACCGGCTGCAGAGGGACGCTTCCGTGGCATCGCAGTGCACCAGTCGTTCGGCAGTTTCGTGGCGACCGTCGCCGAAGTTTCCAAAGCCGCCGACGGCGCGATCAAGGTCGAACGATGTGTCGTCGCCTCCGACTGTGGTCTGGTCATCAATCCGGATGTGGTGCGCGCGCAGGTTGAGGGCGGTACGGCATTTGGCCTCAGTGCAGTGCTCGGCGAACGACTGACCTTGTTGGAAGGTGGCGCCGAGCAAACCAATTTTGATGGCTACTCGGTGCTGCGCATGGACCAGATGCCGGAAGTGTCCCTGCACATGCTGGCTTCTGCCGAAGCGCCTACCGGTATTGGCGAATGTGCGGTGCCGCCGATCGGGCCTGCGGTCGCGGATGCGATCGTCCGGGCGACCGGTCAACGCTTGCGACAGTTGCCGTTCAGGCAGGCCTGATCAACCAGCCTCGTGATCGTCAAGAATCACTCGGCTTCAGCACCATGACCGCGGACCTGCCGCTCACGCGACGGTCCGCAGTCGGTTCGCCGATCGAACTGCTGCTGACGGCTGCGGCGCGTGGAGAACGTTGTGCGCTGGTAACGGTGCTGGGCATCGAGGGTGGCGCACCACGACGACGTGGTGCGCAATTGGCCGTTACCGCCAGCGGTGAAGTTGCCGGTTCCTTGTCTGGCGGTTGCCTTGATGCGGCCGTAATCGCCGAGGCACAAGCGGTCTTGGCGGCTGCGCGGAGTCGGCGCATCCGGTTCGGCCTCGATTCCCCTTACGTCGATGTGGTGTTGCCCTGCGGCAGCGGCCTCGACCTGCAATTCGATGGTGCGATCGATACTCATACTTTGACGGTCATTGCCGCCTGTGTGGCGCGTCGCCAAGTCTTCACGCTGGCCTGGTCGGCGCCAGATCGATCACCACAGTGCCATGCGGGCGCCGACATCCTGACCATGGGGGTTACAAGCGGCGAAGCAGTCGTCATGCATCCCAACCTGAGACTTGTGGTGGCGGGGGCCAGCGACAATCTCCGGGCGATGTGTCGTCTCGCCGTGACCGCCGGTATCGACACCGTTGCACTGGCCACAGACCGGGCGCTGCTGGATGAGTTGTCCGGGTATGGCGTGGATACGGTGTACCTGGCCTCGGACACACAGTTGCCGGCTGTGGTGTTCGACGCCCATACGGCAGCCCTGACCTTGTTTCATGAGCACGACGCCGAACTCGTTTTCCTGCGTGCCGCGCTGGCAGGGCCGGCGTTCCTGGTTGCCGCCATGGGAAGTGTGCGTGCGCATGCGCAGAGGATCGAGAGGCTGCGTGGATTGGGCGTGGCCGATCTGTCCCTGCAGCGACTGCGCGGACCTTTCGGTCTGCTGCCGCGTGCACGAGACCCGCAGGAGCTGGCGATCTCGATGCTGGCGGAACTGTTTCAGGTTTATCGCGAACACTGTTTTCCCAAGGAATGCCACTTTTGATAACGACCTCGCAGAAGGAGGCCATTGCGATCCTGGCGGCCGGTGCTTCGCGACGACTCGGACAGCCCAAACAACTGGTCCGTGTCGACGGCAGTACCTTGCTCCAGCGAGCCGTCGATGCCGCGCGCTCCACGCGCGCCGAAGTTTGGCTGGCACTCGGCTCGGAGGGTGATCCATTCTGGCATTCATTGCGCGATCGAGAGGCATTGCTCCGGATCGATGTGCCAGACGCAAGTACAGGCATGTCGGCTTCGCTGCGAGCAGTGGCTCGTCACGCGCAGTCCGCCAACATCGAGCGACTGCTCGTGTTGCTGGTTGACCAACATGGCGTGGATTCAACCTGGCTGACGGAAATGCTGCAGTGGTCCGAAACATTCCCGGGACACATCATCACTTCGGTGTACGACGGCCTGAGAGGCGCTCCGGCGGTTTTCCCGCGCACGCGTTTCGACGATCTGGGCAAGCTCGAAGGTGACGCCGGTGCGCGCCATCTCCTGAGGTCCGCGCAAGACACCGAACTCGTCGAGTTCCCGGCGCCCAGAGCCCCGGGTGATGTCGACCGAATCGAGGATCTGCCTCGCTGATCGGACTCAGTCGGCCGAGGGCGAGGGCAGGGACTTCACGATGCCGGCTCGCCAGCTTCGGTATGCCTGCAGCAACCGCGGCAGCTCCGGGAAACCGGTCTTCGCCCATGCCGCAGGCGCAGAACAATCGCGTCTCGACTATCCGCACCGCCAGCACATCCGGATGCTCGATCTGCCACTGCTGGCACGCCGCACAACAATCGCCAGAATGCCTCGACACCGCCAGCCTGATGAATCAGCCAACCTTCCATCTGCACGGTCAGTGTCTGGATCGACACATGCAAGTCGGGTTTCACGGGATCTTCGCCCGGATGAAGCTTCCAGAACACCGACATCCAATGCGACAGGGTGCGTGCCGCTTCTGCAGGTTCGGGTAGGGCGGGTTCCAGCGGGTGGGTGCGAGTGTCCATGAGCCAATGATTGCTGAGTGAATTCTCGCCGAGTGAGACCAAGCGGCAATTTTCCCGGCGATATAGGTAATTCAAGTGCATTGACATGGTAATTCATGTGCATTACCTTGATCTGGATTCAATTGAACCGGAGCACCCCCATGTCCGTCGGCACGCAAGTCGAATCAACGTTGACTGACCGTTACCAAACTACCGTCCCCGAGACGGTTCGCCGGGCGCTTCGACTCGGAAAAAGGGACAAGATCCACTACACGATTCGAGCGGACGGTGAAGTGGTCATCACTCGCGCCACCGCAAACGATGCCGTCGATCCAGCCATGGCACCGTTTCTGGAATTCCTTGTGCGCGACATGGCCGCACATCCGGAACGCCTTCAAGCAGTGGATGATGGATTTGTGCGCCGGATCGAGGCGCTGGTCGCCGACGTCAACGTGGATATTGATGCCCCGTTGTCCGCAGAAGGCGAATGAGCAGCGGCACGTTTCTGGTGGTCAACGGGTGGACCGTTTTTGCCCATCCGGTCTTTCTGGATCAACTGGAAAATCTGATCACGCAGGTCGAGGCGCTCAAGCGCAAGGACTCGCAGAGCTACATCAATAAAAACGCCACCAAACGACTTGCCGCGATCGCCAAGCTGACCTTCGAGATCATCCCCCAGGACCCTGCTCGTGCGGAGTACCGGCAGGGCAACACCTTGGGTGAAGGGCACAAGCATTGGTTCCGTGCCAAGTTCTTTCAACAGTACCGGTTGTTCTTCCGGTTTCATGCACAAGCTCGGGTGATCGTGTTTGCCTGGGTCAACGACGAAGATACAAGGCGGGCCTTCGACAGTGCCGATGATGCATATCGTGTCTTTCGAAGGATGCTCGAAAACGGTCGACCACCTTCGGACTGGAGCCAGCTGTTGGCAGAAGCCAAGGTCGAATCAGAGCGACTCGGTAATCTTGCCGCTGGCGATCGACACAAGAGCTTCTGAAATTCTGGCGCCGAACCCATGCCGCAAAAAAGATTGAATCGGCTAAGCGTGTCTTGAGAAATCAATCAAGGATTGGTGGCCAAGGACGGAATCGAACCGCCGACACCGGGATTCTCAGTTTCTTGGCCTGATTGACGGTGCCCGGCTCTATGACTCGGGTTGGCGCGCCTGAGGGATTCCAATACTGTCGGCTTCAAGTTGATCAGGCTCGCGGTTTTCGTCGCACGTTGGCACTCTCGATGGATGTGGGAGTCAGGCTTGTCTCTCGGGCAGGGTAGAGCCATGTGGGTGTCCACGAAGCTTTCACGTACTCATTCTGCCTGGTGCTGCGTGATCGTAAATTGCTATCGTTGGCGAGTAAGACTCCATAACGACGATCGGCAACAGGGATAGGAAACAAGAATGGATGAAGCGATGAATGCATGGATGGCTTCTGCTGCACGCTGGATGGCGTTTCGGGCGTTGTTGGTGGGGTCACGAGCCAGATTGTTATCGGTTCTGTTTGTCACTGTGCTGGCCGGAGTAGCGGGTGTCACCGTGTCGTCTGGTGCGAAAGCGCAGTCGCTTTCTAATCCCATCCCCTTGCAAGACAGCACGTTTGACTATCGTGCGCTGTCGTACGATCCGTCCGCGTCAGGATTCGTGATCCAGGCAAATGGCGAAGGGGCTCAGCGCTATCTGTACGCCGGCGCCTATGTGTTTTCGAACAGCGTAACGATCTACGGCCGCGCCGCGAGCTTGAATCTCACCGCAAGCTATGCGTCCTTTCCTCGACCCGCATCGGCCGCCGCGCTCGTCACGACGCTCAATACTCGTGGCGCTTCGGGCGAGCTCTATTTGGGCGACTACAGTGTCAGTGATTCGGTGACCGTGAACTACAGCGGCAATGACACGTATACCTATCGCGAGTTGCCGATGCCGGCGACTGAGGTCGACTTTCTGACCCAAGTGAACACGCAAGGGGCGCAAGGTTATGCATTCCTCGGCAACGTTGGTTTTTCGCTGGCCGGCGGTGGGTTTTCGTTTTCTTCGTTGTTTGTGAAGAACCAGGGTGCAAACGATGTGTTCACTTACGAAACACGCAATAGTTCTGCCACGGCCAGTGCATTCTTGACTCAAGCTGGCGGGCAGGGACTGCTGGGATTCCGCTACCTGGGTGATTACGCATTCGCAACGTCTCGATCCGTTTACGTGAAGAACACCGCTCGTCAGGATCGCTACTTCTATGAGGCGCTCAACACCACCAGTTCGGCGGAGGACTTCCTCGTACAGGCCAATGCCATGGGCGCAAGAAAGTACTTGTTCTACGGCAACATGGGCTTTGGCTCGCCCACCCCACAGTTTGCGTCGATCTATGTGTCGTTCAGCGATATCCTGTTTACGGCAGGGTTCGAGTAGTCGGTCGGCAGCGTTTGTTGGCCCCTTCGCGGAAGCCGGGCGGCGGAAGCCGGACACCCACTTGTTCGCACCGAACAATCATCCCGCGGCGAGCGCCCAGTTGATGTGGTGAATCGTTTGAGCCACTCACCGCCTATCTGCCTATCTGCCGATCTCGGGATCGGAGGATTGCTTGAGGGTATTGGCTGACGAATAGGGCTCTGTCGAGGCTCGGCCAAGCAGTTCGCGGGTGCCCTTGTCAAAACCACTGCCTAGGCAATCAGGCCAGAAGGGCCTGTGCGTAGGTCTTGTGCGCCAGGCTGTACCCGGCGCCACCCTCTTTCGGCCTGGCTTCGCGGCAAACTCGATCAGGCGGTCCAAGGCGTCCATCGCCGTGATGTTTCGCTGATCACCGCGAAACGTCCGAGCGGTGTCACTGGATAACGAGGGCAGGGCGTACGGCAATCGCTTCGATGTGAAGTTCACGACCGACGAGCGGGCACGATCCAGCAGCATATTAGAAAGGAACGGGTATATTGGGAGACGCCCGGAGCCTGAAAACCGCTGAGAGCCTTGCTGGGATTGGTGGCCAAGGACGGAATCGAACCGCCGACACGGGGATTTTCAATCCCCTGCTCTACCAACTGAGCTACTTGGCCAACCGCTGTGCGAAGGTCCCGCACAAGAGCCGCCCATTAAACCGGTTAGGGCACTTGGAGTCAAGAGGGGAGCGTTCTCCCGGCCCAAAGTGACTGGCGACGCGGTTCAACGGCGCCAGTCGGGTCGGGTCATGGCTGAAGGCGAAGCGCCGGGTCACCCAACAATTGCATGCCGACCGTTACGTCGCGGGCTTCGGGGGACTCGGTCACAAGCTGGCGTTGAGCCTGTCGAAACGCATCGCCGATCCGGGCGCCGGGCGCGGTCATGGCCGGGACCAGCAGGTTGGCGAATCGCTCATCATGGTTGCTTTCCGTCAGCCCGGATGCGGCAATCACCACGGCTGCGCCGGCGTTGGAGACCCCCAGCAAAGCGTGGCTGAGACCCTGATAGTTGGGATCGACAAAAAAGCCGCCCCAGCAGCCCCACATGGTGGCCACGATCGGGTTGCCTTCGTTCGTGAACAGGCCGTTTCCGACATCGGCGGTGCCCAACAATCCCGACTGGGTCCAGCCGATCGGTGAGCCGTGTCCGTAATAACTTACCCATTGGCGACCGGCATTGATTGCCGCGAACAATTGGTCGCGGGCAGCCGGGATGTTGGTGCCGGCGTCCAGGAACACGCGTGCCGGGGCAGGCCTTGAAGCCCGGTAGCCAGCATCGGCCAATGCCTCGAACTGATCACTGACCGCACCAAAATCAGTGTCGTCGGCAGGTTTGTCGGCAACCATCAATGCCGGCAGGCTCGTCGTGTTGTTGCGAACCTGCAGCGTTTTCGTGACCAGACGCTGCAGTTCGGCGACATCACGGGCGGGCAGCCGACCGACCGCCAGGTCCAGTCGACCGTCCTCGTCGATGTCCCCGTAGGGCATATCGGTTGCTCCGTACCGGATCAGCGGATGCGTGTGGCGATAAAAAGTCGGGACAAGGCTGACCGAATTGGTGCCGGTGTGGTTGAAGTAGTCGTAGGTGTCGCCGCCGGCGAGCAGCAGGTAACGCGTGCCAAGTTCCTGGTACGCAGCCTGCACAAATCGCTTGACTGCCATCGGATCCCGGCTGCCGTCGCCGAACTGAGCATAGAGGTCTTCAATCGCCACGGCGCGAGCCGAGAGCCCATCAGCGCGATGAGCGGCCAGGAGAGGCTCCAGTGTTTCGAGCAAGGCTGCCGGCCCGATCGCCAGATACTGGGCAGCACCCGCAAACAGGTCGACGACCGGACGGGCCGCCTCCACGGCCGGAATCCGATGGGCATCGAGTGTGGCCAGTACATACCGGTCTCCGGGGCGATGGTCGCCGCCGTAACGAACCTCAAAGCCTTCGCCGGTCCACTCGCCATCAATCTCGAGTTCCTGCACCTGGCTTCCGCGAATCCGGTATGCCTTCACCGCATCGTTCTGGAATCGTGTCGCTCGGAATCCAAGGCAATCCGAACTGCCGGCACACTCGACGACCGCGTCGCCGATGCCGTCGGCAAACAACACATCACCCGGTGGCTGATCGGCCCCGCTGCCGCCATGCTCGAGCCGGTCGTCGCGGGCACGCAGATAGGCGCGATAGGCGATCGACACGGACTCCACGTGGACACGATCGGTTTCGAATCCAGAGTCGTCGAGCGTGAACGTGACCGTGTTGCTGCCCTCTTGCCAGGCAGACTCCGGCAGTGCCTGATCGACCAGCCGCGCACCAATGCCATCGAAACGATCGTCGACGATCGCTTGTCCATTGATGTCGATCAGCACACGATGATCCGGGCCATCTTCATGGTTGAGCCCGCCCCACAGACTGGCGCGCAGCATCGCATCGGGATCGGGCGCCCGATCGGGGAGATCAAGGACGAGCGATTGGCTTGGACGTTGCGCGCCAACACGAGTCAGCGCAAACGCGTACCAAGGGTCAGCCGTCGGTGCAGCAAAACTCCAGGCGGTATCCGGCGCATGGGTCACGGAGCGCGGAGCACGGTCCATCAGTACCGGCGGAAGCTGGCTGATCCTTGTCCGGCTCATCCTCCTGGCGTCGCCGTCCCCTCGGCGTAATCGATAGATGCGATCATGGGTGTACAAGCTGTCGGTGCGGCGATTGCCCAGGAACCGGACGGCACTTCCTGGCCCCCAAACCGGACCGCCATCGATCGTGATGTCCAGCGGCGTCCCGTCAAGGTACAGCCCGATCGACAAAGCGTCTGAGCCGGTCCAGTCCACGCCGAGTGCGGCGAGATCTTCGTGGCGAATCCGTTGGGCCCCATCGGTGCCGACACGCAAGGCGACTTCGTCGTCTGCGGCACCACGCCAGGATTCAGTGCGCGCTCGGTCGAGTGCCTGACGCGCCGGTAACCAGTCGACCAGCACCCGATTGTTCAGCGATCCCATGGACTCACCGATCAGATATGGCCCATAACGTTGTGTCCTGCCACCGTCCGACACCTCTTCAATCCACAAGGGTTTGCCGTCATGACCACCGAGGCGAACCTGGTAGTCAGTGGGATCCAGCGTGTTGCCGCCCTTGGCGGCAATCATCTGCGGATTGATGCGCGTCAGCGCGTCCTCATGATCACCGCTGTACACATGAAAACCGATCGTGCCGGCCTCCGAATCGGTTCGCCAGGTGAGGTCGAGTGTGCCCTGGCCAACCGGGCGGGCGAGGAAATACGACAGGGTCACGGGGACGGGAACCGTGGTCCCGACCGTCAATTGCAGCGCACACAAAGGCCCGAAGATGAAACGTGTATCGGTTTCATCGAGGAACTGCGCGCGGGTGCCATTGGTGGCTCCGCCCGGCGCCAGCGGAATGACGGTGCCGGCAACGTCGCCCGCCGCGGGCGTCAGCCGCAGCCGGTATTCAGCGGTGCATGAGGTATTCGCCGGGATCGTTCCCGGGTTCCAGGTCACCGGGGCATCGTCGGCATTGTTCGCCGGTTGCGAGACCACCGCGCCACAATTGGTCAGGAAGGACGTGCCCACGTATCGATAGTTGCGCCCGCCACCACCGTTTGGGACGTAGGACCGCACGATATCGCCGGTGGCATTGGCAAAATCGATCGGGTAGGGCGTGGGATTGACGACGGACAAAGTGACCCGATAGATCGAATCCGACCCGCCGACCGGTGGCGAGGCGCCCGAGACATAGGACAGCCGCTGTTCCAGAAACGGCTTGAGCGGCGCGCCACCGGCGTTGTTCGGAAAATAGATGCGGTAACTCTCGCCGGCAACCACTGGCGTGCCGCGATCGGCACCGCCCTGAGGTTGTGCCGTCGGCGGCGAACCCGTGGACAGTTCACTCCCGAACCAGGGCGTGACATGGTTGGATGTGCCGATCCCGGACGAGACTTCGTTGAGCCAGATGCCGTATTGGGTCGCTGCCTGCAAACTGGTGAACGTATATAGCTCGTCGTTCCAGTTATCGTTGCCGGAAATGCCGCCTGCGGCTTCGGTGAGGGTCTGGTCGAACGTGCCGGTTCGGCTCCGGAAGCGCATGAACTGCGTGCCTTCGTCGTCGGAATCAAAATCGGCTGCACGGAATTGGCAGCCTTCCGTGACGTACGGATAGAACGCATTGGTGCCGTTGTAGGTTCGACCGGCGTCGACGCTTTGATTGCCATAATGCAGGAAACTTCTGGCATAGACGTTGAGGTCACGTCCGCCAACGTTGTCGAGTGCGCGAACGCCGAGGTAATGGATGGGGGTGCCAGATACGGTCTGTGCGCGCAATTCCCAGTGACCGGCAGTGGGCGTGTTGACGGTGAACACCGTGCACCAATTGTTGTCCGCAGTGGTGGTACCGCCGGATGTGGCGCAATTGACTGCTGTGCCGGTGAGTGCGATTCCTGTGGTCGTACCGCCGATCGCGGCGACCCCGTTGCCTTCATTGAAGCGGATTGTCTGGACCGTTCCGGCAGGATTCCGCAGGCTGAAGAGCACGCTCTGCGCAGCGGTTGCAACGCCGGTGTCTCGTCCTGCCGCGGCCTCGCCGGCGCCGGCGCCGACATCCGCATCAAAGATCTGAAGCGTCAGGCTACTGGTGCCGGCCGGAATTTCGACGAAGTAGGCATGGAACCGGTTCGTGGCCAATCCACCTTCGGCAATCGGACAGTGGACCCAGTCACCCTGGTTACACGCAAGAGTGGTTCCTCGCGCCGCCAGCAGGGGCATGGTGCTGCTGCCAGACGGGAAACCACCTGCATGCACCCAGCAGGCACTCGCCAGGCAAAAGACGAGCGCGACTCGCATGAGACGCTGCACTGATGACAACGGCCACGCTTCAACTCGATTCATGCAATGACTCCTGATTGGCGCAATCTTATTGCGATTCACGAAAAGAGTTGCATCAATTCCTCATCGTATGACCCGATTGGGCGTTTTGTCGTTGGCGACATCCGCGATCGTGACTCCTGGCGCGAAGTAAGTGTGGAGATCCTTCAGCATTCCTGCCAATCCATTGATAACAAAGTACAAAGCGGGACTTGTTATGGCGGCAACCCGGGCGGAGGCCGCCAGCCGTCAGGTGAAGGTTTCTGGTAGTCGAGGTCCCCGATTCGACGCTTGGCCCGACCTTCACAAGAGCGACCAGGCACTTCCGGCGTTCATTGATCTCGTGGCTGGTCGCGTGTTGGGCGGCGATTCCGGCCAGTGGCGGGGGTTCATCCGTGCACGTCGAGTGCCAACGCAGCGAGGCCGGGGCTGGTTGAATCGTCATTGTCGGACAGTAAATTTTGCAGTCGGGACACCCCAATTGACATACGATCATTGGTGACGACACGTTACGGATGATTTCAATGAGACAGACCGCAAGTAGGCCCAGGCTGATGCAGAAACTGGCTTTGGTGTTTATTGCTGTCTGCCTTTCCAATTCCGTGTCTGCGCAGATGCCAGACGGCGAATGTGCCACTCCGGGTAACGACGGCAATGTGACTGGTCTGTCCGGAATCGTGAATACCTACTACCCCGGCAACGGAAACGCGGCCGCTACCGCCCGGTGTATCCCGGTCGGGGCCGCCACGGGATCGTCCACGCCCGTCGCGGCGGGCGACTTGCTGCTGGTGATCCAGATGCAGCACGCCACCATCGACGATACGAACGATCTGGGATACGGCGACAACGTCAATGGTGCCCCGGGCGGCGTCACAAACCCCCGGACCGCGGGTGTCTATGAATTCGTCGAAGCTCGTGGCGCCGTAGGTGCTTCGGGCGGATTCGGCTGTACTGCCGGCCAGATTCCGATTCAGGGGCGCGGCGGCAGCGCCGGGCTGCTCAATTCCTACAGTTTTGCAGCGCGCTCCGGAACGACGGGGCGGCGAAGTTTTCAGGTGATCCGTGTGCCGCAATACATCAATGCCACATTGGGCGGCAATCTGCAGGCCCGGTATTGGGACGGTTCCACAGGCGGCATTGTTGCCATCGATACGATTGGCCGGACGAACCTGAACGGGTTCTCGATCGGCGCCGATGGTCGCGGATTCCGCGGCGGTGGCGGCCGGGCCCTCGCTGGTGATGGGGGTGCCTCCAGTACCGATTACCGGAACAATGTCACGCTGAATGCCCACGGCGCCAAGGCCGAAGGCATCGCCGGGACTACCCGATACCTCTACAACCAGGAAACCGGGGCGCTGGTCGATACCGGAACCGATGAGGGCTACAACAATGGAGGCGCAGCCCGAGGCGCGCCAGGCAATGCAGGCGGTGGCGGTACCGACAGCAATGTCGGAGCGAATGACGAAAACTCCGGTGGTGGCGGCGGCGCGAACGCCGGAAACGGTGGCATTGGTGGTAATGCCTGGCAATCCAACGCGGCGACCGGAGGTTTTGGGGGTGGGGCATTCGGGCCGGGCACGCCAGCCCTCAACCGGATCATTCTGGGCGGTGGCGGCGGCGCAGGTGCGCGCAACAACTCGGTTGACCGTCAATCCAGCGGTGGCGCAGGCGGCGGCATCATCATCGTGCAGACCGGCGAGTTCCGGGGAACGGGCAGTATCACCGCGATCGGCGCACAAGGGCCGGCACCGGACAACGATGGCGGTGGCGGTGGCGGCAGTGGCGGCACGATCGTCTTGCGCGACAACGATACTCTGGCGACCAGTAATGCGACCGGCATCACCCTGTCCGTGGCCGGCGCAGCGGGAAGCAACGCCTGGGCAACGGAAGCGCCCGGTGGATTTCCCGGTGCGCGGCATGGTCCGGGCGGCGGCGGTGGTGGTGGGCGCATCCTGTTGGGGCCAGTCTTGCCACCGGAACTGCCACGATCAGCGGTGGCGTGGCTGGCATCACGACGTCGGCGAACGACACCTATGGCGCTGGACCGGGAACCGTCGGTCAGTCGGTCAGTTTTACCGGGGTTCCACCCGGCATGCGACCCGGCTTCGAATGTGCACCCTTGCCGGTGACTTTGGCGCACGTGGTGGTGCATGATCAGGGAAGCACCTCAAATGCCCGCTGGGCGACGGCATCGGAGCGCAACACCGTTGGCTTCCAGTGGTTTGCGGACGAGGCAGCGAACCAGCCGCTGCAGGACACGTTGACGCCGAGTGAGCGCGGCAACAGCGTTGATCCACGGCCTATGAAGCGCAGATCCGACGGGCGCCAGGTGGCACGTACTGGTTGGCCGAGTTTGACCATCGTGGTCATCGAACGATGTTTGGTCCGTATCGCCCGGGAGAAACGTTCGGTCGTTCCCCGGTCGACCAGGTGATCGATTGGTCGGGTATCGCGGAAGAATTCCGTGGTGCTGCCAGTCGTGGTGCCAGCAACAGCCAGGCTGCGCAACTTCTGGTTGATCGCCGAGGCTTTCAGCGCGTGCGATTCGAGCACCTGCAGGATGCAGGTATTGATCTGTCTGGGCAACCGGTCCAGTCGCTCGCCGTCCTTCGCGGCTCGCGTCCCGTGGCCCGGCGTGTGGTTTCGGAGGATGCGGTCTTTGGTCCTGGCGACTACATCGATTTTTTTGCCGAGCACCGACAGTCCATCTACGGCGACAAGGCGGCGTATCGACTTGTGGTGAGCCCTGGCGAGGCATTGCCCCTGCCCAGCGACTCACGCGCTCCGGGCGTATCGAATCCCGCTTGGACCTGGGCCGAGGCGGAGTACGCACCTCAGAAATCCTACAATTTTGCATCGCCCACCGATGACCCCTGGTTTGCCGATCGACTGCTGGCCTATTCGGGTGCGCCGGCCGCCAAGGACATCGTGTTGCCGGTATCGGCCGTTGCGGCGGTGCCGCGATCAGCCACGCTGACAGCGTCGTTGATTGGCGCCACCAACTTGTCGGGCGCCGCGCCTGACCATCACGTGCGAATGCGCGTGGGCGGCAACTGGGTCCAGCAGGCAACGGATGATGGTCTCGTCGAATTCGGAATGGAGCACTCGATGAGTCTGGGTGTCACCGATAGCCAGATCGACGTCGGGATCGAAGTGACTGGGTCCACGCCCTATCCATTCGATGTGGTCAATCTCGAGCGCGTGGCATTACGTTATCCGCGGTTGCCGGTATCGGGCGAGTCTCGATGGTTCGGCGAAGGGATCCAGTTCGGATCAGTCTCCAACGATCCTGCGGTCACACCACCCGAGGCGGTGTCTCAGCAGTTGCTCAGCGATGGATTCGAAGAACCGGTAGCGGGCAATTCGATGCCGAGTCTTCGGGTTCGCGGGCTTGCTGGATCACAAGTGTTCGCATACGCCCGCAGCGGCGGGAGTTGGCGTCATCTGGTTGACGTGCGTGCCGAATCCGCAGCATCGGGCTGGAATGTTTTTGTGCCGACGGTCCTGCAAGGTGACGATGTGTTTGTCGCGACCGAAGAAGGATTCCATCGGCCGACGATTGCCGGCTTGCCGGCATTGCAGGACATCCAGAGTGGCCGCGCCGAGTACCTCGTGATCAGCCACGCGCAGTTCATTGATGCGGTTCAGCCGCTGGTTCAGCATCGACGATCACAGGGCCTGACTGCGGCGGTGGTCGACGTGGCTCAGATCTACGCCCAATTCGGTTTGGGCGATCCGGACCCGCAGGCGATCAAGGACTACATTACGTCCTCCCGGGCACACCGCGGAACGCGCTACGTGTTGCTGGTGGGCGGAGATACCTACGACTATCACAACTATCTTGGTGTCGGTTCAATCAGCTTTGTCCCCGCGATGTACCGGTCGACCAGTGAGGTCGTGCGCCATGCGCCTGTGGATGCGGCGCTCGCGGATGGAGACGGGGACGGTGTGCCGGATCTGGCCATCGGCAGACTGCCGGTGCGCACCGTGGCTGAGTTGAACACCCTGATGGCCAAACTGATTGCGGCCGAATCGCCGCGATCGACTTATCAAGCACTGCTGGTGTCCGGCGCGAGTGATCCGGGGATGAGTTTCAGCGGCATGAACGACGACTTCTTCGCCGCTCTGCCGGCTGGCTGGTCCAACAGTCGAATCGATGTGGCGGCACTAGGTGCATCCGCCGCGCGATCGGCGCTTGTTTCGGCATGGAGCCAGTCGCCAGCAATGATCAGTTACGTGGGCCATTCGGCGCCGGGCCAGTGGACGTACGATCCGCTGCTGACCGTCGGCGACGTCTCGCAACTGGCCGGTACGACAGCAGTACCGATGGTTATGCAGTGGGGCTGCTGGAACACCTATTTCGTTTCGCCAAGCGCCAATTCGCTCGCGCAGACGCTGTTGCTGCAGGGCAGCCATGGTGCCGCAGGCGTCTTCGGGGCAGTGTCGCTGACGGATATCTCGGGACATCGACATCTGGCGCCTGCAACCCTGTCGCGCTTCACGTCGGGCCAGAGAGTAGGTGACGTGATCCTGCAGGCGCGTCGTGACCTGGCCACACGAGGCATCATGCTGGTCGAGCCGATGATCGGCTCGAATCTCCTCGGCGACCCGGCGATGGTCTTGCCTTAAGAACCCATACCGGACGGTGAACTGCAAGGGCGCTGCGATGCGCCCCTGCAGACGATTCCACCGCGGTCGATCAGGCAAACGGATCGCGCAGGATGATGGTGTCGTCGCGGTCGGCGCCGGTCGCGACCAGGGCAATCGGGCATTCGGCCAGTTCTTCGACCGCGCGCAGGTAGGCGCGCGCGGCCGGGGGCAGCTTGCTGAACTCGCGCACACCGCTGGTGGGCTCGTCCCAGCCCGGGAACTCGAGGTAAACCGGCTTGCACTCGTCCCAGCCTTCGGCATCGAGGGGCGCCCATTCGCGGCGTTTGCCGCGGTATTCGTAGGCCACACAGACCTTGATCGTCGGCATGCCGTCGAGCACGTCGAGCTTGGTGATCGCGAGGCCGTCGATGCCGTTCACCTGCACCGCGCGCTTCAACGCGACCAGGTCGATCCAGCCGCAGCGGCGCGGGCGGCCGGTGGTGGCGCCGAACTCATTGCCGCGTTTGCGCAGCAGCTCGCCCATGTCGTCGTCGAGTTCGGTCGGGAACGGGCCGCTGCCCACGCGCGTGGCGTAGGCCTTGCAGATCCCGAGCACATAGTCGATCGCGTCGGCGCCGACGCCGCAGCCGGCCAGTGCGCCACCCGTGGTGGTGTTCGACGAGGTGACGTACGGGTAGGTGCCGTGGTCGATGTCGAGCAGGGAGCCCTGGGCGCCTTCGAACAGGATTCGTTGTCCCGCCTTGCGGGCTTCGTACAGCAGTGTGCTGACGTCCTCGACCATCGGCCGCACATACTCGGCAAACCCGAGTGTTTCATCCAGTACTTGCTGGAAGTCGACCGCTGGCGCTTTCAGCCAGCCGGTCAGCACGAAGTTGTGATAATCCAGCGCTGCACGCAGTTTTTCGGCCAACTGCTCCGGATAGAACAGGTCCGCGATGCGGATGCCGCGGCGCGCAACCTTGTCTTCGTAGGCCGGACCGATGCCGCGCCCGGTCGTGCCGATCGCCTTGTCGCCGGACGCGCGCTCACGCGCCTGATCCACAGCGATGTGGTACGGCATGATCAACGGCGTCGCCGGGCTGATCTTCAGGCGCGGACGCACGTCCACACCCTGCGCTTCGAGTTCCGCGATTTCGGTCTGCAAGGCCGCCGGCGACAGCACCACGCCATTGCCGATCAGGCACAGCGCATCGTCGCGCAGGATGCCGGACGGAATCAGGTGCAGCACCGTCTTCTTGCCACCGATCACCAGCGTGTGGCCGGCATTGTGGCCGCCCTGGAAGCGCACGACCGCGCCGATGTCCTCGGTCAGCAGGTCGACGATCTTGCCCTTGCCTTCATCGCCCCATTGCGCGCCGAGAATGACGACCGACTTGCCCATTGCGGTCCCTTCGATGATTAAATTCAGTTGAACGCGCCGCGCACCAGAAGGAGCGCGACCAACCCCACCATGATACCGGCAGCGCCGGCCATGCGGATTTGCCGATCGCTCATATCGAGCATCTGGCTGACCATACGCTTCCAGGCCGCCGGCGCAGCAAACAGCAACAGGCCTTCAATGACGAAGACCAGGCAGAGTGCGGCCGCGAGTTCCAGGGTCATGCCGGGCAAAAGACCGTGGCCCAGGCCTGTTCGCTGTGGTGCCTTACTTCTTGGTGCCTTCACCGAAGTACTGGAAGTACTCCGACTTGGGATCCAGAACCAATACGGCGTCCCCGTTCGCGAACGTGCTGCGATAGGCCTCAAGGCTGCGGTGGAACGCGTAGAACTCGGGATCCTTCTGGTAGGCCGAGGCGTAGATCTTGGCCGCTTCGGCATCACCTTCACCGCGGATCAGGCTGGCGTCGCGCTCGGCTTCGGCAATCGTCACGCGCTGCGTCTGGTCGGCGCGTGCGCGAATACCCAGCGATGCTTCGGTACCTTCCGAACGCAACCGGTTCGCCACACTCTTGCGTTCGGCCGACATGCGGTCGAACACCGGCTGGCTCACTTCTTCAGGCAGGTCGATGCGCATCACGCGAACGTCGATCACTTCGATACCGAGTTCATCGACCGCCGCGTTCAGCTGTTTGCTGATCGCGTTCATGACGCCCGAACGCTGATCGGACACGACATCACGCACCTTGCGGGTGATGATTTCCTTGCCGAGGGCATTCCGCACGGAAGATTCCAGGCGCGCTTCGGCCAGGGCCTCGTCACCGCCGGTGCTGGTGTAGAACTTGGCCACGTCGTTCAGGCGCCACTTGACGAAGAAATCGACGAGCACGTCTTTCTTTTCGCTGGTCAGGTAACGCTGCGGTTCCTTGTCCAGCGTGACGATCCGACGCTCGTACTTCTTGACGTCCTGGAACATCGGGAGTTTGAAGTGCAGGCCCGGCTCGAAATCGGAACGGACGACCTTGCCGAACTGCAGCAACACGGCGCGTTCGGTTTCGTTGACCACGAAGAGGCCGTTCGCGGCCACCAGCGCGACGACGGCCAGGACGATCAGGATGATGTATTTCATTGACGGGGCTCCCGGTTGGCGCCGAGCGGATCGATCGGATCACGACGGCGTTCCCGATCAGGCGCGGCACCACTGGTGTCGCGTTTCGGATCGACGATATTGGGCAGTACGGCGTTCTGCATCAGTTTGTCGAGCGGCAGGTACATGACCTGATTGCCGCCGCCCACGTCGACCATGACCTTGGGGTTGTTCGACATCACTTCCTGCATCGTTTCGAGGAACAGGCGTTTGCGCGTGACCTGCGGCGCCCGCTCGTACTCGGCAACGAGGAGTTCAAAACGACGGGCCTCACCAGTGGCGGTGGCGACCAGTGCGGTCTTGTAGCCTTCGGCTTCAGTGCGCAGTCGGGAGGCCACACCGCGTGCTTCCGGCTCGACCTTGCTTCGATACGCCTCGGCTTCGTTCTTGATGCGCTGGTTGTCTTCGCGTGCGGCAATGGCATCGTCGAAGGCTTCCTTGACCTGGTCCGGCGGCCGGATGTTCTGGAAGTTCAGTTCGGTCACGGTAATGCCGGTTTCGTACTGGTCCAGAGCCTTTTGCATCAGGTCCTTCGCAGTTCGCGGCCATCTGCGTCCGTTCACCGGACAACACCGCGTCCAGCGTGTTGCCACCAACCACCTGTCGGACAGCGCTGCTGGCGACCTGCTGCAACGTTTCTTCCGGGCTGCGCACCTTGAACAGGTACTTGCGTGCATCAGCCGCCTGGAACTGAATGTTGTAGTCGACCATGACAAAGTTTTCGTCGCTGGTCAGCATGCGCATTTCTTCCGAAATGGATCGCACGCGCAGGGCTTCGACTTTCTGCACCGTTTCGATCGGGGCCGGCAGCTTGAGGCTCAGGCCCGGCTCGAGAATGCGGTTGAATTTGCCGAACCGAAGCACGACACCCCGCTGCGATTCGTCGATCGTGGTCCACGTCGACATACCGAGCCAGAGGATGACGATGCCACCGAAGACCAGACCGGCGAGCATGAACAGGCTGTTGTCGGATTTCCCGGAGTTTCCGGAATTGCCGCCGCCACTGTTGCCACCACCACCGCCGCCGAACAAACGGGCGATGCGGTCCTTCATGTTCTTGAGGGCTTCCTCAAGGTCCGGCGGATCGCCGTCCTGCCAGGGGTCGCGGCGCTTATTGTTGTTGTTGTTGCCAGGTTGATTCCAGGCCATTGCCTTCTCCGTGGGTTGGCAGTTGTCTGCCAAAAGTCCGTCATTCTATGGGGTTGTTGCGTTCAGTGAAACGAAACAGCCGTTCCAAACTATCGAATGGAACATGCTGAGTGTGATTGAACCGCGATTCCGTCGCCTTGGATCAGCCGGAACACGGTTCCATCATCGTCTTGGCAGTGCATGCGGCCCAGTCAGTCGATTTTCAAGGTCTTGGCCAGAAACGCGCCATCTCCATCCCCGAGTCCCAGCAAGGGCGCGAGGCGCGACCGTGGCGCTTCAATCCGCAACCGCCAGCCGTTTTCCGTGATGGATTCGTGAGCGATGACGCCCGCCTCGAACAATCGGGCACGTAATCGGGCCTGGTCATGGCCGAGTTGGATGACCTTGCGGACCCGCTCGCCGGACAGCACATCGTCGATGGCTTCCCGCAACAGCGGCATGCCCAGGCGCGCGAGCGCGCTGACCAGAACGCGCTCAGGCAAGTCACCACGTGCCTTGTGGCGCTTGGCAGCCATCCCATCAATCCGGTCGATCTTGTTGAACACCAGCAACTGCGGCACGTCGCCGGCACCAATATCGGCCAGCACGGCGTTCACTTGCTCGATGCGGGCCTCGCGCTCGGGGTCGCTGGCGTCGATCACGTGCAGGATCAGATCGGCGTCACTGAACTCCGGACAAGGTCGACCGGAACGCGGCGACCAGATCATGGGGCAGGTCGCGCACGAAGCCGACGGTATCGGCGAGGATCGCCGGACCACTGGCGAGTCCGTCGAGTTTGCGCAGGGTCGGATCCAGCGTCGCGAACAACTGGTCGGCCGCAAAGACTCCGGCACCAGTGATGGCATTGAACAACGTCGACTTGCCGGCATTGGTATAGCCGACCAGGGCCACCACCGGCACCGCCTGGCGTTCACGCCGACGCCTGGCCTGCGTCCGCTGGACTTCGACTTTGTCCAGACGCGATTCCAGCATCTTGACGCGGTCGGCCAGCAGTCGACGATCCAGTTCAAGCTGGGTTTCGCCGGGTCCGCGCAGGCCGATCGCGCCGCCGCGTTGGCGTTCCAGATGGGTCCAGCCGCGGACCAGCCGAGTCGACAGATGCTTGAGCTGCGCCAGTTCGACCTGCAGCTTGCCCTCATGGGTGCGGGCGCGGCTGGCGAAAATGTCGAGAATCAGGCCGGTGCGGTCGACCACGCGCGCGCAAAATGGGCTTTCGAGGTTGCGCTCCTGCACCGGGCCCAGGGCCGCGTTGACCAGCACCAGGTCGGCGCTCGCGGCGTCCTGAGTCGCGCAGCTTCTCGACCTTGCCGGTACCGAGGAAGAAGCGCGAATTCGGCGCATCGATGCGGGCCGTTAACGTGTCGAGAATGTCGGCGCCGGCCGAGCGCGCCAGTTCCTCGAATTCGGACAACGAGGAGTCGTCGGTGGCGGCGGTGAGCGGCTGAATCAGGAGCGCCCGTTCGCCGCCCCGCGCACGATGGAAGAAATCCAACTCGGATTAGCCTTCGGACGGTTCGGGACCGTCGCCGTTGTCGTTCGGGCCGCCGCCGACCTTGACGTTGCGTGCCGGAACGACGGTCGAAATGGCATGTTTGTAGACCATCTGGCTGACGGTATTGCGCAGCAGGACCACGAACTGGTCGAACGATTCGACGGTGCCCTGGAGCTTGATGCCGTTGACCAGATAGATCGACACCGGTACGCGCTCACGGCGCAGTGCGTTCAGGAAAGGATCTTGCAAGGATTGGCCTTTGGACATTTTTATGCTCCAGCTTGTAGACAACCGATGGCGCAAAAGGCGCCGGAAAAAGACCGCCCCGTCAATCGACGGAACGGGCTTGCAAAGACTTGGGGAGAAGGTGGTCATCCACCCCAGGAATTCAAGACCGGTCGATTGTTGCCGAAATCGCCGGCGGCGATAAGGCCGACTTTCGGGCCATGCCGGTGCACGGCGAGTGAAAATATCGACAATTCAAGGGCTTGCGATACGGAATTGGCGTGCGCTGTCAAGCCATTGAAGCCGCAAGGAGGGCCGGCAAATCGATGATCGATCGCCGGCCCACCGTTCAGTGGAGGGTCATTTCCTTGGCCAGGTGGCCCGCACCATAGACTTTGTTCAGTGCTTCCAGCATGGCTGCCGGATGGACCGAGACACTGCGGTTGACCGATTCGTCGTAGAAATAGGCGCCGCCCAGCGAATGAATGTTGCCGTCGAAAATCAGGCCGACGATTTCACCGCTTGCGTTGATCAGCGGTGAGCCGGAATTGCCGCCGATGATGTCGTTCGTGCTGACCTGGTTGAAGCGTACGGAGGCATCCAGGCTGTCTTGCGCCGCCACCCAACGATCACCGAGTTTGAATGGGTCATCCGAGGTGGCACGAGCGAACAGGCCTGACAGCTGGGTGAACGGCTCGATCGCCCGACCGTCTTCTTCCCAACCGCGGACCGTGCCGTGGCTCAGGCGAAGACTGAACGTGGCATCCGGGTAAACACTCGTGCCCTTTTCGGCAAAACGGGCCGCTGCGAGCTGCTCGGCGGCGCGTTTCTCGACGGATTCGACCTGTGTCTCGTACTGCTGGCGCAAGTCACGAGCAATGGGATCAATCAGCCGCGCCATCACGAGCGCCGGGTCGTTGCTGGCCGCAATGGCCTCGGACCCGCCGTCCCACAAAGCCTTGCGGACTTTCGGATCGGCAAGTTGGCTGCCTTCGACGATTCTTGCGGCGACTTCGGCTGGGGATTCACCAGCAAGCACCGCCTTTCACGAACGGATGGTCGGTGCCCAGTCGCTCGCGAAGTTTGGCCAATGACCAGCCCAGACGGAGTTTTTCGTAGTTCGGGTAAACCGGCACATCCGCGAAGAGTCTGGCCTGAACCGCAGGCAGGCCCGCTTCGGCAAACTCGCGCAAACGAGTGCCGTCCGGTTTTTCGCGTTCGGCAGCCGCCCGAACCAGTGTCTTGGCATAGTCGAGGTGGGTCGAGTAAAAACCGAGTCCGCTCTCGATCATCAGCCAACGCACCAGATTCTGCCGCGCAAACTTCTGCGCAGCGGCGATGTCTGACCAGGGATCACCGAACTGTTTGGCGCGAGCCGGGTCGGCGGCGACAAATTGGCGCAGCGTTTCCTCACGGGCCCGCTTGGCGGCCATGACGTCTTCGGCCATCAGCGCCCGGAACTGGCCGCTGCGGACCTTGATCCCGTTCTCGATTGCGAACAGGTCGGTTTGTACGATGCGGGCGTTTTCTTCGCTTTCCGAGGCAAACCGGGTCAGCATGCCGCGGAGCTCGTAGCTGTGCGCCAAGCGGAACGGCAGACTGACATCACGCAGGGTGCCCAGTTGCGCCATGGTCAGCAGACGCTGTGTCGAACCCGGGTGGCCCAGGGTCATGACCAGTTCGCCGGCCTCGGCGCCTTGTTTCCGGATCGGGAAGAACTGCTTCAGCTTGGCCGGCTTGCCGTTCTGGTAGACCCGAACCAGGGCCATGTCGAGGTTGTATCGCGGGAAATTGAAGTTGTCCGGATCACCGCCGAAAAAACCCGAGCGGTATTCCGGGGCGAACGCCAGCCGAACGTCCTGGAATCGCGTATAGCGATAAAGGTGCTGGACGCCGCCCTGGTACAACTCGACCAGATCGCAGCGCGTGGTGTCGGCTTGCTTGCCGACACATTCCGCTTCGATCCGGCTTTGTTCTGCCTTCTTCCGGCCAGTCGGGCGGCCGATTGACGGGCATGGTCGAGCCATTTCTGGTCTGGATTGAAGCCATACGCTGCTTCCATGTCTGCCCGGGGCAGGTTGTCCAGGGTCCACATGCCTTCGGCTGCGTATCCGGCAAGCGGCAGGGCCAGCAACAGGCCCAGGGTGTGTTTGATCGACATTTTTTGTGTGTCCTCGAATGGCTGGTATGGCTTGTCAGGCAGCGGGGCCCTCAAAACCTGCGGAGCATAGAGCTGGCGAAGGACCCAATGCCCGTGCCAAACGCTTGGCCGTTTCGGAAAACTGTCAAGGAATTGTCACGATCAGGCAATGCGTGTGGCGGAAACTTTCCTGGCGTGGAGACCAGCGCCGAGGCCGGCAGATCGTCCGGTGGCAGCGTTTGTCGGCACGTGCCGGGCGGCACCATCGCCGCCGTCCCGGCACGTGCCCACGCGATTCCGAATCGACGAACTGTCATCACGGTGTCATATCCGGCTCCCAGAATGTCGTCATTCTGAAATGGAGCGCTTACATGTTTTCGAAACAGTGGATTTTCGGTGTTTTGGCGGGTCTCGCCCTCGTTGGCCCGGCACATTCCGCCAGCGTGACCGGCGCGGGCGCTTCGTTCGTGTTTCCGGCGATGACCAAGTGGTCGTCGGAATACAACAAGGCCACAGGCCACAAGATCAATTACCAGAGCATCGGCTCGGGTGGTGGTATCGCACAGGCGAAGGCCAATACGGTTGCGTTCGGCTCGTCGGATGCGCCCCTGAACCCGGAAGATCTGGCTGCGCACAAGCTGCGCCAGTTCCCTTCGGTGATCGGCGGTGTTGTGCCGGTGGTGAATCTGCCGGGTGTCACGGACGGCCAGCTCAAGCTGACCGGTGAGCTGCTGGCGAACATGTACCTCGGCAAAGGTCGCCAGTTGGGACCACGCCGACATCAAGGCGCTGAATCCGGGTGTCACGCTGCCGGCCAAGCCGATTCGCCTGATCTATCGTTCGGACGGTTCGGGCACCACGTTCAACTTCGTCAACTATCTCAGCAAGGTCTCGCCGGATTGGAAGTCCAAGGTTGGCGAAGGCACGGCAGTGCGTTGGCCGGGTGGTTTCGGTGGCAAGGGCAACGAAGGTGTGGCCGCCTATGTCAAGCAGATCCAGGGTTCGATCGGTTATGTCGAACTGAGTTACGCGCTGACGAACAAGCTGACCTATACCTCGATGAAGAATGCCGATGGCGAGTTCGTCCTGCCGAGTATCGCGACCTTCTCGGCGGCTGCGGAAAGCGCCGATTGGGCCAACTCGAAGGACTTCTATCTGGTGATCACGAACGCCCCGGGCAAAACGTCCTGGCCGATCGCCGCGACCAACTTCATCCTGATGTCGGAAACGCCGAAGAAAGCCGACGAAGCGAAGGCCGCGCAGGAATTCTTCAAGTGGGTGTATGCCAGCGGCGACGCGTCCGCCACGGCACTGGGTTACGTGCCACTGCCGGATTCTCTGGTCACGCAGATCGAGCAGTACTGGGCGACGCACCTCAAATATTGAAGTTGGACTCTGGGAACGTCAAGCTTCAGTCGGGAGGGCAGCAATGCCCTCCCGATTTTTGCTTGTTATCCTCCACTCTCTTGATTGATCGTACGAGCGCCCGTCGATGAATGCCGAAGTACAACGCGAACTGCGCCTGGAGGCTGTTGCCAAAAGGGCCCACAGTGACCAGCGCATGGATTTTTTCTTCCGCAGCCTGACGGCCAGCGCGGCATGGTTTGTCCTGATCACTTTGGTCGGCGCCATGCTGGTGATGTTCGACGGTGGCCGGGAAGCGCTCGTCGAGCAAGGCACCAAGTTCGTCACGACTGACTATTGGGATCCGGCCAACCTGATCTTTCACGGCTTGGCGCCGATTGTCGGCACACTGCTGACGTCGTTGATTGCGTTGTTGATCGCAGTGCCGATCAGTTTCGGGATCGCCGTGTTCCTGACCGAAGTGGCACCAGCCTGGTTGCGCACGCCGGTGGCGACCGCCATCGAATTGCTGGCGGGTATTCCGTCGATCATCTACGGCATGTGGGGTTTGTTTGTCCTCGTCCCATGGCTAGGCGAGTACGTCTACCCGTGGCTCATCGATGAACTGGGAACCTGGCCTGTGATCGGCCCGTGGTTTCAGGGCATTCCAATCGGCATCGGCTTGCTGACAGCCGGTTTCGTGCTGGCGGTCATGGTCATTCCGTTCATCAGTTCGATCATGCGCGAAGTGTTCCTGACAGTACCGGGCCGGCTCAAGGAGTCCGCCTATGCGCTGGGCTCGACGCGATGGGAGGTGGTCTGGGACATCGTGCTGCCGTACACGCGTGGGGCCGTGATTGGCGGCGTGTTCCTCGGTCTGGGTCGGGCACTTGGTGAGACCATGGCCGTGACGTTCGTGATCGGCAATGCCAATCGATTGGGCACGTTGCTGGAACCGGGCAGTTCGATCTCGGCGACCATCGCCAATGAATTCGCCGAAGCTTTTGCCGACGAGCATCGGTCCGCGCTTCTGGGCTTGGGCTTCCTGCTGTTTGTGGTCAGCTTCATCGTGCTCAGCATCGCGAAGCTGATGCTCAAGGGGATGAGTCGCTGGGAGGGTAAACGATGAGCACGGTTGCAGAACGTCTGTATCTCCGGCGCCGGATCACCAACGGTATTGCCCTGGTGCTGTCGGGTGCGGCGGCAGTCTTTGGTCTGATCATGCTCGGCTGGATCCTCTGGACCACGATCAGCAAAGGCGCTTCGGCGCTCGGACCACAACTCTTCACCACCGCCACCGCTCCGCCCGGGGAACCTGGCGGCTTGGCGAACGCAATCGTCGGCACGCTGACCATTTGCCTTTCGGCCGTGGCATGGGCAACCCCACTGGGTATCCTGGCCGGCACGTACCTCGCCGAATATGCCAACTACACCAAACGCGGCGAGTTGATCCGCTTCGTCAACGACATCCTGTTGTCGGCGCCGTCCATCGTGCTGGGCCTGTTCATCTACACCTTGATCGTGCGGCCGATGGAACAGTTCTCGATGTTCGCGGGCGTTCTGGCTCTGGGGTTCATCGTGCTACCCGTGGTTGTGCGGACTACCGATGAAATGCTGCGCATGGTGCCGACGCAAATGCGTGAAGCGGCCTTGTCCCTCGGCGTGCCGCAATGGAAAGTCACGACCCAGGTGCTCTACCGCGCCGCGCTTTCAGGCATCACGACCGGCGTGTTGCTGGGGCTTGCGCGCATCAGCGGCGAGACGGCGCCTTTGATTTTCACGAACACCAACAATCAGTACTGGAATTTCTCGCCGCTGCAGCCCATGAGCAATCTGCCGATGACCATCTACGAATATGCCAAGAGCCCATTCGAAGACTGGCAGCAACTTGCCTGGGCCGGTGCCCTGTTGATCACCGCGTTCGTGCTGCTGGTCAGCGTGGTCGCGCGACTTCTGCTCCTCAAGAACAAACAAAGCCATGACTGAGCCTGTCATTCCAAAGACCGAGAAGGTCGTCGCAGCCGCTGGCGCCAAACTGTCGGCGCGCAACCTGAGTTTTTACTATCAGCAGGCTCGGGCCATCGACAACGTCAGTTTCGATGTCGCTGAACGCAAGATCACTGCGCTGATCGGTCCGTCCGGTTGCGGCAAGAGCACCTTGTTGCGCATCTTCAACCGCATCTATTCGGTGTATCCGGGTCAGCGTGCGGAAGGTGAGGTAATGCTGGATGGCGAGAACATCCTGGCGCCCGGTTACTCGCTGAACCGGCTGCGCAGCAAGGTCGGCATGGTCTTCCAGAAGCCGGTGCCGTTCCCGATGTCGATTTTCGACAATATTTCCTATGGTATCGGGCACTACGAAAAGCTCGGGCGCGCCGAGATGACCGACCGAGTCGAACAGGCGCTGCGCCAGGCCGCGTTGTGGGATGAGGTCAAGGACAAGCTGAAGCACAGCGCACTTGGCCTGTCCGGTGGCCAGCAGCAGCGTTTGTGTATCGCACGCGCAGTCGCACTGAAGCCGGAAGTGATCCTGTTCGACGAGCCGACGTCCGCACTCGACCCGATTGCCACCGGCAAGATCGAGCAGCTGTTTGCCGAGTTGAAGCAGCAATTCACCATCCTCATCGTGACGCACAACATGCAGCAGGCGGCACGGTGTTCGGACTACACGGCGTTCATGTACCTCGGCGAACTGGTCGAGTTCGGCGAGACCGAAACCATCTTCACGAAGCCGACCAAGCAGCAGACCGAAGACTACATCACCGGCCGTTTCGGCTGAGCAGGAGAACACCGACATGACCCCGGCCAACGAACATATCGTCAAGAGCTTCGACAGCGAGCTTGCACGGCTGAACCGCGAGATCGAGCGAATGGGCAACCTGGCCTTGAGCCAGTTGGATGCCGCGATCAGTGCCTTGAACAAACGGGATCTGGCTGCGGCTGATCGTGTGGTGGCCGGTGACAACGATCTGGATCAGATGGAGCGTGATGTCGCACATGACGCCCTCAAGTTGTTGGCATTGCGCCAGCCCATGGCGCGTGATCTGCGTGAGGTGTATGCGGCCTTGCGCGTGTCGGCCGACATCGAGCGTATCGGTGACTACGCGTCGAACATTGCCAAACGGTCGAAGGTGCTCAGTGCCGAGGACCCGATGCGCGTCACCGCCGGCATGATTCCTCTGGCGCAAATGGCGCAGCAGTTGTTGGCTGACGCGTTGCGTGCGTTCCGCGAACGGGATGACCAGATGGCCATCACGGTGCGTGCGCGGGATGTCGAACTTGATGCCCTCTACACGACCTTGTTCCGGGGTTTGCTCACGTACATGGCTGAAGACACGCGCAAGCTGACTGCCTGTACGCAGCTCATGTTTCTCGGCAAGGACGTCGAGCGGATCGGCGACCACGCCACGAACATCTGCGAGTCCGTGTGGTTCCTCGTTCACGGCAAGCCGATCGCCGAGCGGCGCGAGAAGGCGGATCGTACGGCCGAGTAAAAGGGCCTTTACCGGGACGACCGCACTGCGCGGTCGTCCAGGTGAAACAGAGCACGGACGTTCAGTTCGACCGGTTTCGTTGAGCCGTCGGTCTGGTACTCCTGGGCAATACCCGTGACTTCGAGTTCCAGCGTTCGGCCGTCCGAAGCCAGGATGTGGATCCGGTTGGTGTCGCTCACTTCGTGTTCGTAATAGTAGAAGTCGACGACATACTCATCACGCTCGGCGTCGAAGCCACTCGGTATTTCGAATACGGTCCCCGGTTTGAGCTCCAAGGTCTCTCCGGGTGGCAGGAAGCAACGTCAGTTCCCAGAATGGGGTCGGCATGCCCTCGCGTGGTGGCAGTGGTTCCAGTAGGCGTCCGGCTTCGATACGGAGTGTCAGGGCGGCTTGGCCGCTGTCTGAGTAAGTTGACCAGACCGCGCGTTCGACTTCGTGGCGCTCGGTTCGATCGGGAAACTCGATGGCCCATTCCGCAGGCAGTGCGGTCGAGAGGATCGTCATCAGCAGGAGTCCGGTGAGCGGCATGATGTAACTGATACGGACAAAGCCGGAGATTCCGTGCATGGGGCCGTGTAGGCTGGGCTGAGCACAGCGAAGCCCAGCTCCTGGCCTCACGGGCGTGTGGGTTTGCGGGATATCGCCATGTCGGGTTTTCTGTTGTGTTTTCGCAGGCTGGACAGGCCCACGTCGTGTTTCCTGTGGTGGTGCCGCTAGTAGCTGGGCTTCGCTTCGCTCAGCGCCAGCCTACAAGAACGCTCGGTAGGCGGGGTTGGCGGTTTCTTCGGTGAACGCGTAGCCCAGTTCCTGGAGGTGCTGATCGAACTCGGTTGCGTCCTGGGCTGGGACCTGGATGCCGGCTAGGACACGGCCGTAGTCGGAGCCGTGGTTGCGATAGTGGAACAGGCTGATGTTCCAGTGATGGCCGATGGCGTCAAGGAACTTGAGCAGCGCACCTTTGCGCTCGGGGAATTCGAAACGGAACAGGCGTTCGTCGTGGAGCTCGGGCGCACGACCGCCGACCATGTAGCGGACATGCAACTTCGCCATTTCGTTCTGGCTGAGGTCGGTGACCGGAAAGCCGCCAGCCTCGAGGGAATCGACGAGGTGGCGGCGGTCACTGCCGTTGGGCTCGATGCTCAGGCCGACAAAAATCTGTGCTTCGCGTTGATCAGCGTAGCGGTAATTGAACTCGGTCACGGAGCGCTGGCCCAACAGTGCACAGAAGTTCCGAAAACTCCCCGGTTGCTCGGGAATGGTGACGGCCAGCAGCAACTCCCGATCGGCACCGATGTCGGCTCTTTCGGCGACATGGCGGAGGCGGTCGAAGTTCATGTTGGCGCCACTAAGCACGGCCACGGCCGCGCGTTCGAACGGGCCGTGTTCCTGCACGTATCGCTTCAAACCGGCCAGTGCGAGTGCGCCGGCGGGTTCGAGCAACACACGGGTGTCCTCGAAGCCATCCTGGATCGCCGCACAGATTTCGTCGGTATCAACCAGGACCAGATCATCGAGATATTGCGCGAGTAATCGATGGGTTTCGGTGCCGGCCTCGCGAACCGCTGCGCCGTCGGCAAAGGCGCCGACGCGCGGCAAACGCACAGGACCACCATGCTCGAGCGCGGCTTTCATGCACGCAGCATCACGCGGCTCAACGCCGATCAATCGCACATGGGGATACAGTGCCTTGATGTAGGCCGCCACCCCCGCGGCCAGACCGCCGCCGCCGATGGGCAGGAATACGGCGTCGAGTTCATCACCCGGACGCTGGCGCAGGATTTCCATGCCAATCGTGCCCTGGCCGGCAATCACATCCGGGTCGTCGAACGGATGGACAAAACACAAACCCTGTTGTGTACCCAATTGACGCGCGTGCGCGAATGCGGCATCGAAGTCGTCACCAAACAGGACGATCTCGCCGCCGAGGTCGGCGACGGCCTGGACCTTGATGCGAGGGGTCGTCTGCGGCATCACGATGACGGTTCGCACACCAAGCCGTCGACCGGCCAGCGCAACACCTTGGGCGTGATTGCCGGCTGACGCACACACCACACCCCGCAAACGCTCGGCCGCCGACAACTGGCGCATCTTGTTGTACGCGCCGCGCAACTTGAACGAGAACACCGGTTGCAGGTCTTCGCGCTTGAGCAGCACCAAGGTGCCAAGGCGTTTGGACAGGCGCGGTGCACGCTCCAGGGGTGTTTCCTCGGCGACGTCGTACACCTGCGCCCGCAAGATCCGATGCAGGTACGGTTCCTGTTGGGTGCGCGAGGCGGTACCGAGGTCGCCGATCATCTCGATTCCAGATCAGGCCAGCGCCGAGTGAAGGTCGTGTTCGACCTCGATCTCGCCGCCGCCGACATGGTCGAGCCAACCGAAACGATCAGCCAGCTTGCCTTCACGACGCCGAAGAACTCTTCCTGCAGTTCGTGTGTGATCGGACCGCGTGTGCCGGAACCGATGGTCAGGCCGTCGATCGAACGGATCGGCGTGATCTCGCAGGCGGTGCCGGTGAAGAAAGCCTCGTCGCAGACATACAGTGCTTCGCGCGGCATGGCCTGTTCACGGACTTCGTAGCCGCGCTCGCGCGCCAGTGTCATGACGGTGTCGCGGGTGATGCCGGTCAGGATCGCGGCACTGGTCGGCGTGGTGTAGATCACGCCCTTCTTGACCAGGAACAGGTTCTCGCCGGCACCTTCACTGAGCATGCCGTCGACGCCGAGCGCGATGCCTTCCTGATAACCGTGACGTTGCGCTTCCATGCTGATCTGCGAGCTGTTCAGATAATTGCCGCCGGCCTTGGCCATGGTCGGGAGTGTGTTGGCTGCAGGGCGTTGCCAGGAGGAAATACACGCATCCACACCACGCTCCAGGCCTTCGGCACCCAGATAGGCACCCATCTCGGTCGCAGCAATCGCCACTTCGATCGGCAGTTGCGGTGACGGCGCGAGTGCATACTCTCCGTAGCCTCGGAACACGATCGGACGGATATACGCGCCGTTGGTCAGGCGATTGACCCGGATCAGGTGTTTGCAGGCATCGAACAGTTCGTCCTGGGTAAACGGGATGTTCATGCGATGAATCCGCGCCGACTCGAACAGTCGCTCGACGTGATCCTTCAGGCGAAAGATCGCGGCGCCCTTGTCGGTGGCATAGGCGCGGATGCCCTCGAACACCGAAGAACCATAGTGCAGGCCGTGTGTCAGCACGTGCACCTTGGCTTCCCACCAGGGCACGAAGTGTCCGTTGTGCCAGATCAATTGGGAGGGTTTGTGGGCCATGGGAAATTCCTCGGTTTGTACGGTAGGTTTTTGAAGCAAAAAATCAGGCGTAAGCGGCGAGTGCCGGGTGCTCGAAGCGCGGGGCTTCCTCGATCAGCTCGATGACGTCGTAGAGTTTTTCGACCTGACGTTCGAGCAAGCGCAACTCGCGCGCAGACTCGACCTTGAGCATGACCAGCCAGGAATCCTGGTCCTGAGCATGCGTGGCAATGTCGGTGACTTCGAAGCCGCGACGCTGCACGGTCCCGATCAGGCGGAGCAGGGCGCCTTCGCTGCGACGGAGCAGCACGCGCATGTGTTGTTCGCGCATCATGATGTTTTCTCCTCGATCATGTCGGCATTGGATTTGCCAGGGGGAACCAGGGGCCAGACGTTGCTCTTGGCATCGATCCGGACATGCAGCAGTCGGCTGCCTTCGGAATTCAACAGTTCGGTCAGGGCAGGCAGGACTTCGTCACGACGCTCGATCGTGCGCGCAGGAATCCGGAAGGCGCGTGCCAGTACGGCAAAGTCGGGATTGTCGGACAGGTCCACTTCGCTGAAACGCTGATTGAAGAACAGTTCCTGCCACTGCCGGACCATGCCCAGACCAGCGTTGTCGAGCACGATGATCTTCACTGCAATGCCGTAGCGATGCAGCGTCGCCAGTTCCTGGATGTTCATCATGATCGAGCCATCACCGCTGACACAGGCCACCGTGGCTTGTGGGCGTGCCAGCTTGGCGCCAATCGCGGCAGGCAGGCCGAAGCCCATCGTGCCGAGACCGCCGCTGGTGAGGTGGTTCGCGATGTGCGAAAAACTGCAGTGTTGCGCCACCCACATCTGATGCTGGCCGACGTCACAACTGACGATCATGTCCGGGCCACCCAGTTCCGACAGTTGTTTCAGCAGCAGCGGTGCGTAGATGTCCTCACCCGGCGCGTCGTAACGCCATTGGTGTTGTGTCTTCAGCCATTGGCAACGGGTCTGCCAGTCAGCGATCGTGGTCGGTTCCGCCAAGGCATCGAGGCTCTTGTTCAGATCGCCCAACAAGGCCACATCGGCATACCGAAGTTTGTCGATTTCGGCCGTGTCGGCATCCAGATGAATGACCTTGGCGCGGGGCGCGAAGGTATCCAGCTTGCCGGTGGCACGATCATCAAACCGTGCGCCGATGACGATCAGCAGATCGGCCTCCTGGACAGCGAAGTTGGCGGCCGGATTGCCGTGCATGCCGAGCATGCCCATGTAGAGGCGATCGTTCGGATCCATCGAACCCAGGCCTTTCAGCGTGCACACGGCCGGGATGCGCGTTTGATCAAACAGACGCTTCACCGCGACTTCCGCATTCGCCATGCCGACCCCGCCGCCGATGTACAGCACCGGGCGTTTGGATTCTCGGATCAAGGACCGTGCCTTCTGGATGGCATCCAGCTTGGGTGGCAGCGGACGCTTGGCTTCGCGTGTGCTCGGTTTCTCCACAGCGCGGGCATTGGCAACGTCTTTCGGCAAGTCGATCAGCACTGGCCCAGGGCGACCTTCCAAAGCGATCGCAAACGCCTCACGGACGATTGCGCAGATGTCCTCGGCACGACGCACGATGAAGCTGTGTTTGACGATCGGCAGCGTGATGCCGAACACGTCGACTTCCTGGAAGGCATCCGTACCCATCAGATGGGACGGCACCTGACCGGTGATCGCCACCATCGGCACCGAGTCCATGAACGCATCGGCGATGCCGGTGACCAGGTTCGTGGCGCCCGGACCGCTGGTGGCCATACACACGCCGACCTTGCCGGAGGCGCGTGCATAACCCACTGCCGCCAGTGCGGCACCTTGTTCATGACGCACCAGGATGTGCTTCAGCGAACTGCCTACGAGGGCGTCGTACACCGGCATGATCGCGCCACCCGGATAACCGAACAGCGTGTCCACGCCTTCCCGTTCGAGGGCGTGGATCAGCCATTCGGCACCGGTCTTGCTCATGTCGGTCGTGTCGCTCATGGAAACTCCCGCTCAGGCCGTCGCTGCGGCTTTTTTCTGGGCCGCTTCGGCAGCCGCCTTGGCGCGTTGCGCCGGATTCAGCCAGGGCATGCGCGAACGCAGCTTATCGACGACGGTTTCGATGGGATGTTTGAGATCGGCTTCCTTCAGCGCCTGGTACTGCTGGTTGCCGGACTTGTATTCGGCCACCCACTCACGCGCGAACTGGCCGCTCTTGATCTCTTCGAGGATGTCTTTCATGCGTGCCTTCGTGCCGGCGTCGACAATCCGCGGACCCCGGGTCAGGTCGCCGTACTGTGCGGTTTCGGAGATGAACTGGTGCATCTTGGCCATGCCGCCTTCATGCAGCAGGTCAACGATCAGCTTGAGCTCGTGCATACATTCGAAGTAGGCAACTTCCGGCTGGTAACCAGCCTCGACCAGGGTCTCGAAACCGCGGACGACCAACTCGGTGACACCACCACACAGAACGGCTTGTTCGCCGAACAGATCGGTTTCGGTTTCTTCAGCGAAGCTTGTCGTGATCAGGCCACCGCGTGCACCGCCGATGCCGTGCGCGTAATCCTGCGCGCGCATCAGCGCTTGACCGGAAACGTCCTGATGGACGGCAACGAGGCAAGGCACGCCGTGTCCGGCTTCGTATTCGCGGCGCACCAGGGCGCCCGGTCCCTTCGGTGCAACGAGGATGATGTCCCACACGGCTTCCGGCTTGATCTGGCCGAAGTGGACATTGAAACCATGGGCAAACAGCAGCGCGCCGCCCGGGCGCAGGTTCGGCTTGATCGCTTCTTCGAACACCTGCGGTTGCTGCATGTCGGGGGTCAGCAAGGCGACGAGATCGGCTTTCGAGGCAGCTGTGGCCGGATCAAAAACCTGCAGGCCGTCGGCGCGAGCCTTCTGGAAGCTGGCGCCTTCCGGACGGGCGCCGACAATGACGTTGTATCCCGAGTCGCGCAGGTTCAGCGCGTGCGCGCGGCCCTGGCTGCCGTAGCCGATGACGGCGATACATTGTTGTTTGAGCGGGGTGTTGTTCGAGGTCATGGTCGGTCTCTCCGGGTGCTGATGCAGGTTCAGGGGTGGGGTCAGGCTTGGGTGATCGCGCCGCGGCTGGCCGAAGCGACCAGTCGGGCATATTTGGCAAGGACGCCGCTGGTCGAACGGGCGGCGAACGGGGGCAGGGGACGAGAATCAAGATCGGCAGTTGTGTCGATACGACGGGTTTCGACATCGATGATCACGGTGTCGCCGTCGGCGAGTTTGGCGAGTGGACCGCCGCGTGCGGCTTCCGGTGCGATGTGGCCGACCATCAGGCCATGGGTGGCGCCGCTGAATCGGCCGTCGGTGATCAGCGCCACGTCGCCGCCGAGGCCGCGACCAATCAGGGCGGCGGTGACGCCCAGCATCTCCGGCATTCCCGGCGCGCCGGCCGGGCCTTCGTAACGGATCACGATCACGTCGCCGGCTTGAATGCGGCCGGCCTGCAGCGCTTCGAACGCCGCCAGTTCGCCGTTGAACACGCGGGCCGGACCTTCGTGGCGCGAACGGCCATGGCCGGCCAGTTTCACCACACAACCTTCGGGCGACAGATTGCCGCCGAGGATCGCAAAACCACCGCGTGGTTTCACCGGATCGGCCAGTGATCGCACCACCGGCTCGGGTTGTGGACCCAGCGTGGTGGCATCCAGTGCGGCAAACAGCGAGTCGCTTTCGACGGTCGGGTGGTCTTCCAGCAGTCCGCCTTCCTTCAGCACCTTCGCCACACGGGTGGTGCCGCCGGCGGCACTCAGTTCGATCGCCGTGTAACGACCGCCGGGCTTGAGGTCGGCGATGACCGGTGTCGACGCCGAAATCGGATCGAAGTCGTCGAGTGCCAACGCCACGCCCGCTTCATGCGCGATCGCCAGCAGATGCAACACGGCGTTTGTTGATCCTGCGGTCGCGGCAAGCAGCCGCATGGCATTACGGAAGGCCGCCGGTGTCAGGGCCTGCCGCGGAGTGAAATCATTCCGATAGCACTTCATCACCAGCTCGCCGCAGTCGAACGCAGCGCGGTTCTTGTCCTGATGCAGCGCCGGCAGGTCGTTCACTTCCAGCGGCGACAGGCCGAGTGCCGTCATGATCATGGCCATCGTGTTCGCCGTGAACTGGCCACCACAGGCGCCGGCACCGGGGCAGGCGTCCTTTTCGACGGCGTCCAATTCCTGCGCATCGATCTTGCCGGCGGCGTGTGCCCCCACGGCCTCGAACACGTCCTGGATCGTGATCGGCTTGCCGTGATGCAGGCCGTGATCGATCGAACCGCCGTACAACACCACGGTCGGGATGTTCAGTCGTGCGGCGGCCATCGCCGCAGCCGGGATGGTCTTGTCGCAACCACACAGCACGACCATGGCATCCAGGTGGTGGCCATTCACGGCCAATTCGATCGAGTCGGTGATCCATTCGCGCGACACCAGCGACGCGCGCATGCCGGGTGTGCCCATGCTGATGCCGTCGGTGACCGCGATCGTGTTGAATTCGAATGCCGTACCGCCATTGGCCTCAACGCCGCGACGGACATGCTGCGCCAGCGCGCGCAGCGTGAAATTGCACGGCGACACGTCCGACCACGGATGCACGATGGCCACAAAAGGCTTGGCCATGGCGGCATCGTCGCGACCCGTGGCACGCAACATGGCGCGTGCCGGGGCGCGATCGGGGCCTTTCTTGATGGTGTCACTGCGCATGCATTCAGTCCTTGAGGTTTTTTCGGGGTCAGGAAACGCGAAACCCCCGCTGCCGTTGCCGGGGCGGGGGTTTTTGTGGAGTCCTGGTTTCTTGTCTTGCTAACTCAGGTCAAGCACTCATCCCGCACCGTTGAGGGCGTAATAAGTACTACGACGAGTACGAGCGTAATGGCTCGAATGGCCGCGCCGATGACGGTCGCCACTGCGCGTGCAGTGCGGCTCGACGTCATCGGGTTGGCTTTAAAATTCATCATGGGCTCGAAACTATTGGATGAGTCGTTGGCAAGTCAAGCGTTGCCGACCCTTGGCGAAACAGAACGTTTGGAGATATGCGGGGAGTCAGGTTGCCGCGCGCGAACACAGGAAAAAGCCGTTCAACGTGAGGCGGCCTTGGGCTGGATCATCCGAAAGGGGATCCCCGCGCCGGATATCACTGCTGTGAAACAAGGTGCCGTCGTAACAGATGAGGCGGTTGAACCGGGCCGGGATGTTCGCGACACACTCGAACCAGTCATTGCCGTCTTCGATGTAACCGCGTTGGATCCCGTATTTCTGCTGGAAGGCGGCCGCATCCAGGACACCGGAGTCGTGTACCAGACGATTGATCTCGTCGACAGGACGGCGCGGCCGGAAAAACCGGGTGCCGCCAAACCGGCCGCTCTCGAACAGGTACAGCACGGAAGCCGCCGCGGATTCGTGTGCCGGAAGCCCGAATCGGTCGCGATGGCAGATCCATTGCCGTGGCTCCAGCCGATCGGCCGGCCACGTGACCATCGACAGGCGCGTATAGGCACGCTGGATCCGACGAAGGCCGAGACGGTGCCGGAACTGGTCCCGGAACAGATCACTGAATGCCGCAGCGATGCCATCGGGCAGTCGGAGTTCGGGGCCCGGGTAGGCGTTGACGCCGAGTTCGGCGAATTCGGCTCGATGCGCTGCGGCCTTGGCCACCCAACGTTCGGGCTCGGTCAATGCGTCATCGATGATCCAGCAATGGTGTCCGTCGTAAAGTGGAACGGCTTCTACGACAGGATTTGGATTCAGCACGTTCTTTCCCCGCGGTGGGCACAAGCAAAGTGTGCGTCAGGAAACGGTTGAATGGTTTGAATACGTTTGCAGGCCGATTGTGAATCGATGTAACCAGACATAGTCTCATCGCGCCGCACGAGCGGCCACAAGACGAACAAGCAGCACACAGAAAAGCTGCACACGCAAAACCACATACATTGGGAGGAATCATGAGCAACTCGCATCAGGGCGCGCGGCAACGCGGCGCCACGGGAGTCTTTGTGCGTCGATCCGCGGCCGCTGCACTGGTACTGGCAATGTCAGCCGGTCATGTATCGGCACAAACCCCGCTTCGGCCGGGGTACAACCGCGACGTGATCTATCAGGTGTTCGTCGATCGATTCTTTGACGGATCGACAACGAACAACTACGGCAGCGATCCCCTGTTCGACGCCACCGGCACCGACCTGCAGAAATACCTCGGCGGAGACTTCCAGGGTCTGACCGCCAAGATGAGTTATCTGAAGAACATGGGCATCACCGCGATCTGGGTGACCTCACCGCTCGACAACCGCAACCTGCTGGCGCTGGCTGGATCGAAGGCGCCCTACCACGGTTATGAAATGCGCGACACGCTGAAGCCTGACGAGCACTTCACGAACGCGAGCCAGAGCTGGCAGCCGTTCGACGATTTCGTGAGCGCTGCACACTTCAACGGCATCAAGGTGATCGTCGACTTTGCGCCGAACCATTCCAATGTCCGTGGTTCGGGCGATGATGGAGCGCTGCACGAAAACGGGGTGCTGCGGGCCAATTACTCGACCAATCCGGGTGGCTTCTTCCAGACCGGCCCGAACATGGGCGGCAGTCAATGGGATTCGCCGTACGAAACGCAGTACTACACGATCTATGACCTGGCCGACCTGAACCAGCAGAACGCCACGGTCGACGCCTTGCTGAAAGGTGCCGTGGCAAATCTGCAGAACCGTGGAGTCGACGGGTTCCGGATCGATGCCACGAAACACGTCAACTGGGGTTGGCAATACACGCTCGCGAACAGCATCTACACGAATCGAACCAGTTTCGTGTTCGGTGAATGGGTCGCCGACGATCGCAACAATCCGCTCTATGGTGACTTGCTGAAGTTCAGCAACAAGAGCGGGATCGCTGAACTCAACTTTCCGATGTTCACGACGATCAACCGCGTGTTCGGTCAGGGCGCCGCGTTCACCGACCTCGATACCGTGGTGGGCCAGCAGCAGGCCGACTTCACGTATCAGAACGACCTGGTCAACTTTGTCGACAACCACGACCGCAAGCGGTTCCTGACGGTCGACACCAGCGCCGATGATCGCAAGCACCTGCATGCGGCGTTGGCATTTGTGCTGACGGCACGTGGTGTGCCATGTGTCTATTACGGCACCGAGCAGTATCTGGAAGGCGGGGATGACCCTGACAATCGGCGCAAGATGCCGGCATTCAGCGAAACCACGACGGCGTTCAACCTGATCAAGAACCTGTCCACACTGCGCAAGAACAACGAGGCATTGGCTTACGGAACCACGCAACAACGCTGGATCAACGCGAACACCTATGTGTTCGAGCGCAAGTTCTACGACAGCGTCGTGGTGGTGGCGATCAACAAGGGCAACACCAGCCAGGTGGTCAGTGGTCTGGTGACTTCACTGCCGGTCGGTACCTACACCGATTATCTCGGTGGCACGATCAGTGGCCAGTCGCTCGTGTCCTCCACGGCGGTCAGTGGCGGGTTTCAGGCGGCGAGTCTGACTTTGCCGGCGAACAGCGTATCGGTCTGGCAGCGTGATCCAGCGACTACGGTTGCGCAACTTGGCAATGTGTCGCCCACCCACGCACAACCGGGTGTGAAGGTGGTGATCAGTGGTCAGGGTTTCGGCACCACAACCGGCTCGGTTCGGTTCGGTACCACCTTGGCGACCGTGCATTCCTGGAAAGATCAGGAGATTGTCGCTACGGTTCCTTCGGTCGGGCAGGGCACTGCTGCACTGACTGTTCGCCGCAGCGGCAGCAGCGTGAACTCGAATGCGTTCAGCTTCAACGTCTATCAAGCGAAGCTGGTGCCGGTGACGTTCACCGTCAACAACGCGGCCCCGACGAATCCGGGTGATCAGATCTATCTCACTGGCAACACGATCGAACTTGGCAACTGGTCCTCGACCCGGACCGGTGCGGTCGGCTCCATGCTGACCACACCTTCGTCTTATCCGAACTGGTGGCTGACGGTCGGTGTGCCGGCTGGCAAGACCTTGAGTTCAAGTTCATCCGGGTGCGGGCTGATGGTTCGGTGACTTGGGAATCGGGTGCCAACCATGTGATGACCACGCCGCTCTCGGGTGTCGGCAATGTCAACACCAGTTGGCAGTACTGAGGCTTTCCTGGCATGAAAAAACGGCGGCTCATGGCCGCCGTTTTTTTTGGATCGCGATGTTGGGCTAAATCATGGCGTGAAGGTCAACGTGGTCGTGACCGCTGCAGCGTGTGCGTCCTTGTCGATCGGCAGCGGCTTGTAGCCGTTGACGAGCCACAACGGCAACTGCGAGATGTAGGCCGGATTGCCCAACACACCACTCTGGCCGCCCGGATAAATCTGTTCCGCCCGGATCGGTGTGGTCATTTCGCCGACGAAACGTCGAGCCGGACCAGACCCGAACATGAAACCATTCAGGGTGTTGGCTCGAGTGCTGTGGCTTGACGCATCAACCGCTTCGTAACCGCCGCCTCGTGCCACGCCCATCAGATTCGGCGCCAGGTTCGTGATGCCATACAGGCCTTGGCCGGGAATATCGAACGGTCCGCGCAGTGGATGATCGAAAACGATCCGGTGCAATTTGCCCCAGCGATAGTCATTGAGGTTCGTCGAGTTGGCGAACGCCGGTGCGAACTCGTTGCTGGCGAGCAATCCGAGTGCGTCGGACATGGCCTTCAGCATCACGAAGTCGCGTGCGGCGTTGGCATTCGGGGCACCCGTGACCTGGAAGAAGTTCAGGCCGGAAGCACCTTTGCCCTGTTGCGTGGCATAGGTGTCGAGCAGGCGCTTGAACGCGACATACGACTCGTTGCTGCCGGGCAGTTGGGTCGAGAGGCCAACCCGCGACAAGGTGGCATCGATCGTGCCGCGGACCACTTGACCACGCCAGACCGAGAACAGGGTGGCGGCCACGGAATTCGCGATCTCGCCGTCCGACGGTGCCGCGAGCGCGAGTGGATTGTCGCCTGCGTCGAAGCCTTGTTGGATGCCCGTGGGGGACGAGTAATCCCAAGCGGCGATCCGGTCGATGGCTTCCTTGACGCGGGGGTTCTCGGCCAAGGCACGGAGTTCCGCCCAGTTCGATTGCAGCGCGTTGTTGCGAGCGCTGATCAAGTGTGGGGCCACCAGTTCGGCATCCAGCAACTGGTTGTTCGCCTGTGTGGTCTTGATGTCGGCGAGCGTGACCTTTTCCGGCCGTGACAGCAGCGACTGCATCATTCGATCGACGCGGCCCTGGCGAAGCGAGGAATACCCGAAGTTCAGGTAATACAGGCCGCCACCGGGGCGGACTTGGTTGAAGGCATTGTTGTCGAGTGTGTTGCCGACCGGGTCGTTGTTGGCATTGGCAATGTAACCTTGTTCCGGATTCACGACCGACGGCATTTCCGAGGCCTTCAGGATCTCGTAAGGGATCGCCTGGTTCGGTTGACGATTCGTGACCGGCAACCATTCGTTCCGGCGCACGCCGGTGCCATCACGAATGATGAACGGTGGTGCACCGTCGATGCCATTGGCTTGCAGATCTTCGCGGATCGGCGCTTCCGCCGTCGTGTAGTAGGCGATCGTGCCGTCACGGCCGGCATAGGCGAAGTTCTGCGAGCCCACATCGAAGTAGTCCAGCGCCGCACGGAACTCGGTCAGGTTCGTCGAACGATTGATGCGTCGGATGGCATCCAGTTCGAACGTTGCACCCCAGCCCGTGTATTGCACGGAGATGCCGGTGTCGTTCGTGATGCTCAGGACCGGTCCGTTGTTGCGCCGTGGGACGGTGATGGTGACGCCGCCGTTCGTGTAGCCGATCGAATTGTTGCGCGTGACGTTGTCGGCGACACCGTCCAGATTGTTGAGGAAATAACTCTGGAACGTCCAGGTCACTGGCTCGGCGTTGCCCTTGAAGATCGTGTGGGTGGGCAGGCCGAACGTGTTGAGGCGGAATTGTTCCTGATAGGTGTCCGCGACATCGAGCGGATTGGTGGTCAGGCCCCAGCAGAACTCTTCGGTACAGCCGAGCAGGATGTTCGGGGCGCCGGGTGGTGTCAGACCGGACACGTTCATCGGGCGGGCATATCGCGAATCCGTCGAAACGATGTGCGACTCGTGCATGACGGCCGGGAGGTCGAGTGACAGATGCGGATCGTTCGCCAGAATCGGTGAGCCGCTGACGGTTTTGCTGCCGGCCACCATCCACCAGTTGCTGCCGGCGCGTCCTTCGCGCGGCCGCAAGTGCGGCGCAATGATCGGATTGTCGATGATCGCGTCCTTGAGTGCCTGCGCCATGGCAACGGTCTCCGGTGGCACATTCGGGACGGACGCCCAGAATGGCGCATCACCGGTCTTGTCGCTGGCGGTTGGACGGAAGCCTGGAATGGAGATGCGATTGTCGAACGGCTGAACCCGGTGGGTGTCTTCAAAGAACAGCGCAGTGCCATTGAACCCGGCTGCGGCACCAGCCTGTTGATAGGCGCCAAGACGGATCGTGTAATCGATGTCGAGATCGAAGCTCAACTGGAACGAGAGGATCTTGCCGACCACGATCGAATCGACCGGTGACCAGGCTTCGGCGCGCGTCAGTTCGAGGGCGCCATACTCAGGTGGCAGGGTGTTGTTGCGCAGCCACAGGTTGACGCCGTCGGCATATGCTTTCAGGACACCGCGCATTTCGTCGTTCATGGCCGACCAGGTCGTCTGTGCGGCACGGCGCAGGCCCAGAGTGCGCAACTGGATGTCGTTCGGCAGGGCAGGCGCGCCGACAAGTTCACCCAGAGTGCCGCTGGCGGTTCGTCGCAGCACATCCATCTGGAAAAAACGATCGCGCGCATGGACGTAACCGAGCAGGTACGCGGCATCGTAGTCGTTCTGTGCCTGGATCAGCGGTACCCCGGCGGCGTCATAGCCGACGCTGCCTGAGGCACGCATGCCCGGCGCGGAAATGTTTTGAGCGGAAACGAACTGGGCGCTGATGGCGAGTGCCAATCCAGCGAGTGCCAGGAACTTGTGCCCTGGTTTTCTGCGAACGACTTGCATGTGGAGCCTCCCAATATGCCCCGCGTCTTGCGGGTCCGCCGATTATGCGCCGATCCGGAACACTCGCGCGGTCACATTGTTTTGCACCGTGGGTGCGGTAGACCCCATAACAACAAAACCCCGGTCGTTTCCGGCCGGGGTTTCGATTCGATCTGACGGCGATGTGTTGCCCGAGGTTGGCGGGTTACTCGAAGCCGTTGCCAAACAGACTGTCGGTAATGCGGACATCACCCAGGATCGGTTCGGCATTCATGCGTCGCCAGGGCCCACTTCGGGGGCCGAGCGGACGGAGCGAGCCGTTGGTGCCGCTGCTCAGCGGAGCGTATTGAAGTCGCGCCCGCCAATGTTGCAACGAGTCGAACGCCAGGCCACCTATGTCGGCGCTGACGTCCACCGGGAAAGCCGTGATCGGGATGTCGGTCCAGTTGGCACCTGAGGCGAGTACACAGTCGATATGGCCGAAGGGGCGCGCCACCGGGCAGGACTCGATCTGCAGCCGCGCGCGTTCCCGACCAAACGGGCTGGTGGCGTATGCAGCGACCGTAAAACCGTCCGGGTCGTCCGACTTGCCCCATTGGTCTACAGGATTGTTGATCGCCACGCTGAAGCCCTGAACCGCCAGGGCACGACCGTTGACGCCATTCAGGTAGACCTGGATAGCGCCCTCCGAACTTTGTCCATTGCTGTACTGCCAGAATCCAGTGGCCATGTCGGGATCACCGTCTGCATCAAAATCTCCGCTGGCGATGGACTTGCCCAAAGCATGAAAGGCGACCGTCCGCGATACCGTCAGATCGATCCCGGGATTGAAGTTTCCGGGGCCGCCCAGGTAAAGAAACGCGGCTCCGGCCTGGTTTGCATTTCCGCCTGCATTGTCCCAGCCAATCGAACCCACCCAGACATCGGCGTAACCATCCTGGTTGACGTCGCCGGCAGCGGCGACCGAACTTCCGTCCAGCGCTTGCGCCTGCTGGGAACTGAGCGTGGCATGTCGGGCCACCGAAGGGGATTGGAACCACCCAAATACAGAAACGCTGTGCCAGGAGTTCTGGGTGACGACATCCTGCTGGTCGGCGCCGACAACGGAAGTCATCGAAACCGTCGTTGTTCACATCACCGACCCCCGCAATGGATGTCCCGAGCCGGCCATCCAACTGGTCTCCTTCGTAGATGCGGTCGACCACAGTATTGAAGTTGGAACCGCCAAACCAGACGAATGCTGCACCGTCGTTCCCCAACACAACGTCGAATCCATTGGCTCCGGCGCCGATGTCGGCGAATCCATCGCCGTTGATGTCACCGATTCCAGCAACACTGTTGCCGACGAAGCCGGAACCCTGATTGGATTCCAGTCTCGCATCCAGCTCGGTGTCGAGAACCCCGCTGCCAAAAAACACGAAGACGGCGCCCTCATTGGACTGATCGTTGTCGTACTGGCGTGCGCCGACGGCGAGATCACCGAAACCGTCGCCGTTCACGTCGCCAACAAACGCCACACTATGTCCGAATTCGGCCTGGTTCTGGTCGACTTCGAAGGACCGGTCGATGGTGGTATCGAAGGCACCCCCAGTAGACGTGAACCAAGCCTTCCGATCCCTGTCCATTGGACGCCTGACTGGCGCCGACAATCAGATCGCCGAAACCGTTTCCGTTCAGGTCGCCGATCGCCACGCTGATGCCGAACTCCAACGTCGAGGAGGTGGTCAGAACTGTTGTGGGTATCGACGGAAGGCCTGTTGAGCTGACCCAAAAGAGCGTGTACCGCGCCTCGCCGGCGTTCTGTCCGAACGCACCAACGGCGAGGTCGGTGAATCCGTCGCCGTTCAGATCTCCGGAAGCCATGGCATTTCCAAGAGACGCATTGATCACGTTGGACTCGACCAGGGTGTCATGGACATTGTCCGGAACGGATCCGACTCCGCGTGCCAGCATGATCCTGCCTGAGTCGATGAAGGCCGCATCATCTGCGCGTGGCGCCCCGATGAGGAGATCGGCGAATCCGTCGTTGTCGGGATCACCACCGGACAGCGAGCGTCCGATTTCTTCCGAGACCTGAGTGCCTTCAAACGATCGAGCGGAAGCGGCGCTGATCCCTGTGGAGCTGCCCTGGAAAAACTGGACGAACCCACTATCCGCGGCCGCACCATTAAACAGCGGCGCGGCGACTGCGATATCGGCATAACCATCACCATTGGTGTCACCGAGGCCCTGCGATTGCCGCCCCCAGCTGGGCATCCTGCTGATTCGATGAGACGGTGAAGTCGCTGGTGGTATCCGCCGTCGGGGCGCCATGGAACACGAAGGCGCCACCTTCATTGGTTTGGCCATCGTCCCATTCCGGCGCGCCGACCAGAATGTCGGCAAAACCGTCGCCATTCACATCGCCGATGCCGGCGACTGACCGGCCGAAATCCGACTCGGCCTGGTTGATCTGAAAATGCCCGTCCGTGCCGACATCGACACTTGCGGCACCAAAATACAGGAATGCGGCACCTTCATTGGTTTGGCCATCATCGTAATCCGCGGCACCGACGAGCACGTCAGCAAAGCCGTCCCCGTTGAAGTCGCCTGCCGAGGCGACACTGGTGCCCATTCGGGCATCCATCTGACTGGACTGGAAGCTGACATCCCGAGGTGGTGTTGAAGGTGCTGCCGGCCGCGCCAAACCACACGCCCGCCAAGCCGCCATTCTGGACGGTGGTGTCGAATCCGGCCGCGCCGGCGATCACATCGGCAAACCATCCCCGTTGATGTCGCCTGCACTGGCAAGCGAACCACCAGGAACGCTGATACCTGGTTAACTTCGAGAAAGGCGGTCGAAGTAGTCGAGATCGTCGTGCCACCGAAGTAGATGTAGACGCCTCCTTCGTCGGTCTGGCCGTTGTCGAGGAACGGCGCGCCGACGGCAAAATCCATGTAGCCGTCGCCATTGACGTCGCCGATCCCGGCGACCGTGGTGCCGAACTGCGCACCACCTTGGGGCGACAGCACCTCCCACATGGGTACGGTAGCGAATCGCCCGGCAGTACCAGCGTGGAGAAAGGCAGCCCCGGAGTCGATCGCAGCGCCGTTGTCGTGCAGCGGCGCA
>JADJRU010000033.1 GCA_016712105.1 Ahniella sp.
CGGCGATAGCTTACTAGGCATTCACCGACTTGATCAGCTTACTGAATTGAGCATGACACCTGGTAGTAAAGGACAGCTTCGATTGTTTGGTAAGAATATAGAAAATGCAGTTGACGAGGCGATTGGGCTGCGCTTACGGTTGCGTGAAATGCCAATTTTCGATATCCATGACGTCGAAGCTATGGCTCGATTGGATACGGACGCGCGCAGCTTACTTGATGTGCCGGAGAAAATTGCAGATGCGTTCATCGCTGAAGTGTTTGTTGCTGGCGGAAATGCTTCGACAGTCGAAAGAGGACTCATTTCGCTCTCAATCACGCGGGCGAGGTAGTCAACGGAAAAAATGAAGCGTTAAAGGCAATCCTTCTCCGATCAGCCGATGCACTATCGGTAGACTTACCAAATGGTCGGGTTAGTCGTCGCCCATTTCATTGGCCATTGGAATTTAGAAGTATTTCATCGCGGACGATGGGTTTGATTCAATTGTCGGGAATCCTCCGTTTCTAGGTGGAAAAAAAATTACCGGTGTTCTCGAGCGACTTATCGAGAATATATTATTTCAAACATTGCTTCAGGAAAAAAATGGCAGCGCAGATCTTGTGGCATTTTCTTTTCTGAGAGGCTTTCAACTTGTAAGCAAAAGGGGAACTTTGGCCTAATTGCAACAATACAATTTCTGATGGGGAAACAAGAGAGACGGGCCTTGATCAGTTGATTAAATGGGGCGTAATAATATATTCTGCGTCTCCAAATGAAATTTGGCCTGGAAACGCATCGGTTGTAGTTAGCACCGTCGTCTTAACTAAAAACTGCAATTGGCTAGGTGAGGTGAAAATTAGTGATCAACTCGTTAAAAGTATAGATTCTTTTTATCATCAGAAAACTCGCACGTACCATTGCCATTGAAAGCAAATGAAAACATCTCATTTAATGGCACCTACATTCTTGGCCTTGGATTTACGATGAATGAGGATGAGGCTTCTTCCATTATTTCTAGCAATAGTATTTATAAAGATGTTATTTTTCCTTATGTAATGGACGTGATCTCAATACTTCACCAAGGCAAAAAGCAAGTAGATGGGCTATCAATTTCTGGGATTGGGATATAAATAGAGCCAAAAATATCCAATTGCATTTAAAGTTGTCGAAGAAAAAGTGTTGCCTGAACGGGAAAAAGTGAATAGAGCGACACACCGTGAGAAATGGTGGATTTACGGAGATAAGAGACCTGCTCTCTATCATGCTTTAGGGTGGGGTGAAATGTTTGAACGTCATCCTAAAGGTGACTGGCCGAGCGAGCGTAGTAGAGAAGTTCTTGTTGCTACTAGAACAACGAAACATCTCGCTTTGGTCTTTGTTGAAAATAATTCCATATTAGACCAAGGGTTAGTTGTTTTAGTTTGAAAAGTCATTGTAGTTTTGCACTTCTTCAATCGACCATTCATGGTGCTTGGGCTTATAAATTTTCTTCCAGTCTTGGTTCGGCTGGAATTTATTACAACCCGACGGATTGCATTGCAACGTTCCCGCTGCCAAATGGATTATCTTGGTCTAATTTTGAGAATCAAATGCGTTCAGAAATTATCCAAAAGCTTGAAGATACGGGAGTGCAATTTCACTTACTCAGAAAAAAATAATGCTTTCTCTCGAAAAAGGTCTTACGGATTTCTACACCTGTTTCACGCTCCGTCTGAGCAAAGTGCTGATTTTCTTGTATTGCGTGAGATTGGAAAGAGAATTGATGAATTGGTAATGCTTCTTTATGGTTGGACTGATATTCAACTTGCTCATGGGTTTCATGAAGTGGCCTATCAACCACATAGTGATAGGTTGCGTTTCACAATTTCAGAGTCTGCTCGCGTAGAGATACTGAAGCGGCTGGGGGAATTGAATCGACAACGTAGCGAAGATGAGTTTGCTAAAGAACTGAATGGCAACGCACTATCACCCACCTCTACTCTCGCGACGAGAGCTAGTCGCAACACAAGAGCCTCGAACATTCAGTCCTCGCTTGACTTTGAGGTAAAGGCGGTAGGCATCATCGATAACCTGGTGCCGGCCACTGTGATCATAAATTTCCTGCGTGAGCGCGACAACTGGCAAGCAAAGGCCGATGTCCTCGCTGCCACGGGGATAACAGACGGTCAGTGGAACGCCTCAATCACTGATCTGATATCAAGCGGCAAGGTCGAGCGCCAAGGAGAAAGAAGGGGCGCACGCTATCGCCTTCAGCCCGGTACCGGTCACAGGTACGACCATCACGAAGGGACACCATGACTCGAACCCAGGCTCAGCCGAAGTTCGAGTTCAACTATCGCTTCAATGCGATCACTTTGCACACGGATCGAGATTCATGACAAAACCAAGCACTGACACAGCTCAGGCGAGCCCCACTAAGCAGTTCTTCGTATCTATGCTCACGCGGGACATCAGTCTCGCCGACGCGATCCTCGACCTGCTCGACAACTGCCTTGATGGCTCAATGCGGCTGGCAAACGGCAGTGATATCGATTACACCAAGCATTTCGTGAACATCGAGATCGCTGAGGACCACTTCTCCATCGCGGACAACCGGCGGGATTCCGCGCGACGTTGCCAAGAACTACGCGTTCAAGATGGGACGCGAACCCGACGACGACCGCGACTCCGATACCGAAACCATCGGCATGTACGGCGTCGGCATGAAGCGCGCGATCTTCAAGATGGGCAGTAACGCGCTGGTGCGGACCCGGCATGGCGACGACACGTTCGAGGTGCCGATCACGTCGGAATGGCTAGATGCCAAGAACTGGGAGCCGCTTCCCATCAATGAACCAACGGAGGCAAAGGAACGGCTCGACGAACCCGGCACGACGATCTACGTCACCGATCTTTACGACGGCGTCTCAAGGCATTTCGCCAACGAAGCATTCGAGAACGAGGTACGCACCGCGATCGCGGAGCACTTCACGATATTCATCCAATGGGGTCTGACGGTTAGACTAAACGGGACGCCCGTGGAGTCTGTGCGTGTCGAGGTGCTCGTTTCGACAGACGAAAAACGTCCAGCTCCGTATATCTATCAGAAGACGATAGACGGCGTGCTCGTCTCAATCACAGTTGGCCTCAATACAGGGAAGAGTCTCGGTGATGATGAGGATGACGACGCAGGATTCGAACGCGACCGTTCGTCCGCAACCGCGGGCTGGACGGTGCTTGCAACGACCGTGCGGTCATCGTCGGTGACAAGAACCGCCTGACGGGCTGGGGCGACGGCATCCCGCTCTACCACCCGCAGTTCGCGATCATTACGGGCATCATCGAGTTTCGTTCCAAACATGCCGACAAGCTGCCGGTCACGACGACGAAGCGGGCACTCGATACATCATCGAACGTCTGGCTGGAGTCACTCGTCAAGATGAAGGAGGGTATGCGCATCTGGATTTCCTACACCAACCAGTGGAAGAACCATCCGCGCGCCGACCAGTCGAGCCATTGGGACCGCCAAGCCGATGGCCTTGAGCCAGGCCATTCAGGTCGTTGCCACTCGCAGTGCCACCAGAAAATTGCCGACACGATCGAATTCAATCCTCAAAGGCAAAGGTCTTGCCGGAGCCGGAGGGCAAGAAGCCATCCTCCGAAAGATCATTTTTCTCGCGCCCTGCCGAGGAAGTGCGGCTCGTCTCCAAGCTGCTGTTCGATGACCCGGACGAAAGGGCTGGGATCGTCGGCGACAAGTGCTTCGAGATGCAGCTTATGAAAGCCAGGAAGCAGGGGGACTGAACGATGAGTGCTGGTTCCTCCGTGCCCTACCGGTTACGGCCGAACAAAGCCGTGGATCGGGAGCTATTCCTTTCACTGCTGATGAGATTGGCTCCGAAACTCGCGCTCGAAAAATATCACTACGTCGGCCTTGGTGGCCCATTCCTCGAAGACTTCCGGATGATCCATGGTCGACTCGGCATCACAAAGATGACGTGCATTGAGACGGAAGAACAGGTGCACAAGCGCCAGCTCTTCAACCGCCCTGTCGCGTCCATCGAATGCGTTCACAAAAGCCTCGAAGACTACCTCGACGAAACCTACTTCGATGCTCCAGCCATCATCTGGTTCGACTGCACGGAGCCCAGAGGTATCACGACGCAAATCGAACGCTTCGCGCGCACCATAGGCTCTGTGCCGATTGGAAGCGTGTTCTGCGAGTCACGCTGAACGCAAATCCCGGCTCCTGGGTAGACCGGCTGGCAACCTCTCCGAGACTGAGCTCATGGAATGGCGACTCGAAGCATTCCAAAAGCGCCTGGGCGCACTATTCCCAAGCGGCCTAGCCGCAGAGGGAATGAAACAGGAGAATTTTGGGAAAAGCTTGCTGCACGTGCTGAGGCTAGCGGTCCAGAAAGAGGTTGGTAGCTTTCGGGATCGCCGGATAGTCTGGGCGCTCGCCACTCATTACGCTGACGGTCAGGCGATGGTGACCGCCGCACTGGTCATCTGCAAGAACGACGAGGCAGACGTTGAAGATCTAGTAAAGAGTTGGGAGTTTTACGCGACGACGAATACCCCGCATCGCCCAGATCTGCCTGCGCTTTCAACACTGGAGCGTCTGACGATGGAATCGAACGTCGATGCCAAGACCCGGATGGGCTTCGAATTGCCGAAGTCGAACATGGGCGAGAACCCGTTCGATGTATTCGGGAAGTTCTACCGCTTCTATCCGCATTTCTCGCGAGTCGAACTTTAGTCCGTGGATTCAAGGTTTCAGAACATGACGACATCACCCAATGCATGGATCACTATTGATCATGGTCTTGCTACCGATCCCACGCTGGCACCGTACACACTGCGGCTGAAGGGCGAGCGTTCGCTATACCAAGCCATCGCCGATGACGATTGGGTGTTGATTTTGAACACCACTGGGCACATCACGCGGGTCGGGCGGGTGCTGCGGGTTCGTTCTGATCTGGAAACCACCACGATCTATTTCGACCGCATGTTGTTGGTTGATCCGGCTGTCTCGATTGGTCTTACTTCGCTCACCCCGCCATCGTCCGGCAGCGTTGGCCGAATTCAATGGACGGCTTTCCTGGAGGCGCTCCCCAAGGCGTTGCACAAGACGATCGCCGAAGTGCCGACCATTGAGGATCAGGCCTATATCCGCGAACTGCTGCAACTGGCCGTGATGGACGACCTGCTCGGCCCAGCTGGCGGCCCCCGTGAACGCATCGTCGACATGGGTGTGCGGGATCGCTACCTGGTTGGCAAACTGGCCCCGCGTGAGGCCGCACAGGGCGGCATCGAGGGGTTGGACGGGCCGCTGGCCAATGACGACGCAGAAGAGCCTACCGAGGCCAAGGCTCCCGGACGGCACGAGCCTGGTGCGGAGTTTGGAACGGCCACCGGGCGTGTGGAGCCGGAGTCGGATTCGGCTGACGAGATTGATGCCGCCAGCAACCAGTCGCTGGTGCCCAGCAGCCTCGGCATGACCTTCTGCGTGGATGGAGACGCCGATCGGATCGAGATCGAAGCACGCTGGGGCCGGTATGAGCGCAGCGACGAGCACGAGATATTCCGCACCCGCAAGAAAAAGGAGACCGGTGCCGAAGAGCAGACCAAGGCCAAGGTCTGGCAACGCATCCCCTGCGGCGGGAAGCTGGTGCTGCCGCTCACCGAAGGCGTGATCCCCCATCAGGCCCCGGACAAGAAGTTCCCGGAAGTTCGGGTGCAAGGCTCCATTCGGGCCAAGAATGCCAATGGCGATCGCCTGGTCACCTTGTTCCTGGTGAATGCACAGGAAGAACCGGACACCAACCGCGATACAGCGTGGGTGTTCCAGCCCGAGCTGATCGTTCGCTCGGAGAAGGATGCTGCCAAGCGCGCCATCTTCCGGCGCAGGCCGGTGCTGGACGCAGACGGTATGGACCCGGAGCGCGAAGCGCTGGAGATGATCTACCGCAACCGCGTCGAATTCGCCGTGGGCCATGGCGTTGCCGTCCACGCCGAAACCGCAGACGACGTGACGCTGGCCACCGAGGTGCGCACCACGGTGATGCCGCAGTACGAGGTGCAGGTGACGGAGACACCCGGGCTAGATCCAAGCGATCGCCCGGCGATGCGCGAGATGGTCAGCAGTGGCCTGCTCGATATGCAGCGACTGGCCACACTGGACATCGATCCGCTGGTCGACGCCCTCAACCTGTTGACCAAGGATTACGCCGCGTGGATCGATGAGCAGCGTGCTCGGGTCGGGTCCGAGGTGACCGGCTACGACACGCAGTCGCAACAAGCGATGGACCGCTGCCAGGAGATCCACACACGCCTGCAGCAGGGTATCGACACGCTGAAAGGCAATGAGAAGGCGCTGGCTGCTTTCCGGTTTGCCAACCAAGCAATGGCCACGCAACGCGTGCGCAGCCAATACGCGCTGGCCATGCGCCGGGGCGAGGATGTCTCTATCGACAAATTCGATGTATTAAAGAACCGCAGTTGGCGCCCATTCCAGTTGGCGTTTCTGCTGCTCTCGATTCCGTCACTTGCAGACCCGAGCCACCCGGATCGGGTCCAGCCCGTCGAAGCATACGCCGATCTGCTCTGGTTCCCCACCGGCGGCGGCAAGACCGAGGCCTATTTGGGTGTGGCGGCCTTCACCATGGCTATCCGGCGCATGCAGGGCAATCTTGGCGGGTACGACAGTTCACGCGGTTTGGCCGTGATCATGCGTTACACACTCCGTTTGCTGACGTTGCAGCAATTCCAGCGCGCCACGGCATTGATCTGCGCCATGGAAGTATTGCGGCGCGAAGCGCTGGACAAGGGCGACAAATCCCTCGGCACGGAACCCTTCACCATCGGACTCTGGGTTGGCAACAAGGTGACGCCGGGCACGACCGAGGACAGCCACCAGGCCATCGAGGACATCCGCAACCCCGGCAAATACAACGCCGGAGCGGCATCACCCGCGCAGCTCACCAGTTGCCCGTGGTGCGGCTCGGAAGTAGCACCCGGACGGGACGTGGAGGTCGACAAAGGCTCTGGCCGAACCTTCGTCTACTGCGGCGACAAGAAGGGCCGCTGCGACTTCTCTAAGGGCAAGTCCAGCAAGCAGCCGCATCCGGGAATTCCGGTGCTGGTCGTGGACGAAGAGATCTACCACCGTCCCCCGACGATGATGATCGCCACCGTGGACAAGTTCGCCATGATGGCGTGGCGTGGCCAGGTGCGCACGCTGTTTGGTCGCGTGGGCCAGGAATGCGAGCGCCACGGACTGCTTTGGCAAGGTGCCGATTGCAATGGCAATCACCAGGCTGGCAAGGGGCTTCCTTCTTCGAAGGTCAAGACCATCAACCCGATCCGCCCGCCCGACCTGATCATCCAGGATGAGTTCCACCTGATCAGTGGGCCGCTGGGCACCATGGTGGGCCTGTACGAGACCGCCGTGGATGAACTGTGCGGCTGGGCGCTTGATGGCAAAACGGTCAAACCGAAGATCATCGCCTCTAGGGCAACGGTGCGCAAAGCCAAGGAGCAAGTGAACAACGTCTTCATGCGCCGTGTTTCAGTGTTTCCGCCGCATGGCCTGGATGTGGAGGACAACTTCTTCTCGGTGCAACGACCGATCGAAGACAAACCGGGGCGGCGTTACCTCGGCGTGTGCTCACCCGGCAGTTCGCGCCCCGCGATGTTGATCCGCGTCTACACCGCGTTCTTGACGGCAGCGCAGGAACTGTTCGACCACTTCGGCGAACCCGCTGACCCGTACATGACCATGGTCGGCTACTTCAACTCCCTGCGTGAGTTGGGCGGGATGAAGCGCCTGGCAGAGGACGACGTTCAGACGCGTTCCTACCGCGTGCAGATGAGCATGGTCGAGCGGCCCGCGCTGGCGCAACGCAGCATCAGCAACATCCGCGAGTTGACGTCACGGGTATCAAGTCAGGACATCCCCAAGTACCTCGATAACCTGGAGGTCAAGTTCAAGTCCGAGTTCGACACAGCAACCGGAAAATATGTGACCCGCTGGCAAGAGGGCGACACCCGCGCGATCGACGTGGTGCTGGCGACCAACATGCTGTCGGTTGGCGTGGACGTGAACCGGCTCGGCCTGATGGCCGTCAATGGCCAACCCAAAGGGCACCGCGGAATACATCCAGGCCACCAGCCGTGTCGGTCGTACTTTCCCCGGCTTGGTCTGCACGGTGCTGACGTGGGCCAGACCGCGCGACCTGTCGCATTACGAAACCTTCGAGCATTACCACGCCACGTTCTACAAACACGTCGAAGCGCAATCGGTTACCCCGTTTTCACCGCGAGCGATGGACCGTGGCCTGACCGGCGCGTTGCTGAGCCTGATGCGCCTGGAGAACGACGAATTCAGCCCGAACGAAGGCGCTGGCCAATTGAGCATGTCCAATCAGGCCGAGATCCTCGATGCCATCAAGGTATTGGCGACTCGCGCAGGTAATGTCGCTGAAGACAACTCGCGTAAGCAGTTGGCTGAGACTGAATTGAAAGAGCGCGCTGACGAATGGGCGAAAGAAGTCAGCAAGGGCGGACGGATCTTGGCGTATGAGAAGCGCGGCCCCGAAAAAGACAAGACCGTTGCATTGATCAAGTCGCCCGGCCTTCAAGCCTGGGACAACTGGACCGTACCGATGTCGATGCGGGAAGTCGAGCCCGGCGTGCGCCTGATCATGAACACGAGCCATATCACGGACGATCACGATTGGAAGCCTCGTCCCGCAACGAAGGATGAGGATTGAACATGATCATCAACAACAAAACTCCAGTCGGCGAAGTACGCCCCAGCCAATTGCTGTGGACCTACGGGCCTGGTGCGCTGATTGATTTGCCGAGTCTGTCTGTGGTGACGCTCGGCATCGACCGATGGGAGAAAGGATCGCTGCCAGCCGATCCAAGAGGCACGCCTGCTCGCTGCCGTCCAGGAAGGTACTGGGCGCGCAGGTCGAGAACCTGCGGATGCCACCATTCCAGAAGAGTGAACTCGTCGACGTCTGGTCGGCCGAGGCCAACATCGGCGTTCCCGTCCGGCCATTCCCGCGCTGGATGCGCTGCGTGAAGTGCGGCCTGCTGTCGCCCTTCGATGCCGGTCTGTTCGAGATCAAGGAGAACCGCTTCAGGCCCGAGCGAACCCGGTTCGTCCACAAAGGCTGTCGGGGCTCGAAGGGCGATCAACCCGCAAAGGACGCCGATGCCGTACCGGCCCGTTTCCTGTTGGCTTGCCGTGACGGCCACCTCGACGACTTCCCTTGGCACTACTTCGTCCACGGCGGCAACAGTTCATGCAAGGGCACGCTGCGCTTCTTCGAGAGCGGCGCCTCGCTGCAAACCGAAAACCTGTGGGTGAAGTGTGATGCCTGTGGGGCATCCAGAAGCATGGCACACGCTTTCGGTAAGGCGGGAAAAGAGAATCTGCCTGGGTGCCGAGGACGGCATCCGCACCTAGACCACTTTGACCACGAATGCGACGAGGAGGCTCGTGCCGTTCTGCTGGGGGCCACGAACAGCTGGTTTCCGATCACACTTTCTGCGCTCGCGATTCCTCAGACCAAGGACCCGCTCAGTCAATTGATCCAGGATGGCTGGGAATTCTTCGAAGACCTTGAATCCGAAGCCGAAGTGTCGGTGACGGTGAAGACGCTGAAGAAGACCGGGGCGCTGCCAGGAATAGACAAGTACCCGGCAGCGGCGATCTGGTCGGCCATCGAGGCGCACCGCCCGGTGGCGGACAGGAGGTCGTGGGTGAAGCCGACATCAAGGGGCCCGAGTGGGATGTGCTGACAGAGGCCAACCCGCCCACGGACTACCCGCATTTCATGAGCAAGAAGGTCGGCACGCCACCGAAATTCGGAGGCCATATCAGTCGAGTCTTGCTCCTTGAGCGCTTACGCGAGGTAAATGCCCTGCTGGGCTTCACTCGGGTCGAAGCCCCGAAGAAACAGGCGACCCGAATGAACGCCCACAAATGGCCAGCCTGTCGCGCAACAAGCCAGATTGGGTGCCTGCCAACCAGGTTCACGGCGAAGGAATCTTCGTTCAGTTTGACGAAGCCGCGCTCGTCAAGTGGGAGGCTTTGGATGGCGTGAAGAAGGTCGACCAGATGCTCCGTGGTGGTCATAAGGGATGGCGCAATTCGCGTCATCTCGACCCGAACGAAGGTTACCCCGGCATTCGATATGCAATGCTGCACACGCTGTCTCACTTGCTGATTCGCGAGCTGGCCCTGGAATGTGGATACAACGCCGCGAGCATTCGTGAGCGCATCTATGCCGATACGTCAGGCGATAGCCCACAGGCTGGCATCCTCATCTACACCGCAGCAGCAGATTCAGACGGTACTCTGGGCGGGCTCGTTGATCTCGGCAAGCCAGAAAACCTCGGTCGCCTGCTGGAACAGGCGTTGAACCGCTCGAAGATTTGCTCATCAGACCCGCTCTGCTCAGAACATGACCCCGAAAAAGATCGCTCATTGCATGCGGCAGCTTGCCATGCGTGCTGCCTAGTGGCGGAGACATCTTGTGAGCGTGGCAACCGCTATCTGGATCGATCGCTGCTCGTACCAACACTCGAACGCGCCGACGCTGCTTTCTTCAAGGGTTTCTGACATGGATGAACTCTTGGATGCCATTGCAGCCTTGGTCTCTCTGGTTTCGCCTGAAAAGGTGCAAGCCGTTGCCGCCCGCGTTCGTCGAACCGAAGCCAGCAAGGCTGCGACGGCGTTGCCAAGCGTGGTCGGAACCCCTGTGGCCAGCGCCGTGGTCGAGCAACTTGCGGCTGCCTGGCAAAACACCAAGGTCGGTTCAGACGAACTGGCATCAATGCTTCTTGCTGCCAGCCACGTGTACGCCAAAGCGGTTTCTGAACAATCCACCGAACTCGTATGGACTGGTCCGACAACGCCTTTCGTATCGGCTCGTCGAACAGAGCAGGCGCTTCTGCAAGTTATCAACTCCGCTGAACAGTGTCTATTCATCACCAGTTTTGTGGCCTACGACGTGTCGACCATCGTCAAGGCATTGAACGCGGCAAATGATCGCAGTGTGGCTATATCTATGCTTCTCGAATTGTCCCAGGATCACGGCGGCAGCATCACTTTCGATGCGATAGGCAAGATGAAGACGCTGGTACCCGCTGCCAGGCTGTTTGCCTGGCGTGACAAGGCAGAACCGTTTTCCGATGGGCGCGTCCACGCCAAAGTTGCAGTCGCCGACGGCAGGACGTGCTTCATCACCAGCGCGAACCTCACCGGGCACGCCATGGAAAAAAACATGGAGGCTGGCGTGCTGATTTCTGGCGGGAGCATCGCGAAGTTACTTGATGAACACCTCCGCTCACTCGTTGACACGAAAATTGTGTCCTCTGTTTTGATTATGGTAGCCAATGCTCCTCAAGCTCCCGAATGGATCAGCAGTGGTGCGGCCATCGCTGGTGGCCTGGACCTGCTTGGTCTGAGGCTACCCGTACAAACGATCGGCGGGACGTTGCTCGACGGCGTCACTACGGTGACCCCCTCGATTCGATACCTCGCGTTTCGTGCCTGGCTGATCCATCGTTACGGCCAACGCGGCGGAGCCGATAGCTGGCAGACGTTTACTGATTTCGCCGCGCGTGTTGAGTCGGCGCTGGTCTTTGGCAACCTCCTTGAAGATCCTTCGATTGGCGGATTGATCGGATCAGACCAGGCGCTCGAACGTCTCGCACTGGGAGATGCCATCGTTCAAGTCGCGAGCTTGGTGAAATCACCCGCCTCCACGATCTACACGGGCCCATCCGACCAGCTTGGCTTCAGCAAAAGCCGGGACAACGCGGTACCTGCGCTTGTCATGGAGCGCGGTCTCCCGCTGGCCAAGGTTGTGGATCAACGACTGTCCACTGTCCCACTCATCGGGCGGCTGATTCGGAACGATGACCTTGCAGCAGCTTCGATTGATGACCTGCGCGAACTCGGTAGCAAGGTCAGGATCGATCGGATTCCTGACGACGAGAGAGAGCTTCTGCTCGCTGCAATCATGCCGTCCAGCCTCGGCCAACGGAGTGGAACCGGATCAGGACCTACGCAGCACTGCTAGCACTCGCAACTCAGCAGAAGTCGGCACCGAGCGAGGGAAAATTCTTTGATTTGGCTTGCTCGCCCGGCCGTTTTGGTGAGCCGCTCGTTGATCACGTTGCAGACGGCTGGGCGACCTATTGCGTGAGGGATGCCATTGCGGTGACTCAGGAAGGTGTCCTAGCCGCAGTAATGGGCGAGGTCCTGGGCCAACCCGATGGGGGGCTCTCTGGTGTTGACCGGAACATCATCATCGAAGCACTCATGGAGCGCGTCGCAGAGCACGACTCCGCGCTACGTGACCTGAATCTACTCGATGCTGGTGAATCCGTGGCGGATCTGACGTTCAGGCGCTGGAGGATCGTTTACGTTCCAGGGCTCTTTGTCGCCGACGCAGTGCCAGGGGTGGTGAGATGGTCCGATGGACTCACCGAACCGCTGTTGTACCGGCGCGCGCTGAAGTCTGGCTGCTGACCTCTGAAGGAAACAAGTGGTTCGCTCGCCGAAAAGGCTTCGTCGCCGGACGCACGGCGTCTCGTATCCAGCAGGCGCTCGGTTGGCTCCAACAGCTCAAACTGATCGACGCCAATGGGATCACCGCAGACGGTGCGATCGTTTTACAACGTGCACTGGTCACCTTGGCGAAAGGAGGTGCGGCGCTGAATCCCCGCCTGTTCTGCCGCGAGCGTTCGTATCACAAGGCGCTCCTGCTGACCTATTCGTTTGATCCGATTTTCTTCGAGCAGGTTGTCCTTCCCGATCTCTGGGCTGGTCGTTCCAGCGACATTCTGGTTCTCGGCGACAAAGGTGAAATCGACGCCTCCTTCCAGTCAGCCGTCGGGCAGCTTTGGAATCTGGGTAAGCGGTACTTGCTCGCTGGTGCAGATGTCGCGGGAGCATTTCACCCTAAGGTCTTCGTGAGGCTGGGCCCGAAGGACGGCGTCGTCATGGTCGGCAGCGGGAACGTCACGAGTTCTGGATGGGGCGGAAACCAGGAGTTGGGCGCAGCGTGGATGGTTGGCCCAAACCACATCGACAAAGGAGGATGGCTGCACCCCTTCCTCGACGACGTGCTGACGTGGTGCCAGGGGAATCTGGAGCGTGATGCTGTTCGTCGATTCAAGGATGTCCCTTGGCTGAGTTTGACCCCAGCAAACACCAGCAAGCCAGTCCCGTACTGCATAGCCGGGGAACGCGATCCTCGCACAGAACCTGGCCCAACGCTGGTCGGGCCGGAAATTTGATGAGGTGAAAATCCTCACAGGTTCGACTGACGAGTCCGGAGCGTTCCTGCGGTGGGCGCAGGCGACGTTCGGTATCACCCGAGCGACCATCGCGTTGACGCCCGCATCCGCCAGTTTCGTGGCTGAAAGGTTGGCCAATCTGTCGCTGGAGATTCGCTTGATCGAGGCCCCACCGGACCGGCCGTTGCACGCCAAGTTCTACTGGTTCGAAGGCGCTGACGGTCCTGCGGCGGTGATGGGGTCAGCGAACTGTTCCGCCGCCGCATGGCTCCTCGCACCAGAAAGCGCTGGCAACGTCGAATCCATCGTCGCTTACGACCGACCAGACGCTCAAGACTTCGAATCCGCACTCGGGCTGTCTGCAGTACCCGGACACGCACCGGCTGACATCCTGGTTTCGCGTACCGTCCACGACCAGGCACCCGCGACCCACCTTGCATCGTATGCAATCAAGAGTCTGCAGTGGAATAACACGTCTCGTCGCCTGATCGTCGAGATATTCCCGGCACAGGATCCTGCTGCCAAGGTTGGTCTCCGGCTCGGCGAGCGCGTGGTGCCAATGGAGCGGTAGACGGGCCAAAGGCACTCTGGATGTGCGAGATCACCGAAGGACTGGCCGTCTCGACCATGTTTGCGTCGGCCATCGTGTCCGTGGGGCCCGACTCCTGGACGACGACATCCCGGTGGATTGATGACCTTGCCGCGCTCGAACACGCCAGTCACTCGACGAGGCTTTTGGAGCCGTTCAAGGCGCTGGACCGGAGCACTAGCTCGGCCGAACAGCGGCAGATGCTTGATGAACTGCAGGAGGTAGCGCAGACCCTCTTCAACGACCCTGCATCCTTCCGTGATCCTGGATTCGGCGAGGGTGATCGCAAGAAGAAAAGCGATGCGCCTGCTGAGCCCGTCAATCCGGAACGACCTGCTCGTTCACCTCAATGAGTCGGGCGATGGGCTGCCTCACATCTCGTCTGCCCAGCCTGGGTCGTTGTCACTGACGGGAATTCTTCGTCTTCTGTTCGAGGCCGAGACAGACGAAGGTCGAACGCCTGCTGCCACTGGAGACGAGGACATTGATGAAGGGCAGATGCAGGACCCGCCACCTCCGCCGAAGTCGACCGACCAGAAAGATCAGGTCAGCCCGGACCCCGACGTCGTAGTCATCGAGGCGCGGTTCCGTGAGCGGCTGGCGACGCAGATCAACACGTTCATGACGGAAATGTCGGCGGCAGCGTTCGCTGGACGCTGCACTGCCACGCAGATGGTGCAGGCAGTCGCGTTCCCGTTGGCCATTGCATTGCGGGGACGTCGCAAGGGTTGGGTCCCCGAAGAACTCGCCGAGCGGTGGGCGCTCGAGGTCTTTTCGATCCTGTTCCGTAGCCAGGGGTCGGGGTCTGGTGGACTCCTGCGTGCCGTGGAACGTCGCTACGTCGAGAACGGCCAGCGGGACACATTTAATGATGTGGTCGGCGACGGAACGCTATGGCTGGTCTTGGTCGCTACTCTGGAGGCACAAGCTGGCGAGGTGTCGGCACCTACATCGACAAGGCGGTCGCCTCAGGGAAGTGTTTTCCGCGCCCCAACTGCTTGCGTCTGCGACATCTGGTCGTGTCACTGGCTTGCTCGGCAAGATCCGCATTGAAGATGCCAAGGCGTATGTCGCCGATGTCGCCCCGACGGTTAACCG
>JADJRU010000034.1 GCA_016712105.1 Ahniella sp.
CGGTATTGCTCGTGATTGCCAACGAGGACTTTTTTTATGCAGAGTACGCCGCGACCCGTGCTTCGCTTGAAGCTCGCGGCCTACCCGTGGTCATCGCTGCTGGCGAGGCCCGTCTGGCGCAGCCCCAGGATGTCGGCACCGGTTTGTCGGTGCGGCCCGACCTGGCACTGTCGCGAGTCTCGGCAAGCAAATACTCCGCGATCGTGTTTGTGGGTGGATGGGGAGCATCGTCCTACCAGTATGCCTTTTCCGGCACTTATGCAAATTCGATCTACCAGCCACAACTGGCGATCACCCGAGACGTCAATCGGGTCATCGAAGAGTTCACGACGGCCAATAAGCCGGTTGCAGGCGTCTGCCATGGTGTGACGGTGCTGGCCTGGGCGCGTGTCAATGACACCAGTCTGTTGAATGGCCGGGTCGTCGTCGGTCCAGCAGGCGGCACACCGGCCTTCAGCCTCGGCGGATTCGACTATCCGAACGCGGAGCAACCAGCCCGTTGGCAAGTGGAGTCGAACGGCGCCACCATGCTGACATCAGGCTCCATCGGCAATCCATTGAGCACCAGCGATGATGTCTGGGTCGATGGAAAGATCATCACTGCAGAGAACTTCGACTCTGTCGGCCGATTCGCCGAGGTGCTCACACAATCGATTGCGACGAACGGCAATTGATTTCGGCGCAGCGCGAAGGCAGCGCAGCAGTCGCAGTTGGACCCGGACCTGCGCAGGCTGCGCTGAGCTTCGCTCGGCCCAGCCGCTTGCGTCGAGCTTTGAGACAAACAAGCGGCGCTTCGCTCATCGCGTGCAGACAGGGCTCGTCCGGCGAAAGTCTCATGACATAGTTCAAGACCAACACACGCTTGGCACCAGTGGTAACTTGCGTCTCATCTGACTGAGGTAACCCGCCTCGGCACGTCGGGCCAACCAGTTCCTGTTTCGATCCCGGAGGCAGCATGCCCACCTTTGTAGCCCTGTTGCGCGGCATCAATGTCGGGAAAGCCAAGCGCGTCGCGATGGCCGAACTCCGCGCACTGTTGAGTGAACTAGGCTATTCGAAGGTTTCCACCTTGCTCAACAGCGGCAACGCCGTGTTCAACGCGGATACGGGTACACCGGAGAAGTTGGCCCACGACATCTCCAACGCAATCTCTTCGCGACTGAGTCTTGATGTGCCGGTGATCGTGAAGTCGTTACAGGAACCGACCGACATCGTGGCCGGGAACTCGCTCACGTTCGAGGAACAGGACTTCTCGCGCCTGATGGTCGCGTTTACGCAAGATCCCGGCACACTGGCCGGGCTTGTTGCGATTGAACCGCTGGTCGTGGCGCCCGAGCAGTTTCTGATCGGCCGCAACGCGGCGTACCTTCATTGCGCGTCAGGCATTCTGGAAAGCAAGGCTGCTGCGGCGTTGCTCGGAAAAATCGGCAAGGCAGTGACCACGCGGAATTGGGCGACCGTGCTCAAGCTCATGGCGCTTGCTGACGCTGCATGAGCTTGACCTGCGTCATTGATAGACATTAACCGCCGCAGGCTCTGCGCAGAACTTCGCTTTGGCAGCTGGTTCCGTGAAGATTGACGGCTGCGATTCCGGACGTGTCGTCGGTTCGCATGTCGTCTTCGTAGCGGCTTCGTCCTCCGCGGTCACGCAGACGCCGCCACCAGACCCAGTTGTTGTTTCGGTCAGATTATAGCAGCCGATACATTGCGAGTTTGCGCTGCCGCGACTTTCGTCGCCGTGATGTAACCATCCGCGGTGGGCGCACCGAAGTCGCCGCTGATGTCGCCGGCGCGATAGTACGGCGAGCCGTCCGGGCTGCCGAGCCACACGCCGTAGCTTGCATTGGACATTTGCCCAGGTCGGTCGTGATCAGCACATCGGCTTCGCTGTCACCATTGATGTCCCTGTATTCCGGCGGGACAAGTAATGTGACCAGGGTTTCTTCGATGATCTGGTGCTCATCTTCACCCATCATCTTGGTCACCCGGACCATGGCATCGTCGCCAGTCATCCCGTCTTCCTTGACCTCACCGGGAATCAGATCCACTTTGAAGATGAATCCTTCATCGAGGCCAGTCAGCTTGATTTGGCAAGTTGTGGTGACGCTGGGGCCCGCGACGACGTCAACGCGCCCGAGTTCGTCGCAACTCTGCCATCCACTTTCGGCTTCACTTACAGCAGATACGACCGGCGGCTCTTCAGTCGCCTTGGGGGCCGATGCGTCATCGGTACTGGACGAACAGGCGGTCGCAGCAAAAAGAACGAAGGTGAGGCCGCTGGCGTAGATGTAAGGGTTCCGTTTCATGGTTTGTTCCACTGGGCTGTTTTGGGATTTCGGGCGCTGACCTGTCCGCGCGTGGCAAGGTTGATCTCACCCGGCAGACACTTGCGTGAATTGAACGAATCAAAGGTTGCCGCTAGGGTCGACGATCAGGATCTGCAGATCCCTGTCCGGAATAAGAGTTTTTCTTTCTCGACGACAAAGGTCGTAGGACCGGTTTTTCACGCCGTCGATAGCAAAGCGAAGCCGATGTTCCGGGGTCTCCCTTGTCCAGCGTCAGCGTGAATGTTCCGATCGGACCTGCCCAACTGTTCGCCGTTCGCAAGACATAATCGATCCGGTATGAGATGGCGTAATGCTGCGACTCGTCGCCGCCTGAGGCTTTCAGCGCCTTGGCCATGCCCTTCGATGTACCCTCATCGATACAGTATTGACCGATCAATTCGCGTTCATACTCGGGCGGGTGAGTCCACATGAACAGCCCTCCGGGCGGACGGTTGGTATAGGCATGGCTGACCTGGCATTTCCGCACCCGCCGGAAACGTCTGGGTCCAGTGATAACGCGTCACGATCGACCATTTGCCCAGGGCTTCCGGCTCAACATCCTGCCCGGCGTCCCTTCCATGCTACTTGGCGAGCCCGGCCGACTTGATGGCCGTCTGATCCTCTGGCGACAGCGCCAGGGCTGTTTGCTAATCGATTCCCAATCGGGCGGGAGCGGCAGGCCAAAACGCTTGAGCTCGGCGGTCACGTCGCGACCCGGGGTGTCGTATTGCTCCGCAAGCGGGCGGTTCTCCTCCCAGGGCTCTTCAATCACGGCAATCTTGTCGATCGTCACCCGCACCGGCTTGCCGTCAACCGTCGCGGTGAAGTCAACGATGTCGGGTTTGTTCGGGTCTTCAGGGAGATTCATCGACCGAACCCACCCATCCCAGACGGCAACCGGTGGCAAGGGGAAAATCACCTCACCCGTCACATCCGACTCAGAGTTGTTTCGGAAGACATAGTCGACCTTGACCTTGTCGATCCCGATGAAGAGTTTCTCTTCCACCATTTCAACCGATTCGGTCTGGTCGAACTTCAGCCCCGTCGCCGATAGTCCACCGAATCCGTCATTTGCCGCGGCTGGAAAAACTGCGCCCAGAAAGAGGGCCAGGGCAAAAGCGTTTCTCATACGATTTTCCTGCTGGGCGGGTTCACCATGTAACCCTGAATCAGGTGTTTCGCGCAAGCTCGGCGCTCCGCAGCAAATCGGGTACCGAGCCATGGCGGAGCGTTTGCAGACCGGGGTATGTGTGGCAAGTGTTATTGATCTGGAAACACCAGACGAATGACAAGCAATTTCGCCAAAGGATGGATTTTCGTGAAATCACTCCTGAGCGTTTCGTCCCATTCCTGATCGAGCGGATTGAGGGGCGCTCCGGACTCATCGTTACCCATATTGGCGTTCCGAATCAGTACCACGGTCGACACCGAGAAGTCATGACTGGGAACCTTCGCCACCGCAGCATCCATAGCGATCAGGAAGCGCGGTCCCAGTTTTTTCACTTCAGCTTCGGTGAAGCCCATCGTCCGAGCCTGTTGTAGGGCACTCACCATCGCCGGACCTTTCGGCGGGATCTCGGTGTCTCGCACACTCCTTGCTGTTCCCGCGACCCGCGAGACGATCTTCCTGTCCGGGCCCACGACAAAACAACAGGCGCATGGTGACGACCTGGCGCCAGGCGGCCGCAAATATGAACGACATAGTCCAGGACTGGCATCGTGACCTCGGTGACGGCTGCCGGTGGTTCCGCGCGAGCGAAGCCGGCACAAGAGCGTCATCAACAGGAGCAACAAGGTGACTGGCTTCATTTTTTGCCCTGAATGGACAACTCACTCGCATCCACGCGGAAACTGAAACGCACATGGCACGAACCGAAAGATCGACCGGACCATCGCCACAGACTCTGCTGAATCGTCACTTGACGCTCGCGGCGCTGTCAACTGTGGCAACGGCCAGGCATCTTCGCGTGCGCAGGGAATGCGACCGGGAACCCGTTGCGTGTCGCTCCTCTTGGCTTTGGGTATGCTCGGGACAGAGGCGTGCCTGAGCCATCGATTGGACCGCGGCCCAGGCCCTCTGTATGACAACCCGCCGATCAACCCATGCCAAACACCAACCCGAAGTTTCGATTCGTCAACCCCGCAACCACTACGCCGATTGCCGTAGCCATTCCGGCAGCGATCGTTGTGGCCATATCGGAAGGGCCGGATTGGCTGCCGCCCGGGCTTGGTTTCTGAGTCATCCTCGCCCTTGGGCATCGCCATCCCCTGCTGCCGATCGTTGGCTCCTTGCGCTGTTCCGGCTTCCCGGGAGAAGATCGCCTCCCACTGGTTTTTGTGGTCGGGGGTTTCGCAACCGCTCTGGCTTTGGTGGTTTCGGAACACTGGTCCATGGGTTCATGCCACTCGACGACGTACCGATGGGCCGCATTGGCACTGGTCTGTATGCGTCGGAGTCATTGACTAATCGCAACGTCACGCCTTTACGTTGACCCGGAATTCCGATCGACGAGTGATGCCCTGAGGCCCTGATTCGCGGACGCTTCTCTGAACGACGACGCCTGATGTGTTCCAGACGACACATGAGGTCACTTTCCGGAAGCCCAGCCAAGCGAACAACAAGCTCGTCGGATTCTAATGGCTCTTGGGTCCTGAGCCCAGCGAATCAATCCTCGAAACCATCGGCAAACGTACGATCCGTGGACAGGCGCACCATGATCAGCGCTTCATTTTGGCTGAAGCCATTCACCACCGGATGCGTGAGGTTCCCGCAGGGAAGACGGAGTCGCCCATTTCGCGCCGATGATCTCATCGACCAACGCCATTTACTCCAGGTCGATACTCACGCGGGTCTGGCTAATCGAGTTGAAGCCCAGGTCGGAGAGGCCGTCCGTGCCTAACCGCAGAGCGCCGAAATCGCCATTGAGCGGGCGCGTCGGTTCCGGGGTTGGCTGCAGTGACCCACCAGACGACCTTTGCGTGTCGATTTTGCACGCGGCCACGTTCGTGTTCTGCAAAATACGTCGATGAACGGAGCCAGGAATCGGCCATCACCACTGTACGCTGGATCGAGACCTGGCTGGCGTGAGTCGCGCCAGCGCCAGCACCGAGTGCGATAATAAAGCCGCTGCGCACATTGCCGCACCAGTACGCGCGGCCTCGGCGTCGACCGCACCGTCGGCCAATAATTCTTGCGGGTTCGAGCAACATGTGGAGGTCGCCAAAATCGAACAGTGCATAACCATCGACACCGTAACCTGTATCGATCTTGCCATTGGCATCGAAGCGTGCAACGAACGAGGAAAACATCGCTCCAACCAAAGCCATCAGACGTCCGTCTGGAAGCACTTCCACTTCGTCCTGCACGAAGGTCATGGTGGCCACGGGCGGCCGCACCAGAACATGGCCTTGGGTGCCGAAACCGGTGGCGATGGTGCCATCCGCGTTCAGCATCAACAACAGGCCATCCGGAGGGTTGGTGTTGAGCGGGTTCACTGCCACATGACCTGCCACGAGAATGCGATCCTGCGGCATTGGCGACCACCGCTTTGGCGAATTTCGCCGCCATTCTCGATCAGCGCCAGCGTGGGCTCGGCACAACCATCCGAGTCGAAGGTGCTAACCAGGTTGCCGGCAACATTGAATCGGGCACACGAGGATCTTGTCTTCTCCACGTTTGTCGAGTAACGAAAGCCGGCGACGATCGGCTTGCCGTCAGCGCGAACGGCCAGCCCACGCGCTTCCAGCATGGAAACTCATTGGCGCAGCCGGCGAAGGTGAAGACAGTCCGTCGGAGCCGAAGGTGTTGGTTGCTGGCCGTCGGCCAGCAATCGTGCCAGGCCGAACCGCCGCCGCGTCGTACCCCGTACGCTGATGCCCACGGTGGCAGCCATAGATACTGCCGCTCGGGCTGACCACGACATCCTGAGCGTCATCCGTATGACCAGCAGCCAGGTTGAAGTTGATCGAGGCGAGGCCGTTGCCACCGAAGCGAGAGATCCTGGATGCTGTCCAGTGGCGTCTCGGCCAGGGTTTGGCCGGCGACAAAAAATGGGTGCAGCCAGGATCGTGCAGTGTTTGAGGGGCGCATCGAAGTCTCCGTTTTGGGGTGTCATTCCGAATACGGATTGCAGGCCAAAACTCCATCACGAAGCCGTCAGCCGGGCTGCCCGGCGATATACTACGGCCACTCCGGGCGAGAGGTGCACGTGACCCAGGATATCGGCGGCCTGAATGCGTCAGAGCGCAAGCGTGCCGGCGGCGCCAGAGGCCGCCTCGCTGCGCCGACTGGCGCAGCAGCAGTTGTCGCGCCAAAGCGGCAAATGCACATTAAACGCGACAGCGCTGGTGAATGAGGCCTGGATCAAGGTCGCCAGTGAGCTATCATCGCTGGCAGAGCCGCCAGCATTTCCTTGCCGCGATGGCCCGCGTCATGCGCCATGTCCTGATCGACTATGTCCGGCGAGCGCCAGGCCGAACGTCGGGGCGGCGATCCGGTGCGGGTCACGATGGACGGACTGGATCACGGTGACGACAGGCGCATGCAGCAGATCGATCTGATCGCCATCGATCAAGCGCTGCATCGATTGCGCGAACTGGATGCTCGTTTGGAGCAGGTTTTCGAGTTGCGCTTTTTGGCGGCTGCACCATAGGAGGAGACCGCCGAGGTACTCGACCTGTCGACCGCCACGTGGGAGCGTGTGATCTGCGCGCAGCGCGTTTGTTGCCGCGCAGTTTCAGGAAAGTGCGTGAGCACCCTGACTGGCGCGGTGGTGCGCGCGCTGTCTTTGACACGATCTGCGATCTCCGGCCTAACAACGCCAGGAGGTCATTGACGCCAGTGGTCCCTTGCCGCAAGGTTTTGACCTTCTGCAATCGATGCTTGATGCAGACGCGCACGGTCCGACATTGGCGAGAACGTTCATGCTCACGTGCCGCAGGTCGTCGAGTGCGCTTTGCTCAGGATTCTCGCATCGGCAGTCTGGTGGGTGCCTGGCGCATCGAGGCGCTGATTGGTGTCGGCGGCATGGGCAGGGTCTACCTCGCGCATCGCGAAGATGGCTGCCATGACGGCCTGGCAGCGATCAAGTTTGTCGCCGAAGCGGCCAATCCAGGTTTCTTCGCCCATGAACGCCATGTCCTTGCACGGCTCACACATCCGGGCATTGTTGTTTCGATGCAGTACAGAAGACGCCCACCGCCAGCCTTACCTGGTGATGGAATACATCGCCGGCAGCA
>JADJRU010000035.1 GCA_016712105.1 Ahniella sp.
AACCCGAACTGCGCAGCGCACGGTGGAATCGCTGGATCGGGGCACGCAGCTTGATCGGATACCAGATCGCATAAATGCCGGTCGGCCATTTGAGCTGCGCCATCGCCAGCGTCGACTGAATGACCTTGAACTCGTCTTCCTGGGCTTCAAACGGCGGGTCGATGAGCACCAGACCCCGTTTTTCCTTGGGTGGTACCAGCCCGTTCAGTGCCTCGTACCCGTCACGGGTATGGACGGACACACGGCTGTCACCGCGGAACAGGCGCCGCAATTCGATCGATTCCTCTTCCTGAAGCTCACAGAGCGTCAGACGGTCCTGGTCGCGCAACATCAAGCGCGCGATCTGCGGACTGCCGGGGTAAACCGAGAATCCCGCCGTGTGGGGTTGTTGCAGGCGAACCAGGTTGAGATAGGCATGCACCAGCGTAGGCAGCCGCTCGACACCCAGCAGACGCGCGATGCCATCGCGGTACTCGCCGGTCTTCTGTGCTTCGGGTTGCAGCAAGTCGTACCGACCGGCCCCGGCATGGGTGTCGATGACGTGGAATGGGGTCTGTTTCTGCTTCAGCGACTCGATCAGGGCGACCAATACGATGTGTTTGACCACATCGGCAAAGTTTCCGGCGTGATAGGCGTGGTGATAGTTCATCCGGGCTTCCCGTCATTGGAGTGGACGCGCAGTCGTCCATGGCGCGCCAATGGAGTATCGACAGCAATGCGCTCGTCTGCAAGCCGGGATTGGCAAGCAAGTCACAGATACCGGCAGATCACGGGACGGGCGCGCCGGAACCGCCGACGGCCGGATGGCCTCAAGCGGCGCGTGTGCTGTCCATCAGGACCATGAAGCGGTCGAACAGACCTTCGACGTCCCGCGGGCCTGGACTGGCTTCCGGATGCCCCTGGAAACTGAATGCGGGCGCATTGGCCAGTTCGATTCCCTGCAGCGAGCCATCGAACAGCGAACGGTGCGTGGCACGGACATGCGCCGGCAGCGTTGCTTCGTCGACGGCAAACCCGTGATTCTGGCTGGAAATCATGACCTTCCGGCTGTCGAGATCGACAACCGGGTGGTTCGCACCATGGTGACCGAATTTCATTTTGACGGTGCGGGCGCCGGCGGCCAGTCCGAGTAACTGGTGGCCCAGACAGATCCCGAACACCGGCAAGCGCTTGTCCAGAAACACCCGGATCGCCTCAATCGCGTAATCGCAGGGCTCGGGATCACCCGGTCCGTTCGACAGGAACACACCGTCCGGCTTGAGCGCCAGCACGGCGTCTGCCGGAGTCTGCGCGGGAACGATCGTGATTCGGCAGCCGCGGTCGGCGAGCAAGCGCAAAATGTTCGCTTTCACACCAAAATCGTAGGCCACTACGTGATAGCGCGACTCAACCTGCCGAAAAGCCTGCAGGTCAAGCTCCCAGGTGCCCTCGGTCCAGGACACCGTCGAAGTGCGCGACACCACTTTGGCCAGATCCATGCCTTTGAGCCCCGGAAACGCACGCGCCTTGGCGATCGCACCCGCTTCGTCGGCAGCGCCGGCACCGGCAACCAGACAGCCGTTCTGCGCACCATGTTCGCGCAGGATCCGCGTGAGCTTGCGGGTATCGATGTCGGAAATGGCTGGAATGCCTTCGCCACGCAGGTAATCGCCGAGCGACCGGGTGGCGCGCCATTGGCGCGAGCCTTCGGTCGCGGAGCGGACGATCAGGCCCGCAGCGTGGATCTGGCTGGATTCTGCGTCGACCTCGTTGACGCCGGTGTTGCCAATGTGCGGGTACGTCAGGGTGACCAACTGCTGGCTATAGCTCGGATCGGTCAGGATTTCCTGATACCCGGTCATGGCGGTGTTGAACACCACTTCGCCAACCCGCTCGGTTTCGGCACCGAAAGACAGCCCCCGGAACACGGTGCCATCCGCCAGGGCAAGAAGGGCGGGCACACGTTTCGGGGAAATGCTGGGCATGTCGGTTCGTTGTCCGGTTCACCCGGACAATTCCATTGATTGGGAGCTTCGGATTTTAGCGTGCCCGTCTCGGGGACGGCAAATGAATCCGCGGCCGATTCCGGGACAAGCACTTCGCACAAGCCAGGCCGCAACCAATACACTTGGTCACGCCACCGCGAGTCAGGCCATGACCGACCCCTACCAGCCGCCGCAACAACCGATCGCAGATTTGGCCAAACCGCAGTTCTCGGTCCTGAAGTTCATTCTTGGCATGGCGCTGCCGGTCGTCTGCGCCGGCATCACGTTCGTGTTGTTCGTGTTCGCGATCGGCTGGGCCTATGGCAATCAGGGCGACAGCAGCGGTGCCGAGTATGTGGTCCTGGCGGGACTGGCGTCCCCGACCGTCGCCCTGCTGGGCCTGGAGATCTTTTCCTGGTCAAACGAATGCGCGAATGGGCCTTGGGCGTTGCCGATCGGGTTTGGCTTGGTCGTGCTGCTGGTCGCGGCGTGTTTTGGCGTGATCTGGCTGGACACGCTCTGAGTTGCCCCCTTCAGCCCAGCACGTCTTCCATCCGATACAACCCAGCCGGCCGGCCGATGATCCACTCTGCGGCCCGAAGCGCGCCGCGTGCAAAAAGATCGCGATGACCGGCGCTGTGCGACAAGGTCAGACGTTCGCCTTCCAGAGCAAACAGCACCGTGTGTTCGCCGACCACATCACCCGCACGCAGGCTGGCAAAGCCGATTTCGCCGGGCTGACGCGCACTCTGTAACGCGGCACGATCGGTCACGGCGACCGTGTCGAGCACGATCTCGCGACCTTCGGCGACAGCTTGCCCCAAGTGCCAGGCTGTACCTGACGGAGCGTCCTGCTTGTGGCGATGATGCGTTTCGACGATCTCGACATCGGCCGATGAACCCAAAGCCCTGCTGGCTTCGCGCACCAACCGGGTCAACAGTGCCACGCCAACGCTGAAGTTCGCCGACCAGATCACCGGAATGTGCTGTGCGGCATGTGCCAGTTCACTTTGCTGCAAGGGATTCAGGCCGGTCGTGCCGCTCACAAACGCAGCACCGCGGTACCGCGCCAGCTCCAGCGCCGCACTGAAACTCTCGCCATGCGAAAAGTCCATCAGCACCGAACACTCGGCATCGGGATCCAGTGCATCGAGGAATTCCTGATCGACCTTCGCGCCGGACACGTGATCGGCGATCGGTTCGCCGACCCATGCGGAACCCGGGCGAACCAATGCGGCGCCGAGCTTGAGACTCGATTCCGGCAACAATCGCAGGATGGATTGGCCCATACGCCCGGCCGCCCCATGCAGCACGAGGTACCGGGCAGCGGTCATGCCGGCAATCCCTTCGCGAGGCGATCAAAGGCCTGCAGTTGCACCAGCAGCTCGCGCATCTGATGTAACGGCCAGGCATTCGGACCATCCGACATGGCGTGCTCCGGATCCGGATGGGTTTCCATGAACAATCCCGACACCCCGACGGCGACGGCCGCCCGCGCCAGCGCCGGGACGAACTCGCGTTGGCCACCCGACTTGTCGCCCTGCCCGCCCGGCAATTGCACCGAATGGGTCGCGTCGAACACCACCGGGCAACCGGTTTCGCGCATCACCACGAGGAACGCATATCGGACACCAGATTGTTGTAGCCGAAACTCACGCCGCGTTCGCAGACCATGATCTGGCTGTTGCCGGTCGCCTTGGCCTTGTCAGCCACATGGCGCATGTCCCAAGGCGCTAGAAATTGGCCTTTCTTGATGTTGACGGGTTTCCCGGCGGAACAGACGTTCTGGATGAAATCGGTTTGCCGACACAGGAAGGCAGGCGTCTGCAACACGTCGACGACGGACGCCACTTCCTGCATCGGTGTGTATTCATGCACATCAGTCAGCACGGGCACACCGATTTGGCGTTTCACCTCGGCCAGCACTTTCAGGCCACCCTCCAGACCGGGGCCCCGAAAACTCTTGCCGGACGAACGATTCGCCTTGTCGAAGCTGGATTTGTAGATGAACGGCACACCCAGTGCGGCGGTCATTTCCTTCAGTTGGCCGGCCGTATCGAGCGCCAGTTGCAGCGACTCGATCACACACGGCCCGGCGATCAGGAAGAACGGCCGGTCCATGCCGACTTCGAAACCACAGAGATTCATGAGGTTGTTGCTCATCAGGCCACCAACTGGCGGACGTTGCTGCCGCGTTGTTTATGTTCCAGTGCTGCCTTGACGAACCCCTTGAACAGCGGATGCGACTGGCGTGGCGTGGACATGAATTCCGGATGCGCCTGGCAGGCCACGAACCACGGATGGTCTTTCAGTTCGATCATCTCGACGAGCATGTCGTCGATGGATTTGCCGCAAATGACCAAACCATGGTCTTCCAACTGCTGGCGATAGCGGTTGTTGAATTCGTAACGATGGCGATGGCGTTCGACGATGACGTCCTGGCCATACAACTCACGCGCCAGCGTCCCTTGCTTCAGACGACACTCCTGGGCACCCAGACGCATCGTGCCGCCCTTGTCGGACAACTCGTCGCGGCGAACTGTGTCACCGCTTGCAGTCGTCCACTCGGTGATCAGCGCAATGACCGGATGCGGGCTCTGGCGATCGTTTTCGGTGCTATTCGCACCCGCGAGACCACAGACGTTGCGCGCGAATTCGACGGTTGCGGCATGCATACCGTAACAAATGCCGAAGTACGGCACCTTGCGGGTCCGGGCGAATCCGGCCGCCTGAACCTTGCCTTCAAAACCGCGCCGGCCAAAGCCACCCGGCACCAGGATGGCATCGAAGCCCTCGAGGCTCTGCGTGCCGTCGGTTTCGATGGCATCCGACTCCAACCAGTGCAGGTTGACCTTGACGCGATTGTGGATACCACCATGCACCAGCGCTTCGCCAAGTGACTTGTAGGCATCCTTGTGTTCGACGTACTTACCGACGATGGCGATATTGACGCTGTCGGTCGGCTTCTCGACCGAGTCGACCACCCGTTGCCAGTCACTCAGATCACATGCCTTGGCCGGCAATCGCAATTGCTTGATCACCAGCTCATCGAGGCCTTGCTCGTGCAGCCACAGCGGGATGCCATAGATATTCGGCAGGTCGACTGCGGAAATGACCGCCTGGGTCGGCACGTTCGTGAACATGGCGATCTTGCGGCGTTCGGCATCCGGCAGTTCGTCTTCACAACGACACAGCAGGATGTCGGCCTGGATGCCGATGTTCCGGAGTTCCTTCACCGAGTGCTGGGTGGGCTTGGTCTTGATTTCGCCGGCCGCCTTGATGAACGGCACCAAGGTCAAGTGCATGAACAAGGTCTTGTCGGCACCGTGTTCGATCCGCAGCTGCCGGATGGCCTCGAGGAAGGGCTGCGATTCGATGTCGCCGACCGTGCCGCCAATCTCGACCAGAGCGACATCAAAACCCTGGGTCGCATCAAGCACACGTGTCTTGATCTCGTCGGTGATGTGCGGAATGACCTGCACGGTGGCACCGAGATAATCGCCGCGGCGTTCCTTGCGGATGACGGACTCGTAGATCTTGCCGGTGGTCACCGCATTCGCGGCAGACAGATGCGTGGACACGAAACGCTCGTAGTGTCCCAGATCAAGATCGGTCTCGGCACCGTCGTCGAGCACATAGACTTCGCCATGCTGGAACGGGCTCATCGTGCCCGGATCGACGTTGATATAGGGATCGAGTTTCATCATGGTCACTTTCAGACCACGTGCCTCGAGGATGGCGCCCAATGACGCCGATGCAATGCCCTTGCCAAGCGAGGACACCACACCGCCTGTAACGAAGATGAGGGGAGTCATGACAAATCCGGAGCAGGTAAAAGGGGATTGTAGTGGCGAACGACCGAATCGAGTAGTCAGCAATCGTCATTCATGGCCAGGGCCTGCCCAACAAAACAGGCACAAACTTCATATTTAACAAGGTGATGCGACACATTTACAGCACCAGATCCGAGCGGCGGCCGTTTGACCACCGCCCGGGACCTTCAGCCCTTACTCGCCCCAGACCAGACCCAGCGTCACCGTGGTTCCCGGCGTGTTGTAACCGCGAACGAGTTCATAGTTCTGGTTGAGCAGGTTTTCGACCCGAGCGCCGAGTTTCAGACGGTCGGCCAGTTGGTAGTTCGCGCTCAGATTCAGCAATCCGTAGCCGGGCAACTCACCGCCGAACTCTGCGCGACGATCGACCAGCACCGTTTCGGCGCCGACTTGCCAATGCGAGGCCAATCGATAGTCGGCACTGAAGTTCAGTTTGCGTGGTGCCCGTCGGAGCAAGTCGCTATTGGAATCCTGATTCTCCGGATCCTGCAGCGTGAGGTTGCCACCGAACGTCCAATCAGCGAGTGTGCGTCGATAACTGAACTCGGCACCGTCAATGCGCACGCGGGCAATGTTGATGGCCTGGAAGTTGTCGCCCTGAAACGCGATCAGATCGCGGACGCGCGTCCGATACAGTTGAACGGCAATTTCCTGTTCGGCGTCGGGTTGCCACCTCAGACCCAACTCCAGCGACTCCGAACGCTCCGGATCGAGCTCCGGATTTCCCGCGAACAGACCGCCGAAACCCGGCGAGTATTGCTCGGACAAGGTCGGACTGCGGAAGCCTTCGCCGTATTGTGTCAACAGGCGCCACGAATCGGCGATCTGCCAGGCCCAGGCAGCCTGCAGCGTTTGCTCGGCGCCGAATTCGGAGTTGTCATCGATACGCGTCGCCAACTCGAATCCATGGACACCGTAGTCGCCGGACCAGCCCAAGTGGGCGGCACGGTTGTTCCGGTGCTCACGATAGACCTCGCTGCCTGCGAATGTTTCCGATTCACCGCCCCGCTCCCGTTGGAGGTTGAGGCCGAATGAAAGATGCGCCGCTGTGCCGAGGCTGTACCGATTCTGCCAATCCAGCGAATTCCGCGCCGACTCATAGGCACTGAAGAACGCCGGCGTTTGCACGTCGTCTTCGCCATGGGACAGGCTCAACCGGTGCGACCATCGATCGTTCCAGTCGCCGGCCAGCGTGAGGGCGGCGCTGAGGCTGTCGAACTCGGATTCACCCTGATCAAATTCCACCCAGGAATCGGTCGACAGTGCGGTGAAGCTCAAGTCTTGTCCGCCGATGCCGGTTTGTGCCGAAAGGGTCGCGTGATTATTCTCGAAGCCATCCGGATCGGGATCAAAACTGAAACCACCGGGGTTCTGCGACGAGAATCCCTGGCTGTTCTGTTGCCCGACACTGGCGCTCAGACTGCCGCGTTCACCGCGTGCAGCATAGGCACCGAAGACATCCAACTGATCCTTGGACCCGACCCGGATCCCCACCAGGCCTGATTTCGGCTGGCGCAGAAAAAATTGCACCACGCCACCGATTGCATCCGAACCCCAATACGCCGCTCGCGGACCGTACACAATCTCGACGCGGTCAATCAGATCCGTTGGCAATTGCGAGAAGTCGTAGAAGCCGGTGTTCGCCGACGAGACGCGAACGCCGAACAACGTGGTCAAACCGCCACGTCCGCCGGTGCGGGAGAACTCCACCCCGGCTTCAAGCCGAAGCAGTTCCAGCACATCGGAGGTCTGGCGTGATTCGATCCGCGCACGGTCGATGATCACGACCTGCGCCCGACTGGCATCCACCGTCTCGGCAAATCCGCGAGCGGTGACAACCACCTGCTCCCCGCGAGTTTCAGCCGCAAAGGATGGCCCAGACAACACTGCAACAATGGCAACCGCCAGAGCGGACACCGGGATCACTCTATTCATGGTTCTCAAGCTCCATATCAGAACGCGCACCCGCGAGAACACCACGCGCACAGACAGAGCCGAAGCAGGCAGAAAAAGACCATGCATCGCCCTCGCCCGCCGCGGGGAATCCTGGACATCGGCAACTGGGGACACGCAAAACGCGTCACCGATGACCAAGCCGGTCTCCGGGCTCACAAAGGACGCCTGAGCGTCGGATCATTCACCTTCCCGCTTGCGCAGTGGCTGAAGCTCTAAAGCTTCCAGAATGACGGCTTTGTTTACCGTTGCGGGGGCAGCGTTGGTTTTGCACCAACTTCCCGTTTAATCCCCGACCGCGACGCGGCGAGGGACACTTGGTCCACACAGGATAACGATCACCGCACCGCGGGGCAAATAAGTTCGCGGTATCGCGGATCATGACCCGAAGCTGAACCAGAACTTCGTATGGCTTGAAAGTGTTCCCGCAAGTCATGGAGGATTCAGCGCAATTGGACAACACCTTGAGGGTTCATGCGCACACTCCGACTGCCGCACGCCATTCGCGCGGTGCTGATGCTCAGCTTGTTTCCCGGTGTTGCTGCCGCCACGTCCGAGGCAGAACCCGATCAAGCGGAGGCTGTGCCGGAATCCCTCAAGGGATCACTGGTCAAACGTCACGGCAAGTTGTTGCACGTGATAAATCGCGACGCGATCGAAGCCTCAGGCAAAACGTGCCTGGCATACCTGCTTTTTGACTTGCCGATGTCGTCCGACGGCAATCAGCGCCCGCGCTCGGGCTCCTCCGATCAATCCGCCGCCAAGGTTTCACTGCGCGGCTTGGACGCCACGCGCACCCTGTTGCTCGTGGACGGTCGACCCGCCGCGATCAGTCCGTTCTCCGGAAGCGAATCGAATCTCGGCACCATTCCTCTGGCCGCTGTCGAACAGGTCGAAATCCTCGCGAATGCCACGGCCGCCACTTACGGCTCGGGCGCGGCTGCTGCGGTCGTCAACATCGTGTTGCGCAAATCCTATTCGGGGATGCAGGTTTCCTACTCAACCGGAAAGCCATCGATCCGCGGCGGTGATATCGAGGCCGCAGCCAGTGTCATGGGCTTCTCCGGTGACCGAGGCTCGATCGTCGCCAGCGTTTCCAGAGATTCGCGCGCGATCGCGTTTGCCCGGGACCAGATCGGTGGCGATGAGTTGGGCGTGACCTCCTTTGGCAACAACTATCGGCTTGCCAACAGTCCCATCGCACCGATCGGCGGGCTGCGCGCGATCCCGGGTTTCGACTGCAGTGGTTCGGGAACCGGCGCCGCCGGCCCCGCGGATGTTTTCTATCAATCCGCTTCGGGCCTCTGCTCCTACAACTTCAATGCAGTTGCGGCCAATACGGCCTCGTCGGCAACCAACGGCCTTCATGTCGCCGGTGAGTTCGAGATCAGTCCGAACTGGACGGCGCATTTGCAGACCACCGTTTCGCGTCAGTCGTCGTTCGGCCAGTACGCCCCAACCCCGGCAGAAGTGTTTGTGCCCGAAGGATCACCGAATGACCCGGTACCCGGCGATGGCCGCGGCGCCCTGGTCCAACACCGTTTTGGCGGAGTCGGTCCGCGCAAGTCGACATTCGATGAGAACGCCCAGGACGTGCGGCTTGCGGTGAGCGGACGGATGTCCGACCGCTGGCAGCTCACTGCCGGCATCCGCCAAGCCGACCATCAGGGCCAGGATCTGGGGCGAAACTACATCGTCACGCGACTTGCCGAATTGGCGATTCAGGACGGTCGATACAATCTGCGTGATCCGTTCGGGGCACCACAATCGGTGCTCGACAGTTTCTCTGCCGTCATCAACCGCGATGCACGCTGGAAACAACGCGAAGCCCACGTCGGCAGCAACTTCGACCTGTTCCAGACATCGGCCGGCACCTCGACGCTCGAGGCCGAACTTTCCTGGCTGGATCAGGACTACTTCGATCAATACGATGCACTGCAATCAGCAGGTCAGATCTCCGGCTCTTCCGGAAACAGCGCACGCGGAACCCGCACGCAAGCCAGTCTGGAAACACGCTGGTTCTTGCCGGTCCACGAGAGCTTCGACGTGACCTTGGCCGGGAGACTGGATCATGACCACGACTTCGGCTCCGAACCGACCGCAAGCCTGTTGCTGCAATGGCGCCCGTGGCGTGCACTGGAAATCCATGGTGCCATCGGATCGGGCTACACCTTGCCGAGCCTTGATGCCTTGAACCAGGAGCCGTCGCCGTTTGCGCTCAGCGTCGTCGACCGCCGCACATGCCTGGCTCTCGGGCGCACCGACTGCTTCCAGAATCCGCAAGTACAGGTCAACGCCGTACGACTCGCGAATCCATTTCTGGAACCCGAACAGAACCAGCAGATCTCCGCCGGCGTTGCCTATGAGTTTGAAAGCGGGTGGTCTGCAGGGGTCGACTACTACCGCATCAAGGTTTCGGACAGACTCGTGGCGATCCTGCCGCAGGGCCTCATCGATCGGGACAACTTCGGAGGGTTCATACCGGCCGGTCTCTCCGTGGTGCGCGACCCGCAGACCGGTGCACTGCTGCGGGTTGAGAGTGGCTACACCAACACTGGAAGTCTAGATACCGATGGGGTCGACCTCCGTGTGGGCTTCCGGACCGACACCGACCACTTCGGACACTGGGAAAGCACCCTGCAGGCATCACACCTCCTGCATCAACGAATCGGCTCGGAATTTTCGGCTGGTGAAGCCTACGAATTCGATATTGCCGGCGACTTCGGTATGCCAGAGCAACGCGCGGAATGGACCACCCACTGGACCCAGGGTGACTGGCGTGTCAGCGCCAGAACAATCGGCATCGGCAAACAGGACCGCGAGGAAGAAACGCTGATCGGCACCTACGTCACGCACGACCTGCAGATAGCCTGGACCTTCAGCCCCGGCTCCACCTTGGCGATTGGCGCAACCAACCTAGCAGACCGATTCCCGTCCCTGGATTCAGGCGGAAGCACCATGCCCTGGAACGACTACCTCTACAACGCCTGGGGCCGAACTCCCTACGTGCAGGCAACGTTCAAGTTCTGAAAATCCTGCGACCAAACCATGGGCAGGACTGAGATTGCCACAGCCCGCTGCGCGGGCTTCGCAATGACGAACTCTCGATAACCAGGGCGTTTTCATCGGACAGGACAAGGAATAAATCTCCGGATCCCAAGGAGTGCCGTAAGGCGCAACCAGAAAGTGCAACAGCAAGCATCAACTCAAGCCCTCCCCGGTATCGGTACCCCCGGGAGTGGTTGGGGAGTGGTTTGCCAGCACGAGTGAGATTGTAAGCCTGTGACCCAGGCACCTGTATTGTAAGTATTTGATGCGGTTTGCTTTCCCGTATTTATTGACCAAGGAAACTCACCAAGCTCAAGGGTACCAGCAGGCATAAACTCAAGTCGCCTTGGTCGCGCTGCGCCGCATCCAAGGCTGGGGGTGCGCGCGCTTGAGACGCTCCGCTACCGTGGTCACCGCTCAAGCCTAGGCCATGCAAACGATGGCAGATAAGCCGGAACGCATTGAGGACCGCAATCTCGGTCAAGTATCAGCCCATGAGACGATACAATCCTACGATGAATAACCTTCAAACTTCCAATTGCTGCTATGCTGAACCTCAACACTGTCCAGAATATTGATTGCCTGACCGGATTGCGGAATCTTCCCAGTGATTTGCTGGATATTCAGGTGACTTCGCCGCCCTATTGGGGGCAACGAGGAGACAGCGGAATAGGAACGGAAGCAGACCCGCGAGACTATGTAAGGAACCTTGCCCAGATCCTGAGCGAAGCAATGCGTGTCTTGAAGCCCAACGGATTGCTGTGGTTGAACTTGGGAGACGCTTACAATACGCCGATCAACTGGAGGTTCGAGGACCATGTGCATAGCACACTCGGCTCCAGAGGAACCGGCTTGCCTCCCTACCAACTCCGCCTACACGAAGAATAGAGGAAGTCGAAGAGCCTTCACCGATAAGTCCACTGGATGGCTGCAATATGGGAACCTTCTGATGCTGCCCCATCGGGTGCTTATGGCGCTCTGCGACGCGGGATACCTTTATCGAGGAGAGGTAATCTGGGCGAAACGCAAGGCCATGCCCGAAGGCAGATGCAGGCGGCCCCACCGAAAACATGAGGGCATCTACCTGATCGCAAAAACAGAGGGCCATACCTTCCGAGTGGCACCGCCGGTCCCCTCTGTCTGGGACATTAAGCCTGACATGAACCGAACCCCTCACACGTCAACATTCCCCTTGGACCTGCCCGTCACATGCATTGAAGCAAGCGGTATACACACAGGGATAGTGCTTGATCCGTTCATGGGTAGCGGAACTACCGGGCTCGCTGCAAGAATGCTCGGCTTCGATTTCATTGGCTTTGAACTCAATCGCGAAAACGCCGAAACTGCAAACAATCGGATCGCAACGAACGCCGGGCTACTTCAATCTGCCCGCTTCCCTCCTACACCTTCTTCCGCGCCCTAAATGCAGCCCAAGCAGCCACAATCTCAGCGGGCAAGCGATCAACACTAGGCTTGAAGGTCGAAACGAATATGCGACGACCACTCGCTGTCTTTGGGTCACTCGGCACGGTTCGCAAGTTGTAAGAAAAACAGGCACTGAACGAGCCGTGTTGCTCGACATAGTTCCGTTTGTCGGACGGCGCGTCGGGCCTTCCAAGTTCACCTCTATTCACCAAGTCACCCGAGGGAGGCGGAAATGACTTGGCGTCGAGCGTCACAAGGTAACTAACCATGCCTTTTGTCATCATGGCGAGGCTGCAAGGAACATCATCGGAAACACGCTCTGCCAACGACGCTTTGGCATGGAGCCCTCCGAAGATTACACGCTTCCTACCCGCTACTCCGTAGAGGGCGATATCCAACTTCGACCCTCCCACCGCCAAACGATGCCCATTTCCTCAAGGGCGGACTAGCGTACTGGTCACTGGAGAGCCACTGGAGGCTTATCCCATGCGGCTTTAGCAAGGGGATTGTAGTGAGCTTGCAAGAAGAGTTCGAACGCCTCCCCTCCAGCTCGCACCCAACTGCGGTCAGCCTGCGTCCTTGTGTAGTCGCGTAAGTAAAGTCGGTAAACGATGTGGTGGTATAAATCACTCGGATTTACATCAGGAAAGCCTGCGATCGCCTTCATCAGTGCA
>JADJRU010000036.1 GCA_016712105.1 Ahniella sp.
CGCACGATCGACCGCCGGCATGGGCTCGGACAAAACGCGGCGCATCTGCACAGAAAGGTCCAAGGCATCTCCGGCACGGAAATACAGGATCCGGTCACCCTGCACCTCCAGGTTCACCGTGATGTCGGAGAGCAGCAGTGGAACACCGAGACCGACCGCTTCATAGCTGGCGCCACCACCGGGCCCACCCTCGAACAGCGTTGGCTGGACCAGCAAGGCAGCGCCACGCAACAGCGCGAGTTGCTCACCCTTGTCGATGAAGCCGAGTACGTGAATTCGCGAGGCGAAACCCGAATCCCGGATCAATGCAAGCAGTCGCTGGAAGTGGTCGGGGTCACGTGAGTCGGTGGTGTCTCCGGTCAGCACGAGTTCAAGGTCCTCGAACCCGGTCTCGGCTGCAAGCGCGAGAAACGCACGAATGGCGGTGCCATGATCCTTGTGGATCCAGAAGTGATTGCTGACCAGCACGTACCGGCGACCGATGCCATACCGTTGCCGGACTAACTCAGGGTCCTGGTCGTACCAAGCGTCCTGGACGTAAGGCGTATACGGCATCACGAGGATCCGATCGGCGGCAACACCAAGGTATTTCTGCATACATGACGCAACATGCCTTGATGTGGCAAACATCGCGTCACTGCGCAACGCAAGCTCTGCAAACTCCTGGTCCCTTCGCATTCGCTCCGCATCGGTGAACAGGTGCGGCAATTCGCGGTGCTGGAAGTCGTAGATATAGGCAACCTTGGGCCGATGCCGTGTCTTGATCGGCCACATGGTCGGAAAAATCCCGTCGGCGTTGCTGTCCACGGCCGCAAGATTGATCCCGCGGCCGTCCTCATCACATTCGACAATGGTTCCGTCCAGGGCGTAGTTCTGGACCATTTCCCGCAACCGCAACGAGCCCTCGGTCTGACTGGGCCAGACAAAGGGAAAACGCGTAAACCAGTTCGATTTGCTCTTTCCATGCGCACGGCCCTGAGCGCCGCCGAGATCACGCGCATCAAGTCGACCCCACCATTCCAGGTGACGAAGCCATGCATTGGTACCAGGATTCTCATGGGGTGCTTCTGCAAAACGACCATTGTGCATCATGGGTCCGGTCGCCTCGCGGGCCTCACATGTCAAATTTCCCTCAGCACACGGGCGAATCGGGACAAAATGGTTCGGTTCATCGGACCCGGGCGTCCTGCGTCTATACCGTGGGCTTAAATAGCTGGCCGGAGAGCCCATGAGCAAGTTTGGTGATGACGATCGACGCGGGCGTGGTCCGGGTAAGCCTTTCGCAGGTGGCGGTAAACCCTACGGTGGTGGTGGCAAGTCGTTTGGCGGGGGTGGCAAACCCTACGCTGGCGGCGGCAAGCCCTACGGTGGTGGCAAACCTGCCGGAGCCGGCGGTCCGAAGCCTTACGGCGCGGGCGCACCAAAACCCTGGCAGAAGCGTGATGACGCCGGCGCAGATCGTCCGCGCGGCCCACGTGTCGAGCGATTCGGCCGCGAAGATCGTCCCGCCAGTGCTTCGCCCTATGGCCAACGTGCCGAAGGCGAGCGAAAGCCATTCCAGCGCCGTGAAGGCGGTGATACCGGTCGTCCGCCATTCCAGCGCCGTGAAGGCGGCGACACCGGTGGTGACATCGGTCGTCCGCCCTTCCAGCGCCGCGAAGGCGGCGACACCGGTCGTCCACCGTTCCAGCGCCGCGAAGGTGGTGACACCGGTCGTCCGCCATTCCAGCGCCGTGAAGGTGGTGACACCGGTCGTCCACCGTTCCAGCGCCGTGAAGGTGGTGATACCGGTCGTCCGCCTTACCAGCGCCGTGAGGGTGCTGAAGGTGAGCGCAGTTTCAAGCGCCGCGACGAACGCCCGTTCAGCGACCGACCACAGCGCGAAGGCGGATTCGGTGGCGACTCCGGCGAACGTGCACCAAAACGTTTCGGCTCGGGTGACCGCCCGCGTTACGAATCCGGCGATCGTCCGCGCCGCACGCAAGGTGAAGGCGATTCGCGCAGCCAGCGCCCGCGTGATCCGGGCTACAGCGCCGGCAGCGATGAGTTGCGTCAGTATGGCTGGAACGCTTGCATGGCGACCTATCGCCTGCGCCCGGATGCGGTGCGCAAGGTCTATCTGCATGCCACGCGTATCGACGCGATGCGCGAGATCCTTCAGGAACTGGCCGAACGCCAGATTGGTTACCGCGTTGTCGAAAACGAAGACCTGGAAAAGCTGACGCAGACCCAACATCACGAAGGGATCTGCTTCGACATCATTCCGCCGGACGTGCTGACGCTCGACGACGTGCTCGCACGCGCCGAGGGTCCGGAAAAATGTTGGCTGGTTTGGCTCGATGGTGTCGGCAATCCGCACAACCTCGGCGCCATCCTGCGCAGTGCCGCCCATTTCGGTTGTGCCGGCGTGGTCGTGCATCGTGATGCCAACCTCAAGTTGTCCGGCGCAGCAGCGCGGGTCGCTGAAGGCGGCGCCGAAGTTGTTCCGCTGGTGCGGATCGGTGATACCCGCGGTGCAGTCGAAAAACTCCGCAACTCGGGCTTCAAGCTGTTCGCAACCTCGGTTCGTGACGGTGACAGCCTGTTCGACGCCGAGCTGCCGCACAAACTCGTCTGGTTGATGGGTGCCGAAGGCGAAGGCGTGTCGAGCAGCATGCAGGAGCTCGCCGACCAGCAGTTGCGTATTCCCGGCACCGGCCAGATCGAAAGCCTCAACGTGGCGGCCGCGTTTGCCGTGTTCGCCGCGGAAACCCGTCGAGCGCAGCAATGAGTCTTCGGCCTGATCACCCGTCGCGCCTGCAGCGCGGCTGGTTTGCCCTAACGCTGATCGTCCTCGCCGAGGTGGTGTTTGCCACTTCGGCGTTGGCTGCAGCGCAGCCGGCATCCGGGAAACCGGAGATCAGGCCATTTGATGTGCGTTACCAAGTGGGCCCCTGCCGGCGAGTGATCAACTTCGGGTCACCATTTCGCTGGGACAGGGCGCCGACCTCGTCAATCAGGTCTCGCTGAAATTTGATGCAGCACGGTTCAGCCAGTTGACTGCCAACAGCGGATTCAAGGCCGGCACCACCGCCGGCCGGGCCGTCTGGACCCCTTCCGCCAAAGGCGCGAAGCTGAGTTATCTGGTCAAAGTCTCGAACAAGAAAGATGCCCACAGCTACAACGCCCGGATGACCTCCCGCTGGGCGATGTTCCGTGGCGACAAGGTATTTCCGGGCATCACCGCCCGAATGAAGAAAGGCGCGCGATCGCGGTCGACGCTTGGCTTCACGTTGCCGTCCGGATGGACCAACGTCGATACCGGATACATCCGCCGTCAGGATGGGCTGTTCGACATCGACAACCCCGAACGCAAATTCGACCGCCCAGTGGGCTGGATCATCCTCGGGCAGGTCGGAACGCGAAGAGATCAGTTGGGCCTGACCGAAGTGTCGGTTGCAGCACCCAAAGGTGATCGGTTTGACCGCATGGGCGCCATGAGTCTGATCAACTTCGTCTGGCCCACCGTGGAATCGGCATTCGGCAAGACGCCGCCCAAAATCCTCATTGCCGGTGCCGGCGATCCGATGTGGCGCGGGGGCCTGTCGGCCCCGAACAGCCTGTTTCTGCACAGCGAACGCCCGCTGGTCAGCGAAGACGCTACCAGCACGATGCTGCATGAACTCACGCACGTGATCACGCGGATCCGTGGACAAGACCGCTCGGACTGGATTTCCGAGGGGCTTGCGGAGTTCTATTCGATCGAACTCAATTACCGCGCAGGCGGCATGACCGAGACTCGGTATGACGCCTCACATCGTTACCTGCGGGAAAAGGGCAAGGCCGAAACGACTCTGCGCGGCGATCACAGCACCGGGCCGAGAACCGCACGGGCCGTGCAATTGCTGAAGGCGCTGGACACTGAATTGCGCACGCGCAGCAAGGGAAAGAAGGACCTCGATGATCTGGTGCGCGTGTTGCGTGTCGAACGCCGCGTGTCGACCGCCGAGTTCATTGCGGCTGCCGAAAAGCTGGCCGGCGGCAAGCTTGAAGCACTGAACACACCGCTGTTGCGTTGAGTCATGGTTTCGTCGTCGGCGCTGCGACGTGTCGATTCCGGTTGGGGCATCCTGCTGCTGGCGCTGGTCCTGCAACTGCCGCTGATTCTCAATCCGGGATACTTCTCGCACGATGAGCTGCAATGGGCGACTCAATCGTACCTGCGCGCCTTCAACGAAATCGACTGGATCAATCCGCTCGACATCCAGACGTTCCAGTATCGTCCCCTGACGTTCAACCTCTGGATGCTGTTGAGCTACCTGTTCTTCGGCATGCCGCTCCTGATGCACGGCTTCCAGGCCCTGTTTGCCGCCGGCATCCTGCTTCTGTTGTATCGATTGATGGGCCACTACGGCATCGCTGGCCGGCATCGCTGGTTGGCCTGCCTGCTGTGGTTGTGTGTGCCGTATGTCGTCTACGTCAACGGCTGGGTCGGCACGTTCGGCGACCAGATCTGGTTGGCTGCCGGAATCGGCATGCTGATTTCGTGCTTCCGAACCGACACCAACACATCACACATTCGACCACTGCTCGCCGGCTTTGCGGCAACCTGGATTGGACTGCTGGCCAAGGAATCAGCCCTGGTGATCCCGGCATTCCTGTTGGCCCACGCTGTGCTGTTTGCCGAACATCGGCGCATCTTTGTGTGGGCGACGATCGGCGCGAGCCTGGGCGCGGGGATCTACCTGGCCCTGCGCCTGAAGATCATCCTGGCTGGAGCGGAAGCATCGGGCGCCTATCAGCCCACCTGGTTCGACATGCCGGTGCGCATCGCCGAATACTGGACCTATCCGGCCACATTGCAGCGGCTGGAACCGTTCGGCGTATTCCTCGACAAGAGCAGCCGCGTGAACTGGTCACTGGGTACTCTGCTTCTGGCGACTCTGGCGCTGTTGGTCACGCGCTGGCGGCATCTTGTCGCAGTAGTCATTCTGTCTGCGATCGCACTCGGTCCGACTCTGGTGCTTGCCTACACTGCCCCGCAATACGCCTATGGTTTTTCCGCGGTCGTGGTCGTGGTGCTTGCGCACGCGAGTCGTTCCATGCCGAAATGGGCGCTATTCATGGTGCTGCCCTGGGTTGCGCTGACCGCCACACACGGGGTCCATGTTCTGCAAGCGCTCCATGCCGCGGGGCAGGTTCAATCCGTCTGCTGCCCGCGGTGAACAGCCTGGGTCAGTCGAGTCCCGATGCCGATCCGCATTCGCCCGGCAAACTTGCATCGGATGAATGGCTGCTTCGGCGAAGTCTGTTCGCTGTGCCGGGTTATCTCGGCGTCGATTGGCAGCATCCGTGTCGGCGGTCGCGTTTGCCGAGTCGACAGGGCCAGCTTCCCACAACCCACGAAATGGCTGCCGACGGCCAACTGCGCCCCCTGCCCTGATCTGATTACACGCCGAGGTGCTTTACGAAAGCACCTCGCCGGGTTGCCGACGGCTCTACAATGAATACTCAACAGAGCGGAGCCGCCATGTCCAACTCATATCCCCGCGATCTGATCGGCTACGGCCGCAATCCACCCAACGCGCGCTGGCCAGGCGGCGCCGTGTCGCTGGTCCAGTTCGTTCTGAACTACGAGGAAGGCGGCGAAAACTGTGCTGCACGGTGATGCCGGCAGCGAGCAATTCCTGAGCGAGATCATCGGCGCTGCAAGTTACCCGGCACGCCATCTCAGCATGGAGTCGATCTACGAGTACGGATCACGGGTGGGTGGCTGGCGCATCCTGCGCGAATTCGAGCAGCGACAGTTGCCGTTGACCGTCTTCGGCGTGGGCATGGCGATTCAACGTCACCCCGAGTTCATTCATGCCTGCCAGGAACTCGGGCATGAAATCGCCAGCCACGGTTGGCGCTGGATCCATTATCAGAACATGAACATCGACGAAGAGCGCGCGCATCTCGAGCGCGCGGTCGCCGCTCACCGCGAGGTGTGCGGCAGCGCGCCACTCGGCTGGTACACCGGCCGTGATTCACCCAATACAAGACGACTCGTGGTGGAACACGGCGGGTTCGAATACGACAGTGATTATTACGGTGACGACCTGCCGTTCTGGACGGAAGTGGATCTCGGCAATGGACGTCTGCACCCGCATCTGGTGGTGCCGTACACACTCGACACCAACGACATGCGGTTTGCCACACCACAGGGATTCAACACCTCGGAGCAGTTCTACACTTATCTCAAGGACTCCTTCGACGCCTTGTATGCCGAGGGCGCGCACACGCCGCGTTTGATGTCGGTCGGGATGCATTGCCGGCTGCTCGGCCGCCCCGGCCGCATCGTCGCCCTGCAGCGATTCCTCGATTACATCGGGCGTTTCGAGCAGGTCTGGGTGTGTCGCCGGATCGATATCGCCCGGCACTGGAAGGCCACGTTTCCCTATGTGCCCAAAGGAGAACTCGCCCGACTGGCAACCCTGAATCAGTCCGTATTCACACGCGAGTTGGCGGACATCTTCGAGCACTCGCCGTGGGTCGCCGAAGCCACCTGGCCCAAAGGCCCTTTCCAAACACTGGAAGGTTTGCATGCCGCGATGTGTCGTGTACTCGCCGACGCCGACGCCAACCACCGCATGACCCTGATTCGGGCACACCCGGAGCTCGCCGGCAAGGTAGCCATTCGGGGTGAACTGACCGATCATTCGCGATCAGAGCAACAGGGAGCAGGCCTGGCCGCCTGCAGTCCGGAAGAGTTTGCAGCGATCCAGGAACTGAATACCGCCTATTCCGCGAAGTTCGGATTTCCGTTCATCGTCGCCGTGAAGGATCACACCCGCGCCAGCATCATCGCCGAAATGCGCCGACGAATTTCGCAACCAGTGGAAAGCGAGGTGGCCGAAGCGATCCGTCAGATCGAACGGATTGCGTGGTTCCGGTTGAAAGCCCGGTTCGGCACTACGTGATGGATAGCCGATAGGCCAGCACGAGGACCAGCAAACTACCGGCCACCGACGCCAGGACGTAGGCCGATGCCAACCCGAACGCGCCTTGCCGCAACAAGTGAAAGGTTTCGAGGCCGAACGCCGAAAACGTCGTGAAGCCCCCGAGGACGCCGACCATCAACAGAAGGCGCCAGAACTCGCGGGTTTCCGGTGCACGTTGCAACCACGCATACAACGCGCCGGCAAGCGCGCAGCCGAGCAGATTGACGATCAGTGTGGCCCAAGGGAAACGGCCGGCAGCGGTTTGCACCGGCAACCACATGGCCACGCCGTATCGCAGAGAAGCCCCCAGCGCGCCGCCCGCCGCCACCGGCAGCAGACCTTGCCAACCCGTCAAGGTTTGCGCTCCAGGCGCAGCTCCAGCGTTTCACCATCCGGTTCGACCTGCAGGATCCGTACGGGCAACCATCCCAATGATTCGGCGAACCAGGTGGTCGTGGTACGCCCCGGGTTCTCGCGCACACGCAAGACACTTCGTGCGGCAAAAACGCCTGCGGGGGTAGTGACTTGTTCGACGGCACCGAACCGGAACCGTTGGGTATCGATTTCGCGTTTGTCCGCCACGGCATAGGTTCGTTCGGACTCGGTGCCAGAGACGTCGCGCATCAGCGCGAGCAGGATCAGATTCCGGTCGAGCACGCCGCCTGCCGGCAAGGCGAGATCGTGCACATCATCACCGTCATCAAGGCGAACCCGATCACCATCCACCGTCACACTGCGCCGGCGACTCTTGAACAGCATGTCCTGCTGGTAGGTGTAGCTGCGCGTGCGCATGCCTGCGGCATCGGCATCGAACATCGATAATTCGCGAATGGACACCTTGGCCATGCCGGCCAGCCCTTCCGTGCCTTGATTGACACTCGAGAACTGCCAACTGCCGTCGGCCTGTTTCACCAGACTCAACTCGGCGCGACCGAGGCGTTTGCCATCCCGGAGCATCTCGAAGCCGATCTTGAACGGGCTCAGCTCAGCGAGCGCCAGCATCGGCCAGGTCAACAGAAGGATCAACAGCAAACGCTTCAACATGGACGTTCCGATCGCAGGGGGCGAAATCAAATGGACGACCGAAGCGTAACGCAGCCGCAGTCTCCGACGATGAACCAAAGGCATCACACCGTCCGCCACATCAACCAGTCGTCGTAATGTGCCGAGCCGATCGAGAAGTGCACCGTGGCGCAAGCGCGAAAACCCTGGCGGCCGTAAAAACGGATCGCCCGCGGGGATTCCTTCCAGACACTCAGGAACACGCCGTCAGCACACCACTGCCGCGCCTGATCCAGCAGCGCAGCCATCAATGGCTCTGCGGCGCCCGAGCCGATTGAATCAGGGTGCAGGAAAAAACGGCGCAACTCGACCGCAAGCCGTGCACGCAGGGGCTCGGGCGCTTCGGCTTTGACGAGCCATGCATACCCGGCGTCGATACGCTGCCCATCATCCAACTCGCGCGTGACGATCAGGAACCGCATGGTGTCGTCTGCCAATCCAGCGGCGACCAGTTCATCACCGTAAGCTTTCGCCAAATGATCGGCCGTATCTTCCGCCGACGCCACGTGGCCATAGGCGGCGAGGTAACAGGTGCGCATGAATGCGGCGACCTGAGCGGCTTCGGCGGGTGCCGGTGTGCGTATCTGGAATGTGGACACAGTGTGGATTCTACGAGGGTCAATCAGCATGGTACCGTGCAGCATTGCCTCCATCACGTCGACCGTCATGGCATCCCGACTCTTTCCACTGCTGCTCGGACCCGGGTTCGAATCGCTGCCTGAAGCTTGCCGGGCGATGCACGGATTCGACAACCCGAGCAGCGCCAAAGGCCACGCGGACATCACCCGCGGCAGCAACTTCCTCGCTCGTTTTATGGGTGCCATGGCGCGGATGCCCCAAGCCGGCAAGAAGGTTCCGCTGGAAGTGCGGTTCGAACCCGCGAGTCCGGGCATTGAAACCTGGGAGCGCAATTTTGATGGCAGCCGATTCCGCTCGCGACTGACGATCGATCAAGGCTTGCTGCGCGAGGTTTTGTTCCCCTTGCACCTGTGGTTTCGCCTGGTAGCGAGCGCGGACGGCGTGCACTGGGTGTTCCACCGCGCCAAGGTCTTAGGCCTGATCCCGCTTCCCGGCGCGTTGGCACCGCGGATCGAAGCACGCGAATGGTCCGTCGACGGTCGTTACCATTTCCTGGCGTCAGTCGGTATGCCGCTGATCGGCTTGATCGTTCGGTACGAAGGCAGCCTGGACGCGCCAAAGGCGTTGTAGGAGAAGTGTTTGCCTAGACCCCTCGCAACACTCCCCGACCATCGCTTGCGCGGGGAGACGAGCGAAGGGGCCGGAAAAACGCGCTGAACTTGTGCCAGCGTCATTCCGCGAAAGCGGGCCGGCGGGTGTCTCACGACCCAAACCCGCTCGCATCGAGTGGTGCCGCTTGCGCGATGACACAGGCGCGGCTGAACGCTTGCCACAGTCGTCATTCCCCCCAAAGCGGAAACCATGCCCCGACCCAAACCGCCGGACCGCGGGGGCGGGCGGAGAATCCTGCTGGCGCTTGACGGCAATCGATTACACGTGTAATTTGTCGATCAACTACACACGTAATCGATCATGAGCATCAGCGAAGCCGAAGCCAAAGTGATGGAAGCCCTCTGGGCCCAGGCACCACAAAGCGCCGAAGACTTGTTCGCCCGAATTTCCGGCGAACAGGACTGGCAGCTCAGCACACTGAAAACACTGCTCGGCCGATTGCTGGCCAAGGGCGCCATCAGCGCCGACAAGGACGGACGTCGTTATCTGTACCGACCAGTGCTCGAGCGCAGCCAGTATCTGGCGGAACAGAGCCAATCCCTGGTCGACCGTCTGTTCTCGGGACGGCTGGCGCCATTGGTTGCACATTTCAGCGCACAACGCAGCCTGAAACCTGATGACGTGGCCGAACTCAAGGCATTGATCAAGCAACTGGAGCAGCCATGAATTTCGCCGCCTTGATGGAACTGACTTTGACGCTTGGCCTGGTCAGCGCCCTGCCCGCCCTGGTGTTGTTGCTCGTCGGCGGGATTGTGCGCAAACACCTCGGCGCACGGGCTGCTTACTGGTCCTGGTCGCTGGTGCCGATCACCGTACTCGCCGCGCTGATCGGTCGGTTCTTGCCACAAGCTGCCGACAGCGCACTGGCCGTGCTGCCGGCAATCGGCATCGGCCAGGCCATTGGCCAAACCACACAAGCAGTGAGCCAGAACGGCTGGACCATTCTTTTGCTGCAATCCGCCTGGCTCACTGGCGTCACGTTGATGACCATTTGGTTGATGGTGCTGCAACGTCACTTTGCGCGCCAACTGAAAGACGCAACGCCGATGGCCGGCAACGTCTATCGCGGTCACAACCGCGAGGCAGGCCCGGCGCTGATCGGTGTTTTGACCCCGCGGATACTGCTGCCGGTCGACTTCGAGTCCCGCTACAGCCCGGACCAGCAGCAGCTGATCCTGCTGCATGAGCAGATCCACCAACGCCGCGGCGACGCGTTCGTCAACCTTCTGGTGGCTGCCTGGCAGGTGCTCAACTGGTTCAACCCGATCGTTCACCTGGCTGCGCAGCGCCTGCGCCGCGACCAGGAACTCGCCTGCGACGCCGAAGTGCTCGCTCAGCGCCCCGATTCGGCCAAGGCTTATGCCGAAGCCATGCTCTCAACGCAACTGGCCGTCCTTGGACTGCCGGTCGGTTGCCACTGGCAGTCCAGCCATCCCCTGAAGGAAAGACTGATCATGCTGAAATCCCCCAAGAACACTCTCTGGACCCGCGTTGTGGGTGTGTCCCTGCTCGCTATCAGCGGCCTCACACTCGCCGGTGCAGCGATTGCCACCCAGGCCGGACCTGCCACCGAGTTCGACGTCGCGCCAAGTTATGCGACCTTGTCACGCCCTGTTTATCCAAAGTCGGCGATCGACGCCAAGATCTCCGGTGTCGTCATGATCCGGGTCGGCGTGGATACCGACGGCAAACCCGCCACGATCAACATCGAGAGCGCGCCGGATGAGTCGCTTGGCAAAGCGGCTGCGGACTCTGTCGCATCCTGGACATTCAACCCGGCGCAGAAGGGCGGCAAGCCAATTGCCACGCAGATTCTGGTGCCGGTGACGTTCTCGCTGGATGAGCAAGCCGCAGGTGAAGCACCCGCTGCAAGCGGCGACACCCAGCTGGATGCCATCCAGGTCAAGGCTGACTGACCAAGGCCCGGTGCGCGCCTGAAGGCGCGCACCGGCGCGTCGGATTCCCGGATACCATCGCGCTACGTCTTCGCAGGCCGCGCACCATGAACCCATCTGCTCCCGAACCGATCGAAATCGATCAGGCCGTATCAGACCAGCCGGATGCGAGTGAAACAAAGGAAACCGACACCCCGCTCGTCTTGCCGTGCCGGACGATTCACTGGACCGCACCGTTCCGCTGGCTGGCTTTGGGTTTCCAGGACTACCGCCAAACGCCGGGACTGAGCCTGCTGTTCGGCATCGTCATCGTGTTGGTCAGTGCAGTGGTTTCGGCACTAGCCTGGCAACTCGGGCGTTTCGCCCTTCTGGCCGCCCTGTTGTCCGGCTTTGTGTTCATCGCCCCCTTGATCGGCGTCGGGCTCTACTCAGTCAGCCGCGCCCGGCTCGCTGGCCGCAGACCACACCTCGCCGAATCGTTCTCGCTGGCACGACGTGTTGTCGGACACGCCGGTGTTTTTGCGCTGCTGCAACTGGTCATCATCATGATCTGGTCGCGGTCCGGCATGATGGTCACCGCGTTTGTCCCGGTCGCAGACGGCGACACCGCGGCTTTGCTTGAGTATCTCGCGATCGGTTCGGCCATCGGCTCGTTGTTTGCGGCACTGACGTTCGCGATGAGCGCATTCTCGCTGCCGTTGATCGCCGATCGCGACATCGACATGATCACCGCCTGTCTCAGCAGCATCAATGCGGTGCTGCGCAACAAACCGGCCGCGTTGGTCTGGGCCGGGTTGATTGCTGTGCTGACTGCGGTCGGGTTTGCCACCGCGTTGCTCGGACTCGGACTGATCATGCCGTGGCTCGCTTACGCCACGTTTCATGGTTATCGGGCCGTGTTCGACACGACGGAGCCGTCATCCCCGACAGTTTGAGTATGCCGATCAGGGTGCGGCAATCGCATCGATGCTGCTGCGTCGAATGACGATCCGGCCATGTTCGCGATTGGCCGCGACGATGTACTCGGCGTGCAACTCCAGAACGTACGCCCCGATGATCTGGCCATCGACGTGGAACGACACACCGGACTTCGTTTCCTTGCTCTTCTGGAGCGTGACCTCCGAGGCTTGGTCAAACGAATCGGCGTGACCCGACATGCTGGCGAGACAGAGGGCAAGTGCGAGGGTCAGCGGGGCAACTTGGTTCACGATGGATCTCCTGATTGGTTGGATGGGCTTGCCATGGAGGAAACGGGAATTTCCGGAGATCCGGACAAACCTGCAAACCTCACGATGTCGACCAAACGCACAATTCGTTGCCGATCTTGGCAAGTAGATTGCCAAGTGTTACGTTTGTGACGATATCGTGATGAAACCCAAAGGAGACTCCATGAAGCCAGCGCAGCAGATCGACACCGAAATGGTTGCAACACCCGCCGAGGCCGCCGCGCCGGCGCGCCGCAACTTCCTCCGCCAGAGCATCGCGTCGACTTTGGGTGTCGTGGGCGCCGGAGTTGTCAGTGGCTTTGGATTGGTCGCGAACCGTGCCGAAGCGATGGGCATTCCTAACGTCCCGGGTTTTATCCGTCGCTCACAGGAAGCGTTCGAGCACCGCCTTCAGCGCGCTCAGGTCAATCTGATCGGTTATCCGAATGCGCAGCCAACCAACGGCGATGACGCGCTGGCCGGCTTTTACGGCAGCTATTCGAAGGGATTGCCGCACAACGCGCTGGGTGAAGTCGATCCCAATGCGTACTTCCTGTTCGTGAAGGCCATCGAGAGCGGCAAGAACGAAGATTACGCAATGGTACCCATGGGTGGGACAGCCAAGCAGATCAGCCCGCAGGCATCCACGGCGTTCCAGATGGAAGGCAGGCACTCCGGTCACCTTCGTATGCCGGTCGCCCCGCCATTCAACAGCGAATTGCGCGGCGCCGAAATGGCCGAGGTCTATTGGATGTCGCTGCTTCGTGATCTGCCGTTTTCGCAATACGACAGCGATGCCGTGGTCGCCCAAGCCGTTACCGACCTGAAACGGTTCAACCTGTTCAGTAATGTCAGCGCCCAGACCCTGTTCCGCGGCATCACCGCTGGCGAAAAGATCGGTCCATACCTGTCTCAGCTGTTGTGGAAAACCATTCCCTACGGCATGACCACGATTCCGCAGAAATATTCCGCGGGGTTGCCAAACCGTGAGTTCATGACCAGCCCGACGGAAGTGGTGAATATCCAACGCGGCATCGCACCGAGCGCCAGCCTGACGCTCGACACCACCCCGCACTACATGCGCAACGGTCGCGATCTGGCGGAATACGTACACAAGGATTTCAGCTATCAGGCCTTCATGAATGCGGCACTGATCCTGCTGGGTTACGGCGGCGCGGCGCTCGACGACAATAATCCGACGAAGGCTTACGCGAACCGCGCCGGCTTCGTCACGTTTGGTGGTCCCGATATCCTGAGTGCCGTTGCCCAGATCGGCGTTCTCGGCCTGAAGGCCGCCTGGTTCCAGAAATGGCAGGCCCACCGCACGCTGCGCCCTGAAGTGTTTGCACTGCGTGTGCACAATACGAAGACCGGCGCGAAGAGTTATCCCATTGAACCGAAGCTGCTCGGCTCGCCGGTGCTGGCTGAAGTGTTCGCGCGCCATGGCAGTTACTGCTTGCCGATGGCCTTTGCGGAAGGCAGCCCGACACATCCGTCCTACCCGGCCGGCCATGCGGCCATTGCCGGTGCATGTACCACGGTGCTCAAAGCGTTCTTCAAGGAAAGTTTCGTGATTCCGGATCCGGTTGTCGCGAGCGACGACGGCACCACACTGAATCCTTACACGGGTGGCAGCCTGACCCTTGGCGGGGAACTCGACAAACTGGCGGCGAACATCGCGATCGGCCGCAACATTGCCGGCGTGCATTACTGGTCGGACGGCATCGAAGGCATGTTGCTGGGCGAACAAGTGGGCATCGCGTTCCTGGCCGACATGCGCAGCACGTACACGGAAGGTTTCAACGGTTTCACGTTGACGAAGTTCGACGGCACCACGATCACGATCTGATCATCGTCGAATCCAGAAAGAAGCCCGCGCAAGCGGGCTTCTTTGCATCGTCATCGCGGCCAGTGGAACAGCGTGTTTCAGTCGACGCGATAACCGCTGTGGATCGCGACGATGCCGGCAGTGAGGTTGCGGTAGTCGCAGCGTTCGAATCCGGCTTCAACCATCATGCCCTTCAGCGTTTCCTGATCGGGATGTTTGCGAATCGATTCGGCGAGATATTGGTAACTGTCCGGGTCATTGGCGATCAACGATCCAAGTCGCGGCAAGACCTTGAACGAATGGAGGTCGTACAGAGGGCGCAGCACCGGGTCACGAACGGCCGAAAACTCCAGCACCAGTGCCCGTCCGCCGATTTTCAGGACCCGCCGCATATCGCGCAAGGCCGCTGCCTTGTCGGTCACGTTACGCAAGCCGAACGCGATGGTCACGGCATCAAAACTGCGATCCGGGAATGGCAACACTTCGGCGTTCAGGCGCACATACCGGAAGCGATCCAGAAAGCCGCGATCGAGCATTCGATCACGCCCGACCGCCAGCATCTCGGCGTTGATGTCGCCGATCACGATTTCACCGTCGGCACCCACTCGATCGGCAAGCAAGGCGGCGATATCACCGGTGCCACCGGCGAGATCGAGCACGCGGGCGCCCTTGCGGATGCCGCTGCTGGCAACGAAGTCACGTTTCCACAGGCGATGAATCCCGAACGACATCAGGTCGTTCATGACGTCGTATTTCGCCGCAACCGAACTGAACACCTTGCCGACCAGCTTTTGCTTGTCTTCCAGCGGTACTTCGCGGAATCCGAAATCGACGGTCTTGCGTTCCTGTTCACTCATTTCGGCGCCCTGCCCTGACCGGCCTGCTCCAGCGCCGTCAGATAGTCGTTCCACATTTGATCGTGGCGGCTACCGAAGTCGTACAAGGTGCGCCAGGAATAGATGCCGGTGCTGTGGCCATCGTCGAAATCGATCTGCACCGCGTAGTTGCCGACCGGATTGATCGCCGAAATATTGACGTCGCGTTTGCCGACCTGCAGGATCTTCTGGCTTGGGCCATGCCCTGCACTTCCGCACTTGGCGAATGCACACGCAGAAACTCGCAACTCAGGCGAAACGTCTGGCCGTCATCAAAACTCACTTCCAGCAGTTTCGACTGCTGGTGCAGTTTGAGGTCGACGGGCCAAGGCGCGTTCAAGACTTGGCGCCCTGATCCGACTGACTGTAGTCGAGCGGCGGCGGCGAACCGGCCACTTCGGCCAGCGCCAGTGCGTAGGGTTCGAACATCGAAATCGCCGACACTTCTTCGGAAGCCGAAGCCACTGGGTCCGGTCAACCATTCGGCATTCGGCGAAATTTCCTGCAGCGTGAAGCCGTCCTGTTCGAACGCAATCAAGCGCCCGACATAACAGGTTTCAGTCTCGGCTTCGGTATCCAGATAGACGCTGATGACCGGCGCCTGAGTCTGCGCAAACGCAACCAGTGTCACCAGATCGTCCATCGGGAACGTTTCCGGCCACTCGGGCTTGATCGAGCGCAATTCGATCGCTCGTTCCAGGAAAGCCGCATGCTGATCGGGTGTTTCAAGGCGCGTCACGTCCCGGTAGCGCAGAACGAACAGGCCATCAAAACCAATGTGGTCGCCCAGCGTCCACAGCAGAAAGCGATCCTTGCCGAGTGCCGCGACGTAACCGGTAAAGCTGCCCGGCTCCAGGTTTTCGCGCCAGAGGCGGATCAATGTGCGATCTCGTGCGGCCTCGCGAAGCCGGGCCGGAATCGATTTCGGCCGAAGTTCAACAATATTGCTCATGGCCACAGTTTACCGGGCCGCAACCGAGAAGGCTAACCAGCAGCTGAAGCCTCATGTAAATCAATAACTTGCGGAGCACTTATCAAGCGAGTCCGGATCTCCGTTCAGCGTGTTGGCGCGACCGCGCCAGGCGCCGGTGTCCGCGCCGTTGCACCCAGGAAGATACCAAACAGCGCCAAGCTGATGCCGGCCATGTCGGCGGCGCCCAGACTGAGCTTGAAGATCAGGGCATCCAGCAGATAGGCGGAAGTGGGCTGTGCGAGCAACAACAACCCGATCATGCCTGCGGTCAGCCTCGGCATCGCACCGGCAATCGCGATCCAGCCGGCAGCCTGCGCAACCAGCCCGTAGGCCAACAGCACGACCAGATTATGGGTGTCCGGAATGGCCATCGACTCGCCCTCCAGCGCCATGACCGGCAAGAACAACAGACACGACCACAGGCAGATGAACGCCACGCTGGCGGCTGGGGTCGGGCCACCCGGCATGGCTTGTGCCCGCTTGAGCGTGAGCATGAATCCGGCATAACAGACCGCGGTGATGAAGCCGAACGCGACCCCGACATGGAATTGTTCGGGCCACTGATCCCAGTTCGGCAACAACAGAAAAGCGGTTCCGGCAAACGCCAGCAACAGACCGGCCGAAAACCGCCAGCCCAGGCGTTCGCCGAACAACAGCACACCCGCGGATGCCATCAGGAACACCTGGAAATTCGCGAGCAAGGTAGACAGGCCAGGCCCCACCCAACGAATGCTGCGATGCCAGAACCAGAGGTCGGCCACAAAAAACGCGGCCGACACCAACAACATGCCTTGTACCCGCCAGGACCAGCCCCCCAACGACAAGCCGCGTCCCCGCATCCACAGCATCAGGAACACGCCACCAAAGGCCATTCGCCAGAATCCAGCCACGGTCGGCGGAACCGTGGCCAACTGGACAAAAATGGCGGCCGAACTGATCAGGGTGGCGCCCAACAGCATTTGCAGGATGGCTGGCATGGATGTATCGCTTGAGACGAACGACATTATCGCAGGCTTCCTGCGACGCTTTTCCGGTTTGGTGCATCATGGAAGGACATGAGCACATCGAGTTTTGCCGTCGACATTCCGGAACTGACGCTGGCCGCCGCCCGCAAAGGCGACGTGCGCGCGTTCGAACGGATCTACCGGAGCTTCGAGAAACCGGCTTACACCCTGGCGCTCAGGATGCTCGGGGATCCCGAGGAAGCACACGAAGTGGTCCACGATGGCATGCTGCAACTGTTCAAACGGATCAGCCAGTTTCGCGGGCAGTCTCCCTTTTGGGGCTGGACCCGGCAGATCATGGTCAACGAGGCGCTGATGCGTCTGCGCAAACGCCAACCGGTGGAATCACTCGATGTGATGCCCGAACCGGGCATCGAACACGCACATTTCATGCCCATGCATGGACGGGAAATGGAACGTGCCCTGATGGCCCTGCCGGAGCTCACCCGGGCAGTGATCTGGCTGTATCACGTCGAGGGTTATACCCACGAGGAGATTGCCGAGAGCTTCGGCAAGACACCCAGTTTTTCCAAGTCACAATTGAGTCGGGGCATCGAGCGCTTGCGCCAGATGCTGGTTCCGGCTGCGGAGTTGAACTTATGCGCGATGAACTGAAACCAGCCCCGAACGACTTCGAGCAGGCAGTCGGCGAAGCGTTGCGTGAATTGCCGCTGCAAGCGCCCCGGCGCGACCTCTGGGCTGCCATCGAAGCGGATCTGCCGAAACCGCGGACTGCGCGCCGATCCTGGTGGCCCTACGTGATGGCTACCGCGGCTGCGCTCGTGCTCGCCATTCTGGTCCTGCCTCGCGAACGCTTCGAGGCCGGCACGCGAGACACGCCAAACATTGCGACAGTCGATGAGCGCGCTGCGTGGATCGCTGAATCACAAGCACTGGAATCAACGCTGCGCTCGCTGGAACGGCGCCCCCTTGATGCCACCTCGGCACTTGCTGGCGCCGAGATCGAAGACCTCATCAGCCTGACCGATCTGCAATTGGGTGTCGCCGCCAAACCCGATGACGAACTCGCGCTCTGGCAACAGCGGGTCGCCCTGATGAATGAACTGGCCGAGGTACGCCGCGCCGGCAGTACCCGGATCACCGCCGACTACGCCGACATGATGCCGGCTGCTTACCGCATGAACTAAGGAGTTTTCCATGAAACCGAATTGTTTGGTCTCGACCATCACCGCTCCTGCCCCTTGTATTGGCTGCCGGCTTTGCCAGCGCGGACGACTCGTCTCGTTTGCAGGTCTTTGCACTCGCTCAGGCAGACGCCCAGGCAGCGTTTGAAGCGAAGACGCAAGCCATGGCAAACGCTTCGGCGAAACTGAGTGACGCCGAACGCGCAGCACTTCGCGCCGAACTGGAAGCCGCTCGCAAACAGGTCAGCGAGGCCAGCAAGCGCATCGCCGAACTGTCGATGCAGCTCAATGAATTCTCGCCGCGTGCGTATGTGTTCCAGTATCTGAACGAATCTCGCCGCGCACTGATTGGCGTGGTGCTGGATGCCGATGCCGAAGGGGTCAAGGTGATCGGGTTGACTCCCAACGGTCCGGCCGCCAAAGCCGGCATTCAAGTGGGCGACCGCCTCATCAGCATCGACAAGAAGCCGGTCACGAAGGTGGCGTCGGACACCGCTGCCGCCGTTGCAGCGGCACGCGCCCTGTTCCGGTGAACTCGAGGATGGCCAAACCGTCCCCATCCAGGTTGAACGCGCCGGCAAAACCCTGTCGTTCACGCCCAAGGCAGAACGCCGCGCGCCGGCAGAATGGACACAACTGCTGGGCGAATCCCTGGAGCTTCCATTACAAGGTCTCGGGCAACTCGGGAACCTTGGCAATCTGGCATTGCAGACCGAGGAATTGGCAATCAGCGAAGCGCCCGCCGGCGACCGAAAGGTCCAGGTCATCATCAAACGCGAAGATGATGGCCCGGGCACAAAAGAACGTCATATTGAAATGATGCGTCTCGATTCCGGTGCCACGTTGAACCTGAGCACCATCAATCCGGACCTCGGCAAGTATTTCGGCGCCGAGCGCGGCATACTGGTCCTCGAGACCAACGAGAAAACCCTGCCACAACTGCGTGCCGGTGACGTGATTCAAGTCATCGATGGGCTGCCCGCCGATTCGGTCACCGACGTGGTCCGTGCCATGGCGCGCAAATCGAAGGGCACGCTGATCACCATCGAAGTCATCCGCGACCGCCAAC
>JADJRU010000037.1 GCA_016712105.1 Ahniella sp.
GAAGGTGATGCCATGGGGATCCCTGCATCAGATCGAAGGGCTCCTCGACTTACGTCAGCCCCAGTTCTTCGCCCTGACTAAATGCAGACGCTGCCGCGCAGGCTCAGCACCAGCATCTGGATCAGCACCGCGAAGTCGTCGGAGGCATGGTCACCGCCCCAACGGGTGCGAACCCTCGCGACATCGTGGTTCGATACGGCCCAGCATGGCCAGCCGTTCTTCAGTTGCGATTCCAGGCGGCCGACGGTGTTCGCCAGGTATGCGGAACTGGAATCGGTTGTCAGCAATTCGAAGCTATAACCCATGTGCAGGCGCCGGGCTCCGGGGTGTATTCGGCGGTGGTCGCCAGTGAATCTTCCGAGGAGATTTCGCCGAGGCTCACGCGCGCGTCGTAACGGTCGAGCAGGGACCGCAAGCGCTCAAGGAACGGCAGATTTTCGGGTTGTGTATTGTTGAAGTGGTGGTACTGGAACGCGTAGGGATTGTCCGGGCTGAAACCGCGCCCGGTGCGCAGGTGTTCGGGCTTCGGCGGGTTGTCGCGCAAGGCGCGGTCATGGAAGCAGAAATTGATGGCATCGAGACGGAACCCGTCGACGCCCCGGTCCAGCCAGAACTGCACGTTGTCGAGTGTGGCCTGCTGGACTTCCGGGTGATGGAAGTTGAGGTCGGGCTGCGAGGTCAGGAAATTGTGCAGGTAATACTGGCCACGCCGCGGTTCCCATTGCCAGGCCACACCGCCGAACAGTGACAGCCAGTTGTTCGGCGGCGAACCGTCCGGCTTGGCGTCGGCCCAGACGTACCAGTCGGCCTTGGCGTTGTTGCGGCTCTCGCGACTTTCAAGGAACCACGGGTGTTCGGCAGAGGTATGGCTGAGCACCTGGTCGATGATGATCCGGAGCCCCAGAGTGTGGGCACGCTCGATCAGGCGGTCGAAATCCGCCAGGGTGCCGAACATCGGATCCACGTCGCGGTAGTCGGCGATGTCGTAGCCGAAATCGGCCATGGGTGACTTGAAGAATGGCGAGATCCAGATGGCATCAACGCCCAGGCTCTGGATGTAATCGAGACGCGCAAGGATGCCCGGCAAATCGCCGATGCCGTCGCCGTTCGTATCCTGGAAACTGCGCGGATAGACCTGATAGATCACCGCACCTTTCCACCATGGCATCCCTTCCATCTGCTTCATCGCCAAACCCTTGTGTCCTCCGATTGGCGGAAGCCTAAAACGAATGCCGCTTTCTGCCTCTGATCTGCAAACGTATTCATGCCATCCGGCCCTCGCCCGGCGATAGTTTGCACTCCGCAGATTCTAATGCTCATGCCTGGGAGGGCACCATGCTGGACTTCGGGACACGAGGCTCGGTGTTTCTGGGTTTGACGGCGCTTGTCGCCGTGTTGACCTGGTGGAAATGCCGGGGGGCCCAACACGTTACCGATGGCTCGAAAGAGTATTTCCTGGCAGGAGGTGGATTGGCTTGGCCTTATGTCGCGGGCTCGTTGTTGCTGACGAACATCAGCGCCGAACAGATTGTCGGGATGAATGGCGCGCAGGCGCTGGTCGTGGCCTGGTGGGAATTCGGTGCGATTGCCGGACTGCTGGTGCTCGCGCACGTGCTGGTGCCGATGTACTACCGCTACCAGTGCACCACGACCACGGAACTGCTCGAACGCCGTTTCGGAGACGCCGGCATTCGCAGTGTCGTGTCCATTCTGTTCCTGTTGGGTTACCTGTTCATCCTGCTGCCGGTGGTGTTGTACACCGGCGCCGTGTTCATGAAATCGATGTTCAGCCTGCCGTATTCGATCGTCGAGATTTCCATCGCCTTTGCGATCGCCGGATTTCTTTATGCCGCATTCGGCGGTCTCCGCGCGATCGCCATCTCGGATACCTACAACGGCATCGGCTTGCTGATCATGGGCCTCACCGTCACCTGGTTTGCCTTCAAGGCTGTCGACTTCGACCTGTCCGGAATTCCCGCCGAGCGCACGGCGCTGTTCGGTGGCAACAGTTCGGACATTCCCTGGCATACCTTGCTCACCGGCATGGTGTTCATCCACATCTTCTACTGGGCCACGAACATGGTCATCGTTCAGCGCGCACTCGCGGCCGGTTCGGTGCGTGAGGCGCAGAAGGGCATCTATGCCGCCGCTGCGTTCAAGATCGTGTTGCCGTTTGTGGTGGTTATTCCCGGATTGATCGCCTACAAGATGTTCGGCCCGGTCGGGGATCAGGCCTATGGCAAACTGGTCGCCGCCGTGCTGCCACCGTGGTTGTCGGGTGCATTTGCAGCGGTGATTTTCGGGGCTGTGTTGTCGACGTTCAATTCGACCCTGAACTCGGCCTCCGCGCTGTACACCTGCGACCTGCACGTGAAATACGTGAATCCGCAGGCGAACATGAAAAGGATCGGGCAGTGGGTGGCGGTGGTCTACACGATCGTGCCGGTCCTCATGGTGCCCCTGTTCGCCGACGCGCGGAGCATCATCGACCTGCTCCAGAAACTCAACGGGCTTTACTCCATGCCGGTGCTGGCGATCTTCCTGGTCGCGGTCATCTTCGGCGATCGTGTGCTTGGCCTCGCCGCGCGGTGGGGTTTGCTGTTTGGTGCGGCTCTGTATGCCGTGTTCACGTTCGTGTGGTCGCCGCTGCACTACATCCACCTGATGTTCATCACGCTGGTATTGACGGTAGCCTTCATTCTCGGCCTGTCCCGGCTGATCCGTCGCTGACCTGGAGCTACCGATGTCCGTTTCCCCAACCCAATCGGCCGCAGGTGGTCTGCACCGTCCGGCATTGAACTTCTGGCAAATCTGGAACATGTCGTTCGGATTCCTCGGGATCCAGTTCGGATTCGCGCTGCAAGGCGGATTCATGTCGCGAATCTTCCAGACGCTGGGCGCCGAAAAAGACGCGCTGCCGCTGCTGTGGATCGCGGCGCCGCTCACCGGGCTGCTCGTCCAGCCGATCATCGGGTATCTGAGTGATCGGACCTGGCATCCGCTGCTCGGCAGGCGACGACCGTATTTCCTGGTCGGTGCCGTCCTCAGTTCCCTGGCGCTGCTGGTGATGCCGCATTCGCCGACGCTCTGGATGGCGGCTGGGGTTGTTGTGGGTGATGGATGCCTCGATCAACATCAGCATGGAGCCGTTCCGTGCGCTCGTGGCCGACAAGTTGCCCGAGCAGCAACGGTCCTATGGTTTTGTACTGCAGACCTTGATCATCGGTATCGGGACCTGGGTCGCGAGCAGCTTGCCCTGGCTCGTCAACCAGATGGGCGTGTCGAATGAAGCTGCGCCCGGCGTGGTGCCGCAGTCGGTCCAGGTGGCGTTTGCGATTGGCGCTGCAGTCTTCATGGGATCGATCCTGGTCACCGTGTTCACCACTCGCGAGTATCCGCCCGAACAGCACAGTGGTTCGGCGTCCAAGTTGATCCGGCCGAATTTTTTCGCGGACATCACACGACATCCTGCACATGCCTTCGCAGATGAAGCGCATCGGCGTCGTTCAGTTCTTTTCGTGGCTGGCATTCTTTTCGATGTGGATCATGGCGACACCGGCGTTGACCGAAAAAGTATTCGATGCACCGGCGCCGAACCCGGCCTTGTTCGACTTGTCCATTCCGGTCCAGGCGGCGGCTTTTGCGCAGGCGAATGGCGCATTCCAGTCGGCTGCCGACCTGGTTGGCGTCTACATGGGTTATTACGGACTGTCTTCGATGCTGGTGGCCTTGTTGTTGAGCCTCTATGCAGCGCGGCGCCCGCTCAACTGCCGGTTGGTGCACTTCGTATCGCTGACCCTTGGCGGGCTCGGCTTTCTATCGATGGCCGTGATCGATGATCCGAAGTGGCTGATCGGTTCGTTCTGTCTGATCGGCGTGGCCTGGGCGAGCATTCTGTCGATGCCGTATGCCTTGTTGGCCGGCTCGGTCCCGCCGGAAAAGATGGGCGGGTACATGGGGATCTTCAACATGTTCATCGTCCTGCCGCAAATCCTTGCCGCCACCGCCCTCGGCCCGATCATCCGCGAACAGTTCGGCAATCAGTCGATCACGGCCATGATGATCAGTGGCGGCAGTCTGATTCTGGCCGGGCTCTGCCTGACGTTCGTGCGCGAGAAAACCAAATGATGACCCGTGAACTTGCCCTGTGTCTGATCCTGGCCACCACCGCCAGTGTGTCTGCTGCCGAAGAATCCGAATCGTTCTACGGCACACTCGAACCCTTCGCGTCTGAAGCGGTGTATTTCGTGCTGACCGATCGCTTCGTGAATGGCGACACGCGGAACGACCAGCGCGACCAGGGTGGCGCGTTTCCAACGTTCGACCGGCCGACTCCTGGCGGGCCCGAAGGCCAGACCGACAATGTCGGGTATCTCGGCGGCGACTTCCGCGGCGTGCTGGATCACGCGGACTACATCCGTGAAATGGGATTCAGCTCGGTCTGGATCACGCCGATCATCGACAATCCCGACGAGGCGTTCACCGGAGGTGAGCCGGTGGTCTGGGGCGGCATGTTCACGGATCGTGGGAAGACTGGCTACCACGGCTATTGGGGCGTCAATTTCTGGAAAGTGGATGAGCATTTGCCGAGCGCCAATCTCGGCTTCCCGGAGTTCACCGCGCGTATGCGCGAACGTGGCCTCAAGACCGTACTCGATATCGTGGCGAACCATGGCTCGCCTTCGTTCACGATGCCGGTCGATCAACCCGGTTATGGCGAAGTCTACGGCCGGGATGGGCAGTTGCTCGCCGACCATCAGAACCTGCTGCCCGAACAACTGAGGCCGGATCAGGAACCCCTGCACGCGTTCTTTCATGCGAAACAGGATCTGGTGCAGTTATCGAACTTCGACGAGCAGAATCCTGCGGTGGTCGATTACCTCGTGGATACCTATCTTCACTGGATTGATCAGGGTGCGGCGGCATTCCGCATCGATACGATCCGGCATGTGCCGATGCCGTTCTGGCAGACGTTCACGCAGCGCATCCGCGCCAAACATCCGGGTTTCTTCATGTTCGGCGAGGCATTCGACTACAAGGCCAAGAACATCGCGCCGTTTACGCATCCGGATCAGGCCGGCGTCAGCGTGCTCGATTTTCCGCTGAAGAAAGCGCTCGACGAGGTGTTCAGTCGAACAGAGGGTGACTTCAAGCGTCTGCGCAAACCGCTGTACCTGACCCGCGGGCCATACGCGAACCCGTATGACCTGATGACGTTTTACGACAACCATGACATGGCGCGCATGGATGCCGATGACGAGGGTTTCATCGATGCGCACAACTGGCTGTTCACGGCGCGCGGGATCCCGGTGATCTACTACGGGTCGGAGTCGGGGTTCATGCGGGGCACGGCCGAACATGCCGGAAATCGAAACTACTTTGGTACCCAGGGTATCCGGGATGCCATGAACCATCCGATCCGCGTCAATCTGGCGCGTGTGGCCCGCGTTCGCGCGGCCACCCCGGCTCTGCAGCGAGGCCTGCAGGTCAACCTGGAGTTGAAGGGCGATCGTGCGGCGTTCCTGCGTGTCCTGCAGCATGACGGGGTGGCGCAGACCGCGTTGGTCCTGCTCAACAAGGGCGATACGGCGACGACATTCGATCTGAAACGAGGGCTCCAGACGGGCGTCTGGCGTGATGCGCTGGCGAGCGACGAGTCGGCGACCCTCGCCGTGAGCGGCCGGATCAAGATCGAGGTGCCCGCGCATGGCCTGCGGGTATTCGTGCTCGATGCGCCAGTCAGCGACCGGGCTTTACGTTCGCAGTTGCGACGAGCGATGCGCCACAAGAACGGCGGATGATCAGGCGGGCCGGGAGCATGGCGTTCTCGGCCGGCCGCTTTTTTTCGATCAGATTGATCAAGGTGGCCACCATCAACTCACCGGCCAGTCGCGTGTCCTGCAGAACGGTGGTGAGCGGAGGATTGGTGAAACTTGCCATCGGGATATCGTCGAAACCGACCACGGCAATGTCATCGGGCACACGCATGCCGCGTTCGCTCAGCGCGCGCATGGCGCCGATCGCAATCAAATCACTGGCGGCAAACACAGCGTCGAAAGGTTTGCCCCGCGCAAGCAAGGTAGCCATGGCGGCGTGACCGACTTGTTCGGTTGAATCGGCCGCGGTGACCAGCAGGTCGGCCGAAGGCTTGAGTCGGGCGGCCTTCAGCGCATCCACGTAGCCGCGGTGGCGGTCCAGGAATTCCGGGCAGTGCAGCGAGGCATCGCCGATGAACGCGATCCGCTTGCGGCCTTGGCGGATCAGGTGTTCGGTCAGCAATCGTCCACCCTGGACATTGTCGCAGCCGACCGTCAAGCCGGCTTGACCGGGCACACTCGGGCCCCAGCGAACAAAATGTGTGCCTTGTTCGGCCAGCTTCGAAAGTTTGCTCTCGGACGTGAGGTAATCGCCGTATCCAAGCAGGATCAGGCCATCAGCCTTGTGGCTGTCCTGATAGTCGGCGTGCCAATCATCGGAGAGCTGCTGGAACGAGATCAGCAGATCGTATCCGGCGCGGGCACAACTGCGCGTGATCGACGCGAGCATCGACATGAAGAACGGATTGATCAGCGAGTCGTCTGACGTCGGGTCTTCGAACAACAGTACTGCCAGAGTCTCGGCTTGCTGACGGCGCAGACTGGAGGCGTGTTTGTCGACCTTGTAATTGATCTCTTTGGCGATCGCCTTGATCTTTCGGCGGGTGTCTTCGCTGACCAATGGGCTGTCACGCAACGCACGCGACACCGTTGCCTGCGAAACGCCGGCGCGGTAGGCGATGTCGAATGAGGTCGGTTTGCCCTTCATGTCCGGCTATTGTGACCGGCAAATGACCGCGGCGGAAGGTGTTTCGGAACCCGGGCGCGGCGCTGCAGAAATTGAATGGGAGGGGTGATTCGGTTCTCGCGGGAATGACAGGGTGGGGCGTTGTGGTCCGCCGGAAGGGGTGCCCGATGCTGATGAAAGTGCTGTCATTGCGAGCCCGGAGGGCGCGGCAATCTCGCTCTTGTGAGGGCGCGAGGCAAGCACGAGATTGCCGCGTCGCTTCGCTCCTCGCGAAGACGACCAGGAGGCAGATCCCGCCCTCGAATCCGAGGCAAAAAAAACCCGCTCGGTGAGGAGCGGGTCAAAGGTTTCACGTGACGTTGGTTCGATCAGAACTTGTAGGTCATGCCAAGCAGGTAGGTCCGGCCGTATTCGTTGAACGTGCGCGGGGTGAGCGCGCCCTCGAATACTTCGCGGTAGGGCTCGTCGGTGACGTTGTAGACCTGCAGCAGCAGCGACGCGTCCTTGAACATGCCATCGCCGAAGGTGTAGCCGGCCTGGAAATCGAGCAGCGTTTCACCTTCGACCAGTACGAGGGCACGGTCGGCGCCGAAGCCCTGGATTTCACCCAGGAACTGCGACCGGTGGCGCTGGCTGATTCGTGTCGAGAAGCCACCGCGTTCAAAGTAGGCACTCAGGTTCGAGACGTACTTCGACAAGCCGGGCAGAGGTTGGGTGCTGCCCGGGCCATTCGGCTCGATCGAGCTCGAGGTGTCCGAGTAGTTCGCGACGATGCCGAACCCTTCCAGGGACTGGCTGAACAGGTCGAACGGAATCGATACGGCGATTTCAGTACCGCGGATCGTGCCGCCTTCGCCATTCTCCGGCCGGCTGAACGTACCGATGTCGGACGGCGGGTTGAGGCCCAGATCGTCAAAGCCGCTGAAGTCGTATTCGATCGGAATCGTGTAGATGTAACTCTTCAGATCCTTGTGGAATGCCGCCACGCTGACGTAACCGCTGGTCCCGAAGTACTTCTCGTACGACACGTCGAGTGCCGTGGCGCGCCATGGCTCGAGTTCCGGGTTGCCACCGCCACCGCCCCAGCGCAGGGTCGCCGGATCGATGTTGTAGTTGTTGTTCGCACGCATCTGGTCGAGGCGCGGACGGGCCATCTGCTTGGCGGCGCCGAAACGCAGTACCTGTTCATACGGGAACGTGAAGTTCAGGTTCAGGCTGGGCAGGGTGTCGCTGTAGCTGGTGCCGCCACTGAACGGGGTTGCGCCGGCAGCGTTGCCGTTGGCCACCGAGAATCCGTCGGAATCCTGATCGGTCCGGATGTGCTGGAAGCCGAGGTTGCCCTTCATCATCACCGAGGAGCCGATTTCGGTTTCCATGTTCATCTGTGCGAAGAACGTGTCGACCTTCTCGTTCACGACCCAGTTCTTGTTCGTGATGTCCTGGTTGAAGTTCGTCCGCAGGTTGTAGAGCGAGGCGAACGCCGATCCGACGTTGTAGCCAAGCACATTGCCGATGCCGGTGAAGCTCAGGTCGGCCGGGTTCGTGATGACCGATTGAGAGGAAGTCGGGCGGGTCCGCAGGTCGAGGAAGGACTCAGGGACGTTGCGGCTCTTCTCGCGATCCGAGAGGTTGACGCCGAACTCCAGCCCACTCAGAAAGCCGGCATCGAAGCTGCGGTTGGCAGCCAGGCGGATCGAGGTGAGTTCATCTTCGACTTCCGGGAACTTGACGTAACCATCCTGACCCCAGCCACCGGAATCGGTCAGCCGGATGATGTTCGGATCGCTGTAATCGAGGCCGAAATCGAGTGTCGGCAGGCCGGTACTCGGATCCAGTGTATAGGTGACCGTGTCGGTCACACCGACGGTACCGGCATAGGTCTCGAGGATCATCTCGTCGCGCGAGGCTTTCGACATGCTGAAGTCGGCTTCGGCCGTCCAGTTGTCGGCGAAGCTGAACTTGTTGTTCCAGCCCACCGCGAACAGGTCGTCTTCGCGTTCGTTCAAGTCGTTGCGAATCACCGGCTTCACGCCATCGGCGGTACCGCTGATCAGCACGCCGTTTTCGACGACGGCCGTGCCGGGGCGAAGGGTCGCACCCGACCAGCCAAGGCCCACCTGCAGTGCACGGGTGGTTTCGGCTTTGTCGAACGTCGAGTGGTACAGGTCGATTGCAGTCGAGTAGAAATCGTTCGGCTGATACTCGAGCACGGCCATCAAGCCGTTGCGGACGTTGTCGGTCGATGTGGACCAGGACTCCGAGCCGCCGATGATGCGCACGTCGGCCTGACCATTGATGGTGCCGGTTGGGTAACCCCAGGCATTCCAGCGTTGGGCCTGGCCCGGCGAATCAAGGCGGGCGTAACCGATGGCGATGCCGACGGTGTCATCGGCAAACTGGTCGATGTACGAAGCACTCAGGCGATTGCCGAAATCATCGACACCCGGATTGAGCTCGCCGAGCGAGTTCTTTTCCATGCGGGCGTTGACGGCGAATGTGCGCTCCGGGAACGACAGCGGCCGCACCGTACGCAGGTCAACCGTGCCCGACAGGCCCTGGCCGACGAGGCTTGCGTCCGGGGTCTTGTAGACCACGGCCGAGCTCAGCAACTCGGATGGATACTGGTCGAACTCGACACCGCGGTTGTCGCCGATGCTGGCCTGTTCGCGGCCGTTCAACAGAGTGGTGGCGAAGTCGCCGGCCAGACCGCGAATCGCAATTGTCGACGCACGGCCCTGCACGCGCTGGGCGGCCAGGCCGGGCAGGCGGGCGATCGATTCGGCGATGCTGACATCAGGCAACTTGCCAATGTCTTCGGAGGACACTGCCTCGACAATGGAGGTCTCGTCGTACTTGAGGTCGATCGCGCGTTCGATACCGCTGCGGATTCCGACCACTTCAATCGCGGCGAGTTCTTTGTCTTTCTCTTCCGCGGCTTTGGCCTTGGCGTCTGCCTCGGTTTGTGCTTCGGTTTGCTCAGCCGGTTCCTCGGCTGCTTGGGCGCGAGCATCGGCAGCCATGATGGCGATTGCCGAAGCCAGGGCCACGCTCAACATATTGCGCTTGGCAGTAAACACAGTGTCATTCCCTCCGGGGCAGGCCTTGTTGTTCGAATCTTGACGACGCGCCACTCACTGTTCGCGCTTCGGCAGAGTCGGGATCAGGCAAACTCCCGACGTGGCAAAAATGGTAGCCACCGGCTCTCGGTACAGGGTCATGTTGCAAACGTATTCATGCAGTCAAGGGTCGAAATTGGAGTGCCAACTCGACAGTCTTTCAGGCAGGAACTGGAGTTTGGCCTTGATGAATTCGTATGCACGATTTTGCGGTCGGGTGCTGGGGGCAACGGCCCTGGCCGGTGTGGCAGCCGTTTCTTCCGCGGCAGAGCCCGCCCCCACAGAAATCGACTGGCGCGACCAGGTCATCTATTTCCTGATGATCGACCGCTTTGCCGATGGTGATCCGGATAACAACGACCAGGGTACCGGCGAATATGATCCGGCCGATCCGCGCAAGTTCAGTGGCGGTGATCTGCAGGGGGTTCAGGACCACCTCGATTACATTCGCGGACTGGGCGCGACGGCGGTCTGGATCACGCCACCGGTCGCCAATCAATGGTGGGATCCACGCGCTGGATTCGGTGGATTCCATGGGTATTGGGCGCGCGATTTCAAAGCGGTTGATGCGCACTTCGGCACCATTGATGACTATCGTTCGCTCGGGCGAGCCATGGACGAGTCGGGGTTGGCGCTGGTCCAGGACATCGTCGTCAATCACGTCGGCAACTATCACGGGTATGCCGATCCGAAGACCTTCGATGCGGAGCACCCCGACCGCGGGTTCGCCCGCTGGCCAGACGGGCAGGGCCAGCTTGCACCGGCTCAGGCGCCCTTCGACCAGAACGATGCGAGCAAACCCGCTGATCAGAAAGCGGCGATCTACCATTTCACGCCGACCATCCGTTCGCACGAGGATCTTCATCAGGAGTGGAACTGGCAACTCGCCGATCTTGATGACTTGAATACCGAACACAGGCTGGTTCGGCGGGCATTGCGCGACAGTTACGGGTTCTGGATCCGCGAAGTCGGCGTCGATGCCTTTCGGGTGGATACCGCGTTTTATGTCCCGCCCGATTACTTCCGGGATTTCTTGTTCGCCCGCGATCGCAAGGCCCCTGGTGTCATGCGTGTGGCGCAACAGTTGGACCGGCCCGAGTTCCACGTGTTCGGCGAGGGGTTCGGGATCGATCGCCCGTTCGAGGACACGGCGGCGCGTCGGATCGAAGGTTATGTGCGCGATTCGAAAGGTCGGGCGCTGTTGCCGGGGATGATCAATTTTCCCTTGTACGGCAGTGTGCTGGACGTCTTTGCACGCGGGCAGGGCACCGATGTGCTGGCGCATCGCATCGACAGCATGATGCGTGTGCACTCGGCGCCGCATCTCATGCCGACTTTTGTCGACAACCACGACGTCGACCGGTTCCTTGCGCAGGGCAGTGAAGCAGGTCTTCGCCAGGCACTGTTGTCGATCTTCACCTTGCCGGGGATTCCGACGATCTATTACGGCACTGAACAGGGCTTTACCCGTCAGCGACCCGCCATGTTTGCCGGCGGCATCGACTCGACGGGGCGGGATCACTTTGACTCGACGGCGCCCTTGTATCGATTCATCGCCGATCTTGCTGCGTTGCGGCGGGTACATCCGGTGCTGTCGCGCGGGCGACCCAAGGTTCTGGTGAGCTCTGCCAGCGCCGGCGCGCTGGCGTATCAGATGGGCGAGGGGCAAGACGCGCTGATGATGCTGATGAACACTGCGGATCGCCCGCGGTTGCTGGTGGCCGAGACGACCCATGCACCCGGTAGTCGCTGGGTATCGCGTCTGACGCTGGATGGGCGGCCGGTGTCGGTGATTCTCGACACAGCGTCTCGGGTCGTGCTGGAGTTGCCTGCGCGCAGCGGCGTGGTCCTCGCACTGGAACCTGATGCGCGGTCCAAAGTCGCGGTGTGTCGTGCCATCGAGTTGAATGACGGGGTGGCCGATGGCAACGGCGACATGCAGGTGTCGGGCCGTGCCGGTGCAGGCGAGGAGATCAAGGTGTTGCTCGATGGTGACCTGTCTTCGGCCAGCCCGGTTCAAGCGGATGCCGAAGGTCAGTTTTCGCTGCTGATTCGCACGGATTCGATGATCGATCCGGAGCGCCGGCATGAACTGCGGGCGTATCGACCGGCCGATGGCTGCGTGAGTGCACGCCCAGATTGGTCCAGGTATCCCGTGTCTGGTCACCGATTGTCGGATGGATCCTCGGGGCGACGATACCGGCCGATCCGGCCAGGTCAGGTATCCGCCGATGCCGATTACGATGCCCGCCAGGGCGATCTGCGTTCGGTTGCCGTGAGTCACTCGGGTGACTCGCGGCGCATCGAAATCGCCATGGCGGCACTCGTGCGCAGCTGGAATCCTGCGAATGGTTTTGATCATGTCGCGCTCACCGCATTTCTGGAGTGGCCCGACCAATTGGGTGGCAGTCCGGTCATGCCGGGCCAATCCGCCGAGTTACCCGACCAGATGCGCTGGCATCGGCGATGGCGTGCACACGGGTGGTCGAATGTCCTGTTCGCGCCGGAGGGAGCAGACGCCGAGCGGGAAGGGCGTCCGCTCGATGGGGGCGGGCGCCTCAGTGTTGACCGCGCCCGCCAGGTGATTCAGCTCGATCTGCCGGCACAGGTGTTGGGCCACGGCGGCAACTGGTCAGGAGCGCGTCTTTATCTCAACACCTGGGACTATGATGGCGGTTATCGGAAGCTCACGCCGGATGGCGCGGGCTTCAGCTTTTCCGGGGGCAGCAACGAGCCTGGTGAGCCGTTGCTGCTCGATGAACTGGGGCCGATCCGTTTGACCTTGCCCGTTTCCCGGTAGCGCAAGCGCCAGTCGTGACCTGCAGTCGTCAATCGACCTTGGCGGCAGCAGGCACCTTGGTGGCGAGCAGGGATTCAATCTGCGCGACCAGATCTTCGTTGTCGGGTTTGGTGCGCGGACCAAAACTGCCGACCACCTTGCCGGATCGATTCACCAGATACTTGTGGAAGTTCCAGCCCGGTTCGTCACCGGTAGCGGCCTTGAGCTTGCGGTACAACGGGCTGGCGTCGTCGCCTTTGACCTGTGTCTTCTCGTACATCGGGAACTTCACGCCATACGTGAGCGTGCAGAACTCGAGGATTTCCTTTTCGGTGCCCGGTTCCTGGCCCATGAATTCATTGGACGGAAACCCGATGACGGCAAAGCCCTGTTTGCCGTATTTCTCGTGCAGGGCTTCAAGCCCTTCGTATTGCGGCGTGAATCCACATTTGCTGGCGGTATTGACGATCAGCAGGACTTGCCCGTCAAACCGTTCGCACAACTTTTCCGCTGCTCCTTGGCTAGCGGCCGCACGCTCACGTCGAGCAGTTCGCTACAGGCGAACAGGGGCGAGGACGCCAACAAGAACAGGGAAATCAGGGCGATACGCATGGGCACTCCGGTAGGGAAGACGGGTCGGCCCATAATATGGCTTTGGTCATGTCGATCTGCCGTGATGTTTTGCTTGACGGCCCGAAAACTGGTGTTATAGTTAGCTACAACACCATCTGAGCAACACCCATGAACACGAGCCTGACTGAATTTCTTGCGTCCCTGCTCTTCCTAGTCGCCCAGTCGGCACTTCCTGCTTTGGGTACGTCCGCGCAGGCACAGATGGATGTGCCTGCACAGCGTACCGAAAGCTCGACAGCCCAACAGGCTCCGACGCGGAGTCCGGGCACCCGCAAGCGGGCTCTTGGACATACGCCGTACTACGACTTCGGACGGCGCAACCCGCGGGCAAAGGACTGACCCAATGAGCATGAACTGGAACGAATCCACGCCGATCTATCGGCAACTGCGCGACCACATCAAGGCCATGATCCTCGATGAGGCGCTGAAGGAAGGTGATGCACTGCCTTCCGTGCGCCAGGTCTCCGCAGATTTTCAATTGAATCCGATCACGGTCTCCAAGGCCTATCAGGAGCTCGTTGACGAAAATCTCGTCGAGAAGCGCCGCGGGCTTGGCATGTACGTGATGACTGGAGCCCGCACGGCCCTCTTGGGCAACGAGCGCGAGCGCTTCATCAAAGAAGAATGGCCGGCGCTTCGCGACCGGCTCCGTCGACTGGGCCTCAGCCTGGACGACCTGTTGAAAGCAACCACCAACTAGGGGTTAGGACATGACCGCTGTCATCAAGGCGCGAGGATTGCGCAAGAACTACGGCCGTTTTGAAGCCTTGAAGGGGATCGATCTCGACATCGAACCCGGCAAGATCATCGGCCTGATTGGACCCAACGGCGCAGGCAAGACCACGGCAATCAAGGCGATGCTGGGTTTGACCGACTATCAGGGTGAATTGAAGGTGCTCGGATTCGATCCGCACACCCAGCGTCACCAACTGATGCAGGAAGCCTGCTTTGTCGCCGACGTGGCCGTGTTGCCGCGCTGGATCCGAGTCCACCAGGCGATCGAATACGTCGAAGGTGTGCACCCGCGGTTCTCGCGCACCAAGTGCGAGGCACTGCTGGCGAAGACGAAGATCAACCCGAAGAGCCGTGTGCGCGAGTTGTCGAAAGGCATGATCGTGCAGCTGCACCTGGCCCTGGTCATGGCGATCGACGCCAAGCTCCTCGTGCTGGACGAGCCGACACTCGGCCTCGACATCCTGTATCGCCGCGAGTTCTACCAGACCTTGTTGAACGACTACTTCGACAACGGCAAGACGATCATCGTGACGACCCATCAGGTCGAAGAGATCGAACACATCCTGACCGACGTGATGTTCATCAAGGATGGCCAGATCGTGCTGCGTTCGACGATGGACGAAGTGGCCGAACGATTCGTCGAAGTGATGGTTGGTCCGGAAAATCGCGAGAAAGCCCTGGCACTGAAGCCGATCGATGAACGTCAGGTGTTTGGCAAATCGATCTACCTGTTTGACGGCATCAGCCGCAAGGACGCAGAACAACTGGGTGAAACACGCACGCCGGGTATTGCCGACGTGTTCGTGGCCACCATGAAGGGAGCCTACAAATGAGTACTTTCCTGACTCTGTTGAAGCGCGAATACTGGGAAAACCGTGGTGGTTTCCTGTGGGCACCGATCATCGTGATCAGCCTGTTCACGGTGTTCACACTGATCGGAATGATTGCCGGCAAGGTGCATCTTGGCAATCTGCCGGTCGAAATGCGAAGCCTGCCACTCGATCAGATGATCGCCAAACTGTCGCCTGAACAACTCCAGAAAGCGATGATTGGTTGGCGCCATGCGTTGGCCGGGTTTGGCCTGATCGTCCAGATGGTGCTCGGTGTTGTGCTGTTCTTCTACTTGCTGAGTTCGTTGCACGATGACCGCAAGGATCGCTCGATCCTGTTCTGGAAATCGATGCCGGTGTCGGACTTCAGCACGCTGCTGTCGAAATACGTCAGTGCCGCACTGGTTGCACCGCTGTTTGCCTGGGTCGGCGTGATCGTCCTGCAACTGATCATGCTGGTGATGTTCTCGATCTTCTTCCTGAGCAACGGCGTTCAGAAGTACACCCTGTTGTGGACCGAGGCCGATCTGATCGGCATGTGGATCCGCATGTTTGTCGGTATCCCGCTGAATGCCCTGTGGGCACTGCCGGCCTACGGTTGGTTGATGATGGTGTCCTCGTGGTCGCGGTCTCGTCCGTTCCTGTGGGCTGTCTTCGCGCCGATTGGCGTCGGCTTGGTCCTCACCTGGATCGATGTGCTGAGCAATCTGCAGATTCCGCAGAGCTGGTACTGGATCAACATGTTTGGCCGCGCCATCCTGGGTGTGGTTCCATGGATGTTCGGTGATGGCGCGAACGCCATCGGATTCAACTTCAGCAGCGACCGTGGTCCCTATGACCTGTACAGCTGGGAAGCGATGGGCAGCCTGCTGGGTTCGGCCCATCTCTGGATCGGTGTCGTGGCAGGACTGGCGATGCTCGGTGTGGCGTTCTACTTCCGTCGCTACCGCGAAATCGCCGACTAAGATTTGCCACAGGGACGTGGCCTTGTTTTACGCGGGACCAGTCGAAAGACTGGTCCCGTTTTGTTTGTGCACGATTGGGCACCAGGTCAACTCGCCCAGTCATGCTGGATTGCCGCGCCAGACCCTCCAAATGCGGGGGAGAAACGTGAAGAAGCCTATGGAACACTTGCGATGAATGCAGTGAGGTATTCCATGAAGCGACTTCTGTTTGCGATGCTGTTGGGCCATGCAGGTCTCGTGTCGGCGCAAGGCACCTCGGTTGATACACCGCGCTATACATATTTCTACAACCCGGGTGCCACCAGTGCGCCGCAGCCCTACAACGGAACCTGGCGTACGGCCCACGCATGGCTTTATGTGTACAGCTTCAATGGCAGCAGTTTCGTTGTTCCAACGACCGAAGTGGTGACACTTCGGACAACGTTGCCTGCAGGACTGACTTATGCAGGGTGGGACGGTGCAAGGTGGACGTGTTCGGCAATCAACCAGGATGTCACCTGCATCTCGAACGGGACTCTGCCGGTTTGGCCGACTGACTTGGGCGGCATTCTGCAGCTGTACACCGATATTCCGTCCACCATGGCGGCGGGCACGACGGTGAGTTTCGATTTGCGCTGGTCAACGCCTACCTATCCGGGCAATCCCGCTGGTGCCTGCACGTTTGCGAACCAATGTCGGCCGGCGGGCAGCACGATCAGACAGTCGCGGTTGACCAACTCCCTGTCGACCACACCCTTGGGCTCGTTTCCATGGACGCCGGGTGCTCAACGCACGCTTCAGTTGTCTGTTTCGGGTACCGGCTACAACCAGAACAACGGCGAAGTCAGCAGTACCTATTACTTGCCGCCCAAGGTCACGTTCCTGGGGGCTGACCCTTTGGGCTCAAACCCATTGCCGAACTGTTCCGCTGGTGCGGTCACCGCAAGCGGTCAGGTGGTCACATGCCAGGGCACTCAACTGTCCAACGTGCCGTCCGATCCAACCGGCAGTACCGGCGTGATCCTGCGCGTGGCCCTGGCGGCCGACTTGCCGGCTCCGGCCAGCATTCAGATCAAGGCCACTTCCGGTGTTGCCGAGCAACCGCAGCGAGCACCGGAACTATGTGTCGGCTCGCCGTTGCCGGATGGCTGTGCCGTCCTGAACATCAATACGACGACCGCCATCGTGCCGCGCATGATCTTCAATCGAAGCCTGCTTCCTGATGTCGGCATGAGCCTGACTCCGATGGTGATCGATTGGTTGGCTCCTCAGCCCAGCACCTTGAGGCTGGAGTACCGAAACATCGGCACTGCGGCCGGCACGACCAGTCGTCTGCATGTGCAGTTGCCACCCGGCTTGGCCTATCAGGGGATCAACAGTTCAAGCCCCACCGCAACCTGTGCCGCAACAGGCAGTGTGGCCGTGGGTCAATTGCTGAGTTGCCAGGCGGCCGGACTCGCGATCAATGCGAATGGCAGTTTGCGCGTCAATGTGTTGCCGGAAACCACGATCGGCGATGTCTCGGACATCCTCGCGGGCGTCAACGCCGATGCGTCCGTAACGGCAGAGACTCAGTTGGATGCCTGCGTGTTGACACCGACCCGGGAAGACTGCGCCATGCTTGAAGTGGCTCCCACGTTCGCGGCGTGTAATGGGCGATACGGCGCTTCCGGCATTTTCTGCAATGGCTATGAATGAGGTGCTCGCGATTCACTCCCCATGCGCGGCCATTGCGCTGTCTGCGGACCACTGAATCAGAGTTTCCCTCTCCCGGCACAGCCGGTAGAGGGTGGTCGACCATCCATCGAAATCGGTCGCGTCCGCTAACATCCAAGCTGAGCCAGAACCGATCCCGTTCCCGATGAAAGCCATCCATTCGACACGACGACCCGCGGCGGATTCACCGAACAATTCGGTCTGTTCGTGTTCTT
>JADJRU010000038.1 GCA_016712105.1 Ahniella sp.
CCTGAATCAGGAAGGAGTGGTCGTTCTGAACGGCGGCTCCATCAATCTGATGGGGAGTCGACCGGCTCCGCATCGTCGACCTCTCCTCTCCGAAGCAGATTCGTTGATCCTCTCGCGTACTCAAGATACCGTGGGAACCGGCGCTGTCCATCATCATGCAAGAACACCTGGACGGCGAGTCTATAACCTTGGCGAGGTCGAGAATCCCGGATTCTATCGTGTGCCGACAGGTGGTATGGATGTCATGAGCGCCATCGCCATGGCCAACGGGTTCAGTGATGATGCGTCACGAGAAGGGACTTTGGTGGTCCGATTGACGCCGGATGGCTACCAGGTGCAGGAAGTGAATCTGGAGTCCTTCGGCACGCCTGATTTTGCGCAAACGGCAACGGTTTCGTTGCAGTCGTACGACATCGTCTACGTTCCCCGCTCGCGCGTCGGCGATTTCTCCTATTTCGCGAAGAACGTGCTGGCAGGTCTGGCAAACTTTACCCGCATTGCCTATGACGTTCGCTACATCACCACAGGCGAAGTCGGAGGTTCTGATGGCTATGCTGGTATACGACCCGCAGTCCAACGTCCCCGGCCGCTCCGGCAAAAAGGGTCTTAGTCCGGGACGTCGCTTTCGTGCTGTTTCGGCGCCGCTGGATCGTCCTGGCGATCTCGCTTCCGATCATTCTGGCGGGCACCTTCGGGTTGCTGAACCGGAACAGCACCTACACCGCAGCTTCGCGTGTCCTGGTCGAGCTTCGAAACGTGGATGCGCCCCGTTGGAACACCTCCGCTGGAACCATCGATTATGATCGTGAAATGAACACTCTCGTGAACATCGCCATGAGCGTCTCGGTTGCCGAGCGCGCCGCCGCCGCGCTGGCGGATTCATTGCCTATTGTTCGACAGATCGATCCCAACCTATCCACTCTCCAGGAGGGCTCCGACTTCCGGGACCTTTTGCTGGACGGGCTTGAAGTCAATATCGTTGGAGAATCGAATATTCTCGAATTCAGGCACATGGCCGAGAATCCTCGTGTTGCCCTGATGGCCGTGGTGCTGCGCAGCGGATTCATCCACTACGAAAATTGGGTCAGCGCAATCTCGGGGCGGTCGACTACTACTCTGAACAGCTGGAAACCGTGCGGGCCGAGATTGACTCGCTGCTCGGAGTGCGTGGCGAGATCCTGCGGCAGGGTGGGTACACCTCCATCGAAGACGAGATGCGGTACTCCACCGGGTTCACGGCCGACATCGATTCGCAGCTTTTGAAGGTCCGGGTTGAACGTGAACAACTGGAGTCGGAATACGCACAATTGAGGGCCTTCCTGGAGCGGGACCCGCGCGAGTTCCCGGCAGGCCAGGACGAGAGCCGGGCTTCGACCCTGGTCGGCTGGCGCGACCAGGTCGGGAAGCACGAAGACCAGCTCAATTCCATCCTCACGATTCACGGAGGACGCTGCCTGCCCGCCGGCAGCGGGCACTGCTGGAAAGCTCATTGAAGCGTTTGCGGGAAGAGGAAATAGCCTATACCGAGAGCGTGCATCTGTCCTGATCTCGACCAGGCAGCGCGAAAGCACCCCTGCGCGCAGTTGGCTGAGCTCAGGCAGGGCACGATCATCTGCCGACGTCTACCAGAGCGTGTCGATGCTGGACGGTCACTTCAGTCGCTGCGCGACCTGCTGGACGACCTTCAGGGCAAATGGGGAGAAGTCCGCATGAACGAGATGGCCGACGACCGTGTGAGCAAGGTCGTCGTGCTGACGGAGCCTGAACTGGTCACCGCGCTGGTGGGCGGTAAGACGACCGTGTATCTCGCCATGGTTGTGATCCTGGCTCTCGCGCTGGGGATCGTCGGGGCATTCCTGCAGGATGCCTTTGATCATCGAATCTATGTGCCGCAGGATGTTGAGGCTGAACTCAAGTTGCCGGTGTTTGCCAGCGTTTCGCGGACGGACTGACGTGCCGATCGCGAAGCGTCATGATGCCGTGCCGGGCGCTACGCGGTTCCGGAGCAGTTGGGCGGGTCTTGTGCTTGTGGTCAGTCGCCTTCTGGTGGGTCGTGCGGGTGCGGATCTCTTCGCGGGTGTGTTGGCCGGCATATTATTGGCGGCCATTTTTCTGATCGTTTCGTTTCGCCATCTGACAATCCCGTTTTATATGTTCATTCTGGCGGTTGGCGGTTTTCGATACATTTGGTCGATTCAGATGCCGGGACTTCCCGATCTGTATCTGGACCGCATGGCTCTGATCTGGCTCGCGGTTGTATTTCTGATCAAGTACGTCTCCGAGCAGCGTAAACCGCTGGGGGCCCTTGCGCGCCGATATTCTGCTGCTGTTGCATGGCCTATATCTCTTGGTGCAGGTTGTGCTGGGTGACATGTACGCATTCAACGCGTGGACGATGAGCATTCTCATTCCCTACTCGGCATACCTCCTAGCAAAGAACATTATCACGACGCGTCAGCAGATCCGGTTGACTCTGTGGATGCTGTTTGCGCTCTGTGTCTACTACAATGTGACGGCCGTCGCGGGAAAAGTACGATTTCAATGCCTGGATCTGGCCCAGGAAGTCAGGGAAGGTAACGTCGGGTATCTCAATCGATCCGTGGGCCGTTTATGCACGCCCCCTGTTCGGTACCGTGATCGGCATGCTGCTGCCCCTGCATCTCTACTTCCTGGCCACCATCAGGAATCGTCTGGGCAAGGTTCTGCTGATCGTGAGCCTTCTGGTCGGGCTGGCGGGCATTGCCTTCACGTATACCCGCGGCGGCTGGATTGCCGGTGGCGCAGCGCTGATGGTCACCGCCGTACTCAATCGGAAGGCGTACCTTCGTTACCTTCTGCCTGCGGCTGTTCTGGCGCCCATCATGGCCATTGCCGTGCTGGGGTTGGCGCAGGACAAGTTCATGCAGGAAAGACTGGAAAACGAGGATACAGTCGGCTCACGTTTCGGCACCGGCGTCACGGTGCTTCGCGTGTGGCGGGACCATCCGCTGTTCGGCGTCGGTTACTTCCAGTTCCAAAGCGTTCGTGAACGGTATATTCAACCTGTAGAGATTCCGGGCATGGCCACCATCCGCTATGTCCAGTTCCGTCACAATGCCATCCACGATATCTATCTGGGTCCATTGGCCGAGACAGGACTGGTCGGGATGGGGTTGCAATGCGCCATCTAGTTCCTGATCGGCAGAGGGCTTCTCCGCTGGCGGACGCGTCAGCGCGAAGGTGGTCACTTCGCCAATTCATGTCGTTCCCGTGTTCGGCGGCGTGTTTGTCGGCTGTTGGCGGGCGGTCTCGCGATCGATTACCGCTTCTTTTCCGCTGTCGGCACGATCTTCCTGGTTTGCGCAGGCGTTCTCGATGGATATGTTGATCGCGAACGGGTGCGGCTTCGCCTGAAACCGGAAGCATGGGTGAGGCGGGCTTGACCGCTGGGCGCCGCCGGCGCCGAATTCGCAGCTGGAGGTCTGACCGAGCATGTATCTGGAGCACTTCGGACTGTCCCGAGGCCCGTTCGGCATCTCGCCGCGCCTGGTTTCTCTACAAGTCGGGCGCGTTCGAAGAGAGCATGGCCCATCTCGTTTTCGGCCTGGACAACAGTGAAGCGATCGTGATGATCACCGGCGACATCGGTACTGGCAAGACGATGGCCATCCAGTCGTTCCTGTCGCATCTCGGTGACCGCTACTTGACGGCGCTTATCACCAACACCTGCGTCGACGGCCGCGAGCTGCTCAAATTGATCCTCGACGATCTGGGCGCCAGGTAGATGCCCGTGCGGACAAGTCGGATCTGCTGATCGCGTTCAAGCAGTTCCTGATCGCTGAAGGCAGGGAGGGCAAGCGCATTGTCATCGTTGTCGACGAAGCGCAGAACCTGTCTCGCGAGGTGCTCGAAGAGATCCGCCAGTTGACGAACCTCGGACAAGGCGAGGAGCAGCCGGTCCAGATCATTCTGGTCGGGCAGCCCGAACTCGAAGCGACCATCGACCGCCCCGATCTGGCGCAGTTGAAGCAGCGCATCCGCGTACACTACAAGTTGGCGCACCTGACGCGGCACGAGCTGGAGGAATACGTGGACCACCGCATGGTGGTGGCCGGCGGCCGGACCGGCACTTTCAGCGCGCGGGCTTTGGATCGCATCTACGAGATCAGCGGAGGAGTGCCGCGGGTTGTCAATACCCTGGCCATCGAAGCCCTGCTTTCAGCCTTCGTGGCGGGCCGCCACACGGTGGAAGGGATGGATTTGGATGACCAGGCCCCGGCGGTGCCCGTGAAGGGTTCGCCAGCCGCTCCCGTGTCGACCGCTTCCGTGGCGGAAGCACCCCCCATGAGGCCCGGCAGCTCAACGCGCGCCAACATCTCAACGCGGGCGGACATGGCCGTGCGGCGCGACGTGGCGGCCGATCCTCCCCGTCGCGCGGAGGGGACGGCACCGGTGCAGGCGAGGAGGGGCGCGACTCGCGGCCGCAACCTGGCGATTGCCGCGATACTGTTTGTCGGTGTGGTGGCCGTTCTGGCAGCGACGGGTCGGCTGGATCCGCTGTGGTCGCGCTCCCCTGTCGCGGGGACGAGCGACGGTACGGTGCAACCGCGCTCGCCCATCGGGGAACCGCCCCTTCCCGTGGAAGCGAACGAAGTGGAAGTGTCGGCTTCGCCGGTCGATTCGTCCCTGTCACTGGAGCCGGCCGCTGCAGACACCGCCGCCACAGTTACCGAATCCAGGCAGACGGCGGCCGTGCCGGTGATCACGGAAACTCCGCGTAGGGAGCCTGACGTAATGGCCAAATCAGCGGTCCGCGACTCGGCGATTTCAAACGCTGCGGCTGCCACGGCTGGAGAACACTACATCCACGTCAGTTCGTTCCGTACGGCGGCTCACGCGGCCGACGTAGCCACCCAGTTCACGGACCGCGGATTGTTCGCCACTGTTCGGCAGCAGTTGGTCCGCGACAGTATGTGGTACCGAGTCTATCTGGGGCCATACGGTTCACATGACAGCGCGGTCAGGTTGGCCAACCGGCTGCGGGAGGAAGGTACGATCACCTATTACAAGGTGGTACTTCTGGGAGCCGAAGTAGGGCTGTGACCGACGGAACGGTACCGATGCGCATGGCCCAATTGGTTGAAACTCTGGATGCCGGGGGTGCAGAAGCGCTCGCGGTGGACATCGCCGGGGCCTTGGCCGCCCGGGGGCACGATTCACACCTGGCCGTGGCCCGCAGGGATGGTCCATTCCTCGACAGGCTGTCGCCGACGGTGGCATTCCATGACCTGAATCGGCCGCGTCGCGACGGCAACCAGGCGTACCGGATCCTCTATTTCCTGGAAACCTGTCGTCGACTCGAGAGCCTGCTGTGCGCACAGCGGATCGAAGTGTTGCAAACGCATCTCCCGAAGGCGAACTTCCTCGGGCTTGTCACATGGCTTGGAGGGGCGTCTGCAAGGTTTATCCCACCGTGCACAACAACCGGGAGTTCGATTACGGCGACGGCGCGGGACGGATGAGGGGCACTGCGCCGGGCCGGTTATCGCGGCATGCTCAAGACGTGCAGTGGGGTCATCGCCGTCAGCGATCAGGTCCGCGATTCGCTCGCCGATCAACTGGGAGTTTCGCCGGGTCAGAAGGCGCGCATACTGGTCGTTCCGAATGGCGTTCGGCTGCCGGCGCCTGTGACGGCGACCGAGCGCTCACGCCTTCGTGCTTCGCTGGGCGTTACCGACGAGCAGGTGTTGATCGTCGGCGCCGGGCGGCTTACCCGGCAAAAGAACTTCGCGCGGCTGATCGAAGCTCTCGGTCGATTGGAGCCCACCGGCGCCGACTGGCGATGCCTCATTGCCGGTGACGGCGAGTTGCGGGCTGAGCTCGAGGCGCAGATTGCAGCCGCGGCGTCGGGAAGCCGGATTCGCCTGATGGGGTTGCATGGGGATATACCGGGGCTCTTCGCGGCAGCTGACGTTTTCTGCCTGCCTTCGCTATACGAGGGACTGCCGCTGGTTCTACTCGAAGCCATGGGAGCCGCATTGCCGACGGTTGCGTTCGCGATAGCCGGGGTCACGGATGTCGTGGCCGAAGGGGTTCAGGCCCGTTTGGCCGCGCCGGATGACGCCGACGCTCTGGCTGACGCCATTGGCGCGCTGTTGGTCGACGCACCGCAGCGGCGGAGACTCGGACTCGCTGCGCGCGCGAAGGTAGAGTCGCACCACAGTTTCGACGCCGTACTCAATCGCCTGGAGCAGGTGTACCGGACGTAGTCGCGTCATGTCAGCAGCGGAAAGTCGCCCCGTGCTCAACCAGTCTCTATACATTTTCGCGTCCAAGATTGCCGGCTATGCGGTGCGCCTTATCTTGCCGTACTTTCTGGTCCGTCTGTTGTCGGTGTCCGATTTCGGCGCCTATAGGCAGTTCTTTCTTCTCGACATGTACATCGGGGCGCTGTTGCAGCTGGGATTGACACAGGCTCTCTACTATTTCATTCCTCGTGATGTCCGCAACGCCGGCGCCTACCTGCTCAACAGTGTCCTGATGAATCTGCTTAGATTGGGGATTGGCTTCACCGTCATCGGCTTGGCCTCAGGCCCCATCAGCCAGTGGCTGAACATGGCGATCCTCAAGGACGCCTTCTGGATGCTGACGCTCTATTCCGTGACCATGATCCTGGCTGTCTCCTGCGACACCTACCTGATTGCGCGACAGAAGGTGAAGGCATCGGCGGCTTTTGAGGTGCTGGGGCAAACGCTGGCCAGTGTGGTCTGTGTTGCGGTCGCGTTCCTGACCCGTCGACTTGACGCCATTCTGATCGGATTGGTCGCTGCGAGGATCGTCCAATTGGTCGCGATGTCGGCCTATATTCACTGGCGGTTGCATGGTTTCAAGTCGGAGCGGTACTTCTTCGGCATTCGCGAGCAGATTCGCTACGGTATGGTGCTCGGAGCGTCAGGTCCCATGTTTACCATGTTGATGCGGCTGCACGAGTTTTTCGTGAGTCGGTACTATGGTACAGAAGCCTACGGCATCTATTCGGCCGGGTGTACCGAGTTGCCGATTATCCAGTTGTTCGTCCAGTCTCTCGCAGCGGTGGCGCTCGTCCAATTCGCCAAGCTGGAGCAAGACAATGACTGGGAGGGAATTCGGGCCCTGTGGCGCAAGGTGCTCACGAGTTCCTATGCGGTCGCTCTTCCGGTCATCGCGGTTCTGCTCCTTGTCTCCAAGCCGCTAATACTCTTCATGTTCACGGAAACCTCTGCTGAGGCGCTCCCTATCTTTCAGGTCAATACGTTGGCAAAGATCGGCTTGGTCTTCAATTCAGCACTGGTGCTGAGGGCGATGAACCGCAATGATATTTCGATATGGACCAATGCGATCACTCTGGTCCTGGCGCCGCTGCTGCTCTATGTCGGGATGAAACTCGGCGGCATGGTGGGCATCATTGCGGCGCAGGCCCTGTTGATGATAGGATGCCGGCTTCTTGGCAATGTGATCTTGAACCGTATCATCCCTGCGCCACTGCCCTACGTGGTGCGGCCGGGTGAACTGTTGGACTTCTATCGAGACACGTGGCTGAAGGCCCGTGAGCGGATTTCCTCGCGCCGACGAGCTCGGCACGGTGGGCTATGAGCGGAATGACGATACACTTGATCGCAGGAGAGCTTTTGGCAAAACGCCGGATTTCAGTTGCAGTGACGGCGACAGGAACATGCGAGGCACAATGATGAACCACGACATTTGTTTCGTCGGATTGGAGAATCTCCCCGTGTTGGCGCGCGAGTTCAATCATCTCGGCGCCGGTGGAGAGCAAGTTCAGCAGACCCTGCTCAGTAGAGCGCTTGTCCGACGAGGATATCGCGTGTGCATGGTGGTTCTTGACCATGGACAAGCGGACGGTGCCGTCTGGGATGGAGTCACGACATTCCGTGCCTATCGCCCGGAAGCCGGTATCGGCGGATTGCGCTTCATCCACCCGCGGTGGACGGGAATCTGGAGCGCGCTTTCAAGAGCCAATGCATCGACCTACTACGTCAGTTGTGCCGGAATGCGTGTGGGCTTGGTCGCCATGTTCTGTTGCCTTCGTCGGCGCCGACTTGTGTTTCGCACGGCGTCCGATTCCGATTGCTGCCCGGACCGGCTTCTGGTGTCATATGCGCGTGATCGACGATTGTATGAATACGGATTGCGCCATGCGGACAGTATTTTGACTCAAAGTGCAAGCCAGCACACGAATATGCTGTTGAACTACGGACACGAGAGTACAGTAGCCGGCATGCTCGTGGACGCTCCGGAGTCGGCGAAAGACTTCGCGGACAGGGACATCGATGTTTTGTGGGTGAACAACTTTCAGGGATTGAAGCGGCCTGACCGGTTCATTGATTTGGCGCGGCGACTTCCGGAGCGCCATTTCGTGATGATTGGCGGCGCCGGTCCGGGTGGCCAGCAGCTATTCGATTCTATCAAGGAGCAGGCCGAAAGTTGTTCCAATGTCACCTTCCTTGGGCGTATTCCATATCACGATGTCAACGAGTACTACGCGCGGGCAAAGGTGTTCGTCAATACATCGGACATTGAGGGTTTCCCAAATTCCTATTTGCAGGCCTGGATTCGCGGTGTACCCGTTGTGACCTTTATCGACCCAGACGATGTGATCAGTCGCCAGAATCTTGGCGCGGCCGCCAGGGATCCGGATGGCATGTATCTCGCGGTCCGTTCGTTGTTGGCCGATCATGCCCTTTGGACGAAGGCCAGTGAGGATGCGAAGGCGTTCATGGCGAGCGAGTTCGATGAGTCCGCCATTTTGCGTCCGTATCTGGATGCAATGCGCCTGGAGGCTGGTGTGCCGGCGAGCTGAATGTGCCTACGCGTGTGGATGCTTGCTCTTTGCGATCTTTGATGGTAGTCTCGCTTGGCCGCGTCCACGTAATTCCTGCCGTGGTTGGGTAGATTCGAAGCGGGTGTACCGCTGATTCGATGACGGGGCATGGGCACGATGGTGAAGGGAGTTTCGCGGAGTGTTCGACAACATCAGATCTGATTATCGCCGATACTGTCGGACGGATAGCAAAATCAGGAATCTCCGAGGTTTCCTGGAGTATCAGGGACTTTGGGCCAGTGTTTGCTATCGTGCGGGACGCCACCTCATTGAACACCCGCTGCCGCCGGTCTTGAAGCAGTTTGCAGCCGCAGGCTATTGGATTTGGTGGAAGTCGATTCAGATAACGACTGGCATCTTTATAGCGCCAACGGCCAAGATCGGGAAAGGATTCTACATTGGACATTTCGGTCAGATATTCATAGGCGCCGATTCGACCATCGGTGAGAACTGTAATGTTTCACAGGGAGTAACCCTGGGCTTCTCTTTCTATAAGGGCGAGTGGGGAGTGCCCCATTTGGGCGACCGCGTGTACATCGCCGCTGGCGCGAAAGTCATCGGACCGGTTCACTTGGCGAACGGGACCGTGGTAGGCGCGAATGCGGTAGTGACAAAAGACACGGAAGAGAATGCCGTGGTTGCCGGGGTCCCAGCGCGGGTCATTAGCTACAAGGGCAGCGGCGCCTACATTCCTTGATGCGCGATGTCGTCGCGGGAGGGCGGGAGGATGCCCAGGATCCTGTTCATTGTCAACTCTTTGAACCCCGGCGGCGCCGAGAGGCACGTCGTTTCTCTTATCAATCATCTCGAGCCCACGAATTCCCGCGGACGCTCGCCTATCTGCATCCGGGCGAAGCTTTGCTCGGCGAAATCGCGACGGCCTCCCTCGAGGCCGTCATTTCCTGTCGAGCGCGCAAGAAGGTGGACCTGGATGTCGCGAGGCGTTTGTCACGCGTGATCGATCATGACTGCGTCGACGTTGTCTACTGCACCAACCTGTATGCCATGCTCTATGGGGTGATGGCGCGCGCGCGGTCGAAGCGCCGCCCGAGACTCATCATGGCTTTTCACACGACCCTGCTCGGAAACTGGCGAAATCGCCTGCAGATGGCCTTTTACTGGCCTCTGTTCCGGCAATGTGACCATTTGATCTACGTCTGCGGAAACCAGGGTCGCCACTGGAGGCGGTTGGGGCTGCGGGCACGGGAAGACGGGTTCATCTATAACGGTGTCGATACGGACCATTACTCGTTGGCCGAAGTGAAGGACGAAGCGGCGCGGATACGAAAGATGCTGGGATTTGCCAGTGACGAACTGGTTGTTGGCATATGTGCGGGACTACGGCCCGAGAAAGCCCACGGCGATCTCTGGCCGCTGTCGCGCGGTTGCGTGCGGAGGGCGTGGCTGCGCGCTGCCTTGTGATCGGCGACGGTGAGGAACGCGCCAATGTCGAGCGCCGGATCGCGGAGCTCGGCCTGGAATCAGCGGTGGTCATCGTCGGTTTCCAGTCCGATGTCCGGCCATGGGTGGCAGCCTGTGACGTCATGGCCATCGTATCGCATGCTGTGGAGACGTTCTCGATATCAGCGCTGGAGTCGATGGCGCTGGAACGCCCGATGATCATGTCACGGATCGGAGGTGCGGAAGAACAGGTCTCAGACGGCGTGAATGGCTTCGTCTTTGACGCCGGCGACATCGGAGCTTTGACAGATTGCTTGAGGAAATGCTCCGATTCCGCTGAACGCGTTCGCCTGGGCACCAATGCCCGAACCGTGGTGACC
>JADJRU010000039.1 GCA_016712105.1 Ahniella sp.
AAGGGCACACAAGAAGATAGCCTTCGACTTCGCCTCGACTCAGTGGCGCAAAGCGATGACACATCGTTCGGCGACCGCGTGCGACCGACCTTGGCTGTCGCGGGACAGTGCGGCCTGCAGGTCAAACGGTCGACGCGACGACGGCACGGAGTTCAGTTTGTGGCTCGAGGCGGCCATGCACCACACGCTACTCAGAAATCGTGGCATTGTATCGACTCCCCAAGCCCATTAGTTCTCGAAGATCGCGACCGCACGGGTCCACCCGGCAGAGGCACCACGGATCTTGTGGGGGAAACAACAGACTATGAACCCATCAGGAGGCAGAACTTCCAGATTGTGCAGCTTCTCGAGATGGCAGTAACCGATGTCGCGCCCCGCTTTGTGTCCCTCCCACACCAGAGAATAGTCGCCCGTTTCAGCAACCTTCTTGGCGGTGTGACTGAAGGGCGCGTCCCAACTCCAGGCGTCCGTACCTGTGACCCTTACGCCACGGCTGGTCAGGTACATTGTCGCCTCATAGCCCATGCCGCACCCTATATTCACGAAATCCGGGTTACCCACCGCCTGTCCGGCAGCCGTGTTCACGAGCACGATCTCAAGCGGCTTCAAATCGTGACCAATCCGCTGCAATTCGGCCTCCACTTCGTTCGCCGTAACCACATGCCCATTGGGCATCTTTGTGAAGTCCAGTTTCACACCGGGCGGAAACACCAGTCCAGCGGAACCTCATCGATGGTCAATGCCGGCTTGCCACCATCCTGCGTGGGATGAAAGTGCCAGGGTGCATCGAGGTGGGTACCGTTGTGCGTGGACAGCGCAACGACTTCTGCCGCAGCAAAGCCCTCTCCACCCGGCATGTTGTCCATGGTCAGGCCGGGGAAGAACCATGCCGCCTCCCCCATTGTCTGACCATGCAACTGGTACTCGATCTTCGGACGCATGAACGGCGGATCAGTGATCACATCGTTCTCGAGGTAAATGGACAGATCCACGAATCGCCTGGTCATTGCCGAACCTCTGCCTTGACTGCTTCGAATTCGACCGGCAACGTAGCCAGCGAATGAAGTGTGTTGTTGAGTCCCCTTTCAGGCGTGCCGGTCAACCGGATGGCACTGACACGTGGCAGCATCGCACGTAGCAGGCACTCGACTTCCTGCCGCGCCACCATCTGACCTAAGCACTGATGGATTCCGAACCCGAACCCAACGTGTCCGCTGGCCCGGCGCCCGATGTCAAAGCGCTCTGGATTCTCCCAACGGCGTGGATCGCGATTGGCGGCCGCAAGGAACAGAGCAACCTTTGACCCCTCTGGAATCGTCCCCTCCGGCGTTTCTACCGACCTGCTGGTGGTACGAAAGAAAGTCTGCACCGCAAGTCGAATCCATCGCAAACCCTCCTCGAAGGCGCGAGGCGGCAGATTGGGTTGCGCGTGAAGGCGCTGCCACTGATCCGGATGCAGCGCGAACGCATGCAGCAGATTGCCGATGCCATTGACAGTCGTATCAACTCCTGCCGAAAGGAATGAGCGAACCAATCGCTCGGCTTCCTCTTCTGAGCAATCTCCTCGATCTGCGGCGGCGTAGACCTGCATACCCCAGCCGTCAGGCTTCAGATTCTCGCGCTTGCAGGCTGCCGCAACCCATACGGACGCCTCGCGCGCGGCAATTTGGGAGCGCTCGAACAAGGCATTGCGCGGGCCAAATGCATTGAACACGCCTGCAGCGTAGGGGATCAGTTGCTCGCGACCCTCGTCCTGCAATCCGATCAGATCCGGAAATACAGCCAGCGGAAACGCGGTACCGAGCTCTGACACGGCATCAAATCGACCCCGGTCTAACAGTTGCTCCACCATTGCGTCGGCAATTGCCTGCCAGCGCGGTGCCACAGCCCGTAATGCGCCAAGTGTGACGATTCGGTTCATGAGGCCCCGGGTGCGATCATGTAGCGGCGGATCGGTTTCAAGCAGCAGCGATGGCGGTCGGAATGGCGTTTCCCGGGAGAAGTCAGCCAGGCCGACGCCGCGTCCGGAGACGTAAGTCTGATTGTCCCTCAATGCAGCCTGCACTTCGCTATAACGAGCCATTCCGAAGCAGCCAATGGCCTGAAGCCAGACAACGGGACCTGAATCACGAAGCGCGTCATGGTACGCGTAGGGATCGGCAAGAAATGCGTCATCAAAAGGATCGATGGCAAGGCTCCGGCAACATCGTTGCCTCTGTAGCGCCCGTCACGGCGTCACACCGCGTGGCGTAACTTCAGCGTCTCGGCGAAACAGGTCGGCTATGGTCGGCCAAATGACATGTTGTCGGCACCGACGTGCTCGACGCCACCGTCGCGCGTCATGAATATCTGGACCTCCCAGAGCGGGAACCTCGCGCAACGCCGGTCTTCCAACTCCCAGATCGGTGGGGTAGGCCTCGACAAGCCGGCGCGAAGGTACAGTTGCCACATTCAGGGCCATGGGGCAATAGGCCTCCAACGCGTCGAAGCGGAAACCAGCTGCGACGTAGTCGTCCCAGGATTCCCACCTGCTTGGCTGACGGGATCACGTTGGCCTGCTGGATGATACCGACGCCGTAGACAGCCCACCTCGGGTCCTTCTCGACAATTGTCACCTCGTGCCCGTCGCGACCAACCGCGATGGCGGCGGTCACACCGGCGGTGCAGCCTCCGACCACCTGAATGTTGCTGTCCTTCAACGGATCTCCCGAAATACCGCGTGGCAATCACACGAAGAGGGCTATGGATACCACGCCACTACGGGCGCAGAACAACGCTACTTTTCGATGGGTATCCATCGGTTCGGTCAATGCTTGTGGAGCAGGACGTCAGCGATTCTGGTGCCTCCAGATGCTTGGAGTAGCCTAACCGACCCAACCTACCACTGACTCTGAATGACGAAGCCGATCGTCGATATCTCATCTACCCTAGAAGCCATTTCAATACCGACGTCATCACACAATGTGTCCGTCTATCTAGGACCAGGCCCAATCACCCTCTCTGCTCGATCGAACCAAACAGAGACTGCCCATCCGGCAGAACAACTTCCATCCTGACCGAATCACCAAACCGCATATATGAGGTCTTGGCGGCACCCGTGTCGACGGTCTCGATACCGCGCCGTTCCGCGATACAGGTTGACCCACACACCCGATAGTTCGAATTCGACACGGTGCCGGAGCCGACAAGCGTACCCGCACACAATCCTCGGGTTGCGGCGGCATGAGCGACAAGCTCGCCAAAGCTGAATGACATCTCGCTTCCGACGGGCTGGCCAAACCAGCCGCCGTTCCAATCAACCCTCAGCGGAAGTGCTGCCACGACCATTCACCCATGCGCCGCCAAGCTCGTCCGGTGTCACAACTACTGGACCCATAGTGCAGGCGGGTTTTGCGTGAATCCAGGCAAATCCGGTGTTCATCTCGACCACAGCGAGTCTGCGCAATGACCAATCGTTCACCAGTGCGATGAGTCGAATGCAGTCCGCCGCCTGCCGCGGATTAGCGGACATGGATACTTCGCCGGTTATCACAGCAAACTCGCCCTCGAAGTCGATCCAACCCATCCTCCTCGGACCGGAACGGTACATCCTCGGTAGGCGATAGAAACCGGTGCGACATCCCTTGAGCACATCCAGGGGCATCGTGCGCGCGGCTCTTCGATTCCAAAGGACTTCGCCATCAATGCGCCATGGCTGGGGAAGGCTGACCCGTCCAGCCACTGCCAGGCCCTGGGCAACGGCGCCAGCACCTCGGAAGCCTTAAAGGGCACCTTGCCCGCAGGTTCTCCACTCTGGAGTTTGTCGAACAACGATTCCAGCGCGGGCGCCACTTCCTGCCAGTGGTCAAGGGCCTCCTGGAGAGTCTCGGCAATCCCCTTTCGCTTCCACGCACCATTTCAGATCCCGGGATACCACGGCCAGTCGACCGTCCCGACTTTCCGCCGGCAAAGTCGCGAGTTTCACTCAGTGATTCAGTTCGAGACCATCCTCAAACTTTCCGTCGATGAGGATGAACGCGATGCGACAGTTCTTTGCAGATCGATTTGCCCAACCGTGATTCGTTCCACGCTGAACTACGATGTCACCCTGTCGTACCACCGTCTCGCCGATATCCAGAATCAGGGTAATCTCGCCTTCCAGCACGATCCCGTAGTCAATGGTTTCCGTCCGGTGCATGAATGCGTGGCGCACGGGACCGCGTCCCTTATGGGCTGAGGCCTCGCCAGCACCAATCATTTCGAATAGTCCTCGCGCCTCTTCCGCACTCAGCTTCCCGATTCGCTCATCCTCTGGCGCGATATCAAGTACCCGAATGCGCGTTCCACGCTTGGGAGGCGCCAGCACTATGCCCGACTCTGGAGGCTCTCCTGAAGACCGGTCAATCGAAGCAGGTGAACCCTGGGTACTCCAGACCTCATAAAACCAGGGTCCGATGTCCTGTCCAATCTTCGCAACACGTGGCGGCGGTGCGGCTTCAAGAATCACGGCATTACCATCCTTGTCGTGACCTGTGACTATTCGCCGGAACGGTGCGAATCTTCATCCTGCAGCTCTCCGTTGTCGCCTGTCAGAACGACACGCCAAGCCGCAGCCCGTAAGTCCTTGGCGGACGCAAGGCAGTGAGGTAGAGCGACCCGGGGACGGAAAGTGCCAGTGGCGTCGAGAACGACTTCACCGTCTCATCGAACAGATTCTGGGCATATGCCCTCGCTGAGTATTTCTTCGACGGCGAGTTGTAGGTGATCGACGCATCTGCCTGCCAGTATGACTGCGCCTCTTCAACGGGCAGGAATTCCAGTCCTACAAGCGTCTTGGTCTGGTAGTGGACACGCGCGTTCAGCACGAATTCTCCGAATGACACCGGGATGGTCTGACTGCCGTCACCCCCGAGCGTCCATTTCGGGGGCGTTCGGGGGCGCTCGGAGCAGTCGACAGCGAAGTTTCCCGGCACCCGGCAACCGCCGGCGTGGGCACCGACGCATTCGCGCACGACGTTGCGTTGAAGGTGTTGATCGTCGTTGGCGTGGGATCAAAGTTTGGCTGGTTATAGACGAATGAGTCGTACTTGGCGTCCAGGTACTGCAAGTCGATGCCCAGATCCGAGTGCTGACCTACTGCGAACCGGGCTTCGATCTCGGCACCCTGGATAGTCGCCCCGCCGACGTTCTCGGTCGGGAAGATAGTGACTCCCCTACTGTCCCCGCCAATGTGGCTGAGCTGCTGGTCCTTGTACTTCCACCTGAACAGCTCGACATTGAACTGCGCGCGATTGTCCAGGAAGCGGTTCTTGGATCCAAGGGTGATCGCCCGTATCCCTTCGGGCTGGTACACCCCATTGTCACTCGAAGAAGAATCCACCTGCCTTGAAGCCAGTCTCGTAGCTTGCGTACATGAAGTTGCGGGGCGACAGATCCCAATCAGCACCCGCGCGCCAGGTGAACTTGCTCCAGTTCTCACGCTGGTTTGCGGTCAAGTGGTCGCCGTCTGGATGTAGGTGGGATTGGTGACCTGAACGAACCCGCCATAGGGAGCCGGACCAGTGGGTACCGGCAATGAGAACCGGTGGGAACGGTACCGAGATGAATACGGGATTCGCGGGATTCGCGAGCGCAGGCGGCGTCGAAAAGTAGGAATCGGCTGTGCCGTGGGGCAGATTCCGACAAGGCACACCCTGTTTACCGAGAGCAGGTTCCCGGCAAAGGACTTTTCTCCCAAGTCTCGCGAGCGCCCAAGGTCAGACGCAATTCTGGCTTGACTTCATAGGTGAGGCGCCCGAAGAGCGCGCCGCTCTTGGTCGTGGTCTCGAATGACTGGTACGAAGCACTGGCCTGTTGGAGGAAATTGACCTCTGGGACATTGGTGTTGTCGTCGTAGTAGAAGGCACCGACCAGCATCCGCAGGGGCTTTTCGTCCGGCGACCCGTACCTGACTTCCAGTGACTTTGCTTGCTGTCCTCGTTCTGTTTGATGCGAAAACCGGCCAACAGGTTGATGTAGTCAAGGCTGCTCTTCCGAAAGCTCGGAATGATTGCCAGCGAACCCGACGGCAGCACCCAATCGATACTTGAAGAAACACCCCAATACTCATTGCTCAGTGAAGGCGTGCTGTTACCTGCAAGACTCGCCATGGGAGCAAAAGTCCTTCCCATCGACGGAGCAAAGGTCGACGCCAGCACTGCCTGCCCCTGTGGAGACAGGTATCCGATCCGGTCGTCGATATTCAATGCCGTCGGCGATGCGATGCCCGCGTTAGCCGACTGGACGGTGACGCCGGATCCAGCACCCCTCTGCTGGAAGTAGTCTCCCGTTATCACGACATCGAGGTTCTCCGTAGGCCGAACCCTGTAAGACAGCCGCGCGCCAGTGTCCTTCTGTGCATCTGTACGATCGCTCAGGTACGGATCATGCGCGACGCGCACAGCCGCGATTCTCAGCGCCGAGTCCTCCCCAAGGGCTGCATTGGCTGAAGCGTCGACCCTCCAGGCGTTGTAGTTTCCGCGTTCGACAGCCAGTTCACCCGAGTTTTCGCCCAGACGGGGCCTGCTGGTGATGACATTGATGGCACCGCCGGTGGCGTTGCGGCCGTACAGCGTACCCTGGGGCCCCTTTACCACTTCGATACGATCAGGTCGTAGAAGAAACCGGTCGTGGACGAAGGCCGTCCGATATAGACGCCGTCCACGTTGAAGGCAACAGCAGCGTCCGAGAGTGCATTGCCATTGAAGCTGCCGACACCCCGGAGGTAGAAGAGACTGTAGGGTCCCGCTGCGGGTGAGATCTGCAGGGCCGGGACCAGCGATGTGAGCTCCGTGGGCTTGCTGACGCCCGCTGCCTCAAGCATGTCGCCCGAGACTGCGCTGACAGCTATCGCCGCCCGCTGCAGGGACTCCTCCTTTCGCTGGGCAGTCATGACTATCTCCTCCAGGCCTCCACCATCCGCCTCAGGCTCCGGCGTGGCGCGCTGCGCTACTGCCGGATGAGCGGTCAGTGCAAGACCCGCGACAACTGTGGCAACTACCCTATCGATGTTCATTCGTACCCCCACCCTGGTTCGCCGCGGGTAAGATCCCGGCTAAGCGCTGTTTCGTGTTTTAGGGGTAGAGCCGGATGGAATCCAATTGATTCATATGCTGGATCACATCAGCGGAATCGATACCTGTCAGCGCCCGACGGTCAGCCCGAGTAGCGCCGCAGCATTTCCGCCCAGGACTTTGGACAGAACGTCATCTGGCAGTCCGTCGCGAAAACCGACCGGATCCGGCTCTCCCATATCGAAGGGATAGTCCGTACCGAGACACAACCTGTCGGCACTATGCGTCTTCACGAGGCTTGGCCAGCTCTTCCCTGTCGAAGACCAGCGTGTCAAACCATACCTGCCGGGAGGTAGCTCGAGGGCGGGCGATTGATGTGCTCTTTGCAATCCCTCTCGCACCCGGAACGCGTGGTCCATGCGCCCCCAGTATCCCGGCAGGTATCCGCCTCCGTGAGCAACACACAACTTGAGGCCTGGATGCCGGTCCAGCACGCCACCGAAGATCATGTGGCTCAATGCGATGGTTGATTCGATCGGATTCCCGACGATGTTGTCCAGATAGTAGGCCGATAGTCTCTGTCCGTGACTGAACCCCAGCGGATGCATGAATACCAGCACGCCCAACTCTTCAGCGGCCGAGAAAAAGGGCCGGAAGGAATCGTCAGCCAGCTCTAGGCCATTCCATGTGAGCGGATTCTATGCCCCTGAGGCCCAGCTCCTTGACGCACCTGCGCATCTCTGCAACAGCCATTTGTGGATTCTGGAGTGGTACCGTGCCCATGCCAACGAGCCGGTCCAGCCACTTCGCCACGGCTTCAGCGATTCCGTCATTGACCTTTTTAGCTGCCTCCCGGCCGATTTCCTGCGGCGTGAAATAGTAGTACTGCCCTGGAGACGGACTGATTGCCTGGACGTCAGCTCCCATCCGGTCCATGTCTGCGATCCGTTCTGTAATTCCATTCAATTTGGGGATGACGCCCCGAAGACCTTGCGATTGACGATCCGTGTAGCCTCGAAGTGAAGGCGAACGGGTCCGGCATTGTCTCAACCTGGGACCTGGACATAGGCCTCTGCCGGTGCGATGTTCAAATGGCGGTGGATGTCCACCACAAAGTGAGCCCCTCGCTTGGCGACGGGAATGGGAGTCCGGTGGCCACCGCAGGGTAAATACGTCAGACATCAGATTGGCTCCGCAAGTCGATGAATGGCTTGACCCATGAGTTCCCGATCTCCCGAGAGAGGGCGCGCGCTGCAAGCTGCCTCTGGGATATGTGGACACTTGTATCGACGATGAACTTGCATCGCTCTCAACGTCGCGCCGTGTAGACCTCAAGTGCTCGTGGTACATCCCAGTCGTGGTTCTGCAGCTCCTGGACCAGGACGAGCGCGTCCTCCACCGCCATGCCAGCTCCGCTGCCAGGTGAGGCGTGGTGGCATGGGCGGCATCCCCTAGCAGCACCACCCTGCCCTTGTGCCATGGTCGGGACTGGAACGCGAACTCAAATGGCCGTCTCACGATAGACGACTCGGCAGTAATCCCTTCTCGAACCACCGCCATGGACCCTCCAAAATCCGAGAGCAGCCCCTTAAGTACTGCATGCAGGTCCCGGTCAGCCACGCGCGTAGGTACCTTCTCCGGCTGAAGGAGAAACGCATAGACCTCTGTAGGTGAACAAGGAATGATTCCACCGCTGTACTGGTGTCCGAAAAAGAAGTGCGCAACATTCATGTCCGCTGGCCTGGGTGCCACGACTCGCCAGCTCATTTGTCCGCAGTAGGCCGGTTGTACTGCGTCCCGGAAAAGCAGCCTTCTGGCATCGGAGTAGATCCCATCCGCAGCCACAACAAGAGCATATCGGTTGCGACTGCCATCCGAGAACGTGACGTCGACGCCCTGGTCATCCTGATCGAACGCCGTTGCAGTCAGTCCCACACGCACGCCAACGCCGGACTGGAGCACGATACGGGACTTGATGTCGTGAAGCTTCGGACGCATGATTCCACCCGAGGCTGGCAGTCCAGGCTCAACGGGTGGCGTCAGTGTTTCGGTCAGCAGTGTTCCGTCGAACAGGTAGAGGTGGCTTCCCACGGAGAAGAATCCGACCCGCGCGATCTCATCCAGCAGTCCCAGGTCCCTGAATGCCCGCAGAGTCGGTCCAGTGATCGTGAGACCCGCCCCATACACCTTCCATTCCGGCCCAATCTCGACAATCTCGATGTCCACGCCACACCGACGTAGCGCGATGGCGGTTGCCATGCCACCGATTCCACCGCCCAATACGAGAACCCGAGGGCTCGATCCCATTGCACCACCCCCATGATAGTGGCCTGAGGGTATCTAGCCAGTTCTGACCGGGACAGGCGATTTGACCGATCTAAGCTATCGCCGCCGCCGATAGTAGGGATTCAGAGCGACAATCCGCGGCAGGCGGCCTGGATGCGTTCCCTGGGGTCTCCTATGCAATCAGGGGCCACCCTGCGGAGCGCATCCCGCTGCAGATTCAGTTAGGTAGTCCACCGGAGATTTGCCATCGACACGCGCCAGGGCGAGCATGGGGAGCAGCTGCGCGGTTCGACGTTCGACATGAGCCGGATCCTCCCAGGTCACATGGAAGGTAGGCCGCCGCAAGGGCATCGATCGCCCGATCCAGTTCCCTGGAAAGGTGGGGCATCGCCCGGCGCTTGATGATGAGGTGATTCAGGCAAAAAGCCAGATCGAAAGAGGGATCGCCAAACCATGCGACTTCCCGCATCCAGCAGAACAGGGCCACGAGGACCCGAGAGTATGTTCTTTGGACTCAGATCGCCATGCACCAGCACTCGACGCGTGGTGGTCAATTTGCTCAACCGCCTGCATGATCTGAGCCCTGACGCTGGAATGCAGCAAGGCCGTTGTATGCAAATAGGGCTCAACACGCAATGAATGAAAAGGCATCGTCGGTATTGAAGCGACGTGCGGAGCCGTCTCGTCGGCGGTTCGGGAGTGGATCCTGCCAATCAGATCGCCGACGGAAGCCGCAAAACGCACGTCCACACGTTGTGCGAAAAGTTCGGCCTTCCACAACTGATGTCGATCGGACGAGAGCCATTCCATTGCGAACAGGCCCGCCACCGGATCGTGTGCCAAGGGTGCCGGGACTGCGCCGGGAAAAATCGCATTCACGGTCTCGATGTATGCCCATTCGGTCGCATTGCGGCCGACTGGCGCGTGCCACTCCGCGGCAACGCGCAGCTTCGGCAACGCACGCTTGACGCAGATCTCCCGCGATCCAATGGTGACTCGCCAGATGTCCGAGGATACCCCTCCCGATACCGGAGTCCACCGGGCGGCACCTGGATCATGAGTCAGCCCCGCTGCAACCAGAAAGCGGGATAGGGATGGCTCAGAGTCGCTCAATGTGATTTCAGGCCCGATCTACCCGCCCAGGGCAAGCCCGATTCCTCTATTCGGAGGAGCCGGTTGTACTTTGCCTGACCGCTCCCCTTACCGATCCAATCTTGATTTGCCCACCTGCGACCCCAACTGCTAGGTCAGCGAGGAAGTCGTCCTCGGTCTCGCCCGAACGCGCCGAAATCACGGTCCTGTAGCCCGCCGAGCGCGCAGTTCGAATTGCGTCCAACGTTCCAGATACGGTGCCATTCTGGTTGACCTTGATGAGAACCGCGTTGGCGGCTCCGCACTCGCTCGCTCGCCTTATCCTCGCAGCCTGCGTTGCACACAGATCGTCACCGACAAGCTGCAATGCACCCAGCTCCCGGGTCAGCAATGGCCAGTTAGCCCAGTCATCCTCACCCAGTCCATCCTCGATGGACATGATCGGGTAGCGCTTTGCCCATGCAGCCTGCATTCCAATCATTTCAGCAGGCTCATAGGACCGCTCTTCGCGCTCGAACCGGTATCGGCCATCTGCCTGTACGAGCGACGAGGCGGCAATGTCGAGCGCGATGCCCACCTGAACTCCAGCCTCAGTCCTGCCTGCTCGAAAGCCGCGACCATCAGATCCAAGCATCTTCGGATCCGGGAAAATCCGGGAGACAACCCACCCTCGTCCGCCAGCAGCGTTGATATGCCCTGTGCGCAGGCTCCGCGTGGCCTTCGTTCGAACTAGGCAGATCCATTCGAGCGCCTCGGAATAGGAGGCCGCACCGAAGGGAATCATCAGGAAATCCTGCGTCCATACCCCGATTCGCGTGCAATCCACCGGAGGATGTTGACCATGGGCATGGGCATGACCGGCTCGACGGCCGCCAGGCTTGCGAGATGCTTGAACAGTGGGCGTTTGGCCGATACGGCGGCCGCCCGCGCGGATGCCAGGCTGACACTGAGTACCGCATTTCCACCCAGGCGGGACCAGTTTCCGGATCCGTCCGCACTCACCAGGAGCGCGTCGAGCTGCGCCTGATCCATGACGTCGCAACCCATTAGCAGCCGCGATATCTCACCGTTCACGTGAGACACGGCTCGTCCTACGCCCAATCCGTCCCAGGCCTGGCCACCGTCACGAAGCTCTACGGCCTCCGCCTTTCCCGTCGAAGCACCCGAGGGAACAGATGCACAGACTGATACGCCATTACGAAGCTCGAGTTGGGCCTCGATGGTTGGTCGGCCACGGCTGTCAGTATTTGCCGTCCCGTGCACGCGAACTATGCTCGTGTCGCTCATGTCGCACCAACCAGTGTGTTGCAGGGGTTGAGGGGGGCTTACCGTCCAGAACCCGGACCACTTCCTCTGCAGCCCGCCTCCTGAGTTCGATCAGCGATGCGTCCGAGGAGAACGCAACATGAGGCGTGACAACAACATCCGGGCGGTCTACCACCCGGCGAGGTACATCAGGTTCTCCGTCAATGACATCAAGCCCCGCTCCCGAAAGCCGCCGGCTCTCCAATGCCCACAAGAGCGCGCTGTTATCGACAAGCGGGCCGCGACTCACGTTGATGAGGTACGCGCCAGGCTTCACGAGCGAAAGCTCTGGCTGACCTATCAGGTGCCGGGTCTTGTCCGTCAGGGGCGCATGGAGAATGATCACGTCGCTGCGCCCGAGAAGCTCGGTCAGCGTCACACGCTCGTCGGAAGGAACATCGGCCACGGCACGTGTAGAAACCAGAAGCCGGCAGCCGAACGCACGAAGTCGCTTGGCTGTTGCCTTTCCGATTCGCCCATAGCCCACGATCCCGACCGTCAGATCCGCGACCCGACGCAGCCGGGCGCTAGCGGGATTCCAATGCCCGGATTTCACATCCCGGTCAAAGGATACTGTGCCGCGCGCCCAATCGAGCAGAAGCGCGATCGCATGGTCGGCAACTTCGCCGACACAGTAGTCGGGAACATTGGCGACCCACGCCCCTCGTGCCGTTGCTGCCCCGACTGCAATATTGTCAAGCCCGACGCCGATTCTCTGCACTATCCGAAGGTTGCGGGGCTGCCGGATGCCCGCGACCGATACCGTCGCCCAGCAGGTCATGATGGCCTCCGGGTCATGCCTGGCAACCAACGCCTCGATATCTTGGGCCGAGGCTGGCGCCGCCGGCCCCGTGACCAGCCGGTGACCGGCCGCTTCGACTACTGAACGCTCTATCTCAACATCGCTCCACGCGTGGTCCGTCTGCAATACCGTAGCCATCGGATCGCCGACTAGTCCACGCGATACTGGGTACGCGCGTAGTCGTAGTACGGCGCCAGCTGAACGACGACCCGAATCCGCTCGAAGTTTTCTCGGTAGTCGACGCCCGCCGCTGGACCCGGGTGCTGCCCCCACAAGAGCGACAGCTCGGTTCCGGGCTTCGCGAAGTCATTCTCGATCACGGCAAGGGAGTGTGCTGTACCCGCTGGCGCCATGAAGGTCATGTATTCAGACACGCCAACCAGCTTTGAGCCAGCCTCGACGCGATCCTTGGAGTAGCTCAACAGCAAATCGTGTCCGCTGCCAAAGACACGCCGGACATCGTCCGCGTTCCAGATGAGCGTTACCTTGGTCCGATGAATCTTGTCCTTGGCGGCGTAAAGTGCATCGCGCCCGATGAACTCGTGATTGAAGGACACGGACCGTCCATATCCAAGCTCGAAGGAGAGCGGAAGTAGTCTTCGATGTTTGGTGAATAGTACGTTCCCTGAAGTGGGTTCATGCCCTCGTAGGAGTACAGGCTCGTCGCCTCCCTCAGACCCCGCAATTCGGGCGAGGCATAGATTGCAGGCACAGGCGTTGCCAGCCACCCGCTATCGACGCCGACCGTGTAATACGCCCGACCGCCCACCGGGACGATGCCTTCCTGCTTGCCCGCTTCCAGCAGGCGACTGCGTACATACTCGCCCTCACTCCACGGACCAAAAAATTCGAAGCCGGCCTGACCTGCCATGCCGTGACGCAAAGCGTTGATCCGGTGCCGTCGAGCGATACTTCCTTGAAATGGAAGAACTTGATGCCATCGAGTTGCGACCCGAACAAGCGGGTCAGCAGAACCTCGGCCTTAGGTCCCTGCACCTGATAGCGGAACAGGAGAGGATCTGCACCCTGTCGGTATTCGGACGTCGGGTCCGACGTGATGGAGACATTATAGCCGCCGGCCTTCGCATGATAGGCGACCCAATTCTCGGCTGTCCCGATGCCAATCATGTGAAATTTGCTCTCGGCCAGGCGCAGCAGAATACCGTCCTGCACAAGAAAGCCATCGGGGGACACAGGAATGAACTGCTTCGCCTGGCCGATCGCAAACTTCTCGAAATTGTTCGCACCGACGTTGGATAGCGGTCGCTTTGCATCGGGTCCCTCGATAACCGTGTCGACCATGTGATGCGATAGATCAAGGAGGCAACCGCCTCCTCCCAGGCGTGTTGCTCTTCCCGCCAATTGACGAACTCGGGCTTTACGACCGGAACCGCAGGAGGAGGCGAATTGGGCCTCCACAACATCTTGACAGCGCTACCGGCACGATCCATCGCTTCCTGGACTGACCGGAACATTCATTCGCTCGACTCCTGTGACAAGAAAGACCACAAATGAGGCGCACCACCCGTGAGCGCGTCGCGTACTACTTCTTTTTCGGGGTAGACCCTTCCACGAAAGAAACTTCCCAGGGTGCTTCGTCAAGAATCCAGGGCTGAAGGTTATGCATGAAGATCATCGTTCCGAAACGGGCATTCCACGTCCTCGGTACCCAACTATCATCCAGTACATCACTGTCTGCTCCATACTAAGCGTCGCCACCAGCCGGGCATGGCTAATACACGAAGACAGAACTTGCGATTCGGTGGCGGCCCAGGCCCCAGATGGACTTCTTCCAGCCCCGACGCTCCATGAATTGGCGCCGACCATGACCTCATCGAGATCCTCAACGCCATAGTTGACATGGTTGAAGCGAACCTTGCCGTCCAAACCCGGGAAAGGGAGATCCGCCTTCAGCCAGTAGATGCTGTGGTGATCGTTGGTTCCCGGAGCGCGGGCAAACACACCGAAACCCTCCTGCACATCCGTAAGGCGGAAGTCCAGATTGTCCCGATACCAGGCCATACTGGCTGCCGGGTCGGGCACCTGATAGACGACGTGCTGGATCGTCTTTGGATTGGCCTTGAGTCGCCATTTGCGATGCTGATTGATGCGATTGGCATTGCCGTAGCTGTTGACCGGATCCGGGGCTCCCCAGATCGTCTTCTTGGGATAGATACGGATGCCCATCGCAATTCCATCGCAATCCATGAAGTGCGCGGTGCCCTCGGCATCCACAGTCACCTCCGTGGCTTTCCGCAGCTTTCGAACCAGACGATCGAAGGCAATCTGGTCCGGCACTCCCCAATACACCTGCTGCACACCGTATCCAACCAGCTTCTGGCCAGTAACCACGGTATCCTGCAATGCGCGGATAACCACGCTCGACCCCTCTTCCAGTTCGAAGAGTGCGGAAACCCCGGGAAGGTGTTCTACGAGCGGCAGGCCGAAGTCAACAAAATAGCGAACGCATTCGTCAACGTCCGCCACACCATACACGACCGACTCTACGCCATTGATTCCACGCACGACAGACCTCCAGCAAATCCCAGACCGGGATTGATACCGGGGTGCTACGACGGCGTAAAATTGATTCGCCCGATAGCACGTATCGCCGGATCAGCGAGAGCTCCTAGAGCCGAGCGGCGTGCTCACGGACTACCTGGACCAACCACTGCAGCCCGGCATCCTGCCCCCGCTTGGAGTGCCATTGCGCAACCTCGCGTACCTTCGGGAATTCGAATGGAAGGGGAAGTACCTCGATGGGCAGCGTACGGGCAAAATACTCTGCGAACCTGCTCTGCATCGTGGCCAGCCGGTCGGTGCCGATGACGGCTCCTGGGAGCATCGCAAACGAGGGCACAAGAACATCCGCGCGCCGCTCGATTCCGTGCGTCTCGAAATAGACCTCGGAAAATGCCGCCGCCCGGGTCGGCCCGAAGTAGGTCATGGCATGGCCGGCCGCGCAAAAGGCGTCCATCGAGACCCCGTTCCGGTGAGCGGATTCCCGCCAGCAGATCAAGGAATGATCGTCGTCGAATAAGTGTGTTTGGGGAAAATCACCTCGCACATACGACTCAATGGTGATGATGAGGTCTGCCTCTCCTCGCTCGAGCAGATCCATCGTGCGCTGCTCAGGCAGCAGTATTTCAAAAGTGACGCCCGGCGCTGTCTTGCCTTAGCGCGGCAATCACGTCTGAAAACATCACCGCAAAGACGTAGTCGGAGGTATACCCCAAACGTCCGTTCTGCGGTTGCCGGATCAAAGGAGATTGGCGTGGTGATGCGGGTGCGGACCATCATCAGTACGTCGGCCACCGGACCCGCCAACTCCTCAGCCTTGGCCGTCAGAACCATTTGCCGCCCGGACTGAACAAGGAGCTCGTCACCGAAAAACTCCCGCAGCCGGTTCAGGGGCTCCACTGACGGCCGATTGGCTCAAGTGCAATCTCTTGGCAGCAGTCGACACGCTTCGATCCTCGATCAGGACCGAGAGCGTGACAAGCAGGTTCAGATCAAGCCGTTCGAATCGCACAAGAACCCCAAAGTGCCATAGGCCTAGGCGCGCAGGGAACACTATCAGAACGCCCGATAGGTGCAAACGGGCGAACCGATTGGACGTGGGACGCGCGGCACTGGACCATTGCCCGATCAAGGACCTGGATGACTTGCCCGTGCCCAACCCAGCCACTCCGAATTGGCCTCTCTGCTGATCGCGCGGGAACAGGCGCGGCATGCCGCGCTGGTCGCCGACGACATGTCCGCGCTTGCTTCCCCTGCTCACGGATGATCTGGTGCACGTCCACACCACCGGCATCGTCCAGGAAAAGCGGACCTGCTGGAGCATGCTGGCACATTTCTCAAATTCGAACGCGTCGAACGCGGTCCACTGAACATCCGGCAGATCGGAACGGATGCCGCGATCATGACCGGCCCCATGACCAATACCGTTCCGGCGGCGCGACCAGCAGCAGTGCATCGACGTTCGGCATTTGTCACGCAGGTCTGGGTACGGGAGGGGAGCCACCTGGCGAATCGCAAGCTTCCATGCGGTCCGACTCCCCGAGGACCCGGTTCCAGCGACAACACGGAGTAAGTGATGACAGAGGCGTTTGCATTGGGCCTGTTCAGCAGTTCCGCGAAAAGCCCCTGCCGGGCGTGAGTAAGAGCGGGACGTGTCGCCTCGCTGAGCGACCTGCTTCCGGGCTCTCCGGATACCCTTCTTGCCGTGTTTTTCGACTGGCAACGCTTCGGAGCCGCTCATTGCGAATGCGGTGTCCAGCTCAAGCGCAGGGATCTGGCGCTCCGAAGGGAGAACTGCGGGCTCATCTCCCATTCCAGCCACGAAACCTCTTGAGCGCCGGAGCGAACTATCGTCGCCATGTAATCGAACTGATCGTGGACCGCGGCGCGGGGTATTCGCGCACCTTAGTCCGGAGCAGCGACTGGCTGTAGCCACTGAGGAAATGGACAAGCGCTGCGAGCGGCAAACCCTTCGTATGGGTAGGGTTGCCGGGAGCACGGGTCCGGATGAACCCCTAACCATTCCCCACGACCTCGAGGTTGACTGGGGAGCTTGAACTGGTGGCTGTCATCGGCAAACCCGCGCGCAGGGTCAGTCAAAGCAACGCGCTGGATTACGTCGCCGGTTACACGATCGCCAACGACATTACCGCGCGTGAACTGGTCGATCGCCCCCGACGCGCGGAACCTCGGCATGGACTGGATGGCCTGCAAGAGTGCGCCTGGCTTCAAGATCATCGGCCCTTATGTCACCCCTGCCCGCTTTGTCCCCGACCCGCAGAAGCTGCACATCCGGCTATCGTTGAATGGTCAGGTAATGCAGGACGAGGGAACCGACGACATGATTTTCGGCGTGGCCAAGCTGATCGAATTCGTCTCCAGCTACGTCCAGCTGTTGCCCGGCGACATTATCATGACCGGATCGCCCTCCGGCAATGGAACGCACTACAACCGGTTCCTGCGCAACGGCGACCTAATGCTGGGGGAAATCGACGGCATCGTGGGCGCGCAGTTGGTCCGTTGCGTTGCGGAGCCTCCCGCGACGTAGGGGCTCACCAAACCTAACCGCGAGTATGGGAGATATAGTCGGACAAGACAGACTCTATCGTGCCCAGTATCCGGACAGCGGTTCGCCGGACACTACTGACTCTCCAACCGACTGGCGTCCTGATGAACTCGCAGTCATTCCAGCCATCACCCGTCCAAAGATCACTGGGATTCGACTTCACGCGCACTGCCAAGACGTACAACAGGGGACGCGCGGTATCACGGGTAACCTCGATCTGGTGATTCGCGCTGATGTGATGGGTCGCTGAACACTTCAGTAGACTCCTCGGCCCTTCTGTTGGCATATCGCCATTACTGATAGTCACAAATCCGCCAGGCCTGGTTGGATCCGGCCCATTCAGTACACTGCCATCCGCTTACTTCTCAATGTACGTGGCGACTCGATGTCCCTAACCGCTCCATACAGCACAAAGTAAGGGCGAATGACTTACCTGCGGACGAATCCGTCTGGGACATTGAATACAGAGGCGCCGCCAGCCCCGAGGCAAAGTCGCACTAACCAAAGTTGACCGAAGGATGTCGCAACCGTCTGGCTCGCGCCGCCGCACCAGCTGTAGGTCGGTCAGGCTTTGCCCCGGATGCGCTCCGCCGTGCGACGGGCGAGCAGCTCAAGCTTTCGCCGCCGTATCCTCTGTAATGATATTGCCCGTCGGGTCGGCCATCGTCGCCGCTCAGCAGCGCAGACGCGAAGCCGCATTGCGGCGGATTGCCAACTGCTCAAGCCGGGACGTACTTCGAGGCTCGTTCGACTGTCGTGAGGATCTGGTCCTCGGTCTCCAACTGTGCGTGCTTCGTACTCACCACGCCAAGGACTACGGTAGCCCCGCCTTTCGGCACATTGCCGAGGGCGCGGTAATCGGCGTCAGTGCGTTCGATTCGATTGTCCCACTCGAGCGTGACGCGATTGTAGGGCATCGCAAAGATTGCCTCGCTCATCTCGTGGAAGTGATCATGCTTCATGAGGTAGCGCGAGGCATAGTTACTTCACGGCACTGATGGAGGCAGGTGGTAACGTGCGCGGGCAATCCGTCAACCACCCGATCGTCAGCTTCCCGCATCTTTTCGAGGAGCTTCGGAACGTCGACACCTCTCGCCCTCAGCACGTTACCCATCGGACCAGCCGCGATCGTGTAACCTGACCCGTCAAACTGTATGTAGTTGGCGCCAGCGGCAACGGCATCATCCACGAGTTCGCGCATGACGTTAACCAGTGCGTCGGCAGCTTCCTCGATCGAACGGTAAGCGCCGGATGACAGGGACGGTCCAGAGCAGGGTCTGGAATACGAGGAACGACGCTGTTGGGAACGTGACCTTCAGCGTCCTGTCAGTCGGGAACGCGGGAACGCGGCCTCGCGCGCCAGGACTGTCTGTTTGACGATTTGACCGACGATCGCTGCGGGCCCCTCATGCTCGACAACGCTGCCGTTATCGTCGCGGAACTGCAGTTTGGTCGTGCTCGGCGCAACACCGTCGACTGCGTCATAGAAGGAATTGAAATACATGAGGCGCCGGAATTCACCGTCCGTCACCACCTGAAGGCCAATAGATTCCTGCTTAGCTAAGACTTTGCGAATCGCCGAGTCTTCGAGCTCCCGCAAGCAAGTCGCGTCCTTGGCGCGCTCCTCTTTCAACTTCGCCGTGTGTCCTGGCTCGTAGATGCGATGGATCTCGTCTAGCAGCACTTTCGGGCG
>JADJRU010000040.1 GCA_016712105.1 Ahniella sp.
AGAGTAGGGCGCCGAAGCGAACCTGAGATCACTTTGAGGCTACAGGAGCGCTCCCGATCGCCTCCGCCTTTCATGACGTGGCTCGAGCGATTGTGTTCAGGGTTTGCTGTACAGATTTCGGTCTAGATCAGGCAGGAGCTGTTCGGTCAGCTCGCGAGCGCCCTTGCCGTTCTGGTGGTGCAGGTCGATGAATACGTCGCAGCGCGTCTTGCCCTGTTCATCAAAAGAGCCGCTGCGATCGATCAGGACGATCTCGCCTCGCTGTGCCAGCGGTTCAAGAATCCGAAGGGCCCATTCATGCGCACCGATGGGACTGATGGATTCGCGCCAATGATGGGTGGTCGGCAACAGCACGATGACCGGCGGCGTGGGCCAGTCGAGATCCCGGATCGCTTGTCGGATGACACTCTGCGCTTGGGCACGATCGGCATCGAGGGCCTCGTCCGCTCCCAGTTTCGACCAGTCGGCACGCTCATGGCTTGGCGCGAATGCCTTGCAGCTGTTGACGAAGCGGGTCTGTGCTTCGTCGTTCGGGTTGGTGGCCAGGCATTGCTCGATCGATGTCCACGGCATGGCGCAGACATCGCGGTCGGTCTCGGGATTGTCGTCGAAACGCCAGGGCTTGTTCTCGGTGAACCAGGTGTTGGGTGTCGGGCGCGGGCCTGGATGCTCGAGGTAATTGCGGATGTCCGAGCGATAGGCGAGCAGTGCGGACCAGGTGCCGTAGGAGTCTTTCTGGTTCGGATCGAACTGATAACGATACAAGGCCGGTTGTTGGAACAGTGGCCGGAACGGTTGTGCGATCGCCAGTTCGTAGCTGCCGTTGAAGGGATACTGGAAGTCCAGATAGGACAGGCCGATCACGCCGCCCTTGAGCTCGGGATGCCGTTTACGTACCCATGCGCTGATCGTGGTGATGCTGAGCCAGTGTGAACCGGGTTGCGAGAGGTTGAGGTGCGTGATGCCGCGGTCGCGGGCATGCCCATGGATCAGCTCGTGATCAAACCCATATTCCGCGCGCGACGAGCCGAGCGTGATGAAGTCGATCGGCCCTGGATGTGCCAGCACCGCCTGTTTGGCGCGAATGCTCGTTCCACTGTGGCTGTCGCGCGCCGCCATGGGCTCCCAGGCACCCAGGCGAAAGGCCATCTCCACACCGATCAGCAGCAACAGTGGCAACAGGATACGGGGCAGCAGATAACGCACCATGGTCGCCTCAGAACTGGAAGTAGATGAACGGAGCCACGGTGTCGGGCGTGAACAGCGCCAGCACCAGCAAGGCCAGTGTGGTTGCCGCCACATGGATCGGCCAGGCGGCACCGCCCAAACGGTGCTTCAAATCGAAACGTCCAAAGACCCAGTGCAAAGTCAGAAGGATGGCCAGAATGACCAGGCCGTTGCGTGCGGCGGTATCAAACGCTGCTTGACCGAGTTGCCCGATCTGGCCCAAGCATTTGCATCGCGCCATCAAAGGTCTTGGCGCGGAAGAAAATCCAGGCCAGGCAAACCACATGGAAGGTCAGGAACCAGCGGAACAACTTGACGCCGATGAAGTCACTTTCCCAGCCCGGTATACGGAACAGGATCAGCCGTTCGATCACCAGCCAGCTGCCATGCATCGCGCCCCAGATCACGAAGTTCCAGCTGGCGCCATGCCAGAGGCCGCCCAGCAGCATGGTCAGGAACAGATTCACGTAGGTGCGTGAAATGCTGATCCGGTTGCCGCCCAAGGCGATGTACAGATAATCACGGAGCCAGCGCGACAGGGTCATGTGCCAGCGGCGCCAGAAGTCCTGGAGCGATGTGGCCATATACGGATAGTTGAAGTTTTTCGGGAACTCGAACCCGAACAACATGGCGATGCCGATGGCGATGTCGGTATAGCCGGAGAAGTCGAAATAAATCTGGAATGCGAACGCATAAACCGCCAGCAGCACCGACCAGGCGTCGTGCGCCATCGGGTTGTTCCAGACCGGATCGGCGACCTCGGCCAAAGAATCGGCGAACACCGCTTTCTTGACGTAACCAAGCGCAATCAGAATGAGCGCGTAAGCGATGCCCTTTGCCGGGATGTGCTTGGGCGAATCCAGATCTTTGAAGAACTCGCTGGCACGCACGATCGGGCCGGCGACGAGTTGCGGAAAGAACGCCACGAACAGCGCGTAGTCGAGCAGGCTGCTGCGCGGTTTGAGGTCACCCCGATACACATCGATTGTGTAACTCATGCTCTGGAACGTGTAGAACGAAATGCCGACCGGTAGCGCCACATCGATGGCGTTGAACCGGAACGCGGCCTCCACTGCGGCCAGACCCCAGTTGGCGGTTTCCAGTGCAAAATTGGTGTACTTGAAGAACGCGAGTACACCGAGATTGACGATGACCGATCCGATGATCCATCGCCTGGGGTGATTCACCAGGTCCAGTCTGCGGCCGACCCAGAAGTCGAAGACCGTGCTGAACATGATCAGCCCGAGATACATCCAGTTCCACGATCCGTAGAAGTAGTAACTGGCGACCAGCATCGTGAACCGCCACAACACCGAGTAACGCTTCATCGGCCACGTGATCACGAAGACCACGAGGAAAAAAGCGATGAAATGCCAGGAGTTGAAGTTCATGGTGCGGGGCAGGAGGAGGGGAACGGGGCATTATGACTGACCCCGGCGCGATGGGGGAGGGAATTCGGCGCCTTGCCGGGATCTGCACGTTCGACCTGCGACCCTTGTCTAGAGAACCAACGTAATCCATCACCCCAAGGCGCTCGCCATCATGACCTTCAACCCATCACGTCTCCGATCCGTATTTGTCCTGATTGGCTGCGTTGTCCTGTGTTACGCCTTGGCCGCTGCCGGTGCGGCTGGATCCATGAGCGCGCCGACGTTCTACAAGCAGTTGGTCCAGCCGGCCTGGTCACCGCCGGCTTGGCTCTTCGGCCCGGTCTGGACCCTGCTGTACACCATGATGGCGGTCTCCTTGTGGCGAGTCTGGCGCCAACGTGGTTTCGTTGGCGCCCGGGTGGAGGTGACGCTGTTCCTCGCCCAGTTGCTGCTCAACGGGTTGTGGAGTTGGCTGTTTTTCGCCTGGCATGAAGGCGGCTGGGCCATGCTCGACATTGTCGGCCTGGCTGCCCTGATCGCTGTGTGCATCCAGCGCTTCTGGCGAATCGATCGATTCGCCGCCTGGTTGCTCGTGCCCTATCTGGCGTGGGTCATGTTTGCCAGCGCGCTGAACCTGGACCTGTGGCTGCGTAATCCCGGCCTGTTGTGACTCGGGGCGGCTACAGCCTCGGCCACCACATGAAGACCGCCGCTGCGAGGCTGCCGGCCAGCGTCATCAGCGCCATGACCATCAGCAAGCCGGCCACGGCGTATTGCACTCGGCTGCTGCCAGAGCGTTCGGCCCGAAAATAGAGCTCAACCATGCCCAAAGGCAGCAGCCAGCTGAGAAAACTGACGCCAACAAAGACGCCACCGTCGTAGCTCATCTCGACACCGAGCGGAGCCAGTGCAAGCCCGGCCAGCATGATGCCAATTCGGAGGAACCAGACGCCGTTGACCAGAAGCCAGGCACGCAGCGCATGGCGACGATGCGTCACGAAATCCCGGGCCAGCGCACTGCGCCAGGCGAGCCCGACGAAAATCAGGATCAGCGCACCGTTCAGGCTGATCGACACCGTGCTGCCCGTCCCGAGCTGCGAGCCGCGGATCCACGTGAGATAGAAGCCAGTCAGCGTGGCGACCAGCGCCGTCACCATGAACAGCCGGCCGTTCCAGCGATGTAGCGCCGGCCAACGTTGTCGCACGCTCGGTACAAGCTGAATGATCCCGGCAAACGTCACAGCCGCTGCAACAAAGACGTGCGCCAGGAGCTGCCCGCTCCCTAACCAGTCACCCGGGACCCAGCCGGTGATATGCGGCTTGTTGTTGAGCGCGAGGAAGTCGCCTTGCAGGGTCGGGGGAAGGTGGAAAGCCAAGATGAAGGCGACAAATGCCCACTGGCCCAGGGTCGCAGTGACCAGCCAGGTCGCCGCGGAGTAGGAGAGGGCGCGGGGCGCTGCAGGGAGGCGAAAGGGCAGGGGCATGATCTGGCTCGCGTTGGGAAGTCGCCGCCACGATGCCTTCCCGGTCGCCTGCCGTCTTGCCGATTCGGAAATCGGCCAGTCGAATCCGTCGCCGGAAATTCGGCGTTCGGCAGCCATTCACGGATGACCTATGGGGCTTCTCAGGTATCGACTTCAACTTCATACTCTTAAGGCACCGCTGAAAAATTCAGCGGTTCCTTGCGATGCAGGATGCATCGCCGCAATCAACGACGTAAGTCGTTGATTGGCGTAAGGCAAGTCCGGACCTGTGCCGGACTTGCCGTGTCTGAATAAGTCCAGGACGGACTTATTCAGGCCCTCCTCAAAAATTCCGCTCCAGGCCCGAACCCATGATCGAGCAAACCGTCCCGCTGACGACCATCGCTGTCGTGATCCTCGCATTCAGCGCCACCGTCGGTCTTCTGTTCCTGCGGAAAAAGACCGACGCCGAGGTGCTGTTCGCGCTGTTCTGCGGATCCGTCGCGCTGGCCATGCTGCGGCCGTTCGTGAGTCCCGACACGGTCTGGTTGTGGTGGGTGGTCGCGGTGGGCGGCTCGGCGACATGTAACGCCTATTGGCTGGTCTCCCGGGCCTTGTTCCGAGGGCATGGTGCGGTCGGCTGGCCGCACGTCGCGGTCGCACTGAGTGTTGCCATCCTGATCGTGGTCTGGCGGGTCGCGGCGCGAGACGGCAACGTGGCCGAAGGTTCGGCTTTGGCGGTTGTCGGGGAACTGCTGAGTTTGTCAGGCTCGGCCATGCTGGTGCTGGCGTTTTCAGAAGGCCTGCGCGGCTGGTCCGGGATGATGGGGCGTGATGAGCTTAGGCTCCGCCTGGGATTCCTGACGGTTTTTGGCGGTTGCGTGATGGTCGGCACGATCAGTGGGGTCGTGACGAAATCGTTCTCCGACGGGTATGCCTGGCAGCCCGCCGTGAACAGTGTCTGCGCGATGGCGATTGTCGTGTTCACCTTGTGGGCGCTGGCCCATCGACGGCGTCAGCGAAGTCAGGAACCCGAACTGCACCAGTCCCTGCCAGTCGCCATCTCGGAGGAATCCGGTCCAGGCGAAACTCCCGAAGATCGCAACATCGCGGCCGCGATCCTGCGACTGTTCGAGGTCGAGTCGATTCATCGCGAGCCCGAGCTCAGGGTGGCCGACGTGACGCGCCGCCTCGGCACGGTCGAGCACAAGATCAGTCGTGCCATCAGCCATGGACTCGGCGAGCGCAACTTCAACCAACTCGTCAATCGCCATCGGATCAACGATGCCTGTCGCCTGCTCGACGATCCCTCGTCGACAATGACGATCCTGGAGATCAGCTTCGAAGTGGGGTTTGCGTCACTGGGCCCGTTCAACCGCGCCTTCAAGGCAGCAACTGGCCTGACACCTTCGGCCTATCGGAACCGAAGCAAGAATCGCGGGGAAGTGTGTGAAGTCGCGGGCGGGGAGGCCGAGAGATCCCCTGCTCAAGCATGAAGGCTTGTCTGCGGATACGCTCCGCGCGCATCGGTCGCGACGCAGGTCAACGATCTGTTGAGATGTTGCCTCAATGCAATTCAACCGTTTCTGCATCGCCGTCAAGAAACAGTGTGCTGTCATTGCGAGCCCGAAGGGCGTGGCAATCTCATGTTTGCGATCAAGCATGAGGCGAGAACAACATTGCCACACACTGACTTCGGGCTTTACTTTCTCACCCATTGATTTGATGGCGGAACAGGTGCGCCGGATCAGTCGGTCAGGACTCTCGCCGAGATGGGTACTTGTGACGCGTCACACTATGTGTGGTCGACAGACTCAGTCTTGCCAGTTTCGGGTGTTGCCAAGCTGAAGGCGAGAGCATTCGGGTTGGGGGGTCGTCTGCACAGCCCTGTAAAAGTCTCGGGCTTGCTGGAACGAGAGTAACTGACGGGTGTTTCTCCGGAACCATCGTCGGGAGTCAGATCAATGCGAGCGAGGACTTTCCATCCGCGACGACTTCGGTCGCCAGTTTGTGATCCAAGGTAGCCAGCTTTCCCTTGTTCGCACGTGCGAGCGCCAGCAAGTAGCTGTCTGTCACTCTGCTGTGGCTGGACAAGAGTGCCGGATCAACAAGGGGACTTTCCACGAGGCTGAGGCTGTCAGGCCAGAAGGTGTGTCCGGGTAAACCGCGTATCGCGGCCAAGGCTGCGACGACGACGCTCGGAGGGCCCGGAGAGTTCGGGTATTTGGGGTGACCGACAATTCGCAAGAGGCCGTTCTCGGTGATCGGGCAAGTGGCAAATCCCTTGTGCCCGACACGACCGAACCACTCATGAGCCTGATCATGCTGGACATGCGCTGGATCGATCAGCGCGATCAGTACATTCACGTCCAACAAATAGCAAATCAAGGCTGCTCGTCGCGAAGTTGGTTCACCAGTTCCAGTGTTACCGGCACAGAGGCCTTCCGACTTGAAAGGAGCGGGATGCCGTTGCGCTCCGTGTTCGTGCTCCGCGTACGCCGAGACAGGCCCTGGCGGGCAAGCGTCGAGATGACTTCGCCGATGCTTTTTTGCTCGCGCTCGGCAAGGTGCTTGGCCGCTGCCAAGACATCGTCGTCAATTGCCAAAGTGGTCCTCATGATTTTCCCTCGCGGTTGGATCTGATGCGTAGCATCATACATCACGCATCACCGGGTGATGAAGCGTGTTCCGCGTCGGGCCGATCAGGAATCGCATCTGGATTTGACGGATGAACGCCCGCGAAATGCCACCAGCTGGCCGACCCACAACATCCAGCAACCGGCGTATAGTAAGAACCGTCGAAGGAAAGACCTTCGGCATTTCTTCAACCGTGAGGGAGTCTCATGGAACAATTTGATTATCTGGTGTTCATCGGGCGGTTCGAGCCCTTTCACAACGGTCATGCTGCCGTTGCCCGCTTTGCGCTGAGTCGTGCGCACAAGCTGATTGTCCTGATTGGTTCTGCGGATTTGCCGCGGACCGTCAAAAACCCCTGGTCGGTTGCCGAGCGCAGCGTGATGATTGGTGCGGCGTTGCCGGAGCATCGGGAGCGACTGATCCTGCGTCCGCTGCGGGACCATCTTTACAACGAGGCGCAGTGGATCACCTCGGTCCAGCGCCTGGTGCACGACGCGATCCTGGCGGATGGAGGTAATCCCGCCGAAGCTCGGGTGGGTCTGATCGGCAAACAGAAGGATCCGTCGAGTTACTACCTGCAGGAGTTTCCGCAGTGGCGACTGCTGGATGTTCAGCACACCGAAACCCTGTCGGCCACCGAACTGCGCCGATACCTGTTCGAGGCCGGGATGGTGAACGTCCATGGCGGCCTGTTGATGTTGCGCGGCAACGTGCCGGAGCCGGTGTTCGACATGCTCGAAGCATTCCGCAAGTCATCGCCGGCGTTTGCGCAGCTTGTTGCCGAGTATCAATTTCTCGAACAGTATCGTGAGGCCTGGGCTGCGGCACCGTACCCGCCGACGTTTGTCACCACGGATGCTGTGGTGGTGCATTCCGGGCATGTGTTGCTGGTGCGCCGTCGTGCCGAGCCGGGCAAGGGACTCTGGGCCTTGCCTGGTGGCTTCGTGGGCCAGCATGAGGGGCTTCTCGATGCCTGTCTGCGGGAACTTCGCGAAGAAACCCGCCTGAAGGTGCCGGTCCCGGTGTTGCGCGGTTCCTTGCGCAACAGCCATGTCTTCGACCATCCCGAACGCAGTGCGCGCGGACGCACCATTACCCACGCGTTCCATTTCGACTTCCCGACCGGTGAATTGCCGGTCGTGCGCGGTGGTGATGATGCCGACAAGGCGCGCTGGATCGCGGTCAGTGAAGCCCTGGAAATGGGCCCGCAACTGTTCGAAGACCATTTGCACATTCTTGAGTATTTCCTCGGCCGCAGTTGATGCGCGAGGACAAGTCCGGCGGACAGACTGCCGGTTCAACCAGACGAGAAGGAGCTTCCGTCATGAACTACCTTGAAAACCCGATCCTCAACACCGACAGCTACAAGGCCAGTCACTGGCTTCAGTATCCGCCCGGCACCCGCGCGACGTTCTTCTACGTTGAAAGCCGGGGCGGGGTGTACGACCGGACCGTGTTCTTCGGTCTGCAGTCCATCCTCAAGCAACATTTCAGCCGCGCGATCACGCACGCCGATGTCGACGAAGCCGCCGCCTTGTTTGCGGCACATGGTGAGCCGTTCAACGAGACCGGTTGGCGCGACATTGTGGATCGCTTGGGTGGCCGTTTGCCGATGCGCATTCGTGCCGTAGCGGAAGGCAGTGTGGTGCCGACGCACCAATGCCTGGTGACGATCGAAAGCACTGATGATCAGGCATTCTGGGTTCCGAGTTACTTTGAAACGCTGCTGCTGCGGCTTTGGTATCCGGTCACTGTCGCAACGATCAGTTGGCAGGTGAAACAGACGATCCGCCAGTTCCTGGAACGGACCAGTGACGATCCTGTCGGGCAACTGCCGTTCAAGTTGCATGACTTCGGTGCGCGAGGGGTGTCGAGTACGGAGTCGGCAGCCATTGGCGGCATGTCGCACCTCGTCAATTTCCTCGGCACCGACACCGTGTCGGGTTTGCTCGCGGCACGCCGGTTCTACCACGAGCCGATGGCGGGCTTCTCGATTCCGGCTGCGGAGCACAGCACGATTACCTCCTGGGGTCGCGAACGCGAGGTGGATGCCTATCGCAACATGTTGCGCCAGTTCGCGAAGCCCGGCCATCTGGTGGCCGTGGTGTCCGACAGCTACGACATTTTTCACGCCGTGCGCGAGCACTGGGGCAAGACGCTGCGGGACGAAGTGATCGCGAGCGGCGCCACACTCGTGGTGCGCCCGGATTCCGGCGAACCGGTGGACGTGGTGCATCAGTGCCTGACGCTGCTCGACGAAGCTTTTGGCCACACAGTGAACGGCAAGGGCTTCAAGGTGCTGCATCATGTCCGCGTGATCCAGGGCGACGGCGTCAATCCAATCAGCATCCGCGCCATCCTCGATCGCATCACCAGTGCAGGTTACGCGACCGACAACCTGGCCTTCGGCATGGGTGGTGCGCTGCTTCAGCAGATGAATCGCGACACGCAGAAATTCGCTCTGAAGTGTTCGGCTGCGCAAGTTGACGGGCAGTGGATCGATGTCTACAAGGACCCGGTCACGGACAAGGGCAAACGCAGCAAACGTGGGCGACTCACATTGGTTCGCCACCGCGAATACGGTACCTGGCAGACCTTGCCGCAGGATCCGGCGCATTGGCCGATGGGTTATGAGGATGCGCTGGTCACGGTATGGGAGAACGGAACATTGGTGAGTGATCAGACGTTTGCTGAGGTGCGTTCGCGAGCGGATGCCGAGCGGTTGTAAGTGGCAAAGTCGGTTCTTCTCCCGCTTGCGGGAGAAGATGCCCGAAGGCTGAGAAAACTGCCTTTAGACAATATGTTCTTCTCCCGCTTTGCGGGAGAAGATGCCCAAAGGCTGAGAAAACTGTTTTGGGCAATATGTTCTTCTCCCGCTTGCGGGAGAAGATGCCCGAAGGGCAGATGAGGGCAATCTGGCGACGAACCAATCTTCGCGCCAGACCAATCTTCGCGCCAAACTCTCCCTCATCCGGTCCTGCGGACCACCTTCTCCCGGTGAACCGGGAGAAGGCAGAATCGAATCCATCCGTCGCGCGCTGCGACAGTGCATTCGCTTGATCGGCTGACCCACCCCAGATGCTGTCATGCAGCCTTCGACTCTTCGTTCCAGATCGAACGTCGTGATCGATCACGAGGTCTTTGCCCAGCAACACGCTCCGGGTTTGGGTCTTTGGGCACACACTGGCATCATGGCGTTACCGAAACCCGAGCATTCAGTCATGAGATCTGCCACGGACCACCAGACTTTTCGCGCCCGATTCAACCCGCTGATCAAGCCCTATCTGGTGCTCTATGGCGCGGCGGTCATGGCCATGACTTTGGTCTTGTTGCCACTGGCGGTGGTGTGGGTGTGCGGGATCGGCCAATGGTGGGCAAGCCACTATTTCGAAAAGCTCGAATGTGAACTTGGGCCGAAAATGCTTCGGTTCCGGAAGGGCATCCTGTTTCAGGTTGAAAAGTCGATCCCGCTCGAAAACATTCAGGATGTGACGTTCATCGAAGGACCAATCCTGCGGCAGTTCAATCTGAGCACGATCAAGTTCGAAACCGCCGGGCAAAGCATGGGGCAGGCGCATGACATGACCTTGGTCGGCATCATCGATGCCGAGGCGTTCCGGACCAGAATCCTGGAGGCGCGCGAATTGCTGCGTTCGGGCGCCATGCAGCCACGTGTGCAGTCGGCCATCGAAAACGAACAGATCGTGCTGTTGCGGAACATCAAGGAACGATTGGACGACATCGCGAACCTGTTGCGCAATCGAAAGCCATGACTGAACGACATGGGGCAGGGCAAGTACTGCTCGACGGCCTGGGTCCCTTATCGACCTTGCCTTGGCGCGCGCAGATGCAGGTCATGTTGAGATTGATGGAGCGCGTGGCGCTGACCATGTCCGAGGATCTGGCGGTGATTCCGCGTGCGCAGCAGGTGCGGTGGTTTCAGCGTCGGCAGGAACGGCTGGGTTTGCTGGGCCAGACTTCCGAGACCGACG
>JADJRU010000041.1 GCA_016712105.1 Ahniella sp.
GAAGTTCCAGGACGAAGTCACCGACGCCCTTGGGCGAACAGGTGCGGCGCGCGGTCGAGGTGCTGATCCAGTCGCTCGACAAGGCCGACCAAGACCGCGACCGCGAACTGCTGCGCGGCGTGAAGGAGGCCGAACTCTACGAAGCCGCGCTGACGGTGATGATGCGGCTGGTCTTCCTGCTTTCCGCCGAGGAGCGTGGCCTGCTCCTGATGGGCGACGAACGCTACGAGGCCAACTACGCGCTCTCCACCTTGCGCATGCAGTTGCGCAAGGAGTCCGAGGAGATCCTCGAGCGCCGCTGGGACGCCTGGTCGCGTCTGCTGGCGATCTTCCGCGCGGTGTTCGGCGGCATTGAACACGAAAACCTACGCCTTCCTGCCTTGGGCGGTTCGCTGTTCGATCCCGACCGCTTCCCCTTCCTTGAGGGCCGGGCCAAAGGCTCGAACTGGCGCAGTGATGCAGCCAAGCCGCTGCCCATCGACAACCGCACCGTGCTGCTGTTGCTGGAAGCCATCCAGCAATTCCAGGGCCGCACACTGTCTTACCGCGCTTTGGACGTCGAACAGATCGGCTACGTCTACGAGGGCCTGCTCGAACGCACCGTCAAGCGCACCGACGAAGTCACGTTGGAACTGGATGCCACCAAGAGCGCCAAGACGCCATGGATCAAATTGGCCGAGCTGGATTCGGCGCGCTTGGATGGTGCTGTACGACTGGCCGAGTTGCTGCAAGAACGCTCCGGCAGTTCGGCCAGCCGGGTGCGCAATGATCTGGCCAAGCCCGTCGACGACGCCCTCGCCGACCGCCTGCTGACGGCCTGCCACGGCGACACCAAGCTGCGCGATCGCGTGAAACCCTATGCCCATCTGCTGCGCACCGACCCATGGGGCTATCCGCTGGTCTATCCCGCTGGTGCCTTCATCGTCACCACCGGTTCCGACCGGCGCGAAACCGGCACCCACTACACCCCGAAATCGCTGACCGAAGCGATCGTCGCGGAGACGCTCACGCCGGTGGCCTATGTCGGCCCGGCAGAAGGAACGCCGCGTGATCGCTGGGTGCTGAAACCGCCCGTCGAACTGCTCGACCTCAAGATCTGCGACCCGGCGATGGGCTCGGGTGCATTCCTGGTGCAGGCATGCCGGTGGCTGTCGGACCGCCTCGTAGAGGCCTGGTCACAGGCCGAGGCCAGGGGCAAACCGTGAGCATGGATGGGCGGGTGCTGGATGCCGATGCCAACGGCGAGCCGCTGCCGCGCGACACCGAAGCACGCACGGTCATCGCCCGCCGCCTCATCGCCGAACGCTGCCTCTACGGTGTAGACCTGAATCCACTGGCTGTGGAACTGGCCAAGCTCTCCATCTGGCTGGTGACGCTGGCGAAGGGACGCCCCTTTGGCTTCCTTGATCACAACTTGCGCTGTGGTGACAGTCTGCTGGGCATCCATCGGCTGGACCAGCTCACCCAGCTTTCGATGAACCCACCGACAGGGCCAGCAACGCTTGTTCGGCCAGAACATCGAGCAGGCTGTACGCGAAGCCATCGAACTGCGCTGCGCATCTGCGCGAAATGCCGATCCGCGACATCCGCGAGTGGAAGCCATGGCGCATCTGGACGCCGACCCGGCAGGCCGGCGCCCGCCACGCGCCCGGGGAGGGCCGCAGCGGGCGGCAGGGCGCGGCAGAAAACCCCCCGGCGCCGCCGCCCCACCAAGCAAGAGGCGCCGGGGCGACCCGACCCCCCCCCGCGCCCCGCCCGCCGCCGCGCCCCGCCGCCCCCGGCGCCACCCCCTTCCATCGGCCGCTGGAGTTTCCGAGGCGTTCCGCGCGTGAGGCGCGTGGCTTCGATCCATCGTCGGCAATCCACCGTTCAGCGGCGGGCGTTGGATCGGGCGTCGTTTCAGCCTGACATACAAGAGTATTTAAAGCTGATTCGGAACGGCGTCGTCGGATCGCCTGACCTCTGCGTCTACTTCATTTGCGAGCTTTCTCTTTGCTTGGAACCAACGGCTGCTTCGGGCTGCTGGCCACCAAATCGATTACGGATTCGGCTCCCGCGTGGTTTGTCTGGATCAGATCATCGGAATGGGGAGGAATCGTTTATCGGGATGCTCGCGCATGGCTTGGCCGGGCAATGCAGCCGTTGTCGTTTCGATTGCGCGTTGCCCGTAATGGCTGCAGGGGAAGAAAATCTTGGACGACCGGACAGTGTCGGCCATCAATGTGCGCTGGAAGAAGATTTCCAGATCAAGCGCCCGCTGAAGCTGAAGGCATTGAAGGGACGTTCTCACAAGGGCAGGACATCAGGGGCGCGGCTTCGAGCTTAGGCGAAGAGCGCGCAGAAATGCTCGCGGTCGATCCATCGTCTGCGGAGGTGATCTTCCCGTTGTTCAACGGGCAAGACCTCAACACCATGCCGAGACTGGAACCCTATCGCTGGGTCATCTACTTCCGAGATTGGCCGGAAGCACAAGCACGGCAATACGGTGCGGCATTCCGCCGCGTTGAGGAACTGGTCAAACCTTATCGGGATGGTTTGACGGGCCAAATCCACCAAGATTGCTCTGGAAATTCTGGGATCTCCGTCCAGCATGGTGATGAAGTGGCGGCGCGAAACCTTGCTTGCGTCGGCAACCGGGTGACGAAACACGTCACCTTCAGGAAGGTTCCGACGAACAACATCTACAACACGAAAACGAAGATTTATTTCCTGCGACGCTGGTCGGAGTTCGCCGTTTTGCAATCCAGCCACCATCAAGAATGGGCGTTCTGGACATGTGGCACGCTTGGCGCATCGACACTGAACTATTCCACATCGTATGCGCTGGAAACGTGGGCGATGCCTGCCCTTGATGGCAACGAAGAACTCGAAAGCCTCGGCGAGCGTTATCACATGCACCGTGAGTCGTTGATGGTAGGCGAATCGGTCGGCCTCACCCATCTCTACAACCGTTTCCACGATCAGTCGGACGACGATCCCCGAATGGAGACGATGCGCAAGTTGCATCGTGAAATCGACCTCGCCGTTGCTCGCGCCTACGGCTGGGATGGCCTCGACTTGGAGCACGGATACCACGCAGTCCCATATCTCCCCGAAAACGACCGCCTCCGCTTCACCATCAGTGACGCCGGCCTCGAAGTGCCGCGCCGCCTATCGGAACTGAACCACCAGCGATACGAGGAAGAAGTCATCGCGACTTCACGGCGAGGCTTCAACCCGTGCCTGCGCACTGGTCGCACCACCAGCGCTGCAACGCCCCAACCTCGCTCGACTTCGACCCCATTCCCGCCAACGAGGGCCAATACCTCAAAAGTCGCCGAACCGCGCTGACCATCGCGCCGGGCCAATCCACGCCATCGTCGAATATCTGAGCACTCATCCCGGCTGGCATGCCAGGCCGACGTCCTGCCGCCACGGGCATCTCGACGGCCCATGGAACGCCTCGATCGCCGACCTGACCACGGGTGGCAAGGTCGAGCGCCAGGGCGAGCGGCGGCGCACATTATCGCTTCATGGGAGGTGACGGTCGATGACCAATCAGCGCCACCAGAGGATCTCGTCATAACGGCCCGAGACTTTGCTGGCTCCGGCTGGAAGGAGGCGATCGCCCAAGCATCCCGCGAAGGGTATTCGGCAATGTGGTGGGCCTCTCGGCGGCCGCTCGCGGTGCGATCGAGCAGGGCCGTACTGCGCACGGCAAGGTGCTGGTTGCTTGCTGACGCCTGCTCGATGATGCTTTTTTCGCCGTCGAGTCGTAACGAACCCTCCAAACCCTTCGCCGTGTTCCACGACCGCCGGTCGGTAATCCCTGATGACCTACCTGAAGCAGACATCACGTTTTCGCACAGATCGCTGATGCGGTGGACGACCACTGGCTGAGGGCGCGGCTTGCCGACCTGGTTTTGGTTGAAGGTAAACCCCGCAGTGCCTCGTCCGCACTGGCCATCGACGCTTATCGAGCCATCCGCTAGACGCGGAAACCGGATCCGCGGTGGCCGAGACTGCTGGCCCCGGAGCGATCAGTTTGGCCCGGATGCTCGGGGATGGCTCCGGCGACCGACTCGAGCAAATGGAAGTCCTCGATCATCGCTGCATTCACTGCGGCAAACCGACAGGATGGACTGCTTCGGAGGCTGGTTGGCTGATCTCCCGAAGTCCAACGGTTTGGGGAGAACGCACCGAGGCGATTTGGCGAAAAACTGGAAGCTTTGGCCCGTGAGTTCGATGGTGAAGGCGACCTGCATAGGGCGCGAGAATACTTCTGCTGCTGCCGATTGGTATGGAACTGTCCCCTGACGCAGTCAAAGCGGCCGAAATGACGGCGTCGGTTGCCGAAGGGTGGGGTCAAGGGCCGTTGCACAGGCTTCGTCGGATAGTCCGAGTTATATGGTGGCTGCCAGTTTCTACGAAAACGCCATCCAGACCTATCGAATGATTCCCAGAGCGGAGCGCATCACGCACCGGGTGGATGAGCGGATCGCAGAGCTGCGAACTCATCTGAACGACTCTGGTGAGAAATCGCTGGGAGAGATGGGTGTCATCCGAACGCCCGGCGTCGACATCACTCAGCTCGTCGAGAACGCGAGAAAGTCTGTATCTGGAAAGTCGGCTCAGGAGGCGCTACTGGCGTTTGCAAATCTGCACCGTGGGGCAAACGCAGAAGATCTCGCACAGTGCGTGGAACGAATGCGTCAATTCCCCTGCAATGCTATTGTTCGCAGCCACCGTGATGAGCCACGATGGTCGGGTTATCGCCAAGCGGCCAGCGATGAGCATGGGGGCAGAACCTACGGAAGACGATGAGATCGCTATCCGCGCCGAGATGATCCGTGACTACGGCATCTTGGTTAGCATCGTGGTGCAGGGTGACATCTGGCCGGCGCTGGAAGTGCTTTTGCTGGAACATCGACTGCGTGAAGCTGACTTCGTTGACCTAGCCCGCCAATCGCCGATCGTTCCCAAGGATCGGTCTGTGCTTTTCGGAAAGGCCCTCTTCGCAGGTTATGAGCGTGATTACGTCACATCCCTGCATCTTCTGACCCCGCAGATAGAGCACATGGTGCGTGTGCACCTCCAGCAGGCTGGAGCCAAGACCACGAATATCGACAAGGACGGTATTCAGAACGAAACGGG
>JADJRU010000042.1 GCA_016712105.1 Ahniella sp.
GATCTTGCCTGAACCTTACAGATTGGTTTCGAGCGAGATCGTGGCCAGCCAGTGGGCATCGGCGCCTTCGCCGAAGTTGTCTTCGCCGTTGCCGTCGGAGTTGACCCAGTTGACGCTGGTCGAGAGCGGGCCAAACGAGCGGCCGACGCCGAAGCCGTAGTGCGTGTAGTCGTCGAAGCCGATGTCGCTGTCGAACGTGTAACGACCGACTTCGCCGGTCAGCTCCAGTTCCCAGCACGGCAACGCGTAGTTGCCGCTGAGTGGCATAGTAGATGCCGGTTTCGCTGGAGTTGAACACGTCGTTCGAGTAGCCGACCGTGAAGAACACCATGTCGTTGTAGCCGAACGTGCCGATGACTTCGTTGTAGTCGTAGTCGTAGCCTTCTTCGGTGCCTGGGTAGATGTAACGCGTCAGGGCGACGTCGCCGCTGAAGCCTTCACCGAATTCCCAGCTGTAGCCGACATACAGGTCCACTTCGGAAGTTGGCGTCGTCTTCGAAATCGGAATCTTTCGGCGTGAAGTCGACGCTGGAACCCCAGACGCCGGCATAGAAGCCGGATTCGTGACCAACTTCGACCGAGCCCTGGAGGGCGGCGGATTCCTGCGACTGCGACACGCCACGGAAGACGTAGTCCGACGTCAGGGTACCGGTGAGGGTGGTTGTCCACGGCGCCGAGGCTTCTTCATCCTGAGCGTGGGCAAAACCCGAAAGGCCAAGCAGCATGGCGCTGGCGAGCAGGGACTTCTTGAGCATGGGGCAACTCCTCATTAACTTGTGTTGAAGGCCGGTAAATCCGGCCCGGCGGCCCGAGCTTATGTCCGGCGACCCCGACAGAACAAGCCAATGGGGGGCAAATATTCATGCCGGACCATGCCATCGTGGCATATCGGGCCACTTTTCCGGTCTGGTCATGGCGTTCGCGAATGTTATGATCGGCCAAATTCAGCGTACCCAATGAGTCAAGACCAGCACGTCAACATCCCGGGCTACGAGCTTGTCCGCGAACTCGGCGTTGGCGGCATGGCTATTGTGTTTCTGGCCATCCAGACCTCGCTCGACCGCAAGGTCGCGCTCAAGGTCATGCGCCGGAACATCGAGGACATCGAAAAGTTCGAGCGTCGTTTCCTCATGGAAGGGCGCACGCTGGCCAAGTTGCCGCACCGCAATATCGTGGCGGTCTATGACATCGTCAAAAGTGATGTCACGACCTACATCGCCATGGAGTATCTCGATGGCGGCACGCTGCACGAACGCATGCGCGATGGTTTGTCGCTGGCCGAGGCCGTGGCGATTGTGGTCCAGATCGCCGGCGCCCTGCAGTTTGCGCATGACCACGGGGTCATCCATCGTGACCTGAAGCCGTCCAACATCATGTTCCGCGACGAGTCGACGCCGGTCCTCACCGACTTCGGTATCGCCCGCCAGCAAGATGCGCAGCAGACGCGCCTGACCCAGACCGGCATGCTGGTCGGAACGCCGACCTACATGAGCCCCGAGCAGATCAACGCGCTCGAAGTGGATGGTCGCTCCGATCTGTATAGCCTGGGCATCATGTTCTACGAGTTGCTCACCGGCAACGCGCCCTTTGGCGGTGATACGCCGATTGCGGTGCTGATGGCGCATCTGACCACCGCGCCGCCGCCGTTGCCCGCTGCGTTCGGGGAGTTCCAGTCGATCATCGACCGGATGCTCGCCAAGAACCGCGACGACCGATTCGCGAACCTGAAAGAGTTCACGAAAGCGCTCAAGGCGGTGGTGATCGCAAACGAAACCCTGTGGGCCAGGCTGCAGGCGGATCCGAACCAGAGTTCGTCCGAGCAGTTGCGGGCCTTGGGTTTTTCCATCAGCTCGCAAACAGCGGGCGACCTGCAGCAGCCCCATGGCGTGCGCCGAACCGGCCAGGCAGCGATGCCTTCCGGTCGATTGCCGGCCCCGGGTTCGAACGTGCCGACCCAGGTGGGCGGGCAGGTTGCTGGGCGGACCGGTGAACGGTCCAGTCCGGTAATGCCGGCAGCGGGAACACCGACACCGGTGCCGCAATACATGCCCATGGCGGACGCACCGCCGCCGAAGTCGCGGACTCCGTTGATGGCCGGCATCGGCCTGCTCGTGGCCGTATTGGTTGCGGTCGGTCTCTGGTTGGGCATGCGCGGAACTCAGGAAATCGACCCCAAGATCAAGAGTCGTGTCGACGGTTTGCTGGCGGTGGTGGACAGCCAGATCGCCGGCGACAAACTGGTGCCGCCGCCACTGGGTGACAACACTCGACATCCTCGCGCGAAGCCCAGGAACTGGCACCGGGATACAGTGGCACCACCAAACGCCAGGAAGCCTTGCTCGCGGCCTTGCTCGCGACGGCCCAGGAGTCGGTGACGGCCGAGAACTTTGATCGCGCCACCATGCTGCAGAATTTTGCTGCCAATCTGGCCGGTGACCGACCGGAAGTTCAGGCGCTTCAGAAAACCATTGCCGACGCTCAGTCGGCGAAAGCCAATGCCGCTGAAATCAAGCGACTGCTGGGGAATGCGGAAGCCGCACTCGCCGCCGGTCGGCCGTTCGGTGCGGACAGTGCTTACGCGCTGTTGAACAGTGCGCAGCGTTTGGCGCCTGCGCATCCCGAAGTCAAGGCGTTTCGCAGTCGACTGCTCAGTCGTGTGCTGGATCCCATCCGAGCCGATCTGGCGAGGGCTGACGTGGCCAACGCCGAGGCGAAGTTGAAACTGCTGGAATCCGATCTGGGCAACGATCCGGACTGGCGCTCGCTCAGTGCCGAAGTGGACAAGGTTCGGGTTGCCCGCGAACTCGACGGGCGAATGAATCAGATCTATACCCGCCTGGAAGCCCAGATTCGTGCCGGTAAATTGTTGGCACCAACTGGCGATTCGGCACTGGAAAGCTTGCGTGATGCCGAGGCGGCGGATCCTCGGCACGCTGGACTCGCCCAGCGGCGCGCTGATCTGGTCACGGCGCTGAACCGTGCCGGCCGCAAGGATCTGGACAGCAATCGGGCAGCCAGTGCCGTACGCCAAGCCGACGCTGCGCTGGCCATTGATGCTGCCAATGCCGATGCCCGCGCCCTGAAATTAAGCGCCGAAGGCCAACTGGGTGATGCCGAACGCAAACTCGCCACCGCGCTGGCCGATGCACAGAATGCCGTGCTCGACGGAGCGTTGTACTCGCCGCCCGGCAAGAACGCGCGGGACCTGGCCAACGCAGTCCTCAAGCTCGACCCCAACAACGCGGAAGCGAAAAAGCTGCTGGCAGACTTGCCGATCACTTCTGCGGGCAAGATCCGCGCGCTGTTGACCGCGGAAGATTTTGTGGCCGCTGATCGTCTGGTCCGCGAAGCCAGTGCCGCCCATCCAACGGATGCCGGCTTGCGGGCGCTGGTCGGCGAAGTGGCCACTCAAATCAGCAATCGTGCCCAACAGGAAAAGCGTGGCGAGCAGATCGAGGCTGTGTTCGGTATTGCCGCGGCACAACCCTTGGTGCCGGCTGATGTCGAACGGGCGATCGCGTCGATCGGGCAGTTACTCCAGGCGAATGCCCGCGATGTGGACGCACTGACAGCCCGTAAACGCTTGCTCGACGCGTTGCTGGGTGCCGCACAATCCGCGGCGTCCGGCACCGAGTTTGCGGTCTTCGAGCGACTGCTCGGAACCTACGGAGCGCGATTCACGAACGATCCGGCCGTGGCCGGGGTCCGAACGCAGTTCGCCGAGATCAAGAGTCGATTGGCTGCCGAAGAGCAGCGTCGCGCCGGCCGAAAGTGCCGGCCGGCTGATCCTGATCGCCGCACCCTGGGGCGAGGTCGAGAGTGTCGTGAACAGTGCGAGTTCGCAGCCGGTGACCTTGCCCGCCGACCGCAGCACGCCGCTGGTGCTGAACGTGCCTGCCGGGGTCTATCGCGTGACATTCAAGCACCCTTCGGCGCGGACGATCACTCAGGTCGGCGAACTGAAACCAAAATCCGAGGCTCAGGTCGTGGCCTATTTCCCGGCGCTCAGCAAAGAGGAGTATCTGCGTCGTGCCGGGCTTTGACGGTCGCCTGATCCTGCTTGCCGCGGCGCTTGTGCTCGCGGCCGGCCCGGTGCGCGCGGATTACAAGCAGGATTACGCTCGCGGTCAGGAAGCGGCCGCCGACGGCAACTGGGCCGATGTCGAGCGACTCATGCAGGAAGCGATGTCCGGATCGACGACACCGGCTGCGCGCGTGCGGCTCTATGGCCAGCGGTTCGCACCGTATGTGCCGCAGTATTACCTCGGACTGGCGGCGTTCCGGACCAATCAGTGCGCGGAAGCGATGCGTTGGTTCAATGATCCTCAGGCTGCCGCGGTCATCGCGCAAGTTCCGGACATGAAAGGTGTCGCCGACGATGCCCGTCAGCAGTGCCGCACCGTCGCGACGCCCGATCCGAAACCGACGACACCGCCTGTTGAGCCGCAAAAGCCGGTTGTGACGAATGATCTGCCGCCG
>JADJRU010000043.1 GCA_016712105.1 Ahniella sp.
AAATGAATAGTAATTGTCCGGATAGTACTTCTCAGATTCGGCGGCACGTCCTGAATTTGCGCGCAACCGCAGCGGGCACACTCAGAAGTAGGTGAATTGATCGCGCAGGCCGATCATCATTTCGGGCTTGGAAAACCGGGTTGGCGGCTTCGTTCTGACAGATTCGACATTGATTCATGGCTTGGTTTTTGGGCCGATCTCACGGCCGTCAGAAAGTTGTCTCCTCCGGCGCCATCTTATGCTTTTCGCGATTCGAGCTATCTCCAAACGAGCCAGCCACACAAACTGACGCGACCCGGACCATCCTGACGATGGACCCGAACGTCGGGCTTTCAAACCTCCATTCCGTCCGGCCAGCCGTGAACCGTCGGGACCCAGCATCCCAAATCTATGCCTCGCCTTCAACTACGTGCGGGACACCGCCTCATCTGAACCTGCCATGGTCCGCCACCGAGGATATGGAGCAGTCTCTTTGCCATATCATTTCCTCACGTGCCGATGTCACGCTGGCTTCTGCTGGCTCGAGGGTGAATCCCGCCAACCCCAGATGAACCAGGGTGCGTCCGGGCCGGTATGGAACAGCAAGTCCAGGATGGTTACGCCATGCTCGAACGGTGGATGAAACTGGGTGTACTCCGGGTATCCGCTGTAGTCTTTCCACACCAAGTCAATGCCCAACTCGACAAATCGCTCCGGCTTGACATAATCCTTGGCTGAGGGCCCTGAAACATAGCGAGTCGCCTCGCTTTGCGGATCAAGTCGAGCAATCTGTCCAGCTTTTGCCCAGTGAGTTGAAATTCCTGAGAATCGCAAACTGAGGTGGAGGTTCAGGATATCGTGCGAGATGGTTCGAATCAGATACTGGTTCAGTTCAGACAAGTTCGCCCACTGCCTACCGAGATAAACCTCCTCAAGAAAAGGCCGATACAGTTTGAAATATGGGGATTTGCCGTACTGCTGCTTCAAGCTGTCCCAATGCGAGCGCTGCCAACTGGAATCTTCCATCGCAACCTCGCAAATCAAACGATTGGCACTCGTACCCACCGGTATGCTGAGCCATTTGACTCCCTGTGCAGTCTTGATCTTGTTGCGGTTACGCCAATCATTCTTGGTGAATTGCAGATCGTCATAGAAAATGAACAGATCAACGTCGTGAATGATGTCGAAATAGCCCTTCCAGGGAATGTAGTTGGACTGAAGGATGGCCACGCGCTTGTTCTGCATGGCGACCCCTAGAGCAACGATCGCAGGCGGCGACTCGGGATACCGGAATCCGGAGTTCCCGGATCGAGGTAACCGCTACCATCCACCGTATCCTTCATGATCAGCGTACCGGCGCCGACGATGCGGTGCAGCCGATGGTCAGTTTTTCACGGATCGTCGCATTGACGCCTATAAAGCTGTTGGCACTGATCGTCACCCCGCCCGAGATCGTCGCCTCCGAGCCGATGAAACAGTAGTCGCCGATCTCGACGTGGTGGCTGACGACGCTGCTGCAGAACATGATCACGCCATGACCGATCTTGACGAAGGGCTGGATCACGTTGCCTTCCATGACCAGGCAATTGTCGCCGATTTTTAGGTCCGGCCAAACCGAGGCGCGCGAACTGATATAACTGGCCAGGCGATAGCCGCGTTGCACTACCCTGCGCAGCGGTCGGCACGAAACGTGTTCAACCCTCTGTAGCCGATGGCGATAAACAGATCGAAACGATCCGGGGGAAAGTACGCCTCGAGCGCTTCGCTGGGCACTAGCGGCAGCCCGAGATACTCCGGTGCGTCGATGTACTTCGCATCGACGGTGAACCCAGCCACCTGCCGCGCCGAATCGTGGGTGAAATAAAAGTGGGCAAGCTGTGCCAGCTCGCCGGTGCCGAAGATCACTACAGGCCGGCTCGACAAGTCGCTCATGTATCCAGTTTTCCGGTGATCGAGTCGAGCAGCGCGGTGGCGCTGCCCAGATCGGATACTTCACTGTCGTCAAACTCGATGCCGAACTCCTCGGAGATGCATGTGCTTGAGCGAGTCCCACGGTTCGAGCGTCTTCCGCGAGCTCTCTCGGCTGAGCCGATCACGCGGCACGTTGAGCAGCGACGACAGGATGGCGAAGAACTTATCCTCAATATTCGGTGCAGCCATAAGTTGGCCAACTTTTCAATTGTGACGAAAGTGGCGCCCCCGACAGGTACATCGGCGTCACGAGCGTAAGGCTGTCGGCCGTCGACCACGTCGAGTTCGGCAAACTGAGCGAGGCCAGAAATCGGCAACCTGCGCGTTCTTGGCAGTCGGGATACTCGGCTTCCCATCGCGCCCACCGGAGCGCGTGGCACGGATCTCGGCGAAACAGTATCCGATCATCGCGTCTTCCAGTCGGCGTCCAAGCACGCGGCGGCTCATCAGCAATGTAAGTCGACCCGTGCCGTCGCTCCTCCATCCGACAATCAATTGCGCACCGACCAAACCCAGCACGCCGAAGCGGTCGCGCACCGTGAGGCTATAGACAGCAGCATCCGGGTCGGCGATGAAAGCCTCTATGTCTTGCTCAGAGTAGCGGCGCGTGGTCAGGTTGAACTGGTTCGTCTTTTGCGTCAGCTGCGCGATGCGCGGGATCGAGGCCGCGCTCGCGCGGTTGATCACCGCTACCGTCTGCAACGATTGCAGGTACGCGTCGATGCTGTCAAAGGAACCGCGGGCGCTCTTGCGCTGGCTCTCGCCCTGATATAGCTGCGCACGCTTCCTGTCTTCTTCGGTGAAACGCAAGGTGTCGAAGAGGCCGTCGCGCAGCAGCAGCGCCGGCAGTTCGTGCAGCTTCTTCGGCACCTGCAGCACCGTCACCTGCGGCAGCATCTGGGTGATCAGCCCGCACTCGACCGGGTTGTCATCGATGAAAACGAACGAATCGAGACCCAGGTTCAACTCCTCGGCCAACTCGACGATGTTCGATGCCTTGTCGTTCCAGTTTATGCGCCAGCCAGCCAGATGGGCGCGTTTGATCCGGCTCCACGGGTGCTTGTCGAGCACCTCGAAGACGTCACCCTCGTTGTTCTTGCTGCAAAGGGTGACCATCACTCCGCGTTCGGCCAGGTGCAACACCGTGGTCTGGAAGTCGACGAAGGCACGGCCGGGGTACTGGTGGCCATCAAGCTGGATGCCATCGACGCCGTCCTCGCCAACCACCCCCCCACAGCGTGTTATCGCAGTCGAGGACCAAGACCTTTTTCGCCCGTCCCTTCAGCGCACAGACCACGCGACAGTTGCTGCGCCCATGCATCAAGAAATGCACGCCGGAAAGGCGCCCGCCACAGATAGCGGCCACGGGGATCGAGCGCAGCGTCGGCGCCGAGCCTGCGCAAATAGCGGTTCCAGTCCATCAGCACGAACCGCGGTGCGTTCGTGCGCACCGATTCGACGATGAACCGGTTCAGCTCGCCAATCTGGGCAGCCAGATCGTGGCCTTGTGCGTCGGTCACGAGACCCTTCTCGGGCCATTGCGGCGGAATGGGGATTAGTACCGCTATCGTTGCCCGTGTCTTGCCGACCAGCAACTCGAAACGGCCAGTTCGGCGCGCGCGGCATCGTGCTGCCAGCCCGGGGCGCCGTAGTTCGGGTCAAGTCTTCGAGCGCGAGCACGAGCACGATCAAGGTCAGGGTCGTTACGCGCCACCGCGCCGTCGGGGGCAAAGCACGTCCCGAGCCATCGTGCCGTAGCCGCCGAACTCGATCAGAGGGCGGATCCGTTCCGGGTAAAGGTAGTGCTTGATCAGCGTAATCGACGCCTTCAACGGTGATCTGGCGCAGCACCAGCACCTTGACCTCATCGCCGAAGCTTGCGGCCTTGCCCTCCATGGCTGCCACTTCAGCGAACACGGCACTGTAACCGTCTGCAGAAGATCTTTCGCTCATGAGGGGTCTTCGATGATTTCGATAAGGCCGAAGCCGCGCACCATATAAAAACTTACGGACCGGTGGTCGAACAGCACGGCCGGTTAAAAGCCAGCGTCTTCTCGGCATCGCGTGTAGCCAGGCCAAAATGGTCGAACACAAGCCCGAAGCCCTGCATCGTCAGGCGACCTCCCGGGGCCGAACTTGCAGCAGGATCGCGTTGCTCAGCTCAGGGTAGTCGACCCCAACCGTCATCAGCCCCTGCAGAATTGCCGGGCTGAGGTCGAGTTGCATCAGCTGACCGGTGGTCACTGGCTTGAGCAGGATACCTTCGGCCATGATGATCTGTTAACCAGCTTCGACGAAGAGCCGGGTGAAGGTATCCACGCTGAAATAGCGCTGGTGTCCGAACTGCCGATCGCCGTCCGACAGCACTGTCAGATCAGGCAGTAGCTCCGCAGCGTGCCCGATACGCCGATACAAGGCCTCGCAGTTAGGCACTGCTGCGAAGATCGCCCCCCCCGGCTTCAGGAAATTCTTGAAGCGCCGCACGATCAGCGCCGGGCCATCCACATGTTCCAACACGAAGCCCATGTTGATGTGGTCGAAGCATTCGTCGGTATCAAAGTCCTCGAAGTAGTTGGTCACGATATCGAACCCGGGCAGATCGAAGCGTGAGCGAAAGCGTTTGACCATCACGGGCGAACCTCGATCACCAGCAACGCTGGAAATGCTGCGCGAAGGCCGAGCTCAAGCAGCGAGAAGCCGTGCGCGGCAGCGAGCACGCGCTGCGCGGGTACCACTGTTGCATCAACTTGTTGTCGAGCATGTAGACCTGGTTATAGGCGTCCGTCATTGAATCGAGTTGAGAAATTTTTGTCATACTCGGCTTTCCGTTCGCGCTTCGGGCCATGACGCCCAGGAGCGTGTTCATCGATGGACGTCCTTGACGATGTAGGTCGGCCGGTTTTGAACTTGGCTGAACACTTTGCCAAGGTAGATCCCTATGACTCCCAGACCTGTGGTCACGATGCCCAAGCTCAGCGCGGTCAGCGCCACCACAGAGGTGAATCCCCAGCAAGGCGTCGTCGAACAGAATCTTGCGCAGCAATAGGTAGAACACGTACAGGAAGCTTAGGCCCGTGATGGTCAAACCGACATTGAACATCCAAACCAGAGGCTGGGCTGAGAACGAGCTGACGGCATTCACCATCAAACTAACACGCCGCAGCAAGGTGTATGTGCTGCGGCCTTCGCGCTGTTTCTTTTTCAGCGGCAAGCCCAACTGCTGAAAACCCGTCCAACTCATCATGCCGGCAAGAAACAGATTGCGGTCACCCAATTGCAACAGGGCTTGCACATAGCGGCGAGTCATGATCCGCTCGGTGGCAGCGTTTTCCGGAATCCTGATGTCGCTGAGCAAATTGAACGCTTTGTAGAAGAGCCCTCCGCTAACTTTCTCGAACCAGCCTCCCTTGCGCGCCTCCTGATAACCAAACACCATGTCCGAGCCTGAAGCATCGAGCTTTCTCTTGAACTCCGGCAAGGTCAGAGGCGAAACCTCCAGGTCACAGTCGATCAAGAAGATCAAGCTTCCGCGAGTCAGACTGAGCCCCGCAACGATCGCACTGTGGTGGCCAAAATTGCGCGACAAATCCACCACGACCAATTGGGGAATATCCTTGCGGCGCTCTAATGCATAGTCGAGTGAATCATCCGGCGAGCCGTCGTTGACGAGCACGATTTCAAACTCGGCGCATTCCAACTCGGCCAGGGCCTGAAGGCATTCGGCCAGAAAGCGCTCAAGAAAGGGGCGCGAACGGTACATCGTCGACACAATGCTGATATGCGGCGGTGTGTTCGTTGCATTTTCCTCCAAAGATCATTTCACTGCCCATGGTAATGGCTACTCGAACACGTTCTTCATG
>JADJRU010000044.1 GCA_016712105.1 Ahniella sp.
TCGCAGTCCATGACGGACCAGATGTCACCTGAGTTGCGCAAAGACATGGCGGATATGTACCAGAAGATGGCGGACTGTGTGAGAACGGGGAAGTCGAGCGAGGACTGCCAGCGACAGATAGCGAAAGACTGTCCGGTGGTTGCGAAGACAGGACAGTGTCCGATTGAAAAGGGAATGGGACACATGATGGGGCCTCGTGGCATGCGTCCAGAGGGCACGGGTCCCATGACAGGTCCCCGCGAGATGCGCTAGTAGAGGCGTGACGACAATCACGAAGTATCTCACCGTAACGTTTGCGTCCTGGCACTGGCGACAATTCTGGTGCTAGGCACGCCCGCTAATGCGGCTAGATAGGGCCCGACGAGCATGCCAAACAACACCACCCTCAACCGGGCACAGCCAATCAGGCTGCTGGCGTGAATGCGGCGGGTGTGGCTCCGGGCGGCGGTATGGGTGGAAACCAGTCCGCAGCCGGTGGCGGCCCAGGGCCCAGCCGTATGGGGCCGCCAGGCGGCATGGACGGTGGCATGGACGAGATGATGAAGAAAATGGGGACGCCGCCACCCAAGGAACTCTACCCCTTACTGATGGATGTGCCGGATCTGCCGCCCGAACAGCGTGCCGAGGTCGAGCAGTTGGCGCATGAACGAATGAAGGCGGGGGCCGCACGTCTCTCTTCCGGCTTGGAGAAGCTCGCCGGTGCAACCTCAGATGATGACTACTCGGCCATGCAACAAGCGACCGAGCACATGCGACAGGGCCTTGCCCAATTTGAAAGCGGACTGGCGGACGCACCGAGCGCTGAGCGAGGGACAGGTCACCCGCAACGTGGCCCTGCAGTGGTTCAAACGCGAGATGAACCTCGCGTCTCCTATCCCGCGCGACGAGCTGCATGCGCTTCTTGGGATTACGCCATTTCACCTCTTCACGATGGGGCTGCTCATCGTGTTCGCACTCGCAATGGTCGCCATGTACTTCTTCAAGATGCGCCGCGCCGTGGCCTCTCTTTGGACGTCTCAATCCCGACACGAAACCGCCGCCGCCCGGCGCGTCACCGCCGCTTGCCGGAGCGCCCGGGCCGTCCGCTCCGCCAGCCGGAGGGAAACCTCAGGCTGGAGGGACACCACCATCTGCCGCACCGCCTTCGCCTCCCACACCGCCAGCCGCGCCGGGTGGCGGAGATGCCGCAAAACCGCCGGGTCGAGCAGGATCCGATCCCTCCGGCACCTTGCGAGACCGCGGCCTACAAGGGCGCTCCCGAAATTGACCGGGCCGGCGAGCCGGCGAAGAGGGCCCCTGGGCTAAGCGGAAGTTGCTGGGGGCAGCCCCACCTGCTGCCGGAGGTTCGCCGCCTGCCGCGCTCGGAACGCCAGCGGCATCAGCGCCATCGCGCGAAGAGTCATCCGCGATCCCCGTTCCGACCGCGAGCTCCGCGCCTCCCCTGACTGCGAATTGGCGAGGGCAGTTCCGCGTGGGGAGCATCGTCACGGAAACGCCAAGCGTGAAAACGTTTCGCCTCCTGCCTTTGTCCAACGACGGCCTGCTGCCTTTCACGTTTGTGCCCGGTCAGTTCCTCAACGTCGCATTTTGGATTGGCGGCGCGAGAATGAACCGCTCGTATTCCATCTCGTCCTCCCCGACGCAGCGGGATTACGTCGAGCTGAGCGTGCGGCGTGAGCCACGGGGCGCCGTTTCCCGTCACATTAATGATCTGCTCAAGGTGGGCGACCAGATCGAAGCGGGAGGCCCGGTCGGAAAATTTACGTTTACCGGAGCAGAGGCCGACAGCATCGTGCTTGTCTCCGGCGGCGTGGGCATTACGCCCATGATGAGCATCACGCGCTATCTCACGGAGCGGGCATGGGCCGGAGACATCTTCTTTATCTACATGTGCCGCACTCCGGCCGACTTCATTTTGCGGACGAAGTCGCCGCGCTTCAGCACCGGAATCCAAAGCTGCACGTCGCGGTCACGATCTCGAAGGCAGAAGGGACGGACTGGAAGGGCCCGCGCGGGCGGCTCACGAAGGATTTGCTCATGCAGACGGTCCCCAACCTCGTTTCGCGGAGGATCCACCTGTGTGGGCCGCCATCGATGATGGACTCGACCAAGGCCATCCTCACGGAGCTCGGAATTCCTCCGGACCGCGTGAAGACCGAAGCATTCGGCGCACCCAAGCCCGCCCCGGCCGCCGCTGGGACTACCGCTAAACCGACTGCCCCTGCGACCGGCCCGCTGGTCACGTTTTCAAAAAACAACAAGTCGTCGAAGATTCACGAAGGTCAGACCGTTCTCGAACTCTCCGAAGAACTCGGCATCGGAATCGACTTCTCGTGCCGCGTGGGCACCTGCGGCCTGTGCAAAGTGAAAATGACGTCGGGCGAAGTCGAGATGGCGGTGCAGGACGCGCTCGATGCTGACGACATAGCCAACAAGATCATTCTTGCCTGCCAGGCGAAGCCGAAGGGTGACATCGCGGTGGAGGCATAGCCATGAAGGAACGTGAACGCATCGTCGTCAGCGGCATCCTCGGCGTCTTGTTGCTGGCCTGGCTCGGCGTTCCTCTTCCACCGCTCGCCGCGCTTTGCGGGCAGCGGATGGGGGCAGTGTTCGGGATCGCGGGGGCCGTGCTCATGCTCGTCCCGCTCGCGTATCCGATCGTCAAGCGTATTCGCTTCCTCAAGGCTCGAATCACACCGCACGTGTCGATGCAGACGTTGCTTGCCCTGCACGTCTACGCGGGCATCTTTGGCCCTTTGCTCGCGCTCATTCACGCGGGTCACAAGTTCGACAGCTTGCTGGGAATCACGCTGACGGCAGTGATGCTGCTCGTCGTCGTGAGCGGGTTTGCGGTGCGCTATCTGCTCACCTTTGTCACTCATGAGATCAAAGACAAATTGATCCTGCTGCAGACCGCCAGGGGCGATCTCGACAGTGCGTGGGGAGTGCTTGAGCACTCCCCTGCTGAAATGAGAGTCCTTCCCAAGACACCCGTCCTGGCAGCGAGCCTGGCATCGCTGGGAATCGAGCTCCCATTCGGCGGCCCAGCCGGCGAGGTCATCCGCACGGCCGATGGCGTAGCGGACCTGGAATACGCGATCCGCACGCACGAGTTGTTCAAACGCTGGTTCAGCCGATCTCTGACGCTGCATATCGCAGCATCCTGCGTGCTCTATGTCCTGCTGCTGCTCCATATCTGGTCGGGGATTCATTTCGGACTCAGGTGGTTCAGCTGAGCGTATAGATGAAGAAACCCATTCTCTTACTCGTCCTCCTTTTCGCCACGGCGGCGGCGCTGGCCGCTCTGTGGGAATCGGGAGCCAACGACGTCGCTCTGTGGCAGAGGCAGGTGCGCCCGGGGAACCTATCGGTGGCGCATGCATCGCTCGACAACAATTGCGCCGCCTGTCACACGCCCGTGAGAGGACCGGTCGATGTGAAATGTATCGGCTGCCATGCCAACAATGACACACTGCTGCAACGTCAACCCACCGCGTTTCACGTGAACATTGGCCATTGTGCGCAATGCCATATCGAACATCAGGGCACGACCGCACGACTGACGAGGATGGATCATGTGACGTTAGCGGAAATTGGGTTGCAGCAGTTGGAGCGATCGGCGTCTGATAGTGAGCAGAAGCAGGCCGCCGATCAGCTGGTGGCCTGGGTCCGCCAGGTCACCCTGCCGGGTTCCCTGCCCAAGCTGCCTTCCGTGACCGCGCTCGAAATGACATTGAACTGTGCGATCTGTCACAGCACCAAAGACCGCCACAGAGGTCTTTTTGGAGGCGAGTGCGCGGCGTGCCACGGGACGACACAATGGGCCATCGCCGGATTTCGCCATCCCTCTCCGCGGTCGGTCGAGTGTGCCCAGTGCCACCAGGCGCCGCCGAGTCACTATATGATGCACTTCGACATGATCTCGAAAAGGATTGCCAGGCAGGAAGATGCGCAAGTAGCCCAGTGCTGCGGGCCCGCTCAAGTGAACCAGTGTTATCGCTGCCACCAGACCACATCATGGAACGACATCAAGGGGGTGGGGTACTACAAGCATCATTGATGGAGCGTCGGGATGCATAGCGTGACGGAGCATCGCAGAAAGAGGAGCCAGGTAGATGGACGCGGTTGAAGGCACCAGTATCAACCTCGTGCCGTGGCTGCGGCTGCATGGCGATCTCACAAACTGAAGGAGGACAAGACCATGAGTTGTTGTAGTGATGTGATGACACCAATTGAAGCGTCTTCGTGCTGTACGCCGCACGATACGGCGGAACAGGCCGCGCAAGCGATGCGTGACTCAGGCTGTGGCTGCGCGCCTGTAGTTGAGGATACAGCACACCTCAAGTTAGTTGGCGTCGTCACCGAACGCGACGTGTGTTGCGGCGTGGCGGCTGAGGACCGGCGCGCGTCGGACGTGCGCGTCGACACGATCATGCGACCCTTGTCGGCTTGTTGTGGGGCAAGCGAGCCGGTGGAAGAAGCGCGCCGGAAACTCCACGAGCATCGCGCGACCAGCTTGCCTGTTGTAGACCAGAGGGGCTGTTGTTGCGGCACAGTGAGCATGCACCGTCTGGAGAAGTCGTAGAGCACCGGATGACCGCATCAGCAAATTCGACGAGCCATTCGACACGCTAATGGCGAACTGGGCGAGCCCGTCGCCCCGGCATGTGAAAGAGAGCCCTGATAGTGAACCCGTTTGCAGGAAAGCCGACCGAACCAGCGCTGCCGCCGCACACCGTCGCCGTGACGACTGAATTGACCTCGGAGCCGACAAAGTCGGGTGCAATCATGAGCAGCAGGACGCTCACCATCGAGGCCGAACTGGAAAAGCTGCAGCGCGACACATTCGGGTATTTTTTGCACGAGACGAATCCCGTCAACGGGCTGGTGATCGACAAGACCGCGCCGGATTGGCCGTCCAGCATTGCCGCGACCGGCCTCGCGTTAGCCTGCTACCCGGTCAGTGTCGAACGCGGATTCATGTCGCGGGCCGCGGCGGTGGAACGCACGCTGGCGACCCTGCGTTTTTTCTGGAACAGCCCGCAAGGCCCTGAACCAGACGCGACCGGCTACCAGGGCTTTTATTATCATTTTCTCGACATGCAGTCCGGCCGGCGCGCCTGGCAATGCGAGCTGTCGACGGTGGACAGCGCCTTTTCTGGCCGGCGCGTTGACGGCAGGAATGTATTTGATCGGCGACACGCCGGACGAACGGGAAATCCGCATGCTCGCCGACGCGCTCTACCGCCGGGCGGACTGGGCAGTGGGCGCAAAACCACGGGGCAACGGTGACGCACGGCTGGAAGCCCGAAAGTGGATTTCTCCTACCGGTGGGAAGGGCTACGATGAGGCGCTGCTACTGTATATCCTGGGCTGGGATCGCCGACTCGTCCGTTGCCCGAGAGCAGCTACGCTGCGTGGACGTCAACGTACCGGTGGGAACACTGGCATGGATATGACTATCTGTATGCCGGGCCGTTGTTCACGCACCAGCTCTCGCCTGTCTGGATCGACTTTCGCGGTATTCAGGACGCATTCATGCGTGAGAAAGGCCTGGACTATTTCGAGAACAGCCGCCGCGCAACCTATGTGCAACAACAGTACGCGATCCACAACCCACGCAGGTTCAAGGACTATGGGCCCTGTTGCTGGGGCATTACCGCAAGCGAGGGTCCCGGCCCCGGCACCATCACCATAAACGGCATTGATCGGCAGTTCTTCGATTACGTGGGGCGCGGCGTGCCGTACGGACCCGACGACGGCACCCTGGCCCCGTGGGCGTTGGTGGCCTCGCTGCCGTTCGCACCAGAAATCGTGCTGCCCGCACTCCACCATTGCATTCATCAGGCCAAGATGACCGAGTTCAACTCCTACGGCTTCAAAGCCTCGTTCAACCCCTCCCACCCGGGAACCCCCGGCAATCCGTATGGGTGGTGGGTCTCACCGTGGCATTACGGGATTAATCAAAGGGCCGATCGTTCTGATGATTGAAAATCATCGGACGGGATTGTTGTGGCAACTGATGCGACAGTGCCCCATACCTCGCCAACGGCTTACGGCGGGCGGGATTTGCGAACGGCTGGTTATGAGGAGACCGCGACACGATGTCTGAGATGCTGATGCGTGGTCGAGTGCTTCGAATCGTGGCGGCGGGTCTGGAGGCGCGACGTCAACGGCTATCCGTAGCCGATTCATCGGCTCACGTATCGCCGCACCAATCACAACAATCTTCACGTATGCGCCTACCACGAAGGCGGCACGATCTCGACCCTGTCGAACGGTGGCAACCGAGCGACGAGGCCGGTCCCACATCCCTCCAGGGTGGGCGCGACCCTCCCTGCCGCTCCAGTTCCCATATTGTCCGAGATAGTTCATCCACACTACACCTAGAGAGAAAATGGAGGGTTACACCATGATGAAGTACAGAACCGTCACACTCGCAGTGGTTACGCTCTTGTCCATGTCCTTCCTCGCCGCCCGCGTCGAGGCCGGGGAGGGCGGCGAGACCATGGATGGCGGCAAGGCCATGCAAGAAGGCAAGACCATGCAGGGCGGCAAGGGCATGATGGGTGACAAGGGCATGATGGGTGACAAGGGTCACAAAGGCATGATGGGCGGCAAGGGTATGCAGGGTGACAAGAGCATGATGGGTGGCAAGAGCATGCAAGGTGACAAACCCATGGACAGTGGCAAGGGCAGGGAGCCTGACACGGACATGAAAGGTGACAAGAAGGCCGGCAAGGGCATGAAAATGGAGGGGATGGACAAGTAGCGTCTCAGAGTCGTCGGGTCTGACGACGCCCGGCGTCCTGGCGAGAAGCGGAACTCAGTGCGTCTCCGCTCCGCCAGTTCGGCGGGGACCCTCCACTACGACCACGACCGAGGGGCCGGCCACGTGCACTCCGACACGCGAGCGCTCAACGTGATCAACGAGTGGCGATGATCAACGTGAATCAGCGGCTGCATCACGAGCTACCGCATACCAAGGTGATTCTCCAAGTTCACGACGAATTGATCTTCGAAGTGCCAGAGAAGGAATTGGAAGAGGCGGAGCGACTCGTGAAGACAGAGATGGACGCGACAGGGAAGAAGCTGGGACTGTCGGTACCCTTCAAGGTCGATCTAGGGACAGAACACAACTGGCGCGTGGCGCATCCGTAGTAGAAAACAAAGCGAGGTGAGATATGCGGAACGTACGTCTTTCGGGAGCGTGGTTGATAGCAGGAGTCAGTTTCTGCGTGTTGGGGTTCCTGCTTGTGACGGGGCAGCCGTTCACGGCGAAGGCTCAAGAGCCGAAACGGTTTCAGTACAAAATCATCGAGGTGCTTCCTGATACCCAGAATATGCAAACCAGGCTGAACGAGTTCGGAGCGAGCGGGTGGGAACTGGTAGCGGTCGCGACGGGGGATATGACGGAGCCGAGGATGATCTTTAAGAAGTAAAGAAGTGCCGGTCAGTGCGGCAATGCCCTTGCTCCCGGAACCCCCACTTCAGAAAGTGGTCGTTCGACGGCCGCAGCCGGAATCACCTCACGGCCCCGCACAAGGGGAGAGAGGGAAGAACCGGCAAGAATTGGAGAGTGGTGCATCTTTGAGGTGGTGATCGCACCACTAGCCAGAAATGTGCGTAGGTTTCAAGGCGGTAAATCGTTGGATAAAAGTAAGCGGTCGCTAACACAAATCTGTAACTATATTTTCCCAGCGAGAGAGGATAGATCACCGAAAGTGAGTTGTGCACGTGCTTCCAGTCGAACGTAAAAGCGGCTGACGAGCGGGCACACGAATTTTCGATTCACACGAAACGACGTGAAAACCAGAATCAAAAGATCGTGACCACCACCACGAAGAAAGAGACATGACTATGAACGAATCGAAAGCCGTGACCAAAGATCCCATCTGCGGAATGACCGTGGACGAAGCGACCGCTCTCCACGCCGAACGCGAGGGAAAGACGTTCTACTTTTGCAGCGACCAC
>JADJRU010000045.1 GCA_016712105.1 Ahniella sp.
TTCCTGGACCATGGCCTCGCGCACGGCTTCCAGATAAGTGATTTCACGGGTTGTGTTTGCAGTCATGGCGCATAGACCTCGGCTTCCATATTTTCTGGCGACGGTTCAGGGAAGGTCAGCGCTTCCTCAGCCGCACGATCGATCGCGGTCTTAGCGGCCTGATCGATGTCTTCGACTTCGTCGCGCGTCATTACGCCCCCATCCACTAAGACTTGCTTGAAGCGTCGGATGGGGCACTTGTGTTTCCATTCGTCGATTTCCTGCGGCGTCCGGTACAGGTTGCGATCGCTCTTGGAATGTCCGCGCCAGCGGTAACTCATCAAGTCGATAAGCGAGGGACCCTGTCCGGAGCGGGCGCGCTCATCGGCCGCCAGCACCGCCTCATAAACCGCCAGTACATCATTGCCGTCCACCGACTGACCGGGGATACCGTAGCTGGCCGCCCGTTCAGAAATGTGCGCGATGTTCATTACCTTGGACACGTTCATCGACATGCCGTACTGATTGTTATCGCAGAGAAACACCACGGGCAGTTTCCAGGTGGAAGCCATATTCAACGACTCGTGGAACTCCCCTTCGTTCGTGGCCCCATCTCCAAAATAGGACAAAAGGATTCGATCCGAACGGCGCATTTGCAGCGCCAGCGCGATACCCACTGCCGTGGGAATTCCGCCACCGACGACACCGGTGGCGCCCAGGTTGCCGCCCGGAATGTCGGCAATGTGCATCGAGCCGCCACGCCCGCGGCAATAGCCCGGTTCCTTGCCCAGGAACTCGGCCATCATCGTCGTGAGGTTGGCACCCTTGGCAATCGTGTGGATGGCGTGGCCTCGATGATGATGGATGATCAAGTCCTCGGGCCGCAGCGTCGCAATGCTGCCGACCGAGGCCGCCTCTTGTCCAATCGAAGGTGCATCGTGCCATGCACCTGCCCGCGTATATATAGATCTTCTGCTTTTCTTCAAAGTAACGGATCTTCGCACATCCGCTGCAACATCCAGCCAACTTTTCACGCGGCAATTCTTTCAGCAAATGAGAACTGCTGGATGGAGCAGCCGTCTCAATCTCAGGCGTAAGTACAGTCATTGAATCCTCCAATTACTCCGCGGCCACATTTAGCGTTGGCCGTACTCATTCCGATAAAGATCGACCATGTAATCGATCTGCTCCGGCGTCAGCAGAATGGGTTGTCCACGCAGCATCGCGGGATGCGTAATCCCGGCGATTTCCTCGACTTCAACCGCCATCTTGGTGGCCTGCTGCGGCGACGAGCCGATGGTAAAGACGCCATGATTCTGCATGACGATGGCCAGTGCCCGGCCGATCTTGTTGATGATTTCCTGACCAATGTCGGCCCCACCGATTGGCGCGTACCCGCCCAACGGAATCTCGCCGCCGAGCATGGCCGAGGCTGTCAGGCAGGCGGGAATGGGCTGCCCTAATACCGCAAAGCTGCTCGCATAGGGTGAGTGAGTGTGGACCATGCCGAACACATCGGGCCGATGACCATACACATACAGGTGCGTGTCGGTATCCGTCGAGGGCTTGAAATTCCCTTCGACCACTCGGCCATCAGGGTCCACCACCACCATATGCGCGGGCGTCAATTCCTCAAAGTTGTAACCGCTTGGCTTGATAACGACCAATCCGGTTTCTGGATCGCGCCCGCTGACATTGCCACTGGTCATCTTAACCAGGTCGTTCTGGGCAGCGTCAGCCCGATGGTCCGATCAGCATATTCATTACCGCACGCCTGGCCCTCGATGTCATAGACATGGGCCCCAATTTCGCCCACCCCCCCGCAGTCCTCGGCAATGTGCTTCAAATCTTCGGCGGACAGGGCGGTGAATTTGACGAACCGTGAGACCTCCGCATCCACGGTACCAATTCCCAGGAGCGCAATGTTGGCAGTTCGCGGGTTTCTACAAACGCGGGTGCGTGGAGCTGGTACGCCTTGCCGCCCAGCCGTTCAGCCATGTTAGTCGCCAGATAGTTCGTGTCGGATTCAATCTGGCCCTGGATCGCCAAGGATTGGCACGACGACGATCTGGTAAGCGCGCGTGGCTTCAAGCGCCTGAGCAACAGCCTCTACAGTTGTGCCGGGACTGATGGCTAACACATCGCCGTCGTGCAGATGATCAAGTAAAAGTTGGCCGCCACCGCGCCGAGCGCATTCAGCGGCGAACACTGCTCTCGGCCATGGCCGGAATGACGATGGCTTCTTGCAGACCAAAGACGGCCTTCAGCCGGGCTTCGAGGTCAAATAACTGTTGGAACGGGGTCCGGATGGTGATGTTCACGTATCCCTGTTCCCGGGCCTGCTGAAGCAAGCGATTGACCTTGGCTGTCGATAAGCACAGCCGCTGCGCAATTTCCGCTTGCGTCAGTCCTTCTATGTAATACAGAGTCAGGACCGTATTGATGAGTCGTACCGATTCGATGGGCATTGCAACCCCTATCCGGCTCGGTGATCAATTCTCTGTCTAAGGTGCTCCTTGTCAAGGGTCGCTAATCTATACAGTGAGTAAATCAGATACCGCTTAATCGAGCGGGACTCTACAATTCTAAAGGGCGGATCAGCATTTGGCCCAGCATTAACTGGATCCCAAAATGATCGGATTGGCCTTCCACCACCCAGGCGCTTCCCGGTGGGGCGCAAAAGTTGTCACACAATCGGAGGCCGGCGGGTACTCGCTGCACGTGCGCCGTATCGCCTTCTACGGAAATGACAGACAATCCGCCGGCTCCACCCTCGGCAATCGCCAACGTATTGGGACCGATGACTTTGAGGCCATCCGGGCGGCGCAATTCTTGTGATGTCTGAATCTGCGTCACCGCGCCCACGCTTCCCATCCGGCTCGATGGCAATCCGAAACAAGGAGACCGGCCCTTTGGTTCACGGTATAAATCGCATTGCTGGATCGCTCGAAATCAATGCCGTTCAGGCTCCACTGTTCCACACCGAGCTGCGGATCGTTGATCCACTCTTCAATTCAGAGCCTCCCGCGCGCAACCGCAAAATGCGCGGCGTCCACGAGTCAGTAACATACAGGTTGCCTTGCGCATCAAAGGTCAAATCGTTGGCAAAGCCGCCGCCGGGAAAATCATAGCAGCCCTTTGCCGCGCCCGTCCGCAAGTCAAAGACCTTTACGCCCTACCGGCGCGCGGCCCGTCAGTCGGCCATTGCCCGCATCCGAAGAACAAGCCCACAGCGTTTGGCGCGCCTCATCAGCCCACAGGCCCAACACCGAAACCAGCCCGTTCGCTCCCGACTCGATGAATGGCTCCATCGAATTTGTTCCAGCCCGCGCCCGCATGATACAGCCTTCAAACAGGCTGCCCACAAAGAACGTGCCATCCGAAGTGACGGTGATACCTTCGGGAAAATATCGATCACCCGGGATACTCATCACGCCCGTTTTGACAGCGCTGATTTGATCTGTCTCGTTCATGTGGCTTCCTTTGAAGCGAGAACCTGTCTTAGAATCCGATCGGCTGTCTCGGCTATGCGGTTATTCTGACTCTGGGAGTCCGAATGGGCGATTGTCAGGCCAGGCTTCAGCCACCCAGCCTCCACAGAATCGGCGGCGGCCGCGGCAGAAGCGAGGGCCCTCGCCGCGCTCAGCGTGCATCTGTCCCCAGATCTCGACGCCCAACAGCCCCCAAAAGCCGGTTTGCGCCAGCGCCCGAAAAGTCTCTTGAAAAGGCACGATACCTGTTCAAACGGTATTCCGCGAATGAGCGCGGCATCGCATCCTTGACGTGAATGCCCAGTATCTGATCTTTGGCCAGAGTGAGCTCATCGGGAGGGTGACATCCGGCCGCGGCGAGATTACCAATGTCTGGATACAGGTGCAGCCAGGGTGAGTCGACTTCGTGGATAATGTCTAGAGCTTTGCTCAGGTTTTCGACAAACGGCGTATCCAGGTTTTCCAGGCCCAACATCACACCGGCCTGTCCAGCCCAGCGGGCGCACCATACTGGAGGCCGTCGATAAAGTTCGCCCGCGTCTCGTCGTCGCTCGGCTCGTAGAAGACATCATAGCCCATCACCTGAACGACGCGCAGCCCAATATCTCCCGCAAAATCGATCGCTTTGGTAAAGATCTCCAACCCGCGCAGGCGGAGTCCGGGCGTGTGACTGCCGAGTGGATATTTGCGATGACCACTCAGGCACATGGTCATGATCCGCACGCGGTGTTTTCAATGGAACGACGCAGCGCCGCCCGCTCGGCCGCCGACCAATCCAGTCGGCCCGGCGCTCGTCGCTCTCGTCGATCGAGATCTCGACAAAGTCATAACCGGCCTGACCCGCAGCGGCGAGGCGTTCTTTCCCACTCCAGGCTCAGCGGGGAGCGCTTTCATAGAGACCAACAGGCATCTTGAACATGGCAAATCTCAGATCGTGATCTAACAGGGCGGCGGAATTGTCGCTGCTACGCTTTCGCTTTTTCCCGCGCCAACAGATGATTGATGACGACGGCGATGAGGAGTACGCTGCCCATCGCCATGGTCTGCCAGTCGGCGGGGATGACGGTCATCAGGCCGGTCGTCACGCACATGATGATAATGGCGCCGATTATCGTCTTCGCGACCGACCCTTCGCCTCCAGAGAAGGCGGTTCCCCCAGCAGCACGGCGATGATGCAGGCGGTTTCCATGCCATCGCTTGAGAGCGGATCACCCAGCGACATGTAGCTGGCGCGCGCCACACCGGCCAGGGCGGCGCACACGCCTACGACGACATACAGCACCCATACGTATTTCACCGCGTTGATGCCGGATAGTTGCGCCGCGACAGGGTTGCCGCCGATCGCCGCCGCGTATTTTCCGATGATGGTCTTGCGCTGAATGATAATCAGGGTCGCGAGCAAGATCAGGGCAACGAAGAACGCCATCGGCAGGCCGAAGAGGACGTCCTGCCGCCCGAAATCGTTGATCCAGCCTGGCATCGGCTTCGCCGCGCTACCCTTGATGGCGGAGAGGCCGTCGGGAACGATCAAGAGCGCGATACCCTTGAACAGGTTCAAGGTTACGAGTGTGGCAATCACTGGCGTAATGCGCAACTTCACGACCAGCGCGCCGTTGAAGATCCCCAACACGACCCCCACCGCCGGGGTAACCAGGAGCGCGGGGAGGAAATCGAACCCGTTAAGAACCATGAAGGCGAACACCACGGCGTTCAAACTCATCGCGCTGCCGACCGACAGGTCGATGTAGCCGGAGATCATCAGCAGCGTGAACGCGCCGCTGACCATCATGATAGGCACGGCCGAGCGCAGCAGATTGATGATGCTGTCGGGGCTGAGGAAAGCCCCTCGCCCGAACAGTCCGACCTTGTCCACCTTCACCATGGCGAAGAGGATGACTATCAGGATCAGGACTACGTAGATGTAATACTTCTTGACAGTCGCGCGTAGTGCGCTCGACCGATCCTGCGTCAGGCGCAGCGACACCTGTTTGGCATTAATAGTCATGGCAATCGATTCCTTTCTCAGCTCTTCCTGTGGTCCAGGGCGAACCGCTGGGCGAGAATTGCCAGGAAAGTCACCACACCCTTGAGGATGAACTGCCAGTCCGGCGACAGCAGAAGCCCGGTGGCGGCCGAGGTCACGACGGAAAGAATGATGGCACCGACGAACATCCCCAGCACGGATCCAAACCCGCCCGCGATGCTGACGCCTCCCAGAGGAGATCACCAGTGCGTCGAACTCGACGCCTGTCGCGACTTGACATCCCCGATTTGAACTCCGGACGCTAGCAGGATTCCCGTGATGCCGGCGAGCAGAGCACTGAGGACGTAGAGCAAGGCAAGATGCTTAGTCACCTTGATGCCGGAGAGCCGGGCTGCCTCAGAATTTGCGCCGATGAGGTAGGTGCGCCTGCCCGGCACAGTCCTCTTCTCGAAGATGTACGCGATAACGATCAGGGCAATCATGACCAGCACCGCGAGCTGATGGAGGTACCCGGGATGCCCACGCTCCCCAGCACGCCGAAAACGTCGGGCAGGCTGGTGTTTCGTTGTGCGCCCTGGGTAACGACCTGGGCAGCGCCGCGCGCGAGCATCATCGTGCCTAAGGTGATGATGATGGACGGCACTTTGAGGCGGGCGACGAAGAAGCCGTTGACCACCCCGACCCCCATGGCACACACCAGAGCCAGCGCGAGCGCTACACCGTAGGGAGCCCCAGCCCGTTGGCCAGAGGGTTCTGAGAGACGTTGGCTCCCTGGCTGAAATAGACGGACAGCACGCCGCTCAAGGCGATGACGCCGCCGACCGACATGTCAAAATTGCCCGTAATGAGCAGGAACGTGACCCCGATCCCCACGACGATGGTGTACCAGTTGTTCGTGAGGAGATTGACGATGTTCTGGGGCTGGAAAAAATTGGGCACGACTACGCACGCGAGGCCGAACACAACGACGAGAATGCCGAGCATAAATAGAGTAATGAACGACTCGTTGCTCAGCCGGTTGCCGCTGCGGTATTTTGGGCCGGTGTTGTTGTTTCCACGCTCATCCTCCACCCGTGACAATATGGATGATCTGCTCACTGTCGATGTCGCAGCCGTTGCGTAACGTGGACTTCAGGCTGCCATCGTACAGAGGTAGATGCTGTCGCACAGGTTCATGATCCAGGCAGCCCCGAGGAAAAGATCATGATGGATTTGCCTGCTGGGAAAGCTGGCGGATAAGGCTGTAGATCTCGCTCTTCGCGCCCACATCGATACCGCGCGTCGGCTCATCCAGCATGAGCAGATCGGCGTCTGCGAAAAGGCACTTGGACAGCACCACTTTTTGCTGATTTCCCCCTGAGAGCTTGGCGGCTTCTTTTTCGGTGCTGCTGGTGGCGATCTTCAGCTTATCGATGTAGTCAAGCGTGGCGTTTCGTTCTGCGGCTGCATTGATAAAGCCGTGGCGGGAGATCTTGCCCATGTTCATGACGGGAATATTGCCCCGGATGGTCAAAATGGTGAACAAGCCCTGGGATCTTCTTTCCTCAGGCACCAGGGCGATGCCCGCCGCAATCGTCTTGTCCGGCGCAGGCTGGGCTTCGGCCTTGAAAGAATGTCACCTTCGTATTGCGTCGACACCGTAAATAGCGCGCGAGTTCGGGTTTGCCGGGCGCCCACCAGCCCGTAAAAACCGACGATCTCCCCGCGTGAACGTCGAAAGACAGGTCATTCAGTTTGTAGTTGGAGAGGTGCTTGACCTGGAGGATGGTATCCGGGCACTCGCTCTCGCGGGGCGTGTACTGCTCGAACACCGCTTTTCCGATCATCATCTTGATCAATTCCGATCGGTCCTGGATCTGCGCGATGGGCTTTGTACCGATGTGCTTACCGTCCCGCATCACGGTCACATAGTCCCCCAGCTCAAAGATTTCATCGAGTCGATGGGAGATATAGATAACGGTGACGTTCTTCTCACGCAGGCTTCGAATAATGGCGAATAAGCGCGCGATTTCACTTTCGGAGATCGCGGCCGTCGGCTCGTCCATGATGATGATGTCGGACTCGGAGGCGACCGCCTTGGCAATCTCTACGATCTGCTTCTTGGCAACACTCAGAGTTGAGACCAACTCGTCGGGCTTGATGGACGGCTCGAGGCTGTTCATTACGCCGATCATTTGTTGATCTTATCGGTCTTCCTCAGAAATCCGAGTGTTGTATCTTCCATCCCCAGCGTGAGATTCTCTCCACAGTGAGCTGGTCCACGACGTTAAGTTCCTGAAACAGGGTGCTGATGCCTTTTGCTTCCGCGTCCCGCGTGCTGTGCGGATCGTACTCCCCCGCTTAGCTAAACTGCCGCTTGTTCGCGCGTAGGCGCCGGTCAGGATCTTGATCAGGGTGGATTTCCCTGCGCCGTTCTCCCTGACCAGGCAGTGAACGGTGTTGCGCTTAATGTCGAAACTGACGTTATTCACTGCCCGCACGCCGGGAAAATCCTTCACCAGATCTCAGATTTCCAGCACGTTCTCTGTCGGCTCCATGCATCCACCCCTTTCGATTGACGGGAGAGAAACCCCGGTGTTTCCCGTCAGCGTCTTCTCTGGTTAGTAGTGGTTACTTGAGGTTGGTCCCGAAACTGGTATTCAGCCACGCGGCGGCGTCGTCTGCGGCATGGTCCAGAACGACACGGTGTACGCCTTGTAGAAGGCTTCCTGTGCCGGCTGGGAGGTCATCGGCACCTTGCCGGACGCCACGTCCATGATCAGGTCGATGCGGCCGCGGGCGGTTTCCTTCGGCGGCAGCCCCATCGACAGCTTCAGCGAGCTGTTCGGATCGTAGACTTGTTTGTACTCGGTTTCATCGAAGTCAACGCTGCAGACGATCTCGGTCAACGGCTTGCCGTTATCCATCTTGCCACGGCCGGCTTGCAGCAGCGCCGCCATCGTGCCAACGGTCTGGCCGGAAGCCTCGGAGTAGATCAGGTTGACTTCAGGGTGCGTGGTCATCAAGTCGGTGACGACCTGCTTGGCCTGATCGGTGCCCTTGCTGACATCCAGGCAGCCTCAGTCTGTGGCCGTGGGATCGACGGACAGACGCCTTGACCCATGGGTCGGTACGACCGGACTTCACTTCCGTGTGGTTCGGCCAGCCGAGTTCCACCATCACGATCGGCTTGTCGGGATGCGCGGCCTTCCACTGCTTGGCCATCTCGACGCCCATCGCAAACGAGATACCCGCCTCGTCGCTGCGCGCCACCGGCATGCCACTGTCGCCCAACGGGCTGAAGAACGACGTCAGGATGATGCCCTTCGCCAGATCTTCAAGCACCGCAGGCTTCGCCGTGTCGTAATCCCAGATGTGCAGCGTCGCCGCATCCATGCCTTGCGCCGCGATTTGATCGACGTTCTGCGTCATGACGGCCGAATCCGCCTTGCCGTCAAACACAAACACCTCGGCGCCATACTTCTCTTTGGCGTACTTCTGCGCCTCGGTGGCCTGCCCCTGATGGAACACGTTGCTCAGATCAGAGACGAAGAACGCAATCTTCTTCGGCAGGTTCGTCGCCGGCGTGTAGTCAGACGCCCCCGCAGCAGCGGGTGCTGGGAGGTTGGTTCCGAACTGGTCATTCAGCCAGGCAGCTGCATCGGCCCGCGGCATGGTCCAGAACGACATGGTATACGCCTTGTAAGGAAGTCCTGCGCTGGCGGGGAGTCATCGGCACCTTGCCAGACGCCACGTCCATGATCAGGTCGATCCGGCCGCGGCAGTTTCCTTCGGCGGCAGACCCATCGACAGCTTCAGCGGAGCTGTTCGGATCGTAGACTTGTTTATACTCGGTTTCATCGAAGTCGACGCTGGAGACGATCTCGGTCAACGGCTTTGCCGTTATCCATCTTGCCACGGCCGGCCTGCAACAGCGCCGCCATGGTGCCAACGGTCTGGCCGGAAGCCTCGGAGTAGATCAGGTTGACTTCAGGATGCGTGGTCATCAGGTCGGTGACGACCTGCTTGGCCTGATCGGTGCCCTTTGCTGACATCCAGACAGCCCAGGTCTTTGGCCGTGGGATCGACGGACAGGGACGCCCTTGACCCACGGATCCGGTCCGACCAGACTTCACTTCCGTGTGGTTCGGCCAGCCGAGTTCCACCATCACGATCGGCTTGTCGGGGGTGCGGCCTTCCACTGCTTGGCCATCTCGACGCCCATCGCAAACGAGATGCCCGCCTCGTCGCTGCGCGCTACCGGCATGCCATCGCCCAGCGGGCTGAAGAACGAAGTCAGGACGATGCCCTTCTTTAGTCCTCAAGCACGGCAGGCTTGGCCGTGTCGTAATCCCAGATGTGCAGCGTCGCCGCATCCATGCCTTGCGCCGCGATTTGATCGACATTCTGCGTCATGACGGCTGAATCGGCCTTGCCGTCGAACACAAACACCTCGGCGCCGTACTTCTCTTTGGCGTACTTGCGCCTCGGTGGCCTGCCCCTGATGGAACACGTTGGACAAGTCCGACACGAAGAACGCAATCTTCTTCGGCAGGTCCGTCGCCGGCTTGTAGTCGGACGTGCCGGCGGCGCAGCAGCGGGCGCTTGAGTTGGTGCAACAGCCGGGCGCTTGAGTCGGCGCAGCGGCCGGTGCTTTGGTCGGTGGAACAGGCGTCGCTGGCAGGGCCGCAGGCGGACAAAACGAGGCTGGTTAGCACCAGCACGGCCAGCAGAGTGAACAGATTCTTTTTCATCGTAGGGTTTCTCCTCTTTCTCAAGGGATTTACTTATTGGAGACGGACTCGACATGATGATTGGTCTCGCTCAATTTCGTTTTCAGTCCTCGAGAACCTCCTTACTGACCCGGGCCGATGGCTTCGTCCGGGCCTACAATCTCCCTTAACCGAAAGAGTGTCAGGTCAAACAGCAAGGTACCGTGCGACCGTAATCTACAAGGCCTGCATGGCTCAAATTTGTTTCAAGAGGATTTCCACAAGTCCGAACCGCTGACGTCCTGCGCCAGCCCGTATACCAGCATCTCGAAACGCAGCCGCCTCTCGTGAGCGCGCAGGTCTGGTACACCATATCGGCAAAGTGTTCGGGGCGCACAGCCAGGGACTCATCCCACTCGAAGGGGTTAACACCTTTGCGGCTGCCTGGAAACCGGTGTTGGATCCGCCCGGCACGAGGAGTGTGACGGCGATACCGTGAGGCCGTAGTTCCGTGTACAGACACTTGGTGAAGGCATTGACACCGGCCTTGGCAGCGGAGTAAACCGACCACCCCGGCCACGAGCGGCGATCACACGCACTCGGATACGTTGATGATCTTGCCGTAGCCCTGCTGCTTAAATTGGGGGTGAAAGTCCGGCAGCTTGGTAATGGTGCTCGTGAGGTTCAGGTCAATGATGCGACGATTAATGGCGTCATCCATCTCTTCGATAGGCGCCACTTTGAGCGCACCACCCGCGTAATTGATGAGGAAATCGACCTTGCCGAAAGCGTCAAGCGTTTCCTTGAGAGCGCGCTCGAAGGTCTCGGTCCTGGTCACATCGCCCACAAAAGCCACGACCTTCGATCCGGCCGCCGTGCAAACATCGGCGGTGGCTTTGAGAGCCGCCTCATTGATGTCAATCAGGACGAGGCCCACCTGATCCACCGTAGCGAACAGCCCGCGGTGGCCTTGGCAAATCCGGAGCCGACGCCCGTGATAACGGCCACCTTTCCCTTCAAAGACTCAGCCATGAACCGACCTCCTTTTTGTGATGTTTTGCTTTATTTGTTTCGCAACTGAGTCAACAGTTTGCCCAGTTCTTCATCCTCAATGGCATAACAATGTTCAGGCCCAGGGTATTGCCCGTGCTCCACTTCCGTCCGAAACCTGGTCAATGCCGCCACAATAATCTCAGAAAGATCCAGATAAACTTTGAGGAAACGCGGCGACATCTCTTTGAACATACCCAGCATGTCCTGTGTTACCAACGCCTGACCATCACACCCCGGTCCCGCCCCAATCCCGATCGTGGGGATTTCCAGACTCCGCGTGATAATGTCTCCCAACCGATCGGGGATACACTCTAAGATCAACGCGAAGGCACCCGCGTTCGCCAGCGCTACAGCGTCGGCCACGACCGCGGCCGCACTCGCCGCTGTCCGGCCTGGGTCTGAATCGCACCCGTGAAACGATCTTCTGCTTGGTAATCCCGGGTGACCCAGCACCGGCACGCCGGCATGTACCAGCGCCTTTACTTTGGGCGCGTCGGCGGCCCCCTTCTAAGTGGATGCCATCGGCGTGCCCTTCCTTCATCAACCGCACTCCGGTAACGGCCTGATCCACCGTCTCGTACGACCCAAACGGCAACGTGGTCACCACCATGGCGTTACCCGCGCCGTTGACCACGGCCTGCGTGTGGTAGATCATCTCCTCCACGCTCACCGATACGGCCTCTGCCCGGCCCAAGCCCACCGTGCCTACGGCATCACTGACCAGCACCACGTCTATCCCGGCGACCTGAATAAATTTCGCCATCGGGAAATCGTAGGCTGTTAACAGCGTAATCTTCTCGCGGCTGCGTTTCTTCCGTTGCAGCCGCGTCACCGTCATCTTGGCCGGCTCGCTCATCCCCCGGCCGCCTTTCACGCTGTAGCTGCCTTGGCGGCAGTACGTTTCCAACCCCACAGGCGGCCCCCGGAATCATCCGCATTGACACCACGTCGCCTATCCGCCCGGTTGCCTCGCGGCCGGCCGCCAGCGCGGTCTTCACCGCGCCTACATCGCCGCGCACCATCACGGGACACATAGCCGCCGCCAATCGCCCGCTTTGACAGCAAGGTCACGTTCGCGGCTTTCACCATCGCGTCGGCGGCTTCAATACTGGCGACCAGTCCGCGCGTTTCGATCATGCCCAATGCCTCAGTACCAAACATCCGCTGTGTCTTGAGCCATGGTTCCATTCTCCAGAAGGGTTAAATTAACTCTTGCGATACATCATTTGGCCATCATGCCGCAGCGAGTCCAAAATTGCGATGATAACCGCGTCCACGGGCCGATTAGCATCCCCTACCGCTACTCGGGCCGAACTGCCTTCCACAATTAAGACCAACTCGCCTTCGCCCGCGCCGACCATATCAAACGCCACAAACGGCAGCCCTTGCACCTGACCCGCTG
>JADJRU010000046.1 GCA_016712105.1 Ahniella sp.
TGCGTTAAAGGTCGGTATCCGGTCGCCCGACTGTCGCGTTTGCAAATTCAGGCGCGTTTTGCAAGCGCGACGACCCCGCGCCTGATCCGGCCCTACAGGATTTCATGGACCTTTTCCTGTGGCCGGCACAGCCGCACGCCCTTGTCCGTTTCGACGAGCGGCCGCTCGATCAGGGCCGGTTCGGCTGCCATCGCGGCAAGCACCGCTTCGGCCCCGGCCTGTGGCAGGCCGCGCCCTTCCGCATCGGTTCCGCGCAGGCGCAGGCCCTGTTGTGGGGTCAGGCCGGCAGACTTGTACAGTTGGCCAAGCTTTTCCGCGCTTGGCGGGGACTTCAGGTACTCGACGACTGTCACTTCGACACCGGGCGTTTCTTCGAGGATTGCCAGCGTCTTGCGCGAGGTTCCACAAGCGGGATTGTGCCAGATGGTGGCTTTCATTGCTGCTCTCCTCTCACAGGGGGGGTGGCTGGTACCGGAGCCGGTGGCTGGTGGGCGACATCGGCTGTTCCGGCAGTCGTGGAAACGCGGCGCATGGCTTCACCGGCGCGGCGGATCGCACTGGCCAGTCGCGGATGTACGCCGCACCGACAGATATTGGCGATTGCCGCGCGGATTTCGACGTCGCTCGGCCCGGCATTGCGCGCCAGCAGGGCAGCCGCGCTGATTGCGATCCCGGGCGTGCAGAACCCGCACTGGATCGCCTGCTCGGCCACCAGCGCTTGCTGCACGGCCTCGAAACCATGATCGCCAAGACCTTCGATGGTGGTGACAGCCCTGCCTTCGACTTCGGCAAGCGACAGCTGGCAGGCAGGTCGCGCCTCGCCATCGACGAGCACCATGCAGGCCCCGCATTCGCCGGATCCGCAGCCGTACTTCGTTCCGGTAAGGTTGGCCGCATCGCGCAATGCCCAAAGCAGGGGCGTCTGCGGGTCCATCCGGAACTCTAGTGGCCGGTCGTTGACGGTCAGGCGCGACATGCCTTGCGTTGATAGACGCTGCCAGCAGCCCGCGTCGAGAGCTTGTCGTGTGTGTCTGATCGATTTCTCCCGGATTTTTGGAAGCAACCCGATCCGGCGGTGTGGACCCGCTTCAGGGGAGCATGGACGCGCTGGTCGTTTTGCCAGCACGGTTCGGGGGGGGGGAGAGGCCTGGAGTTTCCGGCCATGTCCAAGGCATGCACCAGATCAGCCTCACGCCGCGTGCTGACCCCGGCTTCAATGCCGTCCGGGTGGGAAGCGACGATGCGGCGCGCAGGCGAGCGCCTTTGTGAATGGCGGAAATGCGGTTGGGTTTGGCTTGGCTCCACCCGGCGCGTTCGCCGCCTGGCGGGGAGCCCCCGGAGCCGATCAGGGCCACCAGTGGTGTCCATTCTGTTGCCGGACGTTTGCGAAGGGCGCGCGCCGGAATCCGGTTGCCGGGTCATCGCGAACGCCCCTGCGTCACTGGTTCGGCGTGCAAGCTACATCAAAACGGTGATCCCTGTTGTCCCCTGCGAAGCTGCGGCAGTCCTTCACTTGCTCGCGAACACGCACCCCGACCGCTGGCTCTGGCGACGTCCGTGCTTTCCATGAGAGAGTGAAGAGGAGATATCAGGTTCGGGTCATCCAGCCATAGCGCGCAGGCAGACAATGGCGTTGCGGGTGACCAAGCCGGGTGTTCCGGAATCATGTAGTGACCCGATGCAGCACACTCGTCCTTCCCGGACTGCATCAGCGCGGCGATCTGGCGTGGCCCCGGGGGGAAATTGGGTAGATGGCGGTGACCCTGGTCCTTCTCGCGGTCTCGGGGTTTTCGCATTGCGTCGGGGAGGAGGCGCGATTTTTGTCCGGTGCCCCTTGGGTTCGCGATCCCGGTGAGGAACACCATGTGCGTCATGTCCGGCATTTCGGCAATGTCCGGGGACTTCTTGGGGTGGACCCCGGCAACCTGCGCCGCAGTCGGCGTGAAAAGTTCGACCTGCACCCGCGCCAAGTTCAAAGATGATCGTCGCGTCGACGGCTGGTCGCGGCGTGGGAGTGGCGGGAACGCGAGTGTTGCGCGCACATTTCACTGCACGGGGCGGCGTTGGGGTTCGCTGCGTAACGCAGGTTTGATTGATCGCCAGTCATGGCCAGGCTCAACCTGTGCGGACCTTCGCGCGCATCTTTCTTGAGCGTGTTAGGGCAGGTGTCCGCGTCCGGGGGCTGATCGTGGTACCCGGCGATCTGTAGCGGCTTTCGGTGTTCTCGTTCGGCCAATGCTCCCTGTTCCTGCGTGACATGAGGGAATGATCGTTGATCCAGGGACAGCGTGGCTGATCACGCTCGCTCGGGCGCGCCAGCCTGGATTGCGTTCGTGTTTGGGAGGGTGCTGGGTGTTTGATGTGGTCCTTCGTCGCGCCGCATGCAGTCTTTCAGTTGGCCTGATGGTTGATCGTTGAAGGTGTGATCACTGGGCGCAGGCTTCCCTGTCCCGACGCCCGCGCCGAACTCCCCGACGGCCAGTCGGCGACTTGCACGCAAGCTCAATATTGCAGGGCCGGTCAGCCCGGCGCGAGAGGGCTATCCTTGGTTCATATATCCAATGGGTGATTGTGGCTTGCAGGACTTTCACGGCCAGCTGGCCCACCATTGATCGCCTCGTTCGCTGCAACCTTTATGCGCGTGGCGGCGTCGGCCTCCGTATGGCGCACCTAATCCCCATCTGCGCCTTGGTTGATCTGCGCAGCAAAGACCAGTCGCCTCTCAGGCATCGACATGTCTCGAGTTCCGGATCGCCACTCGAACACTTTCGAGCAGTCGATGCTGGCGGCAGGGTCAGTCAATTCCGGCGGCGGCTCACCGGGAGGGGCGAGTATGGCACCTCTGGCTGCGTGATCAGGGAAGGTTCGGAATGGGGCGGCAATCTGAAGCGGTGGTTCGCCATCGTCCAGGTTGGCTCCGCAGTTCGGGATTGGTGGTTGTCGCTGTCTGACCTTCGCAACTCTTGGTTGGTTTGATCGGTCAGGGGCCAGTCGGGCGCACACGGATCACAACGCCGCCATTCTGGTGCGGTCGGCCCGCTTGGTTGTCTTTGGGGGCAGGCTTCAATGGACCCAACCTGGTCTGACATTGGCATGCGCCGTGACCGCTGTGGCCACCTGGGACAGCCGCTCGTTACTGGTTGTCCTTTTCGGCTTCACCAGTGCCAGCATGGTTGGGGAACAAAAAAAGGGGGGCTCCCGAAGGGGCCCCCCAATTCGTACCGATGGCGTATGCCTGAAGATCAGGCGATAGTGAAGGTGGTGACCACCGTCTCAGCCGTCAGCGGCGTGAAGTTGGTGATGGTCATCTGATCCCAGTCACCCACAGCAGCCTTGGCCGGATCGTCATAGGTCGCCAGTTCCACGTCACCCAGCTTGGTCGCGAAGGCATCGCGAGCAGCCGTACCGTTGGTGATCAGGTAGAAGTGGCCCACGTTGTCATGGTCGACAGTGATGACGACGCTGTACTTCGTGGCCGGGTTGGAACCGCCAGTGGCAGTGGTGTCGGCCGCGTTGGCAAGTGCGTTGATGCGCGCTTCTTCCGTGGTCGGGCACCGGCACCGAAATCAGCAGCCGACAGGGTGTCGGTGATGATGATCGATCCGCCGTTGAGGGTGGCGTAGGCAACGTGGGTCGGCTCTCCAGGTGGCTCCGTCTTCTTCCGCGCCGTTACCCGGCTGGAAGTTGAAGAAGTTGGCAGCGACCGGAGCACCCATGACCGTGGTGAGGTCGAAGATGTCCGCACCATTGACCGGGGGCAGGCCCTGGATGGTCGTGGCTTCCACATCGGTAAGGCCGAAGGGATGCCGTTGGCGTCGGTGAACGTGGTGATGTTCACCTGGACGTCGTTCGACAGGATGACCGAACCCTGGACCTGGGCATAATCCGTATCACCCGGATAGGTGATCGTGATCGTGTCCGCATCCGTCAGCACCGCGACGTTCGAACCGAAGAACGCATCGATCAGCGGTTCGAGTGCCGTGGCGATCTGCGCCGGGGTGGTAAGGCCGGTGGTGCCACCGACGGCCAGAGATACCGCACCCAGACCCGGGAAGGTCAGGACCACGGTTGCAGCCGCAGTCTGCGCGGTGCCACCAATGTCGATGTGCTGGACTTCGCTGACCGGGGTCGGCGTTTCAACCGCAGTGGCCTGGGCGTAATTGACGCCCGGGTCATTGTAGTTGAGCGTCAGCACGCCGTTGGCATCGGCCGTGGCAGTCACGTCGTTGCTGAGATCGGCATTGATAAGGGCAGCAAACGCGGCCGCGACTTCAGCAGCCGTGGTCGGGTTGGCGCCACCAGCAACGCTGTCAACGGTGATCGTGTAGGTGCGGAGACCGCTCGGCAGGGTAACCGTGGCAGTACCGGTCTGGTCCGTCCGGAGTACCCGGACGCTGATTGACCTGACCGTTGAAGTCGATCGTCTGGACTTCCGAGACGCCACCGACGCCGACAGCAGCGGTGAAGTTCAGGATCGTGTCGAACCCGAACGGCGCGTTGATGTCCACGGTTTCGACACTGCCGGTCGGCTGACGACCGAACTCTTCCTGCTCGCCATGGGTGGAGAGCACGATGATGTCGTTGCCGGTGCCGCCTTCGACGACGTTGTTGTTGGTCTGGACGGAATCTTCGCCAGTCAGATCACCATAGCCGGAGAGGATGCCGAAGTCCGAGTCCCAACGGTCGTCGTCGCCGGTATCCTGCGGCGTACCATCAGCGTTCCAGCCGAGAGTGTTGAGTTCTGCGGCCGTGATCAGGTGGCCGGTCTGGCCAGGCTGAAGCGGCTGGACGTTGTACAGGTGCAGGACCAGGTCGGATCTGACGTGTTCCCATCGACCAGCGACTGGACGATGAGCGTGCCGCTCGGGCCGTCCTTGGCGATCAGCAGGTGGCTCATGATCGGATCGTTGTTGATCGCGTCCTGATGGCCTGGTTGATCGTGAGGTCGGTGATGGTCACGCCGGCGCCGCTGGCAGTCGATCCGCCAACAATGACCGGAACGCGCACTTCGATGTCCTGGAAAGTGACCAGAAGACCGAGGTTGGCAATGCCGGTAACCGAAACGCGCGTCTGCGACTGCAGATGCTCAACGTCCCAGGTGTTGTCGTCCATCGAGTTGAACACCCAGGTTGCCTTGTGGCCACCATCTTCGAAACCGGCAGTCAGGCCGTTCATGTTGATGCTGTTGCCGAAGCCACCGCCCGAGTTATCGGTGTAGATGACGTCGTCGCCCGAACCGAGAACGGCATGGACAACGCTCGAGCCCCAGAGTTCGACAACGTCGTTGTTCGCACCGGCTGCCGACATTGATCTGCATGTCGGCATAACGGTCGTTGGTGCGCGCGATGCCACCAACATAGCGGAACGCGTTGATCGCGATGTTGGTGTACCAGTTGCCGACCGGAGCGCTGCCGCCCTGGAACCAGCCGCTGTTGCTGTCGGTACCGTCACCGAACTGGAGCTGGACGACGTCATCACCAGCGTTGGTGTCGATGTCGAGCTCGAAGTCCTCGCGGGTCGTCGCACCGTCGAATGCCGCATTGACCTTCGAGATGTTCAGATTGACGAGGTTGTTGCGCCCGAACCGAAGGTCCATTCACCCTGGGCATTGTCGGCGCGCGGGTTGGCCTGGGCATCGACGATGTTCAGGTACTTCGCGACGACTTCGTCCGAAGTGGCCATAGACGGCGCTGTTGGCGGTGAAGGCGCTGGCATCGAATACCATCACGTCCTTGATCGCGTTGTTGCGGACGTCGGTAAGGTCGGCCGAGTTCGGATCGCGACCGCGCTTCGCCACGGTTGTTGGTGTCGATCGCACCGTTGACGTTGCTGGCATAGCGGGTGTTGCTGTTGCCGACGATGAGATCAGCGGTCGAACCCGGGTTGTCCAGAACAATGACGCGCAGCGCGTTGTGGCGGACCGGATGCCGGCCAGGCTGCTGTCCTCGATGGCAGTACCTTCAACGGTGATGTTGAACTGCTCGACGCCAGGATTGGCGACCGCGCCGTTCTTCCATGTTGTTGACGATGCTGTCTTCGTAATGCTCGTCATCGGTCTGCATGCCGCCGATGGTCAGGTAACCACCGCCAGCATGCACGACGCCATCCGTGACATCGCCGAGATCGCCACCATTGCCGACCTTGTCGAGCTCGACGTCAACTTCGATCAGGCGATCTTCAGTGCCCGGAGGAGCATTGTAGGTCTGCAGGTGGAAGTCGAGGTCCGAAGGCACGCCGTTAGCGGCAATGAACTGAACGGCAGTCAGGGGGTTCCGGGCCGCTGTTGGTCAGCAGGATTTCGGTACCCTGGGCGCCGCCCGATCGCCATCCGTATCGTTCGCGACGAAGACCGGACCGAACGCGGCGGTGACCTTGCCGGCGGTAACCGGGTTGGCGGCCAGCGCGGCCTGGAAGGCAGCGAGGAGCTGCGCGTAGGTATCAGCCGTTTCCGGGATGGCGATCGACACCTGCGTATCGCCCACCTTGAAGATAAACGAAGTGTACGGGTTGTCGCGAAGCGGAAGGGTCGGAGCTTCGAGGATCGCGGCGTCGAGATCCATCATCTGCACGTGCAGCTGCGCACCCGAAGTGACGCTGTCGTCCGGACGGAGGTAGTCGTTGTCGAACAGGACCGTCAGGTTGGCGGCATCGTTGACCGGCGTGGAGGCGCCAGTGCGCTCCATGCGGACGGTCATCACACCGGTGCGGCGGGCAGTCGATCCGTCGCCGATGGCAGCGCCGCTCGCGAGGGTGTTGACGTTGTAGTACGTCATCGAGGTGTCGGAGAACACCGAACCCAGATCGGTCACGCCAGTCATGCGACGGGCATTGACTTCGACGCCCAGCGCGATGCCGGTGCGGTCTTCGTCGTCGCCGTCATAGGCCTGGTCAGCCGTGACGTAGATCACTTCGACGCCGCTGGTGATCGGCGCGATTGCCGAACCCGGGCCGCCGTTGAGCGGCGAAGCGTCCTGGAGGTGCGCTTCGAGCGTGTCTTCGCCATTGCCGCCGGTCAGGCGATCGCCAGTGCCGAGGGCGTTGGTCTGCTCGCCCAGCGGGTTCTGGATGAGATCAGCCACGAACGTATCAGCGAAGGCGGTGCCGACGAGAACATCCTGCGCAACGCCCAGGAAGAATTCGCTGCCGGTGCTGCCACCGCCACCGCCACCGCCACCAGCGGTGATGGTGCTGGCAGTGCTGCTGACGGCCTGCGAGCCGAGGAGGATCTCGGTGCCGGCGCTGTTGAAAGCCAGGACGCGACCAGCATCGACGTCCTGAACTTGATCGTCACGCCCGTGCCACCGGGATGATCAGGTTGGCCCGGCGGCGTTGGTGATGACGATCTGGTTCGGACCGGTCTGGCGGATGCTGTAGTTGGCAGCGTTGCCAGCGATGTCGATGATGTCGTTGCCGCGCGTGAACGAACCATCGAACGTGCCGCGGCCATTGGCCGAGACATTGATGGTTTCGGCAGCGTTGGTACCTATGACACCGACAACGGCACTGTTGCCGATGTCACCAGCGCCATCGCCGGCTTGAAGAATAAGACGCGCCATTTGTTTGCTCCTGATGAATTCGAGAAGGCGAAAAGGTGTACTTCGCCGGTTTAGCCAAAGGTCATGAAGTTGGGGTTGCCGATCGCCGACTGGGCAGTGGCATAGCTGAACACGACCGCGTTGGTGGCAAGCACGTCTTCGATGGTGATCAGGTTGACCTGCGCGCCGTTGTTGAACGAGATGAGCAGATCGCCGTTGCTGGCGGTGTAGTTGTAGTCCGACGCCACGGCGTTGGTCACCTTGATCGTATCGTCGGCGGTGAAGCCGAAAATGCCGACGTTGGTGTTCACCTTCGCATCATCGGTGAGGATGTACGAAGCGTCGCTGGCCACGACCGAGATCGAGGGATCGGCGGGATTGCCGACGTCGATCGTCCGGGTGGTCACCGCCGGACCGACCTGGACCGAAACGGACTGGGTGTCCGTGCCGCCATTACCGTCATTCGCAGTGATCACGAACGTGTCGGTGCCCGTGAAGCCCTTGTCGGGGGTGTAGGTGTAGCCACCACCGGCCTTGGCGGTGATGTTGTCGGAGCCGGTGCCGCTGAAGGTGTAGGTCAGCGTATCGCCATCGACGTCGGTTGCGGTGATCGCGAAGTCCACGGCCGCACCGTTCGAAGCATCAAGCTTGCTCGGGGCGGTGATGTCCGGAGCATCATTGACCGGGGTCACGGTGATCGGAACGGTAACGGTGGTCGAGCCGCCGTTGTTGTCCGCGATCGTGTAGGTGATCGAATCGGTGCCGTTGAAGTTGGCGTTCGGCGTGTAGACCAGGTTGCCTTCGGCATTGGTCGTCAGCGTGCCATTGTCCGGCGTGTCGGTGAGCGTGAACTTGAGGTTCGTGTCAGTCGGCGCGTCGGGATCGGTGAAGGCCACGACGATGACGCCCGAGGCATCTTCGGCAACGGTGAGCTTCGTGGTGCTTTCCGCATCGGCAGTCGGGTTGTCCGCAACGGCGGCCAGCGTGATGTTGACCGTCTGCGTCGCCGAGGCAGTGCCATCCGAAACCGTCACGACGAAGCTGTCAGCCCCGTTGTAGTTGGCCTTCGGCGTGTAGGTGTACTTGCCTATCGGTACCGATCGTCACCGTGCCGTTCGTGGCCGCGGTGCTGATCTGTAGGTCAGCGCAGTGCTATCGACATCGGTCGCAACGGTCTGGCCGGTGACGACAGTGTCTTCGGTACCAGCCACGGCGACAGTCGCCTTGTCGACGGTCGGAGCATCGTTCACCGCCGAGACAGTCACGTTGACGGTCTGCGTCACGGTGCCGCCCTTGCCGTCGCTGGCAGTGACGACGAAGCTGTCGGCGCCATTGAAGTTCGCCGACGGGGGTGTAAGTGAACGCGCCGCCGGTGCCGCCAGTGACGGTACCCTTGGTCGGGTTGGTGGTGACCGAGTAGGTCAGCGGATCGTTGTTCGGATCGGTTGCCGCAACGGTAACCGTGGCAGCAGTGTCTTCCTTGGTGGTGACCGCCTGGCTGGCAGCAGAAACCACCGGGGGCTTATTCTTTTCGCCGCCGCCGCCAAAGGCAACGACGCCGCCGAGGATCGCAAGGCCGGCCGCACCGATCGCAACGATCGTGCCGGAGCCGTCATTGTCATCGTCCGAATAGCCGCCATCGGCCTGCGCGCCTTCGGCCAGCGAGGCCGTGCTCGCGGCAGCGCTCGAAAGCGCACCAGCGAACGAGAAGTCGCTCAGAACGGCGTCGGACATCGACGTCGTGTGCTGCTGAGCCTCCTTGGCGTCCGCGACATTGGCCGCTTCTTCCTTGTGGGCAGCAGCCTGCGCGTCGGTATCGGCAGGCTTCTGGCCACTGTAGTGCTTGCTCAGTTTTTTGTTATTAACGAGGTGCGTAGCCTGGGCCACGGCCGCCGCCGGTACGACTGATTTGCTCATTTATTCCCCCAACATGGAAGCTAGCAGGGGAAAAATATGGTCCCTGCGATGTTTGCGTTATCAAGCCGATGGCCACTTTGCCAAGGCTATTATAACCAGAATACCACCAGAATGGCCACATTCCCCTGTCCCGACATTGTCGCAGAGTCCGTTGGACTTAGTGCGCCCGCCTCATGATCGACAACGGGTTAATATGCGGTAAGCGCCAGTCCGGTGTTCCCTGACAGGGACCATATGGCGGCCGCGCCCGACATGCAAGAAGCGCCGCCGGTACTACCGGCGGCGCTTCCTGATTGTCGCCCAAAGGTCCACAACGCCCGGCCAGCGGGCGATTGTGGCTGAACTACAGCATCTTCGGTCATCGCCTCGCCCATGGTCTTGTTGATGGGCTTGGTGAGATAGTGCCAAACGGTGTTGCGTCCGGTGAGGATTTCGCTGGTCGCAGTCATACCCGGCTGAATCACAATCCTTTCGCCAGGCCGGTGCGGTTTCATTCGGCTCGTATCGACGGTAATATGAACACGATAATAAGTGAACTCGCCCGAGGGCCTCTGTTCGGACAGCGTATCGGGGCTGACATAGCTGACCTTTCCGGTGGCAGAGCCGTAGATCGATGAATCATACGCATCGAATTTGACGTTGGCGATCTGCCCCACCTTCACATAGGCAATATCGGTCGGCGACGTCTTCGCCTCGACGATCAGGACTTCGCCGGTCGGCACGATGCTCAGCACTTCGTCCGACGGCCGCAGCACGCCACCAACAGTCGTGATCTTGATGTTCTTGACGATACCATCGACCGGCGCGCGCAGCTCGGTGTCCTTGAGGGCATCGGAACGCTGCGCGAGGATTTCCCGCGCGGTCACCAGATCCTCCTCGGTCTTGGTATATTCGGCCTGGAGGTCCTGGAGGTACTTGTTGCGGACGTTGACCATCTGCGACTGGATGTCGGACACGCCGCGCTGCAGGCGCAGCACGTCGGCACGGCTGACATCGCCTTGCTGGAGCAGCGGCAGGTTCATGTTGAGCTCCTGCTGCATCAGGCCGAGCATCTGCCGGAGCGACGACAGCTGGTCCTGAAGCGCCTGGCGGCGCTTCTGGTAGAGCAGCGTCTGGTTGTTCACGAAATCCGGGAATCCGTTGACCTCGGGCGGGAACGCCAGCGGCCGGTCGAACAGCTCGGCGTTGATTCGGGCCATCGACGACATCAGCGAGGCAACCTTTGCCCTGGGATTCGCCCACGGCGGCGCGCATCTTGACCTGGTCCAGCTCGACCAGCAGCTGGCCCTTCTTGACGAAATCGCCCTCGCGCACGTTGATGCGGGTGATCTGGCCGCCATCGGTGCCTGCATCACCTGCAGGCGTCCGGGTGGGGATGACCTGGCCCGGCGCACGGCTGACCTGGTCCAGCTCAGCCCACACCGACCAGGTGAGGGCCAGGGCCAGGAACGCAAGAATGCCAAAGATGAGGAGAGTCGACTGGTTCAGCCAACGGTTCTTGAATCGTGCCGGGAATTTCACGCTTCGGTTCCTTCCTGACCGGCCGGGCTTGCGGGCGCAGGCTGCGGGTTGGGTGACGCTGTCTGGACCTGGACCTGGGAGCGGCCGGCGGCTGCGGTTGCGGTCGCTGCAGCCGCTGCAGCACTTCCTGGGTCGGGCCATCGATGGCGATCTCGCCATTGGCGACGACCATCACGCGCTGCACGAGGTTCACCAGCTGGAGCTTGTGCGTCACCAGCACCAGCGTCGTATCCTTGGCCAGTCGCTCCGCGATCGTGCGCAGCACGCGCTGTTCGTGTCGACGTCAAGGTTGGCGGTCGGCTCGTCGAGGAGCAGGAGCTTCGGCTGCGACAGCATGAGCCGGGTCAGGCCGGTCAGCACCCGCTGCCCCCCCGACAGGCCGCGCCCGCCCTCGCTGATCTGCAGATCGAGACCGCGCGGATGGGACGTGATCAGCGAGGCGAGCCCGGTGCGCTGGGCCATGTCCATGATCGCCTCGTCGCCCGGATCCGGGATGCCGAGCAGCAGGTTCTCGCGCAGGCTGGCGTTAACCAGGCGATAGTCCTGCGGCAAATAGCCGATATGGTGGCGAAGGACGTCATCGGCGATCTGGGTCATGTCGGGCCGGTCGATCAGCAACTGCACTTCCTGCGGCGGATAGAGGCCTGCCATCAGCTTGAGCAGGGTCGACTTGCCCGAGCCGACGCCACCGATGATCGCGATGCGCTCACCCGCCGCGATTTCCAGCTTGGGTACCTTGATGCCGGCCTTGGCGCCTGGATAGGCGAACTCCACCCCGCGGAACGAAAGCGCCGCCGCAAGCCGGTTGGGACGCAGCACCTCGAGGT
>JADJRU010000047.1 GCA_016712105.1 Ahniella sp.
GCCCGGTGGAGCCGATCTCACGGGCGGCGAACAAGGAAGACATCTGCAAGGCGTCGTCTCACCGTAACGTACTTTGACTGGCGACTCCGTTCCGCGCAGCCCCAGATGATCTCGACAATCACCGCACTGAGCACTGCGCCCAACCCGTGACGCGGTGAAAGCCAAGGGTTGTCAGGCGAAAAGTGGGTGTCCCGTCTCCCGGCGCCCTTCCTCGAAACTGCCGTTCTTGTCAGCGGAGCTTGCTCCGCAGCCTTGCGCCGGTCCGGGGCGGAGCATGCTCGGCGCCACATGCGCTGGCGGGCCGCCCGTTGCAGGAGCGAGATGGCCATCGTCGCGACCGGCGACGCCTGATTGCGACGACTCAGCAATGACCCCGCTCCGGGAACGCCGGAGCCCCAGCTCGGCAGCTCCAGCTTCCAAGGTGTTACGGCCGAGTTAGGCTCGGCGTTCCCAACTCGGCAACTTCCCACTGCGCGTGCATATCGCGGGCAGCCTGGCGACTGCCGCTGTTGCAGGCGCGATTGCCACGTTAGGACCGCCAAGGCCTTGAACCCGGTAACCGCGTTAGCGCCTAAGCGCGCACCTGACAAGGCAGTCGATCAAGCCGCCGACGCCGTCGCCGGCTGCAGCGGCATATCGATGTACACCTCGACAACGGCGCACTCACCGATCCCCGACGCTGATCGCCTATCTCCCTCGCGGCGCGCGCATTCGCGCGTGAATCCGGACGCTGCGCCGGGAGCGGATTCGGCCCGCGAGTTGCTCCCGCAACCCGATGAAGACTCGCGGACTGCGCCCGCATTCGCAGCTTCGAATACTGAACCGACCGTTGACGCCGACAGTTCCGCCGCCTAACCTCAACACATTGTCAATTTGTCACGCGTTTCACCCATTCCTGAGATACTCTCCCATCATGAGAAGAATCTTGGCCTGCACTTGCCGCGAATCGAAAGGGAGGGCGACGACTCGCCCGCCTGGAACTTTGCCTGGGGGATGGTCTCCTTGTGCCAGCAGCGCCAGCAGGGCGGCACCCAACACTCGCCGGTTGGCCCATTCCCCTGTGCTCCGATGCGCCCCCTTGCGCACGATCCCCGGCAACGCTGATGTATCGTTCGTGTTGTTGGCTGCACCGATTTCAGGCACGGCGTCTCGTGCCGCTGTACCTGCTTCGCCCCACCACCCGCTGCCAATGCCAGGCGGCTGTTGCATGACTTTCTGAGGACTACCCATGCGCGACGCAACTCACAACCCACTCGACCTAGGCTGGATCCAGGCCGCCTGCAAGGTCGTGCGCAGATGGGTCAGGCCGCCAGCGGCGAATTCCGGAACCTGCAGAGCTGGCAGCGAGAAGAAATTACTGCTCGGAGCCACGGTCGCCGCGGGGATGCTCGCGTTGTCAGTGAACCCTGCAATGGCCGATGTTAGTCGCCTCAATTCTTGGACGAGTACAAGTCAGCAGGCTTTTCCCACCAACACAGTAATAGTGGACAATTATACGGTTCCGAGCGGATCAAACCGCCTGTTGGTTGTGGCAATATCTTCGGTCCAATCCCCTGCCGCCGCACAGAGCGCACTTCCGGACGTGTTTTTCGGCACCCAGGCACTTACGGCTGTGGTGCATGATCTCGGTGCAGTCTCGTTGCAACACACCTATCTGTACTACTTTGAACGAAGCGGGTATTGTGGCAGCAAATCAAGCGCCCGTTCCGGTAGGTGATCGCAACGATCTCCGTGTCACTGTCAACGGTGCTGGGACATCCTGATCGAACATTATTTTTCGCGCAGTGTCGGGAGTGGATCAAAGTACCCCAATTTTGGCAGAACGGGTCGAAGAATTACAACAGCGGCGCTTCCAACAATACAGTCGTCGGCCCCTTCGATCTGGCATCACCACCCTTGGCAGTCGGCGCGGGTAATCTGGCTGTCGAGGTTGTAAGCTTGACGCGCAACGCGGGGAACAACAGCGCAAGAACGCTGTCGACCGTGAATCCCGCATGGACGAGCGAAGCCAGCGTCAATTTCAGCAGCGGCGATAATCGTTCGCGGGCGTACATGTTGCAGAGTATTTCCGACGACACCACTTTTACTGGAGCATGCCGCAAGCGACACTACGCTGGATTCCATGTCGGCGATGACCCTCAAGGCGCGCCGACCGCGCCAGTGATCACCAGTGCGGGAAGCACCACTTTCACAGCGCTTACTCTTGGCGCTTTTACTGTAACAGCGACGGGCAGTCGGCCGATTACGTTTGCACAAGGTGGTGCGCTCCCTCCCGGCGTCGTTTTCGACCCGGCCACTGGGCTCTTGTTTGGCACGCCCGCCGCCAATTCTCTGCCCTCCTACAGTCTCACGTTCACGGCGACAAATGGAGTGGGCACGAGCACGGTGCAGGACTTCACGCTCAACATCACAACCGCCGGCGCGAACTCGGCCCGCCGCGGTGTCGTCCACACCTACGAGAACACCGCATCCGCCACCATTAACAACAATTCGTGTCCCAACGGTGCGACTCAGACATTTACAGTGCCCGACTCTTTCACGGTTGGTGGCGCCGGATCCATCAGCATTGGTGTCGAGGTCAGTCATCCGCTGCGCAACGAACTGACGCTGACATTGACCCCGCCGACCGGCTCTGCAATCACATTGCAGTCCGCGGGAGGCGGCGCGGTTGCCAATCTGAACGTGATGTACACCACGAACACTGAGGATAATGGCGTCAACGAAGTCACCAATGACCTTGATCCCTTGGATCTGTCGGGAGGTACGATTCACTACCGCCGATTCATTACAGTTCCGAATCTGGATGCCGGCAACGGCACGGCGTTCTACACGGGTGTTTCTAACGGTACTTGGACTCTGCAAGTCTGCGATTCGGGCGGCACCAATAACTCCGGGACGCTGCTGCGATCCCGATTGGTTCTCGTTGAGGCAGCCGCCTCGATATCGACTGCCGTCTGCACGACCAAATCGACCTACGATTGGGCTCTCAACGAAAATGATATTGTTTTCGACAGTGCGACAGTGGGCGAGGTGACGATTACTGAAATCGGCCCGCGAACTGAAGCGGTGTCCGGTGATGTGCCCAGTTTCAGAACGTATACCGACAACTTGGCGGTGAGGACGGCTACTATCAAATGCTCATGAATATGAGCACCGCGCCCGGCACCACGGATTCCGAACGGCCGCCGAGCGCGCTGTGTTCAGTTTCTCCACGCCGGTTATGGGGCTGAGATTGCTGTCGGTGACATCGTGATATCAAGAACACTACGGTCGAGTTCGAGGATTACGTCCGAACCGAGCCTTTCGATGACGGCGGAATCCGGTGCCGTATCAAATGTCGATTATCAGTACGGCAAATAATGGTTTCGCTGGTGATTGGGTTGAAGGCGATACCGATAATATTACAGATGGTTCCGCAAACGTGGTTTACCAATTTGATTCGCCGGTAAAGTCGTTCAATTTGATCTATGCCCAGGGTACTAGGCCTGAGAGTGAGCCTAGCAATCAGGGCATTGCCTTGTTGGATCTCTCGTTCTGTGCCTACGACTACGGCGACGCCCCGAGCACCTACGGTACGGCCACAGCTCGCCATGGTCTGAACGATCGGACAGAGCTTTTTATCGGTGCCTCCGCGCCCGATGGCGAGGCAGTCGCTTTGCCAGGTGCCACCGCAACGAGCGACGGTGCTGACGAAGGCACCGTGGTATTCCTGCCTTCCGGGGCTGAGCCAGGCGTAGACAAATCGTCCCCTGCGCCATCGGTGATGACCCTGCAGTGGCTACACGACCACGCAAGGTGACTACCGCCAGACTTTGACCGTGACCAACACGCCGCCCAATCTGCCCGGGAATGACGCGCAACTTGTCGGGTTCATCGACTTCAACGGCGATGGTGACTTTCGACGCAGGCGAACGATCGCTGCCGAATCTCGGCGGTGCTTCGTTCGCCGGTGCCACCGACGGAACCTGGCAACCGGAAACACGGTGCCGAACCCGGCTGCCCAGACCGTTGTGCTGGTATGGAGGCTTCGCGCCACCCACGACGAATGCCACGCTGGCCTGTTTCACCCAACGACCGATGCGCTCTTCAAGAACAACGCAAAACCCGCCGGTGGCCGACGCAGTGGTGGCCAACGGCGAGATCGAAGATCACACGATCAGCGCCGGTACTCTCCCGGTCACGTTGGCATACCTGGAAGCAACCCGTATCGACAGCCAGACCATCTGGGTTTCTGGTCCACCGCGACCGAAACCGGCACGATGGGATACCGGGTGTTGCAGGAGGCCGCCGGTGGAATCATGCCGCTCGGTAGTGACCTGACACCGAGTCACGACCTCAGTTCAACCAGGGCCGAGCGAATACGAGGCCACTTTCACAACGTCGTCCAACGGCCCGATCTATCTCGAAGAGCTGTCCGCAAGCGGTCAGACCGAGCGATTCGGTCCGTTCCAACTGGGAACAGCATTCGGCGCACAGCAGGTCCTGACCCCGGTGCCATGGGCGGACGTGCGCAACGAGATGCGCTCCCATGCGACGGTCGATCGGCAAGCGCGGTCGGAGCGCGCTGCGCAGCGAGGCACCATCGCGGCGGAGATCCTGGTCAAACAGTCCGGTCTGCAGCAAGTGACGGTGGCTGACCTTCTGACTGCCGGCGTCAGCTTTATCGGGCAACCGGTCAGTGCACTGAGATTGTCGCGAGGCTCGGCCGTTGTCCCGGTGCGGGTCGTGGGCGGTCAGGTCGTCAATAGTGACAGCGTGCTTGAGTTCTACGGTGAGGCGGTTGAAGGCAGTCTCTACACGAAAGCCCGACCCTACGTGCTTCAGGTTGCAAGCGGTGGCGCAGAGTGGAGACAGGTTTCCGGCACCCCGGTGCCGGGCGCATCGTCTCGCCAGTCGCGGCGCGAGGCAAGTCTGGATCAAGACCGGCTCTACACGGTGTCGGCTGCCAATGGTGATCCGTGGTACTTCGACGTGGTCGCGCGCACCAGCGCCACCATGGTGTCGAAGCAGTGGACCTTGGTGCTGGCCGATGTGGATGTTGAGCGACGGGCGGAACTCGTGTTGGACCTGACCGGTGGATCGAGCTACCCCAACCTTGCCGTTGACCATCACTACCGCGTGTCTTTCAACGGAGTGCCGCTCGGAAGCGTTTTATTCGATGGCATTACTGCACATCAGGCGGTTCTGGACATGCCCGGGGCATTGCTGCGCACCGGCAACAACGTGGTCCGCATGGAATCGGTCGCGACAGGTCAGCAGATTGATCGCGTCTACATCGATCGAATCACGGTTCGTCATCATTCCCTGATGAAGGCTGACGGCGGGCGGATGCACGTTGATCTGCTCGATGTAACAACCGTTTCGGAGGGAATCTTTGGCTCCGACTTCAGCACCGGACTCGCCACTGCCCTGGCATGCGGCAGCGGTTGCGGGCAGATGGAAGTCGGCGGATTCAGTGACTCCGACATCGTAGCCCTGCAAGTGACGGAAGCCGGGTCGGTGGAGCTTACGGACTTCGAACTGACCGAAAACGCCGGCCAGTGGGCCGCCCGCGTGCGCCCGCTTCTGGTTGAAACGGGCGATAGCGGACCGGCGTTGACGGGGCGACTCGTGCTGACGGAACGCCGCAACGCATTCCGCCCCGAAGTTCAACCCGCGCTTGCGCTCGATCACCCGCTGGCGGGTGGCGCCGCCGATCTGCTGGTGATCGCCAGCTCCCGTTTTGCGGGCTCGGTGGATGCATTGGTGACGGCACGACAGGCTGAAGGTTTGCGCGTCCGCGTGGTTGAGGTCGCGCAGATTTATGAGCATTACAGCGAAGGCATTGTCGACCCGCAGGCCATCCGGGCGTTCGTGGCGGCGGCTTACCAGCAGTTGTCCACGCGCTATGTGTTGCTGGTGGGTGGCGATACCTACGACTACTTCGATCGCCTGGCACTGGGCAGCGTGAGCGACGTCCCCACCGTTCTATACGCCGACTCACGAGTTCGTCAGTTTCGCTCCCATCGACGGCGAATACGGCGACATCAATGGCGACGGTAGTCCGGAACCGGCCATCGGGCGCTTGCCCGCCGCGCACGTCGCCGAACTGGCCAGCATGATCGCCAAGATCCTGCAGCCGCTGCCGGCCAACCTGAACACGCTCGTGTTCGTCTCCGAGCGGGCCAACGCGGCCGAGGGGAATCAACTATGCGCAGCAGACGGAAGCCCTGATCGGGACGCTCGGTCCGGCTTGGCAGAGCGGGAGCGGCTCGCATCCGGCTCGACGACTATCCGGCCACGCCCGCAGGCACCGCGCTGGCCCGCACGGACCTGATGAGCCAGATCACGCTGGGGCGCAACTGGGTGAGCTTCTATGGTCATGCTTCGCCGGCGACGTGGTCGCGCGAGTCGCTGCTCCAGGGCTCGCAACTCGGTGGTTTGCTCGACAACGCCGGCAAGGCGCCGCTGGTCACCGAGTTCGGCTGCTGGGGCGGCTACTTCGTCGAACCCACCTACACGACGATGAACCATGCGTGGTTGCTGACCCAGGATCGCGGTGCGCGGGCGATGATTGCGTCCAGCTCCCTGACGGAGACGGCCAGCGACAAGGCGATCGCCAATGCGCTGATCAGCGAACTGGCGGTGCCGGGCGTTCGACTCGGTGACGCGCTGGTGAACGCCAAGCGCACGGTTTGGAATCGCGCCCCGGAAATGCGCGATGTGGTGCTGGGAATGTCGCTGTTCGGAGATCCCACTGCGCGACTGACGCCCGCAAACTGAGGTTTCAGGAAAGAACCGGGGCACACTGTGCCCCGTTCTTTTCCGGGTCGGGCAATGAGAACTGCGGTGAATGGCATACCTATTGGCGTGGTTGGGATTCAATGGACGTCAAATCGACGACCAAATCTGGCGATCCCTGGTAGATCGTGCGCGACAGCGTGTTCCGCCGTCGATGGCTGATGCGGGAATGCGAGTTTGAATTGGGGACTGCGGGCATTCGCGGCCAAGGTCCGGCGGCTTCGAGCCTGAACCAATGCGGAAGGTTGCCGACGGGCGTTTGCTTCTGTGCGATAGCCGTTTTGAGCTTACTGTCGGCGAATTCGAGACGCCAAGCGACGATCCGTCAGCAGTAATTTTGATTGACCCAGCACGGTCTTCAATAAGTTTGCTGCGTGATCGATTGGGTCAGCAGCCGCTGGTGTGGGTGCGCTTGAAGGATGGAATCCTGGCGGC
>JADJRU010000048.1 GCA_016712105.1 Ahniella sp.
AGAGTCAGGCTGGCAGGGCGTCATTACTGCGGATTCCACAAATCAAGTTGCTCGCGATGCCCGAACCCCAGCCGGTTGTCGACCACCCAGATCGAACGCGGATACACGGCATACCAGCGTATTCGATCCAATGCCCGAACGATGGCGGCGGGAGCTCCTGCGGCAGCCGACCACCGGGAAGCGCGGCCGTATCGCCGCGCGATGGCCACGTCGTTCGCCGGGACGGGTTCGGCGCGCACAGTTGCAGTCCGTGAATTCCCGGCCAATCATCGTAGTCGCGCTGAATCGTGGCCGCTACCTCGGCGCGGTCGGCGATGTTGAAGGCTGTGGCGGCTGTTCGGGGAGGAAAGAAAATAAGCGTCAGGCCATCGTGGGCGTAGAACACCGCCGCTGCCCACGGGCCTTCCGGACCCGCCGTGGCCAGGGTCAAGACGTGGTGCTCGGCGAGTTGTTCGAGCACGCGCTCGCGCAGCGAGAGGTTCAAGAGAAAGCGCCAGCCTCGCTCTCGATGTCCACTTCGGCGGCGCGCAAGCGCTTCAGGCGGTAGGCCAGCTGCGCACGCGTGATGCCAAGAAAACGCGCTGCCGCCGACAAATTCCCGTGGGCCTTGTCGACGGCCGCGTTAAGCAACATGGCTTCTACCTGGTCGAGCGTCATGCCGTTGAAGACGGCATCGCAGAGATCCTCGTTTGCCAATGGCTGCCAGTGATGCCTCCTTCGCTGGTCAGGCCAAATTAAACTCACGCGGTTGATCGCTGCTGTCGCAGTGCGCCAAAAAGAGATGATTGACTTCCACTTGTCCGCTATTGGGCGCGAGTATCACGCCGCGCTCAACCATGTTCTGGTTCCGGATGTTGCCTGGACACGTATGCCAGTAAGGCGCGCTTGGCTTTATCCGTGAAACCGCGCAGTTTCTTGCCGTTGATGGCCGAGCACTTGGCCAAGAAATGTTTCGCCAGCACCGGAATGTCCTGCTTGCGCTCGCGCAGTGGCGGTATCGGACCTGATAGGCATTGAGCCGGTAGTAAAGATCGGAGCGAAATCGCCCTTCCCGCACCAGGTTCTGGAGACCCGCGTTGGTGGCCGCGACCAGCCGAACATTGATCTTGCGCGATTTGTGGTCTCCGAGACGCTCCACCTCGCCGTCCTGCAGAACACGCAGCAACTTTGCCTGGGCAGCCAAAGGCAGATCGCCGATTTCATCGAGAAACAGCGTGCCGCCGTTGGCGCGCTCGAATCTTCCCGGACGGGTTTGCTGCGCACCGGTGAACGCACCTTTTTCGACACCGAAAAGTTCCGACTCGACCAGATCGTGCGGAATCGCCGCACAGTTGACCGCGACGAACGGGTCATCGCGGCGCGGCCCCATGTCATGGAGGCTTCTGGCGAACACTTCCTTGCCCACGCCCGTTTCACCGAGCAGCAAGACCGTGATATTGCTGCCAGCGGCCTGCTTGAGGAGTTCAAAAGCGGCGGTGAACCCCGGCGATACGCCTCGAATGTCGTCACGCTGCTGATCGCGGTCGCCTATGGTCGATCGCAACTGAACGACCTCGGTCTGGAGGTCAATGAGTTGCTCGACGATGGACTCCGGGCTGAAATACTTGGCGTGTTCGGCTGCGTCGGGCCATTCCTCTATCGGTTTGCCGACGATTCGGCAATTGTTGTTGCCCATGCCCGTGCATTCGGTTTCCTTGTAGAGGATCTGGCGGCCCATGAATGCCGAGGTATATCCGCAGGCATACCCAATCTGCGTCCAGCAGACGGGTTCGGAATGCAGGCCGTAGTAGTGACGGTGCCATTGACCTTCCCACGAGTCCTCCCAAAGAAACTCTCCGAAGAAATGACCTGCCACGCGATCGAGTTCCAGTTTGACGGGCGTGAGCGTGAACAATGCCTTCCAAGGTGTGCAACTGCGGGCCGGTCATGAAGGCGTCGATATCGTTGAGATCGGCGAACCTTTCCCGCGCAATCTGGGCGTCGCGCATCCCCGATGCGAACCCCATCCGGGTGAGCAAGCCGCGAGCACGCTCCATTCCCAGCGTATCGATAAGCTCCTTGCGCAACAACGCCTGGGCTTCCGCATGCACGAGGAGCATGCGATGCTCGTCCAGCCAGATTTGACCGCTTTCGGCGCCAAAACGCAGCCGTGCGCAGGCTCTCGATCTTCCATCGCATTGCTTCGCGGGGAGTCAATTTGTTCTCGCCAGCCTTTGCCATGCCATCCACACCGTCCTCGATCAAAGGGGGATTGATAACTGCTGAAGCGAGCAAAGTCAACTCGCCAAGACGCGATTTGCGCAGCGCTGATCCAGTTCCCGGCCATTGCGCAAATCGCGCTTGTTCTGTTGATCAAATCGAGTCGCGGTCGTATGGAAAGTTGATCAATACAACAAGGCTGCTTGATTGTCGCAACCAGTCTCATGCTTGGTACCGACGCGCTGCTTTGGAACCGATTGCTGCGGTTGCACAGGCACCGATTCAACCTGAGATTCGGGATTGATTGGAGGCTACCCTGCTTCGCTGAGATGATTTCTGCTGTGTTGCAACAAAAGCACTGGCATGGGCTTTGCAAAATGGCAGCTATAAGAACCCGTCCATTTTTTCATTCGTCAGTTGTGACGAACGACATTTGCAAGGAGGAGGCAGGCGATGCAATTCCCGAATCCGCACGACGTCAAGGCCGCAACCATTCCCGGCACCGAGGGATGGGGCGCATGTACCTACCAGTACCAGTTCGTCACCGACGATCCGGAACGCAATCGCTACGAGAAAGAGACGTTCTGGTTTTACGACGGACTGCTATCCCCTGACCCCTGTATCCATTCGATACGATCTGGGACGAAGCCTGACCTGGCTGTCGCAGTTCAACAACCGTATATTCCAGGTAACCCCCGGTGCGCGGCGTCGATCACCGGATCATCAATGGCTACGTTTACATCTCGCCGGTGCCGGTGCAGAACCGGAAGAAATCGGCAAGCGCGTGCCCAATTTTATGGAGCGGGCCGGTTACTACTACAAGAACTGGGATGAACTCGAAGCCAAGTGGAAGGTGAAGATGGAGGCGACCATCGCTGAACTCGAGGCGCTGGAGATTCCCAGCCTGCCGGACGTGAGGACATCAGCGTCGTCACCAGCGGCATCGGGGAGTCGCGGGGCTACCACCTAATCAAGAACTACGACGATTTGATCAACCTCGGCATCAAGTGCTGGCAGTATCACTTCGAGTTCCTCAACCTGGGTTACGCCGCCTACGTGTTTTTCATGGACTTCACCCAGAAGCTGTTCCCCGAGCATTCCTCTCAGCGCGTGACGCGGGATGATCTCCGGCATCGACGTCATCATGTACAAGCCGGATGACGAACTTAAGGCCTTGCGAAAAAAGCCATCCTGCTCGGCAGTGGACGAGGCCGTCACCGCTGCATCGGGAATGGGAGAGGACGTCAAGAAGGCGGTTGCCGCGCTGCCCAAGGGTGACGAGTGGCTGGCCGCGTTCGAGAAAGCGCGTTACCCGTGGTTCAATATTTCGTCCGGAACAGGCTGGTTTCACACCGATCGGAGTTGGAACGACAGTCTCGGTATTCCGCTGTCCCCGGCATTCAGACCTACATCAACAAGATCCGCGCTGGCGCGGGCAGTCGATAGGCCCATGGAGGAGGTGCGCGCCGAACGACCGCATCACGGCGAGTATCGCGAACTGATTACCAATGACGCCGATCGCAAGTAGTTCGATGAATTGCTGGGCTGCGCCAAGACTGTCTTTCCGCACGTCGAGAACCACCTGTTCTACGTGGAGCACTGGTTCCTCGGTCTTCTGGAACAAGATGCGGCAGGTGGCCGCGGTCATGAAGGAACACGGCATCCTCAACGAAATCGAGGATGTCTGGTACATGCGTCGCGATGAAATCAAGCGGCGCTATGGGACATGGTGACCGCTTGGGCGACGGGCGTCACGCCGCGCGGCACCAAGACCCTGGCCAGCCGAGATCGAGGTGGCGCAAAGGGGGGGTGCTGAAGTTTCACCGAATGGCGGGCGCCGCCGGCCATCGGCGTGGCCCCGGAGGTCATTCAGGAACCTTTCACCATCGTTCTTTGGGGCGTGACCAACAAGTCGCTGTCCGACTGGGCCTCGGTCAGGACGTGGGCGATCCGGACAGCATCACCGAGATGAAAAGGGTTTGCAGCCAGCCCTGGAATTGTCGAAGGCAAGGCAAGGGTCTGTTTCACGCCGAGGAGATTCGCGATCTCGCGGAAGATGAGATTCTGGTGGCGCCGACCACTCTCCCTCTTGGGCGCCGGCGTTCGCCAAGATCAAGGCCTGCATCACCGATGTCGGCGGCGTGATGAGCCATGCCGCGATCGTGTGCCGCGAGTACGGTATGCCGGCAGTGGTGGGTACCGGCTATTCGACCAAAGTCATCAGACCGGCATGATGTTGCGCGTCGATGGCTCTTGGGGGCGAATCACGATTGCCCGCTGACGTGTTGAAGTCGGGAGACATGGCATGACTAGTATCGCGGCTGCCACGGTGGCGGGAACGAGCAACAGGCCTCCTTTGGTGAGTTGGTTCGAGGAATGCACCAAGGATTCCATCGCCCTGGTGGGCGGCAAGTGCTCCTCGCTCGGCGAACTCATCAGCTCGGGTGTCCGGGTACCGCCGGGTTTCGCGCTGACCACGGCGGGCTTTGCGGATTTCATGCGCGGCGCCGGCATTCAGGCGGAGATTGCCGGACTGCTGCAAGGGCTCGATCACGACGATCTGGATCGACTTGAAAACGTATCCCGTTCCATCAGAGAGATGATCGAGTCGCGGCCGATGTCGGTCGAGCTGGAGGATCTCATCGGCGAGGCGTATCGCAAGCTGTCGGTGCGTTGCTGCCAGGCCTCGGTGCCGGTAGCCGTAAGGTCCAGCGCCACCGCCGAAGATCTGCCGGGCGCGAGTTTTGCCGGGCAACAGGATACGTATTTGTGGATTCGGGGCTTCGACGACGTCATCCATCACGTGCGTCGTTGCATTTCGAGCTCTACACGGCGAGAGCCATTGCCTATCGGCTGAAGATGGGTTTCCCCATGAGCAGGTTGCGATCAGCGTCGGTGTGCAGAAGATGGCGAACGCCTACGCGGCGGGGGTGATGTTCACCTCCATCCCGCGACCGGCGATCGTCCGGTGATTGTCATTGATGCCAACTTCGGTTTCGGCGAGTCGGTCGTTTCCGGCGAAGTGACCCCCGACCACTTCGTGGTGAACAAGGTGACGCTGGATATCCTGGAGCGGACCATTTCCACAAAGCTGATGTGCTACACGGTGGACTTGAAGATCCAAAGTCGGTGGCGACCGAGGTGCCGTTCGAGCGGCAGTCGATCCAGTGCCTGATCGACGACGAGATTACCGAACTCGCCTGGATGGCGAAGAAGATCGAAAAACACTACGGTCGTCCGATGGACATCGAGTGGGCCGTGGACAAGGCGTTGCCGGCGGGCGGCAACATCTACATCCTCCAGGCGCGGCCCGAAACGATCTGGAGCAATCGCTCCGCAGGCTGCGGCAGTGCGGCGAGCTCTTCGGCCATGGACTACATCGTTCAGTCCACTGGCCGGCAAACGGCTGTCCTGAGAGGAGCGACCATGCTGGTGCGCAATGGATGCAACAGAACCCCATCGTGATCGGCAGCGACACCCTGGTCCATGAGGCCAGATCATCACCGACAAGAATTTCTACGGCCGCCGGTCAGGACGACGGCAGGTTGCGCGGCCTGATCACGCGCGCGATCTGTTTGCGCGCCGCGCACTATGTTCTGCGGACGCAGAATTCGACGAACTGAACTACTTCTCGAACTGCGTCGGCGGTCATGGGACTTGATGGTGCGCAATCCCGTCACACCACCAAGCATCCGACACCATGGAGCATTGCCTGGGGCGGATCCAACATGGCGTGGCCCAATTGCCGGTGATGGAGGGCGGTCGCGTCGTCGGCATCATATCGGCGAACGAGATGTTTGCGCTGGCAGCCCACTTTCTCAGCGCCTGGGAGAAGCGTAGCGGCATTACGCTGGCGCCGATGGATCTGAAGCCGGGTGTCATCGGACAGATCACCGACATCGTCGAGGCGGCCGGCGCGGAGCTG
>JADJRU010000049.1 GCA_016712105.1 Ahniella sp.
CCTGCCCGACAGGTTCGTCGGAAAGTCGCCACGGATAGTTGTGATGGATGGCAATCCGGTAGTTCGCCTTGGCGATCGGCTGATCCACCATCAAGTCGGCAAGCGGGACACTCAGCGTGATCGATTTTCCAGGCGCAAGGGGCAAGGTTTCCCCGACTGACAGCCCAAGGATCATTCGGATCGTGCAAAACCGGCGCGGGCGGTTCGATCGACTTGGCGACGCCGTCGAGCGAGATGTCGACGCGGTATCTCAAGATGGGCGACCGATGCAGTTCAAGCACGATATCGGTCTTGCCGATATTGGTCAGTGTCTCGCGAAGTTCGATGACAATCGGCTTCGATTTTGATGCGGCCCACAGGCAGGATTCGACACGCAGAACTTCCAGCCGCTCGGAGCTGGCCCGTTCAACACATACCGCTGAGATCGCACTGCTGGTCAGCGACAGGATCGACACCAAGGTCACTTTCGCAATGTTGACGAATGGCCTCATGACCTTGAACCACGGTCACCTACGACACCGACCACCTCGATCAGCGGCAATTCTTTCGCCAGCGCTTCGTCTTCACCGGAAAACTCGGAGCGTTGGATGGCCAGCGATTCAAGACACTCCAGAGCCGAAGCCGTTTCGTCGGCATCCGTCCGCGCCTCGGTGTCGATCGGCAATCCTTGGGCATCACAGGCGACTGCACTGCTCATTCGTTCTTCCAAGGATCTGAGGGCCTGCACCCGGTCGATGGCGGGTCCCAGAGGCAACATGCCGACTACCGGCTGGTTGTCGACGATCTCGATGACCGTGACCGTCGGGCCCAGTTCGGCCGGCCCTGTTTCGAGCCAACCTCTGGACAACCCACCTTTTGCACGATATGGACCGAGTCCCGAAGTACGCGCGTGACGTGTCGCCGCTTTCGAAGCGAGTCCAAAACGGTCGAGGCCCACAACCGGGCGTTGGCTGGTCGCCAGATCAACCAGCACGTCTCCGGCGAGCACCCATGCCGGAATCGAACCCAACGCCTCGACCCGGGTTGTCTCCGCCTGCATCGTGGTCCAGACGCCCATTACGCCGTCGGGCTGCTCGATCCCCCAACGGTTCGTTCTTGCAGACAAGTCGATCTGGAGGCGAAGCAGGCTTCCGTCAGGCCAACAATCCACGGCATAACCCCGCTCAGCGGCCTCAGCCAGGCGCGTCGACATTATCTCGCCGGCCGGCAGATCGAGTTTTCTCCTGATCGCCGCCGTAGTAAGTGTCGACCCGTGTCCCGCCCGGATAACCGCGGCCACGGATACGTTCACACGCCATCAGGATGGTGCCCGGTTCGACTTCGCGGGCGGGCGCAAGGCGTTCGGGGTGCGCGCGCGAAATCTGCTCGAATCGGATCGGGAATGTCCCGACGGCTTCAGCCGGTGTTTCGGCGGCTGTGTCGCGCAGCTGATCCACCGCCTCAGCATCCTCGATGATCGCGCGCTGCACGATCACGTGTTTGGCGTTCGGATGACGCGGCACGACGACCTCCACAATACCGGGGAGAAATCCGATGGGACGCAGGGAATCCTGGTCCAGGATCTGGGTACCGTGCCGGCCGATCGGCAGTTGGGGGATCACGTAGACACGGCGCGCCACACCATCGACCAGGACCCGGTGGATTCCCATGGCATGTTCCGGCAACGCGATCCGCCGGATTTCGGGATCTCCCGGCACGAACCTGCGATTGATCATGGCCCCCGCAGGCTGATCCGTGAACGCCGGATTTCCATAGTCCAGCACGGTGCCATCGCGCAGGACCAGCGACACGGCAGTGCTTGCCGGGCTCGCCATCACAAGCAGCCAACACAGACAACAGCGCACCATCAGGGAATCCGGATTCGTGATCATTCAGTATCTTTCATGGACCAAGGTTACTTCGCCAACGGGCCAGTATTCTGTAGCTCGATTTCTCTGGAAGCAGCAGTGTGCTCCGGATCAAGATTCCACAGCAATCAACCGAACTGTGGCGCGCTGTCGATCCTGTCGTAACCCTTCGATGACCTTCCGGCAAATCACTAGCCAATAGGAACAGCCAGCGCACTGCTATTGCAAAGCAAACCAGGCAGATCAACCAGCACCGGAAGACTCCGGAGGAAAGCGCCATTCACCCCATCATCAATCCACGCATCGTGGTCCAATCGACACGGCTCACCGGCGTTTCGGAAAACACACTCAGCCAAGCCCAGCAGTGCAGGTAGTTGCCAAGCACGAACGGCACGTCGACCGGCGTTTCATCACCCGGGCCGATGGTCAGTATCGGTTGGCGGTGTCGGATCCATTGCTGCTCGAACGCTGTCCGCACCTCCGTGTCCTTTACTGCCTCCGCGAAACTTCCGGCACCACTATGCGGTGTCGCAATAGCCAGAATCCGCTCGTGGAGCGCCCACTGTGCGGAAGCACTGCGGGTTGCCGCAGGCACCAGGGCAACAACGGCCGCCAACAGTTCGGCATCCTGTGCAAGTAATGCACCAAACGCAGCGAGCCTCAGTCGGCGCTCGACGGTCGGATGCAACGGACCTTTGTGTTTTGCCAAATCCCGGACCGCACAGCGTGCAGGCTCCGACAATGCTTTCGCTGCCGGCAAGGAGGGAGTAGCCACACAGGCCGCAAAGGCGAGCCGCATCGGCGCCTCCAGTCCCGCGTCGGCAAAACCTCCCGCACCCGACTTCAGCGCCGACTCGACCTGCTCTGCCGACCCGGCAACACGTGCAGCTATATGCCGAACCCGCGCGTCGTCCTCGCCGCGAAGCGCGACCATCAAGGCCACCGAAAGGATCGAGGCACTGGATCCCGCTGCCATGCGCAGATGCTGCTCAGTGGACGGATCGTCGAACCGGGCAAGGACCGCTTCATCAAACGATGGCTCGGGAATCCGGTACATCGGCATGCGCCATGCCTCAACCCATTGGGTCGCGACAGAACCGATGCTCGCAGGAAACCACTCGTTCATGAACACTCCTTCGGGATACTCCATCGCCCTGGGCAAGAGTGCGCCAAGGGATGCTGACACCCATCAACAAGAGTCGGCAACTTCATGGCCGCCAACTGTTGATCTGCACCGGCATTCGACCCGTCAGTGCGTTGATCCGCTCCGAAATGGCCGCCCACTCCAAACGGTTTTCATGGAGCACATGTATGAACACGTCGAACTGCCGTGGATTGCCGTTCAGGCGCATGGCCAGATCGTCGAGTTCGTCGATCGAGAAATTCGGATCCAGACGCAGGTCGTCCATCACTTGGTCGATATTCCGCTGCAAGGTGGAAGGATCGGCTCCAAAACCGAACGCAGTCAAGTCACTCGTCTGAACGGGCGACGTGGCGTGTGACCACATCTTGGATTCGGTGATCGACAGCTGCAACTTGCCGAATGGGTCACGCCAGACCGCTGCACCATCAAAACCGTTATTGGTGTTGCGTACCGGCTGCCACTTTTTCAGACATCCGAGCGGACACTTCTGCAGTGCCATGGCATCGAGGCCTACCAATTCGAATCGTTGCCACGCCACAGTGCAGGCGCGCGCTGCATTGGGTGTCCGCAATGCGCTGCATGCCCTGGCCACCTCCTGGGACAGGTGTTTGAGCTCGCCTGGTGACAGGTTGTAGTTGCCACGCAAAAGCTTCAGTGCCTTGGTCGCCTTGCCGACCGGCACGATGTCGAGAATGGTGGTGGGGAAAACCGACTCGTTCGCGGCATGCAGGAACGCCAGCGTCGCCAGCTTGCCCGAAGAGGGAACGCCAGCCGCGCCCGGCCCCATCATGTCGAGTGTTTCGCGATTCCAGCCCTGCAGGTCGGTCAGCCACTCAACCTCGATCTGGCCCATTTCCTCGACGATTTCGTCGAGTGACTCCATCGCATTGACATGGATCCAGCATTCCGCCGTCCATCCACACTCGTCGAGCGCCTCGCGATATTCGATCCAGCGTGTATCACGCCGCTTGATCGGAAAATCCTCCGGCCATTGTTTCGATGCCGGCTGCCCATCGCACTGGCTGGTGTAGAAACAATGGATGGTCTCGCGAACCGTGGTCGGTCCGCGCTCCTCGTACTGGTGGTCGACGGTTTCTCCCGTTCCCGAGCCGCCATCACCGAAAAGCCAATCGATGCGCACGCTGTCGCAGCGATCGGAATCCCAGAATCCGTTGACGAGCCGGAACGTCTTGTCCTTGAACCGGGTCTTGTGGTTCTTGCTGATGCGATCAAGCTCGACCGGATCCTCGAACTCCAGCCAGCCGAAGAACTCGCGGCGCAGGTTGAAAGCGCGGATTTCCTGGTAACCGGGCGGTCTCGGTCCGTCCTCGCCGGTACCACAATTGGGCGGTGGTGGCGGGCAGTCGCCGGTACATCCACCCCAACCGGCCTTGGAAATTCCGGAACCCGGGTTCGATACGATTTGTGTGGCGGCTTCGTTGACCGTACCCAGCCCCATCGGCACAAAGGTCGCCAGATCGTGATCCCACTGCACGATCGACGCGGTTTCGCCCGGACGCAAGCCACCCGTGTTCGGAATCCGGACTTCGATCGGCGGATCGAAACGGGTCGACGACGGTTGGATCGTCCACGCGAGCGGCCCGAAACTGGCGCTCCCGCCCGGCGGCACCATCGGCAGGCGATCGGCATGGACCGGCGAAAGCAGCACCGGTCCAACGCGAGATCCATCCGGGAACGTGACGCTGTTCGCCTTGACGATCAACTCGAAGCCCTCGAAACCCGGGATGGTCAGCGCCACATCTTCATCACCGCCCACGACCTTTGCCTCGGACAAGTTCATGGGCGGCAGATAAATCGCATGCGGCAACTGATTCAGAACACCGGCGATGACTGGCACCTCAAAGTGCAGTGCAGGGTAAGTCAGGCCATTGGGCAAACTCACCATTCGGCCGTCAATGAACAAGTCGACCTTGCCGGCAGGTACGCCGTCCGGAAATTCGAAGCGCCCCGCGACGTCGGTGGTGGTGGTCAACCCGGTTCGCCCGATCGAGACGGCGACCTGGGCAATGGCAAGACCGGTGTGGTCCTGGACCACACCCGCAAAACCGGTGGGGCCATTACCAGCCGCCACTGCAACGATCTCGAACATTGCCGATGAATCCGATGCGGGTGCCGCCGGAACCGACGCACGAATCCGGGACCGGCCAGGGCTCCATCCGGCGATCGGTCGAACCGCCGCACGCCCATGGTGATCGGTGACCGTGTCGAACCTCGATCCATCACCCGCGGATCCAGCGGCGATCGGCAAGCGCGCTTCGCCATCAAGCACCTCGAACCGGACGGCAACTCCTTCGAGACGGTTGTGCGACCCGTCGAGCACGACCACAGCCAGCGGCTCGACAACCGGGCTACCGGCACTCGCATACTGGAATCCGGCGGTACCATCGGGCAGGACCTGTGTGATGCCGGAGGGCAGCACGGTTGAAGCAAAAATGATTTCGTCGCCGATGCCAGCCCGTCGGGCACGGACGACATTGGCTGCGAGGCCCGTTTCGGTGCCGAGTTGCAGCCATGCCCTCGCTTCACCGTTGGCATCGGTCATCACTTCGACACGACGCGCCGGGTTGAGTCCGTCCCCGAGGTCGGGTTGTCCCGGCGACTGACGCAAGGCACCGTCGCCCCGGATCACATCGAAGACCATCTCCGCCCCGGCAATCGGATCGCCACTGGCACTGACCAGAACCACGGTCATCGGCACGGGCAGAATGTCACCGGAAATACCCGATTGTCCGGCACCCGCAACGGCTGCCAACAAGTCACCGGCACCCAGCACGCGGCTCACCTGAAACGAGGTGCGCCGCTCGTTGCCGACCCCATCGACTGCAATCGTCTCGAGGCGATTGATGCCGACTTCAAGTGGCACGTCGCGGGCAATGAAGAACTGCTGGTCGACCTGAGCTGCCACTTCGACACCGGATGCCAGATTCCGGATCGTGACTTGTGGTTCGGGCGTGCCGAGGAAACCGCCGACCGCGTCGACCACCTGGCCTCGCACGTCGACGCGCTGCTGCGTCAATTTCGAGCCGACGGACGGCGACTCGACGTTCAACAGCGGCGCTGTATGGTCGACATGAACCGATATCGAACTGGTGGCATGGCGACCGTCGAGACTGGTCGCCTCGGCGGTCAGGATGTTGTGCCCTTCATGCAGGAAAAATCGATCGAACACGAAGGAACGTCCATCACTCGCGAGCACCGCCGCCTGCTGGTTGATCCTGACCGACTGGACCGGCACATCAATCCTGCCGGCCACACGCACCGGCCGTTCCACTGTGCCGGTCAGGTTCTGTGCACTGCCGGCTGGCTCGGTTTCGGAGGGACCCAGTGTCACCTGGTCAACCGGTGTATCGAACGTGATCTGCGGCGGGGCATCAAAATGGATGGTGCGTGTGATCGTCCGCAGCGTCCCGTCGGCAAACCCGACCACTGCGGTGATGGTGTTGATCCCCGGTTCCAGCGGCAGAAAGTGATAACGCACGACTTGCCCGGTGGCGTCACCTTCCCATCCGGCCTGAACTCCGTTCACCAACACTGATGCCACGGTTGTCCGGTTGGCAGCCGCCTTGACCACAATCTTGGCGAGCGGGTCGCGGGTGTGTGCGCCGTCTTCGGGCGCCACGAACTCGGCAATGTATTGGGCGGGTTCGTCAACCCAGAAACCCCAGGAATCATGGGCCGTGATTTGGGCAGCATTGCCCGCGCGCAGCATGAGCTCATGGTCACCCAGCGTCAGTGCTTCGGGCGGCACCCAGTCCAGGAGCAGCGTCCGCGCGTCCACGCGTGTCACGGCATCTTCAAGGTCCACCGGTACGCCATCAAGATGCAGCGTGAGTCCGGACTCCGGCAAGTCGGTACCCAGATCAGTGATCCGCGCACGCACCCGCACTTCGGACGCGGTGATCCGTTCGCCTGGCGCCGGACTGAGGTCCGCCAACTCAGGGCGTGTTCCCACCTGGTAACGCCAGGACATTTCACCCGGATTGCCGGCGAGGTCGGCCGCGACCAAACGCCACATGTGCAAGCCGGCAGCCGGCGCGATCTCGGGCTGGTACGTGGCGACACCGTCTTGCCACGTCATCGCCGCGGTGACTTCGATTCCATCATGAAAGAACCGCAGCGAGGCCGGATCGACCCCCGAACGCTCGTCGATGATACGAGCCCCCAGAATAGGTCGGTTGCCGGGTGTCACCCTCGCTTCGACCGGCTCGATGTCTACGAATACCGGTGCGAGTTCGTCGCCGGTCACCTGGCAGTCCGGCGATTCAAAGCCGCTGCAGAACATCACGATATCGTCGGGGGCCGCAACGGACGCCATCAGGATCGAAGGCGCCAGCAAGCTCACGATCAAGGCGCGCAGCACCGCAGATCGAACATGGTGTTTCCAGTGTGCGAACATGGTCAATTCAACCATTCGAGTATCTGCAGAACCAATGTGCTGGTTGCTCTGGGAGCACCCGAACGACGCCAGGCGATCCGACGGTCGGACGTGATGCCGTACACGGCAACGGTAGCGTCCTGGCGCAACAGCGAGCGGGCCTGCCGGGCGTCTGCCTGGAGAACCTGTACGCCCTCCCACGCGACCGGCAGCACAGACAAGGGCGCTGTCTGGGCGCCCGAACCAATCAGCAGCACAGTCGTATCGAGGCCTGGGTGCCCGTCTCGCGCCAATGCATGCAAAAAGGCCTGCGAACGCATGGTTCCGGCATCAACGACCAGCAACACGTGCCGTTCCTCAGGAAAAAAAGTATCCAAACCTCGTGGCGCCGACCTGGGGCCAGGCGCACGGGCTTCGATTCCGGACAGATCGGGCACTGCCTTTGCTGCGGGAACCAGCAGGACGAGGCAACACATCAAGAGAAGACGATTCATCGGACAGGCACCTGGAAGTTGATGATTTGTGCGCGCTGGCTCGGACTCAGGCCATCGAACATGCCGGCTTCGGCCTGGTTCGACAGGCTCTGCGCACGGAGCACCACTTGCGCCGGATCAGCCGGATCGCCGACCAGCCAGTAATGAAGCAATCCGATGGTCTGCCCGGGTGCGACGGTCGGAGCCCACTGATAAGAGAATGCTGCGCGGCCGGACACGAAGTCTGCCGCAGCCTGTACCGGCCCTCCGGTACCGCCGTAGACGTAGCCGGCAACAGCAGGCGCGTAGTATGGGTTCGATCCATTTGCACTCTGTACGGCAAATCGCTCCGGCAATATCGGTGGCGCAGGCGTCAGCAGTGCATCACTTCCATGTACCCCGCGGATGGCCAGGGTGGGTGTCCGCGGCACCGTACCCAAGTTCGTGATCGACTCGAGCACACGTACGAACCCGCCCGCCACCGGCACATGAATCTGGCGCCGGATCAACAGATCGCCGTGACGCGCCGGCCCAAGCTCAAGCGTACGACCGGCATCCGCCTGACCTGCGATCGCCCGGTACGGGAAGTACATGGTCGGCAGAGTTCCCTGCCGCAATTCAAAGTACGGGCCGGACGCAAATGCGTAGTTCCGGTAGTCGGGCATGCGCCATGCGGCATAGTTGCCGTCGCCCCCGATGTAGTGCGTCAGGCCACTGGGCGGATCCAGGTATTGGCGCGGCACCGTGATGCCCGTGCCCCAGACCAACGGAATGACGGTCGCTTGCGACGACGTCACGTCACCGTGGGCGATCGCTCCTTCGTCGGGGTTCGAGCACGCTTGGGCAGTCACGCTCCAGGAGCCCGGCGCGACCTCGTCGAAACGGTAAGCCCCGAGTGCGTCCGTCGTCGTTCGCAAGCTCAGATAGTCGTGTCCGAAGCTGGTCTGCTGGGATCTCAGGTCAATACACAAGCCAGGCATCCCTTTGTTTCCCGAGTCCTGCAGCAGCCCATTGATCGAACCCGAAACAGGCAAGGTGACATCAAGCGTTTGGATCTCGCCATGAGTGGCCAGGGCACCTGAGGCACCGCCCTTCAGCGCCGTTCCCGGTTTCACGCCAGCGACGTCGACAGCGCCCAACGGCACCCGTGCGAACGTATAGGTGCCGTTGGCGTCAGCCGTCGTCGATCGCGACAAGTCAGCCGGCATGGACAGGATGTTGACCTCCGCAAGAGCGACAGGTTGGCCGCCGGCATCACGAATCGTGCCACGCACGGTTCCCGAGTTCGGCATCACCACATCAAAGTCGAGCGGCACGTTGGCATCCGACAATGAACCGGCCAGTTCCGCAGACAGACTGCTGGCAGGATCCTCGGCACGCAGCGAGAAGGCACCGGGCGCCGCACCCAGCAGGGTGAACCGCCCTGTTGCTCCGGCATAAACGTAGCGCTGTTCGGCAAGGCTATCGGTCAGCGAGACATAGGCGTCGGCAATGACTTCGCCATCCGGGTGCCGGACTTCGCCACGCACCACGGAGACCACATGCGTGAACTCGGTATCTCCTTCCTCTTCGACCGTGATCGTGGTTTCGCCCACGGAGTACCCATCGGCAACGAATCTTGTTTGATGCTGACCCGCGGGAACATCCTCGATCGTCAACGCTTCGTTACATGGCCCTTCACCATATGCGCCATCGAGGTTTCCCGGCTCCAGGTAGAAGTAACAGTATCCTTCCATGGCCACGCCATCGGCACGCACCAACTCGGCACGCACGACGGATGGCACGGGCACATCGATCTCGATCGTCAGCGGCAAGTTCTGGCCAGGCGTATCCAGCGTGATCTGCGCCTCGGCACGCACATATCCTCCGCCAGCGCCCTTCGCACCGTCGCTGCGATCGCCAACGGCTGTACCGTAGTACTCGGCGACAACCGTGATCGCGCGTCCGACGGGCAGCGCCACGATCTGGCGTTCGCCTTGATTATCGGTCTGTCCGTAATCATGGGTGGTGACCGAGCCGCTGCCGATCCGGGTTTCGAAGGTGGCAAAACTGGTCACGTAGGGAATGGGTGTTCCACTCTGATTGACCACTCGCAAGGCCACGGTGCCGTGCGCCGGCAACTGAAGATCACGCTGCACCGTACCACCGGTCGTCACCGTGACGTCTTCCGACACGACCACGCTGTTCTGTGGATCCGTGGCCATGATTCTGACGGGCGCGATACTCGGCAAGGCATTGAACCGATAACGTCCGTCTGCGCCCGAGTAGACCGACACGAGCGACGATCCGCCAAGGGTTTGTGCTTCGACATAGGCGCCGGTCTTCACCGCACCGGCACTGTCTCGGACAAAACCCTCGACTGCGCCAAACGAAAGATCCAGATCCACCGCCCGCACCTGCCCATCCGCCGGAGTCACGGTCGCCTCGGCGCTGACCGTGTACTGCGTCGGGTGTGTCGCACGAACGGTCAATACGCCGTTGCCCCGATAGACATAGCTGAGCTGTCCGCTGGCGTCCGTGGTCCGGTTGACATAGGTACTGTTGCTGTACAGCAGAACCTGAGCGCCAGGAAGCACATTGCCATCCGCACGAACCGTGACGTTGACGGTCGTGGTCGCAGGCAGAATCAGGTCTCTTGTGATCACGTCTCCCGCCTGCTGAACATTGCCGGTCACGGACACCAGGGATTCACTCCCTGAAGCCGACCAATGCGAGAGGTCAAAACTGCCGACACGGACACTCGGATAGACAAACTGCCCCAGCGCATCGGTGCGCACTTGCTCATGCACGCCGACGTTGCCGTAGTTCCGCAGACGCACGATGGCATTGGGTACGGGCGTGGTGGCATCCGCGGCCAGAACCCGACCTTCGATCCGGCTGCCACCAAGGTCACGACCAATTGCTACCGGCTCACCCTGCCGAGTTGCGACCAAACGGTATCCACCGATGGTGCAGCCACTGTATTCGCGGCGGACCAGGATGAAGTAACGACCACTGCTGGCAGCCTGGATTCGTCGCAGATCACCGAACGAGTTCGTCTGGGTGTACTGGTCGGGGCCCAAACCGACGCCTTCGGCGACGCGCACCTGGCTCGGGTCGTACACCGCCACACGAACGGCACACAGTGCGGGCGAGACGCCCACTGTCGCCCCCATCGCATGCAGCGACAATTCATCTCCTGCTGTCAGCGTGACGGCATGGACATGGCGTTCACCGTCAAAAGACAACACGCCACTACTCGCGGCCATCGCATCAAGGGCCAACTCAAGCATCACAGTCTGACCATCATTCGGTGCGGACACGCTGACTTGACCCATGGTCGCGCCAGCGTCGGAAACCGCTGTGACCAGATAACTGCCGCTGGACAAATGACCGCTCGTGAATTGTCCCGTCGTGTTGGTCAACCCGTTCGCGATCGACGACGTGCTGCCGGTGGCGCGTCGCATCTGCACACGAACGCCAGGCAAACCAACGCCGCCAGACCTGACGGTAGTCTGTACCCGTGCCGAGGGCGGCAGATCAAGTGTGTACTCGAGCACTTGGCCATCGTTGTCGAGGGCGGTCGTCGCCTGGATGGTTTCGCCACTCTGCGGATGGGTGGCTTCAAAAGTGAGCGATCCCACCGGCAGAGTTGCCGACAACCGACCCTGAGCATCGGTGTAACCCAGATACAGCTGGCTCGGCAGTGTCGGTGCTGAAACCCTCAGCTGCGTGTTCGACGCTGGTGTGCCGCGTGCATACCGCACCAGAACATTGACGGTCCCGATTGCCGGCAAGTCGATATCACGCACGGTCTCCTGATTCGCGACGATCGTCACCGGAACATTGGTGATGGCCTGCGATCGCGGATCGGTGATCCGCAAGTTCGCATTGCCCGCCAAGGCTGCATTGAAGAAGTATTCACCCTGTGCATTCGTGTTGTGTTGACGCTGTGCCCCCGCAATCTGGAATCGCACCGAGGCATTCGCGAGCGGCGTGCCCGCCGCCGTACGCACCACGCCACGGACCGCGCCGTTTGGCGGCAAGGTGATGTCGAGCACCTGCGCCTGACCGTCGGTGATGGTTGCGGTTGCGCCCTGGAACGTCAGATCGGTTCCGTCGGACAAATCCACGAGGCCACTCACTTGCCAGGTACCGGCTTCCAAGCCACCCATCCGATACTGGCCATCGGGCGCGATGCTCGTATTGCCTTGCCCTTGCACAATGACCGTACCGGACATCGGGGAATGCTGGAAGGCGCCCAGAATCCGGCCGGTCAACACACCACCGCTGAACCGGACATCCAGAACCTGAGTGCCGTCACCGGCGAAAGGTCCGATCGCTGTGGCGAGCACACTGGTCTGCGGATGGGTGACGCGCACATCCACTGCCGTGTCGATCGGCATCGGCACACTCTGCGAGTCGTCGCGCAAGACGCCGTCGATCCGGTAGGCACCGGTCGCATCACTGGCAAGGCCGGTGATTTCCGAACGGCTCCATTCGCGAACAAACAGAGGATGTTGGCTGCGAACCCGGACGTTGGCGTTGGCGACAGCGCTGCCGTCCCCCTCGAGCACTCGGCCACTCAGCTGCCCAAGCAAGCTCGGCAGGCTTGGCAACACACTTTGGCCATTCACAGGCACGGCAAAACTGGCGATCGTGGCCGGCGATTCAGCGAGCAGACCATCCATGGCTTCGGGCGGCAACTGCAGCAGCCGCTGCATGGATTCGCGCGCTGCCGCCCGACCATGCTGAAGAGCAAGGAAGTGCATGAACACACGACGCTCGCCAGCCGCCACCGTAACGTTCGACCAGGTCGCCTGCAAACGCGGTGTACCTTCATCGTCCACCAGTGCAAGGTTCGGCGCCCGGATTCCGGCATCGGCATACAGGGCACCTTGGGTGCTGGCGTAGTCATCACCCCACCGCGTCCACGTGACCCAATGGTCATCACCGATGGTGTCGTCGCCGCTGCTGGTTTGATGCACGAATTCATCCCACGCCCACTCGGTCGAGATCTGGACGTTGACGCTGACCGGAGCCGTGCCCTCGTTTTCCAGCACTTCGAGGTATCGCGCGAAGTAGCCATTACGCGGGACAAAGACTTTGCGTGACACGCGCAGTCCGGCAATCGGTGTCGGCTGGGTAATGCTGAACTGGCGTTGGGCCAATTGCTGTACCGCCTGGTTGGTGCCGGTAAACACCGTGCCCGACACACTGAGTCGCGGCATGTCGACACCCGCACCCGCCGAAGTCACCGGATATTCCGAACGATTCGCATCGAACAGCGTCTTCGGCAAGGGCACCAGCGCGTCGGCAAGATTCACGGTGACGGGAACCGTCTGGTTGTCCTGCGCGACACCAATGGTGACTTGCACGTCACCCTCGCGATCAATGCCGGCGACTTGGGCGTTGGCCCGAACCGTCAGCACACCTTGCGGCACGACACTTGCCGTGGTGTCGCCCTGGGCGTTGGTATCCGCCAGATATTGTGTGCCTCGGCTATCGATCAGGCGCACATCGGCACCGGCAATACCCGGGCTGCCCACGGCGCCATGGATCACCCGGATGGCGAGGTTCGCCACGGCCAGCAGCGACACCGAGTGTGGATCCACCTGACCCTGACCGGTGATCGTTCCAGTCACTGTCCGCTCGAGATAACCGGCATTCGGGAATCGCGGATCACGAATGCGCAATCGATAGTTGCCGGCGGCAATGTTCGCCACCGTCAGCCGCCCGAAGAAGTCGGTTCGGCCAACGATCTTCTCGAAACCCTGGGCGTCGGCATACAAGTAAACATAAGCATCGACGACCGGTTGCCCGGCGGCGTTCAGCACCGTGAGCTCGGCACGGCCGAGTGGCAGCAACGTGACGTTCTGCAAGGCCGTTTCATTCGCGGCCACGTCGAGTTCACGACTCGTACGCCCGTCGGAAATGGGATCAATCACGGTGAGCGTGTAGTGACCGACCGGCACCGCGGAGAAAGAATAACGACCGAGACTGTCGGTGAGCACTTCACGACTCACCAGCTTCTTGCCTCGGTGTTTCGCCAGGGTTTCCGGGACACAGCCACTCGCACACTGATCATAGGTCTGATCGGCAGCAAGACCGCTCAGCAAGACCCGGGCGGCCACCGACTGTTCGCCGGTGAAACTCACGACCGCGCCCTGAATCCGTCCAGTCGGTTGCAGGTTCACGTCGGTCACGGTGATTTGTCCGAGATCCACTTGTGATGCCGGGCGCTGACCGCGCAGGATGTCCTGGCCGGTTGCATCGGTGTGCCGCACGTCAAACAGCACGTCGTACGTACCCGGCAGGAGGCCTGGGTAGGTCCAGGTGCCATCAGCGGCAATCGGGATGTAGCGGTTGGCGTAGGGATCCGGGTCGTCGATCGACAGGTACATGCGTCCGTTGGTCACGGAGAAGTCCGCCGACCCGGTCGCCGTGCCGGTGAGTACGCCGGTATCAAAGATCAGATCACGTTCCGCGGTAGCGTTCACGGTTTCGACGCGCGAGGGCACACCCGTCCAAGGATGACCTGCCGAGCCGGTGAAACAGGCGCGTGATTCCTGCGCGGTGATCCGCACGGGCACCCCTTCCGGGATGGCGATCGAGTCATTGGCGGTCAATTGACCGGCCAGCACGAACTGACCGAGCGGCGGCGGATTCTGCGTGTTGGGCGGAATGGTCGATATCGTCCGCAAGCTGGCAAGCGCCGTACCTTGCGGACAATTGGGAAATGAGTCCGGCATCATGCCCCAGATGCGATTGAACAATGGATGCGCGGATTGAACGGTCACGCGCGCCGAGCGAACCGGTGTCCGTGCGTCACCCTCGAAGGTGATTCCGGAGACACTGGCCGTCAGCGACGGCAATGCCGGAACACTTTCGGTACCCGTCGGCGGCAACACCAGGTTGCGGATTGCCAGTCGATCTTCGGTACCCAGATCAGCCAGCGCTTCGGGTGGCAACTGCATCAGTCGTCCGACCGCAGCCTGCAGGCCATCACGATGGATCTGCTGCACGACAAAATGCATCAACACGACCCGGCCGCCCGCAGGCACGGTCAAGGCACTCCAGCGTGTGCGCAATGCAGGCAGGCCGCTGTCCGGCTGCACGGTCACCGAGTCCGGCCGCAGTGCGGCGGAGTCGGTACTGAACAGGAATGCCGTCGGCGCGGCCTGATTGGCACGAAGCAGAATGTCTTCATTGATCGCGTCGTCAAACGCGACCCAATGGTCGGAGCCATCGGCAGTGATATCGCCGCTGGAACTGGAGACCACGGCACCGGTGGCCAGTCGATGGCTCAGCGCCACGTCGACCGTTCGTGCCTCGGCAGATGGATTCTCGAAGATTTCCAGGTACCGGGCGTAATAGGCGCCGCGTGGCACATGGATCCGACGGGACACATTAAGCCCGCCGATACTGGTCGGCTGTGCAATCAGGAACTGTCGCCGCGTGGCCTCCAGGCGAGCGCTGGTCTCACCGGTATAGGCGATGCCATTGACACTCAGTCGCGCCGCACCCGCATTGAAGCTGCCACTGCCCTGCGCCAACGAACCATTACGCTGGACATCAAAACGGAATCGGTTGGCGTCCAGCAGATCCGCTGGCAACGCGATGCGGTTCTCCAACAGCACCAGATTCAACTCGACTTCCTCGCCGTCTGAAGCCAGCGCAAATTCGGCATCGATGTACCGGTCTTGTGCTGCATCGTAGGCCGTCAGCAGGTATTGACCGAGCGGCAAGCCGTTCTGGCGGAAGGCACCGGTATTCGAGGTGTGAGCAGAGCGTGATTCCGAGGAACCACCGCTGAGGCGGCGGACCGTGTACGGGAATCCTTCGGCGAGTGTGGTGCCGTCTGGCCGCACGATCGTGCCGAACACCTGACCCGCCGATCCAAGTGTGACCAGAACATCGACCTGCTGGCCCGGAGTAGCGATCACCGCTGTTGTTGTTCCAGCAAGTTCTGCGTGCAAGCTGTCCGGATGGGTTGCGCGAACGATGTGTGTGCCTTCCGGCGCCTGCAGGTTGATGCGGCCGTTGGTGTCGGCCAAACCACTGGCAAACGGGGCGACGCTGACACTGGCATTGCCGGCAGCGATGCCACGTGCATAGTTCACCTGAACCCGAAGCAAGCCGAAGGGTCGAAGCGTAATGTCGACGATACTTTCGCCATCGACCACGACGGTCGCCTGCCCGTTGCCTTGGGCATTACTCGACTCGTCTTCGGCGCGCACCTGGAAGTTGCCCAGTGGCACGTCCACCAACCGGTAGCGGCCAAACGTATCGGTGCGTGTGCCGCGGATTGCGGACTGGAAGCCCGGCAACGGAGCAATGTCCACATAGGCGTCGACCAGAGGCGTGCCATCGGCAGACAGGATTTGCCCGGCGATCGAACCGGTTTCTTCCATCATCACATCGGCCACTGCGGTATCACCTGCAGTGATCGACACTGTGCCGGCACCGAAGATGGGACGCGCGCCATGCGTCCTGGGATTCTGTGGATGTGGCTTCTGCGCAAACAGGAAGTAGTCGCGGGGCGGATTCGCCACCATCAGATAACTGCCGTCGGCGGCGCTTTCGTCTCGGTTCGATGGATTGGGCGCCACATTGGAACAGCTGTTCCGGTTCGGCAAGCGACACAGGATCACATCAGCATCGGCTACCGAGGATTGATTGTGCCGTCGTACCACGCCACGGACATCACCCTGCCCCACAAACACGAGGTCCTGCTCGACGCTGGTGGTCTCCGGCGCGAAGTCACCCGGCGTCAGCGCCGTGATGGCTAGGCTTCGGACATATCGGGCCGACAGATCGAATCCGAAGACCGGGATGACGTAGTTGTTGATCGTGCCATCAAGTGTGGAACGGAACTCGAACCCACCCTGCGCATCAGTCGTGTCATACCGCACACGTCCGAACAGCGGGTGTTTGCTCTTGAAGCGAACTTCCGCACCCGGCACCGGCGTGACACCGTCACCACTGAACACGCGCCCCTGAAGTTGTCCGGCATCGAGGTTCGGCAGCGGTTCAATGACAGACGTATCCGGCAGCACGAAGTTGAGCACCGCACGTCGTTCTTCTGTGGTCAGGTCATCCAGCATTTCCGGGGGAAGCGTGGACACGCGCAGTGCGGCCGCACGCGCACTGAAACGGTCGATCTGGTTCAGCACAAAGTGCATCAACGCCACCCGGCCACCAGCCGGCACGGTAATGGCGTTCCATCGATAGTTGAGGCGCCCCGTTTGTCCGATCAATTCGTAACTGGCGCTGGCTACCTGCACGGACGCGCCGTCGGCCCCGTCGAAAACATGCGCGGTTGCCGGAATCGATGATCCGCCGACAAACGGATCGGCATCGATCTGATCATCGACGACCACCCAACGATCTCGGGCCAACCCGATGACGTTGAGGACCTGGTCACCATCCGAGGTATCCACCACACGCGGGTTCGACTGTGCGGCACGATGGTGCGATTTCACCAACACGTCGACCGTGATGGCTTCGGTTCCAGGGTTTTCGAGCACTTCCAGATAACGTGCGAAATAGCCGGCGCGTGGCACGTAGACTTCACGGCGAACCATCAGTCCCGATGCCGTCGAGTCATCCACATCGATCTGCTGGCCATTGCGACCCAGGCGTCCGATGCTGCCATTGCCATTCACGAATGGCACGGCCACACCGTTCCGGACGATCTCGAGGCGCATCCCGGCATTGTCCGGCCCACTGCCGGCAAAGACCGTGTTGGTGCCGGTACCGATCGACCCGTTACCCAACACATCGAAGCGGAAGCCATTGGCGTCATGCAAGGTACGCGGCAGCGTGATGGCACTGTCGATCAGTTCAAGGTCGACAATCGCCACATCCCCATCGAAGCGCACGCGTCCGACGCCTTCTGCGGCCTGACCACCGTTCGCCGTACTCGCCGCAATCGTGAAATCACCCGGCGGCGCGTCGTCGAATGTGTATTCGCCATTGCCGTCGGTCGTGCGGACATAAGTGGTCAAACCCGTACACGTGACATTGGCGCCATAAACCGGGTCCGGATTGGTCAGCGTGATGCGAACACCCGCCACCGGGCCGCCAGATGGTGCGGTCACTCGGCCACTGACGATCCCCTGGCCGATCAAGGTCAGGTCGGCCTCGGTGGTTTCGCCCTGAGTGTCGACCTGAACGCCCGTCGCGCGAGCGCGCACACGATCACGTTGTGGGCAACTCAGCCGATCATAGAAACGCAGGGCATCGATGGTGTACGAGCCTGCCGGCACTTCGGCAAACCGATATCGCCCGTCGCTGTCCGTGGTCGTTACGAAGGCATCGAGGAAGGGTTCCGGCAACATACGGATGACCCAGCCGGCTGGCGCAGGGGTCACACCGTCGGGTTGCAGCAACTGGCCTTCGACACTGCCGATGACCAAGGTTTGCATCGTCACCGTGATCGACTGGACTGCACCTGGCAGCAGCGTGCCCTGGGCCGAGCCGGACAAGGTTCCGAGTACGAGTGACTTGCTCGCGGAAACACTGAAATCGCCTGCGAACACTTCATCGAACGAAGCGCGGCCGTTGGCGTCACTCAGTTTTTCCTGGCTGTCGTGGAATGGCAACCCGGTGCGCACAGTGATGCGTGCGCCCACAACGGGTTGACCGAATTCGTCGAGCGCCTGGACGTTGACCTGGCCCTGTCCGACCAATCGAACGTCCAGCACCTTGTTGTCGCCGGCGCCGGCCACACGGGTCGTGGCAATGCCGCGGTCGCCCGTGCCGAGCTCCTCGGCTTCCACTTCGATCCGACCAATCGGTACCAGGTCGAACTGATAAGCGGCTGTGGGGAACTCACGGACCTGGACCACACCGCCATCACGCCGCACAGTCAAACGCACCGGACCGGTGGCTGCGCCGCCCAGTCGCTTCACGACCTGGCCGGTGATCGTCGCGGTGGCAGCCAGCGTGATGTCGAGGTCAACTTGTTCGGCCTCGGCATTGAGGCGTCCATAACTGATGCCGGACAACTGGGTGACTTCGTTGCGCGCCGAACCAGTGAGATCACCGATGAAGACACCATCGATCTGATAGCTGCCATCGGCGGCCGTGCGGGTGGTGCGGTCGAGTGTGAACGCACCTTCGCTGCGCACGGTGACTGGCACGTCGCCCTGCGCGGCGCCAGCGACATTCCGAACCCGACCGCGTACCGTGCCCTTCGCCAGAAATACGACGCGGGCATCCAGCGGCTGTGCCGGATTCAGATTCACCACCACGGTTTCAGAACGACCGCGTTCAAGTCCATCTTCCGCCTGGACAAAATAGGTACCGGTCTGGGCGACCACAAAGCCGAATCGACCTTGCGCATCGGTTTCGGTGCTCAACACACCTTGTCCGACTGAAGCATAGGTGTAGCGATTGCCCAACGACTTGGGTGCCAGGTACACCGTCACACCACTGCCGACCGGCGTCACGCCGTCACGCTGGAACACCGTGCCAGCCAAGGTGTCGTCCGCAATGATCACATCGAGAGCGATCTCTGCGCCATCCGCGGAGACTCGACCGAGCGCACGCGCATTCTGACCATTGGGTGCTGTGGCAAGGAGTTCGAAATCACCGACCGGTACGGCCGGGAAACGGAAGCGCCCCTGTGCATCGGCACGCTGTTCAAACGAAAGCCGCAAGCCTTCCAACGATTGCAGCCGGACAACCGAATCGGGCACCACACTGCCGCCGCGGCGGACTTCACCGCGCACGGTGCCGCTCGGAGCGAGCACGATGTTGCGCGTGACCACTTCGTTGGGCACCGAGATGACCGCTCCCGGCAGACGCGCACGCAGCCGACCATCGACAAAGGCGTCGAGTGTGTAGGGCCCGTCGGACAGAGGCAAAGTGTCGAACGCAAAGCTGCCATCCGCGGCACTCAGCATTTGCGTGAGGATGCCGCGCTGGCGGCTGATGATGCGCACCTGCACGCCGGCGCGAACGGTCGTGCCGTCGACATCGAACACCCGACCGCGGATCTCGCCGATCGGTTGAAGCTTGAGCGTTACCGGCAGGACTTCACCTGCGGCCACCCGGGCAACGGCCGTGCCGATCAATCGTGTGACTGGCTCGCGCGCGGACACGGTGAAATCGCCCGCAGCGACATTCGCGAATCCGGCGATGCCGTTCGCACCGGTATTGAGCGCTCGAACATCGCGGAAATTACCCAAAGCGGTAAACGTGACTTCGGTTGCCGGAACTGGCTGGTCGAGTGCATCAAGCACCGTGACCGCAACCGTACCAAGCCCGTTCAGACGCAAGTTGATGTTGGCGGTTTCGCCCTCGACACCAATCCGCGAATACCCGACGGCGCGGTCGAGTGTGCTCGGCTCGATGGCCGAAACAACAAAGTTGCCGGCGCTGACACCTTCGAGGCGAAACTGGCCCTGTGCGTTGGTGATCGCTGTCCCCGCCTGTTCCATCGGCTGCAGGCGCAGCACGCTGACTTCGGCGCCGGCAACTGGCGTGACACCATCACTGGCGATGACGGTGCCGGTCAAGGTGCCGCGTGGACCGAGGACATACATCAGGGTCGAGGCAACACCACCTTCACTGATGGAACTGACTACGACGCGACTGGACGAACCTTCGGCAAACTGCGGGTAGATGCGGACTTCCCCGTTCTCGCTGCCCGTGGCCAGCAAATCATTCGAAATGGAATAGACGGTGCCCTGGCTGCGCGGCGTCACGTCGTAACTGGCACCATTGATGCCCACCGCAGTGGCGGTCAATTGTGAGGTCTGTCCGGTCGTCAGGTAACGATTCGGGGCACTCAGGGTCACTGCGACCGGCACGGGATCGATCTGACCGAACACGATGGGCCCGAGGTTGATCGTGTCCGGCTGGAACGGGTTCGTGAAACCGATGCCACTTTGTCCGACACTGCCATCGGAGCAGGTCGCGCGGGCGCGAATCGCGCCAAGGTTTCCCGGAATGCCGAACACGGTATAGGAACCGTCGGCAGCAAGCGGGGCATTGCGATTGCCGGCGCTGACGACGCAGGCGGCACCTGCTGGTGGCGCACCAACCTGTGCGGCCGAGATCCCGGCACAGACAATCAACAACATCGACACCATGGTCAAGACCACCCAACGGATCGGTTGCTGGCCGCGGCGAAGTCGTGGCGCAAACCATCGGTCATCGCGCCTTGTTGCTGCTTGTCCATTGCCATACGACTTGCCTTGTCAGTTCGGGCCCGGCAAGCAAGACTGGCCCGGCATCCGGGCAGTGCCGGATACCGAACGTTGCCCTGCCCCCAAGCATGGTTCGGTCCGCGGCACTTGCCGCAGTCCGAATCGTAATTTCGGGCCTCCGGAGGGCTTGTCAGGACCCGATCCGGAAGGTGTTGGTTCACATGAAGTCACGCGTCAAACGCTGTCACCATCAATGCGAACAATTGTTTCGGGATGGTCGCAGGCTGTCGTCGTATAGTCAACCGAATGCACTTATTTTTTATTGTTCAGTGACTTGCACGATAGCTGATGATCTTCCAGTCCGATTCACCGTTAACCGGAATTGCCCACCCCAAGCGGTTGGCCCGAATCGTTCTTGGGCGATCGGGAGAGACGCGGATTCGGGGCAAAAGGCGAAGTCATGGCGACTGATCGCGCCGGGGGCCCAGTCAGATTTGGCCTGACAGCTTGTTAGACTCGTTCGGCCCGTGCCTAGCCGGCCGGTGCTTTCCCCCACTTGAGGAGTTGTCCATTCATGAGCGCGCTTGCCATGCCGGTCCCCGGTCACCGGGTTCCGACCCTTCCGCAATCCGATTCCGCTGATGCTCAGAAGGCCCGCCAGTTCCAGTTGTCGCTCGCGCGCACGAACTACAACTACATGCACAGTTATCTGGATCAGGTGCCGATGTCGGCCGATGCCGGACAACGAGAAGTTCACGCTCGACTTCGTCAACAAGGTCATCAAGGTCCTGCTGCCGATGATCGAGAACTTCAAGTCGGCGGTGATGGCCGTGCTGGAGCGCGAACTGCAGGGTGATGTGCCCACGGACCAGCTGGCGGCACTGAGGGCTGCCTATGAAAAGATGGTCAGCGAGTTCAGCGCGCTGCATCCGATCCGCGACATCCAGGACATTCACGCATTCCTCGAAACACTGACCGCGACCATGAAGGCCATGCAATCGCTGGCCAATGTTCCCGGTGATCTGGAACGGATGGCACAAGGGCTCGAGACCGTCTTCAAGCAGTTCCTGACAACCCCGACAGCGTTCCTGAAGTCGACGATGTTCGACATGCTGCGCGGCGAGCGCGGCCATGAATATCTCCGCCCGCAGTCGATCGATGACTACGAGGCCCTGTTCGGCTCGCTGAAGCGCCCGCTGATGCTGACGGTTCCCCGTGCCGACTGGATGACCTCGGCAGACAAACCCTGCGAACAGGACTGGTACTTCGGCTGGATGCAGATTGCCGGATACAACACGACGAATCTGCAAGGTTTGGTCGCCAGCGTCCAGGCCGACAGCGACACCGTGGCACTCGGTGACCTGCAGAAGAAAATGCCGATCAGTGATGCCATCCTGCAAGCCGTCACCGGCGATGCTTCACTGACGCTCGCCAGCGCGATCGCCGCCAATCGGCTGTATGTCGTTGACTACGTCCAGTTCGCCGATGCGTACTCGGATGCGGTCCACGGTGAGCAGCGTTACATCACCGCACCGGTTGCCGTGTTCTATTGGAACCCGATCGCCCCTCCCGGTTATCCGCCCTCTGCGGAAGGTGTGCTGCAACCGATCGCGATCCAGCTCGGACAACAGCACAATCCGGAAACTGCACCCATCTATACGCCGAACAACACGGCCGGCGGTAACGACACCAGCCTGATGAAGTGGCGGATTGCCAAGTTTTTCGTCAATGCCCTGTGCGCCATGCAGCATGAGTCGATCGCCCATCTGGGCGATTGCCATCTGATCATCGAACCGATCATTGTCGCTGCGAACCGACAGCTGTCCGATGCCCACCCGCTGCTGAAACTCTTGCTGCCGCATTTCCGCTTCACGATCAACATCAATGACGACGCCATCCACAGCCTGATCACGCCCGGTGGCGTGGTAGCAACGAATGTCGGGCCGGCGATCGAATGTTCACTCGCTGCCGTGAGTGCAGCACACGCCGCCTATCGCTGGGACGATCGGAATCCGACGCGTCTGTTCCAGCGTCGTGGTGTCGACAAGATCCCGGTGTTCCCGTTCCGCGACGACACCTTGCTGCTGTACGCAGCGATCAAACCGTTCGTGTCGAGTTACCTGAAGGTGTACTACCGCAACGATCAGGATGTGCGCGACGACACCGAGCTGCAAAGGGCTTCCGTCAATGAACTGGTGTTGCCGCATTACTGTGGCTTCAAGGGCATGCGCGGCCTGATCGACACCGGCAATCCGAAACAACCCGTGCGAATCGAGAGCCTCGACTACCTGATCGACATGGTGGCGCAGATCATCTACACGGCAGGCCCACAGCATGCGTCGGTGAACTACGCACAGTACGCCATGATGTCGTACATGCCTGCGGTGGCCGGAACCATCTACCAGCCGGCCCCGCCCCGCTCGATGGTCCTCAACTCGATACAGGATTGCCTGCCCTGGTATCCGGCCCTCGACGTGGCGCTGTACACGTTCTCGTTCGAATACCTGTTGACGGAAGTGCAGTACGACACCTTCGGCACCTACGAGTTCGATCCCCGAACACCGTGGTTCACCGACCCGCGCGTGCAGCCGCTCAATACGGCGTTCAAATCGGCGCTTGCCATGGCGGAAATTGAAATCCGCAAGCGCAATGAGTCACGTCCGATGGAGTATCCGTTCCAGATCCCGTCGCTGATGCCGAACAGCATCAGCATCTGAGAATCGCTGCTGTGTGTGCAGGCTGGGCTTGTTCAGCACCAGCCTGCACTTCAGCGGATTTACAGAGGAAAGCCGACTGTTCCAAGACCACACTGGCTTGCGGCATAACTTCGTTCCGTCGGCCACCACAGGTGGCGTTCACCTGTCTCCGTGTTGACGTAGTAAAAGCCGGCCTTGACGTAATAGGCACGGGCAAACAGACCGCCGTAACCGTAGGAGTCGTAGTAAGCCGTGTCGTCGGTTTCCGGATACGGTAACCACGCGTTGCCATAGGGCTCCCAGGACCAGCTCAGGACGTTCGTGTCATAGGGCACTAGATACGCAGCACAGATGCCGTCGTACTGCGACCCCAGGTGTTCACACCCGCAGATCACCGTTGCATCAGGGTTGGTGATGTGGCGGTATTCGAACACCGGTGCCGATTGGGCCATCACCTCAAGGCCAGCGAATGCCAGCAAGAGTCCCGGGGCAAGTTTTGCGACAGATTTCATGGGGCGTCTCCGTTATTGTTTTGGAATGACCGGAGACTGTGCACCAGAGTGCACAATTCGACCGGTTACTCCATCACGCGCAATCCGGCACGGCAATTGATCACGCCAGAACGGCTTTCCTCAGACCCCGCCCAACAGTACCGATTCCGGCCTTCGCGTTTGGCGCGGTAAAGAGCTTCGTCGGCACGGGCGACGAGTGCTGTCGGCGACTGCAACAGCGGCGCCGATGTCTCGGCATTCGATGGATCAAGGCAACACCCGCCGACGCTGATCGTCACGTGTGCGCCGATACTCGATCTCGGATGCGGCAAGGCCTGGGCCGCCAACGCAGCCAGACTGCGCTCGGCAATACGAACCGCATCGGCCTCACCGGTCTCAGGCAGCAACAGCACAAACTCCTCGCCGCCATAACGCGCCACCAATGAGTCTTCGTCCGGCAGCACCATCGCCAGTGTGCGCGCAACCGTGCCGATGCACTGATCCCCTTCGAGGTGCCCCAGGCCATCGTTGTATTGCTTGAAGTAATCGATATCGATCATCAGCAACGACAACGGCAAGCCGTCACGTTGGCAACGCCGCCATTCCACTTCCAGGCGTTCATCGAATGCACGCCGATTGGCAATACCTGTCAAACCATCGCGCATGCTCATCAAGCGCAGTTCGAGCGTCCGCGCTTCGACCTTGGCTTCCAGATGTTCGACCAGATGTGCATTCACCAGCGAAATGGCCGCCTGCGCGCTGAGCAACTCCAGCGTCTGCTGCTGCTTCACGGTGAACGCGTTTTCCAGCAGGTTGTTCTCGAGATAGACCAGCGCCACGATTCGTCCCTGCGTGAGCACCGGCAGGCACAACACGGATTTCGGCTGGCGATGCGCAAAGTAGGCACTACGCGCGAACCGTTCATCCAGATCCGGGCGGTTGACGACCAGCGTGCTGCGCGTCAACCGTGCATATTCGATCAGTTCGACCGGCAGCAGCGGCGCGGCCTCGCCGGCCACCAGCGACTCCGCGAGCGGCCGCGCAATACGCGTCGACTCCAGTCTCCGCGCTGCGGAAAGACCCCCGACCACCTCGACCATCAGCTTGCCGTTGTCATCGAGCACGATCGCACCGCGTTCGGCTCCTGCATTCTCGAGCAGGACAGAAAGCATCTGGCGCAACAAGGAGTCGAGCTGCAACTCGCGCGCGAGCAGCTGGTTCGCTTTCAGCAGCGACTGCAGATCCAGATAACTGGCATGTTCACTGGTATGACGATACGTCGCGCCGCCAAGACTTGTCGAGGCTCCGCGCAAACGATAGCTGCTCAGGGACACTTCCGGCCAGCGCCGCTCGAGGTCCGAACACTTTGCCGACGCACCCCAGCGACGGTACAGGTGGTACGCCTCCTTGATGAAATTGCGCGCCAACTGCGGCTGCTGCTGTTGCAGCCAGAATTCGGCATACCGTTCGTTCGCCAGGGCTTCCACGGCCAGATAACCGGAGTCGCCAGCCGAATCGATGGCCTGCGCGAAGTAGTCCATGGCGGCTTTTTCGTCGCCTTGTACACGCGCGATCTCGGCGGCGATCAACAGATGTTTGTGGCGGAAATTCGCAGCACAGTCACGCGCCCAGGTGGCGAACAACGCACCGACTCGCTAGACTTCCGCAAGGCGCTCGGCGAGCGGTTCGCTGTGCGCAAAATCGGCACGCAATCGGCCTAGTGCCAGATAAAATTCGGTCTCTACCCAGGTTGGACTGTCCGGCAAACACATGCCGACCATCGGCGCACGCTGTGCACTGTGCTGCCAGGATTCGTGATCACCGAACAGGTAGGCATGCCGCAACATCGCGCACACATGAAACGCCAGCGGGATGGACGGTGGTGCATCGTCCGGGAACATTTCACTGCTGCGAAAGTCTTCGGTATCGAAACTCGACAACGACAAGGTTTCGCCGCGCAATGCGCGCATCGGCTGAATGATGCCGCATCGGAGCATGGCTTCCGACTTCGGCTGCCGACTCTTGCGAAGGAACTTCAGGCCACGATCACAATCCTGCGCCAGCTCATCGAGCGGCACGCCCTGGACAGCGCGATTCGCTGCACCCAACACCACACAATAACCACCCGACAGCGGATTGATGCCGGTCAGCGCCAGTTCCAGCCCCCGCTCCAGATAGGGGAGCGTGGCCATCAAAGGTTCGCACCAATGCTGGTAGAACGGCGAAAAGTATTGGTACACCGGCATGCGGTAGTACTGACTCTCGCGCTGTTCCGCCATCGCCAGCGACAGCCGACCCATGGCATGGCACAGAGGGTAAGGCTTCTTCATCGCCGCCATCGCCGTCATGTAACAGACATAGGCGATACACGCGAGGTCACTCTGACCGTGAGCCAACGTGGTCTGCACGAGCCGGCAGGCATTCACCGCAAACGATGCGAAGCAGCCGCTTTGGTAAGTCGCATAACTCAGCGCGAAGTACACGCGCATTTCGAGCAGGCGCGCTTCATCCTGCATCTCGACCGCACGCAACAGGGCTTCATGCGTGAACGGCACCAAAGCCGCCTCGGTTTGGCCGAACTCGGCCGGAAACATCTGGCCCGCCTCTTCGTCCGTTTCCGGGAATCGTCGACCCAACAGGATCAATGCTTGCCGCAGGACCGGCAAGGCATCCGGAAAACGCCCCTGGATATGCAGTTGGTCGGCCTGCACGAGCAGCATCGTGACCTTGCCGACGGCCGTCGGTGCAGCACCCAATGCCTCCAGGTACAGCGCTTCCGCCGCAGCGAAGTGGCCCGAGAGATACTCGGATTCAGCGAGCTCCTTGTACAGACCGAGCGTCTGTTCCGGACTGGTGACCCAGGCATCCGGCGGCAGCAGCGACAGCGCCATGCGCAGGTATTGGGCCGCTGCGTCGAAAGCCGAGGAGTCCTTTGCACGCAAACCGGCCCGCAGGTTCAACGCTGCCAGCGCCGCTCGTTCTTCAGGGGCATCAATCGTTGCAGTCGCCGGATTGAGGCACGCCAGAATCGTGAACAATCGCTGTTCGAGCCGCAAGTCATCACTGTCAGCAAGCAGTCGACGACCACATCGCAACTGCAAGTCGAGGCGCCCTGCATCGGGAGTCAGATCGTGGGCTGCCTGCTGGACGCGGTCATGCAGGAATCGATACCGGGCGCCGGCCAGCAATTCCGGGCTCTGTTCGAATTTGTAATCCTCGTTCAGAGGCAGAAGGAAACCGGCCCGCAGCGCTGGCCACAACCTCGCCTGGCAAGCCTTCGCCTCAAGGGCGTCGACCGTCATCAACTCGCCCAGCGCAAAACTCTCGCCCAGCTCGGCGCAAGCCGCCAACGCAGCCTGGGTTTCGACAGGCAGATTACGCAATTTGGCAAGCATCAGCGTGACGACGTTGTCCGTCATGCCCCGTGCGCGGATGCGCTCGATGTGCCACTGCCACGCGCCGGACTCGCGGTCGTAGTGCAGCTCGTCGTGTTCGTGGAGATCACGCAGAAACTGCCCGACAAAGAACGGATTGCCGTGCGTCTTTTCGATCACCAGGTCAACCAGTCGCGCGATCCGCGGTTGTGCCTGGCGGAGCGTATCGGCGATCAGCGCCCCCACATCCTCATGGCCGAGATTGTGCAGGCGCACACTGACCGGCGGACTGACCTGGTTGGACAACCGTGACAGCATCAGCGCCAACGGGTGCGCTTCGTCGACCTCGTTGTCGCGATAGGTGCCGATCACCAACAGGCTGCGGGTGTCCTCGTCGCCTACGAGATGCTCGAGCATCCGCAGCGTCGACACGTCTGCCCATTGCAGGTCATCGAGAAACAGCAGCAGCGGATGATTGCTCGCCGCCAGGGCTTTTACGAATTGCAGGAAGGCAATATGGAACCGCTGCTCGTATTCGGCAGCCGGAACCGCCGGCAGAGTCGGCATCCGGTCGATCAGCAGCGACAGGTTCGGCAGGATCGCCGCAACCGCCGCCGCCTGTGCACCCAGAGCGTCGGCCAACTGCCCCTGCCAGTAATGGCGACGCGCCTCGCCTTCGCTGGCAAGTTGCTGCAGCAAGGGATCAAACGCACGAACCAGCGCTGCGTAAGGCTGGTTGCGACCGAACTGGTCGCACTTGCCGCGCAGGTAGTAACCGCGGCGCGCAATGATGGGTCGATGCAGTTCGGCCACCAGTGCGGTCTTGCCGATCCCCGCTTCGCCGCTGATCAGCAGCAGTTCGGCCCGCCCGTCACTGACCCGCTCGAAAGCATCGAGGACCGTGCGTGTTTCGGTTTCCCGCCCATACAGCCGTTGTGCGAGGCAGAAACGCTCGGGCACATCGGCTTCGGCAATCGTGAATGCCGGAACACGGTGCTCGCGCTGCCACGCATTGGCGATTCGCGTCAGATCGTGGATCAGTCCGAAACTCGACTGGTAACGGTCATCCGGATACTTGGCGAGCAGCTTCTGCACCAGTTGCGACAAGGGCAAGGGAATCGCCGCATCAAGGGTGTGCAGTGGCTCCGGCAGGATCGTCAGCTGCGCATGCAGCAAGGCCACCGGATCATCGATCTGGAACGGCCGACGCCCGGCGAAGAGTTCATACAGGCTCACCCCGAGCGAGTAGAAGTCGCATCGATAGTCGATCGGCAGATTCGTGCGTCCGGTCTGCTCGGGCGCCATGTAGTCGAGTGTGCCGCGCGGTGCATCGAGCGTCTCGCGAGTGCGTTCGTGCTCCAGTCGGGTGGCCAGGCCAAAATCGCAGAGCTTGATGCGCAACCGGGCCAGATCGACCAGCACGTTCTTCGGCGCAATGTCGCCATGGATCAGTCGATGCCGGTGCACGTCGCTGAGGGCATAAGCCAGTTGCAGGGCGATGGCCAGACGATCGGAGAAGTCGAGCAGCTTGCGGGAAATGACCTGGGCCAGGTTGGTCGCGGCAAAGTCACCGAGCTCCAGCAACCAGCGCCGACCGTCCTGATGCAAGGCACGGGCATGGATCACCCATTCCGAGTCGATCGATTGCAGGATCGCGAACTCGTGATGCCAACGCGCGATCGTCTCCGGCGCCGGACGTTCGCTGTCCAGAACCTTCAACACCACCGATTCGCCCAGCGCATTGTGCGCCAACACGACAACGGTATCGCCCGAGGCGTGGATCACCTCGCCGACTGAGAATCCGGCCAACTTCATGGAACTGTTTTTCTCCCTGCCACCGCACCCGGCCCGGTCCGGACGTTCGGTCTACCCGATGTTACATCGTGACTGCAACGTGGCAATGACGCGGGTTTGGCTGGCACCTCACTCGAATCCGTTTCGAAACAGGGAGACGTCTGCGATCAGGCGGATGGCGGCAACGTCCCGGTCGGCACCGAGGTTCGTGGTTCGACTGATGGTCGCCGCGACGGTCAGCCTGGTCGCATCCGTGACCAATCCCTTGGCGAACTCCGAATTGGGCCCACCCAATTCCAGCGCGACGACCCATTTTCCGCCCGTACCGAACGTCGGATCGAGGCTGCCGTCGGACAATACCAATCGGGTAATGGCCACATCATGGTTTGCGAGGGCGGACCGCCTGGCCGTCCCGACGACGACCACATGACTGGGGCTTGCCAACTGGAAGCCCGATGGATGTTGGAAGGCCATCGCAGCGGCACGGTCCGAGGGACCATCGTTGACGTCGAAGGCGACCATGCGGCGACCGGCTTCGGCAAATGTGGTGTCCAGGGTGCCGTCGACAAAAAGCCGAGCAATCCCGAAATCGATGTTGCCATCGAACCGGCAAGCCGATCCGGCAAGCAGAATCCGATCCGTCGCTGGAAACGTAGGCGAATGATGCAGGGCGATGGCACTCAGTTCGTCATCGGCACAGGTTTGTCCGGTGACATCAAAATGGACGCGTGCGCGACCAATGTCGACGTTGCCGAAGTTGATATCCGGTTCACCATCCACGAGCAGGCGAAGCACCCCGAAATCCAGACCATGGTCGTCCGTTCGAATCGTTGCACCGGCGAGAATCCGATCCAGATGATCGATGACCAGTGCGCGACCAAGATAATCGCGGGTTTCTCCATATGGAAAGTCGAAGATTCCTTTCCGAAGTCGGCAAAATCGGAGTCGGTACTGCCGTTCGCCAGCCAACGCGCCACCAGTACCAGATTGGCCGTGTTCATCCCGCCGAGGATCGAAACCAGGCGCGTTCCGACCATCACGATGCGACCTTGGCTGTCTGCACCCACTGCGGCGACCTGGTCGGCCAGAATGTGGACGGCGCCATCGGTGCTGAACGTGGGATCCAGTCCGCTCCCATCCGCCAGCACCCGATAGATTCCGGCCAGACCGGAATACCCACCAGTCCGACGACCAGAATTTTGCCGTCGGACTGGAGGGCTGCCCCTCGGATCGACAGCGGCGCCAAGGGGTCAGCTGGGTCGACGAACGTCAATCGGCCGTCGCCACCGCCGAAAGCCGGATCAGCGAACCCTCGTCATCGGTTTGCAGGATCAAGGCAACCGGTTCGACCAATGTCTCGGCGTCGCCGACCAGCACCAGACGACCGTTCGGTCGCTTGAGCATCGTCGCTGCCTGATCCACATCGTTGCCACCCTGGTTGACGGGCAGCACACTGACTCCGGGCGAAAAATTGCCGAATTCCGTATCCAGAATGGTCTGGCCCGAAACACCGAACGTCGCGAGCAACAACACCACCAAGGAGATGACACGCATGGACGGACTCCCGCCTCGTGTTCTGTCAGATTAGTCCCCGGCGCCGACGCCACCTTGACCGTCGTCAAACAAGTTGCCTGACCCTGCCCGACCGCAGCCCTTTTCGGCTTGCAACGCATTGGGATTCGCCCTTTTGGGGCTTCGGATGCTTTGCTTTCGCCGGCGGTTCGGCCAGCGGCCAAAAATCTTGTCCAGCAGAGACTTTCCGCGCCGACGCAGGACATGTTTAGATCCCGAACACCCCCTTGACCGGACCACCCCATGCACTTGCTGACCAAACTCGTTCTCGGCCCGATGCTGGCACTGCCGATTGCAGTACTTGCTGCAGAGAACCCGAAGCTTCACGCGCCCAATGTGGTGGTGATCTCGGAAACACTGGTGACCGCCGGACAACCTGACCGAGCGTCGCTATTGACGCTGTCGCAGCAAGGCTTTCAGGCGGTCGTGAACCTTGCGCCACCAACGGTGCCGGACGCGGTCACCGATGAGGCTTCGCTCGTTCGCGACCAAGGCATCGACTACATCAACATTCCAGTGCAGTGGAAGACGCCCACGGAAGCTGATTTCGAGTCGTTTGTCGCAACGATGAATGGCTTCGCGGGCAAAAAGGTCCTGGTGCATTGCCAAGCGAACATGCGGGCCTCCGCGATGACATTCCTGTATCGCGTCATCGTGGCGAAGGATGACCCGGCAAAGGCCTTTGAATCCGTCGAGAAAGTCTGGACACCCGAGGGTCCCTGGAAAACACTCGTCAATGAGCAGCTCCACAAACACGAGGTGTCGTTCCAGGTGCTATGACGGGCAGAATCTGCTTGCGACAGTACAAGACCATCCGCGCTTCTTTCGCAGGACACGCCCACACCGTGTTTCCTGTTGGATTCCGGCAAGCTGGGCTTCGCTGTGTTGGCCTAAGCAGAGCGTGTGTAGGCTGGTGCTGAGCAAAGCGAAGCCCAGCTACTTGCCTAAAGTTCCAAACACCCGACAGAAGCCGAGCTCTCGAGGTCGAAAGAAGCGTGGCCTGTGCAAGCCGAAAAAATCGTGCCCTGTGCGCGATTCAATTACGACAGTACAAAAACCATCCGCGCTTCTTTCGCAGGACACGCCCACTCCGTGTTTCCTGTTGTTTCGAGACAAGTAGCTGGGCTTCGCTACGCTCAGCCCAGCCTACGGCCTATCCTATTGATTCGCCAACTTTCTGATATTCCGCACAATTCGGTTACCGGCAATCGGCGCGCGCTTGGCGCTGTCACATTGACGAATCGCCGTTTAGAGAAGGCCCGGATGCCGCGCCTTCCATCCCGGTCCATCAGGCCTATTACTCTTGCACTGACATACACATGTCAAAGGAGGGCCAGCTTTGCGCCGCCTGTTCAATGGCAGCCTCACATTGCATCAATCCGCTGTTGAGGCATGAATTGATCGCTTCGCTTGTATCCAGTTCCGCTCTTCGATACTGCGCGTTGCAGCCCGCTTTGGTGTACGGATCCCACCGTCCGCTCAAAGCTTCCGCAAGTTCGCCGACGCCCTTTGATTTCGTGAAATCAAAGTATCCCTCTTTCAAGAACATCGAGCCCTTGATTCCAATGCTTGGCTTGCGGTAACTCACAACGTCGCTGCCTTCCACCGTGTCAAACGTACGATTCAGCGCGCTGATTGAGGTTTTGCCGGTCAAGAAGTCATGGATGAAGAGTCCGTACCCAACGCGCACGACCAAGTTCCCGTCCTCCAGCTCGACACGCTCAGACAACTGGTCCGCAGGAGTTTCAGCATCTCTGGAATAGGCGACGCTTGAAAAAACGAACGCCACGACGAAAAGGAACGAAACAACCCGTTTGCCAGCAAGTTTCAGATTCATGCATTCACCCAAGTTTGGCTGCTGATGGCTGAAAGCATACGCGTGTATTCCTGCCGGATGCAACCGGTCCCGACACGACGCGAACAAACTCGATTTTGCGAGAGCACTCTTCCTTCTACACCGATTCGCGCAATCGAACGAATGTGGAAAGCCGCATCCCTTTGGGCCGCTTGCGTTGTCCGTGGTCATTTCGACCCCATCCTCGGCAGGCTTCTATGCGCTGGGTTCGAAGCCAGCTTCGAGCAACGGATGCAGCCAGGCCATCCGTTGAGGTACAGCACGGCGCAAAGAAGACTGCATCACGGACAGGAGAACATGCGACAAGTACCGCCATAGGTGCATGACTGGCGCACAATCGGGATGTAATCGAGAATGTCGATTTTACCGTCCGCGAAGTGAAAGACGCAGGCTGGGCTGAGCGAAGCGAAGCCCAGCTACTCGCCTGAAGTTCCGGCCACCCGATAGAAGCCGAGCTCTCGAGGTCCAAAGAAGCGTGACCTGCGCGCGATTCAATTACGACAGTGCAAAAACCCTCCGCGCTTCTTTCTCAGGACACGCCCACACCGTGATTCCTGTTGGATTCCGGCAAGTAGCTGGGCTTCGCTGTGTTGGCTGCGCTGAGCAAAGGCTGTAGGAGGGCTGGTGCTGAGCAAAGCGGTGCTGTAGGCGCAGCTGAGCAACGTTGCCAGCTCTGCAAAGTTCCAAACACCCGATAGAAGCCGAGCTCGAGGTCGAAAAAGCGTGACCTGTGCACGCCGAAAGAAGCGTGACCTATGCGCGATCCAACTTGCAACAGTACAAAAACCATCCGCGCTACTTTCGCTGGACACGCCCACACCGTGTTTCCTGTTGGATTCCGGCAAGTAGCTGGGCTTCGCCCGCTCAGCACCAGTTCCGGGTTTGCAGGCCCCCGCCTGGCCAATGGCGACAAAAAAGTTTGGCTCGGCTTTCGCGGGCCTTTTTGTTATTGGCTGGGAGACTAGGATTCGAACCTAGATAAACGGAGTCAGAGTCCGTTGTCCTACCGTTGGACGATCTCCCAATATTCCGGGAACACGTAGCAGACCGTTGCCAGCCCGGGTGGTACACCCGGGCGAGCGGTACACCGAAGCGATTAGCGCTTCGAGTACTGCGTGGCGCGGCGGGCTTTGCGCAGACCGACCTTCTTACGTTCGACTTCGCGGGCGTCACGCGTCAGGAAGCCGGCCTTGCGGAGCGGCGACTTCAGCGTTTCGTCGTATTCGACGAGGGCGCGGGACAGGCCGAGACGGATCGCGCCAGCCTGACCGGTGATACCGCCGCCTTCGACCGTCACGAGGATGTCGAATTTGTCGTGCATCTTCACGATGTCGAGCGGCTGACGCACGATCATGCGCGACGTTTCACGACCGAAGAACTCGTCGAGCGACTTCTCGTTAACCGTGATCTGGCCTTTGCCTGGGCGCAGGAACACGCGGGCAGCGGAGGATTTGCGACGGCCGGTGCCGTAATTCTGTGTGATTGCCATTCGATTCGCTGCCAATTAGCCGAGGGTGAGGGCTTGGGGTTGCTGCGCCGTATGCGGATGTTCGGCGCCACGGTAAATTTTGAGCTTGCGCGCCATCGAACGACCCAGCGGGTTCTTCGGCAGCATGCCCTTCACGGCGATCTCGATCACTCGCTCCGGGTGCGTGGCCAACAGGTCACGCAGGGAGGTGGTGCGCAGGTTGCCGATGTAGCCGGTGAACCGGTGATACATCTTGTCCTGCAGCTTGTTGCCGGTAACTGCGATCTTTTCGGCATTGACCACTACGAAGTAATCGCCAGCGTCGAAATGCGGGGTAAAGGTCGGCTTGTGCTTGCCGCGCAGGCGGAAAGCAAGCTCGCTGGCCAGTCGGCCGAGCGTCTTGTCTGTCGCATCGACCAAATACCAGTCGCGCTTGACGGTTTGTTCGTTGGCGCTGACGGTCTTCATAGGAAACTCGTGGGGTGGGGAAAAAGGCCGGCCAATATAGTTCGAAAAATCGGTTTTGGCAAGACCCGGCGGGTGATGCCTCACAAGAAAACGACTGCGCCGAGGGTTCCGGGCTGACAGACAGTCACTTGTCGGAGATGGTATCCGGTCCGACCCCGGCTGTCTTCTCGTATCGGCCCTTTTCCACGCGTTTGTATTGCGTGAAGCCGTGTTTCGAGAAGTGGCTTTCCTTGAGCAGGGTGGCCGCTGCCCCCGGCAACCGCGGGTGCGGAGATGCGCCGATGCACCGGGCGCGTGCAGATTGGGCAAAAGCGGATATCGCTGTCGCTCAGGCGCTGCAGCACTTCGAAACCGGCACGGCAGTGATCACAGCTTTCGTCAGTCGCGACGTATTCGTAGATCGGCATGAGCTCAAAACCTCGCGGATTCGGATTGCGCCAGCGCCGCCTCGGCATGGATACATGCGTCATGGAAGCGTTTCCACTGATTCACGATGGCACAGAAAAGTTCGGCCGTTCGTTCGGTGTCGTACACCGCCGAGTGCGCTTCCTCACCTTTCCAGTCCAGGCCTGCCTGAAACAAAGCCTTCGACAACACCGTCTGACCCAGCGCGAGGCCCGCCAGACTGACCGTATCGAAACACGAAAACGGATGGAACGGACTGCGCTTGTGGCCCGTGCGCCGGATCGCGGCGTTGACAAAACTGAGGTCAAAATTGGCGTTGTGCCCGACCAGGATGGCGCGCGTACAGCCCGACTGCTTCATGACCTTGCGGATCGGGTTGAAGATCAGGTCGAGCGCATCCCGTTCGTCACGGGCGCCGCGCAAGGGGTGCGTCGGATCAATGCCGTTGATCTCGAGCGAACGCGGATCGATGTTGGCACCCGCAAACGGCATCACATGGGTACTGACCATCTCGCCGGGATAAACAAAGCCGTGCTCATCCATCAACACCGGCACGGCGGCAATCTCGAGCAGGGCGTCCTGTTCGCAATGAAAGCCACCGGTTTCGACGTCGACGACCACGGGCAAGTAACCACGGAAGCGTTCGCTCAGCGTGGCGGAAAATGAAGTGAGGCGCATGTCGGCAGCATATCCGCGCGGTTTCGACAGCCGCAACGACTTTCTTGGGCCTGAGCGATACACCGAACCCGGGTTTCCCCGACTTGTTCAGACTCGCCCTGACGATGTGATACTGCCTGATCATGATCTCTGAAGCCGGCCAATGGCGTATGCGACGTTGAAAGCGCCTTGCATCCACCCTGACCGCGGTGCAGGAATCCCCCACATATCGAGCAGTCTCAGGCACCAGATTCCATGAACAGCGAACAATGGCAACAAGTACGCACACTCTTCGAACGGGCCGTCGCGCTGCCTCGGGAAGAACGAATCGCGTTCATCGACCGCGAGATCGCGGCACAGGGAATCGATGCAGCGATGCGTGCCCAGGTCCTGGCATTGTTGGCCTCGGACGAGACCGATCCCGCCGCGGCACGGCCCATGATCGACATGGCACTCGACCTGGTCAAAGAGCTGCAATCGGACAGCGACGGCACTGCAACGGAGTTGCCTCCGGGCACTCGTTTCGGCCATTGGGAACTGCAACGCGAACTCGGCCGAGGCGGCATGGGCGCGGTGTATCTGGTGGCGCGGGTCGAGAACGATTTCAAGCAGAACGGAGCGCTCAAGCTGATCCGACCGGGCCTGACTGCTTGAACTGCAACGTCGGTTCCGCGCCGAACGGCGCATCCTCTCGGCGTTGCAACATCCCGGCATTGCCAGCTTGCTGGATGGCGGCGAAGCAACTGATGGCACTCCCTATCTGGTCATGGAGTATGTCGACGGAACCACGATCGGCGCGTGGTGCGACGAGCAGAAACTCCCGATTCAGTCCCGATTGAAACTGTTTGTTGATGTGTGTGAGGCCGTGGCCTATGCACATCGGAATCTGGTGGTGCACCGCGATCTCAAACCGTCGAACATTCTGGTCGACCGGCACGGACGGGTGAAACTGCTGGATTTCGGCATTGCCAAACTGATCGAACCCAATTCCGAAGCCACAGGCGCCGATCAACGCCTGTTCACACCCGAATACGCCGCGCCGGAACAGGTGCGCGGCGAACCGGTCACGACCAGCGTGGATGTCCATGCGCTGGGACTGCTGCTTTACGGCCTGCTGACCGACGCCGCGCATTCATCACACAAAAACTCGACCCCCGCCGCCTATGAGCAGGCCATCCTCAACCAGGAGCCGACGCGGCCATCGCAGGCCGTCACCGATGCCGGGGCTGAAGCCTGCGCACGGGCACAGCTGCGTGACCTGAGCCCTGCCAAGCTGCGCGCACACTTGCGCGGCGATCTTGATGCCATCGTGATGAAGGCGCTGCGCAAGGAAGCGTCCGAACGATATGCGTCGGTCGAGGCCCTCTCCGAAGACATCGGACGCCATCTGCGCCATGAGCCGGTTCACGCACGACGAGGGGGGCTGCGCTATCGCGCGCGCCGATTCGTGCAGCGTCATGCTGCCGCGGTCGTGATGGCGTCGGTTGCTGTGCTGTCGCTCGCAGTCGGTCTCGCCGTCGCACTGTGGCAGGCCGAGGTTGCCGGTGCGGAGCGTGACAGCGCCCGACGCGCCGCCCTCACATCCGAACGCACCGTGGAATTCCTGCAGGGCCTGTTCAAACAAGCAGACCCCTCCGAAAGCCGCGGCCGGACGGTCACTGCCGTCGAGATTCTCGAGAAAGGCGCGCGCACCATTGATCAACAGTTGAATGACGAACCTGGCGTCCGCGCACGACTGCTGCTCGCCCTGGGTAATGCGCAACTGGGCCTTGGCGAATTCCAGCCAGGGGCCGAACTGCTTGAACGAGGACTGGCCGATGCGCGCCAGGATGGTGATGTCGTGCTGATTGGCAGCGCCATGGATTACCTCGCCAACGCGCGCATCTGGCAGGGCGATCTGCCCGGCAACGAGGCGATCCTGCGCGAGGCGCTGACCACGCTTGCACTCCCGGACAACGAAGCCGGTGACCTGGTGCGCGCTCGCCTTGAGGTTCGATTGGGCACACGTCTCACCGGGCGGTCCGAACACGTGGAAGCAGAACAGTGGTTCCGTCAGGGCATGGCGCGCCAGCAGCGCTGGAAAGGCCGTGTGCAGCCCGAGGTGATCCTGCCGTTCACCTCGTTGCTGCACGCGACCAATCGTTTCCCCGAAGCGGAAACACTGCTGCGGGAGTCATTGGAGACTCTGCGTCGCGAACGCCCGGATGATCCGCTGCGCGCACTGATGGCCGGACAACTCGGCAGCAATCTGGCGCGCCAGGGCAAAAATGCCGAGGGCGTGGTCCTGATTCGTGAATCGATCGCGGCAAGAATTGTCGTCTATGGCGAGGACCACCACAGCGTCGATACCGCCCGAAACAACCTGGCCTTGGCGCTCAGCTCGCTGCGCCAATACGACGAAGCCGAACAACTGCTGCGACAGGGGCTGGCGTCGCGGACCGCACGCCATGGTCCGGGCCATATCAATGTCGCCCAGGGCCAGATGGCCTTGGCAAGTCTGCTGCAGAACACTGAACGACCGGGTGAGGCCGAGCCCTTGTGGCGTGCGGCCTACGCGACGATCAGTGCACAGTTGGGCAACGAGTCCCGGCCCGCCGCGATGGCCACGATGGGCCTCGGCAGGTCGCTGCGCGACCTCGGCCGCTTTGACGAAGCATTGGTGCATCTGCAGCACGCGGCGAAAACCAACACGCTGATCGGACCTGCCGCGATGGAAAGCGCATCACGGGCGCACGTTGAGGCGTTGCGGGTTCACCTGGCCCGGGGCGATCGCGATCTGGACTGCGACACATTTGCCCAGAATGCGTCGGCTCTGACCGAAGGCAGCGCACTTTATGGCTATGGCCGCGCAATATTGGGCGCCTGCTGGCGTGACCACGGCGACGCCGTGCGTGGTGAAGCTGCGATCACTGAAGGGATCAAGATTCTGGCGTCATCAGAGTTCGCGGACCAGGAAGAGCATCTTTATGCCCAATCGCTGCTGCACTGAGTGCCGGCAGCCTCAACGGCTCTTTTCCTTTCGGCGAAAACGTGGCTGGTCGATCAGCCCTTGCCCTTCAGTTTGGCAACCAAGGCACGCAGCGTGGATTGGGTTTCTTCGCCAAACCAGGAGTCGACAAAATCCTCGGCCGGGAATCGCGCGGGATCGCCCATGAGATCGGCCAGATCAGCACGTGCAATGCGCCGTGTCGTGCTCATCGCCATCGGCGGCAAGGCCAGATGCGCGCGACACCAGGCTTCGGCACGCCCGACCACATCACTCACCGGCACCAGCTCGTCGACCATGCCGATCCTGAGCGCATCTTCGCCACTGATCATCGCGCCCTGCACCATCATTCGCTCGGCCCGATAGGCGCCGATCAGCCGACCAAATGCGGCCTGAATCACGGCCGGCACGGTCAGGCCCACCTGCACTTCATTGAGGCCGATCCGGAACGGCTTGGCCGGATCGATCGACGCTGCCATGACGCGGTAGTCGCAGAAAATCGACAAGACTGCGCCACCTGCGGGCGAATGACCGGTGATGGCGGCCACGGCAGGTACCGGCGATCGTGCGATCGCAGCCATGAGGTCGAAGAAGTCACGCCAGAATGCCAGCATTCCGTCCCGATCGAGTTGCAGCAATGTGACCACGTCCAGGCCCGCCGAGAACATGTTCGGCTGCCCGGACAGGATCATCGCCCTGGCGCCCTCTCCCGGGGCACGACGGACCGCGTCGCGCAGTTGTGAGGTGAGCTCCGGCGAAATGGCGTTCACCGGCGGACGACTCATGTTGAGTTCCCATACAACGTCACGCTTCTTGACTTCGATCATGAACCTTTCATCCGGCAGTCGGGTTGAGCCGCGTATCATAGCGGGCAACCCGTGACGTGCTTGCGCCCGCCGCAACCGTTCACACCCATTGTCAATCCAATTCGAGGAAATCGATCCGATGAAACGCCTGATCCTGATCGTTGCAGCTTGCCTTCTGGCCCTGGCCAGCCACGCCAGCACCGTGCATACGCCGCTGTCGTTCCTCGACGGCTGGGTGCGCGCCGCACCATCGGTGGCTAAGGTCATGGCGGGTTACGGCAGGTTGACCAATGCAACGTCAGAGCCATTGCGCATCGATTCACTCTCCAGCCCCGCATTCGAGCGCGTGGAACTGCACGAGATGAGCATGAACGGTGGTGTGATGAAGATGCGTCGGCGCGATCCGATCACGCTTGAGCCCAACCAGGAATTGCCGCTGGAACCGGGCGGCTGGCACCTCATGCTGATCGGACCCAAGACACCGCAGCCTGCGGGGCAGTTGGTGGAAATCGAGATCACCACGGATCAGGGCGTCTACGTGTTCAGCCTGCCGGTTCGCGAGCCAAAACCATGAAACAACGACGCTTGCTCGAAGTCGATGTGTTCGGGCTTCATCCCTTGAGCGGGAACGGGCTCGCCGTCGTGCTCGACGGAGATGGTCTGGACACCGCCCGCATGCAGGATTTTGCACGTTGGACGAATTTTTCGGAAACGACGTTTGTCCAGAAGCCAACCCAACCGGGAGCGGACTATCGTCTGCGCATCTTCACGCCGCGCCAGGAACTGCCGTTTGCCGGGCATCCGTCCATCGGCACGGCCTTCGCGATGCTCTGGTCAGGTCAATTGCCGGCACGACAAAAACAACTTCACCAGGAATGCCTGGCCGGTGTCGTGCCGCTCCGGGCCGTGGGCAATCTGAGCGAGCGCGAATACATGGTGCGCGCGCCCGAACCGCGGATCACGCGCCTCGACGGCGGTGAAGCGGAACGCCTGTGTGCGGCGCTCGGCTGCCGGACACGCCCAGTCCATCACGTTCGTGTCGGCGCACAGTGGCTGGTGCTGGAACTCGATTCTGCGGCCGAGGTGATGTCACTCAATCCGGACTTCTCGACTCTGTCCGCGCTGTCGAAAGATGGCGGCGCCACCGGCGTGACCGTATTCGGTGCACATGGCGTGATGTCGCTCGACTGGCTGGAAGTCCGCTCGTTTGCACCCGCCGACGGCATCGATGAAGACCCGGTCTGCGGCAGTGGCAACGCCGCCGTGGCGGCGCTGCTGAAGGCACAGTCGCATGAGCCCGGATTCGCGAAGACTTACAGCGCCCGCCAGGGACGCGCCTGTCACCGCGATGGTCGTGTGCGCGTCGAGATTCACGCTGACGGCGGCATCGAGATCGGCGGTGGTGCGGCGTTGATCAGCGAGGGGATGCTGCGGGTTTGAACCCGGGCAGCAAAAAACCCTTCTCCCGTTCACGGGAGAAGGTGGCCGAAGGCCGGATGAGGGCCAGCTTGGCGCGAAGCTTCGGTCGGAGACGGTGGTTTCAGGACGGATGAACAACAGATTGGCTACTGGAATTTTGGTCGCCAGATTTCCCTCATCTGCCCTTTCGGGCATCTTCTCCCGCACGCGGGAGAAGAACATATTGCAGATCGACAGCTTTTTTCAGCCTTCGGGCATCTTCTCCCGCACGCGGGAGAAGAACATATTGCAGATCGACAGCCTTTTTCAGCCTTCGTGCATCTTCTCCCGCAAGCGGGCGAAGAACCAGCAATGGCACTTCCGGCTCAGGCGCGAGATGAAACTTCCGGGCGGGTTGTGGCGATCTCGTGCACGCCCTCCGCAAGCTTCCGGCACTCGATCGACGGTCCGCCGAATCGGCCGAGGGTGTCGAGATTGGTCAGGGTATGACTGCTCGGTTCACCGCAGCGATATCCGCCCTCCCCGGAAAGCCACAAAGGCAGCAACATCTGGTCCGCGAGATATTCACCGGCTACTGCTGCGCTACTCAAATAGGTGTCGAGTTCAGTACACGCGCGCTCCGCAACCTGCTCCGCGGCTACCCGGCGTTCACCATGGACCGTGACCAGCTCACACACATGTTCGAATTCGGCCCAGACACTCAGGACGTTGCCCGGACCGGTTTGATGACCGAGGTCCCGATGCCGGACCTGTTCGCGCCGCAAACGAAAGTGGTCCGCGACCGCCGTGATCTCGCGTAAGCCGACATGCTCGGGCACGGCGGCCAGCAGGGCTTCGGCACCGATCCCTCGCAGCGCACCGCGCTCTGACAATTCGACAGGCTTCAGTTTCGACGGCCGCACCTTGAGCACGATCCGTCCGCCGCCAGCCGGAAACAGTCCCTCACGCTCGACCACAAGCTCCACGTCCGCGCCGATCCGCCGCAGTTGCGGCAGGAACACGCGATTAAGGAAACAACTGCTCGGCGCCATCATGTTGTGTGTGCCACCTTCGACGGTGATCCGGCTCTCGCCGGGTGCCGCCAACAACATCGGCAGCAGAGTCTGGACCACCAGCATCGTGCTGCCGGCCGTGCCGATCGCAAAATGGTGGGCACCCGCCACCAGCGTTTTCGGGACAAAACGGAGCTCACTCGATTGCAGTTCGGCGCCGGTGACGTCGGCAGCGGAGATCTGCGCGGCAGCCTGCACACAAGTCAGATGCTGCCGCATCAGGCCCGGCTTGGCACGATTCGCACGAATGCGACGCAGCCGGAACGGTCGCCCGGTGATGACCGACAGGCTGAGCGCCGACCGCAGGATCTGCCCGCCGCCTTCGCCGATGCTGCCGTCCAGTTCAATCAATTCCTGTTCCATACCCTGCTTCCGTTTTCGAGTGTGGGCGGGGCAACCATTCGATCACCACCGCCCATGTTGCTGCTGATTGCTCAACCCTTGACGCAGACCACTTGCCGCAAGGTGTGCATGATTTCCACCAGATCAGACTGGGCGGCCATGACCTGTTCGATCGGCTTGTACGCGGCCGGCGATTCGTCGATCACCGATTCGTCCTTGCGGCATTCCACATGCTTGGTCGCTTCCTGATGAGCGGCCAGCGTGATCATCTGCTTGGCGCGAGTCCGGCTCATCACCCGACCGGCGCCATGCGAACACGAACACAAGGCTTCGGCATTACCGAGTCCGCGCACGATGAAACTCTTGGCCCCCATCGAACCCGGAATGATGCCGAGTTGGCCCTTCTGCGCGCTCACGGCACCCTTGCGGGTCACGAACAGGCTCTCGCCATAGTGCGTTTCCTTCTGCACGTAGTTGTGGTGACAGTTCACCGCCTCTTCGGTCAGCTGGAACTTCTTGCCGATCGCCGGACCGAGTACAGCCAAGGTGTTCTTCATCATGATCGCGCGGTTTTCCCGAGCGAATCGCTGCGCCCAATCGACCGCGAACACGTAGTCGTTGAAATGAGGCGATCCCTCCTGAAAGTAGGCCAGGTCACGATGTGGCAGGTTGGCGATGTGGTTGCGCATGTCGGCCTGGGCCAGTTCGATGAAGTGGGTGCCGATGGCATTGCCAACACCGCGCGAACCCGAGTGCAACATCACCCAGACCTGATCGGTTTCATCGAGGCACAACTCGACAAAATGGTTGCCCGTACCGAGTGTCCCCAGATGGTTCAGGTTGTTCGTGTTCTTCAGGCGCGGGTGCAAGGCACACAGTCGCTTGAAGTCCTCGTGCAATCCGGACCAGGCTTGCTCCGCAGTTTTCGGTGGATCATTCCAGGCGCCCTTGTCGCGACCACCGCGAGTGGTGGTGCGTCCATGAGGCACGGCCTTTTCGATGGCCGACCGGACGCCGGCCAGGTTGTCGGGCAAGTCGGACGCGGTCAACGACGTTCGCGCCGCGATCATGCCGCAACCGATATCCACGCCCACCGCGGCCGGGATGATCGCATTGCGGGTCGGCACGACCGAACCCACGGTGGCACCAATGCCCACGTGCACGTCCGGCATCGCCGCCACATGCGGCCACACCACCGGCAATCGCGACAACTGCTGCAACTGGCGGATCGCCTCGTCTTCCACGGGTACACCGCGTGTCCACATCTTCACCGGGACACCGCCGTGTTCCTTCATTTCCTGATACGAACTCATGACGTTCTCCAAAACTCTGGGATGGAATAGTGATTCATTCATGCCCGATCGATGGCCCTCTGCCATCGACCCGTCCACGCCGCACGCCTATCCCGGGCGTGGTGGAGGTCATCGCCGGGGTGAATTGCTGAACGGACCGAACCACTGAGTGATCGATCCGGGGGCGCGGCTTGCCGCAACCACGGGGTAGCTATATCAAGTCCCGTGCCAACGGCTCAGTTTTATTACATGTCATTGATATACAGATGTTTTTTGCGGATACGAAGAAAACGACGCTCGTTCAGGGACTCCGTCACTGAGATATGCTTGGATCGTCTTTTATCCAAATGGATAATGCATGAAGCGCAAAGTGGCGATCGGGTTCCTCGGCACTCAACTCGATATGGGCTCAGGCCCGGGGCGTTGGGAGAAGTGGCGACCCACGGTTTGCCTGGGCCAACAAGAGGAGTTCAGCGCCGACCGCATCGACCTGCTGGTCGACAGCCGACGATTCAAGGGGCTCACCAGGACCGTGGTGGACGACCTGCGCCAGACCAGCCCAGCGACCCAGGTGGTCATCCACGACACCTATCTGGCGGACCCCTGGGACTTCGAGTGTGTGTACTCAGCCCTGTTCGACTTTGCCAGGAGTTACTCGTTCGATACCGAACAGGAGGACTACTTCATCCACATTTCGACAGGCACCCATGTCGCCCAGATCTGCTGGTTCCTGCTTGCCGAATCAAGATTTGTCCCGGCCAAACTGCTGCAGACCTCACCGCCACCCAAACAAAGGCGCGATACCACTGGCAGCGTGTCGGTGATCGATCTCGATCTGGCGCGTTACGACCAGATCGCGCAGCGATTCTCCAACGCCGCACAGGCCACAGCCGAATTCCTCAAGAGCGGCATCAATACCCAGAGCGCCGCCTTCAACCGGATGATCGAGCAAATCGAACGTGTGGCCATGCGCTCACGCGCGCCGATGCTGCTGATGGGGCCGACAGGCGCCGGCAAGAGCCAACTGGCGCGGAACATCTTCGAACTGAAGAAACAACGACAGGACCTAAAGGGCCGTTTTGTCGAAGTGAACTGCGCGACGCTGCGCGGCGACGGTGCCGGAAGCGCCTTGTTCGGGCACGTGCGCGGCGCCTTTACCGGCGCCCAGAACGATCGTGTCGGCCTGCTGAAAAGCGCTGACGGCGGCATGCTGTTCCTCGATGAAATCGGTGAACTCGGCCTCGACGAACAAGCCATGCTGCTGCGCGCGATCGAAGACAAACGTTTCCCGCCGCTGGGTGGTGATCGCGAGACACAGAGCGACTTCCAGCTGATCGCCGGCACGAATCGGGACCTCTCCGAAGCCTCGCGTGACGGGCGGTTCCGTGACGATCTTTTCGCAAGACTGAACCTGTGGACGTTCCACTTGCCGGGTCTGAAAGAACGCGCCGAGGACATCGAGCCCAACCTCGACTTCGAACTCGATCGTCACGCACGCATCAACCACGAGCGCGTCCGATTCAACCTCGAAGCTCGCAGCCGCTTTCTCCGATTCGCGACCAGCGCCGAAGCACTCTGGCCCGGCAACTTTCGAGATCTCGGCGCATCGATCACCCGGATGGCGACACTGTCCGATTCCGGCCGGATCACGGTCGATGTCGTCGATGAAGAAATTGCCCGGTTGCGGCGTGCCTGGGGTGATGGCTCAAGGCCTTCGATGGGCAACGAAGTGGACCTGGCCAAACTGCTGGGCGCCGAGGCCGAAACACTCGACCGCTTCGATGCCGTCCAACTGACGGAAGTCGTGCGCGTCTGCCGGCAAAGCCGAACACTGAGCGAGGCCGGACGCATCCTGTTCCAGGCCAGCCGGGAGATCAAACGATCGAGCAACGACGCTGACCGTTTGCGCAAATATCTGGCTCGCTTCGGTTTGAGCTTCGAGCGGATTGGCGCGTGATCAGTCGATCGGTGCAGGGAATCCATGTTCCCCCAACCAATGTTTCGAATACAGGGTGTCGGCATACCGATCACCTTCGTCGCACAACAAGGTGACGATCGATCCACCGATTCCGGCGGACTGCATTCTGCCGGCGAGCCGCAGGCAGGCTACCCAGTTACATCCCGAGGACCCACCCCAGCGACGATGCAGAATTCGCTGGAGTGCGTGAATGGCGCCAACGGAATCGATGTCGTCGACTTCTTCGACCCGATCCACCACATCAAAGAGGAAACCCGGTTCTACACTGGGGCGCGCGATCCCTTCAATGATGCTCGGGCTTGTTTGCCGGGCCTGGCGGTCGCCGGTATGGAAGCCTTCGGCGAATGCCCCGCCGGTCGGCTCGGCGACACACAATCGCGTATCCAGCCGCCGATAACGGAGATAACGACCAATCGTTGCCGACGTGCCGCCGGTGCCGGCGCCACAGACGATCCATGTCGGCACCGGATCGGGCTCCAGCGCCATCTGCTTGAGAATGGACTCGGCGATGTTGTTGTTGCCGCGCCAGTCGGTGGCTCGCTCGGCAAGCCCGAACTGATCGAGGTAACAGGCTTGCTTGCGAGCCGCCCATGCCGCAGCGAATGCCGCGGTGTCCTCGCCCGCCGGCAGCAACACGCACTCACCACCCAGTTGCCGGATCGCGGCGATCTTCGCGCAGGCCGTGGTTTCCGGCATGACCGCCACAAATCTCAGGCCAAGAAGTCGCGCAAACCAGGCCTCGGAGATGGCGGTACTGCCGGACGATGCATCCACCACCGACTGCCCTTCATGCAGGCGCCCGTTGCACAGGGCGTACAGAAACAGCGAGCGGGCCAGGCGATGTTTGAGGCTCCCGGTCGGGTGCGCTGCTTCGTCTTTCAGATAAAAGCGGATCCCCGGGAAATTCGGCAGATCGAGCCTCAACAGATGCGTGTCCGCGGAACGCGACGCCTCCTGTTCGAGGGCAGCCAAGGACGCATGCAGCCAGGTACGTGATGGGTCGGGAGAATCGTTCATGGCGGGGATCTTGGCGCCCGACCATCGCCATCGTGTTGATCTGGATCAGTTTTCGGAAACGCCCTTGGTCCCGCCGGAAGGCAGTGGACGCCGCCACAACCACAGGCCGACTGCCGTCATGAACACACAGGCCACCACCACCATCCACCATTTCGGCGCGGTGGCCGCAATCACGAAGGCGCACAGCACCATACTCAGCCACGCTGCCCGTTTGGCACGCAGGCTGACGGCTCCTTCGCGCTGCCAGTCGATGATCATCGGACCAAACACACGATGAGCCCGCAACCAGGCATGCAGGCGGGGTGAGCCGCGAGCCGCCGCAAACGCCGCCAACAACACGAAGGGCGTCGTCGGCAATCCGGGCAGCAAGATCCCGATCACCCCGATGATCAGCGACGTCACGGCCAGAAGGATCCAGAACCAGCGCATCATGAGTTTGGCCTCGCCAACCGGCGCAGCATGACAGGATCATCGAACGCTAGATCGGCCAGGCTCATGACCGCAGATTATCAGGCCACCATCCGAAGACCGCCGCGGAACTTCCGGACGAAACCGAGGTCCCCGGACTGGCAGGCCACAAAGACGCAGCCCGCCAGTGGCCATGGCTACGTCCGCGCAAGTGCCTGATTCGCCATGATCCGCCGGCAGATTGCCGGCATTCATGCAAGGCAGCTAGTATATGCGGCTGTTTGCCAGCCCGCTCCCGGGCGGCAATTGTTCAATTTTCATTGGAGAGTGTTGATGAACTTCGGATTGCGCGCTGCCGTTTTGGCGGCCATGCTGGTGGGCGGTGCCAATGCCCAGGACACGACGTCCGAGAAAGGCAAGTTGAGTTATGCCATCGGCTATGAAATCGGCAACGATTTCGTCGAGAAGAAAATGGACATCGACCTGAACACGGTCATCCGCGCCATCCAGGACGGTCACGCCAAGAAAGCCCCGGCCGTGGCCCAGGAACAAATGGCCGAAGCGCTCGACAAGATGAAAGAGCGTTTGTACAACGAAGCCAAGGCCAAGTACGACGCCCTGGCTCGTGACAACAAGGCCGCCAGCGACAAGTTCATGGCCGACAACAAGGTCAAGAAGGGCATCGTCGCCCTGCCGTCGGGGATCCAGTACCGGATCATCGAGGAAGGCACCGGCAAGCGCCCGCTGAAGACCAGCGAAGTCACCGTGCATTACCGCGGTTCGCTGTCGACCGGTCTGGAATTCGACAGCTCGTTCGCACGTGGCACGCCGGCCAAGTTCAAGGTCGACCAGGTGCTGAAGGGCTGGCAGGAAGTCATGCCGCTGATGAAGGTGGGCGATCACTGGCAGATCTTCCTGCCGGCCGACCAAGCCTACGGCATGCGCGGTAATGGCCCGATCGGTCCGAACCAGGCGCTGGTGTTCGAAATCAAGTTGATCGACGTCAAGTAATCGTTGATTCTTGATACCGAGACCGATGCGGGCAGCTGCATCGGTCTTTTTTGTTTCTGCCCAGGGATTCCATGAGCCTGCTTTGGTCAAGCCAGCCGCAACCCATCATCACGCCGTGTATCGGTGTGTGTGTGCTCGACGAGCGTAATGTCTGCGAGGGCTGCCTGCGGCTGTCGGATGAGATTGCACGTTGGAGCATCATGTCGGATGCCGAACGCACACACATCATGAACACCGTGCTGCCCCAACGCGAGGCGCAGCGCCATGAACTTTGACCGGATCCGCAGGGCGCTGCATACCCTCGACGATCCGCCGTCGGGCACGGCATGGAACCGGGCCGATCTGGCCGACTTGCTTGCCGACGAATCCGAACTCGTGCCGGCCGCGGTACTGGTCCCCATCATCGATCGGGACGGTGTGCTGACGGTGCTGCTGACCGAGCGCGACGAAAACCTCGCCAATCACGGCGGCCAGGTCAGTTTTCCGGGTGGTCGGGTCGATGCGCGTGACGCATCCACACTCGCCGCCGCGCTGCGTGAGCTGGAAGAAGAAGTGGGCATCGGCAGTGAGTTCGTCGAGCCGCTCGGGTTTCTCGACGTCTACGACACGATCACGCGATTCCGCGTCACGCCCGTCGTGGCGCGACTCAAACCCGGATTCCAGGTGATCCCGCAGGCCGGCGAAGTGGCCGATGTCTTCGAAGCGCCACTCTCGTTGTTTCTCGATCCGGCGGCACTGAACCTGCGCGAAATCGAGTTTCGTGGCCGTATGCGCCACATCCATGAATTCGATGTCGAAGGCCGCCGCGTCTGGGGCGCCACCGCCTCGATGCTGCTCAACTTCAAGAAACGATTGGACCTCTGGTCATGAGCACCCTGCCCGCCCTGAATAGCCCCTTGATTGATGCCGGCACGCTTCACTCTGCGCTCGGTCACGCCGACCTGCTGGTGGTCGATTGCCGCTTCGATTTGACCGATCCCGATGCTGGCCGGACTGCGTGGCTCGCGGGCCACATTGCCGGTGCCGTATACGCCGATCTCAATCGGGATTTGTCCGACCTGACGCAAACAGAGCGCGGCCGCCATCCCTTGCCGGATCCGTCTCGCCTGGCCAACACCCTGTCACGCCTGGGCTTTCGCCGCGAACAACTGGTCGTCGCCTACGATCAGGCCAATGGCGCCTATGCCGCCCGACTCTGGTGGATGCTGCGCTGGCTCGGACACGAGCGGGTTGCCGTGCTGGATGGCGGGTTTGCGGCGGCCAAAGCCGCCGGCTTGCCGATCGAATCGGGCGAAGTCGACGCTGCGCCGTCGCCGCGACTGGATCTATCGGGCAATGATCGCCTGCTCGTCGATTTTGCTGAACTCGACGAGGCACGCCAACAACCGGAGCGACTGTTGATCGATGCACGCGGCGCCGAACGGTATCGCGGTGAGGTCGAGCCACTGGACCCGGTCGCGGGCCACATTCCCGGCGCCATCAATCGACCGTTTGCGTTGAATCTCGACAGCGACCAGCGATTCAAGTCGCCATCCGATTTGCGCACGGCGTTCGAGGCCCTGCTCGGCCATCGCTCGCCCGACCAGGTCATCCATCAGTGTGGTTCGGGCGTGACCGCCTGCCACAACCTGCTGGCCATGGAGCTCGCGGGATTACCGGGTTCGCGGCTGTTCGCGCCGTCCTGGAGTGGCTGGGTCGCCGACCGGAGTCGCCCGGTGGCGAAGGGTCAGGACTGAGCACCCGCCGCGCCTACAAACATGATCTTCATTCTGGGGCTCGGGAGACGACTCGGGCGGGGGGGGATCGTTCGAACGAGAAAGGGGGGAGCATCTCCCCCCGGGCGGGGGGGGGGGGGGGGGGGGGGGGGGGGGGGGGGGCGGGGACCTCCGGCCTCGCGGTCTTCGCCCCCCCCCCCGGGGGGGGCAGATCCGGGCAGGGGGGGGGGGGGAGGCGGCGACAGAAGCCCCGCGGGGGGGGGGGGGGGCGGGGGGCCTTCGCCCCCCGGCCCCGCGCGCCACGGGGTCCCCCCCCGGCCCTGACCCGGTTTTTTCCCCTTCCCGGGAAGGAGGGGAGAAGGGGGGTTCGGGTTCGGCGCCCAAAAAGGCGCGGGAGGAGGCGCGGGGGGGGGGGTCCTACCCGCGGTGAACGCATAAACACCACCGTCGTCACTGCCGCCGAGAATCAGGTCGGCATCGCGCGCGAACGTCACCGACCAATTCACGTCGCCGGTCGCCTGTTGCCACACTTGTCGACCGGAAACGGCATCGAACAAATGGAAACTGCCCTGCTGCCCGGCGCGCTCGCCTGCAGCCAAGGCAAGATGTAATCCATCATGGGCCAGTGCCAACGCGTGCGGCGTCACATCCAGTTCCACTTGCCACAACCACTTGCCTGGTTTCTTGCCGGGATCGAATCGGCCGAGCAAACCACCGGTGCCGGACTTGCCGAGCGCCATGACGGCCTGCCCATCCGTGCCGATCGCCACGCCCACCAGGCTCGTAGCCTCGTCGAATCGGGTCTGCCACGCAGGTTTGCCGGTCGCCTCGAACGTTGCCAGCTCCAGCCCCACCACTTGATCCTTGCCGGCGCCCACCACGGCGAAACGACCGTCTGCAGACATCATCATGCTGCGTGCGGAACCATCGGCCTGCCAGACCTGCAACACACTGGCCTCATCGGGCTCGTGGCGCACGAGGATCACCTGACCGACCGACGTCGTGGCCAGAACACGGCTGCCATCCGCATTGACCGCCACCGCCGTGACATGGGCTGCACGAGTGGTACCGGCCGACGGATCGGGTAGGGCCAAGTCGATCGGCAAGGCATCAAATCTGCCGCTGTGCTGTTCGAACAGGTACAGCCTTTGAGTGCCGCCGGCGACCACCAGCGAGCGATTCCCCTCGATGGCGAGACTGTTGATCCGGTCGGGTGCAGAACGGAACAGGACCAACGGTTCGCCGCTGTCACCGCGATGGATGTGGACAAAACCGGTACGCGGCGCCTGCGAATACCACCCGCCCACGGCAGCCAGAAGTCCATCCGCCGACAAGGCCACACTGTAGACCCCTTCGTGGGCACTGAACTCGTGTTTCCAGCGCGGTTTGCCGTGGGCATCAAGCAGATAGGCACCGTACTCGGCGAGTTTCGGCAGTTGCCCATCAGTGAGCTTCTGCGTGTAGTCGCGATGCCAGGTCCCGGCCAGAATGGCCGTGCCATCGGCACTCGCCGCCAGCGCATTGATGTAATGCCTGTCGGCATGCGGGGCCACGCGCCAACGCATGGGCGAAGTAGTTTCGATCGCGGCGACGTCCGGCACGGCCGACGCCGGCTCGACTGACGAAACCTGGGCCGCGGCAAGCAAGGGCAGCAACCACAACACCATCACAACACGCGCCATCATGGAGTGTCCTCGGAGAAGGGATTTCATGAACCGACAGCGAGTTTTCCCGCCGCAATCAGCAGGACCACAGCAAGGATCCGACGCAGATGCGGAATCTGCAATCGTCGGGTCCCGAGCTCGGTGCCGATCAAGGCCCCGAGCAGAACCGCCAGCAACCACCAAGGGGTTGCCGATGACCATTGTGCCGTCGCCCAGACACCGGCAAGCCCCGCCAATGAATTGATGAGGACAAACCCGGCCGACAGACCACTGGCCACACGCGTATTGCTCCAATGGAACAACAACACCAGCGGACTCAGGAAGATGGCGCCGCCGGTGCCGCTCAAACCGGCCACCACACCGATGGTGGCGCCGACGATCAACGCCAGCCAGATGGGTGGCACCCGAACATCGGCATCCGAAATCGGGGCCCGCTCGGCGCTGCGCCACAATTCGATCGCACTCAGCAGCAACACCACGGCCAAGGCCTGTTTGATCAAGTGGGCATCGATCTGCCATTGCGCTGCGAGATACGCACACGGCGCCGAAGCCAGCACAAATGGCAACAGCCGTCGCCACGGCAACATGCCGGCGCGGGCATAACGGTACACACCGATACTCGCGACCAGAACATTGAGCAACAATGCCGTCGGTCGCAGCGTTGCCGGCGCCACGGCTGCCAGCGCCATCACGGCGATGTAACCCGACGCACCGGCATGGCCCACCGATGCGTACAACACGGCGACCACCAGAAACGCCACCGCCAGCAAGACATCCATCGGGACCATGATCGCAATCGTTTCCTCAGGGTTTCCGCGCACGCGGATGGGCAGCATCGTAAACCTTGGCCAGATGCTGGAAATCGAGATGCGTGTAGATCTGCGTGGTGGCGATGTCGGCGTGCCCGAGCAACTCCTGCACCGCGCGCAGGTTGCCGCTGGATTCGAGCACGTGGGAGGCGCAGGAATGCCGAAGCATGTGTGGATGCACGCGCTGCCAGACTCCTTGTCGCTGCGCCCAGGTCTTCAGTCGGGCCTGGACGTTGCGAACCGAGATGGCCTGTTCCCCACGCGCGGTGAACATGGGTTGTGCCGGCGAGGACGGCGCCTGCCCTGCTTGCCACGCTGCCAGCGCCTTGGCGGCCATGCTGCCTACGGGCACCACCCGGGTGCGCTGGCCCTTGCCGAGTACACGGACCAATCCTTCAGCGGCGTCGTAGTCGTGCCATCGAAGATTGACCAGTTCACTGAGGCGCAAGGCCGACGAATAGAACAACTCGAACATGGCGCGATCGCGCACCGCCAACGGGTCGCCCTCGGGAAAATCGAGCAACGCGTCCAACTGGTCGGCATCCAGCACCGAGGGCAATTTGCGTGGTGACTTGGGCGCACGGATACCCCGCGCCGGATTCGCACCCAGGACCCGCTCGCGGATCAGGTAGTCGAAGAACGACCGCAGGGCCGACAGTTTGCGCGCGAGGCTCTTGCCGGACAAACCGTTGCGGTGGGCCTGCGCCACGAAGGCACGCACATGCTCGGCTCGGACCTGCGGCCAATCCAGAACCGGACTGAGTGAACGGCTCCAATCGGCAAATCGCTGCAGATCTTCGGCGTAGGCTGCAATCGTGCCCGGCGACAGCCCGCGCTCCACCTCCGCATGGCGCAGGAAAGCCCGTTGCAGCGGGCTTTGGGGCGCCGGATCGGCGCTGGTTGGCGGAGACTTGTTCACAGCCGGTGTTGTTCGACCTTGAGTTGCCGGATGCTGTTGTACTCTAAACTGATGAAGATTTCCTATCTCATTGATTGCATGGGCTTTTATAAAAAGACCCGGTTCTGAATCTTGACAGTTGGCGGCTCGGCTGGTCGGCCCGCCGCATCAACGTTTGCGGGGGTTTCGCACAGAGTTATCCACAGGCTGGGTGCATGATCGGGGAAGTGCTTCCGAAGGTCGCCCGGATCATTCTGCACGGACGAGCCGCTTCACCTCGAATCCGTGCAACCGGACACATTTTTCTGCCCGGATTGTGTCAGGGACCGAAACCAGTGGGTCATCCTTCGCCTGCTAAACTGATCGTCTTCCCTTTGGTGCAGGATGAAGTGGTGAAAGAGCTGATTCGTACGCTGATCGACGAGACCTGCAAGGCGTTGGCTGACGCAGGTGAACTGCCGGCCGTGGCGCTGCCCGACTACGTCATCGAACGCACGCGCAACAAGACGCATGGCGACTTCGCAGTCAACATCGCATTGCAGTTGGCGAAGCTGGCCCAGCGCAAACCGCGCGACGTGGCCGAACTCATTGTCTCGCGACTGCCGGCGCATGCCGACATCGCCAAGGTCGAGATTGCCGGCCCCGGGTTCATCAACCTGTTCCTGCACGCCGATGCGCTGACGCGCACTGTCGCCCGTGTGCTCGACAATCCGCGCTACGGCTTCGCCACCCGGCTCACGCGCGTCGATCACCGTCGAGTATGTGTCGGCGAACCCCAATGGTCCGCTGCATGTCGGTCATGGTCGTGGCGCTGCCTATGGTTCGTCGCTCGCCAGCCTGCTCGAAGCCGGCGGCTACACGGTACATCGCGAGTTCTACGTCAACGATGCCGGCCGGCAGATGGACATCCTCGCGTGCAGCGTCTGGTTGCGTTACATCGAACTCGGCGGTGACACGATCCGCTTCCCCGACAATGGTTACCAGGGTGACTATGTCCATGGCATCGCACGCGAACTGCGCCTGAACGATGGCGGCAGCCTGCATCGGCCTGCGGCCGACGTGCTTGGCGACTTGCCGCTCGACGAATCCCAGGGCGGTGACAAGGAAGCGCATGTCGACGCATTGATCGTGCGGGCGCGCACCTTGCTCGGCGATGCCGACTATCAGCGCCTGTTCAACGCCGGCCTGAAAGCCTGCCTGACTGACATCAAGGATGACCTGGCCGGCTTTGGCGTCACTTACGACAACTGGTTCTCGGAGAAATCGCTCAGCACCAGCGGCGCCGTGCAACGTGCGATCGACGTACTGAAGTCCCAGGGCCACATGTACGAACAGGAAGGCGCCTTGTGGTTCCGTGCGACCACGTTCGGCGACGAGAAAGATCGTGTGGTCGTGCGCGAAAATGGCGCCACCACTTATTTCGCATCCGACATCGCTTACCTGTTGAACAAGTTCGATCGTGGCTTCGAGCGCGCGATCTATGTGTTCGGCGCCGATCACCATGGGTACGTCGCCCGCCTCAAGGCAGCGGCCCAGGGCCTCGGGGTCGATCCCAACCGACTCGAAATCAAGCTGGTGCAATTCGCCATCCTGTTTGAAGGCGGCGAGAAGCAGCAGATGTCGACGCGCAAAGGCAAGTTCGTCACCTTGCGCGACTTGCGCGAAGACATCGGCAAGGACGCTGCGCGCTTCTTCTACGTGATGCGCAGCCACGACCAGCACCTCGACTTCGATCTCGACCTGGCGCGCTCGCAGTCACTCGACAACCCCGTGCATTACCTGCATTACACCCATGCCCGACTGTGCGGCATTTTCCGCAACTCGGTCGACAAGGGCCTTGGTTATGACCCCGCACTCGCGCGATCGGCTTTGGCCGAACTCAGCGAGCCCCAGGCGATCGATGTGCTGCAGCGGCTTGCCGCGTGGCCCGAACTGGTCGAAGCCGCGGTCGAGAACCGTTCGCCACACTTGCTCGTCAACGCCTTGCGTGAACTCGCCTCGGCGTTCAACGGCTTCTACAACGAGCACACCGTGCTGGTCGATTCCGGCTCGTTACGCTGCGCACGAATGGCGTTGGCCGAGGCGGTCCGCCAGGTGTTGCGTCAGGGCCTGGACGTGATCGGCGTCAGTGCACCGGAGCGCATCTGATGGCCAAGGCACGCCCTCAGGCGAAACGTACCAATGGTGGCGGCGGCACAGGACGCGGCCCGATTCCGTGGTGGATCTCGTTGCTCGCCGGCATGCTGATTGGCCTCGGCCTGGCGGCCGTGGTGATGATGAAAGGTTGGGCACCCAGTCTGCGTAATGAGCCGGCCGCTCCCACACCGCCTGCGAAGCAGGAACCGGTCCCGGCCGAACCCGAAAAACCGAAGTACGGTTTTTATGAAGTGCTGCCGGAAATGGAAGTGGTGGTGCCCGACGCCGAAGTCAAACAACAGGCGAAACAGGAACCACCGCCGGCACTCGATCCGGGCACCCAGTACGTGCTGCAAGCTGCATCGTTCCGGAATGCCGGTGATGCCGAAAGCCTGAAAGCCAAACTGGCGCTGCTGGGACTTCGCGCGAACGTGCGGACGGTGGCGATCAACGGCCAGGACTATTTCCGCGTTCGCGTCGGCCCCTTCGCCGACCTGCGTGAACTTGATGCCGCACGCAGCCAACTCGAAGCGAACGGCCTTCAGGCCATCGCGCTCAAGGAAGCCGCACAATAAACCGGGTTCACGCCCATGGAGGAATCGGACATGACCACACACCCCGCCGCCGGCCATCGTTTCCCGGCCTTGATCCTCGCCCTGTTGTGTGCATTCGTGCCCGTTGTCGCCACCGCGCAGGACACCGCATCCGCAGACGAAGATGTTGCTGCAGCACCTGACGAAGAACTGCTGAACGTGGATCCCCCACGGCCGGCCGATGTACCGATTCCAGACAAGATTCCAAGCCCGGACGAAGAGCCCCCCGCCGTGACGATCCGCAACGACGGCGGGACGGTCATCGAGGAGTATCGCCAGGCCGGCAAACTCACGATGGTGCGGGTCACGCCGGAGAACGGCATCACCTACACCTATCTCGACACCGATGGTGACGGCCGACTGGAAGGGGATCCAAAAGACGGTCCCGTTTCGCCGGTTTATTACACGCTGTACGAGTGGGAGTAAGTGTGAGCGAGACCCGCACGATCAGCATTCGCAAGCTCGAGAGCGTCAATGCGCTGAAAGCGGCCTGGGGCGTGATGAAAGAGTTGCGCCCCCATCTCGATCTCGAACAATTCCTGAGTCTGTATGCCGAAGCGCGCGAGGAAGGTTATCTACTCGCCGGCTTGTTCGACAGTCAGGAACTGAAGTGTGTGGCGGGTTATCGATACCTGACCATGCTCGTCCGTGGCAAAAGCCTGTATGTCGATGACCTGGTCACGACCGAAAGTGGCCGCAGTGCCGGTTATGGGCGGCTGATGCTGCAATGGCTGGAGCGCGAGGCCGCAAGAATGAAATGCAGCGAACTGCATCTCGACTCCGGCGTCCAGCGCGAACGGGCTCATCGTTTCTACTTCGCCCAAGGCATGACCATCAAGGCGTATCACTTCACGAGGCCATTGCCATGATCGCGTACGTCTATCGCAGTGAACGCAAGCAGGATACCTATCTGTACCTGCGCGAGATGGATGCCTTCGCGCTTGCGCCCGAAGCCATCGTCAAGACACTGCTACCGCTCAACTTCTCGTTCTCGTTCGAACTCACGCCCGAGCGCAAGCTGGCGCGGGGTGATGCCGCCATCGTCTTCGCGAACCTGCGCTCGATCGGCTACCACATCCAGTTCCCGCCGCGTGACGACCTCGGGCACTCCGAGTCCGAATAAGAACGCGCTTTGCGGTCGGGGCTCAGGGGAAAGTTGGCCGCACCCTTTCAACTGTGGGAGCGGCTTGAGCCGCGATGCGACGATGCCTGAACAGTGCAGCCTCCCCGATGTTCGGTAGCTGTCACGCTACTCGTCATTGTTTCGGTTACTCCCCCCGCTCGTCATCCCCGCGCAAGCGGGGATCCATTCGATGCGACCAGGTTTGGGTCGTGTGGTACCCGAGTGGTTTCCCGCTCTCGCGGGAATGACGGACTGGGTGTGTGCCACGATCGTTTGGACGCCCGTTTTCGCCGGCCCCTCCGCTCGTCATCCCCTCGGCTTCAGCCGCGATGCAACCTACGCCATCCGCTGCAGCGTCAGCCCGACGATGTACGCACAGTAGGTTCCGAGTGCGTAACCGAGCACGGCCAGCAACACACCGACTGGCGCCAACGCCGGATGGAACGCCGAGGCGACGACGGGCGCCGAGGCGGCGGCACCGATGTTGGCCTGTGAGCCGACCGCAAGGAAAACGCAGGCGCACGGATGATCTTCGCGACGATCAGCAGGACCAGGCCATGCGTGAGGATCCAGATGATGCCGAGTGCGAACAGCCACGGCTTGTCGAGCAGTGCCTTCAGGTCCATGTGCATGCCGATGCTGGCGACGAGGAAATACAGCATCGCGGTGCCGATGCGTGAGGCGCCGGCACCTTCCATGGTTCGTGCACGCGTGAAGCTGAGCAGCACGCCGAAGGTGGTCGCCAGCACCACCAGCCAGAAGAATCCGGAGGTGAGGCTGTAATCCTTCAGGTTCCACTCCGCGGGCAAGGAGGCGATCCACTCGACCAAGGGCCCAGCCAGGAAATGCGACAGACCGGTGACGCCAAACGCCAAGCCCAGAATGATCATCAAGTCGGCGAGGGTCGGGATCCGGTCGTGTTGGGCCTGAAAGGCCGCCATACGGTCCTTCAAGGCTTCGATGGCCGAGGTATCGGCACCGACCCATCGATCGAACTTCGCGGCCTTTCCGGCCAGCAGCAGCAAACCTGCCATCCACAGATTCGCTACCAGCACATCAACCGCCACGAATTGCCCAAACAGCGTCGAATCGACCTGGAAAACTTCCTTCATCGCGGCTTGATTGGCACCACCACCGATCCAGCTGCCGGCGAGTGTGCTCATGCCGCGCCAGGTGTCGCCGGCCACGGTTTCCGGATGGATCACCGCAAGCGCCTGAAACGACACGATGGCGCCCAGCATGACGCCAGCCGTGCCACTGAGAAACATCACCAGAGCCTTGGGCCCGAGCCGCATCAGGCCCTTGGCGTCGATGGCGATACACAGCAGCACCAGCGAACTGGGCAGCAGGTAATCGCGCGCCATCGGATAGATCTTCGACAGGGAGCCGTCCACCACACCTGCCGTATTGAGGATCGCAGGAATCAGGTAACACAGCAGCAACGCCGGAACGATGCCGTAGAAACGTTTCCAGAAGCCGTCCGGGCGCGAACTGCCCCAGAAGACAAAGCCAAGTGTGGCCGCGAGGATGCCCAGCACGACTGCGTCGTTCTGGATGAGGGCCGTCGAAACCGCCGGCAGGGTGTCAGTGGGAGTCGCCATAACCCCGCACTCTAACGTCACTTAGTCCGGCGATGCGAGAGGATCGGTTTGTTTCGTGCGTGCGCTGGGCCAGGCATTGGCGTTAGTCTCAATGGGCAAGGCAACAGGACGACAAGACCATGGAAAACACTTCCGGACAGGGCGCTGCCGCAGCGGTACCCGCTGAAATCGACCGCTGGAACTGGGGCGCGTTTCTGTTGCACTGGGTCTGGGGCATCGGCAACAACACGTTCATCGCATTGCTCGCGTTCGTTCCCCTCGTCAACCTGATCATTCCGTTCGTGCTGGGTGCGCGCGGCAGCGCCTGGGCTTGGCGCAACAAACGCTGGGACAGTGTGGAAGAGTTTCGCCGCGTGCAGCGTGCCTGGGCCAAGTGGGCGGTGATCCTGTATCTCGCGATGGTCGGCATGTTGGTGCTCATGATTTTCGGGCTGAGCGCCTCGTTCAAGAGTTCCGATGCATTCCAGATGTCGCTCAGCACCCTGCGCGCGAACGACGACGCCATGGCCATGCTCGGCCGTCCGCTCGACACCGGCTTCCCGATGGGCAGCATCGAAACCAGCGGCGGCTCCGGCCACGCCAACCTCAACTACTCGGTCAGCGGCCCGAAGGGCAGCGGCACGATCTACGCCGAAGCGCACAAGCGCCAGGGCGCCTGGACGCTCACATCGGTGACCTTTGTTCCCGACGACAGTGCGGAAACAATGGAACTGGTCGAATGACCGGCGCCCTCATTCAAAGCCATCCTTGAACAGTGCGAACAGTCGTTCCGAGTCGATGGCCGCAAAGACATCGGAACTGTTGTTCGTGTCGCCCGGATCCAGGTTCGACGCATCGGAATCGAAGACAACGACCTGGCCATCGTCACTCAGATCCGTGACGTTCCCTGATGTGTTGTTGCCATCCCCATTGGCTTGCGTGCTGCTGAGTCGCAGCATGCTGCCGTTGAGGGCGCGCCAGGACCAGGCCTGCTGCTGGATGCCCACCTGCGCGCTGCCGCACTGCATGACGACATTGCCGCTGTTGTCGGCTTTGGGTTCTTCGCAGACGGTCGCACCGGGCGGCACCGGCACGCTCACCGTTGTCGACGCCTGCAAGTCCCGAACGAACACGCGGCTGCCGCTGATGCCGGCGCCGGACTGGAACGACCGGAACGCAACGTACCGACCGTTGCTTGAGACGGACGGCTGATCCGACGAAGTCGAGAACGGCACACCGTTCGAGAACTTGCTGACCAGACTGGTTGTGCCGGCGATGCGATCCCGGACGTACACGTCTTCGAGATTGCCTGGATTGGCGCCGTCCATCGGGGTGTCGGTAGCGAACACCAGCAAACCGGCCATCTGACGACAAGGCCTTGTTCGACAGTGCGCGACTGGGACCGGCGCCGGGCACTTCGGATGAATCCACGCTCGCCAGCTCCACCGGACCAAGTTGACCACCGTCGACGTTGACGACAAAGATGTCGGGCGCGTTGTTGGTATCACCGGAAACCAGATTCGACGCATCCGACCAGAACGCCACGAACCGGCCATCCGCCGAAGTCGCAACAAAACGTGATGCACCGTTTGGCAACGCACCGCCCAGGCCCCGGCTGACCAATCGCGTGTCGAAACCAACTTCGTTCTGCGGCAGCGAGATCTGGTGGCTGACATAGACATCGGTGAAGTTGCCCTGATTGCCACCGAGATTGGTTGCCAACGTTTCGAATGCCACCACACTGCCGCTGCCCGATGCGGATGGGGCAAAACAGTTGCCGTTGCCGAGCGCCTGCATCGCCAGCACGATCGATTCGGCTGCGGGCGTCGCTGCGGCGGTATCGGCGCGATAGAGATTCTGGGCTCCGTTTGCCACGACCCCGAGATTGCTCGAGGTCGATACGAAGAAGATGAATCGGCCGTCGCCCGAAACGGCAGGATCACGTGTCCCGGCCAGCGGCTCGGCATTCGTCACCGGATTCAGGATCCGGCCGGCGAGGATCAATTCGGCATGCGCCGAACCAGTCATGCCACCTGCCATCAAGCTGATGGCCATCCATGTTGTCGCCTGCCGCATCTTCGTTCTCCGGGTTGTCTACCAGGTGAATACACAGAATGGTGGCCTGACTTGTCATGGTCTTGGCGTGGCGGTGAGGCAAGTATGAGGTTGCCGCGTCGCTGCGCTCCTCGCAACGACGGAATGAAGGAAACAACGCGGTCCTGAAACCCTCGTCACTACGAGGCCCTGTCATTGCGAGGCCCCGTCACTACGAGGCCCCGTCATTGCGATAGCGCGTCAGGAACCGTATTTCACCGAGCAACCGTAAGGCTCGGAGCTCGGCACGCTGACCGGCTTGCCGCCGGAGAGTTCTGCGAGTGCCTGGCGCACATACTGCGTCGAGCTAGGGATGTCTTCCGGATCGGCACTCGGTGTCGAGTCGATGCCGCCCATGTAACGCAGCACACCCTCCGCGTCGATGACATAGAGGTGCGGCGTGGTGCGGGCTCCGTAGGCGTGGCCGACCGTCCCGTCGGCATCGAGCAGATAGGCCGTCGGCTTGGCGCCGGAACCGGCGAGGTAGGTATTTGCCGCGGCACCATCCATCTGACCTTGTTTACCGGGTGCGCCGGAATTGATCGACAACCACACGACGCCTGCGTCGGTGGCCTCGGCCTGCTGCGTTTGCATGTTCTTTGCGCCGTAGTGTTTCTTGACGAACGGACATTCCGGGTTGTGCCATTCGAGGACGACGGTCTTGCCCTTGAAGTCGGCCAGGCTGTGGGTTTTGCCGTTGGCATCCGTCGCGGTGAAAGCCGGCGCCGCAGCGCCCACTTCAGGCTTGGCAAAAGCGGGGGCGGCGACGATCGAAGCGATGGCAGCAAACAACGTGGCAGTCGGAAGATTCATGGATCAAGGCTCCGTAGTTCAGGATTTGGGTGGGGCAAATGGAACAACCAGGCGCCAGGCGCGCGCCGTCGCGGGTTCAGTCAACACCAGACCAAGTTCGGTGGGTGCCGTGGAAAAATACTCGCTGCGGGTGAAGCGGACGACAAGATGGTGTTCGTCACGGGTGATCTGGGGCGGCGCATGGGACACGACCTGACGATTCTCGATGAACGCGTCCAGCCCGGATGTCTCCGGAACGTGTTCGGCATCAATCCGGATCACGATGTCGCCGGCTTCGTCCGTGACCGCCGCATCCCAACCCACAAACTTCGGTTGGTGTGTGAGGGCCGAATCAAACAGTTCATTCCATCGTGCATCGATCTCCGGCGGCGACGCTGCCACAGTCAAGTCCAGCGCCAATTCGGCTTTGCCGGGAATACACACTTCGCGACAGGCCAGCCACTTCGCGACTGCCGAGACCCGATGGACACCCGGCGCGGCACCATCCGGCACTCGGACCGACACCGGCAAAACCATCTCACCCTCGAAGCCAAAGTTGTACAGACCATCGACGTTGAATCGAGATGGTCTGGGCCACGCAATCGTGCCAACCGAAAACCCGGGCGGCAGCGTCCACGCCAAGCTCGTAGCAATGCCCGAATCACCGGGATTCAGCCAATAGGTGTGCCAGTGCGGCTCGTGACGAAGTCGCAGACCGAGTTGTGCGGTCTGCCCTGGCTGCACGCTGGTGTGTGCGGCGATGAGTTCGACGTCGACGGTCTTCTCCTCGGGGGATGCCGCAAACACTGATGGCATCACCATCAACCATGTCGCGAACACGGACAGCTGATTCATCGATTGACTCCAGGGCCGGATAGTTAAGACTTCGACCGGCCCGGGAAGTTCCTGCTGTCGGCGTTCCGCGGACTTTTGATAAACTTCACGAAAGTTTTTCGGATTCGATTCTCAAGGACGATTGTATGGCACACAGTTTTGGCGCCTTTTTGGTACCCCAGCAGCACATCACGTATCTGCAGCAGCACCCCGGTTCCGTACATGACTATCTCGATGGCAGGGTGCCTGATGCCACGGATCCATCGTCTCTCCCGACCGACTGGCCGACGGAAGAACCCGAATCGATGGGGAGCTGGAGCATCAATCACCGCAACACCGATCTGTATCACTGGATCCTCAATGGCGGGCCTGAACTCGTCACCGGCGCTGGATCGATCTTTCAAACCTGGTACGAACCCGACCACCAGTCGGTCGCCATCAAACTCGACGCGTTCAACGAGCGCTTCGCGTTTGGCCCCGAACAGCTCCCGGAGCTCGCCGCATTGGTATCGAAGGTGGATGTGCCGGCAGTGCTCAAGGCTTTCACGGCATGGTGCAAAAGCCAGGGCAAGGACTATGAGCCCGATGAGTATGCGTGCATGCCATTCGTCGACGAGTTCACGATGTTCGGCGAGGGCCTGCAGGATGCCATCCGCAAGGGACATGGGATCGTTTGGTAACCCGCGATCTCCCCTGAGCAGCGATCAATGCTTTGCCTGACTTCAGCGATCCATCAACAAGGACATCCGCATGGCCCACAGATTCTCGGCATTCGCTGTCCCGGCTGAGCACATCAAGTATCTCCAGCAGCATCCGGGTGCCGTGTTTCACTACCTCGAAGGCCGCGAACCGGAGTCGATCGATCCGTCCTCGTTACCGGCAGGTTGGCCCACCGAGCGACTCAAGTCGCTCGGAGCCTGGGGCATCAATCACCGCAACGTCGATCTGTATCACTGGATCCTGAATGGAGGGCCCACGCTGGTCACGGGCAGCGGATCGATCTTCCAGACCTGGTACCAACCCGATCGGCACTCGGCCATCAAACTCGACATGCTCAACGAGCGTTTCGCGTTCTCTCCGGAACAGATTCAGGAACTCACCGCGTTGGTCGCCCAAGTGACCGTGCAATCGGTGGTCAAGGCCTTTGCGGCGTGGAGCAAAAGTCAGGGCAACAACCATGAACTCGACGAAGAAGAATGCGAGCCCTTCGTCGAGGAATTCGACATGTTCGGCACAGGACTGAACGAGGCCTTGAACAAGGGATACGGGCTCATCTGGTGATGGCACTGCCAAGCGCTTGACCTGAGACACGGACCCTGGCGCCCGGGTCCATGCGGCACTTCGACCGATCGCCTTCAACGTCAGCAGAGCGGCCACCAACGAGCAGTCACCTGATCCAGGGTTGCCCTCGGATGTCCTCTCCTCGCAAATTATGTGAACTCCGTCGCAACAGTAACGGTAACTGAGTCGCAATATGGGGCTGCCATCCTCGCATGACTGGCCAAGGAGTCCGCCATGTACCGCGCCGCGTTTGCAGCCCTGTTGTGCCTGAGTCTCAACGTACACGCCGAAAGTGTGCTGCTTGGCAAGAAACTGATCGACAAGGGCGATACCGCGGACAAGGTCTTGGCAGCCGGTGGCAAGCCGGAGCGCAAGGACCTGATTCCGGCTGACGAATACAGCCCGGCGATCGAGATCTGGACCTATCGACAGCGCAAGGCCGATCTGCGTGTCTGGCTGGTCGAAGGCAAAGTCGTGCAGACGCAGATACTGGACCCCGAGCCGCCGGTCGACGGCACTGGCGAACTGGCGGGCGGCAGTGTCTCAGGCGAACAGATCAACGACCAATAAGTCTGGGCGCCCGCCCGGTCAATCGGTGCCCACGAAAAAAAAACCCCGCGATCACTCGCGGGGTTTTTCGTTTGAAGCATGGACCGAAGCCTAGGGGTGATCACGGGGGAAAAGTCACGCCTTTTCCCCCGCGGGCCAAGCTCGTCATCCGGCGCGAAGTTTCCGCAAGGAAACTTCGCGACGAAATCAAAAGTCCATACCACCCATGCCGCCACCATGGTCATGACCATGGCCGCCAGCAGGTGCTTCCTTCTTCGGCATTTCCGCAACCATGGCTTCGGTCGTGATCATCAGACCGGCGATGGATGCTGCGTTCTGCAGGGCCGTGCGCGTGACCTTGGTCGGATCCAGGATGCCGAACTCGATCATGTCGCCGTACTGGCCGTTTGCTGCGTTGTAACCAAAGTTGCCCTTGCCTTCGGCAACCTTGTTCAACACGACGCTCGGTTCGTCACCGGCATTCGACACGATTTCGCGCAACGGCGCTTCCATCGAACGACGGGCGATGGCGATACCGTGGTTCTGGTCTTCGTTGTCACCCTTCAGGCCGCCGATCGTGGCGAGTGCGCGCACGAGGGCGACACCGCCGCCAGCAACGACACCTTCTTCAACGGCTGCGCGCGTGGCGTGCAGGGCGTCTTCGACGCGTGCCTTCTTTTCCTTCATCTCGACTTCGGTCGCAGCGCCGACCTTGATCACGGCCACGCCGCCAGCGAGCTTGGCAACACGCTCCTGCAGCTTTTCACGGTCGTAGTCGCTGGTGGTTTCTTCGATCTGCGCCTTGATCTGGTCGATGCGGCCCTTGATGGCCTTTGCGTCGCCAGCGCCGTCGATGATCGTGGTGTTCTCTTTCGAGACCTGGATCTTCTTGGCGGTGCCGAGATCCTTGATCGTGGCCTTTTCGAGCGACAGGCCGACTTCTTCGGAGATCACGGTGCCGCCGGTCAGGACGGCCATGTCTTCCAGCATCGCCTTGCGACGGTCGCCGAAGCCCGGGGCCTTGACGGCGCAGACCTTGACGATGCCGCGGATGGTGTTGACGACGAGCGTGGCGAGGGCTTCACCTTCCACTTCTTCGGCGATGATCAGCAGCGGCTTGCCCGACTTGGCGACGCCTTCCAGCACCGGCAGCAGGTCACGCACGTTCGAGATCTTCTTGTCGTACAGCAGGATGAACGGGCTTTCCAGCTCGGCGGTCATCGACTCTTGATTGTTGATGAAGTACGGGCTGATGTAGCCGCGGTCGAACTGCATGCCTTCGACCACGTCCAGCGTGTCTTCGAAGCCGGAGCCTTCTTCAACAGTGATAACGCCTTCCTTGCCGACCTTGTCCATCGCCTTCGCGATCAGCTCACCAATCGCCATGTCGGAGTTGGCCGAGATCGAACCGACCTGGGCAATTTCCTTGGACGTGTTGCACGGCTTGGACTGTGCCTTCAGCGCTTCGACGGCGCTGGTCACGGCCTTGTCGATACCGCGCTTGAGGTCCATCGGGTTCATGCCGGCAGCAACGGCCTTCATGCCTTCACGGATCAGCGCCTGGGCCAGCACGGTGGCCGTGGTGGTGCCGTCACCGGCGACGTCGGAGGTCTTGGAAGCAACTTCCTTGACCATCTGCGCGCCCATGTTTTCAAACTTGTCGGCGAGTTCGATTTCCTTGGCGACGGAGACGCCGTCCTTGGTGATCGTCGGCGCGCCGAAGCTCTTTTCGAGCACGACATTGCGGCCCTTCGGGCCCAGCGTTGCCTTGACGGCGTTGGCGAGGATGTTCACGCCACGCACCATGCGGGCGCGGGCATCTTCAGCAAAACGAATTTCTTTGGCTGCCATGTTCTTGATCCTTCAAATGGTTTGGTTCGGAACCGGCAATCAGCCGATCACCGCAAAAATGTCGTCTTCGCGCACGACGAGGTATTCGGTGCCGTCGATCTTCACTTCGGTACCCGAGTACTTGCCGAACAGCACCTTGTCGCCCACCTTGACGGCTGGCGCCTTCGTGGTGCCGTTGTCCAGGGTCTTGCCCGGGCCGACGGCCACAACTTCGCCGCGGATCGGCTTTTCGGTGGCGCTGTCAGGGATGACGATGCCGCCAGCGGACAGACGCTCTTCTTCCATGCGCTTCAGAACTACGCGGTCGTGCAGAGGCTTCAAGCTCATAACGATTCTCTAAGTTGTTGATTGTAATAAATTAAATTCGTGCTGTTAGCACTCACCCAAAGTGAGTGCCAAGTTTAGCCGCGAACTATGACCAAAAGAAGATATTTCAGCGGTGGCCGTGAGTTGGGGGCCACGTTTGGCGTTTCAAGGGCCCGATCGGCAATGTGAGGCGCGGAATTCCGTTTGAACGCAACCGCCAGCCTTTACCATCCGGTTTTTCTCGTCCAGACACCCGAAATGATCGACGAATCTCAGGAAGCCCTCATTGTCCGCCGGATTTTCGAAATGTTCGTCGACGTTGATTGGGAATCCGCTTTCAAGCGCAGCGTGGTCCGCAAGGGCCAGTCGCTTGAATTCGATACCACTTTCATGAGCGCACAGCAGATGCAGCCAGATCTGATGGTGGCTTCATTCGAGGTCCCGGTCAGCAAGTCGAGTCGTCGCCAGAATGCCGTCCACATTCTCGTACCAAGAGACCTGAGTCGATGGGCTGCACAGTGCGCATGCGACCGCACCGGTCGATGCGAACATGTCGTCGCTGCGCTCAGTGCTTTGTGTCTTGGCGAAGGCTTGACCGAAGAAGACTACGAAGAACTGTTCCTTGCTGATGAACAAGCCGAAGAGTCAATTGACACCGGGACGCTGACTGCGCCACCACCGGACGTAGTCATCGCGGAAAACGAGCGCGAATGGGAAGCCTGGCAAGTCGCGGAACTCTCGCGCGCCAAGGCGTCGGCCACCGTCGCAAGAGTCGCAAACAAGCCGCCCGAACAACTTGTCTACGTGTTCCATATGTCGTCGCCGGGGATCACGCTCGACTTTGAAATGGCCCTACTGGATTCATCGACGGGAAAGTCGCCGAGGCTCAATGGGCGCAGGATCCTGCCGATCCAGTTCGGCCGGGTGGATCGTCGAGTCACCAGAAAATTCGGAATCGGGTCTGCGGATGAAGCGATGCTGTGGCGGATTGCCAATCAGGTGCCGGATTTTGACTACCCACACATCTTGCAGTTGTCGGGCAGTGAAGGCGACGCCATTGTGTCCGAACTCCTCGACCACCACACCTGCGTATTGGTCCAACCAGGTCGGCCCCGCTTGCGCAAGGGCCAGGCCCGTCCGTATCAGTACCAGTGGATCCGGGGCCCCCGGGAGATGAGCGAGCTTCATGGCGGCGTCGACGGCGCGAGTGTCATCGCTCCGGTCGGCGCCTTGTGGTATCTGGACACTGGAACCATGGAAATCGGTCCAGTGGGTGGCATCACATCCGAGCAATTCCACGCCCTCCAAAGGCTGCCCAAAGTCCATGCGAGCAACGAACGAAAAGTCGCCGCCTTGCTCGCGATGGTGCCGTCTGCCACCCATGTGCCGCCACCCGTAGCGGTTACGATTCAGCAACAGGCGGGCGAGCCGAAGGCCCGGCTGTTGTTGCTTCGCGAAGCCAGCCCGACCAAGCCAGAAAAGGCACAGTGGATCGGAGCACTGCGGTTTTGTTATGGCAACACAGAAGTGCCTGACGACGGTCAGGCGAGAACGCTGATACAGGACGAGCATGCCAATCTCGCCACAGTGGTGATTCGTGATTCGGACAGAGAACTGGCCTTTCGCCAGAGCATGCAACGCGTAGGCTGTGTCCCCATGGAGTCCGGCGCAACGTCTCTGGCCATGAAACCACTCAAAGCCGGTATGAAGTGGCGCGGTGATCAGAATCACGCCAGCACACTGAAGGAGAGCGCCGAGCGTTGGCTGATGTTGGTCGGGGCACTGGAAGGGAGGGGAATTTCGGTCGACATACCTGCAGATTTTGGCGTCGACATCCGAACCGTCGAAAATGACGAACTCAGTGCCAACCTGGATCACTCGTCGCGACCTGGATGGTTCGATGTCGAGTTGGGAGTCGACATCGACGGAAGACGAGTTTCATTGCTGCCGATCCTCGCGCGCGCGATCCAGCGGCAGGAATTGAACCTGACGGCATTCCTGCATGAATCGCCCGAAGCCCGCATGGTGATTCGCACCGATCACGGCACTCACCTGAGCTTGCGGCTTGATGAGCTCCGCCGGTATTGCGCACCTCTCATCGAGTGGCTGACAGATCTGAACGGCCGCGAAGTATCGCTGCCCATGGCACGCGCGGACGTTTTGTCGGAATTGCTCGATGCCAATGCAAACGTCAAGGGACCTGAAACACTCACCCGCGTCGCCAAGGCGATTAGAGGTGAATGGACACGCTCGATGGCGCCCGATCCCGAGGGACTTGCGGCGACCCTGAGGCCATACCAAAGCGCCGGCATCGAATGGCTCGACTTTCTCGCGGAGCATCAACTCGGTGGTCTGCTGGCCGACGACATGGGTCTGGGGAAAACCATCCAGGTGTTGGCGCATGTCTTGTCCGAACGTCACAAATCACGACTGCGGAATGAATCGACCAAGCCGGCGCTCGTCGTCATGCCGACATCACTTGTACCAAACTGGCAGATGGAAGCTGCACGCTTTGCGCCATCCCTGCGTGTCCTCGTGCTGCATGGCGGATCGCGCCATGGCCAGTTCGACCGCATCTCCGAAACCGATCTGGTGCTCACCACGTATGCACTGCTGGTGCGCGACATCGAGATCCTGACAAAATTCGATTTCTCTCTGGCTGTGTTCGACGAGGCGCAGGCACTCAAGAATCCGTTGACCCAGTCAGCGCTCTGCGCACGGAAAATTCGTGCGGATCGCCGCATCGCCATGACGGGTACGCCCATCGAAAACCATCTGGGCGAACTCTGGTCCCAGTTTGACCTGATCTTGCCCGGCCTGCTCGGCGCTCAGAAGCACTTTGCCGCAAGGTTCCGGACCCCAATCGAAAAGCACGGAGCCGACGCCATTCGGGATCGCCTGAACGCCCGGATCCGTCCTTTTATCCTGCGTCGAACCAAACAGGAAGTCGCGGCCGAACTGCCACCCAAGACTCTGATCACGAAACGGATTGCGCTCGACGGGCGTCAGCGTGACTTGTACGAAACACTCCGATTGGCCATGCATGATCTGGTCCGTCAAGCAATCAGCAACAAGGGTCTTTCGGCGTCGCGAATCGTCGTACTCGACGCACTGCTCAAACTGCGACAGGCCTGTTGCGATCCGAAACTGGTCAAATTGCCCGAGGCCCGCAAGGTCACCACCAGCGCGAAACGAGAGTGCCTGCGAGACATGGTCCGGGAACTGCTTGATGAAGGGCGGCGGATTCTGGTGTTTCGCAGTTCACCGAGATGCTGGACTTGATCGGAGACCGATCTGGCAGCTGATCAAGTGCCGTTCACGCGCCTGGATGGATCGACCGTCGATCGCGCCACACCTGTGGCGTCATTCCAGGACGGTCGTGTGCCGCTGATGCTAATCAGCCTCAAGGCAGGAGGAGTCGGCCTCAATCTGACCGCAGCCGACACCGTCATTCACTATGACCCATGGTGGAATCCCGCAGCCATGCGGCAAGCGGAAGATCGCGCGCACCGAATCGGGCAGGACAAACCATTGTTCGTCTACAGTCTCGTTTGCGAAGGAACGGTCGAAGACCGCATCCTGGAACTCCAGGAGAAAAAATCGGAGCTCGCCAAGGCGATCCTCGACGGCGGCACCGTCGACGCAGTGACGTTCGACGAATCGACGTTGAATTCCCTGTTTGCCGCAGCACGTGCGGCCGATTGAGGCAACCAGGTGGATGTGTTCCGTGAATATGTTGAACAAGACTCCGAAGGACTTTGAGCCGAGGCAAGGAGATGAGCTGAGGCAGACCAGCGGAACCCGGCCCAGACCGTCACGATTCGAGTCGACGAAGGCACAAATGGTTGGTCCGCGCAGTGCGACTGCGGGAGCACAGGGCGAGTGCGAACACCTTGTCGCTGCATTGATCTACATCGAGCAAGACAGCGGCGCTTCGATGGAAGTCGTCGACTCGCTGGAAGACATCTTCGAATCGAGGTGACCCAGGATGTTGCCTTCTCCCGGGAACCGGGAGAGGGTGGTCCGCAGGACCGGATGAGGGACAGGTTGGCGGCGAAATTGGTTCGTCGCCAGATTTCCCTCATCTGCCCTTCGGGCATCTTCTCCCGCAAGCGGGAGAAGAAAAATCAAGGCCGCGGCTACGCTTCTGAATGCCGGCGCTCCTACTCAAAGCTGTTCTTGAACAGGGTGTCGACTACGGTCGCCTGCATGCAGTTCGACAGTTCAGACGTGTTGCCGGATTTGTGCGCTGTCGCGGTGATGAAGTACGGCCCGCCCGGCGGGATCGACGGAATATCGGCGCTGAACGTGATGGCCGAGGCGGAGGTGTTGCTGAGGACCCGGGCCAGCACCTGCTGTGCTTGCTGGGCTGAAGCGCTTGCACACGCGTCATTCAAATACAGCGTGAACTCCGTCAACTCAGTCGTCGGGTTTCCGGAGCGGAGTAATCCTTCGACCGTCATCGTGTCCGCGTTGAGCGTCACGCTCGTCAGCTCGGGTGAATTCTGCAGATCATTCGGGCCGGCATCGGCATCATCGGCATCGTTCGGCGTGATCCCATCCGTGTCCGACCCAGTCGCCGACAGATCGATCGCCATACCGCCCAGGTTGGCAAAGGTATTGCCGAACAGGCTGTTCAAGCGCGTATTCGAGGTCGGGCGTTTGACCACCACACCACGCGCAGCGTGACGAATCGTATTGGCCTCGAAATCGATGCCTCCGACCGCAACGGAACTCACGTCCGTCAGGGTCACCGCAGAGCCGCCAATCGCACGTGGCGACAGGCCATCCGGCGCCAGGCCAAAGATGTTGTTCTTGATGGAACTGGAACCACTGAAAAACGCCTCGATCCGAATGGCGTCCCCTGCGGAGTTTCCAAACACATTGCGATCCGGCAACGGCCCGCCTCCGACCGCAACGCGTTGGTTCCAGGCAACGACTGCATTGCCGTTGGTTCCTGCTGATCCGTCGGCGGATAGACCAAAGAAATTCCCTGCGATCAACAAGGTTTCGCCACCCACGCAATTGACTTCGTCCTGGTTGGCATGAATTGCCGCACCACTAGCACCCACCAACGCCAGTCCTCTCACCTCGACACGCTCGTCGGTGCAGGTGCCGATGATGTTCGGCGCATTGTTGGCATCCACTTCGATGCCGATCACGGCATTCGAGCCGGTTTCCTCGGAGTTGCCGCTTGACCCAGGCTGCGTGTAGCCGTTGATCACGAGTGCTTCGACAATGACCGGCAGTGCCGAAGCCAGCTCGATCCTCCGTGCGCCGGCGCCGGTAATATCGAAGGCGATGGTTTGGGGTCCGATCGTGGCATTGGCGGTATTGATCGCCTCACGAAGGCTGCAATGCGACACATTGCAGACACCGTCATTCACGTCGTTTGTGGTGTTGACGACGTATTCCTCGATGGCATCACTCACGGTTCGGCATGCCGAGAGCTCCGAACTGCCTTGTGCGCCCGTCGCGATCGCAGTGATGAATGTCCCCGGACTGATCGGGTCCGGCGTATCGATCTGAACCGTGAACGATTCACCGGTCGTTTGCGTGAAGTTGCGCGAGACCACACCCAGCAGGAGCTCTGCTTCGCCGTGGCCGGACGCGTCGCAGGCGGTGTTCGCGAAGAACGCCAGCGTGAAGGGTTCATTGTTGACCGTGGTACCGACATCGAGTGAGCCGGTCACTTCGATGCCGGTCGGTGTCTGGAACACCGAGCTCAGGACCGGAAAGTTCTGCCCCTCATTCGCACCACTGTCGACATCGTTCGTATCGTTCGGCGTAACGGCCACGGAGTTGCCCAGATTGATCGCGATGCCATCGTGGTTGGCAAAAGTGTTCTGGGCAAAGTCGGCTGGACCAGGATTGAAGTCAGAGCGGGCGTTGATCCCCAACGCGTTGAATCGGAACCGATTGGGCGCCGTCGCACTGCCGATCTTGAGATTCAGGTCACCGCTGCTGATACCGCCCCGGAACTGGATTCCGAGTGACCCACCCCGATCCAGGGTACCGGACTTGTCGGTCCCGAACAGGTTGCCAAGCACTTGGGTATCCAGTGCATTCTCGTTGATCGTCAATTGTGCAGAAGTGCCACCGGCGAACACATTGCGATCGGCGAGATTGACCCCACCTATGAGCGAGTCGGGCCCTGCGACGCCCACGCCAGTCTGGATCGGTGCCGCAGTGATGCCATCAGCAGCCAGTCCGATCTGATTGCCGGCCAACACGAATCGGCTGGTGTCGCCGCCCGCACAACTGCCGATCAGCTGAAGGGATGGCCCACCGGATGCATTCGCGCCACTCAGACTGAGGCCGCGAATCACTACGTCCGGCGCACAAATGGAAAAGATCCGTTCCGGCAACAGATCCGAACCGGTCACATGAATCCTCAGCACGGCGTTGCTTGCGACCGGATCCGTATTCACGGACGTCCCGGCTTGTGTGTATCCGTCAATGGTCAGTGTCTCGGCAACTTCCGGCAGCCCGCTGGCCAGCGTGATCAGGATTTCACCGGTGCCCCCGACCGGAATGGCGAACCGAATCGCATCGGGACCGGGCCGCGTGTTGGCTGCGTTGATCGCTTCGCGCAGACTGCAATGTGTCGCATCACAACCCGCCGCATCAACCAGGTCGTTTGCCGAGTTCACGGCGAACCCGACCACGTCATCAATGTTCGTGCACGCCGAAAACTCGGATGTGCCATCGGGGCCGGTCGCGGTCATGGTCAAGACCGACCCGATCGGCACGGCCCCCCCCGTGATATCGATCGAGAAGGATTCACCACCGTTATTGACCAGATTCACATCGGCTGTACCCAGAAACGATTCGCCCGGACCATGTGCACTGGAATGACATCCGATGCTCGCATAAGCGGCCAGACGATAAGTCTGGGGCACGGCACCGGTCGGCACATCAAGTGTGCCCGTCACGCGAATGCCGCCTGCAATACGCGCCACGGTGTTCACGACCGGAAAGTTCTGCCGCCCGTTCGGGCCGGTATCGACGTCGTCCGGGTCGTTGGCCGTCACCTGCTGTCCCGTGCCCGTCAACGAAATTGCCGGGAACTCGGTGTCGAACATGTGGTTCTTCTCGAACGAGTTGTCGATCCCCGCGGAGGGCCTGATGGCGTTGTCGCCGAAGCGGATGTAGTTCGGTGCGGCCGCCGAGCCGATCGTCAGATTGTCGGCCGAGGGCGAAATCGAGACCAGATTCGGCATGGCCACGGTACCGCTTTTGTTCGTGCCGAACAGGTTTCCGGTCACCGACGATGCGGCGCTGCTGTCACCGATGGACAGCGCCACTGCATTGTTGGCAAATACATTGCGGTGACCGCTCACTGCGGAACCGATCGTGATGGCCGTGTTTCTCACCGACAAACCGTTCTGGTTGGGAACAGCGGAGTTGCCCGGACCCGACAGGCCGACAAAGTTGCCCCGGAACACCGCACCGGTCAGTGCACTGCCGCAGTTCTGTGCCGCGTTGTTTCGGCCATAGTTCACACCGAACCGGGAGGCACCTGTCCAACCCGTGAACGCAATACCCTGGATCACCACGTTGTTGGCGCAGATCGCCAGGCCAACATTCGGCGGGTTCACTCCGGCCCCGTCAATGCGAATCCGCAGATCCGCATTCGAGAACGGCAAGGCTGCCGTGTTGGCGTCGGTGCCGGTTTGGGTGTAGCCATCGATGGTCACCGGCGCGGTGATGGTCGGAAGGGCCGATCCCGAGGGTCGGATCACCAGATCACCACGAATCGGAAGCTCGATGTCGAACGCGATGATATCGGCGCCAGCACCGGCATTCGCAGCCGTGATCGCTTCGCGCAGGCTGCAATGCGTGGTGTTGCAGGTACCGTCGTTCAGGTCATCGGCCTCATTGACGATGAAGACGGCCGCACTCGCGCCCGGCATGAAGGCGCCGCAACCCACCAGCAACAGAATGTTCCAGACCATCCGCAACATGTCGATCTCCCGTGTCGACCGGTGCATCAGGCGATACCGCAAGGCGGCCATCGTGTGCACCGAAGGGATGTGATCGACGTGTGGTGTTCCGGCTACGAACCCCTGTGTTTCGTGCCGCCACCACTTGCCCACAACCCTTCTTCGAGGATCAGTCTGTCAACTGCCTGCAAAGATCGGCACTGTCTTTCGACAGGTACGACACAATCCAGCCCCGGGTCGAAGAACGTCACTTCGATCCGCGCGGCGAACCTCCATCCTGAGTCGGCTTCAGCCGCGATGCGACGTTGCCTGAGCCTTGCAAGCCCTCCCCGATGTTCGGGGAGGGTTGGGAGGGGTTAGGCAAACACTTCGCCCTTGTGCTTCGCAAAGCGAAGCGCAAGGAGCGGTGGTCTCAACCGATCGATGCGCTGTGTTGCATCGACCGGTTGAGACCGCCGTCGCCTGCTACGCGGAGTCCGCGCTGCGATTGGGGGAATACCCATGCCAAAACGTCGGATCAGGACATTCCCAAGGAAGGAACACCCATGACGAAGTTTCCAGTCCGTGCCGCGCTCTTGTTGCTGCTGTCTGCTGCGTATTGGATTCCGGGCCTCTTGCACGCGCAGATCCATGTCACGGCCCCGGAGGGGCGTGCGACCGGTGAGTGGTGGGCCGAGCCCGGCAATCCCGGCTGGGGGCTCGTGCTGACACACAGTGATGATCAGACAGTCGTCCAGCACGTGGATTTTGATGGAAATGGCGATGACTACTGGCAAGTCGGTGTCGGCCCGCTTGCCGGCGCGACGTTCTCGGCTGATCTGGTGCGCACACGCTGGGATCCGGTCCGCCAGAGATTGGCGGGGCAGCAGGTCACAGGCCACGTTGTCTTGACCCGCATCGACAATCGACTGGCCGACGTGGTTCTGAGTGTCGATGGCGTGGTGCGCACGACACGTCTGGAGCGAATCATCGTCTCGACCGATGCCGTCGTCCGCGACGCGTCCGGACTCTGGGTGAACCCGTCACGCCCGGGCATAGGACTCACCATGATGAGCCAGGGGCCAGTGCTAGCCATTCTGGCCCTCGCCTATGACGAGACCGGTGCGCCGCGCTGGTGGTTAGCACACGGTCCGAACGGACTCGATGGATTCCGCGATCTGGAGGCCAGACGTTATCGACGTACCTGCGGCAACCCCTGCACGATCCAGTCACTGCCCGGCGGAAGCGTACGCGTCCAATGGCAGGACGATCATCGGATTCACACACGTCTGACACTTGATGGCGGCACCTCCGCACCGTTCGTGGACGATGCGCCATACACCCTGCTGACCGCACCTGCATCAGGACGGCAATATCCGACACAGGCACGCCCATTCACGAACCGCCGTATGATCGAGGCCTATCAGCGATTGGCGCAGGTGCCGCTTGCCTGCACGGTTGGCGTCGATGGTCTCTTGGTTCAGGGTGGCACGCTCGGTACACGCGTCGCAAGCGATCCGAATGGCGCCCGTGGCCCGTGGATCGCCGCAGATGCGATGGCCGACGTGGGCACTTTCGTCGCTGCAGTCCAGGAACCAGTATGGCCACCTCAGTGGGATCGTGTTTCGGTTGCGCTGTTCCGACTGGACGCGACCAGTGGTCGGGCACAGTCAGTGTCGACGTTCGAGCCGCCCGCATTGTCACCACTGGCCACTCTGGTTTTGCCGCTGACGTCGTCCACTGACCACGCCCGCTTCCTCATCGTCAGCGACAACGGCTGGTCACGGTGCCGTTCGGCACGAACACCGACCACCACATTGTCGTTCGTGCGCGTCGCTCCCGATGGTCGACTGGAGATCGAGCGCTCCGTACAACTCGATGCATCCGTCGATGCTGTGCTTCGTCACGATGACCGTCTACTCGTACTGGCGAACACACCACTCAATGTTGCGGACGCCAACACCGGCATGGTCACGCCGACGAATCCTGTGATCCGACTTGGCGCGGGACACTCGCTGGCTTTGTTGGACACACCGATCCACCTGTCGCCTGCGGGCGAATACGACCGCACGGTCATGTCGCTGGTGGAACTCTCCGACGGGACAACCGACCGTGTCGATGTACGCAGCCTCGTGATCGATGGGGGTACTTGGTTGCCCGGTCTCGATTCGGTTTCCATCGTCGCCCGATCATTGACCTGGCCCAATGCCGCACCCGCAGTCGAGATCCAATCGTGGCCGCTGGCCCTGCGCACCGACAACCCTCGCGGTGGGTCACACGTCGGGTCCATCGACACTGCGCTTGACGACGCGGCACGCCTGCATCACGACACCCAGGGCATCGTGATCGTGACCAATGCACCGGACGGCGCCGGCCACTCGGCACAAATCTGGTCCGTGGTCGCAGCCGATCCAGACGGTCCCTTGGCAGTGACCGCCCTGCACTCGATCGGACCGGAACGGCAGGATGGACTCAGGCTCGTGCCGAAACGAATCAGTCACGATGGCACACAGACGCAGATCACCTTGGGCCCGAACACGACACTGACCGAGTCCAGCCTGTGGGTGGCCGACCGCGTCGACCGCTCGTTGACCGAGGCATCAATCGATCAATTCATCGGACGCCGGATCACCATCGATTCACGTATCGAGCTCGGTCTGCAGCGAAGTGGTGCCAGCACGGGGTTTGACGCACGGGTTCGAGAGCGCCGCGACGACGGTTCGACGAGTGTCGGCTGGGCCGCTCCAATCGATGCCCTGCGGGTTCCGGCCATCACCATTGATGGCGCGATCGACATTGACCGACGCATCGGCGAAACACTGATTGCCACGCCACTCCTGCAGGCCATTTCGATCCATGGCACCACGTATCGGGAACAGTCGATCTGGATCGCACGATTGGGATCGGGCAGCGCAACCCCGCAATCGGTGAAATTGCCGGTACCGACCCTTCTCGCGGAATGGGAGATCCTCGATCCGCCAACGCCGAGCCAAGCAGTGGAACGGAACACGGTCCTTGCTCGACTGGCCGATCGAACGCGCGTCCGGATTCGAGGCGAGTTTGTGTTCATGTTCACCGGCGCAGAGGTCCATTCCGTACGTTTGCCGCAATGACCCCTGCAAGCGAGCGTCATGTCGATCCCCCCGTGTCGACCGGCGCATCAGTCGATACCGCGAGGCGGTCATCGCTGTAGACCAAAGGGATGTCATCGACAAATGGTCATCCGGCAACGAACCTCTGTGTTCCCTGCCCGCAGCCAATCAACAACAACCCTTCTTCGGGAGCCAGTCTGTCAGCGTTGACGGCGCACTTACTCGAAGCCATTCCGGAACATGACATCGATGCCGTCTTCGACCTGGCCATTGCAGTTGTTGTCGATGCCGTCGCTGACCTCCGGCGTTGGGCCGACAAAACCGCGACAGACACTGTCGCCACAGGAAAGCTGCCCGCGGATACATTGGCTGGATCCGCCATAGACCAAGCCAGGCGGCGTACCCGCGGGTTCACATGGGGTCGGCGCGATGTTGTCGTCAACGATGCCATCGCAGTTGTTGTCGATCGCGTCGCAGGACTCTGGCTGGGGTGAAATTGCGCAAGAATTGAACCCGCCGTTGGCGACACAGGCGCCAGGCATGGCCACGGGTTGAGCCGGCCGACAGGCTAGTATCCCGGCGCAATTCGCCGGCGTTGCCAGCCCGCAGGAAACCGCCGGGACGCCGTTATCGGCAACACTGTCGCAATCGTTGTCGCAGCCGTCGCAGATCTCCGGCTGATAGATGCAGCCAGCACCACCACAGACGCCGCCTTCGTCGATCTGTCCGTCGCAATCGTTATCGACGCCATCACAGCTTTCGGCAACCGGGCACTGCAGCGGATTGCCGCACTTCAACATCCCTTCGTCGATGCCACCGACACCGTTGTTGTCCACGTTGTCGCAGATTTCGCCGGGGTTGTAGGTCAACCACGTGGTTGGATCGGCCTGTTGCGCCAAGGTCGTGCACGGCAGCAAAGCTCGACTACCCTGCGGATTGGCCGGCGAGATGCTGGCTTGGTAAGTGTTCAGACATGTCGGGCGTTGCCCCTGGTTGGCCCATGCACAACAGGTTTGGCCGATATTCGCGTACTTGACGTATCCCTCGTCGACGCAACCATTGCAGCTGTTGTCGACATTGTCGGCGACTTCCGATCCGGCCAGCGGCAGCAGGATGCTGGACAGGGCATCGACGATGGACTGATCCTGCGTCGCAGGGATCGCCAGACCAGTGCCCCCGGCATTGGCGATCTGGTCGAGTGTGACGGCGCCGCCCGCCAGCGCGATCACATGGGTCCGGACGCTCCAGTTGATTCCGTTGACGGTAAAACCGGTCAACAAATCAGCGGCGGCGTCGACCGCATCAGTCGATACGTCGCAGTTGTCGTCACCGTCGGCGAGCAGGATCACACGCAGCGGACGGCAAGGCAGTTCCCCCGCAGCCACGCTGGTCAATGGTGTGGCGTGGATCACCGAGTTGTCCAGCGCTGTCCAGCTGCTCGAGAAATATCGAAAGGCATCACGCAGCGCACCGTTGATCGGCGCGTTACCCGAGGCGAACAACTCCTGCTGGTTCGTGCAGACGTTGTCGACCTGCGCCCTCAGCGACGGGTAGTTGCCATTGGCCGTGGGAGGCACGACATTGCCTTTGAACGGCACCTGGACCACCCCGCCGCGGCGAGTCTCCGAATTCGTGCCCGGCGTGGGCTCGGGGCCACAACCGACACCGTCGGCGTTGCCCGCGAAGTTGGAATATTGACAGGTGCCGAAGCAAACGGCTGAACAGTTGGTTTGCTGGGTCGCGAACGACATCAGGCTGAAGTCGATCAGACCCGTGAACGCCTTGAACGTCCGGTCCAGCGCACATCGTTGATGCGACCGCCGGTCGTTGCCATAACCACAGGAATCGACCGTCCCAATCGTGGTGGTCATCGACCCAGAGGTATCGGCAATCACCAGCACGTAAGGCACCCGGCGCTCAGGCCAGGAATTGGGATCATTCGCCGGGCACAGGTCCTGTGCCTGCACGGGCGACAGCGTCAGCAACAGAAGCAAGCCGGTCAGGCACCAGCCACTCAACACGCGAACAGGATTGTTCATGGCGGCGATCCTCATGGACTCGGGTTACTGGTGAAACAACAGCGGAATCCCAGGTCACTGGCACGGTTGAGGTTGTCGGCACCACTGGGCCTCAGCAGACAGGCACCACCGGCCTCGGCACGAAGCCGCATGGATCCGCCATATCCCCGGAAATCGATTGACGAGGCACGCACCAGCTCGCGGACATTGCCGGTGAGGTCGTAGATCTGACTCTGTGCCGCAGTGTTGGCCAAAATCCCACTCCAATCCGCCGCACAATTGGCGAGCAGGGGGTCGCGGGTGACCAGCAAGGTGTCCTGATCTCCGGCGACCGCGGCATTACCGTCATAACTTGGACCAAGATTGCAGAACTTCATGGCCGAAAACGGCGTCGTACAATCGCTGCCGCGCGGCGCGTAGCCCCAGTTGCAGAGCGACGATTGCACGCGACAGGCTGTTTCGAAATCGGTGGCGGAACACAGGCTTCCACCCATCCGCACACAGACCTGCTCGGCTTCCTGGGCGCTGATTTCGGTCCATGGCAAACGCCCGGGAACTGAACAGGCTGGCGTCTTGTCGATCGTGCGGCCGACCGGCGCACTGGTGAAGTAACCGTTGCCGAACCCTTGTCCTTGCGCTGTAGCGCCGGGCCGACTCGCTTCGTACTGGAACATCCACTTCGCGGTATCGACTCGCGTGACCGCCGGCCGCACGAAGTTCGCCGAATTCGCACCCGGACTGTTGAAGGTCTCGTCGACCGAACCGTCACAATCATTGTCGATGCCATCACAGGCTTCGGTGCAACCACCGGGCAGCGATGCGCAGGAGGCCTGGACGGCATTACACACGGTGAGGTTCGGTCCGTTGCAAGCATAGGTACCGAGCGTCCGACACGAGCCGTGTCCGGGTGCCGGCAAGCCGTCGTCACTGGCGCAGGTTTTCCCGAAATTGGGCACATTCTCGTTGATCAGGCCGTTGCAGTTGTTGTCGACGGCGTCGCACACTTCGGATGTTGCCGCACAACTACCGGTGTTGCAGACGTTCGCCTGGAAGGTGCAGGCCCAGGCCCCGGACTGGCAAGTGACATTCACGCCACTGGTACATTCCGCCGACGTTGCGATCGGCGACACACCGCAGATTTGTACCGGAGTCGGCGCTAACACATTCTCGTCGACGACGCCGTTGCAATTGTCGTCGATGTTGTTGCACGACTCCTGGGCGCTTCGAAAGGTACAGGCGTAGTCGCAGATGCCGTTGTTGTCGAGATCGTAGTACCCGGCTGGACACCCGGACGCAACACAATTGCCGCTGCGGCACTCCCACAGGGTATTGGCGCCGAGACTGGCGCAAGCGTTGCCGCAGGTGCCGCAGTTGCGCACATCGCTCTGGAGTTCACTCACTTCGCAGACTTCCGCGATCGCGAGTACCGGCCACAGAAGCAGCCATATCAACCATCCGGCCCTGAACGTGCGCATGTCGCCTCCCGCCTCACCCTGTTCCGATAGTAAACGAATGCGGCAGGAAATTTCGCACGAATCCCGGCGAATACTCGTTCAGAAAAGTTTGGGTGCCATCACTGCCCGAACCGGCGCATAACTCCGCCGATGTGCAGGGCATGGACCATGTTTCGCCAGCGCCGCCAGATGCTCCGGCGTCGGATAACCCTTGTGACTGGCGAATCCATATTCGGGATACAGCGCATCGAGTTCGACCATCAGCCGATCGCGCTCGACTTTCGCGAGAATCGACGCCGCACTGATCTCCGCAAACAACGCGTCCCCGCCGACAATGGCATCGGCGCTGCAAGGCAAGTCTTTCGGCAGTTTGTTGCCGTCGATGCGCGCGTGTCCGGGCTTGATCGACAAACCTTGCAAGGCTTCGCGCATACCGGCCAGTGTGGCCTGGAAGATGTTCAGGCGATCGATCCGTTCGGGTTCGATGACAACCAGATGGAAAGCAATCGCGCGTTCGCGGATCAATGGCGCCAGAGCCTCGCGACGCGCAGGCGTGAGTTTTTTCGAGTCATCCAGACCATCGATCGGGCGCTGCGGGTCCAGAATCACTGCCGCAACCAACAAAGGGCCGGCGAGCGGGCCCCGCCCTGTGTCGTCGACGCCGGCGATGATTATGACCCGCTGCGAGCCAACGCCAGAACGGCCTTTGCTGCAGCAGAACGATCGGCCAGCAGCGTTCGGTGCAAGGCGGCAAACCGTTCACGAAGCTGTTCGCCGCGGCGCGCATCACGCAGGATCGCCAGAACCCCATCGGTGAGTTTTTCCGGTGTGCAGTTCGCCTGCATGAATTCCTCGACGATCGGCTCGCCGGCGAGCACATTCGGCAAGCTGTAGTGTTTCGTCTTCATCAATCCGAACAACTTGACGATGCCATAGGTCAGCGCGTTGATGCGGTAGGCCACGACCATTGGCGTTCGCGCCAGCATCGCTTCGAGTGCCGCGGTGCCGGAGGCCAGCAACACACAATCGGCGGCATACAGGGCTTCGTGCGAACGACCTTCGACGACCGTGATTACCGTACGTGCGCCGCGATTGGCCACCATGCTGCCGAACTGGTCGAAACACCGCCGATTCGCCATCGGCGCGATTACCCGCAGGCCTGGTTGGGCGTTGGCAATCTGCAATGCGGCGCTGATGAAGATCTCGCCGAGCCGCGAAATCTCGCTGTGCCTGCTGCCCGGCATCAAGGCCAGCACACGCGCTTTCGGCGGCAGGTCAAGGCGTGCACGCGCTTCCGGGAGGGGAATCGGCGTGAGCATCTGACTGGCCAGCGGATGGCCGACAAAAGGCGCCTCGACGCCATAACGCGCATAGATCGGCGGCTCGATCGGCAGCAGACACAACACCCGATCGGCACTCTGCGCAATCCTGGCAGCGCGACTTTCGCGCCAAGCCCAGATCGATGGCGATACGTAGTGGACGGTTCGAATGCCGCGCACCTTGAGTTTTTTTTCCAGGCCCAGATTGAAGTCCGGTGCATCGATGCCGATGAACACGTCCGGCTTGAAGTCGAGGACCTGCTGCAACACCTGCCGGCGCAGCTTCAACAGCCGCGGCAGATGTTTGAGCACTTCAACCAGCCCCATCACCGACAACTCGTCGCAACTGTGCCAGGCGGTGCAGCCGGCATCGATCATCTTGCCCCCGGCGATCCCGGCGAATTCCGTGCCGGGCGCCAGCGTGCGGATCCGTTCGATCAGTTCAGCGCCAAGCAGATCGCCCGATGCTTCGCCGCAGACGATCGCGACGCGCATGGCCGTGCTCACCGCAGCAGCGAACGTTCGCTGCGGTCGATGAAGTCGACAAGCAGGCGCAGTTCTTCGGCGTCGTCGCTTTGCGCAGCGATCTGGGCCCGGGCTTCGGCGAGGGGCAAGCCCGACATATAAAGGGTCTTGAACGCGCGTTTGATCGACATGATCTTGTCACTGGCAAAACCGCGCCGGCGCAAGCCTTCGCTGTTGATGCCCTTGGGCTCGGCAAAACTGCCGGCGACGGTCACGAATGGCGGCACGTCCCGATTGATCACCGACCCCATCGACGTGAATGCGTGGGCGCCGATCTGACAGAACTGGTGGATCAGAGAGAAACCACCGAGGATGGCCCAATCATCGACCCGAACGTGCCCGGCAAGGGATGCGCAGTTCGCAAAGATCGTGTTGTTGCCGACGATGCAGTCGTGCGCAATGTGGACGTAGGCCATGATCCAGTTGTTGTCACCGATTCGCGTGACGCCGCCGCCTTCGACGGTGCCCCGGTTGATCGTGACGAATTCGCGGATCGTATTGCCGTTGCCGATCTCGAGCGTGACGGTTTCGCCGTGGAATTTTTTGTCCTGCGGGTCGGCGCCCAAAGACACGAACTGGAATACGCGATTGTTGGTGCCGAGGCGCGTCGGCCCCTCGATCACCACATGCGGACCGATCACGCAGCCGTCGCCGATTTCGACGCCGGCGCCGATCACCGAATAAGGGCCGATACTGACGTTGGCGCCAATCTTCGCGTCGGCATCGATGATCGCGGTCGCATGGATCATGGCTTGACCTCGGGTGCGGCACACAGGATCTCGGCGCTCGCCACCTCGTGCCCATCGACACTGGCGCGACATTCGTACAGGCCCATGTTGCGGATCGTGCGCTTCTGCGTCACGTCCATCACCAGTTGGTCGCCAGGCACCACGGTACGGACAAATCGTGCCTTGTCGACGCGGACGAGATAATAGATCTGGTTCTTCTTGGTTTCGGCGCCCTGACTCAACTGGGTGAGACTGCCCGAGGCCTGTGCCATCGCTTCGATGACGAGGACACCCGGCATCACCGGATGATCGGGGAAATGCCCGGTGAAGAACGGTTCATTGAACGTGACGTTCTTGATCGCACGAACCCGCTTGCCCGGTTCGAACTCGATGACCCGATCGACCAGCAGGAACGGATATCGGTGCGGCAGCATCTTGGCGATCTGCTGCACATCCACTGGCAATTTCACTTGAACGACTTCAGTCATGGTCCTTCCCCGGGTAACTGCGAATGCGTCGAGCCAGAACATCCAGCTCCTTGAAACGGACAGCGTTCTTGCGCCAGTCCTTGCGTAATTGTAGCGGCGTGCCGGAAGCGTACTCGCCGGGCTCGCGGATGCTGTGCGTGACCAGGCTCATCGCCGAGATGGTCACCTTGTCGCAGATCTCGATGTGGCCGACGACGCCAGCGCCACCGGCAATCAGGCACCAGCGGCCAATCTTCGCGCTGCCGGCAATGGCGGCACAGCCGGCAATCGCGGTATGGGCACCGATCACGACGTTGTGGCCGATCTGGATCTGGTTGTCGAGGCGCACGTCTTCTTCGAGCACGGTGTCTTCGATGGCACCGCGATCGATGGTGGTGTTGGCGCCGATCTCGCAGTCGTCGCCGATGCGCACACCACCCAGTTGCGGCACTTTCAGCCAGGCGCCCTGATCGACAGCGAGCCCGAAGCCATCGGCACCCAGCACTGCACCCGGGTGAATGAGCACTCGCTTTCCAAGCCGCACGCGCGTGACCAGCGTCACACGGGCAACCAAGCGACTGTCGGCACCCACCACGCAGTCTTCGCCCAGGACACAACCCGGTCCAATCTCGGCTCCGGCGGCGATGTCGCAACCAGGGCCGATCACCACCAGCGGTCCAATCGACGCCGTCGCATCCACTCGCGCGGTGGCGTCCACCACGGCACTGGGGTGGATTCCAGGCGCCGCGGCACGCCGCCCATCAAACAGCGCCGCGATACGCGCATAGGCCGCATACGGATTCCGGCTGACGAGACAACGCGGACCGAGCACTTCGGCATCGGCTTCACTGCAGACAATCACCGATGCCCGTGATGCTACGGCAGCTTGTCGGTATTGCGGATTCGCGAGAAACGACAGTTCACCCGTCCCGGCCAGTGCCAGCGTGTTGACCGCAGAGATCGTGAGGTCATCAGGCGCGTCTCCGGACAATCCGAATCGAAGCTTCAGATCACCGACCCTGTAGTCGCCGCTCATGGTGCCGGCTTCTGATCCGACTTCGCGCGCAGGCGTTCCAGCACCGCTTCGGTGATGTCGATGCGTGGATTGGCATAGGGGATCGGTGAACGCAGGATCACGTCATACCCCTGTTCGCGCGCGTACGCGATGATGGCGTCATTGATGGCCGGCCAGTGTCGTGCAATTTCTTCGTCAGCCCGGGCCTTCAGTTCATCCGAAGATTTCTTCCGCGTGCGCTGGATCGATCGATCGAGCGCACCAACTTCCCGACGCAGGGCGTCGGCGGCAGCTTTCGGCAGAATCGCGGCTTCGCGGGCCTCGCGTTCCTTCAGCGCCGCGAGCCTTGCCTCTTCCTGCTTGAGCTGTTGATCACGTGCCCGGAACTCCGACTCAAGCTGCTTGCGTGCGGCAACGACCTGAGGTGCGTTGTCGAGCAGGCGTTGCATGTCCAGATAACCGACCTTGCCCGTTTGCGCCTGCGCCGAGACAGCGAGCCCCATGCCGAGCAAGCCCGACAGAAGCCAGATGAACGTACGGCGAAGGCGCATCGGATTCCGGCAAATGGATCAGAACTGCGAACCGAAGGAGAACTGGATCGATTCGGTGCGATCCGTATCTTCCTTCTGCAGCGGCACGGCAAAGTTGATGATGATCGGACCCACCGGGGCCTGCCATTTGAATGACAGACCTGCCGATGCGCGCAGATCGCCACGTCCGAATTCACGCACTTCCGACCAGACATTGCCGACGTCGACGAACGCCGAGAACTGGGCGGTGTCGCTGTCGGATTTGCTGAACGGCGTCGGGAAGATCAGTTCGGTCGTGTTGGCGAACTTGAACGAGCCACCCAGCGGCTGCAGGAAGTCCGGGTTCGACGGCGAGGCTTCGGTCGGGCCGAGGGTGTTGTCCTCGAAGCCGCGGACCGAGCGCGTTCCACCAGCATAGAAGCGCTCGTAGAACGGCAGACCGCCGGTATCCCCGTAGCCGTCGCCATAACCGACTTCGGTGCGGTTGAGCAGGGAGAACCGCTCGCCCATCGGGAAATACCGCGCGTACTCGTAGTTGATCTTGTAGTACTCGAGGTCGGAACCCGGCAGCGAGGCTTCACCGAAGACACGCTGGAACGTTCCGCGTGTCGGCGCGAAGAACTTGTTGCGCGAGTCGCTGGCCCAACCGGCGGTGAGCTTCCAGGTGTTCACGGTCCACTGGCGGAACGGACCCGCCGGGACGTTCGGCAAACCGGTCACCGGATCGATGTTCGGAACCGGGAAACGATCGCGATCACCCAGTTCGGTCACCAGATAGTCGATCAGCGAATCCGGCGTGCCACCGTCAGTGGTGGTCAGCTTGTTGCGATCAATGCCCAGGGACAAGGACACCGAGTTCGTTTCCGACAGCGGAATGCCCATGACGATGTCACCGGCAGCGGTATCGGTGGTGAACTGCGCCTGGTTCGCGTCACCGTTGTCCAGTTCGCGGTAACTCACCTGATAACCGAGGCTGACGCCTTCGTCGGTGAAGTACGGATCGAGGAAGCTGAAGTCGAGTCGTTTCACGAACGAGTTGTTCTGAACCGTCACGCCCACGGTGTTGCCGGTGCCGAGGAAGTTGCGCTGTTGCAGCGACACCGAGGTGATCAGTCCCTGCAGCTCGGAATAACCGAGGCCGAACTGGAAGCTGCCGGCGCTTTGTTCCTCGACCGAGACAACCACGTCGATCTGGTCGTTGGCACCCGGAACCTTCGGCGTTTCAATGGTGACGTTCTTGAAGAAGCCCAGTCGCTGCATGCGGATCTTCGAACGATCGATGGCCGCCTGCGAGAACCATGTGCCTTCAAGCTGGCGCATTTCACGGCGCAGCACTTCATCCTGCGTCCGCTCGTTGCCGATGAAAGTCACCCGACGCACATAAACACGCTGTCCCGGCTGGACCATCAGGGTGATACCGATCTCGCGTTTTTCGGCATTCAGCTCCGGGATCGGCGAGACTTCGGCGAACGCATAACCGATGTTGGAAAGCACCTTGCTGATGCGGTCGGCGCCGGCTTCGATCTTGGCGCGGGAATACGTTTCACCCGGCTCGGCTGGAACCAGCGAACGTAATGCTTCCTCATCGAGCACCAGGTCGCCGGTGATCTTGAGATCGGTCAACTTGTAGACATCGCCTTCGCGAACGTTCGCAGTGACGAAGATTTCGCGCTTGTCCTGGCTGACCGCGACCTGCGTGGATTCGACGTTGAAGTCGACGTACCCGCGGTCCTGATAGATGTTGAAGTGCCGGATCTTCGAGGCCTTGCCCTCGGTCACGTCGATGGTGATGTCGACGCGATTGCGGTCGATTTCCTCAACACGCGGCTTGATCGACACGTTGTATTTGCCGCGATTGTTGTACTGCCGCGTCAGTTCCTGCGTGATGCGATCGAGTTGCAGGCGATCGAAGGTTTCACCTTCGGCCAGGCCGATCTCCTTCAGGCCTTTCATGAGGTCTTCGGTCTTGATGTCCTTGTTGCCGGTCAGGGTCAACTTGGAAATCGCCGGACGCTCGACGAAATTGATCACCAGGATTTCGCCCTGGCGTTTCAACTGGATGTCGTTGAAAAAGCCAGTCCTGAACAGGGCACGAATCGCATCGCCGGCACGAACACGGTCGAGGCGGTCGCCCTTTTCGATCGGCAAGCTGGCGAACACGGTTCCGGCCGGGACACGAGTCAGGCCTTCCAGCCGGATATCGCTGACCACGAACGGATCAAAGGCCATGGCATTGTTGGCCATAAGCCCGACCAACAGGATGAGGGCGCAGGTTCGCTTCATCGTCACTCCAAAAAAATGCAAATTCGGGAAGACCGGCGCTCCTGCCGGTGCTTCAATGTTGCCCATGACACAGGGCGGGCTTGGCCCGTCCGGTGCCGCCAGCCCTTTGGAGCCTGTCCGATGGATCGGCAGACTTTTGGGCGGCGTGAGCATAGCCTCTTGTTTGTTAAGGAGACTCTGAATCATTCAGAGTCTCCTGCGGTGCACGGATGCGCCGCCGCGATCCACGACGTCAGTCGTTGATCTGCGTGATTACCGAGCGCTCCGGAACCCGGAACGTCCCTTTTGTTACTGCCGCCGGCTACTCGAACAGGCGGGCGAAATCGTTGAAGAACGCAAGCCCGATCAGCCCGGCCAGCATGGCCATGCCGATCGCTTGCCCGGTCACGAGCTCGCGCTCGCTCAGGACCCGGCCGCGAATCCACTCGATACTGTAATAGAGGATGTGGCCGCCGTCCAAGATTGGCACCGGCAGCAGGTTGAGGACTGCCAGCCCGACCGAAATGACCGCCAGCAGCCCCAGGAAGTGGATCGGGCCGTCTTCTGCCGTCATTTCGGCCACCCTGGCAATCGTGATCGGCCCGGAAATCTGCTTCGGCGACAACGCTCCGACCAGCATGTCCTTCAGGATCACGACCGTATTCCAGGTGCTTTCTGCCGTCCGGGCGACCGCCCTGCCCAACGCCTTGACCGGGCCATACTGCGTCACGACGGTCTGGTTACGGCCCAATTGCACGCCGATCCGGTACACCGTCTGGCCACCGACCTCGTCCTGGCGGGGGGTCACGAAGACTTCCCGGCGGGTGCCGGAGCGGTCCAACTCAAGCTTGATCGGCGCGCTCGTCGCAGCGCCTGCCTGGATCTGATCAAAAAACTCGCCCGCCGTAGCTACAGCCTGGCCGTTGACGGTCAGGAAACGATCCCCGACCTGAATGCCGGCCTTGGCAGCCGGTGCCGTGGGGTCTGGCAGTGCATGAGCAATCGGCTGGTCGTCCGGCCGATAGCCGATGGCGAGGTACTGGTCTCGCTCACTGCCCTCGGTGGTCAGCCCGGACAACGCGAGCACCCGCTCGAAAGGTTCGCCGGTTCTGGAGACGCCGGTCATCTGCACGTCCCGGCGATAGGCAGCGCCCATGCCGATGGCCATGCCCAGTTGTTCCCAGGACGTGACCGGCTGGCCGTCGGCAGACCGGATCTCGTCACCCTGCGCAAACCCCGAACGGGCCATTTCGCCCGACGGTGTACCGATGATCGGCGGGTAGTCGGGTTTGCCGATCACGAACACCAGCCAGAACAGCGCGACGGCCAGAAGCAGGTTGAACAGCGGGCCTGCGAACGCAATCAGGATCTTGGCGAACGGGTGTTTGTGGTTGTGCGCGCCGGCGGCGGCTTCGGCCGCAGGGACGTCCTCGAACCGGTCGTCGAGCATCGACACGTAACCACCGAGCGGGATCATCGACAGTGCGTATTCGGTGCCGTCCCGTCCTCGGCGCAGCCACAGGGGCTTGCCGAATCCGATCGAAAAGCGCTTGATCGTGACGCCGGCACGCCGGGCCACCCAGAAATGGCCAAACTCGTGGACCGTGATCAGCACGCTGATCGCGACGATGTACCAGAAGAGCGGTCCGATGATGTTGCCGAGCAAATCCATGGTCACGATGCCTTGTTGATGCGGTCCCGGGCGAGCGCGCGACAATGCGCGTCCATGGCCAGAATATCCGCCAGTGTGGTGACGGCAGGTGAACCTGCGCTGTGCAGGACATCTGCCACGACCTCGGCAATCCCGAGAAACCCGAGCCGTCGGTCCAGAAACGCAGCCACCGCTTCCTCGTTTGCGGCATTCAACGCAATGCTGGCGCCGGGCCCGGAGTTCAAGGCTTCGAAAGCCAGCGCCAGGCAGCGGAATGTCTCAAGGTCTGGCGGCTCGAAATGCAGCGCCCCCAATTCCAGCAGATTCAACGGGCGAACCCCGGACTCGATGCGTTCCGGAAACCCGAGTGCATGGGCGATCGGAATCCGCATGTCGGGTGCGCCGAGTTGCGCCAGCAAGGAACCGTCGCGATAGGCGACCAGTGAGTGAATGGTGCTCTCGGGATGGACAACTACCTGGATACGATCCGCTGACAGGCCAAACAGGTGATGCGCCTCGATGACTTCGAGCCCCTTGTTCATCAGGGTCGCCGAGTCCACGGAGATCTTTCGGCCCATGCTCCATTTCGGGTGGGCGCAAGCCTGTTCCGGCGTGATGTCGGCGAGTTCGGCGAGTTGCCGACCGCGGAACGGGCCGCCGGATGCCGTCAGCCAAATGCCGTCAACACCAGCCAGATCGGGCCGGCCATCCCGAAACGGCAAACACTGGAAGATCGCGTTGTGTTCGCTGTCGAGGGGCAACAAACGACCGCCACTGCGCGCCAGCGCGGCCATCAGCAGACTGCCGGCCATGACCACGGCTTCCTTGTTGGCGAGCAGGAGCGTTTTGCCGGCAGACGCCGCCGCAAGGCTGGAAGACAGACCGGCCGCACCGACGATGCCGGCAACGACCAGATCGGTACCGGCATCAGCGGCGATGTCGTCGAGACCTTGCGGCCCGACCAGGGCGCGTACGCCTTGCTGCCGGCACCAAGCCTCGAAACCCTCTGCGGCCGCGGGATCGGTGAGCACTGCCGTGGCGGGCCGGAATTGCCCAACCAGCTCTTTCAGCCCCGCCACATCACCATGAGCCGAAAGCGCCGTGACCTGGAATTTTTCCGGGTGCCGCGCGACGACATCCAGCGTGGACCGCCCGATCGACCCGGTGGCGCCGAGGACCGCAACGCGCTTCATAACGACAGCAGCGTCTTGCCGAACACGAATACCGGTGCGGCCGCGAACAAACTGTCGAAGCGATCGAACACGCCACCATGACCGGGAAAGATGTCACCCGAGTCCTTGACCTGGGAATGACGCTTGATGAGGCTCTCGAACAGGTCGCCGATGATCGAAAACGCCACCGTAACGGCCGCCAGAAGCACAAACAGAAGCGCCTGTTTCCACGGCATCTGCATCACCAGAGCGGTGATGCCGGCATAAATCGCGCAGGCCACAAAAGCGCCGTAGGCGCCCTCACGGGTCTTGCCGGGACTGATGTGCGGCGCCAGTTTTTCGCGACCGAAGCGCTTGCCGGAAAAATACGCGCCGGAATCGGCCACCCAGATGAGCATGAACAGGAACAGCACCCAATACGGACCATTGACGCTGTAACCATCGAGGTACAGGGTCGCGGCAAAGGCCGGAATCACCGCGAGCGCCCCCGCCATCGTCTTCAGTGCCAGGTAACGGCGTTTGGGAAGGCGAGCGAAGTCGTAGTATTTCAGCCAGAACGGGGCGAACAACCAGAACGCCACGCCGACCAGCATCGCCTGTTTCAGGGCCGCTTCGCCATCCAGCGCCAACCAGACCATCATGCCGACTTGCACCAGCACCAGCACGGCGCGGTGCCAGGTCGATTCCCAGCCGCTGAGACGCGACCATTCCCACAAGCCAATGCCGAACAGGGTCCCGATCAGAAGACCGAACCACAACGGCGGCAGGAAGATGATCGATGCAATGCCGATGGGCGCCAGCAACAGCGCGGTGCGCGTGCGCGTGCGCATCGCCTGGTCGACAAACGGCTTGCGTTCTCCATCCGGTGTGGCACTCACGAGACTTGCCTCACTTGGGCGCCGGTCCGGCCAAAACGTCGCTCGCGGCGGCGATAGTCGGCGAGCGGTTGATCCAAAGCGGCTGCGTCAAAATCCGGTCATAAGGTATCGGTGAAATAAAGCTCCGCATAGGCAATCTGCCAAAGCAGGAAATTGCTGACCCGGGTTTCTCCGCCGGTGCGAATGAACAGATCCGGATCGGGCCATTCGGTCAGTTGCGTCATCCGGTGAAACCGCACTTCATCGATGTCGCCCGGCAACAGGGTTCCGGCCTGAACCTGCTCCGCCAGCGCACGCGCTGCCGAGACGATGTCCCACCGACCACCGTAGTTGACGGCCACATTCAGAACCAGCTTGCGGTTGCCGAGCGTGCGCGTTTCGACCTTGACCATACGTTCCTGCAGCTCAACGGGAAACGCCTCGCGGGCACCGACAAAACGCAAACGCACGCCGTTGTCATGCAGGGTATCGACCTCTCGGTCGAGCGCGCGCATGAAGAGGTCCATCAAGGTCGAGACTTCCTGCTGCGGACGCCGCCAGTTTTCGGATGAGAACGCAAACAGGGTGAGCACGTCGATCCCGCGCTTCAGGCAGGCCTCGACGACGGCGCGGACCGCATCGACCCCGGCCTTGTGGCCAAAACTGCGCGGACGATGCCGGGCTTCCGCCCAGCGACCATTCCCATCCATGACGATGGCGATGTGCTTGGGCAGGCGCTGAACCGCCAGTGCGGGATCGATCAGATTCATCGGGTCAGAGCTGAAGCAGCTCTGTCTCCTTGACCTTCACGACACCATCGATCTCGGCGACGAATTTGTCGGTGAGCTTCTGGATATCAAGCTCAGCCTTGCGCTCTTCGTCTTCGGAAATCAGCTTTTCCTTGAGCAATTCCTTGACCTGGGTCATCGCGTCCCGTCGTACGTTGCGAATGGCGACCTTGCAGTTCTCGCCCTCGTGCGCCACGTGTTTGGCCAGTTCCTTGCGACGCTGCTCGGTGAGCGGCGGCAGGTTGATGCGAATGACCAGACCGGCGGTGCTCGGATTCAGGCCGAGGTCGGAGGTCATGATCGCCTTTTCAATCGGCAGCACCATGGCTTTTTCCCAAGGCGTGATCGTCAGCGACCGGGCATCCTGGATGGCAATGGCGGCAACCTGCGACAGCGGCACGTCGGACCCGTAGTAATTGATCTTGAGGTGATCGACCAGACTCGTGGTGGCGCGCCCGGTGCGCAGCTTCGACAGGTCGGTCCTCAGGGTTTCGATGCATTTCTTCATGCGCGTTTCCGCGTCTTGCTTGATCGGGTTGATCACGGTTGTTGCTCCACGGCTCAAATTCAAGCCGACAGTATACCGGGGGTTCGGCCAAGCGGGTCAGGCACCGGCCCCAGGGTCCAAACCGGGTTTTCGGCTATCTTTCGCCGACCCTCCCGAGCCCTGCGCATGCGCCCCGCGAAACGATCCTGGTTTGCCTACCTGTCCGCACTACTCGGGGTTTCGTCCCTGATCGGCGTGTTGTGTTTCCACTTTCCGGAATTGCTGACCAGCAAGGAATTCCGTGCGGCATACAGCGAACAGTTTGCACGCCAGCTGCTGCTGACCGGCCTGGTCGCGGCGTTTGTACTGGGCACTGCGGCCATCCTGCGCGGGCGCAACCAGCGCGTGGCGCTGATCGGCGTCGGCAGCGCTACGCTCGCGGTCCTGCTGGGCGGCACCGACGTCCAGTTTGACGCCATCGGCCAAACGCCCTACTCACTCGGTCTCGACTGGTTCGTGATCTCGCTGTTTTTTTCGGCACTGGTATTCATTCCGATCGAACAGTTCCTCGGCGTCCGCAAACAATCCCCATTGCGACCTGACTGGCGTACCGATCTGTCGTACTTCTTCCTGACGCATGTGCTGGTGCAGTTCATCCTGATCCTGGTCACTGCATCAACCACCACCTTGCTGGCGTTCGCGACGTTTCCGGGCTTGCAGGCAGTGATCCAGTCATGGCCCGTCTGGCTGCAATTCCTCGCCGCCGTGCTGGTCGCCGATCTGGCGCAGGCCGGGTTACACCGGGCTTATCACAATATTCCGTGGTTGTGGCGGTTCCATGCCGTGCACCACAGTTCGGAGCATATGGACTGGCTTGCCGGTTCGCGGATCCATCTGGTCGAAGTGGTCCTCACGCGCTCCGCGGTGCTGTTGCCGCTGTTGTTGCTCGGATTTTCACAGCCCGCCGTGAACGCCTACGTCATCCTGGTCGGCTTGCAGGCCGTGCTCGCACACGCCAACCTCGGCTTGCGCTTCGGCTTTCTCGAATACCTCCTGGTGCTGCCGCGTTATCACCATTGGCACCATGTCCGCGATCCGGCCTATGTCGACAAGAACTACGCGATCCACCTGCCGCTCGTCGACATGCTGATGGGCACGTTCAAGCTGCCCCCGGCCGGCGAGTGGCCGAAGGAATATGGCGTGCTGAAACCGGAGACCGTGCCGGAGGGCATCCTGCTGCAACAGTGGATGCCGTTCTCGCCGCGGAAGATCTGGCGGACACCCGCCAGCACGATATCCACGGAGGAGCAGAAGTCGTGACGTGGGCGGTCCTGTCCCTGCTGGCGGGGATCGTGTTGGCTGGTATCGGCGGGGAACTGTTCCTTCGCGGGGTCCTGAGTGGCGCGCGCTGGCTGCGTATTCCGAGCGCCGTGGCGGCCGCGACACTCGGCGCATTCGCCACTTCCAGTCCGGAGGTTTTTGTTTCAACCATCGCGGCACTCAAGGGAAACCCCGAGATCGGCCTGGGTGACGCGACCGGAAGTAATGTCGTCAACATCGCCCTGATCCTTGCGCTGGCCTTGCTGATCAAGCCCATGCAAAGCGCTCGCAGCGCCATCAAGCTCGACTTCCTGACAGCTCTGGGCGCCACCGCTGCGGTCGGTGTGCTGTCCATCGATGGCATCGTCTCGCGGCTTGACGGGTTGCTGCTGATCAGTGCGTTCCTGGCCTGGATGACGCTGCATATTCGCGCCGCGCTGGCGCATCGCGCCACTGCGGCAGCGCCTGAGGACATCGGCAAACTCCGCTCGATCCTGGAAAGTGCTGCCGGCCTTCTGTTGCTGATCCTCGCCGGCATGCTGGTTGTTTCCGGCGCCACCACGGTTGCCACTGCCTTTGGCGTTCCCGCGTTCCTGATTGGCGTCACCTTGGTGGCCATCGGCACCTCCATGCCTGAATTGGCCACGACCCTGATCGCGCTGTGGCGCGGGCACGACGACGTCGGCGTTGCCACCCTGCTCGGCAGCAATGTCTTCAATGCCCTGTTCATCATCGGCCTCACCGCCCTGATCGCACCGATCACCGTCACCGGCGCGGGGCTGTGGATCGCACTGGGCGCGGCAACGTTGGCGGTATTGCTGACCTGGCCCGGGCCGAGCGGCAAACTGGGACGCGCGCGCGGCGTCGTGCTGATCCTGATTTATGCCACCAGCATGTCGATGTTGGCGGTGTTCGCGGGCGCACACTGACGCACTGAGCCGCACCGAGCCGGATCAGCCGCTGCGGAATTGCTCGACCGCTGCCTGGACCATACCCTCGGCACTGCCGGATCGTTCGAAGACGCCGCGTAACCAACTCGCATCGCTACCCTGATGCACGACCTCGCTCAGGTGATCCAGCGCCCCCTGGGCACCCAGTTTCTCGGCATAGGGCGCCACCCTGCGGATCGACGTGAGGATGTCCTCGCGCAAGCTCAGCTGCTCGTAACGCTTCGGGTCGACGATCTGCCCGTCAAGACCGAATCGGCAGGCCTGGAACCGGTTGTAGTTGTAGACGAGATAATCGTCTTCGTGCGGCGGCGGATCCTGTTCGTCGAGCAGGCAGGCGCACAGGCTTTGCAGATAACCGGCCAGTGCGGCCGCGCGCTCGATGGTCAGCGGCGTGTCGCAGACCCGCAGTTCGATCGTGCCATACTCGGGCTTGGGCCGGATATCCCAATAGAAGTCCTTCATCGACTTCACGACACCGGTCTTTTCCATCTTGGTGAAATACTCGTCGACGAATTGCTGCCAGTCGAGGACAAAAGGGGCGCGCCCGGCAAGCGGGAAGGCAGTGACCGAGTTCAGTCGCGCCGAATTGAACAGCGTATCGGTGCCCTGCACGAACGGCGACGACGCCGAAAGCGCCACGAATTGCGGCACATACCGATTGAGGCCATGCAACAGACGCATGGCCTCATCGCCATTCCGGCAGCCGATATGGACATGCTGCCCGAACACGGTGAACTGCTTCGCCAGATAACCGTAAAGATTGGACACTTCGCGAAAACGCGGCTTGGGATAGATCCGCTGGTCGGCCCACATCTGGAACGGGTGGGTGCCGCCACCACAGATCCCGATGTTCAGCCGATCCCCGCCGCGCACCAGCGCATCGCGGATGCCGGAGAGTTCCGCAAGAAGCGGCTCGAATGCGGTCTGTACGGTCGAACAGACCTCGATCATGCTGCTGGTGATTTCCGGCGTGACGTTTCCGGGAAACCCTTCGCGCGCAAACAAGGCCAGCAGATCTGGGCTGGAGGCGGTCAAATCGAAGTCGCTCAGGCTGACCAACTGCAGCTCAAGCTCAACACCCATACTGAGGGAAGCGGATTCGGCAAAAGGCGGCAAGGACATCTCAGCGACTCCTCTCTTCGGTTTCGCCCGCCCAATGCAGCGACAGACGGGTCAGCACCGGACCCAGCAACTCCATGATCAGCACCAGTGCCGCCAGGGCCGGAATCTGATTGACGAGTTTCGGCCCCAACTGTGGTGTCTGCTCCAGAAGCAGAATCACGAACGCCGAGATGGGCGCCATGGCAAGCCCGACCAAGGCGCCCTTTCGATAGGTCGTGCCGCTCAGCCCGGCCAGCGAAGTGGTCACCGCGGTCGTGGCCAGCAGGCGCACGATCATGATGGGAATCGCCAGCGCCAGGCCTGCGACCACGGCGTCCACAGTTACGCTGGCGGCGGCGAAGACGAACAGGAACAGGGCGAGCAATTCACCCAGCACACCAAAATCCCGATGCCGCGAGCCCAGCACGACACCCCTCGCCCGGGCCACGACGCCATAGACCAGACTGACCACGATCGACGAGAGTTCGAGGCTTTCGACAATCGCCACGGCCAGCACCAGACCCAGCACCAACGCAAGGTCGCTGTCATTGGGTGTCCGGCGCAGCCATCGAAGCATTGCCGGGACCAGGACGCCGAACACCAGACCGACCAGCGCCGATGTCGCCACCACCCAAATGCTGATCGACAGCGCGTCGAACAGGCTGCCGGAAGACTGGAAGACCTGGTAACCCACGATCGTCTTGAACGCCAGCACGGCATAAATGCAGTTCAAAGCCGAAAAGTGGATCAGTCGCTCCACGACCTGACCGCTGGCGCGTGTTTCGTGAATCACCCGCAGGATCGTCGCCGGCGACGTGGGAATCGCGAGCGTGCCTAGGATCAGTGCCTGCGCCTGGCCGAGCCCCGCTGCACTGGCAACCAGATAGACACCGATCAGTGTCGCGCTCGATTCCAGGAAACTGATCAGGAGCAGCCAGGGATTGCGCCGGAACCACTGCCAGTTGATGCGATATCCACACTCGAACAACAACAGCCCGAATGCGATGTTGGCAAGCAGGACCATCGCTTTGGTCGGCCGCTCGGGCAACAGGCCCAACTGGGCCCCACCGAGCACGAAGCCAATCAGCGCGTAAGTACTGATCCGTGGAATACGAGCAACCCGGAACAACCATTCCGCGAGGGCAAAGGCGAGCACACAGACCAAGGGCCAGGCGAGGTCGGGCGGCAAGGCCGCAATCCATTCCAGCATGGAGACAATCCTGCAGTTGATGGATGTCCGACCCTACGCCCAAGGAAGTTAAATTGAAGTGTATTGACCAACAGACCCCCAAAAAAAAGCCGCCGCATCGGGTGCGGGCCCGATGCGGCGGCACGTTCCGGTTACATCAGCCGTTCGGCGTGGCGGGGAACACGCCGGATATCACGACATTGCTGCCCGATTTGATTTGGATGGACTTGCCGCGCGGATCGAAGTTGAGCTGCACCTTGCCGGCTTCGACCGGGTTGCGGAACTCAAGCTCACCTTCCGTGCCACCCGCTACGGCAACCACCTGGACGGTGCCCCGCTGCGTTCCATCGATATGGACGGTGTAACTGCCTGCAGCCAGATCCTCGAGTTCGACCTTGAACTCGACGCGATCGCTGCGCTGCTCAAGCTCAGCCTTCAGTTCGGGGCCGTCATTACCTTGCGGCTCGATGCTCAGGACATGGACGGCATTGCCGAATGGCGGCGCACCGGCGCCCGGATCACCACCGGAGCCTCCTGTTCCACCCGTGCCACCCGTACTACCGGTGGTGCCGAGCGTGCCGGTGAAGACGATCGTCGAACCCTGCACGATTTCGACGAGTTGGCCACGCGGATCGAAATCGAGCAGCACCTTGCCCGGTTCGACCGGACTGCGGTATTCGACTTCACCGCGGATGCCATTCACCGTGCTGGCAGCGACCAGCGTTCCGCGAGATTGGCCCGCAACACGGATGGTGTAACTGCCAGCGGATACGTCTTCGAGTTCAACCTTGAACTCGGTACGTTCGGCGCGTTCTTCGAACTCGGCCTTGCCCTGACCTGCCGGATACACGCCGGTGTTCGTGAGCAACTGCGAGAATTCGACCCCGGGAGAATCGTCACGAGTCAGCCCGGAAATGCCACCACTGCAAGACGTGTTGTGAAGTTGCGTCAGACGCGAGATTGGCACTTGGCCAGCAAGCAAGCCAGGCAGCACCGGGGTGTAACGCACCACACCGTTGTTGCAGTCGGTGAAACTGACCGTCATGGTGCCCCAGTTGATCAGGCGCACGTTCGCCGGATCAAAACTGCTGCCCGGCGCACCACCTTCGGCCGTGTAGGCAGTGAGCACAGCCTGCTCACCTTGCACGGTGCCATTGGCAACAACCCAAGCCGGCTTGCCTTGAGCGTCGTAGGTGTACCAGTAGACCAGCACCGTACGATTGCTGTCGCTGCCGACGACTTCGATATTGAAGCCATGGCCAGCATGAAGGGGGTCGATCCAGGTTGCGGAAAATTCGCGGCTGATGACCAAAGCCTGTGCGGCGGGCGCAGCCAGCGCAAGTGCGACCAGGGCTCAAAGGCTGCGGGAAACCAGGGAACGAAGAGTGTTCATGTATGGACTCGATGTGACAATCGCGGACTGCGATGGGGTCAATATAGGCATCGCCGGCCCGAATCACCATCCGGAGTTTCACCCAGAGCGCGTGCGCCAGCGCACAGTCCTGAACACGGCGCGGGACTGCATGCAGGGGTTTCCCCTCAGTCGATGGCAAACTTTCCACCAGCGAGCCGAAACCGCATGCACCCTGAAGCGAGCGCCTCTAGACTGGGCATCACGACTTACGAGGCCCCCATCGTGACCCAGCTGTTTCGACCACTTTCCGCGTTGTTCCTGGCTCTGCTGATTGCAGGCCCGGCGTCTGCCCAGGTGACCGTGGTCATCGTCGGCGGCGACAAGGCCGACATCACCATCGACATTCCCATCGACGATGACGAATCGATCTCGGCCGACATGGAAGTGGAATTCGAGAACCCAGTGAACCTGACTGCCGAATGTTTGAACGTTTCGGCGGTCGTGCTCGATGCGGCGGCGATCAACGCAATCAATGCGCGACTTCCAACGCCACTCGGCCGCTTCGACATCGACCCTCTGTTTCCGCTGCTGATCACGATCGAACCCTTGCCGGCGTGCAACCTGCAGTTCGACAACCAGATCGAATTCGAGATCCATACCGAAGAACTGAGCTACAACTTTCCATCGCCCTATCGCCTGATGAAAGCACCGGTGACCGGCACGTTCCGGGACGTCACCGCCAACGTGCTGTCGGGCAGCATCCGGGCAAATGGCAGCGGCGGCACATTCTCTGAGTTCGTGATTGCCCGCAACGTCGTGGTCGACCTGAACGGCGATGCCCTGGCCGGCTTTGCCGATCTGGAATCCCGCATCAATGGCGCCGACCTGTCTCTGCTCGCGCGCAACGTACTGACGGAAGACCTGGCTTCCGCGCGCGCCGCCTATGAGCGTGGATTCTTCACCGATTCCATCAGTCGATTGCAGGCCATGGTCCTGACCACACGCAGCCTGGGCGGCGGTGCCATTCCGAACCGGTGGCGCTCCGAACGTGACCTGGTCAATGCGGTCGGTGAAATCAAGGGCCTGACCGATGCATTGGCCTATCGCATCGCTCGAGTCGCCAACCTGCCCTGAGGGCAGCCTTGCGGCTCGGCGTGGCAGTGGGGACCCACGATCGTGACTACAGGCATTGCAGCTTCTGAAATATTCGGGATATGGTCGGGTATGACCCCGAGCGCACGCCGTCCATGCCCCTTGCCTTTGCCGCCCATGTCCCGGAACGACTGAGCCTCGACCGTATCCTCGTCGTCCGGGCGAATGGCTGATTGGCCGGGAGCCGGAATGTGACCTGCCGGTGACACATGACTCCGTGTCACGACGCCACGCCATGTTGATTGCGGACGCCGACGAGCGTGCCGGATGGGGTCAGGTGGCGGGGTGGTCGAGCATGTTTTCGAGCGCAAGACTCGCCTGGCCATTGGTGACGTGCTGGCGCTTGCCGAGCCGGTTACCCCATCCGAAGCACGCCAGCGCGAAGCCCGAGCACGCAGCCGGCGCGATTCGATCACCCAGCTTCAGGCCATCGGTCCTGCAGCCCAGACCCCCGGGGAAACCCTGCAGAGCATTCTGCTGCAACTGATGCAGATTGCCGAATGTGAACGTGGCATGTTGTTCGAAGTGAATGAAGGCCGGATCGTGCGGACGCTGGCCACCCAGGGAATCGAAGCGGACAACTGGTCCCGGGGTGGTTTCTCCGGCAGCCATGGCGCCGTCGAACGGGCCTTGGCCGATCGTGCTCCGGTGTTTCTCTCGAAAGCCGCCGATGCCACGGGCATGGCCGGGCGAGCCAGTGTGATCAGCGGTGGTATCGGCGCACTTGCGGCGCTGCCGCTGCTGCAGGCTCCGGACCAATTGATCGGGCTGTGTTACCTCGACAGTCTCGACTCGGAACGAAGTTTCACTGAACTCGATGGTGAGCTATTGGGTGCATTTTCGGGGCGCGCGGCCACCATGCTGGCATTGGCACTCGTCGATGCACGGATCGAAGCGCTGAGCAGAGCGCACCGGCCATGACCGACGGTCTCACGATCCCGCCACCTTCGCGCCAACCCAAGGCGACTGTCACCGGCATCTTTGCAGCGACGGATTTCATCGAAGGCGACGTGATCGCCGATCGGTTCCGCATCGTGCGCCTGCTGGGCATGGGTGCCATGGGCATGGTCTACCAGGCGGAGGATCAACAACTGAACGTGCCGGTCGCGCTGAAATTGCTGCGCCCGGAACTGGCGAACAAACCGGAATTCTTCGACCGTTTCCGCCAGGAGTTGCTGCTCGCCCGGCAAGTATCGAGCCCGCATGTCGTGCGCATCCATGACCTCGTGCAACACCAGGGGTCCTGGTTGATCAGCATGGATTACGTGGCCGGGGAGTCACTCGAAGATCTCCTGTTGCGTGAACCGAGACTGTCGCCCGATCGTGCGCTTCAGATCACGCGGCAACTCGCTTTGGGACTCGCCGCTGCGCATCAGAAGGGGGTTGTGCACCGCGACCTCAAGCCGGCCAACGTGCTGCTCAACGAACAGGGGGACGCGCTGATCTCGGACTTCGGCGTGGCACGGTCCATCGGAGAAACGCGCCTGACCCAGAGCGGCATGGTGGTCGGCACACCCGCCTACCTGTCTCCGGAGCAAGCACAAGCGGCAAAAATCGACGGACGCAGTGACCTCTACACCCTCGGTCTGATGCTGTACGAAATGTTGTCGGGCACATTGCCGTTTGCCCAGGGAACCAGCTCGGAAATGCTCGTGCAGCGCATCCTGCGCAGCCCTCCGTCCGTGCAGACCGAAGCGCCCGGCACACCTGCCTGGATCGCGGCGCTGATTGCGACGCTGTTGACACCGAAACCCGAGGACCGCATTGCCAGCGCGGAACAACTGATTGCGGCGATCGACCGGCGAATGCCACCGGCACAAATGCAGCGTCGTCGGCAATTGCGAAGACTACGTTCGATCCTGCCGTATGCTGCTGCCGGACTCCTGCTGTGTGCGGTTGCCTTCGCGATCGGCATCGGCTGGCGATCTCCAATGCTTGTGGCCGTCGAGCCCGAACTGGACGACCTGGCGATCCTGCCATTCGGACTCGATGACCCCGGCCCGGAGACCCGAGATCGCCTGCGCGGAGCCGAGCGAATCCTGAACGCGGCGCTGTCGGACCAGCTAGTGGTCTCCGATCCCGGCAAGGCCAATCGCGCCATGGCCCAACTGGGACTCGACGCATCGACTTGGCCACGCAACTTGCCGGCGCTGTTTACACTGTTGCCGAGTGAACATTGGCTGGAATTGTTCCGCGAGACGGACCGCGGCTGGCAACTCCGCCTGTGGACTCGTGACGAGACTTCGCCGGAAACCCTCTTGACCCTGCCTGCGGGCGCGGCCATCGACTCTGCCGCGCTGGCGAAACTTCAGGCAGCCGTTCTGGCCCGTCTCCGCATCAAGGCACCGACGCCGGGGCTCGACCTCCAGCGACTGCCTGACGATTTGATTCGCGCATTGGGAGATTCAAAGAGTCCGCAACCAGCGCCCGGAACAAGTCCGGCACCGTTGCTGGCGATCTGGTGCAACGCGCGCCTGTCGGATCTGGAAACAGCCGGGGAGCGTGCCACGGCGCAGATCCAGGCAAGGGCCTGCGTCGACGCTCTGGCGACATCGACCGGCCGTCTCGAAAAGCTGGCGCGGATCCATTCAGCGCTGACGCTTGAACAGGTCGACGAAGCGATCGGATTGTCGGCCGGGCTGGACGATCGTGGCCGACTGGCCGCACATTTGCATGCCCGCGTGCTGGCGGATTCCGGTGATCTGGAAGCCGCGGAACACTTGATGCGCACAGTAGGCGAACGGGATGCCAGCGACGGCCGCGCATGGTTCCAGGCCGGCAAATTCGCGATCATGCGTGGCGACGCCCGAGTCGCCGTGGACGACTATCTGGTGCGCGCGCAAGTGGTTGCCAACCGACAGGCGGATGCCCAATTGCGGGCCGATGTCGCCAATGCATTCGGTGTCGGATTCCGTCGATTAGGCCAATTGCAGGCCGCAGCCGATGCCTATCGACAAGGCGCGACGTTGCAGGAACAGGCTGGCAATGCTCGTGGTCGCGCCACCAGCATGCAGAATCTGTCGTCGGTGCTGTCCACTCTGGGGCGGTTCGATGAAGCCGCCGAGGCTTTGGCCACGGCCGAATCGCTGATTCGGCCACTGGGTGACCAACGGGCAATCGCCGACCTGAGAAATGATGTCGGCGTGCTGGCCGAGGAACGCGGTGACTTACCGTCGGCACTTGCAGCCTATCGCGAAGCACTGAACATGCGGCTGCAGCGACCGGACCAGAGGTCCGTCGCCGAGAGCTTGCTGAATGTCGGGTTCGCCTATTACCAGATGGGTGATTTCGCGAATGCCGAAGTCCATTGGCAACAGGCATCGGAGCGATTCGGTCGCGAACAGGATCTGTTCGGTACCGTGCGTGCCCAGCGAGCCTCGGCCTCGCCTACACGGCTCGCGGGGATTTCGCGCGATCACGCGCCAGTTTCGAACACAGCCTGAAAGTCTCCGAAGCCAATCAGATGGGCGAAGAGCGCGCCGTGGCGATGGCGGCACTGGCCGAGCAGGATCGACTCGAAGGGAAACTCGACAGCGCAAGGGAACGCGCGGATGCGGCACTGGCGCTGTTCGAGGCACGCGAAAATCCGCGCGGCATCACTGAGATGAAATTGCTTCTGACGAGTATCGCGATCCATCGGCGCGACATCGACTCCGCAAGCAAGCTGCTTGCAGACCTCGGTGCCGACCTGGGTAACGTCGAACAACGTGCGATGTGGCACGTCCGGTCGGCGCAGACTCTTTTGCTGAAAGGCGATCGGGCGGGCGCGCGTGATCATGCAGGTCAAGCCATCACATTGGCGAACGAATCCCATACAGCGCAGGTCAAGGTCGAAGCCGAACTCGAATTGGCCATGGCATCGCCGCGTCAGGAAGGGCTGGACCTGCTGGCCCAGGCTGAAGCCGATCTTGCTGGATTCGCGAGTGTTCCGCTGCAGATTCGACTTTATTCAGTGAGTCAGGCTCTGAATCGCGACAGTTGCGCCAACGACCACCAACTGGGTCAGGCCATTCTTGCCAAACTGCCGGGATTCGTCGGTGCATTGGCCTTCCATGAGGCAGCGAGTGATTGTAATCATCTGGAGTCAGCGCAACGGCAGCGCGCCGGGCAGCAGGCAGGCGAAGCACTGCAGAGGCTGATCGACGGGGCCGCGGAATCCGACCGCACGTTCCTCGTCGCGTATCAGAAGCTCAAGACAACGACGCCATGACTCACGATGTGCCATCCGGCGACTTGGCTGCCGAACTGGACGCACTGCGAGCTGAACAGGCTCGGATCCGGCAGTCGATCGGCCAGGGTGACCTGAAATTCCGCCACCTCGCACGGTCTGTTTTTCGGGTGACGGAACAGGAACGTCGTCGTCTCGCACGCGAACTTCATGATGGCGTCGGGCAGAAACTCGGCTCGGTGCTGCATCGACTGAGCCAACTCGAACAGTCCGATTCGATTGCTGCGCCATTGCTCGAACAGGTTCAGACCAGCACACAACTGGTGCGGGATTGCCTGCAGGAGATCCGGGAAATATCGCGGCTCATGCGACCGCAGATTCTGGATGATCTCGGCTTGGTGCCGGCACTCGAATGGTTGTTGCGCACGATGGCGCAGACACACGGGTTCGTGGTCACCGCAGACCTGCAGGACCCCGGGCTCGCGAATGACGATGACTTGGGCACGCTGCTGTTCCGTGTGGCGCAGGAATCCTTGAACAACATCGGCAAACACTCGGGCGCGACGGAGGTCGTGTTCCGACTCGGCGGCAAGGCGGACCGGATCACGCTGCTGATCGCGGACAACGGCCAGGGTTGCGACCTGGAGGCTGCATTGGCACAAGGCAGCAATGGTGAAAGCACCGGATTGTCGGCCATGCGCGAACGTGTGCAATTGTTCGGCGGACACATTGATTTCCGCAGCGCGCCTTCCGATGGCATGCAGGTGCGTGTCAGCATTCCGCGTTCTGAATCGAATCTTGCGCCCCCGCCATGAACCGCCCTGCCATCCGCGTCCTGGTTGCCGACGACCACACCATCCTGCGCGAAGGCGTGGTGGCGCTGATTGCCGCGAACGCCGACTTTCAGGTGGTGGGGCAGGCTGCAGATGGCGCCGCGGCAGTCGAGATGGCACATCGGTTGCGTCCGGACGTGCTCGTCCTCGACCTGTCGATGCCAAAACTCAACGGCCTGGAGGTCGTGCGCCGCCTGCATCAGGAACTACCCGATCTGCGTGTGCTGGTGCTGACCATGCACTCCGAAGAGGAATACGTGCTGCATGCCGTGCGGGCCGGAGCCGCCGGATTCCTGCTCAAGGACAGTGCCGGCACGGAGCTGCTCGATGCAGTGCGTGCACTCGCTGCCGACCGCGGTTATTTCGGCACTCACGCGGCGCGGGTCATGGCACAACAGGTGCAACGCCCCGGGGTCCCGCTGACCGATCCCTATCGCGACCTCACACCCCGGGAGCGCGAAGTGTTTCATCTGATCATCGAAGGCCAGACGACCAAGGAAATTGCGCGACACCTCGACATCAGCGCGAAGACTGCCGAGAACCACAGATCCCGCGTGCTCGAGAAAATGGATGCGCGCAACACAGCCGAGTTGATCCGTTATGCGGTCAAACACGGGCTGATGGATTGATGGGATCGGCGGCTGGGCTTCGCTCAGCGCCAGCCGACACCAGCAATACATCGCCCAATCAAGGACACAGATCGGCAGTGTCGAAGCTGTCGTCGAACATCTGTCGAACCGGGTCGTACCAGGCTACGGCGCCTTGCTGTTGGGTGGTGACGTTGCGCCCGGGCGCTGCAACGAACACGCCGCTGGACGAGGCCGACCCGGCCCAACCCGACAAGTCGCCGGGTCTCGGTGAACGGAGCTTGAGCGAACCGACTTCGATGTAACCGGCGAGTTCTTCGCGCAAGTTCGTCAACAAGCCACAACCTGGCGACGGAAACACGGCAGCGAAGGGGACGCCACCCATAGATCGGCGTTGCGCGAAAAGAGGTTCCAGCCGAACCGTTGACCGCCAAGGGGCCGTCGGCAACAGACTGCCGAGGTTCTGCCAACTGCCGCCTGGTCGTTCGAACCAAGATGCTTCCAGATGGTCGTTTCGACCGGGCGCACCAACCACCAGTCGATTCGCACTCAGATGGAGGGATCGTCCGAACAGGTCGCCGTTCGCTGCGTTCGGCGCGAGTATTTTCTGTTCGGGTGCCCACAGCCCCCCACTTCGGGTGAACAGATAGACGGCACCGCGTGCATAGGGACTGGCCATGCCAATGCCGCCGTCGAACGGGGCACCTACGGCAATTCGGTCGCCCTGAATGGCAACGGCGCTGCCGAAGCGATCGCGTGCAGCGCCGTCCCAGGCAAACAGATGGGATTGCAGCACCCACTCGCCGGACTGACGCACATAGACATGCACGGAGCCACGATCATTGTCGTCGCCCGGGGCGCCAATCACCAAGGTGTTGCCATCAAACGCCATGGTCGCGCCGAATTCATCGCCGGCCGCACCATCCTTGGCCATCAACACGCTGTGCGCAGTCACCACTCCGGCAGCGGGACGCTGGTAGGCGAACACCGCCCCGGCATTCTGGCGAGGTGCGGCGACAAACAAGTCCGCGCCAAAGAGCGCGACTTCGGCGCCGAATGCATGCCCGCTTGTCACGGTCAGATTACTCAGGCGCGCTTCCTGCAGACATCCCTGATTTTCACATCGAAACACATAGGCGGCGCCGGCCTGATCGTTTTCGCCCGGCGCACCTGCCAGCAACAGGTTGGCATCCGCGGCGACCGAATAACCGAATTCATCAGCGACGCCGGAGTTCGCGGTTACGAGACGGAGCTCGCCGGCTGCAGCGCTGCCAGCAATCACAAGCATCACAACTGCCAAGACGGCAAAGCGCGGGTTCATGCAGACACGATTGGACGGGTTCATGGCGACATTAAGCGCGCTGCTGTTTGGCAGTGCAAGCGCGCGCTGGGGGTTTTCCCTGATAGAGCCTGAATCCGCCGGTCAACGATCGTTGCAACGACCGGTCAATCGGCCGCTGCAACGGGGCGCGAGCTGACCGGAATCAAGGTCTCGGCCACATGCTGCACGTATTCCTCGTACTCGTCCGTGGACATGCGCGGCAGCTTCATCTGCAACATCAACTGCAGGAACCCGACATACGCGGCATAAGCCAGGCGCGCCCGGTTCATCGCTTCCCGCCGGTTCATGCCGAGCGCCAGGTAAGCCAATCCCAGGAACGCGATGCGTTTCTGCGACAAGCGCTGCATGACCGGCTGCACGACCGGGTGATCCACCTGGTTCAACAGGGCGCTGTAGATCACATGCGAGCGCATCTCGCGGCTGGTGCGGACAAACAGCTCACGCAGGCGCTCACCCGCATCCTCGATATGCGCCAGCGGATCAAACACCCGCTCCTGGTCCGATGCTTCCCATTTTTCGAGCGCCGACTTCAGGAGCGCTTCACGGGACGGGAAGTGCCAGTAAAAGCTGCCTTTGGTCACGCCCAGTCGTTTTGCGAGCGGTTCCACTGCAACCGCAGCGAGGCCTTGTTCCGCAATCACGTCCAAGGCGGCCTGAAGCCAGTCTTCGGCAGACAGGCGCGGCTTCTCGGAGGGGATGACAGGACTGATCAGCATCGCTGCAAGATTCATGTGACGGTTTTGTGGAGCCTATTGGGGTGTTTCATTCGCCGCAACGTCTGCTCGAATGATCGATCTGCCGAAAGCAGCCACTTGAGGCTAACACCATACGCCACCGTATTGACAAACAAGCGTTTGATCGACCATACTGCGCCGTATGGTAGCCCTGCCCGCCCGTGTCGCACGTCCGCCCGAGCCCGAATCAAGGCTGCTCGCAGGCGTTGACGGCCATTCGTTGCGGGCCGACTTCTGGCCTGGCACCCAATCGCCCACGCCGCCGCGCCCCCTGATGTTCGCGCATGGTTTCGGTCAATCGCGCCTGTCGTGGACTTCCGCTGCATCGCAGATGGCAGAACTGGGTCATCCGTGCTGGAGCCTGGACGGCCGCGGCCATGGCGAAAGCGCGTGGAACCCCGAACAGGCGCCCTACACCATCGATCAATTCATCGGTGATGCAGCACATGTTGCCCGCAGTCAGGCCAAACCACCGATCTGGATCGGCGCCTCGATGGGCGGCCTCCTCGGCATTGCAGTCGGCGCACTGAATCCCGAACTGCTGCACGCCTTGGTGCTGGTCGACGTGACCCCGCGTTGGGAAGAAGCCGGGGTCAATCGCATCATGGACTTCATGCGCGCCCATCCGAATGGCTTTGCCAGTGTCGACGAAGCGCAAACGGAAGTGGCCCGGTACCTGCCGCATCGAACCCAGCGAGCCGAACCCGATCGCCTGCGTCGCATGTTGGTGCCGATGGCGAATGGCCGTCTGCGCTGGCACTGGGATCCGCGACTGCTGGAAGACATCGGTCGCAGCGGCAGCACCGAAATGGCCCGCCTCAGCGATGCCGCGCGGGCCCTGAAACTGCCGGTCCTGCTGATCAGCGGTGGCCGCAGTGACGTGGTCTCGCGCCAGACCATCGAAGAATTCCAGTTTCTGGTGCCGCATGCCGAGCACCGCGTAGTCGACGACGCCACCCACATGGTGGTGGGCGACGACAACCAGACCTTCACCTACCATCTCGCCGATTTCATCAAGCGTCACGCCTGAACCCAGGAGCTGTCATGTCTACCCTTTCGCTGGCCATCACCCTCCCTATAGCCGCCTTGCTGCTCACGACGATCGTTGCGGCCTACCGCCGCTTCGGCCTGGTGACCTGGACGCTGGTCTCGGCTCTCGCACTGGCAGGTGCAGCCGCACTCACGTGGCCAACCTGGCTTCCGTCCGCAATCGTCGGCGGTGTCTTTGCACTGGTGGCGCTGATCATCAACGTCAAACCGCTGCGTCGCGCACTGGTGTCCGGGCCCTTCCTGAAGCTCTACAAGACGATGACGCCGCAGTTGTCGGAAACCGAAAAAGTGGCGCTTGAAGCCGGCACGGTGGGTTGGGAAGGTGAGCTGTTCAGCGGCCGCCCGAACTGGAGCGTGCTGGCGAAACAGCCGAAGCCGCAACTGACGGCCGAAGAACAGGCGTTCCTCGACGGCCCCTGCGACGAACTGTGCCGCCTGCATGATGATTTCGAAGCGACGCACCACCGCGCCGACCTGTCGCCGCAGGTCTGGGATTACCTGAAGAAGAACAAATTCTTCGGCATGATCATTCCGAAACAATACGGTGGATTGGGCTTCTCGGCATTGGCACATCACGCCGTCGTGCAGAAATGCGCCAGCCTGTCGGGCACCTTGTCGTCGACTGTGTGTGTGCCGAATTCGCTTGGCCCAGCCGAACTGCTTCTGCACTACGGCACCGATGACCAGAAGAACCACTACCTCCCGCGCCTCGCCCGCGGCGAAGACATCCCCTGCTTCGCACTGACGAACCCGTACGCCGGCTCCGATGCCACGTCCATCCCGGACTTCGGCATCGTCTGCAAGGGCCAGCACCAAGGTCAGGAAGTGCTCGGCGTCAAACTCACGTTCGACAAGCGCTACATCACGCTGGCGCCGGTGGCGACAGTCGTGGGCCTCGCATTCCGCCTGCATGATCCGGACAAACTGCTCAGCGAGACCAGCGATCGTGGCATCACGCTCGCGCTGATTCCGCGCCAGACCCCGGGCCTCGAAATCGGCCGCCGCCACTTCCCGCTGAACGTGCCCTTCCAGAACGGACCGGTGCGCGGCAAGGATCTGTTCATTCCGCTGAGCTTCCTGATCGGCGGCCAGGAATACATCGGCCAGGGCTGGCGCATGCTGGTCGAGTGCCTGTCGGTGGGTCGCGCGATTTCGCTGCCATCGAGTTCCGCGGGCGGGGTTCGCGCCGGCGCCGTCGCGACCGGTGCGTATGCCCGGATCCGCAAGCAATTCCAGATGCCGATCGGCCGTTTCGAGGGCGTCGAAGAAGCCCTCGCACGCATCGGTGGCAAGGCTTATGCCACGACGGCCCTCGCGACGATGACCGCGGCCGCGGTCGACCTCGGCGAAAAACCGGCGGTGCCCTCGGCGATCGCGAAGTACCACGCCACGGAAAACGGCGCGGCCGTGGTCAAGGACGTCATGGACATCCATGGCGGCAAAGCCATCATCCTCGGACCCCGCAACTATGTCGGCCGCGCCTATCAGGCAGCACCGATCTCGATCACCGTCGAAGGCGCGAACATCCTCACCCGCAGCATGATCATCTTCGGACAGGGCGCGATCCGTTGCCATCCGTTCGTGCTGAAGGAAATGCATGCCGCGCAGGACCCGGATCGCCGGAAGAGCCTGGTCGAATTCGACAATCACCTGTTCGGGCACATCGGTTTTGCCATCAGCAACGGCGTACGCGCGTTCCTGCTTGGCCTGACCCATGCCCGTTTGGCCAAGGCACCCATGGGTGATGCCTCGACCGCGAAGTTCTATCGCAAGATCACGCGTTATTCGGCAACGCTGGCACTGGTTGCCGACACCGCCATGCTGACGCTCGGCGCGAAGCTCAAGGTCAAGGAAAAGTTGTCGGGCCGACTCGGCGACGTGTTGAGCCAGCTCTACATCATGAGTGCGATGCTGAAGCGTTATGAAGACCAGGGCCGTCCGACCGTCGACTACCCGATGCTGGCCTGGGCCATGCACGATGCCGTGTACTCGATCCAGAGTGCCCTCGACGGCGTGCTGCGCAACTTCCCGATCCGTCCGGTCGCCTGGGCACTGCGTGCCCTCGTGTTCCCGATCGGTCTGCGCGAAAAGACTCCGGGTGACCGACTCGGCCATCGTGTGGCGACGCTGCTGATGAGCCCGAACGAAGCGCGTGATCGTCTGGCCGAAGGCACCTACATGACCCCGAACGCAAACAATCCGGTGGGCCGCATGGTGGCTGGTCTGCCGAAAGTGATTGCTGCCGAACCTGTGGAACGCAAGCTGATGAAGGCGCTCAAGGCTGGCCAGATCAAGGCTCTGGAATTTGGCGCACAAGTCGACGAAGCCGCTGCCACCGGCGTCATCACGGCAGCCGAACGCGAACTGTTGATCGAAGTGCGTGCCATCACCGCCGAAGTGATTGCCGTCGATGACTTCGACCCATCCGAACTGGTAACCGGCATCGATCTCGACAAGCCGAAGCTCAAGTCGGTGGCGTGATGAGTTCGGTGTCCACAAACCCTGTCCTGGCCCAATACGAACGGCTGAAACGCTGGCCGTTCGGAGCGTGGCTGTTCGCCCGGGCAGTCTGTGCGCGGGCGCCGTATTTCAGCTCGATCCGCCCGAAATTCCTGACGCTCGAGGCGGGTCGGGTGGTGGTGCAACTTCAGAATCGGCGTGCCGTACAAAACCACATCGGCACGATCCATGCGATCGCCTTGTGTAACGCCGCCGAAATGGCGGCCGGCGTAGCGATGGAAGCCACCTTGCCCAAGGCATGGCGCTGGATCCCGAAAGGCATGACCGTGGCCTATCTGGCCAAATGTCAGGTCAGCGCTACCGCAACCGCCATAGTCACGCTGCCGGACTCGGTTGAGGGCGGTTACGACTGCATCGTGCCGGTCGATATCACCGACGCCGACGGCACCAAAGTGGCGCGTGCCGACATCAACATGTACCTGACGCCCAGGAAATAACCCGGGCGGCGACCGCCCCAGGCTTTGTCGCCACCGCGCCAAGCGGGCATAATGCCCGGCTTCGAGCGCCGTCGTGCGCCAGCAGCGATTCACCCCATGAGCAACCATTTGACCGAAACGGCGCGTCGGCGCACGTTTGCCATCATTTCGCATCCCGACGCCGGTAAAACGACGCTGACCGAAAAGCTGCTGCTGTTCGGCGGCGCGATCCAGATGGCCGGCAGCGTGAAGTCGCGCAAGGCGGCACGCCATGCCACATCCGACTGGATGGCATTGGAAAAGGAGCGCGGCATCTCCGTGACTTCTTCGGTGATGCAGTTCCCCTACGAGGGCTGCATCGTCAATCTGCTCGACACCCCGGGCCATGCCGACTTCTCGGAAGACACCTATCGCGTGCTCACCGCCGTCGATTCGGCGCTGATGGTGATCGACGTCGCCAAGGGTGTCGAAGACCGCACCATCAAGCTGATGGAAGTCTGCCGGATGCGCGACACGCCGGTGATGGCGTTCATCAACAAACTCGATCGTGAAGGTCGTTCACCGATCGACCTGCTCGACGAAGTGGAGTCGGTGCTCGGCATCCAATGTGCCCCGATCACCTGGCCCGTGGGGATGGGTTCACGCCTGAAGGGCGTTTACCACCTGCTCGACGACGAAGTGCATCTGTTCGAATCCGGCCGCAACTTCACGCGCCAGGACTCGACGATCCTCAGGCTCGATGACCCGATGCTCGGCGAACGCATCGGCGCAGACGCCCTCAACGAACTCCGCGACGAACTGGAACTGGTCCGTGGCGCGTCGAATCCGTTTGATCACCAGGCTTATCTGGCCGGCAAACAAACGCCCGTGTTCTTCGGTTCGGCCGTCAACAACTTCGGCGTCCAGATGCTGCTCGACTTCTTCGTGGCGAAGGCGCCCGCGCCCAAGGCGCACGCCACGCAGTCACGACTGGTGCAGGCCACCGAAGAAAAGATGAGCGGCTTCGTGTTCAAGATCCAGGCCAACATGGATCCCAATCACCGTGACCGCGTCGCCTTCATGCGCATCTGTTCCGGGCACTACGAACAGGGCATGAAAACCCTGCATGTCCGTACCGGCAAGGAAGTGAAGCTGGCGAACGCGCTGACCTTCATGGCCTCCGATCGCGAAATCGTCGATCGCGCCTATCCGGGCGACGTGATCGGCCTGCACAACCACGGCACCATTTCGATCGGCGACACCTTCACCGAAGGCGAACCCTTGGTGTTCACCGGCATCCCGAACTTCGCGCCCGAACTGTTCCGCCGCGCACGCCTGAAGGACCCGCTGAAGATGAAGCAGCTGACCAAGGGTTTGGCGCAGCTCAGCGAAGAAGGCGCCACGCAGTTCTTCAAGCCGATCATGTCGAATGACCTCATTCTCGGCGCAGTCGGGACGCTGCAGTTCGAAGTGGTGGCATTCCGACTGAAGGACGAATACAGCGTCGAGTGCGCATTCGAGAACGTCCAGGTCGCGACCGCGCGCTGGATCGCCTGCGCCGATGACAAGAAGCTCTCGGAGTTCAAGGAAAAGGCCGCCATGAATCTGGCCTATGACGCTGCCGGCCTGCTGGTCTATATCGCGCCAACCCGGGTGAACCTGCAGTTGACCGAAGAGCGCTGGCCGGATATCCAGTTCCTCGCCACGCGAGAGCACGCGCACGCAGTCGACGCGGACTGACCTCCGCTCCGAACAAGAACCGGTCTCCAGGACTCCGGACAACCAAACCATGGCGCAGGAAACCGGAACAGACCATCCGCCGCGCGACTTCGGTCGCTGGCGCGATCTCGTCTGGCCGATCGTGCTCGCACTCGTCGCAACCTTCGCGGTCGTCGACGACCTGATTCTCTCGGGACCGATGGCTTGGCACCTGCGTCAGCCAGCTGTTCTGCAAGGTGGTCTGGAAGCGATACTGTTCGGAGTCGTGGCGATGGGGTGCGCCTGGCGAGGCAGTCGTACCGCCTGGTTCGTGCTGATCGTCGCAGCCTGTTTCTACCTTCGACGGCATCATGTCGACCTCCCGCTGATCTGCGCCCTGCTGACAGCTGAGACATTGGTTTCGCTCGGCCTGGTGATGATTCGCGACAACCGCATCGGCGACCATGGCTGGCGACTCGCCAAGGCCTTGTGCGCCGGGGCTTGTCTGTGGTGGCTGCTGATGCTCGCCATACATGGATTCCGATTGGGCAGCCCCGACAATCTCCTGCTGGTCTTTGCGCTCGTCGCGGCGGGCTCTTTTGCGTGGCGACGACAATCCGTTCTGCTGATGCCGGGACTACGCACGTTCGCCGCGCTGGCGCCTCTGCAGCGTGCCGTGGTGGCTCTGATCGGTGTCTACCTGCTTGTCCAGCTCGCGCGCAGCAACGCGGTGATCGGATATGACACCCTTTGGTATCTGGCTCGCGGCCAATCCGTGCTGGCGCCGAATGGCAGTCTGTTCGAACCTTTGGGCCTCGTGTCGGCCGTGCACTATGCCCCGAAACTGTTTGAAGCCTGGTTGTTGCCTTGGGAAGCCGCACACGACCTGAGCTTCCAGTTTGCGCAAAGCCTGGTTTTTGTCTGCGCTGCCGGATTTCTGGCAGCGGACCTGTTTGCACGCGCCGGCATGCCGAAGGGCTGGCGACCGGTTGCCGTGCTTGCCCTGCTGTCACTGCCAGCCATCGGCGCCACCGCATTGCAGCTCAAGAACGATGTGGTTGCCTGGTATCTGGTCTTGCTCGGACTCGTCGCAGCTCTACGTTGGCTCGAGTCGGGGCGTTTCGGCGATCTGTGTTGGGTGATCGGCGCGAGCCTGCTGGCCTGTTCGGCCAAACTCACCGTGCTGCCGATGATCGCTGCAATCATCCTGGTGATGCTGATCGTGGCCTGCTTCAGGGGCAAGACCTGGCTCTTCAACGTCACCCGGGAAACGGGTGATGGGTGGTTTCTGGGATTCAGCATCGTGATCTGTTTTGCGATGTTGTTTCGCACCTGGTGGTTGTGCGGATTACCCACGATCGGACCGGAGCCACTGGTCGCCATCTGGCGTTTTCTCGGCTTCGAATTGACTCCGCCAGCGGGCAGCCTGAAATGGTTGTGGCCGCAGGATTGGTCGGATGCACCATGGCTGCTGCCCGAAGCCCTGTTCCGGCCGGACGATCTGCCCAAGATCCGTATTGCCTGGACTGGCCACGTCTGGCTGCTGTGCGGCATGCTGGCGCTGTTCTGGCGGCGTTTGCCGCCCGTGGTTGCCACCCCGGCAGTCAGCCAAAGCGGATGGCTGCTCTGGCCCCTGGCGTTCCTTGGTTTGGTGCTGCTGATGGCCTGGCGTTACGAGACGCGCGGCGCAGACGGCAATTACTACCTGATTCCGGTCACCGCGGCTGTGGTGCTCGGACTGAGCGCCGCCACTCGAGTCTGTGTGACTCGTGCTCAAAAGCTCGGTCTGTCGTCCTTGTTGATGATGGGGATCGGCCTGCAGGTCACCCTTACGTTCCTCAGTGCGGGCTGGTCACCCCTGGGACCCGGACGTTCGATCTTGACCTCGGCCGGTCGACTTTCGACACCGCCGAGCGTTTGCGGTCGGAACGCGAATCGGTGCAACTGGATGAAGTCCATGCGCTGCTGTCCGGCTTGCCCGCGGCCACCCGAACTCTGGTGGTGGGGCCGAGTCCGGCTGCGCACTTGCTGCCGACCCGGGTGGAGGCGCTTGAGAACGTTGCGTTCTCGAGGCCGGAGTACATTGCCGACGGCAAGGGATTCCACGAATTCCTGCGGGTGAGTTGTATCCGCTACATCGTCGTCGACAAACTCGACAAGCCGGAGCTTTATCAAAGCCTGCTTCTTGCCTTGGCCCAGTCCCCGCATGAAACCGCCCTGGACACCCCTCGATGGCGGGTCATTTCCTTGGCTGCCTGCACCCGCCCCTGAGCCTGCAGACAAGGATACGGACATCGGCGAGTGCGCAGGAAGGACAACCCAACCCGATGTGACACCCCCGGCTTCCAGTTACACTGGCGTTCTTTGAACAGTCCGGAATACCCCATGGCGCTGACGCGCGACTCCATCGAGGCAATGCTGGCCGGAATCATTGATCCGCACAGTGGCCTGAACCTGAAAGACCTGAACGCCATCAAGGGCATCGGCATCGACGGCGACAAGGCCGCGGTCGAGGTGCAGCTGCCTTACCCGTCGGCTGGGTATGCCCAAACCCTCAAGGCGCAGATCGAGGATTGCCTCGGCGCGGCTGCCGGCACGGTGATCGTGTCGCAGCGCATTTACTCGCACAAAGTCCAGAAAGACCTGACGCCTCTGCCCGGCATCAAGAATGTCATTGCCGTAGCCTCCGGCAAGGGCGGCGTCGGCAAGTCCACGACGGCGGCCAACCTGGCGCTGGCGCTGCAGGCGGAAGGCGCTCGTGTCGGCATTCTCGACGCCGACATCTACGGCCCGAGCCAACCGCGCATGATGGGTGTTTCCGGCAAACCCGACAGCAGCGACGGCAAGACCATTCAGCCGAAAATCGGCCATGGCGTACAAGTCATGTCGATCGGATTCCTGATCGAAGAGGACACGCCGATGATCTGGCGTGGTCCGATGGTCACGCAGGCTTTGCAGCAACTGCTGACCGATACGAACTGGCAGGATCTCGATTACCTGATCATCGATCTCCCACCCGGCACCGGCGACATCCAGTTGACGCTGTGCCAGCGCGTACCGGTCTCCGGCGCGCTGATTGTCACCACGCCGCAGGACATCGCGCTGCTGGATGCCAAGAAAGCGCTGAAGATGTTCGAGAAGGTCGAGGTACCGGTGCTCGGCATCGTCGAAAACATGGCCCTGCACCAGTGCACGAACTGCGGTCATGTCGAACATATCTTCGGCTCCGGCGGCGCCGACCGGATGGGCACCGAATACGGCGTGCCGGTCCTGGGCGCGCTGCCACTGCAGATGATGATCCGCGAGCAGGCCGACAGCGGGACCCCGACGGTTGCCGCCAGCCCGAATTCGCCGGCTGCACTCATGTACCGCGAAATCGCCCGCAAGACGGCCGCGCGGTTGAGCTTGCAGGCCAGAAACAAGAAAATCGCCTTCCCCAACATCGTCATCCAGAACACATGAGCATCAAATCCGACCGCTGGATCCGACGCATGTCCGAATCAACGGGCATGATCGAACCATTCGCCCCGAACCAGGTGCGGCATGCCGCCGATGGTCAACGGATCGTGTCCTACGGCACGTCGAGCTACGGCTACGACATCCGCTGCTCGGACGAATTCAAGCTGTTCACGAACATCAACTCGACGATCGTCGATCCGAAAGCCTTCGATCCGCAGAGTTTTGTCGACGTCACCTCCGACGTCTGCATCATTCCGCCGAATTCGTTCGCGCTGGCGCGGACCGTCGAGTACTTCCGCATTCCGCGTAACGTGCTGGTCGTCTGCCTCGGCAAGAGCACGTACGCGCGTTGCGGCATCATCGTCAACGTCACGCCGCTGGAGCCGGAATGGGAAGGCCACGTGACGCTCGAGTTCTCGAACACCACGACCTTGCCCGCAAAGATCTATGCGAACGAAGGCGTGGCACAGATGTTGTTCTACGAATCCGACGAGGTTTGTGCAACCTCTTACAAGGACCGCGGCGGCAAGTACCAGGGCCAGCGTGGTGTTACCTTGCCCAAAGCCTGAACGAGGACTCGCCCATGGACGCACAGAATCCGTATACCCCGCCCAGGTCCGAGTTGGCCGACAACCAGCCTGCACCGCCGGAGTTCGAACTTGCCGACCGTGGCATCCGCCTGTTGGCCGCGATCATCGACGCCTTGATCCTGTTGATCGTGTTTGTACCCCTGCTGTGGTTGGGCGGTTTCTTCAAGGCGGTTCTGGCGAACGAAGTCGATTTCCTGTTCAGCCTCAAGATCACGCTCGTCGGTTTTCTTGTCTATGTCCTGGTCCAGGGCTTTCCGCTGTTCTACTGGGGCCAGACCTGGGCAAAACGCCTCGTCGACATCCGCATCGTCGACATGGAAGGCCGCCAACCGGAGTTCTGGAAACTCATCGTGCTTCGTTATGGCGTGATTCAGGCCATCGGGCTCATACCTGTGCTGGGCGGGCTGTTTGGCCTCGCCAATCCACTGTTCATCTTCGGCGAAGAGCGGCGTTGTCTGCATGACCGCATTGCCGGCACCCGTGTCATCAATGTCAATAAGCGCTGAGGTTCCAATGAAGCTTCGCACCCTGCTGTTGCTCGCTCTTGCCGCGTTTGCCGGCCCCGCCCTGGCCGCGAAACAGATCAAGGTCAAGCAGCTCGACGAAACACGGTTCGAAGTCGATGCGTTTACGCTCGGCATCAACGAACTCGGCGGTTATCTGGCCAGCCTGAAGGAAGACGAAGGTCTGGAGCGGGTGGTCATTCTGAACGGCAAGGGCGACACGGAAATCAAACTCGCGCAGATTGCCGCGCGCATCGGCATCGAGGCTGTCCGCAAGAATGGCGACGTGATTCCAGTTCCGGCTCCGCCAGCACCGCCAGCACCGCCAGCACCGCCTGAAGCCACAGCACCCGTCGAAGCACCTGCTGCCCCTGAAGCACCTGCTGCCCCGGAAGCACCTGCTGCCCCTGAAGCACCTGCTGCCCCGGAAGCACCTGCTGCCCCGGAAGCACCTGCTGCCCCGGAAGCACCTGCTGCCCCAGAAGCAGCAGCCGCCCCGGAAGCACCTGAGGCTCCTGCGGACGATGACACCTTGGGCGACCAGCACTGAACACCGCCGAACCGGTAGAGCCAGCACTGAGGCTTGACCGCCATCCGCGCGGCGCCGGGGAAACCCTGCTTGCGCTGTGGCCCTACGTTTGGCGGTTTCGCCGACGGGTGCTGCTGGCATTGATGTTCCTGATCACGGCGAAGCTGTCGATCATTGCTGTCCCGGTGTTGCTCAAATGGATCGTCGATGGCCTCGACGTGGCACCGGATCTGCGGATGGTGCCCCTGGCCTTGCTGGTCGCTTATGGCGCGCTTCGACTGTCCTCGACGACGTTTCAGGAACTGCGCCAGATCGTGTTCGCGCGGGTCATGGCACGCACGGCGCGACTGCTCACGCTGCAGGTGTTCGAGCACCTGCATGCCCTGTCCCTGCGTTTTCATCTCAATCGGCAGACCGGTGCCGTATCGCGTGACCTGGAACGCGGCATGGAAGCGGTCACCGACCTGCTCGACTGGACGGTCTACACCATCCTGCCGACGCTGTTCGAAATCACCGTGGTCTGCATCATCCTGATTCAGGCATTCGACTGGACGTTTGCGGTCATCACACTGGCCACACTCGCTACCTATGTCGCCTATACGTTTGTGGTTACCGAGTGGCGCATCCGCTTTTACCGTGCCAAGAACGAAGCGAATACGCAAGCCGCCGGCCGCGCCGTCGATTCGCTGCTGAACTACGAAACCGTCAAGTACTTCAATAACGAAAGCTTCGAGTCGCGCAGTTACAACCTCACCCTGGTGGCTCAGGAAGAAGCCGAAGTGAAGGCCCTGAAGTCGCTGGCCGTGCTCAACGTCGGCCAGAGCGTGATTGTGGCGACGGGCCTCACCCTGCTGGTCTGGCGTGCCGCCGAAGGCGTGGTGGCCGGCGCGTTGAGTCTGGGTGACCTGGTGATGGTCAATGCCTTCCTGATTCAACTCGCCATGCCGCTCAATTACCTCGGCATGGTCTATCGCGAGGTCAAACAAGCGTTGACCAACATCGAGAACATGTTTGCGCTGCTGCACCAGCAGCGAGACGTCGCCGACGCCCCGGACGCCGTGCCGCTGCAAGCGGGCGGTGGTGGCATCCAGTTCGACAACGTGTTTTTTTCGTATGAGTCCGACCGACCCATCCTGCGTGGCGTCAGTTTCGAGGTTCCAGCCGGGCAATCGGTTGCGGTCGTCGGCACGACCGGTGCAGGCAAGTCCACGCTGGCCCGACTGCTCTATCGTTTTTATGACATCGATTCCGGCAGCATCCGGATCAATGGTCAGGACATCCGTTCGGTCACCCAGACTTCGCTGCGGCATGCGATCGGCATCGTCCCGCAGGACACCGTGTTGTTCAACGACTCGATCGGCTTCAATATCCGGTATGGCCGGGTTGATGCCGAAGCGGAAGACATCACCGAAGCGGCCCGTGCCGCGCAATTGGCCACGCTGATCACGCAGATGCCGAAAGGCCTCGATACGATGGTTGGTGAACGCGGACTCAAGCTGTCTGGCGGTGAGAAACAGCGCGTCGCAATCGCCCGCACCATCCTCAAGAATCCGCCGATCCTGATTCTCGACGAAGCAACCTCGGCGCTCGATACACGCACGGAACGACGCATCCAGGCCGAACTCGAACAACTGGCGAAAAACCGTACTTCGCTGATCATCGCGCACCGCCTGTCGACGATTGTGGGTGCCGACCAGATTCTGGTCATGGATCAGGGCCGGATCATTGAACGCGGCCGGCATGAAGACTTGCTGGCGCAAAACGGTCGATACGCACAACTCTGGACCATGCAGCAACATGAAGTTCCGGAGCCGGAATCGGCGTGAGCCGGCTTGCCAGACAAGGCTTGATTCCGGGATGGGCGCAGTATTCGAGCGTCTGGATGCTGATCATCCTCACCCCGTTTCTGATCAGTTGCACGCATCGGACCGGCGACGATGCATTACCCGAGCCTGCCGGCACGGGTTGCCCCTCGCTCGACGGAAGCTACACCTTGCAGAGCTCCGGTGGCTTTGGCCTGAATCTGGCGCAGAACATCGCGCCACCCGACGCAGGGAATGATTGGATCGCCCTGACACTGGATTCGATAGCCTCCGGATCTCCGATCCACCTTCGCCTGCGGCGCAGTGATGCCGACATGGCCCAGCGCACCGAATCATTCCGTCGGGATCACCCGGACGCCTGGTCAGCCTGGCGGGAGCGAGCCTCGCTTGATCCGCGCTTGCTCGATTCGCCACGGCGGCATATCGAACAACTCGCTCGCCTGGGGCCTGCTCCGGAGTTCATTGCCGAACTCTCCGGGGGGCAGTGTGACCAAGGCTGGCTGCGTTTTTCGAATACAGAACGGAGCCTTCCAGGTGCAGTGGCACAGGATGATCGCCGCAATCAATCACTCGCGTTTGCGGTCGCCAGTGACGGCGCCTTGATCGTCCACGAACAGCGCACCCTTCAGAACGAGTTTCCGATCTGGTGTGGTGACGGCTGCAAGGGGATTCCCTATTCCTTTGAGATCGAAGACCGCTGGGCACGCTTTCCGCGCATCGATGCACCGCCGGTTTGGCGCCTGGGCCGCTCTACTGGAAACACGACACCCGCGAGGCCGACCAGTCCATCGGGACGACCAGACTCGGATCCACGGATCGCCGAGTTGCGGGAACGGGTGCTTCGGTGGCTACCCAAGGATGCGACCTTGTTCAATTTCTACGACCGTTCGGGAACCATCGTGTTCTCGGGAACCTGCCGGACCAAAGCCGACCTCGAACAACTGGTGTTCCTGCTGGAGGGAGACGCGTTGGTGGCCAAGTCACACGCGGGCGCGAATACGAGAACAACCGGGGCGACATCGAATTCCGGCTGGAACTGCGCGTCGCATTGGACGACTGATCCGTCCATGCATCAACACGACAAAGCCGTTGCTACCATTGCGGCATGAACTTTCATGCCCAGTTGCCCTATCGCCACCCAAGTCCCGAGCGCACCGCCATCGTGCTCGTCAACCTTGGCACTCCTGACGCGCCAACCACTTCAGCGGTAAGGCGTTATCTCGCCGAGTTCCTCAGTGACCCGCGCGTCATCGAACTCCCGCGCTGGTTCTGGCTGCCCCTCCTGCACGGCGTGATCCTGACGGTACGGCCACGCCGCAGTGCCCATGCCTACCAGCAGGTGTGGACCGACCAAGGTTCGCCACTGGCCGTTCACAGCGAGGCCTTGGCCAAAGCTGTCGGGGCAGAAGTGGCCCTGCAGCATCCGAACGTGAGCGTGGTATCGGCCATGCGCTACGGCAATCCGAATCTGCGCACGGTGTTGCGCGCTCTACATGATGCCCATACGCGTCGAGTTTTGGTGATCCCGCTGTATCCGCAGTATTCGGCCACCACCACCGCGTCGGTGTTTGATGCCGTCGCTGACGAACTGAAGACCTGGCGCTGGCTGCCGGAACTGCGATTCCTGCCCGACTACTATCGTGCCCCGGGTTACATCGAGATGCTGGCCGACAACCTTCGACCCAAACTCGACCCGTCGCGCCATCTGTTGTTCTCGTTCCACGGCATTCCAGAACGTTACGTGCGCTCGGGCGACCCCTACCATTGCCAGGCGCTGGCAACCGCGCGTCGTGTTGCCGAAGCACTGGGCCGTCCGGCCGACAGCTGGTCGCTGTCGTTCCAGTCTCGCGTCGGACGCGAACGATGGTTGTCGCCCTATACCGACGCGCACCTCAAGGATCTGGCCGCTCGCGGCATCCGTCATCTGGATGTGGCCTGCCCCGGCTTTGCTGTCGACTGCCTGGAAACACTGGAAGAAATTGCGATGCAGAATCGCGACTTGTTCCTCGAATCCGGCGGCGAGTCGTTCCAGTATCACGCGTGCCTGAATGCCGGGGCGGATCACGCCAGCTTTCTGGCGAAGCTCGCGCTGGCGCAGTGCCGGGACTGGCTCGACACTCCGCAGGTAGCCCCAACGCGGGCTGCGTTTGAAGCTCACTTGAATACCCATGTCGACGCGCGCCGTCTCGCCGCCGATGTCGCACTCGCCGGCGACGAACCTGTGTCGACCCATTCGACCCGCTGACCCGAAACCCATCCGCGCCATGCACGAAATCGACCTGCAACTGAAAGATCTGCGCCTGTCGGCGTTGCACATGCAGCAGAGCGGCAAGCCAAAATTGCTGGCTTTGCATGGCTGGCTCGACAATGCAGCCAGTTTCCTGCCGATGCGACCGTTTCTGGCAGGTTATGACGTAGTGGCCCTCGATCTGGTGGGCCACGGTCGATCCGACCATCGACCGGCCGGCGCCTGGTATCACTATGTCGACTATCTCGGCGAAGTTCTGCAGGCAGTGGATGCCCTGGGCTGGACCCGCTTCTCACTGCTCGGACATTCTCTCGGTGGCGCCATTGCCGCGGTGCTGGCCGCAGCAGCGCCGGAGCGAGTGGACCGCTTGTATCTGGTGGAATCGCTCGGCCCCATCAGCACGCCGGAATCCCGCGCACTGCCACTGCTGCGTGAGGCCTTGCGTGATCGCGGCGCAATTGCCGGAAAACAACTTCGGCTGTTCGCGGAGATGAATCAGGCCGTAGCAGCCCGCCGGAGCAACAAGGACATGCCACTCAGTGAGGCGTCAGCGCGACTGTTGTGCGAACGCGGCACACGTGCACAGGATGGCGGCTGGTCTGGTCATCCGATCCACGGCTCACACTCACCAGCGCAATTCGTCTGACCGAAGCGCAGATCCGCGCGTATCTGGCCGGCATCGAATGTGACACCCGCATCGTGCTGGCCGACCCACCGATGCCGTTTGTGCCGGTTGATCTGATGAAGGAACGGATCGCGCTGGTACGCAACGCGCAGGTGCGCCATTTGACCGGCACCCACCACCTGCACATGGAAACACCGGCGCTGGTCGCGGAAGCGTTGGGGCTTGCCTGACACGTTTCTTCTCCCGCCGAACCTTCGCGCCATTCTGTCCCTCATCCGGCCTTCGGCCACCTTCTCCCGTGAGACGGGAGAAGGGATGCTTCGTTTGTGCCACTTGCCTCGTTCGATCGCGCGTCACTCAGCCCGACAACACGGCGCGCATCCCCAACGCCTGCCATTCGCGCTCGAACTCCGCGTAGTCCAGATCCGCGTCTGCGACACGCGCACCCACTTCGATTGGCACACCATCTCTCAGGCGCTTTGCGAGGATCAATGCCGCCAGTGTCGGCACTCTCGGGCCAATCCCTTGCTCGGCGATCAGATCAAAGCGACGCTGGATCACTTTGCCTTCGACGTCGCTGCCGGTCAGTTGTACACACATGCCGCCGGTGTCGGTGCCAAACGGCACGAGCCAGTCGGAACACCATTTGAGCAACGGGGCGAGACGCGACAGCGGCAACAGGTGCCAACGCGCCAACCAGGACAAACTCCACAACCCCAGATGCAGCAGCGACAGTTCGAGACCGGCACTGAGCCTGAGCGTCTTCAACTCCGGGTAACGGTTCGGCAACAGGTCGACGTCAGGCAAGTCCACGGCACTTTGCCAGCGTCTTCCGATCGGGCCGGCAAACAGGGGTCGATGCAGATCCAACCATCCGAACACGTGCTGACGCCGACCGTCGGTCCAGGCTGGAATCGGCTTGCCGCAATAGCCGAGGATCGCGGCCACCGTCGCGAGCCCGCGCTCGGTTCGATTTCCCGGTGCGATGGCGATGTCGATCCCATGCACCGCAGTACATCCAGCCGCGAGGCGCCGAACCACGGCACCGCTCAGCGCAGGCACGGTACTAGCACCGGACAAGACGAATCGGCCGGCGGCACGCGCCTCGGCATCGAGCGCCGAGATGCCGCCGACAAAATCGCGCGCATCGGCCAGATCAAGGTAATGAACGCCCTGGGCAAGACATGCTTCGGCAACCCGGCGATCGGCACCTTGAAACGGGCCGGCGCAATGGATCAGGAGGTCCGGCTGCCAACGGACAAGGGTGTCCCTCAGACTGCCATCGGCGATGTCGAGCACCGCAGTCTGGATCTTGCTGCGCGCGTCAACCAGCAACGCTTGCCGAAGTTTTTCGAGTGGTGCCAAACGACGGCCGGCCAGGATCAGGTCGAATCCGGGCTCGGCCGACAGCCCGCGCGCCAAACCACGACCGAACAGGCCGCTGGCGCCAACGAGCAGGATCTTCTTCACGGTGCGTCCAGCAAGTTTGCCGGACGCGCCTTCATGACCCGAGGATCAGATCCGAAGCTTTCTCGGCGATCATGATCGTCGGTGCATTGGTATTGCCCGACACGATGGTCGGCATCACCGAAGCGTCGACGACACGCAGGCCCTGGACGCCATGGACCTTGAGGTCAGCACCCACCACGGCTTGATCGTCATTGCCCATCCGGCACGTGCCGACCGGGTGATAGACGGTTTCACACTTGCGGCGCAGGAACGCGAGGATCGCCTCATCGGAATCGTCGTTGTCGCCCGGGAACATCTCGGCGCCGCGATACGGCACAAGACTGGGCGCATGGGCGATCTTGCGCGCCGACCGGACGGCTTCGATCATCGTTGCGCGATCCAGCGGGTCGGTGAGGTAATTCGCGACGATCCTGACCTTGTCATCGGGGTTCGCCGAACGCAGATCGACAAAACCGCGGCTGCGCGGCTGCAAGTGGCAGGCGTGCATCGTGAAGCCGAAGCCCTTGATGCGGTTGCGGCCATGGTCATCGAGAATCGCCGGGACAAAATGGAACTGGATGTCCGGACGTTCATCCGGCGCATGTTTCGAACGCAGGAACCCACCGGCCTCGGCAATGTTCGACGTGCCCGGCCCACGTTTGAAGAACGCATATTGCAGCGCAATCACGGCGTCATTCGTTCGGTCGTAGGTGATCGGTTCCTTGCAGTGGAAGATCGTGCAGGCATCGAGATGGTCATGCAGGTTACGGCCGACACCCGGCAGGTGGGCCTGACTGGTGATGCCAAACGCGGCCAGCGCGTCACGATCGCCCACGCCCGACAGCATCAGCAGATGGGGTGAATTGAGTGCACCGCCCGACAGGATGACTTCCTTTGCTGCCTCGGCGTGCTGCAGGGCACCCTGGTGCTTGTATGCCACACCCGTGGCACGACCATTGTGGATCACCACATTCTGAACTTGAGCTTTCGTCAGGACCGTCAGGTTGTCGCGACCTTCCGCCGGCCGCAGATATCCGGCCGCAGCACTGCACCGCTGGCCGCCTTTCTGCGTCACCTGGTAAAGACCGAAACCCTCCAGGCGTTCGCCGTTAAAATCGGGGTTGCGGGAAAAACCGGCCTCAACGGCGGCATCAATGAACACCGACGACAGTTTGTTCGTGTATCGGAGGTCCGCCACATTCAGCGGTCCACTGTCACCGTGGTACGCATCCGCACCTCGTTCGTTCGTTTCCGACTTGCGGAAGTAAGGCAGGACCTCGTCGAACGACCACCCGGTATTGCCGGCTTGTGCCCAGGTGTCGTAGTCGCGCCGATGGCCGCGGATGTAGCACATGGCGTTGATCGAACTGGAACCGCCGAGCACCTTGCCTCTTGGCCACCACAATGCCCGCTGATTGAGTTCCGGCTCGGGTTCGGTGCTGTAGTCCCAGTTCACGCCCTTGCGATTGACCAGCTTCGCGATGCCGGCCGGCATATGGATGAACGGGTGCCAGTCCGTCGGACCAGCCTCCAGCAACAGCACGCGGTTGGACGGATTCGTGCTCAAGCGGTTTGCGAGCACACATCCGGCGGATCCAGCACCAACAATGATGTAGTCGTACATGGGCCTTCCTGATTCGATCATCGAGTGTCGGCGCAGGCGATTAGAGCATTGACTCCACGAAGCTGACCATCGGCACTCAGCACACAAAATTCCAAGAAGCCGCGCGAGATCGAGCCAAAGAAAAACCCCGGTTACCCGGGGTTTTTCGGCGAACCTTCAACGCGACTCAGGGCCGCGCAGGGGTTCAGGCAGAACGGGCGCGGAACGCCCAGAAGCCAAGGCCCATCGGCAGCACGGAGAGGACTGCAAGCAGCTTGCTCCAGTGGCTCAGCGTCGGGATTGCCAGCAACTGCCCAGCGATTGCAAACGTGGTGGCATTGTTCGCGCCGTTGACGGCTGGATCATCCGTGGTCGAACTCGATTCGTTGGAACCGTTGGCATCGGCATCGAAGTTCACCGTACCCTGGTTCGTGACCGCACCCAGCGTATTGGCAATGTTGGCATTGATCGTGATCGTCACCGATGCGCCTGCCGCCAGGGCACCGTTCCAGGTGACCGTACGGGTGCCGACATTGGCCAGCGCGGTACCAGCTGTGGCGTTTGCCCCGACCAGCGTCAGTTGACCCGGCAGCACGTCGACGAACTCATCGCCAGCGTTGTCTGGCTGAGCGCCGGTACCGGTGTTCGTGATCGTGATCGTATAGGCGATCGCGCCACCCGGCGTGAAGCTGCCGGAAACAGTCTTGGTAGCGGACAACAGCGGGCTATCGGCCGCCGGGCAGTTGACCGGCCAGGAACGCGTGGTTGCGATACCTCGTGTTGGAAGACCCGAGGTTTCCGTGCAGGACAAGGTTGAAGTGGTGGCAACGCCGCCGCGGGTACACGTCAGATCGATGGAGCCCGAAGTCGTACCGGTGTTGAACACGCCATTCGCAGGCGTCGTCGAAACCGTGAACGCACCCGGCGTACCGCCAGCGAAAACGCAGGCCGTGACGGAGGTTTGACCCGCACCCACCGCGCCAGCAGAGGTGATGGCAATGCTGCTGTTCGCCGTACCCGGTGCACCACCGGCGAAGTTGATCGCGGTGTTGGCCGTCGGGGCATAGGTCAAGGTTGGGTTCACGTCTGCGGTGGCCGTACCGGTGAGGTTGACCACAAACGACGTGCCGCTCGGTGCCGTTGCATTCGGGGTTTGGCAGGTCAGCGTGGCGGCGCGTGCACCGCCGGCGCTGGCGGTCATCACGACCGGCAAGTTGACGCTGGCACCAGCGGCGACGGCTAGCGGGAACGACTGTGCAGGACTGAACGAGAAGTCGCCGGCATTGGCGCCGGAGAATGCGCAGCTCTGGATCGTCAGACTGCCCGTGTTCATGCCGCCTGCAGTGACATTGACGTTCTGGACTGCCGTAGCAACACCGACGTTGCCCGTGTAATTCAGTGGGCCGGCGGTGTTGGTGTAGGTGACGGTCGACGAGCCAACGAGTGTGCAGCCCGGGCCGTTGAACGTCATCGTGTAAGCACCAGCGGGACCCGGAGGCGTTGCACCGGTCGAATAACCGTCGGCCACGACGAAATAATCCGTACCGGCTGCCATATCGAGCGTGACCGATTCAGCTCCACCGCCCACGCCCGTATCGTCGACGCATGCGCAATCACTCAGCGCGCTCGAGCAAGCACTCTGGTAGGCGATCAGCGCCATGTCTTCAGCGCCGGTCGGATCCATCGTGATGGTCATCGTGCAGGCCGTCGACGAGCGAATCGCGAACGCACGATCGGGGCCAGTACCGGTGCCCGTGTAGACCGCACCGCGTGGGAGGGACCCGGCAGGGCCAGCGCCCGTACAGGTGCTGGAAGCCGTGCAAGTGGGAGCCGCAGTATCGGCAGGGAGATCATAGTCATCAACACCACCGACCGTGGTGTCGTTGAACGGGCCATTGGTCGTTTCGAGGACGGCGCCCGGGCAGGTGTTGCCTGGAGTACGACCACCACCCAACAGCGACTGCTGGTACATGAACTGGGCAAGACGAACCTTGCGAGCTTCGAGTTGCTCCGGGGTCAAGCTATCGGCAATCGCCTGCTTGATCCGCACCTGGTCAAGAAACGCTTCCCACGGCTCCGCTGCCTGACTGGACATCGCCACAGTCAACGCAAAAACACCTGCCAACATACCGTTCAACTTCATACAACCCCCGCATCTGTTTTGAAACAAGCCCATTAGGTTGGCCATTTGACCAACCTTCCCATGAACGTGTGAGAGTAAACTATCTGCCCGGACTTGACCACAACAGTGTGAAAATGCCAGATCTTCCCGGACTCGTCCGGATCGCTGCGTGGGTCGGCTTTGTGCTGCTGGCGGGCTGTTCCAGCCCCAAAGCACCGCCCGATCTGATTCTGGTGTCCCTCGACACCACCCGGGCCGACCGGTTTGCTGCCGTGGCCGCCAGCCAGCCCGAATGGGCGCCGCTGTGGACCGGCGCGGCCCGATTCGACGCAGCAGCCAGCCCCACCCCGATCACTTTGCCAGCCCACGGATCGATGCTGTCGGGGCTGAACCCCAACCGTCACGGCCTCCGCAACAATGGCCAGCGACTCGGGGACGCCCCACCGCTGCTGCAGGAACGGCTCCAGAAAGCCGGTTACCGCACCGGCGCCTTTGTCAGCGCCTACCCACTGGACCCTGAATTCGGGCTGGGCAGGGGGTTCGAAACGTACGACCAACCTACGGGCACCGTTGCCGGCAGCGCCGTATTGGAGCGCCCGGCGACCACCACCGTCCCGGCCGCATTGGCCTGGTGGAACGCCGACACGACCCGGCCCAGATTCCTGATGCTGCATTTGTTCGATGCGCACGCCCCTTATCTGCAGCACGACCTGCCGGACGGCGCGACGGCCCGCGAACGCTACGACGCCGAAATCGGCAGCATGGGTCGCGCGCTGGCGCCCCTTCTGGAAACCTTGAGTGAGTCAGGCCGACCGTTTGTGCTGGTGCTCACCGGTGACCATGGGGAAGGACTGGGTGACCATGACGAACTGGACCACGGTCTGTTGTTGTACGACAGCACGCTGCTGGTGCCGATGCTGTGGTGGGCTCCGGACCGGTTCGCCCCTGGCCAACGAGCGGGTTTGCCAAGGCTGGTCGATCTGGCACCCACGCTGCTGGAACTGGCCGGCGCAGAACCCTTGGCGGGCATCGAGGGTGTCAGTTTGCTGCCGACGCTGGCCGGGCAGGCTCAGACGCTGCCCGCTGCCTACGCGGAATCCTTCTACGGCCAGTTTGCCTACGGCACGCGACCGATCAGGAGCTTGCGCGAAGGTTCGCTGAAATGGATCGGCACGGGCGAACCTGGGCCCGCAGCCAGCCACGAACTGTATCGCTGGCAGGACGATCCGACCGAATCCGTGAATCTGGCGGCTGACGAACCGGCGATGGCCGATGCGCTGCAACTGGCGGCGCTTGATCGGCCCGAACCTGCGAATGTGGCCGAGCCCACCCAGGACGCACTCCGGACACTGAAGAGCCTCGGTTACCTCGGGCAGTCGCAGAACTCGACCCGACACGACCAGAATCCGGCCGCACTGGTCAAGGTGCATCAACAGATCATGGCGTTGCAGGAACTGGACCGCCAGACGCAGTTACCGGAGGCCATCCGGCTCGCTCGCCAGTTGGTCGCCGACGCTCCCGATCTGCAGTACGGCCGCTTTGTTCTCGGCGACCTTCTGGCGCAGTCCGGTGCCAACGGCGAGGCCATTGAATCGTTCAAGTCGTCACTGCGGGGCACCCTCGATGACACTCAGGCGCACTACCGCATTGCCGAACTGCACATGCAACTCGGCCAGGATGAAGCGGCGTTGCCGCACTGGCAGGCCGTTCTGGCTTTGGATCCGGCACGCACCATGGCCCGGACCAATCAGGCGGTTGCGCTCGCCAATCTCGAACGCTGGGACGAAGCATGGACAGCCATCGAGCATGTCCTGAAAACAAACCAACCGCCCGATGCAGGCAGCCTGGAAGCCGCCATCGCCATTGCCGAACGGACCGGACGTTATGCCGATGCCGCCACCGCCCTTCGAACCTTGTCCGCCCTGCCGGGACAGACAGTCGATCCCTTGCGACTGGGTGGCCTGGCGTTACGCGCCGGGCAAGCCGACGTGGCGCTCAAGGCATTTCAGGGGATCGATCGAAACCACCCGGCAGCCGATCTTGCCGGCATGGGTGCGGCGGCAGCCCTGACGATGCTCGGTCGCCAAGCCGAAGCCGAAGCCTTGCGTGCTTCGATCCAGCAACGGAATCCTGCTGCCTACGGGCTGGGACTTCAATACTTTGGCGGGTTACCTGCGCAGGCCTTGCCTCGCTAGAAATTCTTTGGAACTTCGCGGCATCGCGGCTAAAGCCGCTCCCACAGGTGACAGGTTGCCGCGAAGTTCAGGACTAGCCCAGATCAGCCCTCCCCGATGTTCGGGGAGGGTTGGGAGGGGGTTAGGCAAACACTTCGTCCTTGTGCTTCGCGAAGCGAAGCACAAGGAGGGGGTTAGGCAAACACTTCGCCCTTGTGCTTCGCAAAGCGAAGCACAAGGACTCGAGCCAATCACTGGCCGGGGACCGGCGCCGGCTGCTCCATTCGTTGCAAACGCGCACGAACCTGGCGACCAATACGGCCGCCATCCTTGTCGAGCGCTTGCTGGAAATACGCACGCGCCTGATCACGATTGCCGTCCTGAAGTGCGAGATCACCCAGCACCACCAGCGCACCGCCATGATTCGGGTCCAGCCGCGTGGCTTCAGCCAACAGGACGCGAGCATCATCGGGACGACGCAGCAACAAGGCCAACTGAGCTGCCAGCAACACGGAGTCGGCATCCGGATGACGCGTATTGATTGCCTTGGCGTCCACTTCGGCGGCAACGTATTGACCGGTCGCCGCCAACAGTCTTGCCCGCAGGTACAACGCTGCACGGGCGCCCGGGAAAGAGACCAGCACACGATCCAACTCGTCGATCGCCTCGGTCATTCGTTGTGCACCGGCCAATTCGACGGCCCGTGAATGCCCGTCGACCAAGGCCACCGCATCCTTGGGATCGAGTTGACCAAGGCCCATGTCGGATCCGGACAAGTAGCCGAGGGATCGAAGTCGTTCGCTGGTTTCCGCATCGGCGCTGGCCGCACGCGTAACCGCCTGATCAATGCTTCCGTATTCAAGCAGGTAACCATCCAGATCGACCGACCACTCCGCCGCAAGGCCTGTGGGTTGGTCACCCGGAATCAGATTCGTCTGTTCCGCAGGATCGGTGGCCAGATCATAAAACTCCGGCTTTGGCGCGGCGATGTATTTATGCGAGTGGCCGCGCAACGCATGCAGCGGCGAAATCCCGAAATCGAAATACGGCAATGCGGTTTCAACGACCACTTGTGCATCGGTCTCACGTTTTGAGGCCAGCAGGTTGATCCCGTCCACATCGACCGGCAACGGCAGTCCGAGCAAACCCAGCGTGGTCGGCAACACATCCACTTGTGTCGCGAGATCGTCGCGCGCGCCCGCAGCGATGCCTGGTGCGGACAACCACATCGGAATATGGACGGTGCTGTCGTAGACAAACAAGCCATGGGTCCGCTCACCATGCTCACCCAGTCCCTCACCATGGTCGGCCAACACCCACCAGATGACCGGTCGCCCACGTCTGGCGACGGCTTCGCGGAGGCGCCCGAATGCGGCATCCATGGCTTCAACTTCGGATCGATAGGCAACACCCGGATCTGGTTCGTCCACTTGCCCTTGATACGGTGCATGCGCATCAAAATAATGCACCCACAACGCCAGCGGCTGATCGGGCTTGGCCTGATCGAGGAATGCCAATGCGGCTGCTGTCGTGCCGCTCGCACTGCGCTCGCTGCCAGTCAGCGCAAATCCGCCCGATGCCTGATCAAAGTATCGTCATACACGGCGAACCCTTGCTTCAGACCAAATCGATGTTCCAGCACGAACGCCGAGACAAACGCGCCGGTCCGATATCCTTGTTCGCTCAATTGTTCGGCCAGCGTCGACGCTTCGTCGGCCAACTGAAAGTTGCCGTTGTAGCGGGCGCCGTGCCGTGCCGGATATTGCCCGGTCATGATGCTCGCATGGGCTGGCAATGTGACTGGCGCCACCGCGATGGCCTGGTCAAAACGCAAACCCGCGCGGCACAGTGCATCCAGATTGGGCGTCTTCGCGGCATTCGCCTCGCCATAACATCCGATGACATCACGACGCGTGGTGTCGAGTGTCACCAGCACGATGTCGGGCTTGATCGACAGCACCGGAGCGCCCGAAGGCTCCGGCGATCCGACTGGCTGACAAGCCGTCAACAGCAGCAGACCCACCAACAAGCCGATGCGGATCACCGCAGCACCTCGACGGGATCACCCACCTGCAGGGTGCCGAACACCCGGGGAATGAGGTTCATGCCGAACGTCACGCCCTTCGCGCCACGCCGGTACGTGATCAGTGTGCGCAGCGGCTCCCGATCCGGATGAGGCGTTCCGGTTTCCGGATCCACAGTGGTCAACACACAACGCACACAGGGTTTGACCAGATCAAATTCACAGGTGCCGACGCGTATCTGCTGCCAATCATCCTCGGCGTGCGGCGCGCCGGCACTGACAATCAGATTCGGTCGAAACCGCATGATCGACAGAGGCTGCCCGACGCGACGAACCAATTCCGCATGCGACGCATCGGAAAGCAGCAACAGGGGATAACCATCGGCAAACCCGACCCGATCGTCGGGATCGCCGTACTTCGGATCCACAGCGCGCGGACTCGGATCCTCGACAAAAACCAACCGCAACGACTCACCGAATCGTTCACTGAGAAACTTCGTGGTGGCCTCATCGGCCAATCGAGCAGGGAACGTGTCATCCCACACTCGCACGTCGACTTGCATGTCGCCCACGATGGGTCGATGACGTTCCCCATCGGGGGCAATCAACTCGACCTGGGTTTCGTCCATCCATGCCGCTCGCCACAACAAGAGATGCGGCCGCTCGCGCGCAGTCACAAACCGACCCTCGGCATCCAGCAACATGAATCGCCGATCGCCCTGGATACCGAGCGCACCCACCATGGCGTGTGCGAGCGCCGACCCGCCCATGGACTTGACCGGATAACGATGGATCGACAGAAGTTTCATCGCATGATGATGGCATTGCCCGCGCCGTGCTGGCTACACTCGCCCCTGAATGAGCCAGCCTGCCGAATCCCAACCCGCAACCCCCATGTCCGCAACCGAGTTGCGGGCCAGCATTTTTTCGGGTGCGTTTTTTTTCCTGGTCCTGTTCGCCTATTACGTGATCCGCCCGGTGCGCGAACAACTGGGCGCCGCCGCAGGCGGTTCGGCGGTACTGCCCTGGATCTGGGGCATGGTGTTCCTGGTCATGCTGGCCGCCACACCGTTGTACGGCGCTCTGGTCGCCAAACTGAGCCCGCGCCGGTTCATCCCGATTGTCTATGCGTTCTTCGCGGTCGGCATGTGGGTGTGGGCCGGATTCATTCCTGTCGAAGCACCCGGACGCGTCTTTGCGACGGCGTTCTACGTGTGGGTGGGCGTGTTCAACCTTTACGTGGTGACGGTGTTCTGGAGCTTCATGACCGACATCTTCACGAGCGAACAATCGAAGCGACTGTTCGGACCGATTGCGATCGGCGGGACCATCGGCGCCCTCAGTGGCCCGGCGTTTGCGCATGTGATGGTCGGTCGTGTGGGCGTCCCGGGCCTGCTGGTCGCGTCCGGCATCCTGCTGGCGTGTTGTATTCCAGTGGTCGCGCTGCTGGTGCAGTGGTCAAAAGCCCATGGCAAGCGCGAAGCCGGCCACGATAATCCGATCGGTGGTGGTCTGCTCGCCGGTGCCCGCGCCCTGTTCCGGAATCCGTTCCTGACCCGCATGGCCCTGCTGCTGGTGCTGACCGACATGATCGCCACGGTGCTGTACTCGCTCACCTCGGATGTTGCGCGTTCGCTGTATCCGGACGCCGAGGCACGCACGCAGTTCTTCGCATGGATCGACCTGCGTGCGAATCTGGCCCAGTTGATCATTCAGGCACTGCTCGCGCGTTTTCTGCTGATGCGACTCGGATCCCATGGCACCTTGGTGTTTGTCGCGCTGGTCAATGCTTTCATTCTGGCCATCCTAGCCTGGCATGCCACGGCGTTCTGGCTCGTGTTTGCGATCATCGCATCACGGGCACTGGGTTATGGCGTCGTGCAGCCTGCGCGCGACTCCCTTTACACACGCGTCGACCGCGAAGAACGCTACAAGGCCAAGAGTTTCATCGATACCGTGGTCTGGCGCGGCGGCGATACTCTGGCCAGCTTCAGCCTGCGCGGTGTCCAGTTGCTCGGCGCGAGCCTCGGACAGATCGCCGCCATCGGCGTCGGGTTCGCGTTGTTGTCGGCCTGGCTGAGTCGCAACGTCCACAAGCAAAAAGGCCTCAACGGAAACGAATCATGAGCCGCACATCGGCTCGTTTGCGCTGGGTGGTGGTCTGTCTGTTGCTCTTCGTCGCGCCAATGCTGCAGGCGCAGAATTGGCAAGACCGCTTCGAGTTGTCGGTGCTGGCTGGTGGCATGATCACCGACGATGCCGTGCGCCTGGATGGCCACGCCGAATTGATCAGCCTCGCCCGAAGTTTTGGACCGGAACACGTGGTCGAGTTCGAACTCGGCCAGGATCGACTCGACTTCGGGGTGGACTACGGCCTCACGCATGATTTCGCTGCGGTGAACTACCTGCAGGTGAACCGCGAGCCACTGTGGGATCCGTACATCCTGATCGGCGCAGGCATCTCCCGTTTCGAGGCGCCGGCAGCCATTCGTTCCGGCGAGGATCCGTTCCTGCAGGTCGGCCTGGGTGGTCAATGGGACCTGCTCGAATCGGGCAAACTGAAACTGCGCGCCGACCTGCGTTTCCGCTATGACTTCAACGACACCGGCCAGCCTGGGCAGGACGGGTTTGGTGATGCGATCTTTACGGTCGGCTTGAGCCTGCCGTTCGGAAGCGACTGAAAAGCGCACCCTTCTCCCGTCAACGGGAGAAGGTGGCCGAAGGCCGGATGAGGGGCAGTTTGGCCCCGACCCGGATTGATCGCCAGATTCCCGTTCGTCAGTACCACTTACGCACTCAATCGCGTCAGCAGGTGCTGGGCCATGCCCAGTCGATCTGCAGGCTCGGGCAGTTCCTTGCGGATCTTGAGTTTGTCCTGACCATCCAGTGCATAAACCCGCGGCTCACCCTGCACCATCTTGATGATGGTCAGCGGATCGATCGGCGGTTTCGGCCGGAACTGGATTCGCCCGCCCTTCGCATCAAGATCAAGCTTGCGGATCCCCAGACGCGACGCTGCAAGTTTGTAGCCGGCAATCGCGAACAGGTTTTTCGTACGATCCGGCAACAGACCGAAGCGGTCGATCATCTCGGTTTGCAGGTCGCGAAGCTCCTCTACACCCGGCGCAGACGCAATCCGCTTGTACAGGCTGAGTCGCGTGTTCACGTCGGGCAGATAGTCGTCCGGAATTAATGCCGGCAGACGCAGTTCCACTTCGACACGTTGTTCGGGCGGCGCCTCGAGATCGATGATCTCGCCGGACTTCAGCGCCTTGACGGCACGTTCCAGCATCTCGGTATACAGCGTGAAGCCGACTTCCTGGATCTGGCCCGACTGGCCTTCACCGAGCAACTCACCGGCACCGCGGATTTCCAGATCATGAGTGGCGAGCGTGAAGCCGGCACCCAACTCGTCGAGTGACGCAATGGCATCCAGACGCTTGACCGCATCGGCAGTCATGGCCTTGCGCTCCGGCGTGATCAGGTAGGCATAGGCACGATGGTGTGAACGACCGACACGGCCACGCAACTGGTGCAGCTGCGCCAAGCCGAACCGGTCGGCACGGTTGATGATGATGGTGTTCGCGCTCGGCACGTCGATGCCGGATTCGATGATGGTCGTCGACAACAGGATATTGAAGCGCTGGCGGTAGAAGTCGAGCATCACCTGCTCGAGTTCACGCTCCGGCATCTGGCCATGCGCAATGCGGACACGTGCCTCCGGCACCAGCTCACCGACGGTCGCCGCCATCTTCTCGATGTTCTCGACTTCGTTGTGCAGGAAGTACACCTGGCCACCGCGTGCGAGTTCACGCTGGATCGCTTCGCGCAACTGGGCTTGATCCCAGGGTGTCACGAAGGTCTGAACGGCGAGTCGATGTGCCGGCGGCGTACCGATGATCGACAGGTCCCGCAGTCCGCTCATCGACATGTTCAGCGTGCGCGGAATCGGTGTTGCGGTGAGCGTGAGCATGTCCACTTCCGCGCGGAGCTTCTTGAACTGCTCCTTGTGGCGGACACCGAACCGCTGCTCCTCGTCGATGATCACCAGACCAAGATCCTTGAAGCGGATCTCCGGGGCCAACAGCTTGTGCGTGCCGATCACGATATCGACACCACCACTTTCGAGTCGCTCGATCGCGACATCGGTTTCCTTTTTCGTCTTGAAGCGCGACAACATTTCGACGCGGATCGGCCAATCGGCAAAGCGGTCCGAGAAGTTGCGGAAATGCTGGTTCGCCAACAACGTGGTCGGTACCAGCAAGGCCACCTGTTTACCCGCGATCGCCGCAACAAATGCCGCCCGCAGTGCCACTTCGGTCTTGCCGAATCCGACATCACCACAGACCACACGATCCATGGCCTTCGGACTTTCCAGATCCCCGATGACCGCCTCGATCGCCTGCAATTGATCGGGCGTTTCCTCGAACGGAAAGCTGGCCGCGAACTGCTCGTACAAGCCACGATCAAACCGCAAGACCTGACCACCACGCATCTCGCGCTTCGCGTAGATCTCCAGCAACTCGGCGGCGGCATCCCGCACTTTCTCCGCAGCACGACGTTTCGCCTTGGCCCAGGCTTCACCACCCATCGTGTGCAGCGGCGCCATCTCCGGCGCCGAACCGGTATACCGGCCAACCAGATGCAGATTGGCAACCGGCACATACAACTTGTCGCCCTTCGAATACTCGATCGCCAGAAACTCGCCGGTTTCGCCACCGACATCGAGGGTGATCAGGCCGAGATATCGACCCACACCATGATCTTCATGCACGATCGGCGCGCCGATGCTGAGTTCACCCAGATCACGGATGATGGTTTCCGGGTCACGGCCCGCACGTTTTCGGCGACGACTCTGGCTGACCCGTTCGCCATACAGTTGCCGTTCGGTCAGCACGGTCAGTGCGGGCGACTTCAGCGCGAAGCCATCCTCCAGCGGAGCAACCGTGATCGCGAAACGCTGATCGCCGTTCCGGAATGCGGCCCAGTCGACACACACGTCCGGCCGCAAACCAAAACTGCCGAGCAGATCAAGCAGGGCTTCGCGGCGTCCGGCCGATTCCGCGGCCACCAGCACACGCCCAGGATAAGCACCGATGAACTGCTTCAGGTCCTGCGCCGGATCTTCGTGTTTACGCTGGATCGGCAGCATCGGCGCGGCGGTGGTGCCGAGGCGCAGCTGGGTTCGCGTGCCATCGGGAACCTGCAGTTCGATCCGACGGTGCCGGTTGAGTTCGGAGCGCAGTTGTTCCGGGGACAGGAACAATTCCTGAGGCGCCAGCACGGGTCGTTCGATGTCGTGGCGGCGATTCTGATAGCGCTCTTCCGTTTGCCGGGCGTGTTCCTCTGCCGCGGCGAGGACCGCAGGTGTTTCGATGACCAGGGGCGCAACGCCGAGATAATCGAACAACGTGGCCAATTCGGTGAAGAACAAAGGCAGGTAATACTCGATGCCAGCCGGCGCTGCACCTTCGCGCAAGTCCTGATAGAGCGGGCTGCGGCGGAGATCGATGTCGAATCGTTCGGCCAGGCGCATCCGGAATGCCTTGGTCGCTTCCGCCGTCAGCGGAAACTCGCGCGCCGGAAGCAACTTGATGGCTTCGACTTTTTCGCGCGATCGCTGTGTTTCCGGATCGAACGTGCGGATCGAGTCGATCTCGTCGTCGAGCAGTTCAACACGATAAGGGGTTCGCGAACCTGACGGGTAGATATCGAGCAAGGCGCCGCGATGCGCGTAGTCGCCGAGTTCAAGCACTTGCAGCACATGCCGCTATCCGGCGGCATCCAGCCTGCGACGCTCAACCTCGAGATCGAGTTTTTGCCCCAACTTCAGGGCCAGGCTCTCGCCATGGATGAACTTCTTGGGCGGCAGACGCTGCAGAAGCGTCTGCACCGGCGCGACCAGAATGCCGCGCGCGAGTTGGGGCAACCGGAACAAGGTTTCGACGCGCATCGAAACGATATCGGGATGCGGCGAGAACACGTCGTACGGCAGTGTTTCCCAGTCCGGGAAGTGGACGATCGGCAGACCGGCTTCCACGAACAGGCCAAGTTCGGCCTCAAGCGCGTGCGCCGCATGCGAATCCGCAACGATGACCAGCACCAGGCCCTCGTGGCGACTGGCGGTATCGGCGATCGCCAACGCCAGTGCAGAGCCAACCGGAGCCTCGACAAAAGCACGCAGTTGGCCACTGGCAGGCAGCGGCAGGGACAACAGGGTCGGTGTCATGGCGTGGTCGCGCATGGGGGTAGCCGCTCAGCATAACGAGTTGTGCTGGCCAATCAAAACCAGCGACTTACACCGGTTTGCGTGACCAACTCCACAGGAAAGAGCGCCAATCAACGGATTAATAAGCGGTTTTTCTTGATTTTTTCGATCAAATTCGGTTCAATCCAGGACATGATGCCCCGTTTCTCCCTCTCGGCCTGTGTTTGCACCCTGATCGCCGTCTTCGGCGCAGGCAGCGCAGTGTCGGCCGAAGTCAGCGGCGTCAGGCTTTGGGATGCCCAGGATCACACGCGGATCGTGCTCGATCTGGATCGCGGCGTTCAGTACAAGGTGTTCACTTTGGCAACGCCGGATCGTCTCGTCCTCGACATCTCGGGCGCCAAACTCGGCAAGGGCGTGGGTGCCATCACGCCGCAGGGCCCGGTCAAAGGCTTGCGTGCCGGCGCCCAGGGACAGGACTTGCGCGTGGTACTCGATCTGTCCGAGGCCCAACGTGCCAAGAGTTTTCTGTTGCCCCCGGCTGCGGGCATCGGCCATCGCCTGGTCATCGACCTGTTCGACCGCGACGAAGCCCCGGCACCCGTCCTGACGGTGCCCGATCTCGCGCCGGCCAATGATCAACGTAAAGTCATCGTGGCGATCGACGCCGGCCATGGTGGCGAAGACCCCGGTGCACTGGGCCCGAATGGCTCGCGCGAAAAGAACATCACGCTCGCCATCGCCAAGGAACTGGCCGAATTTGTCGACCAGCAACCCGGCATGAAGTCGTTCCTGATCCGCGACCGCGACTTCTTCGTGCCCCTGAAAAAACGCTACGAACTGGCGCGTGAAGCGAAGGCAGACCTCTTCGTGTCGATTCATGCCGATGCTGCGCATGCCAGTTCAGCCAAGGGCTCCTCGGTGTTCGTATTGTCGAATCGCGGCGCCAGCAGCGAATTTGCGCGGATGATCGCCAACCAGGAAAACCAATCGGATCTGGTCGGCGGTGTATCGATCGACGACAAGGACACCACGCTCGCAAAAGTGCTGCTTGACCTGTCGCAGGGCGCGACGATGGAAGCCAGCGAGCAGGTGGCGAACAATGTGCTGAATGGCCTCAAGGGGCTCGGCAACGTCCACAAACATGACGTCCAGCGCGCCAATTTCGTTGTCTTGCGCTCGCCCGATGTGCCGTCGATCCTGGTCGAGACCGCCTTCATCAGCAACCCGGTTGAAGAAAAGCGCCTGAACGATCCGAAACACAGGACAAAGCTGGCGCTCGCACTGGTCGATGGCATCCGCGAACACTTCGCGACCACACCCCCGCAGGGCACCTGGTTTGCCGCGAACCCGCAGAAAGCGAAACAGCACATCGTTTCGGCTGGCGAGTCGCTGTCGCTGATTGCCCAGCGGCATCAGGTGTCGATTGCCAAGCTGCGCAGCGAGAATTCATTGAAGACCGACACGCTGCATGTCGGCAAGGTACTGAAGATCCCGACGTCGTCCTGACCGGCGGTCGAAAAACGACCTCCGGTCGTTCTTCAACGAGCAATCAAATCATGCGACCGCGCAACTCGGGCAAACCCGGGAACGTGGCGTGGAAGACATCTCCGCGCGCCAGCGCCGCTACACCACTCGGTGTTCCGGTAAACACCAGGTCACCCGCCTGCAAGGTGTAGAAACGCGACAGCGCCATCAGGATCTTCGCTGAATCCAGCACCATGTCGGCGATATCCGATTGCTGCCGCAACTGATCGTTGACGTCGAGCCGCAGCACTCCGTTCGACAACACGCCCGTCTCGCTGACCGGACGAATCGCGCCGATCGGCGCGGATGCGTCGAAGCCTTTGGCCACATCCCACGGTGCTCCCTTTGCCTTGGCTTTGGCCTGCAAGTCCCGACGGGTCAGGTCGAGCCCCACTGCATGACCCCAGATCGCAGCGAGTGCCGAAGCCTCGTCGAGATCACGACCACCCTGCCCCAGCGCCAGCACCAATTCCACTTCGTGGTGCAGGTCCATGGTGGCCGGGGGATAGGCCACGTCCGCGCCATCACACACCACGGCATCAGCCGGCTTCATGAAGAAGATCGGATCCTCCGGCGTGACCGCAGCCCCCATTTCCTTCGCGTGTTCGGCGTAGTTGCGGCCGATGCAATAGATCCGATGGACCGGAAACCGTTCGGAACGCCCGGCAACAGGCACCGAGGCTGTGGCTGGCGGCGCAAACACAAAAGAGCTCATGGGCGGGTTCCTTTTTTGATCAGCAACATGGCACCGAACATCAGTTCAGCCATTCCGACGCCGGCGACAAGCCAGGGGACGAAGTCGGCCACATCATTCATCCGACTCATCACGGCAGCCGCGATGAGCAGGAAGATACCGCCGGCGATCATGCCGAAGGCAATGAACGCTAGCTTGGGCGGACGAGCATTGGGCATGGCGGCTCCGTGGACACAAGCCGCAAGAATGCCTCGGAACGCCGTGCCGGAAAAGACCCGCGGTCGATGAATGTCAGTCGCGAACCCGGTCCGGCGTACGTCGGGTATCAGACCCATTCAAGGCACTCCCCATGACCCCGCTGTTCCGAACCGTGTTTGTCCTCATGCTGCTGTGTGGCCTGGTGTTGCCGACCCATGCCCAACACCTCGCCGGATACCCGGACTTGAGCCTGAACGGTTTCGGTTGGTCGCTCGGCCCGTTCCGTGACAATAACGAACGACTGAGCAGCAGCATCGACAACGGCCAGGGCTTGCTGGTTTCGGTCGGGACATTCGGCCTTGCCGATTCCCGGTGCGCGGTCGTGCGCCAGCGCCAGAGCACGTTCAACGGCGGATCAACGCTGGCGCTGGATTCCGTGACTGGAGAAAGCTGTTCGAAGGTTCTGGCCCTCGCCGACGGCACGTTCCGCATCATGGGAACGGCGATCGAAGCGTCCGGCCGGGTGAGTGGCTTGATCGTGGCACTGGATACCGACGGCCAGCTCGATACAACATTCCATGACCAGGGTTTGCTCACCGTCAACGCGTTGATTCCGTGGCTTGATGCCGACGAGCGTACGCTGTTGACCTCGGGGATGGTCGACGCGCAGGGGCGTTTGCTCGTGGTCGGGCAGGTCATCAATTTCGTGACGGGCAACCGGCGCGGCCTGCTGATGCGCTTTCTCGCCGACGGCACACTGGATACCGGCTTTGGTATCGGAGGTTCCCTGCCGCTCGCCGACTACAACCCGCCCTTCGTGCTTCCGTCGAGTGTCGCCACCGGCCCGGACGGGCTGGTGTATGTCGCCGGATTCACCCGCAACACCGGTTTCCCGGATGTCGGTGTGATCTTCCGCCTGCTGGACGATGGCCAAGCCGACCTCACGTTCGGCGCCGGCATGGATGCCGTCGCACGGACTGGTGGTGGTGGCCGTGGTTTCTTCAATCAATGCTCGCGGACGCGGGATCTATCGGTTGACCCGCAAGGCCGAATGACCATGGCGTGTGAACCCGACACGACCGGGACCATCCCCGGGCCGCTTGTGCCGCCTGGCGTGTTGCGCCTCGGCGCAAACGGCCAACCGGATCCAACGTTTGGGGGTGGTGACGGATACGTGGTGTTCTTGCCGTTCGGCTCGCCGACCGGGTCTGTGGGCCTGCCAAGGATTGCGGTCGGTGCCAGTGGCCGGATCGTCATGGGTGCAACGCTGTTCCGGATCACCACCGATCCAGATCCGCAAGACATCCTCGTGACCCGATTGAACTCGGACGGCAGCACCGACTTCGGTTTCGGAGCCAGTGGATTCCAGCAGTCGAATTACACGGTCAGCCCGTGGCAGAACTCCGACTTCAAGGCGGAAGATCTGATCGAACTCCGCATCGATGCCCGGGATCGCGTGGTCCTGACCGGCAGTTACGCAGACCAGGGTGATGTCACCGCAACCCAATACGGTCTGTTGGCCAGACTGGGCATGGCCGACCCCGAAGTGAACGCCGGTTTCCTGGACCCGGACTTCGCGGCACGGGGATATCGGATCGAACGCATCAACGAAGTCGCCGGCGCACGCCGGGCCATGCTGGCTTCCGACCTGGCGATCGACACGCAGGGTCGTTCGATCCTGGTCGGAGACCTCTATCTCGAGACCAATCCCGTATCCACCGTTTGCGGCGTCAGTCGCTACTTGCCGACCGGCCAGCCAGACACGGCATTTTCGGGCAACGGGCAACGCCCCATCAGCCTGGTTGCCGGCGGCACAACGTTCTGCACCAGCTTGGCTGCCCTGCCGAACGGGCAGATTCTGGTCGCCGGCTTTTTGCCCTTGTCCGGAAACAACCTGACCGGCACCGTCGTGCGCCTGCAGAGTGACGGCACCCTGGACACCCAGTTCTTCGGTAACGGGTATCTGGATACCTGGGACGATCTGGGCTTGTCGACACACCAGATCAGCGCCCGGTTCATCGACATGGTCGTCGACGCGCAAGGCGGTGTGCTGCTGCTCGCCGCAGGTCGCGCGGCGGCGCCACAGAACAGCACCCTTCGCTGTGGCTTTGGCTTGGCGAACGACGAGTGCGCGATGATCATCCGGCTGCTGCCCGATGGCAGCCTCGACACCGCCTTCGCCAACAACGGCATCCGCATGTTGTTGTCACCGACGAACCCATCACGGATGACGCCACAATCGATCGCTGTCGATACACAAGGGCGGCATCTGGTTGTCGCCGGCCAGGGATCGACCGCATCGGACTTTGCTGGCGTGATGTTCGACAGCGCCCCGGACGGTTTGTCCGGCCAATTGATCGACCTGCGAACCCAGTCGTCCTGTGTGTCATCGACGTTCGTGACAGTTGATGCCGGCAATGCGCGACTCCTGGACTGCAACCGATCCAACGGCACGAGCCATGTGCTGCGATTGCTGCCGGGCGGCAATTTCCCGGACCTCAATTTTGGCCTGGGTGGCAGTGCGGCAATCGACTTCTACACGAACGGATCCGGTGATGTGGCCAACGTCGGCACCATCCTCCCGCAATCCGACAACAGCATCATCGTGGTCGGCCGCCACAACCAGCCGCCCCTGTGGGAACCGGTGTTCGGGCGCAATGACATCGGCGTGGCCAAACTCGATCCACTCGGCGTGCAGCTACCCTTCGGCGCTGCCTACGGCGACCTGTTCCGGTTCCCGACCTATCCCGGAACCTTTGACGAAACGCCGGCCGCGGCCGCCATGCAGGCCGATGGGCGAATCGTCATTGCCGGAACCAAGACCGACTTGCGCGCGGGCGTTCCGGCCACCGACAACACCGAGATGTTTGTCTTCCGGATCGGCAATCCGCAACCGGTGCCGCTGGCCGACCCACTCTTCGACAACGGATTCGAATAAGGAACCTCTGAACAAGTCCAGGAGGGACTTATTCAGACCCTCCCGAGGCAACCTCTGAATGATTCAGAGGTTCCGTGCGATGCAGGGATGCATCGCCGCAATCAACGACGCAAGTCGTTGATTGGCGTGAGGCAAGTCCGGACCTGTGCCGGACTTGCCGTGTCTGAATAAGTCCAGGAGGGACCTATTCAGACCCTCCACGGTGACCGGCTCGCTTTTGCAACGCCCCACCGTGACAATCGAGGACACATCCGGCGCGGAGCACAACATGAACCTCGATGACCTGTTTGGCGGCAAGGTGGCACCGCGACTGGATTGCGGCGGTCGCGAACTGCTGCTGGATCGCCCGCGTGTGATGGGCATCCTCAATGTCACGCCGGATTCGTTTTCCGATGGCGGCCGCTTCGCCACGATGGATGCCGCACTGGCTCACGCCGAACGAATGGCCGATGACGGCGCGGACATCATCGACGTGGGCGGCGAATCAACGCGCCCGGGTTCGAAGCCGGTCTCAGCCGACGAACAATGCCGGCGCGTACTGCCGATCATCGAGGCACTCGCCAAACGACTCTCGGTGCCGATTGCCATCGACAGCTCCGACCCGCTCGTGATGCGCCGGGCCGCGGAGGCAGGTGCAGGCCTCATCAACGATCAACGTGCACTCAGTGTGGACGGTGCCATGGACGCAGCGCTGGCCACGAAGCTCCCGGTCTGCCTGATGCATATGCAAGGCCGACCGGACACGATGCAGGACGCCCCGCATTACCTCGACGTGGTCGGTGAAGTGCGAAGTTTTCTGGCCGACCGAGTACTGGCTGCGCAGTTCGCCGGATTCGATCCGAAAAAGCTACTAGTGGACCCGGGCTTCGGTTTCGGCAAGACACTCGAGCACAACCTCACCTTGCTCGCGAACCTGCGCCAGCTCACCGGCATCGGCGCAGGCCTGCTCGTGGGCCTGTCGCGCAAGCGCATGATCGGCGAAGTCACCGAACAGGCACTGGATGGTCGTGTTTCCGGCTCGGTTGCGGCGGCACTGATTGCCGCACAACAAGGCGCGATCCTGCTGCGGGTGCATGATGTCCGCGAGACCGTTGATGCCTTGCGTGTGCTGGCGGCCGTGTTGCCCAAACGCACAAAACCGAAAGCAGGGAAATCGCCGACCAAAGGACTTTGGGACGACGAGGACTGAAGTGGTCGGATCCTCTCGAACGGTCAATCAGCGCTGCGCCGAGCGTTCCGCCTCGGTCAACGCAATCTTGTCGCGCAGGTAACTCGGCACCAACTGATCAGGGTCCAGGCCCAGTCCCTGCTGGTATCGCGGCAACGCGAGTTGCAGCACCGCAAGCGCACGCGGGTAGCGGGTTGCATCGGCGAGAATGGGCGCACCGAGCCTCAGTTCGATCGGTTCGCGAAACGCGGCCCAACCCGTACCGACAATCGCATACGGGCTGCCCGCCATGAATGGCAGGGGAACATTCGCGGCTGGACCTACGGCCTCATCACCAAACAGTCGCGCCAGACCCATACCGTCCGAACGGTAGACTCCCGCATACACTTCACCCATGCGGGCATCGATTGCAGCGAGGATCGGCGTGCCGGCCGGAACACGCGGCAGAGCTTCCTGCGCCAGCGCAGCCAGCGACGAGATCGGCAACACCGGCCGATCGAGGGCCAGCGCCATACCCTGTGCCGTTGAAATCGCGAGTCGTACGCCCGTGAAGGCGCCCGGACCACGGCCCACCGCAATCGCATCGATCGCCCGTTTGCCGATACCGGCTTCGGCGAGCAAGGAGTCGATCATCGGCAACAGTTCCTGCGCGTGACGGCGTGGCGCGAGTTCAAATCGCTCCAACCACTCACCCTTGCAGAAAATGGCTGCAGAACAGGCTTCGGTGGCGGTATCAATGGCAAGCAGGTTCATGGTCATCACTCCAGTTTAGTACACGCGGGTCAGCAGGATTAATTCGGGATTTCGACAGGCGGCTGGCGTTCGTTGGCTGCGCCGCCGTACCAGTCGACACGCCGGGTCAGGAACATGGCCAATGCGAGCATCAGCGCGGTCAGCACGGCACCCATCAGCAACGCAAAGTCCTCGAGGTTGATCATCACGTACAGGGCTGCATACAACACGCCGAGCCACAGACCGATCACGGCGGCACGCTTCAGCGATCGCATCACCGCTGCAGCGTAGGCACTGATCATCAAGCCCATGCTGGCGGCTGCGAGCAGGTACGACATGGCGAATCCGAAATGTTCGGAACAGGCCAGCAACACGAGGTAGAACACCGCCAGCGCGGCGCCCACCAGCAAGTACTGGATCGCATGGACACGACTCCGGCCCAGGGTTTCGAAGAGGAAAAATGCAGCAAACGTCAGCACCAGGAACAGGAAACCGTATTTGGCACTGCGATGGTTCAGGAAATACACGTCGACCGGTTCAACGAACGCGACGCCGAAGTAGGTTTTCCCGAGCGTACCCGCGAGGTTCTGGTCCGCTGGCCAGAACGCCGGAATCTCGCGATTGAACGCCAGCACCTGCCAATGCGCCTGAAAACCGGCGTCACCGATCTTGCGCTCCGAAGGCAGAAAATTGCCGCGGAAACTCGGATGTGGCCAAGGCACGTCGATCCGTACTTCGGTATTGGCCGCAAGTGGGACAAAGTCCAGCGACTGCGCGCCGGTTGCCGCGATCGACAGTTTGAACGCGATCGTCTTGTCGAAGCTGAAGTCCGATACGGGCGCTGCAAAGGCGCTGAGCTCACTGACGGCGTCGGCACCGGCGCCGAGCGGCAGCGGCTTGCCATCCAGTTCCAGATCGAGCTTGCGCAGCGCACGGGCCGCCGAGATCGGCAGCAACAATTCGGCGCGGCCCAGGATGGGTTCGCCCACGATCCCAGCCACGGCCTTTGCATCGAACGCGAACGTTCCTTTCAAGTCGTGTTCTGCGACATACACCGGCACCTCGAAGATACCGCGCCGGCGCGCTTCCATTTTGAGACTGCTGTTCGCTGTCAGGTCCTGCGCCGCAAACAGCCAATGCCGCTCAGCCCGCCCAGTGATCTTGCCGTCGGCTCCGTACACATCCGAAATGAACGGCACCCTCAGGACCGGCGCATAAACCGTTTGTTCTCCGCCGACCGAATGGGAGATTTCGGCAACCACTTGATCACGTCGGCTCTCGCGCTCCTGACGCAAATCATCGACCAAGGCCAGCGGAATCAGCAACAGCAGGATCAGGAATCCGATCCCGGCGAGTTTGAGTGCCGGCGAGGCGAAAAGATTGCTGATCGACATGGACTGGCTCCGTCTTGTGGTGAGCCGATCCTGCGCGCCAGTTCGGGCCGGGGCCTGCTCAACTGCGGCCCAAGTGCGGCCGCGCTTGGGCGCTTTTGCGGGCCGACACGATCGTTCCGGGTTTCGCAGGCACAAAAGAAGCGCCAGAAGGGCGGCTTCCAGGAGCCACTTCTGGTTAGGCTTGCCGACAACGACCCGATCTAGTATCCGGAGACCGCCTCATGTTGCGCTGGACACCATCAAAGTGCCTGTCCCTGGCTTTTTCGCTGGTCATTCTTGCCCCGATGACACAAGCCGGCGGACCAAACGCATTTTTCGACAATTTCAACAACGGCTGCGCAAGCAATTGCCTTGCCGACACATGGAACGGCTGGAGCATCCAGTCCAATGTCGGCGGCGTTGATGGCGCCTCACCGAACAACTGGTTTGTCAGTTGCAGCGAGGAAGGAATCCTTCCACCGGGCTGCGGATCCAGCTGTATTGGCGATGCCTCGCTGCACATCGGATCGGATCCCGGAGGAGGCGGCGACATGGGCGCTGACTTCAATGAAACAGGCGCGATCAATGCCACCTACAAACGAGTCGTATCGCCGGTCATCAGTACGGTCGGACGCAGCAATCTGGTTCTGTCGTTCGATTTTATTGCCTTTGGGAGCGCCGCTTGCTCGGACGATCGTGCACAACTGCAATTGAGTACAGACGGGGGCGCCACCTGGCCCGTCGGCTTCCATTACTGCCTGACCAGCACCTGCTGCGGTGCGTGCAACGGCTACAGCCAAGGACAGTGGACCCGCTACCTGCTGTCTCTCCCGGCGGCCTTCAACAACAACCCGAATGTTCGCGTCGGGTTCCACTGGCGCAACAACGGCAATGGCAGTGGCACGAATCCCTCGGTCGCAATCGACGACATCCGGCTTGGCGGAGGAGAGATTGACGTCAGCATCACCAAGACGAACGATGCGGCTCAATTGGTCCCAGGCTCGACCGTCACGTACACGATCGTTGCAAAGAAGCTGTGGGAGCCGTTCTCGTCCGACGTATACAACCTCACCGTAGCCGATACGTTTCCGGCCGGACTGGAGCAGTGCAGTACGACCTGCACGACCATCGGCGGCGCGACCTGCACGGCTGGTCCCTTCAGCGGCAACATCAACGACACCATCAACCTGCCGAACTTCTTTGCACACCCCGGCTACAGCGCAGCGACGTACACCTCGGTCTGTACGGTAAGTGCGACAGCAATCGGATCGATCGCCAATACCGCCACGGTTACGGTCACGCAGTTCGACAACGACACCGACTTGTCGAACAACACCGCCACCGACACTGATCCCATCGTGGCCGACGTGCTGCTTCGCGACGGCTTCGAGGGGACACCCTAGGCGGTCAAGCCTTCGGCGTGAATCGGCTCGAAGGCCGCAACAGAATCCACGTGAACAGGCTCGATGAAGCGGTGGCGGCCCAGAACATGAAGAACGCGATCGTATAATCGGCCTCGCGACTCAGTTCCATGTCATGGAACGTAATGTCGCGAAGCTCGAGCGGATCGACAAACGCGAAGAACACCATGGTGGTCACGCCGGCTGCAAAGAACGACGGCCAGAGGATCGCGCCGAGCCGCTGGATCAGCGGTCTCGGCGGATGGTCAAAACGCGGCTCGGCCTGGAGCTTCATGCTTATTGGCCAGCCGGGCGCAGCGACCAGACGTAGGCGCCGGCAAGGCGCGCACGCGTATCGCCGAGCAGCGGGCCATGTGGCGGCATCTGATTCGTCTTGCCCTCGGCGATGATCCGCGTGATCGCTGCCGGGTCGGAGCCATGCAGCCAGACGTTGTCAGTCAGGTTCGGTGCACCGAGTGCCTGCATCCCCTTTCCGTCGGCACCATGACAAGCCACACAGAGTGTGTTGTAGGTGGCCGCGCCGCGCACCGAGAGCTCGTTGCGCTCACCGCCAGACAAACTGAGCGTATAGGCGCTGACGGCTGCCAGCTGGTTTCCTTCGGCGAGCGCCGGACCCCATGCGGGCATGACACCTGCACGACCGTTCAGGATCGTCGTCAGAATCTGGTCCGGCGAACCGCCCCAGAGCCAGTCGTCGTCCGTGAGATTGGGATAACCGACCGCCCCCAGACCCAAGGAGCCATGGCAGGCCGCGCAGTTGTTGGCGAAGATGTTCTGACCGACCTGCACCGCTTCCGGGTCTTTCGCCAGGACGTCGATCGGCTGGCCCTCGAATCGCGCATACCGGGCGTTCCAGAGCTCCTGCATCTGAGCTTCCTCGGCCTTCAACTGGCCGACCGATGACCAAGCCTTGGTTCCGGCAAACGAACCGAAACCGGGATAGATCACCATGTACCCGATCGAGAACACGATGGTCAGATAGAACAGGTTGATCCACCAGCGCGGCAGCGGCTTGTTGAGCTCGGTCAGATTACCGTCCCAGACATGACCCGTGGTTTCGGCCTGGTTGACCTTGTTCGCACGGCGGTGTGCCGTGTACCACAGCAGACCGACGCAGCCGATGATGTTCAACACCACGAAAGCGGCAATATAAATGGACCAGAAACCGGTCATGGGCGATCTCCTGAATCAGATTCCAGCGGCAACCTTGCTGCCGCTTCGAACTCGGCCTTGCGGGCGCCACTGAATGCCCACGCGATGCCTCCGAGAAAACACGCCAGCAGGATGGCGGTGACGATGCCGGAAATCATGGCTGGCCTCCGTCGGTTGCTGCCGCCGGCGAGGCGGTGTTTTTCGGTGCATAACGACCCAGCCCTTGCAGGTAGGCGACCAGTGCATCCATCTCGGTCTTGTCGACCAAGGCAGCGGACGCCTGATCAATCTCTTCGTCCGTGTAGGGATGCCTCAAGGTCCGCAGGCCGCGCAGATTTGCCACCGTCTGCGACACCGCTACTTTGTCCTTCGCCAGCCATGGGTAACCGGGCATGTTCGATTCCGGCACCAGGTCACGCGGATTGATCAGGTGCTTGATGTGCCAGTCGTCGGAGTAGCGACCACCGACCCGGGCCAGATCGGGCCCGGTGCGTTTGCTGCCCCATTGGAACGGTCGGTCGTAAACCGATTCGCCAGCCAAAGAGTAGTGACCGTATCGCTGCGTTTCAAAGCGCAACGTGCGCACCATCTGCGAATGGCAGTTGTAACAACCTTCGCGGACATAGATGTCGCGACCGGCCACTTCGAGTGCGCTGTAGGGCTTCATGCCCGGCAGCGGCTCGACCGATTCGGCGTTGTACATCAGCGGAACGATCTCGGCGAGTCCGCCGAACGAAATCGCTACCGCGATCAAGATGCCCATCCAGCCGACGTTGGTTTCCAGTTTCTCGTGATTCATGGTTCGTTGCTCCCGTCTCAGTGGGCCAGGGCCGGTTCAAGGACCGGCTGTGGCTTGACGTCCTTGGCCATCTGGAATGTCTTGAACACATTCCAGGCCATCAACAGCATGCCAACGATCACCAGCAGACCACCCAGCAGGCGGATGAAGTAGTACGGATACGTGAACTTGACGATCTCGACGAACGCGTAGGTCAGTGTGCCGTCCGGGTTCGTGGCACGTGACATCAGGCCCTGGCCGATGCCCGAGATCCACATCGAGGCGGCATACAACAGCACGCCGATGGTATGCACCCAGAAGTGGTAGTCGATCCACTTCACCGAGAACATCGACTTCAGGTTCAGCGTGCGCGGGATCAGCATGTAACACGCACCGATCGAGATCATCGCCACCCAGCCGAGCGCACCGGAGTGCACATGACCGATCGTCCAGTCGGTGTAGTGACTGAGCGCGTTCACGGTCTTGATCGACATCATCGGACCTTCGAACGTCGACATGCCGTAGAAGCTCAGCGACACGATCAGGAACTTGAGGATCGGATCGGTGCGCAGTTTGTGCCAGGCGCCCGACAGGGTCATCATGCCGTTGATCATGCCGCCCCAGCTCGGTGCGAGCAGGATGAGCGAGAAGACCATGCCCAGCGACTGCGCCCAATCCGGCACCGAGGTGTATTGCAGATGGTGCGGGCCTGCCCACATGTAGATGGCGATCAGCGCCCAGAAGTGCACGATCGACAGGCGGTACGAATAGATCGGGCGACCGGCCTGGCTCGGCACGAAGTAGTACATCATGCCCAGGAAGCCTGCCGTCAGGAAGAACCCGACCGCGTTGTGTCCGTACCACCACTGCACCATGGCATCGACCACCCCGGAGTAGATGGGGTAGCTGTGCATGGCACTGGTCGGCAGGGCCAGCGAATTGACGATGTGCAGCACCGCCACGGCGATGATGAAGCCGCCATAGAACCAGTTCGCCACATAGATGTGGCTCACTCGCCGTTTCACGATCGTCCCGAAGAACAGGATGCCGTAGGCCACCCAGACCACTGCGATCAGGATGTCGATCGGCCACGCGAGTTCGGCATATTCCTTGCCCTGCGTGAAACCCAGCGGCAAGGTGATGGCAGCCAGCACGATCACGGCTTGCCAACCCCAGAACACGAAGCTGGCCAGCTTGTCCGAAATCAACCGGACATGACAGGTTCGCTGGACGACATAAAGGCTGGTCGCAAACAGCGCACAACCACCGAACGCAAAAATCACTGCGTTGGTATGCAAGGGCCGGAGTCGGCCATAACTGAGGAACGAAATATCGAAATTGAGTGCGGGCCAGTAAAGCTGGGCGGCGATGATGACGCCAACCAGCATGCCGACCACACCCCAGACCACGGTCATCACCGTGAACTGTTGTACGACCTTGTCATTATAGGTTTCATTGTTCGGGATCACTGGCTCACTCCAGTTTCAGGGGCCAGCGCGATTATTGAGGCCGGAAACCGGGATGCGCTTGATTCAAGTCAAATCGTCTGTCTCCGATGGTGTCCGGGCTCGCTCTCGCCCCGATCAGGCACTGTGAAGGCCGGGGTGGAACGCATCGGTGAAACAGGCATCGATCGGCAAGCCATGGGCAAGGAACTCGGGAAGCGCCGCCTGCACCATGGCCACTGAGCCACAGACATAGGCTTCGTGACCCGTGAGATCGGGAAAATCGGCGAGCAGGACTTCATGGACCAGTCCCCGGCGGCCGGTCCATTCCGGGTCCTCATCCCCGGACACGACCAGAATCGGCTTGAACCCCGGGTGTTCGCGATGCCAATCGTCCAATAATTCCTGCTGGTAGAACTCGCGGGAATGACGCACGCCCCAATACAGGAACATCGGCCGGTCGATGTGCCGGTGCAGGGCGTCCTCGATGATGCTCTTGATTGGCGCAAACCCCGTGGCGCCGGCGATCAGCAGGATCGGCCTTTGCGAGGTGTGCAGCGTGAACCGCCCGAGCGGCGCCTCGATGTCGAGCCGGTCACCCACTTGCATGTGATCGAACACGTGTGTGGTGAATCGCCCGCCCGGAATCAGCCGGATATGCAGTTCGATCCGGCCCCGTTCATGCGGCGGATTCGCAAACGAAAACGCCCGCCGCTGGCCATCGGCAAGAATCACGTTCAGATATTGGCCGGCACGGAACTCGAACGGCGGCTCGCGCTCGGGCGGCACCAGCAGGAGCCGCATCACGCCCGGGTTCAGACGATCCATGCGGACGACCTCGACGAGGCTGCGACGGATCGGCTTTTGTCCGCCGATGGCGATCTCGGGCACGTCGAGTGCCAACTGCAAGTCGGCACGCGGCCGGCTGCAACACATCAGGATCTGCCGCGGATCGGCGTGTGCAGCACCGAGGGCGGTGGCCTGTTCCGCCGGTTGGTCGACTTCGCCCTCGCGCACACTGCATCGGCACAGGCCACAGGCCCCGTTGCGACATTCGTACGGAAGATCGAGGCCTGCGCGTAATCCGGCTTCCAGCACCGTTTCATCGGCCCGCGCCATGACCAGGTGTCCACCCGGCTGGAACAGAATCTGGAACTCGCGGGCGCGTTGCCCGCGTGACCTGCATAACCAGGGTAAAGACAGCAGCAAGACAAACAACGCCGCCAATATGCCGAAGCTCCACGCTGGCGACAGGATCTCCATCAAGGGCAAGGGCCCGAGCAGAATCCAATCGAGCTGGATGCTCTGGATATCCAGCTCCAGTGCCGCCGGCCCGCCTTGGCTCAGGACCGGCACGGCCGTTGAAAACACCACAAACGCAGCCAGCAATCCCCAGGCAATCGGCTTCGGCGGCATGGTCCGCGCCTTCGGCACCCGCTGGACATGGACCCACATCAACAGCAACACGAACAAGGGCAGCCCGATATGCAAGAACGAGAGCAATGAGAAGAATCGATCACTGACCTGCGCCGGCGAAAGGACATTTCGTGCGAGCGTCCCGCCCAGGCCCGGCAACCATTCCAGCCACTCGAACGTGGTGGTGGTCACGTACTGCGCCAGGCGGTCCCAGGGCAACATGAACCCGTTGATGGCAGATGCATACGTGAGTGCGATCAGCACGACGCCCGTCAACCAGGAGAACCCGCGGAACCCGCTGAGCCGGTCGAACGCAAAGTGCCGGACCATATGCACGACCATCAGCACCACCATGCCATCCGAGGCGTATCGGTGCAGGCTGCGCAGGATGCCGCCGAAATACCACTGTTCTCGACTCAGGACCTCCATCGAGCGGTACGCGTCGGCCACACTGGTCTCGAACATGGCGTACAGGTACAGGCCACTGCCGGCCACGATCCAGAACAACCAGAAGACGATGGCACCGAGGTGATAAAACGGGTTCAGCCGATCACCGAACACACGATTCCAACCCGACTCGACGCGCAGGAACAGAAACTTCAGTCCGAGCTGGATCAGTCGGATCATGCCGAAGCCCGGTCTTTTCGACGGCCTCGAAACGCCTGCCACACCACGATGACAAACAGCAGCCCACCGATGATGGCGATGAGGCCACCCAGCCCCATGAGCCCCATGCCGGCTACTTCGGACGAGGTGCGCAAAACCTGTTCAGACCCCGCCACTTTCCGCTGGACTCCATAACCACCGGACCAGACCAGCCCGATGATGTGCAGCAGTTGCCCGAGTCCGTAGACCAGTGGTTGCCAGCGTGCCAGGCGGCCGGTCGGCGCCGCCAGGCCAAATCTCGGCAGCAACAGGTAAACGAGGCCCATCAGCGCCAGCGTCACGCCAACGATACAGCCGTGGTAATGCGCGGGAATCCGCACATTGTTCCCCTGGATGACCACACCGATCAGCCCGCCCGCGGCGAACAGGGCCATCGACGCAAACAGCGCGGAACGGAGTGGCGCCATGGCCGCCGCGTGTGTCCGCCCAGCCCGGAACCACGCCACGATCACTGCCAGGCCAATCGGCAGGATGGCGAGCCCACCGCCGAATCGCATGCCCCAGGTGTGCAGGTCGCGATGCAGGACACTTTCCACCGGAGCCACCAGATACGCGACCGGCGTGACGAACACCGACAACAATGCCAACAGCAGCAGGATCACGAGCACACGGGCACTGATCGGCAGCACCATGCCGGTGGCGAAGGCGAGCCAAACCCAACCGACCAGCATCAGCAAGGTCCAGACAAACTGCAGCGCGTGCCCGCCACCCCAGAACAGGATCTCGTAGTACATCCGCGCGTCATCAACACGCGGGGTCAACCAGACTGATGCGGCAAATGCCAGCACCGCCACGGCTGCGGCAATCACGCTGGCATTAAGACCAAAGCGGATGGCACCTTCCATGCCAAGCCCGGGTCCCAATGCTGGCGCCGCCAGCAATCCATGTGCAGTCAACAAGGCTGCACCCACACCGAACAACACCAAACCGGCCAGAAACACCGGGCCATCCAGCACCGGGATGTAGTTCGCCATGACCGGCGCGGCGGGTGCGACAAACGGTGCCGCAGCCATCACCAGCGTGCCGAACGTCGACAAGGCCAAAGCAGTGCGAGCAAGCCCGAGCGCGCGATCGCGCAGGTTCAAAGTCCACAGCATGCCGGCGCAGGCGACAAACCACACGAGCACCGACAAGTCGACGTGGACCACCAGCGCGACCCGAAAGAAGTCGCCAGCGGGCAACCAGGTGTTGATCCCGGGTGTCCGCGCAAGCACCAGCAGAATGGAATAGAGGCCTGACAGGACCAGCGCCGCCAGCCCCAACCAGAGCCAGCCACGCGCCAGGTTGACGACTCGCGGACTGGCCACCAGCAACGCGGGTGCATCATGGACCGGCTCATGTTCCGCGGACGGGTTCCGATGCCGGAACGGGGCAAGAATGGCAAATGTATTCATGGGAACTGGATACCTCCCAGGTCGGGATCAAAATCGATGACCAGCACTTCCGCCGGTTGCAGAGTCACGGTGCGCCGGGCTTGGTAGGGAAAATCGTCGCGACGCTGATCGTCGGAAAGCAGTACCGTCAATTCTTGTTGGCCCGTCGGCACGACAAGACGCCGATACATCGAGGCTTTGCCGTCCTGAGACCAACCGGCCGACCGCGCGGAGGTGTCGACCCGCAGCACCCCATCGACAAACAACTGGACACGAATCGCTGAGCGTTCGCGTGGACAGCGGGTGACGTGAAGCCTTTGCTCCGGCGTCATCACTGCCAGTTCAGCAGGCCCTTTGGCCGCACAGTCGACCAAACGTTGTCCATGTTGGCTGAAGCTCAGTTTGATCACGGCGCTTTCCGGCGGCAAACGCCTGTATTCGGGCCAATGGGAAAACACGCCGATCAGCGCCACAAAAGCGAGGGCAACAAGACTTTGCAGAAAACCTGACCACCCGAGTTTCATTGGTGCAACTCCGTCGTCTGTGGCCGACTCGCCCATGTGTCGAACAGTTCGTTCTCGGCGCCGATGTCATGCTGGGTCAGGCGCCACGCCGAGGCCGGGACCTGGCGTCGCAAACGCGGTGACCGCTTGCGCGCCAGCCGATCGGCGACCCAGTCACCGCCCAACCGGTACGTACACGCGCCGGCACTGCAGGAATTGATCCAGACTTCGGTGGCACCCAGACGAAGCGCCAGGTCAACGAAGGTCGGCGGCATCTGTGCAGCGCACGCAAAGGGCATCACCAGCAACCGATCGTCGTCGAAAGTTCTTGCCGCTTGTGCGCAAGCGAACAAAACCCGGCGCGGCGCATTCGGCGCTGACAGGCCCGCGACCAGGCGGCGACGAAAAGTATCGATCGGCATGTCCGGCAAATCGATGCCACTGATCAACTGCGCCGCGGGAAACAGCGGACTGGCGGTCGGACATGCCCCAACGCAGATGCCACAGGCAGCGCATCGATCGGGATCGACCACGGCAATCTGGCGCCCGGGTTTCAGGTTCGGATGCGGTGCCAGGTGAATGGCTTCATACGGACAGTCGGCCACACAGAGCCGGCAGCCACTACATTGCGCCGGAGTCACCACCGCTGCCGGGGATCGCGGCATCAGAGCGGGAAACCAGGGCAACAACACCAGGACCAGCAGCAGTATCGACAACACCATCCACAAGGCTGCCCCGCCGATCCACTCAGACATCGGCAGCCAGTGCAGCAGCCACCAATCGATCGGCACGACCGAAGCGCCCGCGACGGATCCGCCGGCGCCTGACTGAGCACCGGCATGGCCACCGCCAGCACAAGCAGCGCAGAGGAAACGGCGATCCAGACCCGCGGGCGAGGCCACACGGCAGGACGATTCAATCGCTGCACATGGAACCAGAGCGCAAACGCGATCAGCAACGGCACGCCGATATGGACAAACACCAGCAACGAAAACAGCCGATCACTGACAAACGCGGCATCCAGGAAATTTCGCGCGAACGGCACGGTCAGGAACGGCAGGGTGTCGAGCCATTCGGCTGACGCCTCGGCGGCAAACTGCCCAAGCTGATCCCAATTCAGCCAGAATCCGCCGATCGCCGCGACGTACACCAACACGAGCAAGGGGCAAACCGGTCCACCAACTGTAGGACTGATACCGACGAAACCGCCCCAGCATCATCTCCCGCAACAAGTGCAACCACGTCAGCACCAGGAAGCCATCGGCGGCGTATCGATGCATGCTGCGCAACAAGCCGCCGGTCCACGGCGACTCCCGGCTCAACTGGTCAATGGACTCAAAGGCGCCGACCACCGAGGTATCCAAGAACAGATACAGATAGGTGCCACTAGCCACCAGGAAGAAGAACAGCACGCAGCACGCGCTGGCCAGCACCTGCCAGAAGAACGGTGGTACGCAGGACCCGCTCCACGCGCATTGCCGCGTTCATCCCTGCACCCGGCACCCTCCGCGGCGACGGTGTCGCCACCACTCCTGCGCGGCAAGGAACACCATGGTCAGAATGAAGGTCAGCCCACCTGCGATTTCCAGGTAGAGTCCCCAGTCCGTCCGGTACTTGCCGGTCACCGGGTCATACACCGAGCACAATATGCGCACACGATCGATCAGGTCACCCAGACTGCGTGTGTTGCCGACCAGTTCGCCGCCAAGCAGTTGCTTCAAAGGCTCACCGAGCGCATCGGCAGCAAACGCGTCACCGTAGACTTGGCTGTGCAAGCGGCCTTCGGCATCCAGGATGCTGACTTGCAAGGTGTGGTCGAATCCCATCGGTGTTGCGGCAAATCGAAACCCGAAGGCATCGGCAAGCGCCGCAACATCGGCCTGCGCGGGCGCGAGGAAAGACCAGTTGCGATCGTCGATGCGCTGGCGCGCGGCGAATTCGCGCATCGCCACCGGGCTGTCGGAAGGCTGGTTGAAGCCGATGCTGAGGACGTGGAATTGCCGATCGCCGAATCGATCGCGCATCCCCAGTACGGCTTTGCGCAGGGCGCGTGAACTGGTCGGGCAGACTTCGAAACAACCGGTGTAGATAAAGTTCACGAGAACCGGATTGCCACGGAACTCGGCGAGTGTGCGCACATTCCCGTCCGTGTCGATGAACCGGAAGTCAGATGGCATCTGGCCCAACACGGACTGGCTCGCGGCAATCGCCTCGGATTGATCGAGCCCAGACCCTGGGCTGATCGGGGCACTTGCGCCTTGATCGCTGCGGCGAAACCACCGATCAGCAACGTCACCGCGAGGGCGCGAAAACAAAACATGTCAACGCATCAACACATCGAGCACGGCGCCCGCAAACAGAACACACAACTGAACCAGCGATGCCAGGAAACACCGGATCGCGCGTTTGCGATCCGGAAGCTGCCGAAGTCGCCAGGCCTGCCTCAGGAACAGGGCGCCGCCGAGTCCCGCACCGACGGCGTACCAGGCGCCGGCACCGAACCCGAGCGGCAAGAACGCTGCCAATACCAGAACCACGGTACTGACGAAGATCACCGCGCAGTCCGTGCATCACCGACCACCACGGGCAACATGGGAATCCCGGCAGCACGATAATCCTCGCGGCCGGCAATCGCCAGACTCCAGAAATGCGGTGGGGTCCACAGGAACAACACCAGTGCGAGGCTCCAGGCCATACCACCCAGATTCGGATCGGCGAGCGCCGATCCAGCCAGCGCCGCAAAACTTCCGGACAAACCACCGATCACGATGTTGAGCCAACTGCGACGCTTCAACCAGACCGTGTACACGATCGCATAGGTGAATGCGCCGAGAAACACGAACAGAGCTGCCAGTGCGTTCGCAAACACCCAGACCGTAGCCACGGATACCGCCAGCATCAGAACGATCGGCACCAGCCACCAGCGTGGCTTCGATGAAGCGCTCCGGTCACGAACGGCCGCGACCGCGTGCGCTTCATCAACCCATCACTCTTGAACTCGTACCACTGGTTGAACGCACCGGCACTGCCGGAGGCGAACAGGGTTCCCAGCGTCAGCGCCAACACTTCTGCAGCGCCTGCGCCGGCACCGGGCGTCACCACATACGCAACCAGGCGGTCAACGCGATGATGATGCCGATCCGCCACTTGAACAGGCTCAGCACGTCCCGCCACCAGGCCAGGCTGGTAGGCGGGTGATCCAGGATTACAGTACTCATGATGTGCCCGATCGGTCCTCGGGAGACAACAGGCCCCACAGGTGGAGAGGTATTTCCAGTTGATGAAGTAGTAGAGGATGAAGGACACCAGGAACACCATGGCCAGCACGAACGTGCCCGGCGCAGCAAACCCCATCGAGCCATAGGTCTGCACGGCCAAGGTCGGTGCAGTCGGCGGGATCGGCGTGGTCACGCTGCTCTGGGCGCCCGTATCGAGGCGCTTGCCCCACAGGATCGAGCCAACGGTGATGTAGATGTAGATCGCACCACCGACAATCGCGGCGATGCCGGCGATGCCGACGAGCGCCATCATCAGGTAGGCCGCACCCGGCCATTCGTAGGCCAGCGCGTTGCCGTTGAACGCCATGTCCCAATGCCGGCGTGACACACCAAGCGTGCCGGCACCCATCATCACCAGGCAGAAGAAGTACATCGACAGGCCGAACAGGTAAGGCTGCCAGCGGGCCAGCGTCGGATTGATCATCTCGCGGCGGAACAGCACCGGAATCAGGAAGTACGTCAGCGCCATGAACGACAGGGTCGTGCCGACCACCGACCGTGGCATGGAAGTGGCCCGGCACGTAGATGGTGTTGTGAATGATCATGTTGAGCTGTTCGGTGCCCATCATCACGCCGGAAATGCCACCGAGGAAGCCGAAACCGATAATCGAGATGAACACGCCGGAGAACACCGGGTTGCCCCAGGGCGCCTTGCGCAGCCACTCGAACAGTCCGTTGTTGTAACCCTTGGCGCGCTGCGCGACTTCCATCGCACCCGGAATCGTCAAGCCATGGATCATCGACGCCAGAACCGCGAAGTACATGAAGTAGCTGGTGTTGACGACTTTCCAGGCAGTGCTCATGCCGGGATCGGCGAGCAGGTGATGCGCACTCGCCAACTGCAGGAACAGGATATAGAGCAGGAACGCGCCGCGACTGACCCGCTCCGACATCGGCTTGGCGCCAAAGGCAATGGCGGCCACCGCGTACCAGATCGAGATGTGTGCAGCGACGTTGATCTGTTGCGACGAATGCCCGAAAGCCCACCAGATGGTGCGGTAGATGAGCGGATCGACCGAGTCGATGACGCCCAGGGACAACAGATAGGTGGGTACCAGGATGATCGCCCCCGACGTGATCGTAAAGACCGCGATGATGCATGCGGTAATCGCGCCGAAGGTCACCAAGGGGACCGAACCCTGGTAAGTCTTCTCGCGTTTGGCGATCACCAAGGTACCCAAGAACACGAAGCAGGCGATGAGTGCACCGACTGCAAACAGGATCAGCCCAAGATAGAACGATGGCGCGGCCATCATGGGCACATAGGAAGTCATCATCACGCTGGATCCGCCCTGATAGACGGCGACGTTGTTGACGACCGCACCGATGACCATCAACGCGAATGCAGTCCAGGCCAGCTTGGGCGTGGCGATCCGGCAGCGAAGCAAGGTCGAGGAGCAGAAGTACAACACGGCGATCTCGAAGAAGATGATCCAGAAGATCAGCATGTCGATGCCGTGGGCAGTGAGCACTTGGTAGAACGTGTCGGCTTCGAGCCAGTGGATGGACGGCCAGCGGGTGAGCACGACGCCGATCGCGAGGATGCCGCCGATGAGCAGGAACACGACCGCCGCGACGGCATTCGCGATCATCAGCTTTTCGGCCTGGGATTCGAACTGGAGCCCGGAGCGTGGGCAGGTCCGGTAGGTGGTGGCGTTGGACATGGTCGTCTCCGCTTATTTCACGTAGATGCGACCGACCATCATGTGATGGCCGATGCCGCAGTATTCGTTGCAGACCACCGAATAGGTGCCGGTCTGGTTCGGCGTGACCGTGATCACGTGTTCGTATCCAGGGACAATCTGGATGTTGATGTTGGCCGGCTGCAGCGAGAATCCGTGGTTGTAGTCCATCGAGGTCAGGTGCAGTCGGTAACTCTTGTCCTTCTCCAGTTCGAGGATCGGCCAGAAGCTCCACAGGCGCGCGATCAGATAGACATCACTGCCAGCGGGTGGTGCGACGACCGGGGTCTGCAGGTCGGTCTCGGTGCGAACGGTGTATTGGTCGACCATGCGCTGCGCCTTTTCGGAAAACAGCTGCGGCGTGGTCTTGTAGGTTTCGGTCGACAGGTTCTGGCGGCCGTAGGCATGCCACCAGACCATCATGAAGAACATCACCAGGCACCAGACGAACGCGATGGCGATCCAGGTACCTTCGACACGATCCAGCGGGTGTTTCCACCACAGTCGTTCGGCGGGAGGGAGAATGGCGGTCATGTCGGCACCCTCATTTCGCGGTCGGCAAGGTCAGGATGTCGATCACGCCCCAGAGCGTGTAGACAACCATCGGCGTCATCACGCCAAGGAACAGCAGCAGGAACGGGTTGTCGAGCAGTTGCTGCATCCACGGCACCTGTTCTTCCGGTGAGTCGTGTTCGGGGTTCATGGCGGGCTCCGCACTGGGGTCTGAAGGCGGTTCCTGGGCTTCGCTTCGCGGGCCCTCGGAACATGTGCCTATTTGCCGCCTTCAGGGCAGCCACTGTCCTTGACATGGGTCAACCCGGATTCAAGTGCCATCCACGAGCCGATGACAGTGGCGGTGTTACACGGCATGCTGTGCATATCCCATTCAAGCGACCTGTGCCATGTCCACCACCCTCCCCCTGGCGTCCCGCGACGCCGACACCCGCGCCATCGGTCGATGGCTCATGGTGTGCTGTGTTGTCCTGTTTGCGTTGATCATGCTCGGCGGCGCCACACGCCTGACCGAATCAGGTCTGTCGATCGTCGAATGGAAACCGGTGACCGGCATCCTGCCACCGATGGGTGACGCCGAATGGCAAGCCGAACTCGATCGTTATCGGGACAGCCCGCAGTACGTGAAAGTGAATCGCGGCATGTCACTCGACGAGTTCAAGCTGATCTTCTGGTACGAGTATGCGCACCGTTTGCTGGCGCGCGTTCTTGGGCTCTGTTTTGCGCTGCCCTACTTCTGGTTCCTGCTGCGCGGCCGGATTCCGCCCACCCTGCGCTGGCCCCTGTTCGGCACCCTGCTGCTGGGCGCCGCACAGGGCTACATGGGTTGGTACATGGTCAAGAGCGGCCTCGTGGATATTCCGCGCGTCAGTCATTACCGGCTTGCGGCCCATCTGGGCCTGGCACTGATGATCTTCGCGGCCATGTTCTGGATCGGCTCGCGCGCCCTGTGGCCGCGGGCGCGCGACGCCGCGCGCACGAGCCGACTGGTCTGGCTCGTCGCGGCATTTCTGGTCTTCACGATCCTGTTCGGCGCATTTGTCGCAGGTCTGCGCGCGGGCCTTGTCTACAACACGTTCCCGCTGATGGGCGGCCAATTCGTGCCGCCGAACTTCCTGAGCTTCGACCCGGTGATCCTGAATTTCCTGGAGAACCCGGGCACGGTGCAGTTCGTGCATCGCTGGCTTGCCATCAGCACTCTTATGCTGATTGGCCTGCTGGTGTGGCGTCTCCGAGCCTTGCCCCTGTCGGGCAGTCAGCGCCAAGCGATGTGGCTGTTGCTCGGTGCCGTCCTGTTGCAGGTATCACTCGGCATCGCCACCTTGCTGCTGCATGTACCGGTCTGGCTCGGTACGCTCCATCAAGGTGGTGCCGTCGTGTTGCTCGCAGCGCTGTTGTGGCTGGGCGGGCGGGGTTTGCCGAACGGTTCGAGGATCAACAACCGCTGATCCGTGCCGGCAAATTCCGGCGCGAGGGCAGCCACTGCATTCAGTCGGACAAGTTCGGCTCCAGCACTCACCGTGATGAAACATGTTCGAGCATCTGCCGGTACTGGCGTTCGAACACCCGCAGGTCATGGGTTGCGGAGAACGCAGCAACGCCGCGCCCGGACGGATCGATCAGCAGGACTGACGTGGTGTGCGCCATGCTGCGGACACCCCGCTCATCGATCTGTTCCTCATAGAACACGCCCAGTTGGTCGGCGAAACCTCGCAGGCTCGCAGGTTCGGCGCGGACACCGACGATGCCGGGGTCGAAGAAACTTGTGTACGCGGCCATCGCCGATGCCGAGTCGTTTTCCGGATCGACGGTGACGAACACCAACCTGGGCACAGCCACAGACCCCGGGTCTGCCTCGATCCGCCGCCGAAGCGCCGCCATGCTGGCCAGTGTCGTTGGACAGACATCCGGGCATTGGAGGAATCCAAAATACATCAGTGTCCAGTGACCCTGCAGATCGGCACTCCGTGTAGGCACCACCATCCACACGCGGCAGACTGAATGCACTGACAGGCCGGGCAACCGGCCACAGGCTGCCTGCGAGTTCCACCGGGATCTTCGGCTTGCCCGCGAACCCCGAAGTGACAGCCAGCACAAACGCGAAGGCCAGCAACGGCAGGATCATCCAGATCAGTAGGCGGGAGCGAGTCATGCGAACAGTCTCGATTCTGCTGCACACACTTGCCTTGATGAGGGTCAATGCACCCCGGATTCGCCTCATCAGAATCGGATCAGGAGACCGAGACCCACGATGCTGCCTGCCCAATGGTTACCCCACGTCAATGCCAGCCTGAACCTGCTGGCGACGATCCTGCTGGTTGCAGCACGCGTCCAGATCGCGCGTGGCCACATCGATGCCCATCGTCGCTTGATGACGGCCGCGCTGATCGTGTCCGCCTTGTTTCTGATCGGCTACGGCGCGTATCACCTTCTTGCGCCCATCTTCGTATTCCGGGGCACCGGCTGGATCCGGCCGGTCTACTACGCGTTGCTGATCAGTCATGTGGTGCTGGCGGCGTTGTCCCTGCCGATGATCCTCAGTGCTGCATGGCTTGGCGCCACCGGTCGAGTCACTGCCCACCGCCGATTGGCGCGGTGGACCTGGCCGTTGTGGTTCTACGTCTCGGTATCAGGCGTGGTGGTGTATCTGTTGCTGTATCAGATCTACAACCCCGACTGAAGGTCGCGCATCACTTCCAGAATTCGATCTGATGCCATTGCTCACGCTCGGATCTGCCGGCTTCGGGGATCGGCAAGCGCCGCAGCTTCAGTCGATGCTGTCCAATCGGCAACTCGCGGATATCGATCATGGCGAGTGCGCCGCGTTGGCCGCTGGCCGGATCAACGGCGGAGAACCATTGCAGAGACAGAACCCGATCATCCAGTTTGGGTTCCAGCAGTCGCCCCATACAGACCAGCCCGGCGCCACTCAGACTGGCTTCGCGTTCGAGCGCATCGGGGCATGCTTTGGCGAGCGCTTCGTTCATCGATCTCGGTCGATAGGGCAGGAACAGCGGCAGATAGGGCCCCTTCGCCTGCATCGACGGAATGAATGGCGAGGTCATGGTGCCGTCGGTATTACGCTGGTTGCCATAATGCGCGGGGAACAACTCCAGTTCATTGCCTGCCGAAGTCGGCGGCAAACCGTCATAGGCCCCGTTCTCGAACGAGCCCATTCGGACCACCGTGACCACCGCCACGATATTCATCACCACGGTGGCGGCCAGCACCACGTAACCGGTCGCCCAGCGATTGCGTGAATGCGATTGGGCGATTGCCACAAGCGGATTCTGGCTGCGACTCATCCCGAGTCGTGCATAGAATCGGAACACGCGCTTCAGCAGATCGGCTCGGCCCTCGGCAAGCCAGCGCGCACCGAAGTATCGGTCGACGACACCGGCCACCATGATCGGCACCATCAACAAGAAAAACACGAGCAATGCCGCCCAAGTGATCAGATCGAGGCGCCAATCGAATTTCTGTCCGATGACCAACACGATCGACAGCGTCCCGACAAACAGTGCCGGCCAAACCATGATGAGCGCGAGGCCAAAACCGAGCCCGAAGACCCAGGTGGCGCGATTGTCAGCCGCATCAACGCGTGCCTCGAATGACGGCTCATCCGCCGACAGCACGTCGGTACTGACCGGCCCCTGTTCCCGGTAATAGTCCCAGCGAATCCCGTCGGGATACACCGAATTCATGCCCACCAAAGCGACCCAATAGGCCCGCAGAATCAGATGCAGGACAAACGTGGCAATCAGCGTCAGCAGCGAACACTGGACGTACAGGGTGAGCGTGTACAGAAACTGCTGCACCTGCATTTCGTTCCCGGACAACACCATCAGGCCAAGCCGGTCGACCGCAACGGGCAGTTGCAGCAGACCAAAGATGGTGGCGCCCGAGATCAGCAGTTCCATGTCCCAGGTGGGCGTGGTGCGCTTGGGAATTTCGTGCGGCAAGTCCTGGCTCATGCGGTCCTCCGAAAATCAGGCGCACATTGAGACTGAAACCGGCGCCAGCTGCAATGGGCAAGGCGTCACGTTGGTTATACTCGGCGGCACTATTCCCCGGAGCCTCCATGAACGCCGCAACCGCGACCAACGAATTTCTCGGTCACCCGAAAGGCCTTTACGTCTGCTTTCTGACCGAAATGTGGGAGCGCTTTGCGTTCTACGGCATGAAGGCGCTGTTGTTCCTGTACCTCACGAAGTACCACCTGTTCAACGACAGTAACGGTTACGTGTTGCTGGGCACCTACGCGGGACTGGCCTATGCGCTGCCGCTGCTCGGTGGAATCATCGCCGACCGCTGGCTGGGCATGCGCAAGGCCGTGTTGTTCGGTGGCTTGCTGCTGGTGCTCGGGCAATTGGGTATGGCCTATACCGGCAATGCCGCCACCGGCACCGTGGGTGCTGCCGTTCAAGACGCAACGGCGATCCAGGTGATGTACCTGTCGCTGGCGCTGATTGCCGTGGGTGTCGGTTTCCTGAAACCGAACATCTCGACGATTGTCGGGCGCCTTTACCCGGAAAATGACCCGCGCCGGGATTCCGGCTTCACCATCTTCTATATGGGCATCAACATTGGCGCAGCATTGTCTTCGCTGATCGTGGCCTACATCGGCGAGAACTTCGGTTGGGGTTACGGCTTTGCACTGGGCGGCGTGATGATGGCGCTGGGTCTTGTGCAGTTCATGGCCGGCCAGAAACACCTCATGGGCCAGGCCGAACCGCCGAATCCATCCGCGCTGACCAAAGGCGTCGAGGGGGCGATTTATGCGCTCGGCTTCGTCACCACATTGATCGTCTGGTGGATCCTGCAGACGAAGATCAATTTCGAACCCTTGACTCGCCTCGCCGGCGGTCATCAAGTCACGCTGACGGAAGTGGTGGCTGTCGCCATGGGCACGGGTTTGGTGGTGTGGTTCGGCATCTTCATGTTCAGCGGCATTACCGCGCTGGAGCGAGGCCGCATGATCCTGCTGATGCTGCTGATCACGGTCAGCGCACTGTTCTGGGGCATTTACGAACAGAGTTATGGCACCTGGGTGGCGTTCGCCGAGCGTGGCATGGACCGCACGACTTTCGGCATTGAATGGACGGCCGGGCAAACCACTTCATTCGGCGCGATTTTCGTGATCCTGTTCAGCCCGCTCTTTGCGCTGTTGTGGCCCAAGCTGGACCGTCACGGTTTGAACCCCAGCCTCACCGCCAAATTCGGCTGGGCGCTGATCTTGTGTGGCCTGGCCACCGGCCTGTTGATGCTTGCTGCACAGAAACCGGGCGCCGATGGACTGGTCTCGTTGTGGTGGATGATCGCTGCTTATGCCGTGCTGGTGCTGGGCGAAATGATGTTGTCGCCGATCGGCTTGTCCGCCGTCACCACGCTTTCCGTCCCGCGTGTGGTCGGCATGATGATGGGCGCGTGGTTCCTCGCTTCGGCATTCGGCGAAATGGTCGCAGGCCGGTTCGGCACCTGGGCCGAAGTGAATCCGAATGCCGATGGCACGTACGACATCGCCAACGCGCTCGCGGTCTACGGAAATGTTTTCGGCAAACTGCTGTGGATCGGCGTCATTGCCGGCATCGTGATGCTGCTGATCGCGCCGATCATGAAACGGATTGCGAAGGGCCCGAACAGTCGGGAACCTTCTGAACTCGTTCCCACGAACTGGTTCTAAGGTTCCTCGGCCTTTGGTTCCCTGCGCCGGGTTGGCGCGGTTTTGACCAACCGCGCCTGGATTCTCGGATCCGAAAGCGTGGCTTGCCAGTCGGGGTCCTGGGTCAGCAGCGCCGCAACCGACGGTTCCAGCTCGATCGCACGATCGAGCAGGGGCAAGGCTTCATCCAGACGCTGCTGCAGTGCCAGCAGGCAAGCCTTGTTGTAGATCCCGGCAAACCGTTCCGGTCGCAAGACCATCGCCTGATCGAGATACTGGTGCGCCCGTTCCGGGTACCCGCTTCGGCGGGCACTGGCGGCGGCTTGCAGTAGGGTCCGGTAGTCCTCGGCATTACCTGCCAGGGATCGTTCGTAAGCACTCAACGCATTGGCGAACTCACCGCGTTCGAAGAAGCGGTCGCCGAGCAAACGATGGACACCCGGGAAATCGGGATCAATCGCCAGCACCTGGGCGAAATAGGCTTCGGCCGCCGCTTCGTTCCCGCGCATCATCGATATCAACCCCAGCCCACTCAGGGCTTCGATGAACTTCGGCGCCATGCTCAATGCGGACTCGAACAACTGCTCCGCAACATCCAGATTGCCGGATCCCACCTCAAGGCTCGCCAGTGCCGCGAGAATCCGGAACTCACCCGGATTGTCGGCCAGCATTTGGCTGTATTGGTGTTTGGCTTCGTCCACTTTGCCCTGGTTCAACAATGCAGCCGCCAGGACACCGCGGGCCGAGGCATGTTTCGGCAGTTCGTCGAGGATGGCCTGTGACAGTCGTTCGGCGCGCACCCAGTCTTCATGTTGTGCCGCCTTTCGGGCCGAATCGAGTCGGTTGTAGATTCGCACGCCATCCTTGGGATCCATGCCGGCAACCCCTTCACGCTCACTGCTCGGCTGCAGGTACCCGAGTGACTGCAACATCTCGATGGATTCCCGCGTCAGCGGGTTGTCGACAACGGCATGGGCACGTTTGGCGCTGTCGGCAAACACCTCATCCAGCGACAGGTCGAGGTTCGCACCCTGCGTGGCAAAAGCCGGAACAGCAATCAGGTTGCGGGTTTCGGTCGGATCCGTTGCCAGTTCGTACAACTCCGGGCGCGGCGCACGAATGTAGGTGAACCCTTGCTCGCGAATGGCGTACAGCGGTGCCATGCCGAATCCCAACTCCGACAATTTCGACTCGGAATACAACGCGCGGTCAGGCGCTGCGCCGGCAAAAAACTGGCGCAAGTCACGCCCGGGCAAACTCGGGTCGGGTGCGCCCACGGCGGCCAACACGGTCGGCAGCACGTCCATGTGATGGACGGGCGTGGAGATCCGCCGCTCCCGCGGAAATCGGACAGGCTGACGAATGATCAGCGGCACGCGGATGGTGGCCCGATAAACGAAAACGGCGTGGGTTCGTTCTTCGTGTTCACCGAGGCTTTCACCATGATCGGCCGTCACGATCACCAGGGTGTTGTCCAGTTCCCCGGCCTCCCGCAGGGCATCCAGCAGTCGCCCGACCTGCTGGTCGGCGTAACTGATCTCGGCATCGTATGGCGTGGCAGCGGTTTGACTGAACGCACCCGGTGCACGATGGGGCTCATGGGGATCGAACAAATGGACCCAGGTGAAAAATGGCTGACGATCGGGTTTCGCTTGCCAGGTGTTGAATCCCTGCAGCGCGGCGTCCACGGTATCAACCGCCTGGCGCTCGCGGATCATGAACATCTTCGGATCTTCTTCCGACCACAACGAATCGTCGTAGCGCTGAAAACCCTGCTGGATGTTGTAGCGCTTCGCCAGCACCACGGCCGAGACAAAGGCTTCCGATTCATAACCGAGGGCAGTGAGCCGCTCGGCCATCATGTCCAGGCTGTCCGGAACGGAGTACGCGCCGTTGTCGCGAACGCCATGGCTGGGTGGCAACAACCCGCTCAGCAGCGTCGTGTGTGCCGGCAGGGTAATGGGTGCAGCCGACAGGGCTTCCTCGAAGAGGGTGCCCTCGCGCGCCAGACGATCCAGATTGGGCGTACTGGCCAAAGGATGACCATATGCGCCCAGTCGATCGGCCCTGAGCGTGTCGATCGTCACCAGCAGGATGTTGGGACGCGCAGGTTGCTCGGGGATCATCAAGAGCACAGCGCAGACCAGCGTGATCGCAACAAACGCCAACACTGCTGGAAGCCGGGACATGATCGTGAACCTCGAATCAATGACCCCTCAAACGACTGGCTCCGCCGAAGCGGAGCCAGTGAGGGATCAGACAAATGTCGCGAATCAGGCGTGATTGCGGCGCAAGGCCACAAAACCGAGACCCAGCAACATGGCTGCAACGGCCATCAGGATGCGCTTGTCGGCGAGCGGCACCGATTGATTGCCCGGACCTGCCGCGGCCGCATAGTTCACCACTTGCGCCAGTTCGTTGGCGGTCATGCAGGCCGATGCGTTACCGGCGAGTGCAGTCAGCTCGGCCGCTTTTGCTGAGGCATCAGCACGCGAGGGCTGACCTGTGGCGAAGTTGACGATTGCCTGTGTCTGACCTGGCTGCAAGGTCAGCGTGTACCGCCAGAACGGATTGTCGTCGGTGTTGGCGAAACTGACGCCAGACAGACCAACCAGCGCGCCGGGCCCACCGAACACATGGCCGAGACGGGGGTCCCCGCTCGTGGTGCCGACGAACTGCTGGAACGTGGTGGCCCAATTGTCCGCCGTGGTCACAGCGGCGTCGCCGGAGCTGCTTGTGACGATGGTCGTGCCAGCGTCCGAACCGAGGTTGTTGCCGGTGATCACCTGCAGCGTGATCGCTGCGCCCGACGTGTTCGTGAAGATGTTCGTCCAGCGAGCGAACTCGTCGTTGGTGGGGACAAACACTTTGCGCTGCACGGCCACACCGCCGATCGTCTGAACTGGGTAAATGATCTGGCGGTTGCTGCAGGACGCATCGAGTGTCGCCACGCCGTTTCGTTGTACATGGTCGTGGTGCCGATGCCGCGCAGACCACCGCCAGTGGAGTCACAAGGCCCGGTCGCCCCATCCGTCGACACACACAACGAGTTGTAGCCGTCGAAGGCATCGCTCAGCGTCGTCGACACGGTACCGTTCATGGCCGTCGTCACGTTCACCGGCGCCGCATAAGACGCTTCCGATGCGGCACCGGAAGCCGAACTGGAAGTCGAGAACGTGATGTCTGTATTGATGAAATACTCAAACCCGGATAGGTCGGTCAACGCTTGCTCACCGGTATTCGGCAAACGCGGAGACGCCTTGAGATGCGACCGTTGCTGTTTGTCGCCGACCTTGAGCTTGTGACCATCGGTCGCGACCGACGTGACGTCTGCCATCGAGGAACCGCTCACAATCAGCGCACACAGCAAAACCAGAAACTTGCGGTTCATCGGACGACTCCATCGGGGGATTGCGCCTATGTTGCCTCATCAAAGCGCTTCCGGCAACGGACGAACAGTGTCTGGGCCATTTCGGCATCCGGCAGTGCGCCAAACATTTCAGCGTCGAGTGTTGTCCGATCGGACGCCACGAAGGCTTCCAAGGTGCTCTGCCGGTCCATGCCCTGGTCGGCAATACCCAGGAACCCGAACAGGCGGTCAAAGCCCCGTTCTGGCCGTTCAGCCAGGGATTCGTAGGGCACCAGCAGCACTCGGTCGGCCAATTCGGGCATTTGGGCGCAAGCCCATGCGTATCGGTAGACCGACATCCATTGCTGCAGCCACCACTCGGCCGGCGCCGTGCCGTTCGGGATCGACACTGCGGGCTGACCAGGCAATCGTAATGCCCGTTTGAGCGGACCAAACTCGTGATGACCCCGCGCCGCGATCTGGCCCAAGGTGGCTACCGGCGCGGACTGATACAGCAGATCCTGGCGCATCAGGGACGCCACATGGGCCGCCGGCGACCGGATCGGCACCACAAATCGCGCATCGGGGAACAGGGTCGCCAGATAGGCGATCCGCAGCGTGTTGTAGTTGCCCTTCGACACATACCGTTTGGCGCCCCGGGCCAGCAGCAACTTCGCGATGTGCGCGCGAAACAGTCGCTCGAATTCAGGCGCGCGGGTGTTCGCGTCGAGTACATCGTGCCCGCTTGGGTCATCGGGGAAAAAATGTGCCCAGATCGGTTCTTCAAAGGCTTCCGGGCTTTCCCGCGTGACCCGGATCCGATCCCGGTGGGCTCGCTCGACCGGCTCGGCGCTGCCGGCAGGCAGGCGTGCGCGCAGCCGGTTCCACCAGAACGGGGTCCACAACAAGGGGAAGTCCGCATATCGGTGACTGGTGAATCCAGGCAGACGCGACAGGATTTCCAACAGGATCGTCGAACCGCTGCGCGCCATGCCGCAGATGAAAACCGGCGACTGGACCGCCGGCAAGTCAGTGGTCGCCGACACCATCCGGGTTTCGAGGTCGGCAAGCCACGGGCCCAGCGCCGGAATGGACCGTTGCCAGAACGCGCCGAACCGGTCGGGCCAGGGAACACGCCAAGGATCAGCCATGGCCTGAACGTTCCATCCAGCCCTTGCGGGCGAACAGCACCATGGGCCTCGCTATACTTGCCGTTCCTGATCGCCTGATCGCTGGCTTGGACCACCTCATGAAACGTTCCATTTACGTCGGTATGTTGCTGCTGTTGTCCGGGACTGCCGCAGGCTACAACGGCCCCGGCTCCGGCGTCAGCTTCGTGGCGGCATTGTGGTCATTGATCATCGGCGTATTCGTGGTGCTGTCGGCCATCCTGATGTGGCCGCTCCGGGTCTGGCTGAAGCGCCGCAAGGCGCGTGCGGAAGCGGCTTCCGGCAAACCGACCGCCGGCGAATGAAGAAGCTCGTTGCCGCATTGATCGTGCTGGGCCTGCTGCTGTGGTGGTGGGTGTCCGGCCGCGATCCGGCACCCCAGCCGCGCGGCGCCTCACATCGGGTCGTCGTGCTGGGCTTTGATGGTCTGGATCCCCAACTGCTGCGCGAAGGCATCGCCGCTGGTCGCCTCCCCACTTTGCCGCGCTGGCCGCCGAAGGCTCGTTTCAGCCGCTGGCCACGACCGAGCCACCACAGTCGCCGGTGGCGTGGTCGAGTTTTGCGACCGGGCTCAATCCGGGCGGGCACGGCATCTTCGATTTCCTGCACCGTGACACCAGCGACTACAGCATCGATTTCTCGATCGCCGAACAACTGCCGCCGGAAACCATCTCGTTACTGGGCATGGAAATTCCCACCAGTGACGGTGCACTCGTGAACCGACGCCAGGGTCAGCCGTTCTGGCTCAAGGCCGAACATGAAGGCCTGCGTGTTGCCGCGATGCGCGTGCCGGTGACGTACCCGGTCGACCCGATCACGCACATGCTGGCCGGCATGGGCGTACCCGATCTGCTCGGTACCCAAGGCACCTATACCCTGATCGCGAACCATCGAATCGCTGCAGCCGAATCGGGCGGTCGCGTGTTGATGGTCCGGACCAGCCCCGATGGCAGCGTCCAAACGGAACTCGAAGGTCCGAACAGTCCAAGCAGCGGCAAGCCGATGACGGTGCCGGTCCACATTCGCGCGGACGGCGACGGTGTACGGCTCAAACTCGACGGCCAGGAAATTGCACTGAAGCCCCAGCAGTGGTCGGAATGGCTGACCGTGCGATTCCGCTTTCTGGGCCTGGGCTCGGTCGATGGCATGGTACGGGCACGACTTGTGTCGGGTTTTCCGCGCATGCGTTTATACCTGACGCCAATCCATGTCGATCCGCGCTCGCCGGCCCTGCCGATCAGTGCGCCGGCGCATGATGCCGAACACCTTGCTGAAACCATCGGCGTGTTCCATACATTGGGCATGCCGGAAGAAACCTGGTCGATGAATCAGGATCATCTTGACGAAGCGGCGTGGCTCGACAGCGTCAAGACCACACTTGCCGAAGGCGAGGCCATGCTCAAGCACCGGCTTGCCGCAAACGACAGCGACATCATCATCGAAACCTTCGTGCAGCCCGACCGCGTCAGCCACATGTTCTGGCGCGGCCGCGACACCGGGCATCCGCTTCATGCCGAATCAAGTGACCTGGCGCGTTCGGCGATCGACTGGATCTATGGCGAGGCCGATCGCATCGTCGGCGAAACGCGTGCCGCGCTGGCCCCGGAAGATCGATTGATCCTGCTGAGTGACCACGGTTTCAGCGACTATCGTCGCAGCGCGCAGGTCAATCGATGGCTGCTCGAACAGGGCTTCCTGACGCTGAAACCGGGCGCACGCGAATCCGGCCCCCTGTTTGCCGAAGTCGACTGGACACAAACCCGCGCCTACGCAATGGGCCTGAACGGCATCTACGTGAACCAGGTGGGCCGCGAGGCACAGGGCATCGTCAAGGCCGAGGACAAGGCGGCGCTGCTGGCCGATATCGCCGCGCGCATCACCACATGTCAGGACCCCGAGCACCAGCAGCAGGTGGTACTGCGCGCAAGTCTGGCGACGGATGCCTATCAAGGCGCGTCGAGCGGCGATGCACCGGATCTGATCGTCGGTTTCAATCGCGGCTACCGAGCATCGTGGCAAACGTCGCTGGGTGGCGTCCCTGCCGTGCTCGTTGAGGACAACCTGCAGAAGTGGAGCGGTGATCACTGTGTTGCGCCCGAACTCGTGCCGGGGGTATTGCTGACGTCGTTCCCACTGACACAACCGGTAGACGGCATCGGTGCGGTGGGTGCGCTGATCCTTTCGGAAGCAAAGAGACCATCCCCGTGAGCCTCGGCCTGTTCGACATCGCGAATCCGATCCTGCTGCCCCTGGATGACGCTCTGGCGAAATTCCTGCCGCCGGTTGCACGCGTGATCGTTGTGGCGGCGCTGCTGACTTGGCTCGGCATGTGGCTGTACCGCATCAGTTCGGGGCAGAAGCACCTGCGCGCACTCAAGAGATTGGCGCGCCGAGGAGACCGCGGACTCCATGACCCCAACATCGAATTCAACGAACTGCTCAGCCGTGCGCGCCGATCCATCGGTCTGCAGATGGCGATCCTGGCGCGGGTGTTTGTCCCATCAGTGCTCGGGATGGTACCGCTGCTGTTTGGCATGAGTGCCGTGTCCAGCCGCTACAGCCACGCTTTGCCCGACACCGAATCACCTCGAACCTGGTGTGTTCAACCGGAATCGGCTGCTGCCCGTGTTCGACTGAACGGGTCGGCCATGACAGCAGGCTGTGTCGAGGTGCCCTGGATACCCGGATTCGGGGCACGCGTGCAGTTTGACGACACCGAGGTGCCACACGACCTCGGCAAGGGTGCCAGCAATATCCTGCACGAGCGTCTGTGGTGGAACCTGCTGATCGGCAATCCGGGCGGGTACCTGCCGGATGGTGCCGGCAACACGACGCTCAGCGTGAAGCACCCGGATCGCCCACTCGTCGCGTTCGGCCCCGGCTGGTTCCGCCACTGGCTGTTCTGGTTTCTGGTGCCCAGTATCGTGCTGGGGTTCTACTGGCGCTGGCGCTGGAAGCTGGTGTAAAGCAGCTTGTGCTTCGCTTTGCGAAGCACAAGTGCGAAGTGTTTGCCTAACCCCTCCCAACCCTCCCCGAACATCGGGGAGGGCTTTGGGGCTCCGGGATCTGGCGGCAATCAGGCACCTCCACCCCCACAAATTTTGGATTTCGGTGATGTCATTTCGCGCGCTTGCGGATCGCCTCGAAGTAAGCGGGGTTCGTTGGCCTCGGCACATATTGGCCACGGCCACGTTCGGCGCGTAGATCGCCGTCGACCCAAGCCAGCTGTCCACGTGTGAACGTATGGGTGGCGAGGCCCTTGAGTTCGCGGCCTTCGAAAATGTTGAAGTCGACGTTCTGGTGATGGGTCTTGACCGACACCGTGCGTGTGGCAACAGGATCCCAGATCACCACGTCGGCATCGGCACCGATCCGCAAGGACCCTTTGCGCGGATAGAGATTGAAAATCTGCGCGGCATTCGTGCTGGTGACCTTGACGAACTCGTTCGGCGTGAGGCGTCCGCTGTTCACGCCGTAATGCCACAACACACCCATCCGATCCTCGATGCCACCGCAGCCATTCGGGATCTTCGTGAAGTCGTCCTTGCCCGCCGCTTTCTGCGGCGCGCAGAAGCAGCAGTGGTCGGTTGCGGTCGTGTGCAGATGCCCTGCCTGCAGGCCAGCCCACAACGCGCGCTGATGCGCCTTCGGCCGGAACGGAGGACTCATCACGTGTGCTGCCGCGCGCGTGAAATCGAGATCGCGGTAGACCGAGTCATCGATCAGCAAATGCCCGGCGAGCACTTCACCGAACACACGCTGCCCTTCGTTCCGGGCGCGCATGATGGCCTCCAGCGCCTGGCGTGCAGACACATGGACGACATAAATCGGCGCGCCCAGCACCTCGGCAATTCGAATCGCACGATTCGCGGCCTCACCTTCGACGGCCGGTGGGCGTGACAAGGGATGTGCTTCCGGGCCCGTGATGCCACGCGCGAGCAGTTGTTTCTGCAGGCGATAAACCAGCTCGCCGTTTTCGGCATGGACCGTAGGCAATGCGCCCAATTCCAGGCACCGGGTAAAACTGTTCACCAGCACTTCGTCGTCGCACATGATGGCGTTCTTGTACGCCATGAAATGTTTGAAGCTCGACACGCCATGCTCGTGGGCCAATTCACCCATCTCGCGGTTGACGGATTCATCCCACCAGGTCACCGCGACGTGGAACGCATAATCGGATGCGGCTTTTTCAGCCCAGCCGCGCCACTCGCGGAACGCTGCCATCAGCGATTGCTGCGGGTTCGGAATGACGAAGTCGATGATGCTGGTCGTCCCACCGGCAAGACCGGCCGCCGTGCCCGAGTAGAAATCATCGGACGCGACCGTGCCCATGAACGGCAATTCCATGTGGGTGTGCGGATCGATGCCGCCCGGCATGACGTATTGCCCGCCGGCATCGATGGTCTTGGCACCATTGGGTGCTTCCAGGTCGATGCCGATCGCAGCGATTCGACCGTCGCGGATCAACAGATCCTTGCGTTCGGTCACTTCCGCGTCGATCAGGGTGCCACCACGAATCAGGGTATCCATGCCAAGCCCTCCAGCAGGCCAAATCGGTTGCGTGGATCGTAGCCCATTCCAGCAACCGCTTGCCTCCGGCGCCGTCTGCGGCGATTCTTGGCCCTCTGGATCATTGGAGCCCTGAACATGGCCACGATTACCCGTCACGGACCGCTGCGCCACTTGCGCGCCGAGCCGAACCAGCATGTGCTGCATTTCAGCAACGGCAAACTGTCGCGCTCTGGCGCCGGCTTGGCGTATTGGTTCCTGCCACTCAGTGCGGCCATGGCCCAGGTACCCGTCGAAGATTGCCAGACCACGTTCGTCCTGAATGAACGTTCGGCGGATTTCCAGGCCTTGAGCGTTCAGGTCAGCGTGACGTACCGGGTGCTCGACCCTTCCCGCGCGTGTGCCCGCGTCAACTTCAGCATCGACGTGAACACCGGGCTATGGGTCCAGCGCCCGCTGGAAACCCTGGCCACATTCTGGCTGCAACGTTCGGTGCCAACGGCGCGGTCGCATATTGCCCAGTTGGCACTGCAGGATGCCCTGCGTCACGGGTCCGACAGCATCCGCCAGGCATTGGTCGCCCATCTCGGGCAGGACGCGGAAATTCCGAACATGGGCCTGCAATTGGTCGGACTGGTGATCGATCACGTCGTGCCCGCCGCCGAAGTCGAGAAAGCCTTGCAGACGCCAGCACGCGAAGCGATTCAGGCCAAGGCCGACGAGGCGATCTTCCAGCGTCGTGCATTGGCGGTGGAAAAGGAACGTGCGATCAAGGAAAACGAACTCGCGACCGAACTCGAACTGGAACGCAAGCAGGAACAACTCATCAAGAGCCGCGGCGAAAACGCGCTCGCGCAGGTACGCCAGAACGCCACGGCGGAACAGGAAAAGACTGCTGCCGAAGTGAGCCGGTCCGAACTCTACGCACGCGGGCAAGCCGAACGTCGCACGATCGAAGCCACGGCCGAGGCTGAGGCGACACGACTGCTTGCCGCGGCGAAACTGGAAGAGCTGCGGGCACAACACGAGGTCTGGCAGAACACGCCGAAGAACGCGGCGATGGCGCTCGTGCTGTCGCGATTCGCCGAGCACCTGCAGACCATCGGCCACCTGAACATCACGCCGGACTTGCTCGGCGCGCAGGTGCGCGACTTCTTCAGCGGCAACAACCCGGGTAGCTGAACGCCATGAGCCAGGGCCGCACACGCGTCGTAGTCGTGACGCGGCCTACGCCGCTGGAGTTGCTCATCCACCGTTATGGCACCTACGGGCAGGCGCGGTTTTATCTGGCCTCCCGTGGTCAGGACATCATTGGGCTGGAAGCCAATCACGAGCGCGTGTCGCAGGGATTGGCGCAATCGATTGCGGCCATTCCCGAAAACCAGTCCTATGTGCGCGTGAGCCGCGACGAACTCGATCGATTCCTGTTTGCACCGGACGATCACGTGATGATGGTGGGTCAGGACGGGCTGGTACCCAATGTCGCCAAGTACCTCAACGGACAGGTGGCGTTGGGCGTCAACCCGGACCCCTCCAGTTATGACGGCGTGTTGTGCCGGCATGCACCGTCAAACGTCGCTTCGGCGTTGGCCTGGTCACACGGCGAGGCTGGGTTCCGGATCGAACAACGCGTACTGGCCGAAGCCACGCTCGACAACGGCCAGACCCTGCTCGCACTCAACGAACTGTTCATCGGCCATGCCTCGCATCAGTCGGCACGGTATCGGCTGAAGCTCGGGGACCGCAGTGAACGTCACTCGTCCTCGGGCGTGATTGTCAGCACCGGTACGGGCGTCAGTGGCTGGGCGCGATCGATCGTCGGCCAGCGCCGGATCGAAGCGGCCTTGCCAGGCCCGGAGGAGCCTCGTTTGGCCTGGTTCGTACGCGAGCCCTGGCCCTCGGTCGCGACTCAGGCCAGCCTCGATTTTGGGCAAGCCGGCGCCGGTGTGGTGCTGGAAATCGATTCCGAGATGAGCGACGGCGGGGTCATTTTTGCCGACGGCATCGAAACCGACCGGATCGACTTCCATGCGGGACGCTCGGTTCGTATCCAGGAATCCGCCCGGCGACTGCGGCTGCTGATGCCCGCCTGATCCCCGACACCCTCCCGAAACCGGCGGAAAACAGACTGTTCACATGCACGACCTTCTACAATGGCGCGATGCCTTTGCCTGCCACCATCACGTGACGACCCAGACCTCTTCCATCCGTCCGCAACCCGTCACGCCCAGTCAAACGGTGCCATCGGGCGCCCAACAGAGTGAGTTCGTCGCGTGGCCGTAAAAGTGAACTGGTCCGGCGCTGCCATCGGCGCGATCCTCGGCCTGCTGCTGTCCCGACATCCCGCCGGCATCGTGCTCGGTGGTCTGGTGGGTGGCTTGCTGACGCGGAATCCGTTTGCGTGGGAATCGAGACAAGTCGCGCGAGCCCGCCTGCTGGAGCCCTGGTTCATGCTCGGCGGCGCACTGGCGCGCGCGAACGGACGCGTCTCCGATGCCGAGGTAAAAGCCGCCGAACACTGGATGCGCCGTCTGGCGCTCGACGACAAGGCGCGCAACGCGGCGATTGATTCGTTTAATGCCGGCAAAGCCGACGGCTTCGTCTGGCAAATCGCTGCGGAAGAACTGGCCGCACATTGTGTGACGCGCCTCGACCTCAAGTTGATGGTGCTGGACAGCCTGCACGAAATCGGTTCGGCCGATGGTTCACTGAGTGATCCGAAGTTGTTCGACCAGATCCGCGAGTCACTCGCGGTGCCTGCCGAGCTGTGGCACAAAGTGCTTTCCGGCTTTGACCGTCAGACACCCAATCGACCGAAGCTGGCAGAGGCCTATCGAACGCTCGCAGTCGATCCGAAAGCCATCGACGACGACGTCCGCAAGGCTTATCGCCGCGCGATTTCCAAATATCATCCGGACAAGATCGCGGGACTGGAGTCCAATCCGGAGCGAGTCCGCGAATTCGAACAAAAAGCCCGCGACCTCAACATCGCCTACGACGTGATCCGCGACGCCCGCGGCATGAGCTGACCATGACCCAGACTCCAATCCTTGCACCGTCCATCCTGTCTGCCGATTTCGCCCGCCTGGGCGAGGAAGTATCTGCAATGTGCTCGAAGCCGGTGCCGACTGGGTGCATTTCGACGTGATGGACAATCACTACGTACCGAACCTGACGATCGGCCCGCTGGTGTGCGATGCGCTGCGCAGCTACGGCATCCGCGCGCCGATCGACGTACACCTGATGGTCAAACCGGTCGACCGCATCATCCCGGATTTCGCGAAGGCCGGCGCCAGCATCATCTCGTTTCACCCCGAAGCAAGCGAACACATCGACCGCACACTCGGACTGATCCGCGACTCCGGCTGTTTGGCCGGACTCGTGTTCAACCCGGCGACGCCGCTGCACCATCTCGACCACGTGATGGACAAACTCGACTTGATCCTCATCATGTCGGTCAACCCCGGCTTCGGCGGCCAAAGTTTCATCCCGCGTGCGCTCGACAAACTGCGGGCCGTTCGTGAACGCATCGACGCCAGCGGCCGATCGATCCGGCTGGAAGTGGACGGCGGCGTCAAACTCGACAACATCGCGGCCATCGCCGCAGCCGGTGCCGACACCTTCGTGGCCGGATCGGCCATCTTCGGCGCCAAACCCTACCCCGACACCATCCGTGCATTCCGTGAGCGGCTGGCGTCTGTGCCGGGAGCGTAACGACCAGTTTGCGACATGCTGCCCGCTGTGGGAGCGGCGGTCTCAACCGGTCGATGCAACACAACGCATCGATCGGTTGAGACCACCGCTCCTTGTGCTTCGCTGCGCGAAGCACAAGGGCGAAGTGTTTGCCTAAACCCCTCCCAACCCTCCCCGAACATCGGGGAGGGCTGATCTGGGCTAGTCCTAAACTTCGCGGCATCGCGGCTGAAGCCGCTTTAGCCGCGATGCGGTGGCTGTCAAGCTACTTGTGGCTTTTTCGGTTACTCCCCTTCGCTATACAACACTTCATGTTGTGCGCGAGGACCACGAGGAGATTTCGAGCTTGCCTTTCGATGCCGCGGACGAGGAGCTTTGGTCCACCTGGCAAGTACTTCAGGCTGGCAAATGGATGTTCTAGCGATGACGCCCCCGACGCCTGACCATATCTGGGTGGAAAACGCAGCTTGGCTCGCGCATTCATCCGCTCTGCGGCATCGGCATGGAATGAGCGCGCGGTCCTGCGGAACTTACTGTCGGTGCGAGTTCGGCCGAAGCGGGCAATTCAGGCAAGCGTTTGTCTTGTATATTGATAGGTCTGTTTTACGGTCCGTCACATGCGCAGAAGCACCTCCCCATTCGGACGAAGTGATAGATGTCTTGCTCCGGGTCGACATCAGAACTGGGATTGCGAAAATGCAACGCCCGCGGTGTTCGGCACCAACGGTTGCCGGCACGATCACCGTGATTCCTTGCTGAGTCGCATCGGCTTGCCCGCTCTCGTTCCTGACAGCCCGTATCAACGACCGTCAGCGACGCCGCTTCCAGAACCGATTTGGCTGCCTCTGCCATCGGCGCCAATTGCTGGTGGTCGTACCATCATTGGTCACCTCAAAGTCAGGCAATCAACGCGTAGCCGGGCGTCCACCGCCGTCTGCCCGTTACCGAGCACTTTGCATGCCGTCATACTTAAATCCGCATCAACCTTCCCTTCTGCCCCTCTGTCGCAGCGAACTGCTTCGACACATCTTCCAGTTCGCCCTCGATCGTCAATGGGCCTCTCTCGGCGCTCTCGTAATGCTGCCAGCGCCGACTCCACCGCCTTCGGATCTTCCTGTAGCTCTTGCCGATCTGTCCCGGTCCAGCCCATCAAGGTAATCGCCCGAAGTCCGCCGGTCAATCGAGTGCCTCGTCGAATCTACCCGCGACTGCGTCCCCACCTGCTTCACTTCGAACTCGCTGCTCGAAACTTGCTGCCGTCCACTGCTACCAGTTCAGCTGCAAACAAATCCTGCACTTGCACGACAGAACAGCGTGGGCGCCCAGCACGCCTTCGTGATCGCCTTCGCGTTGTCCTTCCGAAAGTCGGCAATTGTCTTGAAGTCTAGCCGCAGCTTGTTCAGCAGCCAAAGCAACTCCGCGTTCCAGCCAGCCTCGCGTTCCGGTCGTCTCGACGACCGTATCTGAAATTCAAATGCCCATATACATAAAGCTTCAGCAGCAAATCCCCGGGCGAATAACCGGAGCCGTCCCGTCGCCTTCGCCACCGCCCGATCAAACCCAAGCCCGTGAGTCCAGCGAATCCACAAACGCATCGATCACCCGCACCGGCGAGCCTTCACGAATCAAATCGTCGAGCACCTCCGGAAACAACGTCGCCTGATTCCGGCTCTCGCCTACGATGTGGCCCATCTATCGCTCCCAGATCCGTTCCGCTCCACGAATTTTCTCATGTGGCGCGGAGTTTTCACGGTCACAGCGAAGCGGGGATCCATTCGATGCAGCGGAGTTTGGGTCGTGGGGCACCAGTGGTTTCCGCTTTGGCGGGAATGACCGGACTTTACGGTGTGTGGCACGAGCGTTCCAAACCCGTT
>JADJRU010000050.1 GCA_016712105.1 Ahniella sp.
GTCGCACCTATTCCTTTGAATCGTCATCCCCGCGCAACAGACCGTGTGAAAACTGCGGTCGTGACGCGAAGGTCTAACGTTTTGCGTTGTTTCTGGTCGGAGGGGGCGATTTTTGGTCCTTCCCCCGGTTTTGGGGTTCAGGACATGACGACGGCGACCTTGGGGCGCATGTATTGGTTCTGCGGCCGTTTTTTGGGCTCAAAAATCTCCCAGATGGTGCGCCAAGCCGCGATCATCTTGTTCGCACTCGCGATGTTGTTGATGGCAACCTTCATGTTGTGCGCGAGGACCAAAGAGGGAGATTTCGGCGCTTGCCTTTTCGATGCCGCGGACGAGGAGCTTTGGTCCACCTAGCAAGTACTTCAGGCTGGCAAATGGATGTTCAGCGATGGTCTTTCGACGCCTGACCATATCTGGGTGCAGCTTGGCTCGCGCATTCATCCGCTCTGCGGCATCGGCATGGAATGCAGCGCGATGCTGCGGAACTTACTGTCGGTGCAGTTCGGCCGAAGCGGGCAATTCGGGCAAGCGTTTGTCTTGTATTGATAGGTCTGTTTGCCCTGGTCCGTCTTGTACTTGCGAAGCACCTCCCCGGCCGGACAGTGATAGATGTCTTGCTCCGGGTCGTATCTGAACTGAGATTGCGAAAATGCCTTGCCCGCGGTGTTCGGCACCAACGGTGCCGGCACGATCACCGTGATTCCTTGCTGATCGCATCGGCTTGCATGCTCTCCATTCTGATAACCCGTATCAGCAATGACCGTCAGCGACGCCGCTTCCAGAACCGATTTGGCTGCCTCTGCCATCGGCGCCAATTGCTGGTGGTCATTGCCATCATTGGTCACCGCAAAATCGACAATCAACGCATGCTTAGCATCTACCGCCGTCTGCGTTATAGGCCACCTGCATGCCGTCATGCGCCGTCCGCATCAACTTCGCTTCTGCCTCTGTCGCAACGAACTGCTTCGACGTCTTCAGTTCGCCCTCGATCGTCAATAGGCCCCTCTCGGCGCTCTCTTAATGCTGCCAGCGCCGACTCCACCGCCTTCGGATCTTCCTGCGGCTCTTGCCGATCTGTCCGGTCCAGCCCATCAAGGTAATCCTTGATCCGCCGGTCAATCAATTGCCTCGTCGAATCTACCCGCGACTGCGTCCACACCTGCTTCTTCGAACTCGCTGCTCGAAACTTGCTGCCATCCACTGCTACCAGTTCAGCTGCAAACAAATCCTGCGCACGACAGAACAGCGTGAACGCCCGACACGCCTTCGTGATCGCCTTCGCGTTGTCCTTCCGAAAGTCGGCAATTGTCTTGAAGTCTGGCCGCAGCTTGTTCAGCAGCCAAAGCAACTCCACATTCCGGCCAGCCTCGCGTTCCAGTCGTCTCGACGACCGTATCTGGTTCAAATACCCATATACATAAAGCTTCAGCAAATCCCCGGGCGAATAACCAGGCCGTCCCGTCGCCTTCGCCACCGCCCGATCAAACCCAAGCCCGGCCAAGTCCAGCGAATCCACAAATGCATCGATCACCCGCACCGGCGAGCCTTCACGAATCAAATCGTCGAGCACCTCCGGAAACAACGTCGCCTGATTCCGGCTCTCGCCTACGATGTGGCCCATCTATCGCTCCCAGATCCGTTCCGCTCCACGAATTTTCTCATGTGGCGCGGAGTTTTCACACGGTCTGGCAAGCGGGGATCCACTCGTTGCGACAAGGTTTGGGCAGTGTGGCACTCGAGTGGTTTCCCGCTTTCGCGGGAATGACGGAGTTGGTGTGTGCCAGCGGACTTCAGACTCTCGCGATCAAGCGAACTCCCCCATCCGTCATCCCCGCGCAAGCGGGGATCCACTCGTTGCGACAAGGTTTGGGTAGTGTGGCACTCAGGTGGCTTTCGCGGGAATGACGGAGTTGGTGTGTGCCAGCGGATTTCAGGCTCTCGCGATCAAGCGAACTCCTCCATCCGTCATCCCCGCGCAAGCGGGGATCCACTCGTTGCGACAAGGTTTGGGTAGTGTGGCACTCGAGTGGTTTCCCGCTTTCGCGGGAATGACGGAGTTGGTGTGTGCCACCGGACTTCAGACTCTCGCGATCAAGCGAACTCCCCCATCCGTCATCCCCGCGCAAGCGGGGATCCACTCGTTGCGACAAGGTTTGGGTAGTGTGGCACTCGAGTGGTTTCGCTTGCGCGGGAATGACGGAGCTGGTGTGTGCCAGCGGATTTCAGACTCTCGCGATCAAGCGAACTCCCCCATCCGTCATCCCCGCGCAAGCGGGGATCCACTCGTTGCGACAAGGTTTGGGCAGCGTGGCACTCGAGTGGTTTCCCGCTTGCGCGGGAATGACGGAGTTGGTGTGCCACCAGCTTTCAGATTCCCGCTTTCGCGGGAACGACGGAGCTGTGTGCCACCAGCTTTCAGATTCCGCTTCGCGGGAATGACGGAGTTGGTGTGTGCCGCCGGCTTTCGCGGCCCTGACGCCCAGCACAGCTCACTCGAAACCGTTGCTCAACAAGGGCCGCATCTCGAACGCGCCAAGGTCATGCGTCGAAGCACTGCCCAACCGATTCGGTACGGTCGGATCATCGGTGCTGCCGAACGGTTCGAGGTCAGCGCCCGCAACCAGCATGGTATCGCCCGGCATCGCACTGCCATCACAGGCATCAATCGCCACGTCGCCATCGGCCGGTCGATAGTCGTAACCGGCGCGATACACGAACCGATACGGCAGCCCCATCTGCAGCGATCTGGTGGCCGACGGCGGGAAGGGCCCGGGTGCCATCACGCAGTCGTACAAGACGATGTTGGGTTGATTGCCGGCGGCCATGCTGTTGCCCACGCGTGGCTCGATAATGGACGAGTAGACCGACACCTGGGTTGTCGCAGCCGACTCGGCACCGAGTTGGAGTTCAGCGCGGGACACCGAGCCGCCATCCATCCGGTTGTCGGCCATCGTGACGTGACGAAGAATCACGCGACTCTGGTTGTTCGTGTTGCTGACCCGGATCGTTCCGCAGGAGCCTGAACTGGCCGTACATTGGTTGTCGGCCAATACGACCGATTCCATTGTCAGTCGGTTGGTCAGGCCGCTGGTCACCGACTGGATGAAACTGTCGATGATTGAATCACGGCCGATGTTCCGGCTGATCAGGGCTTGGCCTACATATGCATTGCTGCCGTTCCACAACGAGATCGCGCCGCCGGCAAATGCAGCCGTATTGCCGGTGATCTGGTTACACCCGAAAGCGCCCTGGCAAATGATCGGCCAACCAGAAATTGTTGGATGACGAAGCATCTGAAGTTGTGCGCCGAACAGGTAGATCGCACCGCCATATCGACTGGCCGTGTTGTCGCGCAGCGACGTCTCGCGCAAGTTGACCGACGTAAATCCGTTTGCATAAATGCCGCCGCCATCATGTGCGCTGTTCTGCTGGATACGAACGCCCGACAGAGCGGGGTAGGGCTCAAACAGATCGTACGTCAGGGACATGGTGGACACCTCGGCCGAGCGCGTCGCGGTGCCGGTGGCGTAGATCGCCCCGCCCTGGCGGTCGCCACCGAGCAGGGCGCTGTTCTGATGCAGCAAGACATCGGCGATGTCCAAACGCAGCGCCGCTTCGTCGACGTAAATGCCACCACCCTTCGTCGCCTGATTGTTTCGTACGACCGTCCCGCGATACAGCAGCACCATCCCGCCGGTGCCGGTCACTGCAATGCCGCCGCCCAGTTGGGCCGTGTTGTTGCGGATCACCGAGTCGTAGATCAAGACCAGGCCTGAGCCGTTTTTCCAGATGCCACCGCCGGCCAGAAGGCTGGCGTTGCCGCCGAGTGAGATGTCCACCTGGCGTAGCGTCAGTCCATCTCCGGCATCAACAAACAGGACAGAATTGACGCCGTTGCCTTCGATGCCGTGGCGCAGTCCCGCTGTGGGACTCGGGGCGCTGCAACTGGCGTATCCGCCTGCGATTTCCAGTTCATCACTGATGCTCGCGGCAATCCCGCCGTAGTTCGTACTGAGCAGCAGGAAATCCTTCCCGGGATTGGCGTTGGCGGCGTTGATGGCGCCACTGAACGTATGGGTGCAGGCCGCATCACCGGCTTGTCCGACGCGATAGATCAACGCGTGTGCGGGGAAAGCGGACAGGAGCAGGAAAGCGGTCATCAACGCCAAACGGGCAAGGTGGGTCGGAAAAAGGGCCATGGTGCGCTCCAGTTGGAATCTTGTCTGGAGATACGCAGGAAGGCGCCCAGTCTTGTCATGACATCGGTATCGCGATGAACAGAAGTCCCTCGTCATTGCGAGCCCGAAGGGCGCGGCAATCTCCTGCTTGCGGACAAGCTTCAGGCAAGCACGAGATTGCCGCGTCGCCGCGCTCCTCGCAATGACGGCTTTCAGACCGATGTGCGCGTTCGCGTATCGATCTGGGCGGCGCCGAAGAATCCTTCTCCCGTGTTACACGGGAGAAGGTGGCCGTAGGCCGGATGAGGGAAAGTCTGGCGCGAAGTTTCGGCGGGAGAAGGTGGCCGTAGGCCGGATGAGGGAAAGTCTGGCGCGAAGTTTCGGCGGGAGAAGAATTGCTTCGTTCATGTTCAATGGGCATGGCAAACCCGACGGGTCATTTGAAACGAATCCCGGAGTCCCTGTCTGGTGGGGCCAGTGCTATCGCCGCGATATGAAAATCATCGAACTTGCCAATCTTTCAACAAGCGCTCAGCCATGGCGCGATCGATCTCGCCCTCATCACAGCAGGCACGCAACACAGGTAACGTCTTAGCCAAATCTGTCATCGCCGCCGCATGATTCCCTTGGCGCTTGAACAAGGATGCGCGATCCAGCAGGATCTGTGCGCGCAAGGGATGTTGTTCGGGCAGTACCGCGATGGCTTCCTGCTCGCCCGTGTTCAGATGGGCGGCAGCATCCGCAAGGTCGCCCGCTTGAAGCGACACCAATGCCATCGCACGCCACAAGCGCACACGCCAGGGATGAGGGTTCGGGAACACAACCAGCATCGACTTGCTGGTGCGTTCGCTGAAAGCGCGAGCCTCGTCGAGTTGTCCCGCGAGCAATGCCAGGCGGATCGACCGGAATTCTTGCAGCGTCGCCGTAAACGACTCCGGCCCTTGGCTGGCCAATGCGCGGTCACGCACGCTCGCTAGTTGTTTCATGGCTTCCGCGGGAAATCCGGCGTAACCACGAGCACGTGCAAGATTACTTTCAACGAGCAGGCGCTCCGGGTCGGTTTCGCTGCGCTCTTCCCGAAGCAGGAGGTCCAGGGCTTTCTGGCAATACGTTGCCGCCAGCGCATAACGCCCGAAGCCGGTGTCGGCATCACAGAGGTTGTTCAAATGCCGCGGATTGTTCTCAGGCGTGGGTCCGCCTGAGGCAGCGAACACCTCGGCAGCCAGTTGGTATTCCGCGCGCGCGTCGGAGAATCGTCCAAGTGTGGCCAACAGGATCGCGTAATCGTTGTGCAAGCCCATTGCGCGCGTGCCGCGGTCACCGATGTATTCACGCTGGGCGGCGATCGCGCGGGCAAACGCCTCCGCGGCGAGGTCGAGCTCACCCAATGCCTGGTGCGCACGGGCCAAGGTTCGTTCCAATTCGATGCTGCGTGTGCGATCGAGGTCGGGTGTCTTGTTCAGGACCGACAAGGCCGACGACGCAGCCGATGCCGCATCAGCGAAGCGTTGTTCGTCCATGGCGAGAATCGCGCGTGTGGTGTCGCGATCCAGATGATCCTGCGGCTGCGCGTCGAGTCGCGCGAACCAAGTCTCGGCGCGGGTCATGGCGGCGCGCGCTTCGTCGGTGTTGCGCAGTCCGAGCCATTGATTCACGAGCAGCAACTCGGTCTGGAACTGGCTGCGTAAGTCGTTCGGTGCAAAACGCTGACGCAGCACTTGCGCACGTTGTGCGGCAGCGAGCGCTTCGTCGTTACGGCCCAGGTCAAACAGGATCAACGCAAGTGTGTGCTCGCGATCAGCCCGGAGCAGGCCGGCATACGGGTCGTCGGGCGCTGGCGCGGCAAGGCCGGCAGTCAGGAGTCGGACCGCATTCTCGCCATCTCCCAGTCGCTGATAGAGCACGCCCAGGCTGGCGGACAACTCGCCGAGCAAAGCCGGATCGGCTGGGGGTGCTTCGGTCAACAAGTGCTCCGCGCGTTGCAGCAGTTCGGCTGGCGCGAGCGACTGGCCGAGTGTGTGTTCCGGCGCTACGCCCGCAAACATGCGTGCATAGAAGTCGACGACACTGCGCGAGCGCTCGAGCTGCTGTTCGGCCTGCACACGTGCCAAGTCTGCTCGGGCGCGCTCCTGCTCGGCTTTACCCAAGGCATCAAACCAGCGCCAACCCAGCAGCACAATGACCACCAGCGCCGTGACGGTTGCGACGCTGCCAGTGGGATGTCGGCGCAGAAGCTTGCCGAGGCGGTAGTGCCAGGTGGACGCCGCCGCACGAACCGGCCGGCGTTCGCGCCAGGCAACCAGATCGTCCTGCAGTTCCGCCATCGTCAGATAACGATCTGACGGCGCCTCGGCTGTGGCTTTGGCCACGATGGACCGAAGGTCGTTATCGACTTTATCTTTACCCAGTACTTCGGCGAGGATCCGGCCCAGGCTGTAAACGTCGGTGCCGGTGCCGACCGCTTTGCCGGCGAGTTGTTCGGGGCTGGCGTATCCCGGCGTGAAGACGCGCGTTGAGGCATCGTCGTCGGCCGTGTCCGGATCCAGTAGTTTGGCCACACCAAAGTCGAGCAACTTCACTCCCAACTCGGGTGTGATCATCACGTTCGCGGGTTTCAGGTCGCGGTGAATCACCAGATGCTGGTGCGCGTGTTGCACCGCGGACGCAATCCGCTCGATCCACAGCAGGGCGGTAGCGCGATCGGGCACTTGCCGCGCAGCTTTTGCGCCAGCGTTTCGCCGCGCACGTACTCCACGACCAGATAAGGCTGGCCCGATTCCGTCTCGCCACCGTCGATCGCCGCGCGATGTCGGGATGGTCGAGCGTGGCCAGAATGTCCGGCTCCCGACGGAAGCGGCAGCGCTCCTCGTCCAGCAATCGGCCGCGCATCAGCTTGATTGCCCCGCGCTGGATCGTGCCGTCGATCTCACGCTCGCCAAGCAGCACCGTGCCCATGCCGCCGCGGCCGAGTTCGCCGATGATGTTCCAGGCGCCGATCCGGCCAGCAACTGGGGTGTCCACGGACTCGTTGAAGTTAATCGGTGCAAAAGCCGTAGCGATTCGGCTGTCCGGTTCGGCATCGGCTGAGAGCAGGGCGCGGAGTCGTGTCGCCTGTGTCGCCGGCAAACTGGCCAGCAAGGCCTCCCGGCCCGGCGCGTCCAAGGCCTGAAGTTGATCAAACAGCTCCGCCAGCGACAGTCCAGTCTTGTCAGCGGCCATGGGGGCCCGCCGAGTCCTGCAGGGCGTCTTTGAGCCAAGCGCGACCGAATCGCAGTGCGCGGTCCACCGTGCTGGGTGAAACCGCCATCAGGTCCGCGATGGCCTCGCGCTCCAAACCCGAAAAATAAGTCAGCGAAATCACCTCCGCAGCCCGCGCATCGGCCTCCGCGAGCGCCAGGATGGCCTCGTCGATGTCATGGACCGAAGACTCGGGTGCGGCCAGCACATCGGCCTTGTCGTCGAGGCTGGTGATATCGCCGGCGTCCCGTTTGCCGGCGGATCGCCGTCGCGCCCCGTCAATCAGCACCTGCCGTGTCGCCAGTGCCAGCACGTTCATCAGATGGCGACGGTCCTGCCATTCACCCGTCTGTTTCAGTACTCGCATCAGCGCCTCGTGCGCCAGCTCCGTCGGGGCGAGTGTGGCCTGCGCGTGGCGTGCGAGCTGCCGCCGCGCAATCTCGCGGGCTTCCTGATACACCAGCTCAACCAGCGAATCGCGCGCACGTAAGGTGCCGTTGCGCCAGGCAAAAAGCAGGGCTTGGAAGTCGGGAGCGTCCGTCATGAGAGGAATGCTAGCCAATCCACAGGCAACAAAGATTGATCCAACGCATGAACGGCGACCAACACGGACCTTGATTCCCCGCCGGGCGCCCTATACTGAAGTCACTCGTGAAATACAGTTTACCCGGGGGCGATCGGCTTCGACGGGGGATTCGAAATCACTGGGTGCATGCCGAGGGGGTAGCTTTCCTCGATAATCCAGCTGCAAAACTCTAGTTGCCAACGACGACAACTACGCACTGGCCGCTTAAGGCCTAAGCCCCGACCGAGCGATTACCGGTGCTCGCGAAGGAAGGGTCATGATCACCGGATAAGCGCTGCCTGTGCCTGGGTGACAGCGACGAAAATCAACAGGCTGGTCCATGGGTAAGCGCGCGTTTCGGCATCCCGCGGACGAGACCAAAGAGACGATAAGCATGTAGTACCTGGGACGTAGGTTCTTCGGACGCGGGTTCAATTCCCGCCGCCTCCACCAAAGAAAAGGCCACCCGCAAGGGTGGCTTTTGCTTTTTGGTGGATGTGGTTCGGAAGGGAACCGCAACGGGTTCACAAATTTGTCTGGAACAAATTTGGACGGCGGAGCCGGCCCGCGCTGCGTCCGACGTCCCCCCGATTTTGAGTAGCAGGCCGATTTGGAGTCCAATTCCCCATACGACGGAGGTTGGACGTGAAGAAACGTTTTTCGGAAGAACAAATCATTGGGTTCCTGCGTGAGGCGGAAGCCGGCATGCCGATCAAGGACCTATGCCGGCGGCATGGTTTCAGCGAGGCCTCGTACTACCTGTGGCGCAGCAAGTTCGGCGGCATGAGTGTGTCGGATGCCAAGCGCCTTAAGGACCTTGAGGCGGAGAACGCCCGGCTGAAGAAGCTGCTGGCGGAACAGGTCTTCGAGAACGACGTCATCAAGGACGTCTTGAGAAAAAAGGCCTGACCGCACCGGCGAAGCGCGAGTTGGTGCGGCAAATGATCGACCTTGGTCTGAGCGAACGGCGTGCCCTGCGCGCCGTTCGGATGAGCGCGAGCGCGTTCCGATACGAACCGAGACCAGACCGGAACGTCGAGCTCCGGCAGGAGATCGTGACGCTGGCCCATCGGCACAAGCGCTACGGCGTTGGAATGATCCATCTGAAACTGCGGCAGTCGGGAGTGGCGGTGAACTACAAACGCGTGGAACGGCTTTACCAGGACGCCAGTCTTCAGGTGCGCAGACGCAAGCGAAAGAAGGTGCCCATCGGCGACCGGCAGCCGCTGCTTCGCCCGCAGGCGGCCAACGAGGTATGGTCGGTCGACTTCGTGTTCGATCGCACGGCGGAGGGCCGCGTTCTGAAGTGCCTGACCATCGTTGACGACGCGACCCACGAAGCGTTGGCCGTCGAAGTCGAGCGGGCAATCTCTGGGCACGGCGTCGCCCGCGTGATGGATCGGCTGGCCGTGTCACGTGGCCTGCCAAAGATCATTCGCAGCGACAACGGCAAGGAGTTCTGCGGCAAGGCGATGCTCGAATGGGCGCATCAGCGTGGTGTGCAACTACGCCTGATTGAACCCGGAAAGCCTAACCAGAACGCGTACATCGACAGCTTCAACGGTCGCCTACGCGATGAATGTCTCAATGAGCACTGGTTTCCGAACTTGCTTCAGGCGCGATCAGTGATCGAGACCTGGCGTCGGGAGTACAACGGAGAACGACCGAAGAGAGCCTTGGGCGGGATGACTCCATACGCCTACGCAAAGCAGCTGGCTGAGATTCAGATAAAGTAGCCCCGGACTCTAAACAGCCCCGCTACTGAAATCGGGGGGACGTCGCAATGTGGGCAAAGCGCACGGGCAGTGACCTGCCCGCGGTCGGCCACATGCTTTCGATCATCACGGGGTAGTGCATCTTTCTCGCCTGAACAGATGACCCCACGATGAAGCTGTTTACCCCGGAAGCCGAACTCAGTTTTCGCTGATTACCCGGCAGCATTCTCTGCTATCAGAACATTGGCCGGGATGCCCAGGATCTTGTGCAGTCTGCGGATCATGGCCAGCGTCAGCGGGCGCTTGCGACTCAGGACTTCGTAGACACGATTGCTTTTGCCAATGATCGGCTCAAGATCCTTGACGGACAGACCGCTCTGATCCATCCGGAATTTGATGGCTTCCACCGGATCAGGCGCAGTGATGGGTACGTGCTTGGCCTCGTAGGCGTGCACCAGCGTGGCCAGGATGTCGAGGCGATCCCCCTGCGGCGTGCCCGGATCAGGTCGCACTCCATCAAGGCCGAGATCTCTTTGAGTGTGGCCTTGTAATCTACTTCGGTGTGGATCGGGCGGATGTCCATGTTTTCCTCCGGGGCCGGTCAGGCCATTTCAACGGTTTCTGCGTTCACTGCGTCGTACTCCTTGTGAGTACCGACAAACTTCACGTAGACGATCTGCAACTTGTACGCAATGGCCACGATCAGTCGGTAGTCGTTGCCTTTGATGTTGAATACCACGCGACGGTTCTTCAGCACGCTGGCGCTGCGGTACTGCGCCTTGATGTCGGTGGGCTGGCTCCAGCTCGCACTGGTGGCCTCCTCGTGCCAGGCCTTCAGAGGCTGCTCGGCGTCGGGGTGGCGCTCCCAGAAGGCCCGAAGGGTAGACACGGCAATCACTCGCATGGGTCGTAGCGTAGTCCCAAAATGGGACTGGGGCAAGTGGCACCCAGGCCGATCGGGTGGTCAAGGTGTTCAGTAATGGGTGTTTTGTGGTTGTCCGAGCTGGCGGAGCGCTGGTCGGCCGGATTTCCCAAATTCGCGTTTCGTACAAGTGAGGATCAGCCCCGAATCTCCGACATCACGGCAAAGTCCGCTTTCACGCTGGCCGATCACATTAAACGATGCTTTAATAAGATCAGATTAAATTAAAGCAGGCTTTAAATGACGCGCAGCACCGGCAGCTACGCCCTATCGACGACACTCGGTGAGTCGGTGCGGGCGTTCGTGCCGTATCCGTTGCCTCCTGCCGACCCGCCCTTGGCGACTGTCTCCTTTGCCGACCTGAATTCGCAAGCCGAAATGGCTCTGGCGCGGTTGGCGGGTGTGTCGGGTCTGGTTCCCTCGGTGGACTGGCTGCTTTACAGCGCCATCCGCAAGGAGGCGCTGCTCACGTCACAAATCGAGGGCACCCAGGCCACGTTGACAGATCTGTTCGACGACGAAGCCGGCCTGACGGTCAACAACACCGACGATGTGGCCGAGGTGACCAACTACCTGCGGGCGTTCCGACTCGTGCAGGAGCAACTGCGCGACCCCAAGGGACTGCCGATCAGTGTCCGCCTGCTTTGTAACGCGCACCGGCTTCTGCTTGATGGTGCGCGCGGCGCGGGCAAACAACCCGGTGAACTGCGGCACTCGCAGAATTGGATCGGCGGCACTCGGCCAGGAAACGCGGTGTTTGTGCCGCCACCGCCGGATCGCGTGGCAGAACTGCTGACCCAACTGGAGCGATTCATTCATCAGGAATCGGGAGGTCTTCCGCCCTTGGTGAACATCGCGCTGATCCATGCGCAGTTCGAAACGATCCATCCGTTCCTGAATGGCAACGGGCGCATCGGGCGCCTGCTGATCGCGGCATTGCTGGAACATTGGAACCTGCTGGCTGAGCCTTTGTTGTACCTCAGTAGTTACTTGAAACAACATCAAGCCGAGTATTACCGTCGTCTGTCGATCATTCGTAGCGAAGGCGACTGGGAATCGTGGGTCTCGTTCTTTCTCGAAGGTGTTGCGGTGTCGGCAGCCGAAGCCGAGCGCAACATCATTGCCGTGGCCAGCCTGATCGCTGCCGATCGTCGAAGGCTGTTGGACGCGCCGAAGGCCAGCCCGGCCAGTTACCGGTTGTTCGAGTTGTTGCCGATGATGCCGCGTTTTACCGTTGAACGCGTCCGGCAGCAATTGGCCACCACATTCCTGACTGCGAACGCAGCGGTGCAGGTGCTGGAGAAACTGGGCATCGTGGTGGAAGTTACAGGCCAGAAGAAGAACCGCCATTACAGTTACCAGGCTTACGTTGATCTGCTGACGCGGTAAACAAACCTGGGACGCCTGAACGATACGAGGTTGCCTTGTCGCAACTGTTGCGACAAATGCGCGGACACCGGCGACGATCGCACTCACACGTCGACCCGGGAGGTTCCCATGTCCGAGCGAATCAACCCCCGCCTGTCACAGCCCTTTACGAAACCCCAGTGAGTAAGTGCGTGACCTGGATCCGCCTAGATTTGGATCGGCGCGAAGGTCATATCTTGCAAGACGCCACCCTGAGTGGCTATCGCGACCTGGCCGCTGGCCGAATTCTTGCGTCCACTGGCAACTTCAAGACCGATATGGCCCTGCTCGACATCAATGAAGCTGATGGCTGACGGTGACAGTTCGTCGCAGGCCACATGTGTCTTGACCCGCACCGCGGCACTGGATCTGCATCGCATTGATGCGCAGCCACGGCGCGCGTGGGGCGACGATGTTGCCGGCCGCTACCTCGCCGATCGCAGCGCCGAAACGCCCGGCGGGTTCACCGACTGCATGGAAACCCCGCCCATCCTGACCTAACATGATCAGTCAAGATCCATCGTGATGGAGGGGGTTGTGAGCACCACCACCGCGAAAAGTTCTCCACTCAAGCCGCTCCGGATGTGTTGGCAGCGCTTCGTCAGATTGCAGAGAGTCAGGGTCGTCAGTTCCAGGTTGTGCTGGATGAAGTACTCCGGGACTACATCGATCGACACCAGAAGGACCGGCCCCGCCGCCATGTCATGTCATCCCTTGTCTCGAGTCTCGGCGAATTCGATGATCTCTACCGCGAGTTGGCGAAATAACGCAGTATTGATTGAGCGTCGAGGAGGCGCGTCGGGTTTGCGCGATCCGGAGGGGGCTTGGAATCAGGCTGGTCAGGCTGAAGACTGGTTTTTCCGATGACATCGTCGCCGAAGCTGCCGCGTTGCTGGAGCGCCTCGCCACCAATCATCCGTTTGTCGACGGAAACAAACGGATCATCTTTGCCGCCGTCGATGTGTTCTTTCGAATCAACGCCTGGAGCCGTCAGTGGGTACCGGGAGGAGCAAGGCGCCGACTTCTTTAACGGTCGACATCGAAGTAAACGCAAACGATCCACCCGTCTTGAATCATCGATCGCTATGATCCTGGCTCTCCGATCGTCGCCCTTATGAACCACGCCACCCTCGCCACGCTCCGCGATCGCCATCCCGCATGGCGGCTCCTGGCTTCGCCGCACGCGCCCCTGGTCGCGAGTTTTTTGCATCGGGTGTTCGTTGTGCCGAACGTGCGCCTGATGAGTGAGGCGGATCTGGTGGAGGCGCTGGAGGACGAGTTGTTCCACTTGCGCGAGCAGTTGGGTCCTGCTTCCTACCCGAAAGGCGCGCAGGAATACTTGAACGATTGGGCGGCGCCGGACAAGGGCTGGCTGCGCAAGTTCTACAAACAGGGTACGGACGAAGCACAGTTCGACCTGACGCCCGCTACCGAGAAGGGTATTGCCTGGCTGGTGTCGCTGACTGAACGGGCGTTTGTGGGCACCGAGTCCCGACTCCTCACGCTGTTCGCCTTGCTGGAACAGATCAGTTCCGGCACCGAAGTGGATCCGATCAAACGGGTCGATGATCTTCGCCGAAAACGCGACGAGATCGATGCCGAAATGGCACGGGTGCTGGCGGGTGATCCGCCCGTGCTCGACGACACCGCTGTCCGAGATCGGTTCCAGCAGTTCCAGCAATTGGCCCGCGAGTTGTTGTCGGATTTCCGCGAGGTCGAGCACAACTTCCGGCTGCTCGATCGGAAAGTGCGAGAGAAGATCGCTCTGTGGGAAGGTACGAAGGGTGCCTTGCTCGACGAAATCATGGGTGAGCGTGATGCCATCGGCGACTCGGATCAGGGTCGCAGCTTCCGAGCGTTCTGGGACTTCCTGATGTCGAGTCGTCGGCAGGAAGAATTGTCGGCGCGCCTGGATCACGTGCTCAGTCTGCCGCCGGTGGCGGCGCTGAAGCCGGAACCACGTACACGCCGGGTGCACCACGACTGGCTTGAAGCGGGCGAACATACGCAGCGGACGGTTGCCCAGTTGTCGCAGCAGCTTCGTCGATTCCGGAAAACGGGTTGATGACCATCGACGACATGGGGGCTGAGATCGAATTGCCCTTGGAACGCCCGCTGTTTACACCCAGCATGAAGCCCCGCATTACCGAACAGGAAATCCTGGCGGGGGAGGGCGGCATCGATACGACACGTCTGTTCGACCAGATCGTCGTCGACAAGGAACGCCTGCGCAAAGCGGTGCGCCGGGCACTGCGGCAGCAGCCCCAGATCACTCTTCGGCATTTGGTCGAGGGGGAGCCCTTGAGGCAGGGACTCGCAGAGTTGGTGGCCTATCTGGAGCTGGCACATGCAGATGGCATGGGTCAGGGACCAGATGCCCTGCGCGCCGTCGTCGATGAATCGGTGGAAGAGCCGATCCAGTGGTTGGCGATGGATCACCTTGAGTCACCGGTCATTCGCGAAGCGCGATTGCCTCGTGTCATCTTTACGCGCTGAAAGGACGGAGCCCGACTGAATCGATGAACGACTTCACGCCAGAACACGACTCTGCCGAACCCCGAACCCCTGACGTGCCGGTTATTCCGGAACTGTCGCAGTTGATGGTGCACCTGCTGAAGAGTGTGCTCTATCGCGAGGACGACGAACGCCAATGGGCGAGCCTTCTGCGACTGCAGGCGAGGGTTCGTGAACAGTCCGCTGTCTTGTTGCTGGACCTGGTGCTCGACGAAGCCGAAGGGTATGCGTTTCTCAAGAGCCGGCCGGATCCCGATGAGTCCGAAGCCGCGCCACGGATGCCGAGACTGGTGGCAAGACGCCCGCTGTCGTATGCCGTCAGCTTGATGTTGGCACTCCTGCGCAAGCGGCTTGCTGAATTCGACGCCGGCGGAGGTGACACCCGCCTCGTGCTGGCACGCGACGAAATCGCCGAATTGATGCGCGTGTTTCTGCCCGATGGCACCAATGAAGCGCGATTGATCGATCAGGTCGATGCGACCATCAGCAAAGTTGTGGAGCTCGGCTTTCTGCGTCGGCTCAAGGTGGCGGCCGGGAGTGGTGCCCAGGATCGAGGCAATCACGAGGTTCGCCGAATCCTCAAAGCCTACGTCGACGCGCAATGGCTGGCCGACTTCGACGCGCGCCTTGAAGTGTACCGAACAGCGCTGGGCTCAAGGCCGGAAGCCGGAAAGGGTAAACAGAATGACTGAGCCTGCAACGCTCGGCCTGGATTTCATTGCCGATGACCGACGCGTCGGTTTCCGGCTGCAGCGATTGGAAGTATTGAACTGGGGTACGTTCGACAAACGGGTATGGCGGCATGAACTCGATGGACGCAATGGCCTGCTGACGGGCGACATCGGCTCGGGCAAGTCCACACTCGTGGATGCCATCACCACACTTCTGGTGCCGGCGAATCGAGTTGCCTACAACAAGGCTGCCGGCGCCGATGCTCGAGAGCGCAGTCTCCGCTCCTATGTGCTGGGGCACTACAAGAGCGAACGGAATGAAGTCACCGGGACTGCCCGGCCGGTGGCATTACGTGATGCGTCGAGTTACTCGGTCATTCTTGGCGTGTTTCGGAATGAGGGGTACGACCAGGCGGTGACACTGGCACAGGTGTTCTGGCTCAAGGACCCGCAAGGCCAACCTGCGCGGCTATTCGTGGCCGCCGAGCGGGCCCTGTCGATCACCGATGAATTCTCGGGCTTCGGCAGCGACATCGTCGGCCTGCGCAAGAAGCTTCGTGCAGCAGGCGCCGAGATGTTCGACAGCTTTCCGCCCTACGGTGCGTGGTTTCGACGCCGGTTCGGCATCGAGCACGAGCAGGCTTTGGAACTGTTCCATCAGACGGTCTCGATGAAGTCGGTCGGCAATCTCACCGACTTCGTGCGCCATCACATGCTCGAACCGTTTGACGTGGCCAATCGCATCGACGCGTTGATCCATCACTTCGATGACCTTGATCGTGCCCATCAGTCCGTGATGAAGGCCAAACGCCAACTGGCGCTGCTGGGGCCACTGGTGGACGACGGCCATCGGCATGTCGGGTTGGCTGCCGAGATCCAGGGATGGCGCGAGGGACGCGATGCCCTGCGCTCCTATTTTGCCGGGCTGAAGGGCGAGTTGCTGGATCGACGACTCAAGCTCTTGGCTGAAGACGCCGCGCGACTTGAAACGCAGATTGAGCGACTCGAAGCCCTCCGCGACACCGAGCGCGGCGAATTGGCCAGCCTCGAACGAGCACTGCGGGACAACGGCGGAGACCGGCTGGAGCAGTTGGCTGCCGAGAGCCGGCGCCTGATCAGCGAGCAGAGCCAGCGACAGCAGAAGGCGACTCGTCATGCTGAACTGCTCGCCAGAATCGCCGAAGTTCCGCCCCTTGATGAACCGGCATTTCTCGATCAGCAGCAAGCCATCAGCAGCCGCGCGGAAACACTGCGTCAGCGTGTTGCCGATCTCGACAACACGGAACGTGAAGAAGACTTCGCGTTTCGAAAAGGGCGCGAAGATCACGATACGCTGAGCCACGAGATCGATAGCCTCAAACGCCGCAAGAGCAATATCGATTCGGCGCAGGTCAGAATTCGGGATGCACTCTGTGAGGCCTTGTCACTGGGTGAAGACGAGCTTCCGTTTGCCGGTGAACTGCTGCAGGTTCATGCTGATGAGCGGGCATGGGAAGGGGCGGCCGAACGGATCTTGCGCGGTTTTGGTCTGGCGCTGCTGGTGCCGGATCAGCACTATCAGGCAGTTGTCAGGTGGGTGGATCGGCAACATCTCGGCGCGCGGCTCGTGTATTTCCATGTTCGGCCGAGAAAGGTGGTGCAGGGCAATAGTCTGCACCCGCAGTCGCTGGTCCGAAAGATCGTGATCAAACCCGATTCACCGCACTACGAGTGGTTGGAGCACGAACTCCGGCAACGATTCGACGTGGCGTGCTGTGACACGGATGAACAATTCCGCCGAGAAGGTCGTGCGATTACTCGTGCCGGTCAGATCAAGGATCCTTCCGGCCGCCATGAAAAGGACGACCGGAGCCGGAGCGACGATCGCGGGCGGTATGTGCTGGGTTGGAGCAACGCCGACAAGTTGCGCGCCTTGTTGGGAAAACGAGAAACACTGGAAGCGCATCTGGCCACGCTCGGGCATCGGATCGCCGAGATCAGACGTGCCCGGGCCGAACAACAGTCCGCACTCGAAACCCTGGCTCGGCTGGAGGAATTCACCCGGTTCGCCGATCTCGACTGGCGCGCGCTGGCCCGCGAGATCGCTTCACTCACGGATGAGCGGGCTCGTCTTGAATCCGCCTCGGATGCACTGCAGGAGTTGGCGCAGCAGTTGAAGGTCGTGCAGCAAAAGCTGGGTGACACGGAAGCCAAACGCGCCGAAGCCCTGGGCAAGCGGGGTGAGGTCAAGAGCAAGCGCGAGACGGCGGAAGACCTGCGCCAGCAAGTGCGCGCCACCTGCGAGACAGCGCCGCTGGACAATGAACAGATTCAGCGCCTGGATACCTGGCGAACGGCAGTATTGGGTGAGCACCAGTTATCGGTGGAGTCGTGTGACAACCGCGAACAGGATGTTCGAAAGTGGTTGCAGGAGCGGATCGACATGGAGGATCGGCGGTTGGCGCGTTTGGTCGAGCGCATCGTCAATGCCATGCGCGGTTTCAAGGAGGAGTTCAAGGCTGAAACCGTCGAGATGGACGTGAGTCTTGCGGCGCTGTCCGAGTATGAGCGCCTGCTGGAGGGACTGAAGCGTGATGATCTCCCGAGGTTCGAGGCGCGTTTCAAAGAACTGCTGAACGTCAACACCATCAATGAGATTGCCAACTTCAATGCACAACTGGCGCGCGAACGGGAAACGATCAGGGAACGGGTCGATCTGATCAACCAGTCCCTGCAAGCCATCGACTACAATCCCGGGCGTTTTATCCGTCTGTCGGCACAACCAAGTCCCGATGCCGAGATCCGCGATTTCCAGCAGGACCTCCGCGCCTGCACCGAGGGCGCGCTGACGGGTTCTGGCGACGAGCAGTATTCGGAAGCCAAGTTCCTTCAGGTCAAGGCGATCATCGACCGGTTCCGCGGTCGGGAAGGGCTGGCGGATGCCGATCGACGTTGGACAAGCAAGGTCACCGACGTCCGCAACGGCTTCCTGTTTTCAGCGAGCGAACGTTGGCGTGCCGATGGTGTCGAGCATGAGCACTACTCGGATTCCGGCGGCAAGTCGGGCGGCCAGAAAGAGAAGCTCGCCTACACCGTGCTGGCTGCAAGTCTCGCTTACCAGTTCGGATTGGAGTGGGGCGCTGTGCGCTCACGCTCGTTCCGGTTTGTGGTCATTGACGAGGCATTCGGTCGTGGCTCGGATGAGTCGGCGCAATACGGCCTGCGCTTGTTCCAGCAACTGAACCTCCAGTTGTTGATCGTCACGCCGCTGCAAAAAATCCACATCATCGAACCCTTTGTTTCGAGCGTTGGGTTTGTCCACAATGAAGCCGGGCGTGATTCGCGATTGCGTTGCCTGACGATCGAGGAATATCGCGCGCAGAAGGCCGGGGAGGCCGGTGCTGCGCCATGAAGTGGACAACACCTGCCGAACTGCGCGCACAGATCCAGCGACTCTGGGACCGGGGCGACTTGCTTCGGGATACGGTCGCTGGAACAGCAATCTGGCCGCTCCGTCTGGTCCTCAAGGTGCCTGGTGCCGACGACTTGTCGGATCGGTTCGAGGGAGTTCGGGCATGGGTTCGTGACATTGCGGACACAGCCTATGTGCGGATCGAGTGGCGAGACTGGCACCATCGCGTCCAAGGCACCCAGCGCCTGCCGGCGGCCATCTGGATGGATTCGTTGCAGGATTCTTTGGCGTGGATCGGCAAGAAGCGGCAGGCCGAACAGTTTGGCTCGCTCTGGCGTTCGACCGGCATTGACCAACCGCTGCTGCTGCCCTGGCTCCTCAAAAGACCACTGCAGGCACTGGAATACGCGGAACACTGGACACGGCTGATCGCAGTCATCGGATGGATCAAGGCGAACCGGCGTTCCAACGTGTACCTGCGTCAGGTTGATGTGCCGGGTGTCGACAGCAAGTTCATCGAGGCGCATCGAGGTCTGTTGGCCGAGTGGCTCGATCTTGTCTTGCCGATCGAGGCAATTGACGTTCATGCGACGGGTGTATCTCAGTTCACCCGCCGATATGGCTTTCGGTCAAAGCCGCTTCGGGTCAGGTTTCGCTTGCTCGACCGTTCGCTTTCCAGCTTGCCAGGCTGTCACGGATTGACGGACATCACGGTCGATTCGACAAGCTTCAGTCACTTGACCCTTCCGATCGACCGGGTCTTCATCACCGAGAATGAAACGAACTTCCTCGCGTTTCCGGAGGCTCCTCGGTCGATCGTGATCTTCGGGAGTGGGTATGGCTGGGAAACGCTTGCAAGCGCGGCGTGGTTGCATCGCTGTGATACCCGGTACGGGGTGATCTCGATACCCACGGTTTTGCAATTCTGAGCCAACTGCGAGCATGCTTGCCGCAGGTTCGCTCACTCCTGATGGATCGGGAGACCTTGCTGGCACATCGGGAACACTGGACCGAAGAGCCTGATCCCGTGCGCCACGATCTGACCGGACTCACTGCAGAAGAAGCTGCAGTCTACGACGATCTGCGTTTTGACCGATTCCGCGCGAAGCTGAGACTGGAGCAGGAACGGATTGGCTGGCCGTGGATGTTGGGTCACCTGCAAGCCGGCTGAACCGTGTTGCACTATGCTGAAGGCCGGATCCGGCATGGGAGGCGATCGACGATGCACGCGCAGACTCGCAAGCAGTCACGTTGGTCGTTCTGGCGGTTCGTGCGCTGGGGTCTGTTCCTGATGGCGATGGTGTTCGTCTTGCCGGTACTGGTTTGGTTCATCGCCAACCGCTTCGATGAATCGCCCACGCAGGAAGCGTTGGATTACGCTGCCGAGTCGCCGCGACAGGTGGCCGATGCCGACAATGCATGGCTGCTGTTGGCCGGGATCGGCGCGGCAGCCGGTGAGGATCCTCTGGTTTTCGGCCGGCGTCGGGTCGACAGGGTCGTGGCGCGTTCCCATGAATCACCGATGCCCCCACCGGATGCGGCCGAGGTAGCGCTGTTCGTTGACCCGGTTCCGAAGGTGGGACCGGACATCGAAATCGACGGAGTGGGCGAACTATGCCCCTCGCGTGACGTGGACTGTATTGCCTGGGCTCGTGAGAACACCGGGATGCTCGAGCGATTGCGTGCCGCCAACTCGCTTCGATTGACGCGTTGGCAAACCGCATTGACGTTGCCGGACTGGCAGGCGCTTTATCCGCCGCTGTTGGATGGGCCCGTGCAGGATCCGTCAGTGGCTACTTTGTATCTGAATCTGCTGGCGCTCGAGTTGTCGCAAACCTTGCCCTTCATGCCGCCCAACGGGGTGGTAATCGAGTCGACGGAGCCGACGACGCTGGAAAAATTGGCGCAGACCGTCGTGTTTTGGCGTCGAGTGCAGGTCTCGCCACAAGACTTGATCTCGACGCTCGTGGCAGGGCGCCAGATCGAGGACGCACAGCGGATCGCCGACAACTGGCTCTCGATGCGCATTGAATCAGTGGGCCGCGTGAAGAAGCAGCGCTTGATCAAATTCTGGCGCCGCCCGGCAGGCCCACCGAATGGCGTGAAGCGTTGCGCCACGAATTCCGTGGTTTTCAGCCAGCCCTGCGTGATTCGTCACTGGGGCCTTGGGGCGCGCTGCGGCAATGTGTTGATGGAACCGCGGAGCAAGGATGTCTGAAGACGTTTGCGATGAACGCTGCCTATGCGCCGCAAGCCACACTGAATCTGCATGCCCGGCACTATCGGATCATTGAGGATCTGCTTGAAGCCGATCCCCGACGGATCGAGGCTGCGCATCAAGAGGTGTCGCCGGTATTCGAGGAAACGTTCGTGGCATTTGGTGACCCCGGTCGACTGGTGGGCCAGTTGGCTCATAACTTTGCCGGCCGGATCCTGGCGCAGATCGCAGTGCCGGCATTCGATTGGGGTCGACGGTTGCATGACCAGGAGGCATTGAGGCGAATGATCGTGCTGAAGCGCGAGGCGAAGGAACATCAGATTGCGCCCGAGGGTATGGATGCGTTCTTGTCCCAACAACCTGAAGACCTGAGAAATCCGTTTACCGGTGAACCTTTCGGCTGGAGTGCCGAGACGTACGAAATCCATTTCGTGCCGAGCGCGGCCAACTACTGGAAGCGTGAAACCTTGATCGTCGTTTACTGATCCCGCGGACTCGCCCATCGGCCAGATTCGGACAACAGATGGGCCAGGAAGACCCGGGCGATCGGCGAAGGTTGCTTGCCTTTTTGCCGCACGACATGCCATTTGGATTCGATCGGGAATCCCCTCACGTCGAGGATGGAGACACCGTGTTCCTGCGTCTGGCCGTGCAATGTATGGGCGGACAGCACCGCGAGCCCCAGATTGCCGGCGACCGCTTCCTTGATCGCTTCGTTGCTGCCCAGTTCCAATCGCAGGTTCGGTTTGAACCCGAGTCGCTTGAAGTGCGCATCGACTGCCATCCGCGTGCCAGAGCCTCGTTCGCGGAGGATAAATCGCGACTTGGCCAGTGCGGTTAGGGGAATGTCCTGTCCGCTCGCCAGTGGGTGCGTGTTGGGACCAATCACGACCAGCGGATTCGGCATCAGGACAAAATCTTCCAGGTCGATGTCCGAGGGTGGCGTCGACATGATGTAGAGATCATCGAGGTTGTCGCGAAGGCGTTGCACCACGCCGTCGCGGTTCAGGACCTCGAGCGCGATGTCGATCTCGGGATGGGTTGCACAAAAACTGCCCAGCAGTCGCGGCACAAAGTATTTCGCCGTGCTCACGACGGCCACCCGGAGTTTGCCGCGGGTCAGGCCCTTCGTGGCATCGATGACCTGCTCGAAAGCGGACCACTCATCGACGATCGATCTCGCGGTGCGCGCCAGCTGTTTGCCCGCGTCCGTGAGGTGGACCCGCTTGGCGATCACTTCATGCAAGGGGACGCCGATCGACAGGCTCATCTCCTTCAATTGCATCGATGCCGTGGGTTGCGTCACATGGCACATCCTGGCGGCACGGCTGACACTGCCGGTGTCGGCGAGCGCCAGAAACAGGCGCAACTGGCGAAATGTGACATTCATAGATAAATCGATATGAAAGCGATCATGGAAATCGATTTTACCTGATTGATCGCGGTGCGTAGCATGCGCGAAATCGGAGATTTCCATGCAAAACTTTCTTGACCCCGCGATTCTGTTCTTTGTTTTTGGCGTGTTTGCGGGGGCAGTCCGGTCCAATCTGGAGATTCCACCGGCCATTGCCAAGTTCCTGTCCCTTTACCTGCTGATGGCGTTGGGACTCAAAGGCGGCTTTGCGCTGGCCGAATCGGGGCTGAGCCACACCATCCTGGTCAGTCTGGGCGCCGCCTTGCTGATGGCGTTTCTGGTGCCGGTGCTTGGTTATCAGTTCCTCAAGAACCGCGTATCACGATTCGATGCTGCCGCGATCGCCGCGTCGTATGGATCGGTCAGTGCCGTGACCTTCGTCACCGCGATGCAGTATCTCGAAACGCACGACATGGCGCCCGGTGGGCACATGGCCGTGGCGTTGGTGATCATGGAATCACCCGCCATCCTCATGGCGGTGCTGCTCGCCAACATGCTGCGACAACAGCAGGCACGTGATGGCGCGTTGGCGGTTCCGGGCAACACGATCGATGGCCAGGTGCCAGCAAGGCTTTCGAAACGGAAGATTCTCCATGAGTCGTTTACGGACGGTGCGCAGTTGTTGCTGCTCGGCGGCATGGCGGTCGGGTTTCTCAGTGGTGATGCCGGGAAAGCGGTCATGGCTCCGTTCTCGATCGACCTGTTCAAAGGCATGCTCGCTTTTTTCCTGCTCGATATGGGCTTGATGGTCGCGAAGAGCTTCAGTGAGGTGCGCGGCCGTTCATTCGCATTGATTGCCTACGCGAGCGTGGCGCCAGTGATCCATGCAGGCATTGCGCTGGGCTTGTCTCCACTGCTCGGGCTGCCGGTCGGTGATGCCGCGCTGCTGATGGTGTTGTCTGCGAGTGCGTCCTACATCGTGGTGCCCGCGGTCCTGCGATTCGCGATTCCCGAAGCCAACCCGTCGATCTATCTCGGCTTGTCGTTGGGCGTTACGTTTCCACTGAACATCCTGTTCGGTATCCCGCTCTACGCCTACGCCGCCAAACGTTTCCTGGCTTGATGCCGCGCTCGCGTTCCTTGGCGGAGCGCTCACATCGTGCCGACACGATTTCAGAGATCGTGTCTGGATGAGCACCAAAGCCCTCGTTTGGTTCAAGCGCGACCTCCGCATTGGTGATCACGCACCGCTTCACGCCGCCGCTTCCTGCGACCTCGCAGCGGCGGTGTACGTGATTGAACCGGCCTGGCTGCGCAGTCATGAGTGCGACGCACAACATTTGGCATTCGCCGAACGGCAGGTGTCAGTGTTGCGCGATGAACTCGCGGCTCGAGGGTTGCCGCTGTTGATTCGCTTCGGTCGGGTCACGGACGTGCTGGCCTCGATTCGTCGCGACTATGCGTTCACTCACCTGTTCAGCCATGAGGAAACCGGTCCGGGCTGGAGTTACCGACGGGATCGTGCGGTGGCAGGGTGGTGTCGGCAGGCGGGTGTGGTCTGGCGCGAGTGGCCCCAGAACGGCGTGGTGCGTGCGTTGCGTGATCGCGGCGGCTGGGCAGCGCAATGGCAACGACGTATGAATGCACCTTGTGTCGACCAACCGGGCGCCTGGAGCGGAGCCCAGGGCATGGAGCTGGGCGTGTGGCCCAAAACGCGCATCAGTGCCGCAGGGTTCGGATCGGCGCGCCCGATTCCTGAAGCCGGAGCGGCAGCGGCTCAAGGGGTTCTGCATTCGTTCCTGTCTGGACGAGGCGCGCGATACAGGAAAGAGTTGTCCAGTCCGTTGACTGCGCAGACCGCCTGTTCCCGGCTGAGCCCCTATCTGGCGTTTGGTGTGTTGTCGATGCGCGAAGTCCATCAGGCCACAGAATCCCGAATCAATTCCTGCGTGGCGAACGTGATCCTGGCGCCCGCGACATGGCGTATCACTTGCGCGGCTTTGCCGCGCGCCTTCGCTGGCATTGCCACTTCATGCAAAAGCTGGAGTCGGAACCGGATATCGAGTGGCGCAACGTTGCGCGCAGCTACGATGGCCTGCGCGAAGATGCGTTCGACCGCACACGCTTTCAGGCCTGGTGCAGCGGTGCTACCGGCTTTCCGATGGTGGATGCCTGCATGCGCTCGCTGAATGCCACGGGCTGGCTGAACTTCCGGATGCGCGCGATGCTGGTGAGTTTTGCGGCTTACCATCTCTGGCTGCATTGGCGCGAGCCGGGTTTGCACCTCGCGCGCCAGTTCCTGGATTTTGAGCCCGGTATCCACTGGAGCCAGATGCAGATGCAGTCCGGCACCACCGGCATCAACACGTTCCGTATCTACTCGCCGTCCCGGCAACAGGCCGACCACGATCCGCGTGGTGAATTCATCCGCCGGTGGGTGCCGGAGTACGGCACGTCTGCTTACCCCTCGCCCATCGTGGACGAACGTGCTGCGGCTCTGGATGCCAAGGCTCGGCTATATGCAATCCGCAGAACCAGCGGCGCGCGAGCGGAAGTGGCCGTGGTGCAGCAACGACATGGTTCGCGCAAGAGCGGCTTGCCTCAGTCGAAGCGCCGCAAGGCGGTGTCCAAAGACCGGCAGCCGAAACAGGGCTCCCTGTTCGGCGATGAGGGGGCGTTCTGAGCCGCAACACTGGCAGGGGCCATCGAGGCAACAAGGCGGCGTTGCCGAGCAAGATCTGTGTCGTCTGCCATCGGCTGATGACCTGGCGAAAGGCCTGGGCGAGGAACTGGGATGACGTGCGGTATTGCTCGGATGCGTGCCGACAGCGCAAGGCATCAGCCAAGCCGGTGGTCTGATCCCGGGGCGGACTACTTACCTGCTTTCTGACTGAACGCCACGCTGCCGAGGATCAATGCTGCGGCAATGGCCATCGGGATGGTCGGCGGCTCGTTCAGCAGCAGCCAGGCCCAGGCTACGGCGAACAGAGGCACCAGATACGTCACCGTGACGGCACGCGGTGCGCCGATGCGGGCAATCAGGCGGTAGTACAGCGCATAGGCAATGCCCGTACACAGCACGCCGAGTGCAATGGCCGCACCGACAGCGGGCATCGAAACCGTGTGCGTCGGCCAGAACCACAGCGCAAAAGGCAGCACCGACAGGCTCGCGAATGACAAGGTTGCGGCCGCTACCGCAATCGGCGGCAGTCCCATCAGGTGTCGGCGCACGAGGTTGGCGCCGATGCCGTACAGCACCGCAGCGCTGGTGCCGGCGACAACCGCTGCACCGATACTGGCGCCAGCGGTTTTTGCACTCGCCAGCACAACTACCCCGGCGAAACCCACGAACAAGGCCAGACCGCGTTTCCAGCCGATCTTCTCGCCAAACATCAGTACCGCAAACAGGGCAGTGAACAGCACGGCCATGGCGTTCGTGATGGCGCCGATTCCAGCTGGCGCATGTTGTGCCGCGTAAGCGAACAGCGCAAACGGCACTGCGGAATTGATCACGCCGATCATCGCCAACGTAGGCCAGATTCCGGCCGGGAAACGCCGACGTTCACGCCACAGGAACGGCAGCAGAATGATCGCGCCCAAGGCCAGTCGAATCTCGGCCAGTGCCGCCGTGCCGAACTCAGGCGCAGCTACACGCTGGAACATGAAGCTGGCGCCCCAGATGGCAGCCAGCAAAGTCAGTTCCAGCGGTGACAGCCAGTCTCGTGTGGCTGGCTGGGCCAAGGGGGTATCCGTACAGACGGCGCTCATGGGAAATCCTGTTCGTGTCGAGTGGCTATTGTCGATAGCCAGCGCAGGCTTGCAAGCGCATACTTTCAGCGTCAGACATGAATCAGATTTGAGGCTCGCCATGACCATGCGCACCGAGTTCCTGTCCGCTCTTGCCGCCTTCGAGTCGGCGGCCCGGCACCAAAACTTTGCCCGTGCAGGTGCCGAGCTGAATATCACCGCCAGCGCCATCAGCCACCATGTCCGTAAACTCGAGCAGCGCCTTCGGGTGACCTTGTTCGAACGCCATGCCCGGGGCGTGCGACTGACTGCGGAAGGCCGTCGTCTGGCTGATTGCGCCAGCAGCGCGATGTCCGATATCGAATCCGTGGCGGCGTCACTTGCGCCGGTGAACCAGACGAAGCCGATCGTGCGCATCAGTACCCTGCATTCACTGGTCTACACGTGGCTGCTGCCCAAACTGCCGGTGTTCATTGCCAAACACCCCGATATCCGCCTCGGTATCGTCACCGAAGCCGCGCTGGCCCGGTTCGAGGATGGCGGTGCCGACCTGGCCATTCGTCACGGGCCAGGGCATTGGCCAGGGCTCACCTCCCTGCACTTGATGGATGACACGCTGTTTCCTGTCGCCTCGCCGGCATTCCAGGAGCGGGCGCGAATCAAACATGCCGAAGACCTTCTGAGCCAACCCTTGATCCATGATCTGGCCCGGCAGGGCTGGCACGACTGGTTTCGTGCCCTGGGTATCGACGGTGCACATGTGCACGAACAACTGGTGTTCAGCGATAGCACCGATGCGCTGAAGGCCGCCGCCTGTGGACTTGGTGTCACGCTGGCTCGTGGGGTCATCGCCAAGCCATATCTCGACTCGGGTGAACTGGTCGCCGTGGCCGGGCCGCAGGTGCCCACACGTTGGCAATACTTCATCGCCTATCCCGCCCATCGCCCGCTGAAACCAGCCGCACAGATGTTCGTGGATTGGCTTCTGGCTTCCCGATGAAACAGATTGCATCAGCCGGATGAAACGCGAGCCCTCCGGAGGCTCGATCATATAGAATTCGGGTGTCATCGGGGAGTAGCCACGCTTCATCAAGAAGTGGCTTGCGTCAACACACTTGGCCCACAGGCCATGGCGCAGGCAGTCCCGTACCTGGCAAGACCTTTGACCATGTCGCCTCCGATTGGCCGGGGATGTGACATGGTCAAACGTGTCCTGTCCGGCCTTGGAAAAACCATGGAATCATTGATTGTCTCGACCGGAGTTGTGGCCCTTGCGGAAATGGGCGACAAGACTCAGCTGTTGGCGTTTCTCCTTGCTGCGCGCTTCAAGAAGCCGGTGCCGATCATTCTTGGCATCTTTGTGGCGACCGTGCTCAATCATTCGCTCGCCGGTGCGCTGGGTGCGTGGATCACGACTGTCCTCAGTCCATCGGTGCTGCGCTGGGTGCTTGGCCTGTCCTTCATCGCGATGGCGGCATGGACCTTGATTCCCGACAAGATCGAAGAAGAGGAAGCCGCCGTTGCAAGCCGCTTTGGTGTGTTCGGCGCAACACTGATTACCTTTTTCCTCGCCGAAATGGGCGACAAGACCCAGATCGCCACGGTGGCCATGGCCGCCCACTACGCGATGCCGGTGATGGTGGTGATCGGCACCACGCTCGGCATGCTGATTGCCGATGTGCCTGCCGTGTTCCTGGGCGGCAAACTCGCCGAGAAGATCCCCTTGCGGCTGGTGCACGGCATCGCTGCGGCCATCTTCGCCGTGCTGGGCATTGCAACGCTGTTGGGTGCGGGTTCTCGACTGGGATTCTGACAGGCAGTCGCTCGACAGCCTGCCTGGCGAGACTCGCCTGCTACATTATGGTGGCGCGATCCGTGCGCTGATCCGGAACAACTTGATGACCCTGCTTGACTGCATCGAAGTGGAAACCCAGCCGAACCCGCGCTACAGCCTCATCTGGTTGCATGGCCTGGGTGCCGATGGACACGATTTCGAATCCATCGTGCCGGAGTTGGTGCGGCCGTCATGGCCGGGCATCCGCTTCGTGTTCCCGCATGCGCCGGTGCGGCCGGTCACCATCAACGGATGTCGATCGAACAGGTCGAGGCATTGCGCGATCGAGAAGAGCAGCGTGGCGTGCCACCGGAGCGGCAGTTTCTGGCCGGATTCTCCCAGGGTGGTGCGATCACGCTGGCGCTGGTGGCCCGGCGAAAACGGCCGCTCGCGGGTGCGATCGCGCTGTCGACGTATCTGCCGATCGCGCATGGTTTGCCCGCTGAGTTGGGATCGGCGGCAACCGGTATTCCGCTGTTCATGGGCCACGGTGCGATGGATCCGGTGGTGCCGCATGGACTCGGGCTGATGTCCCGGGCCACGCTGACGCAACTGGGTTTCCGGATCGAGTGGCAAAGTTATCCGATGCCGCATTCGGTCTGCGCCGACGAGATCCGGCACATCTCGGACTGGATCGGGCCACGCCTTGTCTGAAGCCTCGCGCCCAAGCCGCCCCGACTGGTTGCCGGACTTCTGTTCGCTACCGGTGATCGGCAGCCTGATCGTGATCGTCGAACTGGTGGTTGCGGTGATCGTGATTGCACCCGACCAACAGCAGGCCTTGCCGCGGCTTCGGGAGTTCCTCGGGGCCAGTTTTGCGGCGCAGTGGATTGCGCTGCTCAGCGCAGTGGTCCTGTGCAAACTCTCCCCGCGACTGGCTCTGTGGCCCCGGCGGCTGGCCATTGTCATCGGGGTGCTTTTGCCGGTCATCGTCTCTGTGGCGGGTGGGTTCTTGCTGGGGCAGATTGATGTGTCGTTGGGATTCAAACTGGTACCTGCCTCGACGACGCTGTCGCAGTTCGTGCTCGGGATTGCCTTGCTGACGGCACTGACTTCGATCGTCGTCCTGCGCTACTTCTATGTCCAGGAACGCTGGAAACGGCAAGCTGCCGCGCAGGCTCGGGCGCAACTGGATGCGCTTCATGCGCGCATCCGTCCTCACTTTCTGTTCAATACGCTGAACACCGCCGCGAGCCTGATTGAAGTGGCGCCGCGCCAGGCCGAGCAGGCCATTCTCGATCTCTCCGAATTGTTTCGCGCGGCACTGTCGCCCGAGGGTATCGATTGGCCACTGAGTTCCGAGCTGGAACTGACTCGCCGTTATCTGGAGATCGAACAGCTTCGCCTGGGTCATCGTTTGAAGGTTGAGTTGGACTTGCCGGAGTCTCTGGCTGATGTGCCGGTGCCGCAGTTGTGCCTCCAGCCACTCGTCGAAAACGCCATCCACCATGGCATCCAGGCCGTTGCCGAAGGCGGAACCGTGCGTGTGCGGGCTGAATCACAAGGCGCGTTCGTGATGGTGACGGTCGAAAATCCGAAGCCGAAAGTGGCGCTGCCGAGCGCACGTACTCGCGGGAATCACATTGCGCTGGGCAACATCCGGGACCGGTTGCGCCTGCGATATGGTGACGACGCTCAACTCTTGTCCGAAGACCTCGGCGACCAGTACCGCGCCACCCTGATTCTTCCGAAATAGGGTCGCCGTGCCAGCGTGAAGAAGCGCCAGAAGGTTGCCCGGTGCCGGCTTCGGTTTGCGCCACCGCGCATGGGTCGATACCCTGCCGGCCTTTCCTGTGGGAGTGCCGCCATGAGCCTGAGCCCTGATCTTCAGCACCGTATCGAAACGATCCTCAACACCCACCCGGTGGTGTTGTTCATGAAGGGAACCAAACAGCAGCCGCGCTGCGGTTTTTCTGCCGGTGCGGTGGAAGCCCTGGGTTCCGTCACCGATACGTTCTTCGATGTCGATGTGTTGTCCGACCCGGAACTCCGCGAGGGCATCAAGGCATTCGGCAACTGGCCGACGATTCCTCAGTTGTACGTGAAGGGTGAGCTCATTGGTGGCGCCGACATCATCAGCGAACTCAGCAACGCCGGCGAGTTGCATCGTCTGCTGGGTCAACCCGCACCGGATCGTACGCCGCCGCGACTGGTCATTTCCGAGCGGGCCGCCGAGGCGATCCGCGACGGGATGGATGAAACCGAAGGGGACGCGTTACATCTGTCGATCGACGCGCAATACCGCGCACGATTCATGTTGAAGCCCTCATCCGGGCACGAGATTGTCGCGCAGGCGGGTGGCATCACCGTGTTGTTCGATCTGGCGTCGGCGCGGCGCGCCGATGGACTCGAGATCGACTGGATCGAAACGGTGCAAGGAGCGGGTCTGGTGCTCAAGAACCCGAACCGGCCCGAGGGCGTCAAAGCCATCACTGTGCACGACTTGGCTGATCGGTTGCGCAAGGCTTCAGTCCAAGTGATCGATGTCCGACCGGCCCATGCGCGCACGCTGGCGCCCTTTGCCGGGACCAGTCATATCCTCGAAGGCCGTTTGCCGGAACTGCTGGCGCTGCCGAAAGATCTGCCTCTGGCATTCCTTTGCCACCATGGCATCTCCAGCCGTTCGGCGGCAGAACATTTTGTTGCGCAGGGCTTCACCAACGTGATGAATGTGGAGGGCGGCATTGATGCCTGGTCGTTGGAAGTGGATGCATCGGTACCGCGTTATTGACGTGAATCGAACGCTTGTTTGGCAACCGGTGACGCCTGCATGATTTCTTTACTTATGAGTGTTTTGCTTTTGTGTGCATTGTGAGCCTAGTTGCTTCGCGCTAGATTCATCACAAGGCAGGAGGGAAGCACTATGAAGTCTGGTTTTCAGGGTTCACGTATTCCGGTAGTGGCAATGGTGTTGATGTTGGCGGGTTGTGGTCAATCGCAGGAACAGGCGGCAGCGGAGGCCTGTGCGGTCGGCTTGGCAGAACGGCTCAGAGACCAGAAGTTCACGGTCGACAAGGTAGCCATGGCCGCCGAGGCAAAACGACCGGATGGTCCCGACATCGTCGAGATCAACGCTACCGCCACACTCGAAACAGGATCGCCGGCACCGTTCCTGTGTCGTGTGCAGTTCGACGCAGCGAATCCCAAGGCGCCACCCACGCTTCTGTACGTGCAGACAAACTGGTAGCAAAGACTCGGTCAGGCGAGTCGATGCATGTGTTCTAGGGCCGCGCGGTTTTCCGCGCGGCTTTTTGTTGTGCCGCGAAGCGGTTGATCAGTGTCCCGCCAAGGCCTTCTCGACGATCTCGGTGCAGTCGCGAGACAGCCCGGCCGCCAGCAAACGTTCGAGGGTGTCCTGCATCAGCTTGCGGCGCACCGGTTCGAACCGACGCCAACTGTTGAATACGGCGCACAGGCGGGCGGCGACTTGCGGGTTCAAGGCATCGACCGCTTGCAGTGCTTCGGCATACAGCGCGTAGCCACTGCCATCTGCCGCATGGAAACCGACGCGGTTGAGTCGTCCGAATGTTCCAACGAGCGAACGCACCTTGTTCGGATTGCGGTGGGTATAGGCGGCATGGCCGATCAGCGCACGCACACGGTCGACGGCACCGGGTTGTGGGTCGGCAGCCTGGACTGCCAGCCATTTGTCGATCAGCAGCGGGTCATCATGATAGTCGGCGAGGAATCGGGCCAGTTCGGCTTCGCCGCCTGCCAGGCCATGCTGGATCAGCAGGCTCAGCCCGGCCAGTCGTTCGGTCATGTTGCGGGCATCACGACACAACAGGAGCGCCCGGGGGGCATGGTTGTCGGGAGCTCCCGCAATCAACAGGGCGAGGGCACGATGGCGCAGCCGTCGGGCTGCCGTGGACGGCGCATCGAACCCACCGCCGGCAGTGGCGTGAAGTTGTTGAAAACGATGGATGAGTGGCGCCGTCAGTGTCGAGCCGAGCCATCGTTCGATGCTTCGCCGTGCCGTGAACAGGCGATGTGGATCGAGGTGGTCGATCTGTTCACTGAGGTAAGCCTCGTCGGGCAGGTTCAGGCATTCGGCGACCAGTGCCGGATCCAGCGACGATTCCTCGAGCAAACGTGCGTAGGCGATTCCGAGGCGAGGCAAGTGCGGCAAGGTATCCAGTGAGTGCCCGTCATAAACGTGGCGAATCAGTCGCTCACCGACTGTCTGCGCCACTTCGAATCGGCTGAAGTCGTCCTGTTCGTGGGCGAGCCGTACCGCGAGTTCCGGCCAATCCTGCGGATGACGCAGGTGAATCGGGGCCGAGAAACCGTGCAACAGCGACAGGATCGGCTTGTGCGGCAATCCTGTGAATGTCAGCGTGGCTTCGGCTTCGGTGAGCACGAAGGTGTTGTCTTCAAAGCCTGGAGCGGCGCCGTCGGGTTGGACCAGCAGGCGCTGGCCTTCCATGTCGTACAGCGACATCGGAATCGGCATCGGTACGGGCTGTTTATCTGTTTGCCCGGGGGTGTCTGGTGTCTGTTGGCGCAGGTGGATCGTCAATTTTCCGGTTGCCGGATCGTGGTGTTCGGTCACCTCGAGGATCGGCGTGCCGGCCTGGGCGTACCAGCGGGTCATCGCTTGCAGGTCGCGGCCGTTGGCATCCGCCATCGCGCTCAGGAAGTCGTCGGTCGTCACCGCCTGGCCATCGTGACGCTGGAAATAGAGATCCATGCCGCGCCGGAATCCGTCCCGACCCAGCAGCCGCTCATACAGGCGCACGATCTCGGCGCCCTTTTCGTAGACGGTGGCGGTGTAGAAATTGTTGATCTCGACGTATTCGGCCGGACGCACCGGATGAGCGAACGGGCCGCTGTCTTCCGGGAACTGGTTGGCGCGGAGCAACCGCACGTCATCAATGCGCTTCACGGCGCGCGAGCCCTGGTCGGCAGAGAATTCCTGATCGCGATAGACGGTCAGGCCTTCCTTCAGGGACAGCTGGAACCAATCCCGGCACGTGACGCGGTTGCCGGTCCAGTTGTGGAAGTACTCGTGCGCGACGACCGCTTCGACGTACGTCAGGTCGGCGTCGGTTGCGCGTTCGGGATCTGCGACGATCGCCTTTGCATTGAAGATATTGAGCCCCTTGTTCTCCATGGCGCCCATATTGAAATCATAGGTGGCGACGATGTTGAACTGGTCGAGGTCGTAGGCCAGTCCGAAACACTCTTCGTCCCAGCGCATGGATCGCTTGAGTGCGTCCATCGCAAACCACGACCGCGGCAACGCCCGGTCTTCCGCGTAAATGCGAAGGCGGACATTGCGGCCTTCCATGGTCTGGAAGTGGTCTTCGATGTGGCCGAGTTGCCCGGCGACCAGCGCAAACAGGTAGCTGGGTTTGGGCCAGGGGTCTGTCCACTGCACGAAGTGACGGCCATCGGGCAATTCGCCGCGGTCCACATCGTTGCCGTTCGACAGCAACACCGGGAATTGCTCGCGATTTGCTTCGAGACGCACGTCGAAACAGGCCATGACGTCCGGACGGTCCAGGAAATACGTGATGCGCCGGAAGCCTTCCGCTTCGCATTGGGTCAGCAGGAACGTGCCCGACTGGTAGAGGCCCTCGAACCGGGTGTTCTCAGCCGGTTTGATGCGGACTCGAGTGGCCAGCCGGAACGTCGCCGGCGGATCAAACAGCCGCAGACCCGCGGCATCGGCAATGAATCGGGATGCAGGCAGTGGCGCGTCATCGAGTTCGACCGACAGCAGTTCCAGATCTTCGCCATGCAGGCGGAGTTCGCGTGTCGCCGACGCATCCGGATGCCGTCGAAGGTGCAGGACGGCATGGACCTCGGTGCTCGCAAAGCCCAATTGGAACAACAGGGTCACCCGGTCGATGAGATAGGGTGGCGGCGTGTAGTCGGCAAGTCGGATAGGGTCGCTCATCCGGCCATTATGGCGGGTTCGGCATTGGCCGATTCCTGAACGGATGCAATGTTTTTGCCGGTACGGCGATGACTGATGAAGCGGGGGCCGAGGTGCTACCGGGTCATCGGTCCCGGTGAATCGATCACGCAAGTGATTGATTCGGCAGGCCAGAGCCAGCACCGTTGGCGGCTTGCCACTCCCGAAAGCGGGGTGGAGCTTGCCTTGGTCCCCGGGATCGGTCCAGCCGGACCGGTTGAAAGCACCGCGCTGGCCCCTTATCTTGCGCGCATCTGGAGATTGTCATGGCCAAACTCACCATTCTTGAATTCCCTGATCCGCGACTGCGCAACAAGGCGGTGCCGATCACCCAGTTCGATCAGCGTTTGCAGACGCTGATCGATGACATGTTTGAAACCATGTACGAAGCGCCGGGCATTGGTCTGGCTGCCACACAAGTGAACGTCCACGAGCAACTGCTCATTCTTGATGTGAGCGAGGGCAAGGACCAGCCCATGGTCTTCGTGAATCCGGAAATCATCGCCCGGGATGGCGAGCAGGTTTATCAGGAAGGTTGCCTTTCGGTTCCCGGAATTTATGCAGATGTCACACGTGCGAATCAGATTCGCGTGAAGGCACTCAACCGCAAGGGTGAGGCATTCGAGATCGAGGCCGATGGCCTGCTCGCCATCTGCATTCAACACGAGATGGATCACCTGGCCGGCAAGGTCTTTGTCGATTACCTGTCGCCGTTGAAGCGCGACATGGTGCGCAAGAAGCTCGAAAAGAATCGCAAGTTCAGGGCGGCCTGAGTCGCTTGATCCGGTTCGCGCGGCGTCCGTGAGGATGCCGCGGCTTCAGCGCGAGTTGAAGGCCAGTACGGCGATCACCACGAGGGTGGCGCCAATCACCATCAGCAACCAGGGCGGTATCGACGAGCCGGATGATGCGGCAGGCGAGCCCTTGGTGTCTTCGGCGGGCAGTGCAGGCGCCCCGAGTTGCTGCGGGTCGATCCGGATTTGTTGCATGGTCTGAGTGACTTCCACTGGCGCGCGGGCGCCCGTGGCGTCTGCTCTCGGACGCGCCGGCATACCCGGCGCCTCGACCAGAAACCGATTGCGGTCGAACACGAGTTGGTCGCCGGTGTACAGGCAGGTATCGCGAACCGCGACGCCATTCACCAGCGTGCCGTTCGCCGATTCAAGATCGCGCAGGTAGAGGCCTTCTGCCGAAACGTCGAGGGCGGCGTGGGTGCGCGACATCTCCGGTTCGTCGAGCACCAGGTCGGCATCACTGCCGCGGCCAATCACCAGACGGCCGGAAACCGGCACGATCTTGCCGAAATGCGGCCCGGCGACACCGCGCAGCACGGCGCGCGGCGGCACGTTGCGATAGCGAGGGTCGGCGGTGTCTTCGGTTTTCGCCTCGCTGGCGTCCGGAGGCTTGTTGCCGGTGACGTGTTTGTCGGTCAGGGGCTTGATGAGACCGCTGACGGCGCCAAAGCTGACCGCGTCACCCGGACGGATGATCGCAAGTTCGCGCACCGGCCGGCCGTTGACATGCGTCCAGCCGACTCCGTCGGGCTGTACGGACAGTACGAGGCCACGTGCATCAAGCATCAACAGGGCATGCCGCGCTTGAACGCCGCCCTTGTTGATGACGATCCGATTGTCGGAAGTTGAACCTACCGATGTTTGTCCTTCGGACAACACGACATCTGCATGTTCACCATCCGGAAAGTGAAGCCGCATTGGCACCCTCGCCCCGGAAACTGGGCCAGACTCTAGCAGATGGGCGGGTGTCTGCAAGCTGTGCAGGAATGGTCAATCTGGTCCAAAATCAAGGTCCTTCTGGCTTTTCCTCAGGTCCTCATGAGCCCCGACGACGCTGTACTTGCCGATGCTTTCCGCCGATTGGTCCAGCATCTGGACGAACGCCGGGACGTGCAGAACATTGATCTGATGAATCTGGCCGGCTTTTGCCGCAACTGCCTGGCCAAGTGGGTTCAGGAAGCCTCGGCCGGTCGCGGTGAGGTGCTCGACAAGGAGTCCGTTCGCGAATGGCTCTACGGCATGCCGTATGAAGAATGGAAAACCCGCTTCCAGAAGACCTGATCGTAATGGTCTTTTGACGAATTCATCACAAAAGTCGTGAATAATCCGCACTGATTCGGTACGGTTTCGTGCCGAGTCGATACTCCAAGGGGAGTAGCTCCCGCTGCACGCTTCGTCAGGACGGAATGAAGATTCCCGGACGTGCAGGCCATCGAAATGGTGGCGAGCAAGACCTTGGCCTTAGACGGTTTGCCCGTGTCCGCATGGGCGGCTTGTCTGTTCCGGTTAACGGAGGCCAGGGCAATTCAAGCGCCTGTTCCGTTGTTTGGCGTCGTTGAAACTTGCTGATTGAGAGGAGCCAGCAGATGGTAACTATTGGTGAATGGTGGATGTGGGCCGCGTTCTTCGCGTTCGTGGTCGTGGCTGTGGTCGTGGATCTGGTCGTGCTCCGCAGTCAAGGGGCGCACAAGGTCTCGGTCAAGGAAGCGGCGATCTGGTCGCTGGTCTGGGTAGCGCTTGCCCTGGTGTTCTGCGCAGGGCTCTGGTGGTACTTGCATGCCACCGAGGGATCGGCTGTCGCGGCCACGAAGGCCAGCGAATTCCTGACCGGTTACCTCATCGAAAAGTCATTGTCGGTCGACAACATCTTTGTCTTCCTGATGATTTTCACGTACTTCGCGGTGCCGATCGAGTTCCAGAAGCGGGTCATCATCATCGGTGTCATCGGCGCGATCGTGCTGCGCGCGATCATGATCCTGCTTGGCGCCGTGCTGATCGCCAAATTCCACTGGATCCTCTATGTTTTCGGCCTGTTCCTGCTGGTGACCGGCGCCAAGATGCTCTGGTTCGCCGATGAAGCGCCGGACCTCGAGCAGAACCCGATCCTCAAGTGGATGCGCAAACACATGCCGCTGTCCCGCGAGTTCGACGGCGAGCGCTTCTCCGTGATGAAGGATGGCAAACGCTGGTGGACCCCGCTGTTTGTCGTGGTGGTGCTGATTGCCGTCACCGACATCATTTTTGCGGTGGATTCGATCCCGGCGATCTTTGCCATCACGGAAGATCCGTTCATTGTCATGACCGCGAACATCTTCGCGATCCTGGGCCTGCGCGCCTTGTACTTCCTGCTGGCCGACATGAAGGAGCGGTTCCACCTGCTCACTTACGGCCTGGCGATGGTGCTGATCTTCGTTGGCACGAAGATGATGATCGTCGAATGGTTCAAGATCCCGGCGTTTGTTTCGCTCGGCATCGTGGTGTCGATCCTGGTCACTAGCATCGTCATTTCGATGATGTCGCCGCCGAAAGTCATGGCTCCGGCTGCCGACAGGGGGCCTGAATCCGACGGGCCTCGCTCCGGCGACGCTTGAAATCGACCATTTGGCGTCCATATGGAACTTTCGAGCGCTTTAGCACTCAAAGTTCCCGAGTGCTAAACTTGATCCCTGAGGAGGGCAAGATGACCCAAGCATTGGCTGTAACTCAATCGTTGAACCACAGTTGGCTCGTCCCGAGCGCGCTGGGTTCGCTGGACACCTACATCAGCGCGGTCAACCGCGTGCCGATGCTGGCGGCCGACGAAGAAGCCGATCTGGCCCGGCGCGTGCGTGGGGAGAACGACCTCGAAGCCGCCAAGCGCATGATCCTGTCGCATTTGCGCTTCGTGGTTCACGTGGCGCGTGGTTATCAGGGTTATGGGTTGGGTATTGCCGACTTGATCCAGGAAGGCAATATCGGCCTGATGAAAGCCGTCAAACGCTTCGACCCCGAGCAGGGCGTGCGTCTGGTCAGCTTTGCCGTGCACTGGATCAAGGCCGAAATGCACGAGTTCATCCTGAAGAACTGGCGTATCGTCAAAGTGGCTACCACCAAGGCGCAGCGCAAGCTGTTCTTCAACCTGCGCAAGTCGAAAAAGCGCCTAGGCTGGATGAACAACGAGGAAGTGAACACGGTCGCGCGCGAACTGAAGGTCCAACCCTCGGAAGTGCGCGAGATGGAAGCTCGTCTCAACGGTCACGATCTGGCTTTTGATGCACCGTCCGACACCGATGACGATGCACGCCCGTCGCCGGTCGCGTACTTGATCGACGACCAGGCCAGCCCGGCCGATGCGCACGAGCGGGAAGATTCCAGTGACCACCAGCTCGATGCATTACGCGACGGTTTGGCCAGTCTCGATGCCCGCTCGCGCGACATCGTCACGCGCCGCTGGCTGATCGACGATACGGCAACGCTGCAGGAACTGGCCGACGAGTACAAAGTGTCGGCCGAGCGCATCCGCCAGATCGAGGCGAACGCTTTCAAGAAAATCAAGGGCTTGCTGATCGCTGCCTGATCCATACCTGTCACCCGTCGACAAGGCCCGCTTGCGCGGGCCTTGTCGTCTGTAAAGCCCGGAACCCGACACCATGCCGATCTACGAATTCCAATGTGCTTCCTGTGGTGCCGTGTTCGACCGGTTGCAGAAACTCTCCGATACCGACCCGACCGATTGCCCGGACTGCGACAAACCGCAGATCTCGCGCCGTCTGACCGCGCCTTCGTTCCGCCTGGCTGGCAGCGGCTGGTACGAGACCGATTTCAAGAAAGACGGCGACAAGAAGCGCAATCTGGCGGGTGACGGCGAGTCGGCCAAAGCCCCGGCAGCGAGCGAACCAGCCAAGTCCGAGCCGGCCGCAGCGCCCGCTCCGGCAGCCAAGCCGGCCGAATAGCGCCCCGATCCATCTCCCGGGCACGGCCCCTCAAACCGTCATTCCCGCGCAAGCGGGAATCCACTCGTTGCGACCAGGTCTGGGTCGTGTGGCACCCGAGTGGATTCCCGCTTGCGCGGGAATGACGGACTTTGGGGTGTGGCACGAGCGTTCTGAGCCCGGTTTCGCCGGCCCGACCGCTCGTCAGTCCCGCGCACGGCCCCTCAAACCGTCATTCGCGCAAGCGGGAAACGCGGTGGGGATTCCGCTTGCCGGAATGACGGACTTTGGTGTGTGCCACGAGCATTCAGAAGCCCGTTTTCGCGGGCGAGCAGGCGAAGCACAAATTGCCTGGCAACAGGTTTCCTTCGGGTTTGGCTGCCCAACCCTGTCCTTTTGCGGGCCATTCAAACGCCCGGGGTGTTGGCGTTCATGTCCAGACACTAGAATTTGCGACCTTTTTTCGCTTTTCGTCCGGGAATCCACCATGTCCGATGCCGCCCATGCCCAAGCCATCCTCGACGTGCTCAAGGCAAAACTGCCGGGGCCACGTTTCAAGAACGCCGAATCGTTCGCACGGCTGTTCCTGAAGCGCGTTTTCAAGGAAGACTTGCTGGCGCGTAATGCCGACAGTTGGGCAGCGCTGCTGACCGGCCTGGTCGAATTCGCGCAGGTGCGCAAGCCGGAATCGGCGAATGTCCGTGTGTTCAATCCGACCAAGGACGAGTGCGGCTGGGATACCACGCACACGGTGATCCAGGTCGCGGTGGAAGACATGCCGTTCCTCGTTGATTCGGTCGGGATGGCCATCAACGCCTGCGACAACTTTGTCCATGCAGTGGTTCATCCGGTCCTCGCGGTGAATCGTGATGCCGGCGGACATTTGCTGGGTATGCACGAGGAGGGCGCGGAAGGCGCCGCTGGCAAACTCGAATCGATCATGCATTTTGAAGTCGACCGTCGCGCCGAGCCGGAAGTACTGGAGCGATTGCAGCAATCGATCAAGGAAAGCCTGGATGCGGTGCGCGCGTCAGTCCGTGATTGGTCGGCGATGCAGGCCCGGTTGCTCGCTATCTCCGACGAGATGAAGGATCGCAAGCTGCCGATCGACCAGAACGGTCGTGAGGAACTTGAGGCATTCCTGCGTTGGGTGGCGAACGACCATTTCACGTGCCTTGGTTACCGCGAGTACGAGACCTACACCGAGGGCAAGGAAGATTTCCTCCGTGTCGTCGAGGGCACAGGCCTTGGCATCCTGCGTCTGCCGGAAGGCAAGATGCGGCCGCTCAAGAGCCTGGCCGCGCGTGATGTGCCGCGCGCCGAAGCGCAAAAAGTCGTCATCCTCACCAAGACGAATGCGCGATCGTCGGTGCATCGCCCGGGCTATATGGATTACATCGGCATCCTGCGATTCGACGAGTCCGGCAGGGCGATTGGCGAAGAGCGTTTCCTGGGCTTGTTCACGTCGTCGGCCTACATGGCGCGCCCCTGGGATATCCCGCTGGTCCGCATGAAACACAGCCAGGTCATGCAGGACTCTGGTTTGAAGCCGCAGGGCCACAGTGGCAAGGCACTCCGCCACATCCTGGAAACCCTGCCGCGCGATGAACTGCTGCAAGCCAGCACTCAAGAACTGTTCGACACCGCGATGAGCGTGCTTGCGCTTGCCGAACGTTCGCGTGTGCGCGTGTTCGTGCGCCGCGACATCTACGGCCGGTTCTTCTCCTGTCTCGTGTACTTGCCGCGCGACCGCTTCAACCAGGACGTGCGCGATCGAATCGAAGCCGCCATGAAGCGGGCGTTTGCCGGTGAGCGTGTCGACTCAACGGCGCATGTCGGTGACGAAGCGCTTGCGCGCCTGCACCTGATCATCCGGCCGAAGAACGGTGAACATCCCGATGTGGATGTCGCCGAACTGGAAACGAAGATCACGGCGATCGTTCGCAATTGGTACGACGATCTGCGCGATGCGCTCGTGCAAAAGCACGGCGAAGAAAAGGGCTTGAAGCTCGCCACCAAGTACGGCAAGGCCCTGCCGGCCGGTTACATCGAAGAATCGACGCCGTCGGTGGCTGCAACCGATGTCGAGATCGCCGCCTCGCTGAAGGGTGTGGACGACATCCGCCTCAGCCTGACGCGTGCGCGCCGCAAGAACGACCACGCGCTGCGCTTCAAGCTGTTCCGGTATGGCAGCCCGATTGCGTTGTCGGAAGCCTTGCCGATGATGGAGAACATGGGCCTGCGTGTGCTCAGCGAACATCCGTACCAGATGAATCTGGGCAACGACTCGCGCATCTTCATCCAGGATTTCGAAGTGCAGCCCGCCGCCGGCATGGTTGACGCGGAAGCCATTCGCGAGTCGTTCCAGTCTGCGTTCGAGCGTATCTGGCGCGGTGATGCCGAAAGTGATGCGTTCAATCGCCTGATCCTGTCGGCAGGCCTCGATTGGCGCCAGGTGTCGATGTTGCGCGGCTACTGCAAGTACCTGTTGCAGACCGGCGTGCCGTTCTCGCAGTCCTACATGGAAGAGGCGCTGAATCGGTATCCGATGATTGCGCGCTTGCTCGTCGAGTTGTTCGAAGCGAAATTCGACCCGGCCCGCGAGAACGCCAGCAAGCAGGCGCAGGACCAATCGCGCAAGCGACTGGCACGGGATCTGGAAATGGTCATGCCGGAAGACATGGCCAAGGCGAATGCCGCGGAAGCGGTCCTGGCAGCTCGCCAGGATGCCCGCAGCACGCAGATGGATGCCGTCAACCGCCTGTTGCGACTGGCGCTTGATCGGGTGCAGAGCCTCGATGACGACCGTATCCTGCGCAGCTTCATCACCGTGATCCAGGCGACCCTGCGCACGAGCTTTTTCCAGCTCGTCGGCGGCCGTCAGAAGGATTACCTCAGCTTTAAGTTCGATCCGGCGCGGATTCCGGAATTGCCGAAACCGCGTCCGTATCGCGAAATCTTCGTCTACGGTCCGCGAGTCGAGGGTGTGCACCTGCGCTTCGGCCCGGTTGCCCGCGGTGGTCTGCGCTGGTCCGACCGGCGCGAGGATTTCCGCACCGAAATGCTCGGCCTCGTCAAGGCGCAGATGGTCAAGAACACCGTCATCGTGCCGGTGGGTGCGAAGGGCGGTTTCTTCGTCAAGAAGCCACCGATCGGTGGTGATCGTGATGCCCAGCTGGCCGAAGGCATCAGCTGCTACCGCATGTTCATCAACGGCCTGCTCGACATCACCGACAACCTCGTCGAGGGTGCCGTCAAACATCCGAATGACGTCGTCCGCCATGACGCGGATGATCCCTACCTGGTGGTTGCTGCCGACAAGGGCACGGCCACGTTCTCGGATATCGCCAACTCAGTCTCCGAAGAACATGGTTTCTGGCTCGGCGATGCGTTCGCTTCGGGTGGATCGGTCGGTTACGACCACAAGGGCATGGGCATCACCGCCAAGGGTGGCTGGGAATCGGTCAAGCGCCACTTCCGTGCGCTCGGCCGTGACAGCCAAAGCCAGGACTTCACCTGTGTCGGTGTCGGCGATATGTCCGGCGACGTGTTCGGCAACGGCATGTTGTTGTCCCGCCATATCCGCCTGCTGGCGGCATTCGACCATCGCCATATCTTCCTGGATCCGAATCCGGAGGCGGAAGCGTCGTTCATCGAACGTGAGCGCTTGTTCGCGGTTCCGCGTTCGAGCTGGGAGGACTACAACAAGGCGCTGATCAGTGCCGGCGGTGGGGTCTATCCGCGCGCTGCGAAACAGATCCCGGTCTCCCCTGAAGTTCGCGCCGCTCTCGGAATCGCCGAGAATGTCGAGCAGATGGCGCCGAACGATCTGATGAACGCCATCCTCAAGGCACCGGTCGATCTGCTGTGGAATGGCGGTATCGGTACCTACGTGAAATCAACGGCCGAATCCCATGCCGATTGTGGTGATCGCGCGAACAACGGTTTGCGCATCAACGGGCGTGAGCTGCGCGCGAAGATCGTCGGCGAAGGCGGCAATCTCGGCATGACCCAGAAGGGTCGCATCGAGGCTGCGCTGAACGGCACGCTGCTGAATACCGACTTCATCGACAACTCGGCCGGCGTCGATACCTCCGACCACGAAGTCAACATCAAGATCCTGCTGAACGATGTGCTCGCGCACAACGAGCTGACCGTGCCGGCGCGCAACATTTTGCTGGCCGAGATGACCGACGAAGTCGGACAGTTGGTCCTGCGCGACAACTATCTGCAGAATCAGGCGATCAGCCTGATGGAGCGCATGAGCGTTTCGCGACTTGGTTCCAAGCAGCACTTCATCCGTACGCTGGAATCGCAGGGTCTGCTCGATCGTGCCCTCGAATACTTGCCGTCCGATGCCGAATTTGCCGAGCGCAAGGCGCGTGGCCTGGGTCTGACGCGGCCGGAACTCAGCATCCTGCTGAGTTATTCGAAGATCGTGCTGTTCAATCAATTGCTCGAATCCGACGTGCCCGACGACGCCTACCTGGGTCGCGAGCTGGTGCGGTATTTCCCGAAGCCGCTGCAGGAGCGATACAAGCCGCACATGGAGCGTCATCGCCTGCGCAGCGAAATCATCGCGACGGCCGTGACGAATTCGATGGTCAACCGCATGGGCGCGACGTTTGTCATGCGCATGCAGGAAGACACCGGTGAAACACCGGCACAGATCGCCAAGGCATACACGATTGCCCGTGAAGTGCTCGATGCCCGATCACTCTGGGCGGCGATCGAAGCACTCGATGGCAAGGTTCATGGGGATCAGCAGATCGACGCCATGCTGCGGATCTGGAATCTGATGCGTGCACTGACGCGATGGCTGCTCAACTTGCCGGGCGAGCGGCTCGACATTGCCCAGGCAGTGGCGAAGTACGGCCCCGGATTCCGTGCCCTGCGGGAAAATCTTGCGGCCGTGATGAGCGAATCGGACCGAGCCGCCGCTCGTACCGACCGGGAGCGTTGGGTCAAGGCCGGTTTCAACAGCGAACTTGCCGATCAACTCAGCGGCCTCAACGCGCTGGCTTCGGCGTTGGACATCATTGAAGTCGGACATGAGCGCAAGCTTGCCGTCGAGGCGGTGGCGCAGGTCTACTACGGTCTCGGCGAGGCCCTGTCGCTGCGCTGGCTGATGCAGAAGATCGAGGAGCTGCCGGTGGATGGTCGCTGGCATGCGCATGCCCGTGGCGTGTTGCGCGACGAACTGTTCGCACAACAACGTGCTTTGGCGGCGCAGGTGCTGGAACGTGGACAGGGCGACGGCAACGAACGTGTGGCCGCTTTCCTCAAGCGCGAAGATCCGGCACTCAAGTTCACGCTCACGATGTTTGCCGACATGCGCACGCAGGTGAACATGGATTATCCAACCGTGTCGGTGGCCGTGCGCCGCCTGGCGCAGTTGGCGCAGGCAGGCGCTCGCTCCTGATGTGTGGGCTGGGCTTCCTTCGGCAGCCCAGCCTTCAGTCCGTCCAGCCCCCGAAGCAGTTACTCGAAGCTGTTGGCAAACACCGTATCGGTGAGCTGCACCGCGCAGGACGAGAACTCTGACGTTTCACCTGTGCTGCGATCGGTGGCGATTGCCGTGACATGCGCAAAGCCGGCTGGCAATACCAGCGATTTGGTGGCCACCACCGAGCCACCGGCATCGGTGCTGTGCGTCGGTGCCGAGTTGCAATTCACCCGGGCCCAGGCCATCTCCAGGGCAGGATCGCTCGGCGTAGTAGCTCACGAAATAGTTGGTGCTGGGCCGTGCGGCGAGTGTCATGCTGACTGTGCGGTTCTGGCCGTTGCTGCTGGTGATCACCAGGTCCGGCTTGTTGGTCAGGTTGTTCGCGCCGGTGTCGGCATCCAGCGCATCGTTTGCCGTGGCGCCATTGTTGCCCAGGTCAATGCCGAGCACCGTGTTAGCGTGAATCGAGTTGGGATCAATCTCGATGCCACGGCCAGCGTTGGTCACCACCACGCCCTTTTCGTTGTGTGCAATCACGTTGCCGGTGATCAGCGTACCGAACGCGCCACCGACCTGCATGCCGTTGCCGACATTCCCGCGATCCGTCACGCCATCACGTGCCGTGCCGATCAGGTTGTTCTGGATGATCAAGCCTGCTGCCGTACCCGTGATGCCGTGCTGGCCGTTGCCCGAGATGATGTTCTGATGTTCCGGCAATGGGCCGCCAATCTCGTTGCCGGTGTCGGTTTGTTCCCCATCGAGGCTCACGCCGATCCGGTTGGCGTCGACGGTTGTGCCGTCCGGGAGAAGGCCAATGAAGTTGCCGCGAACCCGCACATTCAACGTGGCAATGTTGACGTTCGATGGTGTCGAGATGCCCTCGTTGCCATTGCTGCCATCGTCCAGTCCCACAATCGACACACCGCGGATTTCGACATCCGAAGATTGCACCTCGAACATCGGCGGGTTGGTGCCGAGACCTGCGATTGCGGTGCCGTCGAGCACGATCTTGATGACGGCATTGTTGGGCGGGGCGACATTGCTGTTCGGTACGGCGCCGGTTTGGCTGTAGCCGTCCAGGATCATCGGTTGCGTCACCACCGGCAGCGCCGATTGTGGCGTGATCGCAAACGTCGGACCGGCCCCCGTGATGGAGAATCGGATGCGGGTCGCGTCGGCGTTGGCATTGGCGGCGATCATCGCTTCGCGCAACGAACAGTGTGCGCCGTTGCAAACGCCATCGTTGGCGTCATTGGTATTGTTGACGACCTGGTCCGGCCCGGTGACGGACTCCATCGGTGAAAGCTCGGAGGTGATGCCGGGGAGGCTGGAGGTCGCGGTGGCCGAAGCGGTCACTTTGGTGCCGAGCGTCAAGGCAGGGTTGACGGTTACCGAGAAGGACACATCACCGTTGGTGTCGGTGGTGACCGAGGTTTCGCCGACGAGTTGAGTTGCCTCGGCAAAACCTGAAGCGTTCTCTTCGGCGGCAAACAGTTCAATCCGGAAGTCTGCACTGGGGACGCTGTTCAGGCGCCCGGTGACCTGAGTGACGCCACCCGACGTGCTCGCAGAGATGATCACTGGATGATTCTGAAGGTCATTGGGACCCGCGTCGGCATCGTCTTCATCGTTGGGGTTCGGCCCGAGCGGTGCAAGATCGATGGCCAGACCACTCATGTCGGTAATGACGTTGCGGCTGATTTCGGCGGAGCCGCCGGATTGAATGAGAACGCCGATCTCATGGCCGGCAACAAGGTTGCGACGTGATGCCAGGCCACCGATCTCGGCATTGCCTCCGAATACCGCGATCGCAACACCCGCGTCAACCGGAGACACCGTGCCGTTTCGTCGACGTCCAAAACTGTTCGCCTGGACGACTACGTCGTCGCCGGAAATGATCAGATCATTGGAATTGTTCGTGAACAGGTTACGAAGGTTCAGCGTTGCACCGCCGACGCGTCCGGCATCAGCACCCGAACCGTAACCCAAGGCCGTCCCGAAACCGGAGCCCGTGTTGCCTGTGGCATCGGCGCCAATGATGTTGGCATCAAAATCGACTCCTGACGCGGATTGCACCTGGATGCCATTGGCCGTGCCGGGACCGGCAGACCGGAAGATCGACAACCCGCGAATGCGACTGTTGTCACTGCCGGCCGCAAACTGGAACACATGTTCGGCTGCAGTCATCGCCGTGGCAGCCACCTCAATGGTGATCACACCATTGAAGCCGGTGGTCGAATTGTTGTTGGCAAAGCCTTCCTGGGTGGTGCCGTCGATGAATACTTCACTGACGATCGGCGGCAATCCGTCTGGACCGGCATCAATGCGGTGAGGCTCGATACCCGCGATATTGAAATGGATGCGGTCTGCACCCGGCTGCGTGTTCGCGGTGACGATTGCATTCGACAGCGATCCGGCACCACTCAGGTTGGTATTGACGACGACCAATGCCGCATTGTTGAGTGATACCGCTGGAGAAAACTCGGAGGTGTCGAGGGGTACAGTGTTTCGGGTCGCTGTTGCGGAGACGAATCCACCCACGGGCAGCCCGACTGGATTCAGTGCGAAAGTGCCGATGCCAGAAGAATTGACAGAAACCTGAACTGTCCCAAGCAGCGTCGAGCCCTGGCCGTTGCCTGAGGGGCCAGCAGACGCACTGTGGAAAACGTCGACCGAATAGGAGGTGCCGTTGACCGGATTCGTGGACAGGGTGCCCTGAATCGTGCCGGTACCGTCCGGACTCCGCTCTGCGAGTGTGATGACCGGGTGGTTCTGAAGGCCATTCGCACCGGTATCGGCATCGTTCGCGTCATTCGGCGTAATGCCGCTGACAGGATCCGCACCCGTGAGATTGTCGATGGCAATGCCGCCGTTGCCTTGGAACAAGGTAGTTCGGATCCGGTTGCCGGTTTGGTCTGACGCGATGCGGATCCCTTTGCCGACATTGCCGAAGATTCGATTCGGTGACTGGGGTGTCGAGTCGAAGATGTTGTTTGGCCCGTTGACGACGATCGAAAGGCTGCCTGTGATCGGCACCGTGGGTGAACCGTTCGAGTCAAGCCCTACCGTGATGTTGTTGACGACGTTGTTCTGTCCCGAGATGAACATCGCCAACGTCGTGCCGCCAAACTGCAGACGACTGCTGGCCGAGGTGCCACCGATGTTGTTGCTGTCTCCGGTGACCTCGAGTGCTGCCAGACCGTTGCTGCCGCCATCGACATTGCCCGTCGCGTCCAGGCCGAACGAACAGCCCAGAACCGTGATATCTGTGGTCTGGATGGACAACAAGTTGCCGCCGGCGCTGTTGATGTCCTTGAACGCGATGCCGCTAATCGTCGATGCCTGCGCGCCAGCGGCGAACACCATCAGATCTGTGTTCGAGGACAATGATGGTGCAGACAAGACAATCTGACGAACGGCGAGGTTGCCCGGGCCATCCGTCGTGTTGCCCAAGGAGCCGGGTTGTGACAAACCGTTCAAGTCGATGGGCGCAGTGATAGCGGGCAGGCCAGTTACGCCCAAGACAATCGTATGCGGACCTGTACCGGGAATGTTGAAGATGATGCGGTTCGTGCCGGGCGCCACATTGGCGGCCACGATCGCTTCCCGCAGACTGCAGTGTGTGGTGTTGCAAACGCCATCCGTGACATCGTCGGAAGAGTTCACGGCAAAGGTGTCGGCAACCACGACCGCCTGAGAAAACTCGGAAGTTTCCCCGGTGGTGAGGTCCGTGGCGGTGGCGGCGACGAAGTCGCCGGCGGGCAGTGCATTGCCGGTCACGCCAAAGGAAAAGCCGGCATCTCCCGTGACGCCAGTGGTGACGTCGCGGGTAGCGGCAAAACGCTCTCCTTCACCGAAACCACTGGGATCTGCACTGTCGCTGCCGAAGAACTCGAGTCGGAAGCTGCGGGATGGTGTGCTGTTCAATCTGACCGTTATTTGTGTCGTCGTGCCGTTGCGGGAAGCCGCCTCGATCACGGGAAAGTTCTGTAATCCATTGGCGCCGGAATCCGGGTCATCCACGTCGTTTGGTGTCACGCCATTGCCTGGATCACCGGCTGCCTGAAGGTTGATCGCCAGCCCGGTGTTGTTTCGGAACGTATTGCCGAGGATCGAGTTGCCCGTGCTGGCGGTGGCAATCTGGACCGCATGACTGTCGATGTTCGCGAACACGTTGCCTTCGAGCGCGCCGATACCGCCGATTTCGTGACCGTCACCGGACGCCAGAATCGCGACATCACCGAGGGCAAGCGCCGTGGTGCCGTTGTCTTCCAGTCCGAAGGTGTTGTTGCGAATGATCGCATTCGTGCCGAACAGTGTGATGCCTTGTTCGATGCCCGCAAAAAGATTCCGTGCGGCGGCGGTGTTGCCGCCGATCGTGGTGTTGTTGGACGCAGCGTTGACCGTGATGGCCGAACTGGGCGCCTGGCCGCCATCGGCGTCTCCCGCGGCGTTCGTACCGAAGAAGTTGCCGTCGATCACCATGTTGTCGGCATCGGTCGTGATGAACGCCAGATTGGTTACGCCCAATTGCAGGAAAGCGATGCCGCGCACGATGGAACCGGTCGCCGTGCCGCTGAAGCTCAGGGACGACATCAGCGTGTCATTGATCGGATCCGGATTGGTTCGCGTCAGCGCAACCGTCAATACCGCATTGCTGCCTGTGGCGGCCGAGTTGGCAGCGGCACCGGTTTGTGTATAGCCATCGATCGTGACCGGGCGCGTGATCTGCGGCAGCCCGTCTGCGTCCAGCGTGATTGTCTTGACGCCGGCGCCGCTGATGTTGAATTCGATGATGTCCGCCGTGGTGGTGGCGTTTGCGGCGACGATCGCGTCATGCAGCGAACAATCGGCGTCGCAGCCGCCGGCGGTCGAAATGCTCGACGTGCTGGTCACCACAAATGTCGCGGCATGGATCGCCGAAGTGGCGGTCAAACAGAATAGGCCGGCCAGAATGGCTCGCCAGTTGGTGGTCTTGAACATGCGTTACTCCCCGTTTGCTTTGTGTGGCGCACTGTGCGCGCAACAGGACGGGGGCAACACCAACTAGCGACGGGAATCACCCCTGACTTTCGTCAGGGGTGCACAAGCGGGTGGTATCAAGCTCAGGTCGACAGCAAATCCATCTTGCCGATCTCCACGCCCGAATGGCGCAGGATGTTGTAGGCAGTGGTCAGGTGGAAGTAGAAGTTCGGGAACACGAAACCGAGCAGATAGTCCTGGCCACTGAACGACACCTCACGGCCGCCGGTTTTCAGCGAGATGGTTCGTGATTCAGCACCGGCAAACGCCGCGCTGTCGAGTGATTCCAGGAACGTGACCGTCTTGCCGATACGCTCCTTGAGTTCCGCGATGCTGGCCTCGGTGTCTTCGAACTTCGGCACTTCGACGCCCGCCAGGCGTGCGCCACAGCCTTTCGCCATGTCGGTCGTGATCTGGATCTGGCGTGCGAAGTCGAACATGTCGACCGCCAGGCGGCTGCGGACCAGGGTTTCTTCGACCTTGACCGCGGACTTGCCCTGACGGTCGGTACTGAACGTTGCTGCCTTGTCGAGCATGCGGTCCAGCGCTTTGAGGAAACGAACGAGAACGGGAACGGAGGCTTGGTAAATCGGGATGCTCATCATGATTCCTTGTGTGGATCGGCATTCTGTGATGGTGGCGAATGAGGTGACTTCAAGCGCCGATGTCCAATCAGTCGCGCGAGGATGCTGATGGCGATCTCCTCCGGTGTCTCGGCGCCGATCTCGATTCCGAGCGGGGCATCCAGATGCGGCAGTTGATCGGCCAGATTCGGCAGTGCAGATCGAACCTCGAACTCTCGCCGTTTGCTACCCATCATGCCGACATAATCCGGGTGCAGTTCCGCCAACACGCGGAGGCAATCGATGTCGGCATGGTAATCGCGGTTCAGCAGTACCGCCTGGAGATGGCGTTCTGTCTGCAGCACCTTCAGCGCTGAAGGCGGACCGCTCAAACGGAGTGCTGTCTCATATTCGGGCGCAGCCAACACGTCTTCGCGCGTATCGAACACGGCCAGACGGAATCCCAGTGGGGCGGCCAGGCGGGCGAGCGCCGCGCCGCAATGGCCGACGCCGACGAGCAGCAGCAATGGTTTGGGTTCAAGCACCAAAGGTTCGGTGTCGCCGGACTCGTACGGCAACATGATGCAGGTCTCGCCGCGCTGAAGTGAAGCAGCCATGTCGCTTGCCCGGGCGTGGTCCGTTGCGCCGAACCAGCGCGACAAGGCAAAACTCACCCGGCCACCGCACACACCCGCGGAGTCGGGGCCACCGCCGAGGTCAACTTCGAATCGCGCGCCGGATTCTCCCGATTCGATCAGGCTCCGGGCTCTTGCCAGCACACGCAGTTCCAGTTGGCCGCCGCCGACCGTGCCCTGTGTTTGTGATGCTGATACCCACATCATTGCGCCACGATGCCGAGGCACGGCACCGCGGGTAGCGACCACCGTGGCCAGGCAGATCGGATCGTTCCCGGTCAGTGCCTCGGCGAATGTCCGGAAGAATGCCGCGTACATCAACCGTCAACGATCAAGGCACGATTCCTACCGCCTGATACAACGCGGCAGCCTCGAACCAGCGATCGCCGCGAATGACCGTATGTACCCGGCGCAAGTCGGTGATCAGCTTCGTGGGATCCCCGTCGATCAGAATCAGGTCGGCAACATAACCGGGTTTCACGAGCCCATATTCGTGATCCCGTTTCATCACACGTGCAGACTGGATCGTGGCGATCTTCAGGGCTTCCACCGGCGGAATGCCGGCTTGTGTGTACAGCTCCAGTTCCCGTGCCAGCGCGAACACTGGCGAGGTGTCGGTGCCGGCCACGATAGTGACGCCGGAACGGTGCATCAGGCCAACCAGATCCATCATGCGGCGATAGGCGTCACGGTGCTTCAGATCGGTCTCCGGAGTTACCGCAAGGCCCCCGTTCGCCGCTCGCACGTAACGCTGCCATGTGGCCGGCAGCCGGTGCACGGTGTCGGCCATCGTCGGTCCCATCCGTCCAGGTCGATCGAGGAACATGCCTTCAAATGTCACCAGTGTCGGGTCGAGTACCGTGCCGCGCTCGCGCAGCAGGTCGATGAACTTCTGCATCGCTTCGCCATGCAGAGGAACGCCGGAGCCTTGTTCGGCAACGCCGGTGAAACGCTGCGGCGTGCGGGTATCCAGTTTCGACCGATCGAGGAAATTCAGCAGCAGGAAGTTTGCGTGTTGCAGCTCGTCGGCACCGGCACGCACGAACTCCTCCGGACTCATGCCATCGGGCACGTGCCCGCTGAGCCGCATGCCTTGTTCGTGCACAAGTTCGGCAAACAGGGGGACGAGTTCAGGTTTTAATGAGCTGTAGACCTTGACCTGCTCGAACACGCCATCCTTCTTGAACTGGGCCATCGCTGCCCGGACTTCTTCTTCCGTGTCGGCAAACACCTTGGTCGGGCCGGAGTAAGGCGAGCGGCCATCAACAAAGCCGGCGCGAATGACGCGAGGTCCCATATCGGTGCCGTCTTCAAACGCCTTGATGCGCGCAGTCAGCGTGTCACGATCATTGGCGAGGTCGCGCACCGTGGTCACGCCGGAAGCCAGGTGCAACAAGCCGTCGGTACTGCCGCCCACGTGGACGTGCATGTCCCACATGCCGGGCATCACGAAGCGGTTGTCGCCCTCGATCCGTTCCGCGCCTTCCGGCGCGGTGATGTCGGCGACCGGACCCACTGCTTCGATTCGGCCATCACGAATCAGCAGGCGCTGCTCCTCGGCGATCCGGCCTGTCGACGGATCAAACACGCGCACCGGATCGATGACCAGGTCACCTTCCAGTTTGTGGGTCAGACTGGCCGCTCTGGAGATCGTGTAGGCCTGCTCGGTCTCTTCCTGTTTGCGTGTGAGCTCCGGAAGACTTGCCTCCCATCCTTCACGCACCTGTGACTGCCAGCTCGAGGCGACTGCGAGAAAACGCTGGTCGGCATCCAGCCAGAGGTAGCTTGGGGACAGGTCCAGACCATCCAATGCGTACAGGACCGCCTCAAGCTTTTCTTTCTCTCGTGTGATCCCGAGCCTCGTGACTTCACGCAGCCGCACCGATCCAACCGGCAACATGGGCATTTCATGGTTGGGCGCGGCCAACAAGGCCCGGGTCATCAACACGGATTCTTCCGGTGTGGCATCCAGCCCCAGGTAAAAACCCGGCAGCGCCTGATCGCTCGTCTGATCCTCGCTGCCATTTTTCCAGCGGGTCGACGTTGAGGTGCGCTCGAACGTTTCCGCAACGGGCGTCTTGAAGTACGCCACACCCTCGATCTTCGACCGGCTTACGGTGCCGTCGTCGGCCACTTGATAGGTCGCGTCGAGCTTCGGCCCTCGACCTCGATCGTTGAATTCGTAGTGAACCGTGACACTGCCGTCATCGCGATAAATCGCCTCCTGATAGCCGGCGCGGTTACCCAGAATCTGGATCGTGGTGCGTTCGACACGGTCGGCGGCAATCGCCTGCGTGGCCGCGGTGGCGACCAGGACGGCGGCGGCAAACCTGAACAGCTTTTCGGAATGGGGCATGGTGAACACCTCGTGAGTTCGGCGATTATGGCGTGCCGGCGCCTTGTCGGCAGGGATGCCAGGGTGCCTCAGGTTCGCGATATCATTGCCGGCTCGACCCCGTCGGTGCGCCCATGCTCAGCACGCTCGCAAGAACCCAGCTTGATCCCCTGACCCTGCTGCACCGGGGCAAGGTGCGTGATGTCTACGCGCTCACGAACTACGAGATCCTGATTGTCGCCACGGACCGCTTGTCCGCGTTCGATGTCGTGTTGCCCGACCCGATCCCGGGCAAGGGCGAAATCCTGACGCAGATGTCGAACTTCTGGTTCGCGAAAACCGCGCACATCGTGCCGAACCATCTGAGTACACGCAGCGTCCGCGACGCCTTGCCCCGTGGCGCCGACGTGTCCGCCTATGAGCGTCGAACCGTGGTGGCCAAGCGGTTGAAGCCATTACCCGTCGAAGCGATCGCTCGCGGTTATCTGATCGGCAGCGGCTGGAAGGATTATCAGGCGACGGGCCAGGTGGGTGGCATCAAGTTGAAATCGGGCCTGCGTCTGGCTGAACAATTGGATGAACCGATCTTCACGCCGTCGACAAAAGCCAAAGTGGGCGACCACGATGAGAACATCGGCTTCGATCAGTTGGTCGACACGATCGGGGCCCATCTGGCCGAGCAGGTTCGCGAAGCGACCCTCTCGATCTATCGGTTTGCGCAACATCATGCGGCCGAACATGGCGTGATCATTGCCGACACGAAGCTGGAGTTTGGCCTGGACCAGGACGGGAAACTTCTGGTCATGGACGAAATGCTCACGCCCGACTCCTCGCGTTATTGGCCCGCCGATACCTACAAGGTGGGCATCAGCCCGCCGAGTTACGACAAGCAGTTCGTGCGTGACTATCTGGAAACACTGGACTGGAACAAGACTGCGCCCGGCCCGAGAATTCCAGCTGGAGTAATCGAAGCCACACGCGGCAAGTACCTCGAAGCATTGAAGCGATTGACTGGCATCGAACTCGATTGAGTGATGTCTGCTGTCTTGTGCGTCCAGCGGGGCCCTGTCCAAAGTAGGGCAGGTTTCCTGACGAACGTTGGATGCGACACGGCGGTCCGCAGCGAATCATCGCGGCTCCACAAGGAGCATCCCGATGAATCGTATGTTGTTGACCTCAGTGTTGGCCCTGCTGTCCCCGTTTGCCTTGGCTGGTGACCCGATCGATCCCGATCGTGATCCGGACTCCGGCGAGTCGTTCCTGTTGTCCAGCAAGATCCAGCGCTTTGATACGCGCACCTTGCTCGGTGGAACCTTTCGCGCCACCGACAATTTTGGTGCCAGTCACGATCGCGAGTTTCGGCTGACGATCACCGGTACGCCGGGGCGCGACCGCGTTGTCCGGATGAACCGGTACGAGCCCGAGTGCCTGCCACTGGCTCGCGCCGCAGGCATGACCCCGGATCGTTTCTGCGACCGCATTCGGCTGGAGCCTTCGGCGGAAGGAATCGCGGTGTCGTTCTTCAGTTTCGACGCCAACCGCGACTATCGATTCCAACTTGTCGAGCGGGAACCTGGGCATTGGTATCACGTCGATCGGGGCAACGTGCCGCAACCAGGTTTGTCACTGGAAGTGGTCGAAGTGGTTGAGGGTGTTGCCGTGACGTGGACGCTCCAGACCACGCGTCAGCGATACAGCCAGACCACAGAATTCTCGAATGATTGGCTGCGCGATCACGAGTACGCGCCGATCGAAGCGTCTGTGTTGCCGCTCGGTGAGGTGTTGTCCAGCTTCAACCGCTACGAATTCGAGTACGACGATCTGCCTCGTGATCATCCAGCCTGGCGGCCAAGTGAATACGCCCTGTGGTCGGAACAACCCGTCGAAGGTGGCTGCATCTTTCTTTTCTGCTTCGGAAATCTGGGTAGCGATGGCGGTGGTGGTCAGCCCGACGACAACGGCCTGTGTGAACCGGGAAATCTGAACTACACGCCGGACCAATGTCCTCACGACCTGACTCATGCAACATGGCCGGTGTCACGGCGCGTCAAGATCTGGAAAATCGACAACGACCACTTCGGTTTCAGTTGGTTCGTCGAAAACAAGGGTACCGGCCCATTCCAATACGGTGCGCCATTGATCGGCGCCTTCGAGGCACCGGATTTTGCCTACACGACCCTCGTGCCCAAGGAGGGTGGGCAACCCCTGGTGACGTTCGCCAGTGTTGCCTCGGCGTCGAATCCTTATGGCGGCGACTGTATGCGGGAGCTGTATTTTGCGATGCCGCTGACGGACGGAACCCCCTTTCCGTTCCTGAACATCGGCATGCAGCCCGGGCAATCGGTTCCGTTTACGCGCCCGAACATCCCCTGTCGGAAATCGAAAGGACGCCCGGCAGGCCGATATCGCCTTCTTGTCCAAACCGACCCGACACAAACCTATGACTCGCCGGGCTACCTCGGAAACAACACGGGCGATTCCGGTCTGCTTGACTGGATCAACCTGAAGAACTGATCCATTTGCACCGAATCGGTGCGTTCAAACGTTTGCGGTGGGGTTTTCCGCCGACACGCTCTAGAATCCGTGTTCTCACCGGATCGGTGCATTCGTGCACCGATCCACGCCCCGGTTCCGATCGGGGTGATGACCACCACGAATTGCACGGGAGCGGGCATGAACGACCAAATCAAGGACATCCTCGACCAGGATCTCGATCCGACTGAAACCCGCGAGTGGATGGAGGCGATCAGCGCCGTCATCGGCGCCGATGGTGCGGAGCGCGCACACTATCTGCTGACGCGGATGGTCGACGAGACACGCCGTAGCGGCGGTCATATTCCGTTCCCGCTCACCACCGATTACGTCAACAGCATTCCGACGGCGATGGAAGCGAAGTCGGATGGTGATGCCGCACTCGAATGGAAGATCCGCTCGATCCTGCGCTGGAACGCGATGGCGATGGTGGTGCGCGCGAACCGCAAGCCGGGTGACCTCGGTGGTCACATCTCCAGCTTTGCTTCCAGCGCGACCTTGTACGACGTCGGCTTCAACCACTTCTGGCGTGCGCCGAATGCCGCGCACCCGGGTGATCTGCTGTACATCCAGGGCCATTCCTCGCCGGGTATCTATGCGCGCGCGTTCCTCGAAGGGCGCATCGGTGAATCCCAACTCGACGGTTATCGGATGGAAGTCGACGGCAAGGGCATCTCCAGTTATCCGCATCCGTGGCTCATGCCCGACTTCTGGCAGACCCCGACCGTGTCGATGGGCCTCGGCCCCATCACGGCGATCTACCAGGCGCGTTTCTTCAAGTATCTGGAACACCGCGGCCTGATGCCGGAGAGTGACCGCAAGGTCTGGTGTTTCATGGGCGACGGTGAATCGGACGAACCAGAGAGCCTGGGTGCGATTGCACTGGCCGGTCGCGAGCAACTGGACAACCTGGTGTTCGTCATCAACTGCAACCTGCAGCGACTTGATGGGCCCGTGCGCGGCAATGGCAAGATCATCCAGGAACTGGAAGGTGTGTTCCGCGGCGCCGGCTGGAACGTGCTGAAGCTGATCTGGGGCAGCTATTGGGATCCGCTACTCATGCGCGATACCAAGGGCATGCTGCGCAAGCTGATGAACGAAACGGTCGATGGCGAGTATCAGAACTGCAAGGCCTTTGGCGGCGCGTACACGCGCGAACACTTCTTCGGAAAATATCCGGAGACAAAAGCGATGGTCGCCAGCTTGTCCGACGAGGACATCTCGCATCTGAATCGTGGTGGCCACGACCCGCACAAGGTGTATGCCGCGTATGCGGCCGCACACGCGAAGAAGGGTCAGCCGACCGTCATCCTGGCGAAGACCGTCAAGGGTTACGGCATGGGCGAGGCCGGCGAGTCGAAGAACATCACACATCAGCAGAAGAAGATGGAGACGACGGCGATCAAGGCCTTCCGCGATCGCTTCAATCTGCCGATTCCGGACGACAAGCTGGAAGAAGTGCCGTTCTACCATCCGGGCGACAACTCGCCGGAAGTGCAGTACATGAAAGCTCGCCGTGCCGCACTGGGCGGCTCGCTGCCGCAGCGTCGCCGCAAGGCCGACGAGTCCCTGGCCGTGCCGGAACTGGCTGCGTTCGATCGTCTGCTCAAGGCATCGGGCGAGCGCGAGATCTCGACGACCATGGCATTCGTGCAAGCGCTCAACGTGATCCTGCGCGACAAGAGTGTTGGCCCGCGTTCGGTGCCGATCGTCGCCGACGAGGCTCGCACGTTCGGTATGGAAGGCCTGTTCCGGCAATTGGGTATCTACGCACCGTTCGGTCAGTTGTATCGCCCGATGGATGCCGACCAGTTGATGTATTACCGCGAAGATGCAGCCGGTCAGGTGTTGCAGGAAGGCATCACCGAAGCCGGTGCGATGTCGAGCTGGATCGCTGCGGCGACCAGCTACTCGACGAACAATCTGCCGATGCTGCCGTTCTTCATCTTCTACTCGATGTTCGGCATGCAGCGTGTCGGTGATCTGGCCTGGTTGGCCGGCGACATGCGCGCGCGCGGCTTCCTGATCGGCGGCACGGCCGGACGCACCACGCTGAACGGTGAAGGCCTGCAGCATGAAGACGGCCACTCGCATCTGTTCTCGGGCGTGATCCCGAACTGCAAGAGTTACGACCCGACATTCGGTTTCGAAGTGGCGGTCATTCTGCAGGACGGCATGCGGCGCATGCTGACCGACCAGGAAGATGTGTATTACTACATGACCCTGATGAACGAGAACTACACCCACCCGGAAATGCCGGAAGGCGCCGAGGCGGGCATCATCAAGGGCATGTACCTGCTGTCGGGTGCCGGCAAGACGAAGAAGGGCGAACTGCGTGTGCAGTTGCTCGGCTCCGGCACGATCCTGCGTGAAGTGATCGCCGGTGCTGCGCTGCTCGAGCGCGACTTCGGCGTGAAGAGCGACATCTTCAGCTGCCCGAGTTTCGTGGAGCTGCGTCGCGACGGGTACGACTGCGAACGCCACAACCGCCTGCATCCGATGGCGAAGCCGAAGAAAGCCTGGGTCACGGAGCAACTCGAAGGTCTGGATGGTCCGGTCATTGCGGCGACCGACTATGTCCGCCAGTACGCCGACCAGGTTCGTGCGTTCCTGCCGGCCGGCAAGTCGTACACGGTGCTCGGCACAGATGGCTTCGGGCGATCCGACTCCCGTGCGAACCTGCGTCGTTTCTTCGAGGTCGATCGCAACTACGTCGCTCACGCGGCCGTGGCGGCGCTCGCCGCCGAAGGCAAGCTGAAACCGGCTGACGTCGAAAAGGCCATCAAGCTCTACGGCATCGATACCGACAAGGCCAATCCGGTCACCGTGTAGGCCCGGTTGGGCTGACGAAGGACGTGGCTGGGCTTCCTCCGTGAGCCCAGCCTACGTTTCGCAGCCCGGATTACGCTTCGACAATGGTCTTGAAGCCGCCCCAGAACATGCGTTTGCCGTCGAAGGGCATGGATTTGCTACCCATCGCCTTGAGGCGCGGATCGGCCATGACCTTCGCGTTGACCTGGTCGCGGTGCTTGCGCGACTTGTAGGTGATCCACGCGAACACGACGACTTCGCCTTCCTTCAATTTCACGGCTTGGGGAAATGAAGTCCACTTGCCCGGTTTGACGTCATCGGCCACGGCTTCGACGTATTCGAGCGCGCCATGTTCCATCCAGACTTTCCTGCCCAAACGCGCCATTTTTTTGTACGCGGCAAGATTGGCGGTGGGTACGGGCAGCACAAAACCATCGACATAACGGGCCATGGGGCACTCCGGTGAGAGCCTCAAGGCTGCCGGAAACGACCATCGCTTGCCAGTGACCGGCAAAAATTGAGCGAGGTCAACCTCTGGGCGCCCGGCGGGTGTAACACTGCCGCCGTTGACCCAGGAGTTCACACATGGCTACACGTACCACCGCTACCAGTCCTCGTGCCCGGCGCAAGCCCAGCCAAACGGCACAACCCAGGTCCCCGACCGCCGCTGCAGCCATCGCGGAAGCGGAAGCGCAATCCCGTGTCTCGCGGGGACAACCGCAGCATGTTCCACCGCTCAACGTGACGCCGGCTGCGCTCGGTCTTTCCGATGCCTCGGCAACAGCGATGGCAGAGATGCCGGTCAGCGGTGAAGACAGTACGTCGGCTCCCTTGGCTTCGTCGTATCCGTATCGCACGCGTATGCGTCGTCGCGAATACGAGGCCGAAAAGCTGAAGCTGCAGATCGAATTGCTGAAGCTGCAGAGTTGGGTGAAAGAAACCGGGCAGCGGATCGTGGTGCTGTTCGAGGGCCGTGACGCGGCGGGCAAGGGCGGTGCCATCAAACGCTTCAATGAACATCTGAATCCGCGCGGTGCGCGTGTGGTTGCCCTTGAGAAACCGAGCGAACGCGAGCGCGGGCAGTGGTACTTCCAGCGTTACATCGAGCACCTCCCGAGTTACGGCGAGATCGTGTTCTTCGATCGCAGTTGGTACAACCGCGCTGGCGTCGAGCGCGTCATGGGGTTCTGTTCGCCGTCGGAATACCTGGAGTTCCTGCGCGAGGCTCCTGACTTCGAGCGCATGCTCGTGCGCAGTGGCATTCGCCTCTACAAGTACTGGTTCTCGGTGAGTCGCGAAGAGCAGTTGCGGCGGTTCAACTCGCGGCGCAGTGACCCACTGAAACACTGGAAACTCTCGCCGATCGACCTGCAATCGCTGGATCGATGGGATGAGTACACGGAGGCGAAGGAAGGCATGTTCTTCCATACCGATACCGCCGATTCGCCTTGGGTGGTGCTCAAGTCGGACGACAAGAAACGATCGCGCATCAACTGCATGCGGCACTTCCTGGCGACCTTGCCTTATGCGGGCAAGGATCCAGCGGTGGTGCATGCCCCGGATCCGCAGATCGTGGGCACGGCTGCGAGTGTTCTGGCAGACCGCGACTTGTCTGCAAGTCCCGCCGACGACACGTTAGGAAGGTCTGAATAAGTCCCTCCAGGACTTATCCAGACACGGCAAGTTCGGCACAGGTCCGGACTTGCATCGCAGGGAACCTCTGCATTATTCAGAGGTTCCCTGAGCCGCCGGAGCCTTACTCGAATCCATCCCCGAACAGGCTCCCGTTACCCGGTGCCAGCAGGTCCACGGTGTCGACGAACACGGTCTGTGGGTTACCGGCCGCGTTGCCGCTGTTGTCCTGAAGGTTGATGCGTTCATAGGTTCCGGCGTAGCTGATCGGCGGATCCGACGGGCGGATCCGGACTTCGCGCCATTGCGTGGTGACACCGCCGGCGAGTAGTTGAACGAACGGCACGTTGGCGTGCAGCGTGCCGCCGGATTGCAGCGAAAACATCAGGTTTTCGCCGCCGCCGGCGCCGCGGATGTAGAAGCGTAATTCCGGGAAACTCGCCTGTGACACAGGGGAGGCCGGTCGCGCAAATGACAATCCCTGGAAACTGTGTGCATCGAATCGGATGCCTTGCGCCCCGCCTTGTGCAGTCGCCGAAGCAAAATCGACTGTTCCCCACGAAAAGTTCTGCCAGCCATTCTGCAAGCTGTCGGTATAGATCGGTGAGGCGGTTGCCGGTGGGGCGGGTGTTTGGGCGCTGAAGAAATTCCAGAATGCGGTAGCTGCCTGCGCCCAGATACTGTGGCCCATCGCAGGAATCGCACACCAGGCCACGGCACGCTGGCAGGTGTCGTACTGAATACACGGCGAGGGCGCAAAGGCAGTGTTGGTCGCCGCGCAGTTCTGGGTGTTGCGATGGTTGTCGCGAACACCTTGGCCAATCGCGAACGTCACACCGCCGGTGTTGTCGTTTTCGCCCCAGATCAGCATCGTGGCTGGCAACGCACAACTCACGCCGCCATTGCCGGTGTACGTGAAGTCGTCGTTGATCGGGTACAACGAACCCGAGTGGATGCCCAGCGCCCGGATTTCGTCGGCTTCCATCCGACACCCAAGGGCATTCGCCATCGTCGCGCCGCCGCTGAAACCGGTCATGAACACGCGGCTGCGATCGATCTGAAGTTCGACATCAAGCGCGTCGATCAATGCCCGGATGTACGCCACGCCAGCCGTACGACCGGCGTCGGTGAAGTATTCGAAGGTGCCACCCACGCCGGCTGCGTTGGACGCATTCGGGTAGACGAACACCGCACCACCGGCGGCGGCAGTCTCCAGAGGCAGGCTGGCGCGCATGCCTGCACCGGATCCGCCATCGCCGTGCAAGGAAATCACCAGTGGTTTGCCAGCGCTGCCGGAATTCGGTGTCGCAAGCACGTAGGAACGCAGGGTCGGCCCGACCTGCAGCGTGCGATTGCTGCTGGTGTATTGCGCGATGGCGTCCGACTGAAACAGGAAACATGCGCCGAAGATGAAGGTCAGGAACTGGATCGTTCGGAAACCCATGGTCGAATGCCTCGTGGCTGCTGTTTGCCAGCATACGCCGAATCGTGGCAAGGCCTGCCATTACATGACGGCTGCCTATGCTCCCGCCTGTGCAGGACATGGCCTCAGTGCAGATGCGAAAACTGGCGACAACCCATACTTCGCGCCGAACGGCCCCTCATCCGGTCCTGCGGACCACCTTCTCCCGGTGCCCGGGAGAAGGCAGAATCAAAGCCGCTCTTTTCTCGTCGCATCGAGCGGAAAAGGGTGTGGTGGGTTCTTCTCCCGCGAGCGGGAGAAGATGCCCGCAGGGCAGATGAGGGGGATCTGGCGACGAACACATTGCGGGGCCAATCCGCCCCTTGCCGGCCGTCAAGGAGCCTTCTTCCGTGAGACGGGAGAAGGCTCTGTTTGTGCTTGGTTGCCAGCGGAGTTTGCGCAGCGCCTCAGCAACCGCCCGGCCTTACTGCTCCATCAGCTCCACGCCATCCAGACCCTGCGACAGGGTATGGGCATCGCCACCTTGAGCCAGTTTGATGCGCAAGCGCACTTCATTCGCCGAGTCGGCGTGACGGAGGGCATCTTCGTAGCTGACTTCACCGGCCTGATAAAGCTCGAACAGGCTCTGGTCGAATGTACGCATGCCCAGGTTCGTCGATTCCTTCATGACTTCCTTGAGGCGGTGGATTTCGCCGTCGCGGATGAAATCCTGAACCAGCGGCGTGCCGATGAGCACTTCCATGGCGACACGGCGAGCCTTGCCGTCCGGCGTCGGGATCAGCTGTTGCGCGACCACACCCTTCAGGTTCAGCGACATGTCCATCAACAGCTGCGGGCGACGATCATCCGGGAAGAAGTGGATGACACGATCGAGCGCCTGGTTGGCGTTGTTGGCATGCAGCGTACACAGGCACAGGTGACCGGTTTCGGCAAACGCGATGGCATGTTCCATCGTTTCGCGGGTTCGGACTTCGCCTATCATGATCACGTCGGGCGCCTGGCGCAGCGTGTTCTTGAGCGCGTTCTCCCAGGTATCGGTATCGATGCCGACTTCACGCTGCGTGATGATGCAGCCTTCGTGTTTGTGCACAAATTCGATCGGATCCTCGATCGTGATGATGTGGCCGGTCGAATTCTGGTTGCGGTAGCCGATCATGGCTGCCAGCGACGTGGACTTACCGGTACCGGTGGCACCGACGAACATGATCAGGCCACGTTTGGTCATGGCCAGGGTCTTGATGATCGGCGGCAGGCTCAGCTCATCGACGCCGGGAATGCGCGTTTCAATGCGACGCAACACCATGCCGACCTGATTACGCTGGTAGAAGCAGCTGACACGGAAGCGGCCGACGCCCTGCAACGAGATCGCGAACTGGCACTCGTGGGTCTTTTCGAACTCTTCGCGCTGGCTTGGTGCCATCACGTTCAGCACCATGTCGCGGCTTTGCTGCGGCGTGAGTGGGGCCTGCGTGATGGGCTGGATGCGGCCGTTGACCTTCATGGAAGGCGGCACACCAGCCGTGATGAACAAGTCGGAGCCCTTCTTGTGCACCATCAGTTTGAGGAACGAAGTGAAATCAACGCTGCTCATGTCCGCCTCGATTGCGTATGCCTTGGGTGCACGATTTATACCGCCAAAGGGGGCGGACGTGTTGCGGCGGATGGCTCAGTTTGTTTCCATTTCCGCGCGGATGGCGCTATCCAGGGGCCCCGGCTTGCCGTCCTGGAACGCAAACGGGATCGAGACGAGGTCGGTGCCGGTGTTGACCTGGATCGCAAAATGCAGATGCGGGCCGGTCGAGAAGCCGGTGCTGCCGGCGCGACCGAGGACCTGACCGGCATTCACCCGGTTGCCTGCCGCCACCATCACACTCTCGAATTCCAGATGGGCATACACGCCCATACTGCCGTCGTCATGCAGGATCCGCACGCTGTTGGCCCGGTCGGCGTATTTGTCGCGATCAAGCCCGGAGCCCTCGAAATCCTGTTCGACGATCATCACCACGCCACCGCGGGCCGCGCGAACCGGGGTGCCTTCCGCCACACCCAGATCGACGGCATAAAGGGATTGTGCGTCATTGTGCGAGAAACTTCCGTTGAACCCCTGCCCAAGCACCGTTTCGTCCGGGTTCGCAAACGGAAACCTGTACGGAAAATCACTGCGCTCCAGTCGGCTCGGTGCCCCCGGCAGTGCCCGGTAGGCCAGGCTGAATCCAGCGGGTTGACCCGGTTGGTCCCCGGCAATCCTCGCCACTTCGCGGTTCTCGAACGCACCCAGCACCACGTCAAGCGGCAAGGGCGGGGTGGCGACGATGTTGTTCTGGTCGGAAAACGACAGCGATACCGTCGTCGGGCCGGCGCTGCGATTGATCAGCGTGACCACGTGTTCCATGCCGGCCTCGTTGACCAGCATTTCGACCAGTTTCTGCGGGTCGACATCCACCTTCGTTTCCTTCACCTCGATGCCGGCTTCGTCCGGCTTGCGGTCGGTGAAGTGCAGCATGCCGTTGGCGTCGCGGTACTGGTAGATGCGCTTCGCGGATACCGCAGCGGTCCCACCCAGCAGTAGGGTGAACAACAGCGCCGCAGCGATGGATCTATTCGTCGTCATGGAATTGGATGCCGCGCGGCCGGTGGCGGTGTACGTGCAATTCCAGCACATCCGGTCGTGAATAGTGGCCAAACGGGTCGAACAATCGCCGTTCCGCGTAGACCGCCTCCAGCTCCAGATCAGCGATCAGAATGGTTTCGCGGTCAACTGCCGGCGGCACCAGCCATTTGCCGTCCGGCCCGGCGATGGCGCTGCCGCCGTTTGCCAGCACGGCAGGCAGGCTCTCGATCAGCCGATCGCGCAAGGGCAGATCGTCGGGAATGGTGTCCCGATGCAGGATCGACGACGCCGACAGCACATAACTGCGAGACTCGAATGCAATGAAGCGGGTGATGTCTTCGGTGTTGCGCAGGCTGCCTGGCCAGGTGGCCACATGCAGGTTCACGCCTTGGCCATACAGGGCGGCACGCGCCAGCGGCATCCAGTTTTCCCAGCAGTTCAACGCGCCAAGCGTGAAGGGCGGCAGGGGCATGGCGCGGAGCCCGAACCCGTCGCCCTGCGCCCAGACCAGACGCTCTTCGTGGGTGGGCATGAGCTTCCGGTGGGTATTGATGATGTTGCCGAATTGGTCGATCGTGACCATCGTGCAGTACAGGCTATGCCCGGCACGGTCCGTGGCGCGTTCGATCACGCCCAGTACGACATGGCAGCCGCCCTCCAGCGCTGCGGCCTTGATCGGATCGAGGTCACCACGATCGATCACCACCGCCTCGCGGGCGTAATGGGCGTACCAGGTCTTCTGCTCGGCTGTATCGAACCGGGCGCCGTCGGTGTATTCAACCCAGAACGGATACCCCGGCACGATGGCTTCGGCAAAACACACCAGTTTTGCCCCTTCGAGGGCCGCCGCGCGGACCTGTTCGGCCACTTTGGCGACGGTCGCCTCACGTTTGAGCCAAACCGGCTCGATCTGGGCAATGGCGACGGTCAAACCTGGGCTCGACATAAGCAACTCCGGTGGCAGATGAACGAAATCTGCCCGGGCGCGGACAGCTTTGCAATAATCCCGGTTTCCGCCTTCAGGATTCATCATGCCTTCGACTGCCCCCGACCTGCTGACCATCGCCGGCAAAACCTACACGTCACGCCTCCTCACCGGCACCGGCAAGTTCAAGGATCTCGAAGAAACCAGGCTGGCAACCGAGGCCGCCGGGGCCGAGATCGTGACCGTGGCCATCCGTCGCACGAACATCGGCCAGAATGCCGGCGAGCCGAACCTGCTCGACGTGTTGCCGCCCGATCGCTACACCATCCTGCCGAACACGGCCGGGTGTTACACCGCCGATGACGCCGTGCGCACCTGCCGGCTTGCCCGCGAACTGCTCGACGGCCACCAACTCGTCAAGCTCGAAGTGCTGGGCGACCAGCGCACCTTGTTTCCCGATGTGGTGCAAACCCTGAAGGCCGCCGAGACGCTGGTCGCCGATGGGTTCCAGGTCATGGTCTACACCAGCGATGACCCGATTCTCGCCAAACGCCTCGAAGAGATTGGCTGTGTGGCGGTGATGCCGCTCGCCGCGCCGATTGGCTCGGGGCTGGGTATCCAGAACCGGTACAACCTGCTCGAAATCATCGAAAACGCCAAGGTGCCGATCCTGGTGGATGCCGGCGTCGGCACGGCTTCCGACGCGGCGATCGCGATGGAGCTGGGCTGTGATGGGGTGCTGATGAACACCGCCATCGCCGGCGCCCGGAATCCGGTGTTGATGGCGAGTGCGATGAGAAAAGCGATTGAAGCCGGACGCGAAGCATTTCTCGCCGGACGTATTCCGCGTAAACGTTTTGCGTCGGCGTCGAGCCCGATTGACGGGACCTTCTTCTGATGTCCGAACAAGACGACGAACGGCCAGTGGTACGCCGCGAAATCCGCAGTTTCGTGTTGCGCCAGGGGCGAACCACGGACGCGCAAAAGCGTGCGTTCGATTTGAACTGGCCGCGGTTCGGGCTGGAGTACACCGGAACTGTGCGCGACTTGGCTGCGTGTTTCCCGAAGTCGCAGCCTTTGGTGCTGGAAATCGGATTCGGCAGTGCGCAACTACATCGGTGCCGAAGTGCATCGTCCCGGTGTCGGGCGCGTGTTGAATGGCGCGGCGGATGCCGACCTTCAGAATCTGCGTGTCTATGCACACGACGCGGTCGAGTTGCTGCGCAACGAAATCGCCGATGGCAGCCTGGCCGAAGTGCGGCTGTGGTTCCCGGACCCCTGGCACAAAAAGCGCCACAACAAACGTCGCATCGTGCAACCCGAGTTCGTCTCGCTGATCGCCAGAAAACTCGCACCCGGTGGCCTGTTCCATCTGGCGACCGACTGGATGCCTTATGCCGAGCACATGTTCGACGTCATGGAAGCTGCCGTCGAATTCAAGAACGAATTGGGCCCAAGAGTGATCGCACCCAGACCCGAGTGGCGGATCGAAACCCACTTCGAGCGGCGTGGGCTCAAGCTTGGGCATGAAGTGGCGGATTTGCTCTATCGGCGGGTTTGAACTGAGGGATGCACGCCTCGTCCCGGCGCGGCTCGAATATGGCGTTCGATCTTCGGTAGATCGTTTCAGGTGCGTGAGGATTTGAACTCATGGAATATGAAGACACAAGAATCGAAGATGCTGTTTTGGCCCTGTTGGCTCTGTACAGTTTTGATGGCGGGAGATCATGGAAAGGTTTCGACTTTGGGGTCATGGATCGACTGAGCGAACAGGGGTACATCTCGGATCCGAAGGGAAAAGCAAAATCGATCTACCTCACGGAAGAGGGTTTGAAACGTGGCCTCGAGCGTGCCGCGCTGCTGTTTGGGAACGAAGGAACTGGACGCCCTCCCAGCTGAGTAACAATAGACACCAGGACACCCGCCGTTTCGGGTCGTCGAAGCAGAATTCCGGGCACCTGCCAAACCAAGAGGGGCCCAAGTAAAGTCTTGATATTTCCGAACCAATTCGCTGATGTCTTCTGCACGATGACGGCATATCAGAGCCAAGGTGTTCATGACATGTCCCAATTCCGAAGCAATCAACTTCAGTCGTTTTACTGTTGCCCTGTTCACAGCGCCAATTGGCGCGTCGGGAGAACAACGCTTTGTAGTCTTGATGTGGTAGCCGGCAGGAAGCGCCAACACCGGAGCCGCGGTCGGCGAAGGACCTGGTCGCGCGACATGATCAGATCCTTCACGATGGTTGGGTTCTTGCTACTGCTCCTTGGCTGCGAAGGCTCATCGCGAACTCGAACGAGTTCGGACGCCGAAAATTTCCCTCCGCCTCCAGGCGAGTTTGTCCTGCGCGTGGCAGTCAAGGATGTGGAGTACACCGACTGGTATCCCGCCTGCGCGGAAGCCGATGACTGCGTCCCGGTCAAGTTTTGGTACAAATATCGCGCCCGGGTCAAGCAGGTGATTTCAGGATCCTGGTCGTCCTCTGAGATCGAGTTCATCCACCTCCAGCATGGCGAGTACCTGAAGGATATTCTGCAGAATTGTTACGTCGTCCTCCGGCCTGCGAGTCCGGATCTTCAGTCAAAGATTGGCGTCGAGTTTGTCGCGGACGAGTTGCTGGAGCACTGCAAGTTGCCGGAGGGGATGGACCGCCACCGAGTGTCATCAGAAGCAAAAGGCTGACCCATGCAAACAATCAGGCTTCAAGACAAGGCGCGTCCCCTGAGTGGGGCGATTGAGCACTATTGGTTCGAGAACGATCACGTGGGGCTGCCGAGAACGCTGTTTCATCGCATCTGTATTCCGTTCGAGCCGTTCGACTCGGGTCTGGAAAACGTTCCCCAGCCCGAGCAGACGGAACTTGTGATTGAGCGGATCAACCTCGGTCTGGACGATCCGGCTGCACTCGATGGCTTAGAGATCTCGATGGACCGCACCCCCGACGTCGAGGCATCCATATATCTCGGATCCGTCCACAACTGGTATCAGATCGACAAGCTCACCTTGACTCGCGATGGTTCCGGCTACCGAGTCGCCTGTTTGGGCACGGTTGAGTTTTCCCGTGAGGGCGTAGCGAACGACGAACCGTTCACCTTCGAGGCCGTGGCGATGTACCTTGGTCTAGCCTGACCAACGAACTCATCGGACGGCGGTAGCGGTCCGGTCAACTCATAGAGCTGCCTTCATGTCGAAAAGTCGTGACCTCATCCTGGACCCGAGCGCTTCGTCTGCTGTGGATGAGCTCCCGGCATTTCTCGCGCGTCCAGACGATGCACCTGTGTATCACGGGTTTGCCCTGCTCGATCTTCCCGCCATTGATGGTTGGCGCTTTGGCGAGATCACGGCGTTTCTCGGCAACGAAGCCGGTGATGCATTTGTCATCGCGCCCGACGGCTCACGGGCCGGGCTCGCATGGGAAGTAGGGCCCGGCACTTTCGAAGTGATATCCGAGCCCGAGCCGATGCGTTGGGGCGTCTATGCCATCTGGTTTCCGGAGCCAAATGATTCAATCGAAGCGCTTCAACGAAACCTGCTTGCGGTACTGCCTTCCCTGGTGGCAACGTATCAGCGCATTCGCAGTGCTGAAGGCTGATCAAGTCTTCAAGCCGATGGCCGGGTAACTGAGTGGTGTCGATCAGTTGATGTTGGCCGGCGACGACTCGGCACGGGAGCCAGCCATTGCTCATTACTGGACACCTGCGCCTCCAGGACGTTGGGGCATCGTCGCCTTGTCGATTCGGGTATCCAGAATTGTTCCCCACCAAAGGCGCACCCCTTCCGCGTAGCCTTGGGCAAGTAGCCTTGCGTGCCGTATCAAAGTGAGTCCAGAATGTCTCTCTGAGAAAGTCTCGTGCCAAAGCGGGTGTCCAGAATGTCACCGGTAAGTTCAATCTGATGTTCACCTTCCAGGCCTTGGGACCGTGAGGCTCGGCGAGCTTTAGCCAAGTCCTTGTCCGAAACTGGCAACCTATCACTCAAGCCAACGCTTTCGGCGCGGCTTAGCTCAAGAGTCAGCTCTCACATGATCACAATCCGGCAGCATGGCGATTACCGGACGCTCCATGATCTGAAGGATTTCATTCTGGATCTGGAGCCATGGCAAAGAAGAGTAAGTCACTGGACAATTCAGATTGCCGAGTGCTCCGGGCCGAATTGCCTTGCGCTCTCCGAACTGACGTCTCGCCAATCACAGCAGATTTCGCCTCGGGCATTCGAGGACCTGTGCCAATCGATCAACCAAACCATCGATGGTGAGTTTGTGGCGTATATAGGGACAAAGGAAGTGCTTCGCCTGCCGGCAGTGGATTCAACCTATTGGGAAATCTCAGGACCTCCGGAGTTTGAAGAGCGGATGCTTTCAAGGTACGGAGCCTATGGCGTGAAGCCACGGATGGTCAGCGTAGAAGTTACTGGCTGGAAGGTCGGATTCGATGAGTTGACTTGCAGAAAAGTCATCAGGGATGCGTCTGGCCTCGGCCTGGTCAATGCAAAGAAACTGACCGATGGCCTGCTTGACGGAGTTTCTCAGCGCTTGTCAGTTCCTTCCTGGGAGGATGCTCGTCGCCTGGTCAACGCGCTTAGCGAAACAGGTGCGATTGCACATGTCGTCACGGAAATTGAGCGTGATCAACCATAAACATCTGGATACCCACCAATGTCGGACCCCCTCCGCGTAGCCTTGGACAAGTAGCCGTGCGGGCTCTGTCAGAGGGCGGGTGTCCGGATTGTTGTCGCCTTGTCGATTCGGGTGCCCAGAATTGTTCCTACTTCGATCGCTCCACCGGACGATTCGATTGACGCGGCGCGTGCACCGGCGTCACTTCCCGAACCTTGTCGCGAACCGCGGTCGAAGGTGTCTGACCCTTCAGCGGAAATTGCTGCGGATTCAGTGGCACGGAAGAGGGTGATGGCTTTGGCGAGCTTTCAGGCGTTTTCATGATGATCCTATGACGACGGCGTGGCGGGAGTGCCAACTGAACTGTCATCCCTCGGTGTGGTTCGGTCTGTGCGGTGCCGTACCCCGGGAATCGCCACGCCCATGCAACCTCATCGGCAGAATCGACAACACAGCAGTCCCGAGCTGCGGCCGTCGGTTGCTTCCCGATCGACAGCAACGCTGTCGAGAACGCGCTCCGCATTTCGAACAAGCTGCGGAGTGGCCGCGAACAGGCTTGCGAGCCTTGCTGATAGCATCGAGTCGCCCAAAGTCAGGGAACGAGCCGTTCGGGCGCCGGGCGCCCTCGTCGGTCACATGGTCATTCAATACGGCGTCAGCCGCCACACATCTTCCATGCCAACACTCCGCGGATCGTCACTCAGCAGTACCCGTCTCGCGGGATGTATCTATCTCGCGATCATTGTGTTGGGCCTCTTTGGCGAGGTGTTTGTCCGCGGCGCGCTCGTCGTCGGCGGCAACGCGGCATCAACCGCCATCAGCATTCTTGAGTCCCAAGGCCTTTGGCGGTCAGGCATTGGCGGTGACTTGCTCATGCAAGTGCTGGACCTGCCACTGATCGTGTTCTTCTATCTCTTGCTCAGGCCGGTCAGCAAGCCTCTGGCTTTGCTGGCCACGGCTTTGAACATTGTCCAAACCTGCGTGTTGGCCGCGAACAAGCTGACGCTGATTGGGGCGCTCTTGATGCTCCAGCGTTCGATGTCGGGGATGGCGGCGTCGCCGGAAAACCTTCAGGATTTGGCCTTGGTGGCCATCAACCTCCATGGGTACGGATTTGGCGTAGGGCTGATTTTCTTCGGTTTCGCGTGTGTTGTCCGGGGTTACCTGATGTTCCATTCCGGCTTTATCCCGCGCTTCCTTGGGGTGTTGTTCGCAATCGCCGGCCTGAGTTACCTCGTGAACAGCTTTGCGCTGCTGCTGGCGCCGAAGCTTGCTGCTTTGCTGTTCCCGGCTGTCTTGCTCCCTGCTCTGGTTGGCGAATTGGCGGTGAGTTTCTGGTTGCTTCTGACGAAATACAGACTGCCTGATCACATGCCGTCGAGCTCGGGCAGTTGAGCCGGAAGTTCGGTTGCTGCCTGAGCGCCGGCTCAAACCAAACGTAAACGGCAGTGCATCCACTTTGCTTCCAGAGCGCAGTCAGGCCAAAAAAATCAGCTTTCTGGAGCGCCAACTGATGTCTGTCAAACGAGTCACTCCCACCGATTGGACACGGCGCGAATTCGTGCGCAACGGCCTCGCTGCTGCGAGCGTCATGGCGTTGGGCGGTTACGACCCGGCGAATCGGTTCCGGGTGTACCAGAACATTCTACCGTCGGATTCGAGCGGAGTTTGATTCTCAACGGTTCTGGTGCGATGTGGCGGTCGATGGTGTGCTCGGTGCGAGTCGCCTCCTTGTGCGCTGATTCGCGCTTCAAGCCTGGTGCAGCATTTGGGGCATCAAAAGAGCCCTTCTCCCGCGAGCGGTGGCTATCAAGTTAGTTGTCGCTTTTCCGGTTACTTCCCCTCCGCTCGTCATCCCCGCGCAAGCGGGGATCCACTCGTTGCGATCAGGTTTGGCTGGTGTGGCATCCGAGTGGTTTCCCGCTTGCGCGGGAATGACGGGCTTTTGATGTGCGGTACGATCGTTCAGAAGGCCGGTTTTTGCCAGCCCCGCCGCTCGTAATCCGCGCGCACGGCCCCTCCTCGCGTCATCCCCGCGCAAGCGGGGATCCACTCGTTGCGACCCGGTTTGGGTCGTGTGGCACTTTGGTGGTTTCCCGCTTGCGCGGGAATGACGGGCTTTTGATGTGCGGTACGATCGTTCAGAAGGCCGGTTATAGCCGGCCCCACCGCTCGTACTCCGCGCGCACGGCTCCTCCTCGCGTCATCCCCGCGGAAGCGGGGATCCACTCGTTGCGACGCGGTCTGGGGCGTGTGGCACCCTGGTGGATTCCCGCTTTCGCGGGAATGACGGACTTTTGATGTGCGGTACGAGCGTTCAGAAGGCCGGTTTTAGCCGGCCCCACCGCTCGTACTCCGCGCGCACGGCTCCTCCACGCGTCATCCGCGCGCACGGCCCCTCCACGCGTCATCCCCGCGCAAGCGGGGATCCACTCGTTGCGACCCGGTTTCGGTCGTGTAGCACTCTGGTGGTTTCCCGCTTGCGCGGGAATGACGCACTTGGTGTGCGGCACCAGCGTTATCCATTCCTGAGCCCCCATGTTGCTTGATTCAAAAGCCCATGGCTGACTGGTCAATCGGAAAGAATGGCCCAGGTTTTGATTGGCGAGAGAGGCCTGTCAATCGTTTCGCGCCGGACCTGACTATCCAGCGTCGCGTATCCCGTTCTCCGAGTCCGATACACGATCGGCGATCCACTCGACGATCGCATCGAATCGTTCCTGATCGAGGGCGTGCCCGCGGTTGACGCGGAGCTCGGTGATGAATTCGCCCGCGACCTTGGCGACCACCTGATCTGCGTCCCGTGAATACTTGTCCTCGCTGCCCGAAACCACGAGTGTTGGTCGGGGCCCGATCGAGGCAAGCACATCGTGGGTATCGATCTGGCGAGCGAGACCGGGCACGGTTTCGAACAAGGTGATTCCGGTGCCTTCCTGACGACGCCTTTCGAAGCTGCACACCGCTCCGCTGATGCAAACAAACTGGCAACGTGAATCAAGGGCCGCGTGGTAGAGCGCGGTGTAGCCGCCGTATGAGTGCCCGGCCACACCCACACGACGCGGGTCCATGCCCGTGGCTTGAACCAACACGCTCAGCGCGCGTTGCGCATCGTCCAGACATTTTCTCATCAAGGTGTCGCCATCGAGCATTCTGTAACTCAGGGCGTTGTAGTGCTGAAGCCAATCGTAGAAATCCGGTTCGGTGCCCTTGACCGCTCCGCGTCGGTCCTCGAACGTGATGGCGTCCGGCGCCAGGACTGCGACGCCTCTTCGCGCGAGGGCAGGTCCGAAAGCTTGAAAGACATTGCCAACGTCGCCGGCCACCTCGCTCTTGCCGAAATGGAACTCGCCATTGTGTTGATGAAAGACAACGACCCCGCCGAGCGTTTCTTGATTCACCGGCGTGAACAGGAACGCCGGAATGACGTCACCTTCGAGTCCCGGGTATTCGATCCGTTCCCGGTCGAAACCGGCGCCTTTCAAGACCTCGCCGCGTTGGTATCCCGGCAAGGCTGGCTCGCCAAGGCCCAAACGTTCTCGAAGCGTCGCAGCCATCTCATTCATCAGCGGGGACCCGAGCCAACAATCTGAAGGGATCGCAAACAGTCATAGCGGTGTCTCGGAGCAAGTCACCAAACAATTGAACATTCACCCGATTCAATTCGAACCCGTAACGAACCATTCGCTGATGCATTAAAGTTTCTGGAAGAATCGAGCAAGATCCAGACTGCTTTTTGCACTGCCTCGTCAGGCCACAACTCCAGCGCCACATAGGATATCGACCAATGACTTCGCCGCGAACCGTTTCACCGCTGCTTCCAGTCGCTGCATTGGCGTTTGCGGTGGCTCATATCGGCTTCGAGCACTTCAACGGAGGGGTCAAGACACATCATTTTCTTGCCCGTGCCGACCTCCCGGGCTTCTCGAACTGGCTTGGTCTCCTGATCTTGCCTCTGCTCGGGATCATCGTCGCAGTGCGCATCAAGTCTTTACAAGATCGTCAAGCGAGCGGCATCGTTCCGTCACCAGTTGCCGCTGGATTGTTGGGTTCGCTTTTATACGGCGCCGCACTGGCAGCGTCATTCCACTTTGGCCTTCCGGAAGTCAGCAAGTGGCTATTCATGGGCCTCTTCCTGTGTTCGATTGTGCTTCCCGTGTACCGCGCGGAGTACATGCTTGGTTTTGTCGTTGGCATGACCATCACTTTCGGAAGTGTCATCCCGCTGACCTTCGCCGTCGTCTTTGCCACCATCTCCTTTGTGCTTCGTCGTACCGCGGTGTTCGTTTTGTCAGCTGTACAGAAGCTGCGGCGATAGCGGGTCATCGACACCGAGATCGAAGCGACGTGCGACCTAGTCAATCCGTGCAGTTTCGAAATGGTCAGCCGCGAAGTGCTGTGCCAACCGCGATCAAAATATCGTGTGGGCGCGCGTCAGGCCCGGGTGGATTCCCGCTTGCGCGGGAATGATTGAGTCTGGCGTTCCGACTGTTCCCCTCAGTCTCACGAGCGCTCGCAAGCTCATGCACCCGGAAACCACCCGGCGGCCATCATCGCCAGGCCGCAGGCCAAAGCCAGCGCAGCGACCAGGCGTGTGCTGCCGTCGCGCCCTCGCCGTAGCGCCAGCGCGCCGATCACGAGCGGCAGCAGACTGATCCACGGCAGCCAGGTCCAGCCAGTTGGCAGCCCGTACAGGAGCGCGGCCGAGGCCAGCGAGTCGTGGCTGGCGATCAGACTGGCGGGCGCGCCGACGGCGATCAGGCCGGCCATCGCCGGTGCGAACAGCCAGCGCCGTGTCCCGGGCACTCGCGGTCCGCCGCGGCCGCGCCACAGTCCAACCAGTGCAACGAACAAAGCCAGTCCAGCGCTGGCCACAGAGACGATCAGAACCGGTGGCGGCGTGGCGCCAAGCACCAGCATCGGCAACAACTCGCGCAAGCCACGCGAGGGCGTGGCCTGCAGCAGGAAGTCGGGCACGGCCATGTCGGCGATACAGCTTGTGTCGAGCGTCGCCGCCGGATCACTGATGAAGCGGCTGGCGATCCCGCGAACGCATAGACCGGCGCCGCGCGCGCCGTGTGCGGCATGCGGGATTTCAACCACCTGGGCTGCCGGCCCCATTTCCCTCAGCACGGGCGTCGGATCCGGCTGGAAGCTGTCATAACCTCCGGAAAGGATCAGCACCGGCACGCGCGTTGCCAACGGCCAGCGTGGCGCCTCGGCGGGCTCGGCCCAGTCGCGGCAGACATCACCGGGCACGCCGAGCAACAGGCCCATCGGGTCGCTGAGATCGTGGGCCTTCAGGTGACGCGCCCGGTCGCGGCAATCCGTGGCCAGTGTGGCGGCAAGATTGACGCCGTCGGAAGACTCGTCCTGACCGATCAGCGACAGCGGCCCTGCGAGTTGCGCCACATCACGCCGCGCGGCGGCGTCGATCAGGAAGGGCAGGCTGCGCACGCCGGCCTCGTCGCCGGCAACCTGCATGATCATTTGCCGAAGTCCCGTACCGTCAAGCAATCGTGCGCGATCACCTTCACCTACCTGCAGCGGTGCGGCATCCAGCGCGGCCACCGTGGTGTCGAGCCAACTGCGGCCGAGCTCCGGCCAGCGTGCGGTACAGGCAGCATTCTGGCGGCACTCGTCGGCAAGGCGCTCGATCAAGCGGCCATGCATCTCTGCACCCGGGAGCACCTCGGCATCTTTCGGAGACAGCGAATCCAGCACCGCCGCCTCCAACGCCTCCGGATACTTGGCAAGGTAATGCGCCGCCACCGTGGTGCCGTAGCTCTCACTGATGATTCGCCAGCGCTGCAGACCGAGTGCTGCGCGCAGTGCCTCGGCGTCATCGACGTTGCGATCCGTGCCGAAGTGCTGTGCGCGCAGGCCAGCGGCTTGCCACTTACCACGACAGGCCTCGACGATCCGGCGACGTTCGCGGATGCCGGCGTCCAGTCCGTCCGGGTGCAGAAAACTCGCCATGAACGGCGCGCCGTCGGCCGCGCATACTTGCGGCTGACTGCGTCCGCCACCGCGCATATCGAACGCGATGAAATCGTGGCCCGGCGCGTGGTCGCTCGGGCTGCGGCCGAGGTAGCGCGTCATGCCGCCACCCGGGCCACCGTGCAGGAACAGCACCGGCGTGGCACCGGGCTTCGGCAAGGCGCTGCGCTTGATCACCACCGCCAGTTCGAAGGTTCCGTCTTCCGGATGCTCCGGATCGCGAAGCACCACCAATCGCGCGCAACGCAGCCTTGCGGCAATTGCGTCATCGGCGATTTCGATGTCGCAAGGTTCGTCGATCAGCGTTCCCGGCGCGGGCGCTGCAGACGACGGACACGAAGCAAGCAGACCCGTCAGCAGGGGCAGAAAAACAAGGCAGGTTCGACGCATGGAGTCTCCGGAGCGCGGTGGCAACGTTTTGCCGCATAAAGTCGGCTGATACTTGCAACTACGACGCCGAGCGCGTTTCGCGACAGCGGTGAGGTTCGACCGCGCTGCTGTCAGTTCGAGGGCGCGCGTTCGTCTCGGTTCATGGCCCGTGCCCGCGCGATCCAGGGCATTCGAGGCGCCAATTGTGCGACATCAATCCCGGCCGCTTCCAGGGCGACGAGTTCACGCGCCCAGTTCGCAAAATCGGCATCGCGCCCAAGGACGTCGAAAATTTCGAGGTGCGCCGATACCACGTCCAAACGCATCATCGGATCGACGGAAGGATCCTGTGCGCTTTCCCACCATGGCGCAAGACGGGCGAGTGCGGCATCGACATCGCGCCCGACGCGGACCTCACAGGTCGCCATCAGGCGAGCCAGTACGTCACCTGCAACACCTGGATTCACCTTGAGTCTGGACTCGATCGGCTCGATTACTTCGAGCACACGATCGCATCTCAGGGGGCGGAAATTCCAGCTTAAACGCGTCACCATGATGTCGCGGCCTTCGCGACTGAGCTCAGTGTCGGCCATCGCTGCAGCGAGAGCAGCCTCGGTGGCAGCGATGGCCTTTTCGTATCGGCCGTCCCTCTGGTTCAGCACGGCCGCCGTTGCATAAACGCGCATGGCCAGCTGAGCAGGAAGTTCGGAGCGACGTTCATACAGAGCATCGGTTCGTGCATGGGCCTCGGCGGTGCGTCCTTCCTTGAACTCCAGTTCCGCGATGCTGACTTCCGCCCAGATGCAGTCTGCGTCGATGCCGCGCGCGGCGTCACAAATGGGCGCCCGCGCTGCGGCAACTTCATCGGCGGTGACGCCGACACTCGCGAGAAATCCGCTCTGTCCGGCCGCCTGAAGCATCAGGCGCAACCGTCGCCGGCTACCCAATGGCATGGCTCGAGCCACCTCGATCAACTGCCGCTGCAGAGGCTGATCAATCAATGCCTGCAGGCCGGTCAGAGCCAGACCGGTGGTGATTTGTGCCGCGATCGTGGGATGCGCGTATCCAAGACGCGGGATCTGCGCTTCAATCGTCGCGTGCAGCCTGGTGCGCCACTCCGAACGGCCAGCCAGCGCATCGGGCAAGTTCTGCGCGATCACACGCAGGATGGCGAGGCGAGGGTGATCGATCGGCAGTCGCCTGGAAAGCCGCGCATAGGCTTCACCCGCCTCGGATGCCAGACGGAGTGGCGCTTGATCCGCCGCGCCACCGTTCGACATGGCAAAGAACTCCAGCAGATAAAGATCGATCTCCGTTTCAGCATCCAGCGTGGCGTCGTCAATGGCAGGCGCAACGACGGTCGCTTGTGGCCACAACGCGCGTGCCGCCGCGAGGTGTGCCGCGGCTGTTTGATCCTGGAACCGGGAAGTTGAGATCACCGAAGCGGTGATCAGTGTTCCGGTGTGCAGCAAGGCATCGGCGGTTACGTGCGGATCGGCAAGCAGCGCTTCGGTCGCGCGCGCCGACTCGGCGATATCCACATGGTCGAATGCGACCATGATGCGGCGTAGCTCGGCCTGTGCGCGTGCCCGCCCGAGACCGAGTTCGGCGGCGATCTCCGCCGCCGCTGCGAAGCCTGCAATCGCCGCTTGATCGTCGCCGATCTGAGCCTGCGCCAAGGCCACCGTGTATTGCACCGGCAACCGGATTTCCGGCGACAACCCGGCGAGTTGCGAAGGGGCCGCACCCAGGACTTCCTGGAACGTGACCTCCGGCTTGCCCGCGATCATCGGATTGCCGGCTGCGAAGACTCGGCCCAGTGCCTCCTGTGTGCCGCGAGCCTGTACCAGTGCGGCCTCGGCGCGATCGCGATCACGCGCGGCGCCGACTGCAAACGCCAGTGCGAGCCCGCTGCCAATCAGCAGCCCGCCCGCTGCTACCGCAATTGCTGCGACCTGCGCCGGCTTGCGACGCGTGTACAACACGGCGCGTCGCCAGCTCGACGGCCGCCGAGCGCGGATTGGCTCCGCGGCCAAAAAGCGCCTCAGATCGTCAGCGAACAACCCAGCGCTGGCGTAACGTTGCTGCGGACTCTTCGCTAGTGCGGTTTCAACAATCACCTCGAGGTCGCCGCGCAAGCTGCGATCAAGTCGCGACATCGGTGGCGGCGTGGCCTCGCCTACCTGCCGAAGTGCTTCGAGCGGCGTCAGCCCCGCCACGGGTAGCGGCAAGCGGTCGGTCAGCAGTTCGTAGGCGATCACACCCAGCGCGTAGACATCGCTGCGTGCGTCCGGTCTTGAACTGCCGCTGGCTTGCTCGGGGCTCATATAGGCCGGCGTGCCGAGCAACATGCCGGTCTCGGTCAGCGTGTGGCCTTCGCCCATCATTTGCCCGATGCCGAAATCGAGCACTCTGGGGTGTCCTTCGACATCGACCAGAATGTTGGACGGCTTCAGATCACGGTGCACCACGCCGCGCGCGTGCGCGTGCTCGACGGCATCGGCGATGTGGGCCAGCAGCGACAATCGCTCATCACGAGACAGTTTGGCGGCGTGCGTCGAGAGGTCGATGCCGTCGACATACTCCATCACCAGAAAAGGTCGACCGTCGGCTTCCGCATCGACCTCGACAATATGTGCGATGCCCGGGTGCGACAGCCGTGCCAGCAATTCCGCCTCGCGCCGGAAACGCGCCAAAGCCGCAGCGCCGCTGGCGCCTGCCAACAGTTTCAGCGCCACCAGTCGCTGCGGGTTGGCCTGTTCGGCGAGATACACCACGCCCATGCCGCCACGGCCCAGGGTGCGCAGGATCCGGTAACGACCGATGTGTTCGGCCTCGGTCGCTTGAAGGCCGGAGTCGCCCGCCTCCGCGCCAACGGTATCCTGGTCGGCGTCGGCCAGCATCGCGACGACTGCGGCGCGCAGGGTGTCATCAATTTCCTGTGTTGCCAACCAGGCCGAACGCTCGGCGCGGGGCTGCATGGACGCCGCTTCGAACAGCGCCTTCACCTCGGACCAGCGCTCGCGCAGCGGGTTGTGCATGCGCGTAGGCTAGCTGCCCATGCAAACGAGAGGCAAGCCGCGCTTGCTAGCGGCCTAGCGCGCCAAGCAGCGGTCCAGGCCGAGTGCTTGCAGTGGCTTTGTATCGGCTGGGTCTGCTGTCATGCCATCGAGGCAACGTTGCTGCAGACGGAGCCAATGCTGGTCAAAACCACGATCGCTGTCGGCCAACGCCACTTGTGCGCTTGCGAGCAGGCGGCGGGCGGTTTCAGGCTGTTTGGCCTGATCGGCCCGGTTGGCGCCCAGCAGCAACAGGCGTGCGAGCTGCCGTCGACCCAGGCGGTCGTCCTCGGGAACGGCATCCAGTCGAGCGGCCAGTTGCTCGCCAGCCATTGGCTTGCCGCGGCTCAGGTCCAGCAGGTCGCGGAGGGCCTCGCCCTGACTCGGCAACGGGGCGTCGCTCAGCTCTGCGAGGCGCGCATCGGCGAGCGCGAAGTCCGCGGCGAGGATCGCAACTTCCAATGCCACCACGCGGACTTGACGGCAGTCCCTGCTTTGCTCGCCGATGGCCGCGCACATGGCCTTGACGCCAGCCTCGACCTCGCTGCGGGCGACATCCGCGCGACCGAGCCATGCCAACAGTCGCGCCTTGGACGTCTGCCGGGCAGCCTGAGCCGGAATCGGGTCGCCGGGTGGGGGATTTGCGTCGATGGCTTCGTAAGCGGCCAGTGCGGCGACCGGATCACCGGCCAGCCAAAGCGCGCTGGCGCGGACCGCGCGCGCGCTGCCGGCGCCCGAGGGATTGGCGACACCGCCGGCGGCCCACAAGGCTTCGGCCTCGTCGACGGCAGCCACCGCTGCCTCGGGTTGTCCGACCAGCAGCAGGTTCACGGCGTGGTTGGCCAGCACCGTGCCGCGATCCACAGCACTTTCGCTGGCGGCGCCCCGCGCAATATCAGCCGCCAGAGTGGACAAGCGCAACGCTTCGACGGTGTCGCCTCGGCCGCGCGCCAGTTGTGCGCGGAAGCCAGCGACTTCCGCAGCCAGCAGGGTTCGCGTCAAATCGCCTCGGCGGATTGCGGCCTCGGCGAGTTCGGCCGCAGCACCCGCAGCGGCGGCGTCGCCCTGGCGCAGCGCGGCAGCGGTGCGGTGACTGTGGTAAGTCGCCCATTCGAAATCACTGCCGCCTTCCATCCAGTCGGCACGCTCGGCCAGCAGATCGCCTAGCCGACGGGTGTCGGCGCGAACGAGCAATGCATTGGCGATCGTCAACAGCAACGCGCGGCGCACGTCCGGGTCGGGGTCGGCCGAAGACAGGGTCGGTTCGGCGGCGAGGTCCAGCAGCGCTTCACGATCGATCGACGGGCCCAGACTTGCGGCCCGGCTTACGACTGCGGCGAAGTGCTCGCGGAGTGCTTCCTGCTGGCGGGCCTCGACCTGCGCTTGGCGCCGCTCGGAGTCGGCGACCAGCGCATAGCGGACGGCAAAGCCGGCGCCAAGCAGGATCGCGAGCAAGGCGACCAGCGTGGCTCCCACCGGGATCGGATGGCGATGGGCGAAGAGCCGAAGGCGTTGCCAGGGACCGGGCGCTCGGGCATGGATCGGCTCGCGCGCGAGGTAACGGCGCAGCTCGTCGGCGAAGGCGCCGGCACTGGCATATCGCTGGCCCGGCTCGCGGGCGAGGGCGGCGCCAATCACCACCTCAAGGTCACCGCGCAGGCAGGCATCCAGTCGGGATAACGGCGGCGGCGTGTCGTTTGCAACCCGCTTCAGGGCCTGCAGTGGCGTCAGGCCAGCGACCGGCATCGGCAGTCGATCCACCAGCAGCTCATAACCGATCACGCCCAGCGCCCAGACATCGGCGCGGGCATCGACGCCAGCCACGCCGAGCGCCTGTTCTGGTGCCATGTAGGCCGGCGTGCCGAGCAGCATGCCGGTTTCGGTCAGCGTCGAGCCTTCGCTCAGCAGCGCCCGGCCGATCCCGAAATCGAGGATCTTGGGCTGGCCGTTGGGCATGACCATGATGTTGGCCGGCTTCAGGTCACGATGCACGATGCCGCGACTGTGGGCGTGTTCTACGGCGTCGGCGATGCTGGCCAGCAGTGCCAATCGCGCCGAGCGATCCAGGCGCGGGGCGACGGCAGTCAGTGTCTCGCCCTCGACGTACTCCATCACCAGCAGCGGCTGACCGTCAGCGCCCGAATCGACCTCGATGATCCGGGCAATCCCGGGGTGCGCGAGCTGGGCAAGCAGCTCGGCTTCGCGACGGAAGCGCTCTCGTGTTGCACTGTCTGCCGCCCGGTTCAGCCGCTTGATTGCAACTTGGCGTTTGGGG
>JADJRU010000051.1 GCA_016712105.1 Ahniella sp.
TGTGCTTGAAATGATCGAGGTCGAGCAGGAAGAGGGTCATGCCGTCACCCAGCGGATGGCGGCGCTCGATGCCGGGGCTGCGGGATTCGCCAGCGTCGCGCAACGGTCGCTCGAGGAAAGCACGCAGATAACGGCGATTATGCAAGCCCGTCAGGGCGTCAGTGATCGCCGACTCGGCCAGATCACGGTTCAGCTGTTCAAGTTGCTGCTTGCGCGATTCGATCTCACGATTGCGTTCCTCGAGCACGCGCCGACTCTCCAGGAGGGCGATAAACGCCGCTTCGCGGTCGCGTTGGGCGCGAAACGCGGTGACGTGGTAACGGATACGCGCGGCCAGTTCGAGCGCGCTCGGCAGTTTGACCACATAATCATTGCCGCCACGTGCAAACACCTCGGCCTTGGTCACCGGTTCTTCGCCCGCGCTCAATACCAGCACCGGCACATTCATGAGTGCAGGATCGGCGCGATAGGCGCTGAGCAGGTCGAGGCCATCGACATCATCCAGTTGCAGGTCCTGCAGGATCAATTCCGGCTGCAGGGCTCGGGCCTGGTCGAGCGCACGTGTGCCGTCGGTTTCACTGTGCAGTTCGATATCGGTGCAATCGGCGAGCAGTTGTCGTAACGCCGCATGGATGATCGGTTGGTCGTCGACCAGCAGCACACGGCAGCGGCGGATCATGGCGCCCCCGACAGCAAATGGCCGATGCGCTGTCCGATCGCTGCCGGATTGAGCACGTCTTCTGCCGCATGCAGCGCGATCGCGGCACCGGGCATGCCAAACACGACTGCGCTGGCAGCATCCTGGGCGAACGTGCGCCAGCGTTGCTCGCGCAGGACGCGCAAGGCCGCGGCACCGTCTTCACCCATCCCGGTCAGCAGCACGGCGATGCCCGGCCTCGACTGCGTCGCCAGGCTGCGGAACAGCGGATCCACGGCGGGACGATGCATCCATTGCGCTGCCGCGTTGCAGCGCAAGGCGGCCATGATCGAGCATCACCAGATGATGGCCCGCCGGCGCGACATAAACGTGGCCGGCCTGCGGCGATTCGTCGCCATCAGCCAGATGCGAAGGCAGGCCGCAGACACTTTCCAGCCAGTCGCTGAAACCCTGCGTGTACTCGGCATCGATGTGCTGCACCACCAGCACAGCGGCCGACAATGGACGTGGCAGCGCGTTCAGCAGCTCCCGGATTGCGGCCGGACCGCCGGTGGATGCGCCGATCGCGATCACGGTCGGGCGCGGGGCGTTCGCTGTTGTCGGCTCGGGCTTGCTGCGAAGCATGGGCACCAGGCCGCGATGCAGTCGGTCGAGTTGCGCCACAAAGCGCTGGGCACCGTGCAGCTCGCCGCTGTCATCGATGATGGGCGGCGCCAGTACCGTTGCCTTGCTGTCGACGACGACCTGATAAATCAGGTCGAGTTCGCTGCCTTCGGCGAGCACCGCGACCTGAATGCCGCGCTTCGGCAATTCTGCGACGGCTTGCGCGAGTTGTCCGCAACGGGCGCTGAGCAGCGCCAGTCGTGGCGCCGAGCCGAAAATGGCGGCACGTAATGAGTCCAGATCGGCTGCGTAGGCTTCGACGGTGAACGCGCTGTGCGTCAGGCTGCGACGAATCGCTTCGCGTTGCAGGCGGCTCGGGCTCGCGACCAGGAGTTGCATCAGTCTTCGCCTGCCGCGCCGATCAAGTCTTCGACTGCGGCGAGGAAACGATCGTCATCGAAGTCGCTCTTGGTCAGATAACGGTCGGCGCGCACTTCCATGCCGCGCGCGAAATCCTCGGGGCGATCGCGGTAGGACACGATGATCACTGGCAGGTTGCGCAGACGTGACTCCTGACGTACGGAGCGCGTCAGCGAGATGCCGTCCAGTCGCGGCATGTCGACATCGGTCACCATCAGGTCGAATTCACTGTGTTGCAGTGTCAACCAGGCGTCTTCGCCGTCGATCGCGACTTCAACGTCGAAGCCGGCGGCCGCCAGCAACTGCCGCTCCAGTTCGCGCACGCTGATCGAATCGTCGACCACCAGCACACGCTTCCTGCGTGTCTGCGCATCCTCGCCGCCCATCGCGCGTGCGACGGCACGTCGCCGCGGATCAAAGGCCGAGCGCATCAGGTCGTCGACATCGAGCACCACCACGGCTTCTCCATCGGCGGTGAGCGCAACCGAGGCGACATCGGCAATACGGCCGAGTCGGCGATCGAGCGGACGCGTCGCCAGGTCGACTTCGCCGACAATGGCGTCGACCACGCAGCCGATCGGGCGCCCGTATTGTTCGAAGACCACGATGCTGACGGTTTCGCGATAGCGGGTGCGGCCAAAATCCAGTTGTTCCGACAGCGCGATCAAGCCTACGTTGCGACCGTCGATCGGCAGATAACGCAGGCCGCCGTCTTGCACCAGGGCTCGTGGCGAAGCGCGCACGACGCGGCTGACTCGGGTCAGTGGGAACGCGCACAGTTCGCCATCGACTTCGACGAGCAGCGCACGCAGGATGGCGCGGGAAATCGGCAGCTGCAGTTCAAAGCGGGTGCCGGCACCGAAGCGCGACTCGATACGCACCGTGCCATCAAGTTCATGGACCATTTGCCGCACGGCATCGAGGCCGACCCGCGACCGCTGGTCTCGGTGACCTGTTCGCGCGTGGTGAAGCCCGATGCGAACAGCGACTCGTGGAGGTCCTCGATATCGAGTCGCGCCGCCACGTCGGCATCCAGATGGCCACCTTCGACGAGACGCCGACGCACCCGTTCCGGATCGACGCCGGCACCGTCATCGGCCAATTCGATCAGCAACAGCCCACCGCGAAAACTCGCGCGGATGGTGATCAGTCCTTCCGCCGGCTTGCCGCTTGCTGCACGTACCGCCGGCGCTTCGATGCCGTGGTCGAGGAATTGCGCAACAGATGCATCAGCGCCGGGTCGACTGACAACAGGACATCACGATCGACATCCAGTCGCTCGCCCTCGATCTGCAAACGTGCCTGTTTGCCAAGCTGGCGTGCCAGGTCGCGCACCAGACGCGGATACCCGTTGGCGAGATCGGCAAATGGCCGCAGGCGGGTGCCCGTGGCCGCATTCAACAGCCGCGAATTCAATTGGTGTGCGCCGCGCGTGAACTCCGAAAAATCGTCAGTACTCTCGGATAGTTCCTGACGCGCCTGATCGAGGCGGTTGCGCAGGTTGTTCGGTTCACTGCCGACGTTGGTGCGCCGCAGTGAGATGGCATTACGTTGCAGGATTTCGTCGAACTGGCGACGGACTGCGGTGAGTTGCCGGCGCAGCCTTTGTTGCCGCAGGGCAAAGCTGTCGAGGCGATGGCTTTCCACGCTCGCGGTACTCGCCAGGCTGATCAGGTGGCTGATCTGGCTTGAGGCGCACGCGCAGCACGGGGTCATCGTCGCTGTTGCTGTCATCACCTGTGCTGACGGCTGTCGCCGCGACCGGCGCGACACCACTGTTGACCATGGTTCCGGTCTCGGCCAAGGCATCGCGAAGTTCGGCGAGCGTCGCGTCTGCGGCCGGGTTTTCACCGCGTGCGCGCAATCGGATCGCATCCAGACCGCGCAAGGCCAGATCGATGAATTCACCGGCGACCGCCGACTGGCCCTTGGCCATTTGGGCGAGCCGGTCTTCTAGCGTGTGCGTCAGCGCAACGACTTTCGGCAGGCCGACGGCGCGTGCAGCCCCCTTGATCGAATGTACGGCACGCAGCAATGGCCGGATTGGCTCGAGGTGTTCGGGTGCGGCTTCGAGCGCCAGCAACTGCCGCGTGATTTCGATCGACTGGTGTTCGACCTCGCTTGCGAACAAGGCCTCCAGGCTGGCATCAACGGCACCACCGCGCGTCGACGTCGGGGCCGCAGGCGGCTTCCCGGCCTGCGCTGGCGGTTCGTTCTGCAACAGCGCCGACAAGCGCGCGAGTGCAGCGCGCTGCATCTGCGGATCGGCACTGGCGTCGGCAAGGGGCTGCAACAGGGTGTCGAGGCCGGGTTCGCCGAGCACACGCATGGCGCTGCGCAGCTTGGTTGTTTCCTGCTGCAGGGCGATACGGGCGCTGACGTTTCCCGATTGGATCGCGAGCGCGTCGAGCGCCGCGGCAATGCGCGGCACGCTTCGGGCGACTTCATCGGCGAACAGGGGCCAGAGCGCGTTCATGCGTTGATGGCCTCGCCGAGCGCGCGCGATAACTTGGCATCGTCGAGGAGCAGGTAATGTTCCTCACCCGCATTGCCGACCGCGTTCGCCATCTCGGCAAGCAGCGGCGGCAAGGTCTCCGGCACGGGTCCCAGATCGGTCTGGGCGAAACCATGTACGCCGATCACGCGCTCCACGCGAAATGCGACCGGGGCGCCGGCAATTGCGTCGAGCAACACGATGCGCGCATGCGTGTTGGCGTCGGGCTCGTTTCCCGCGAGTCCGAAGATACGCGTCAGCGCGAGCGCAAGATGAATGTGCCCGCGCACATTGATCAGTCCGGCGATGGCGCGGCCGTTGCGGTGCGGCACGCGGCGCAACGGCGCGTCTGCGGCGATTTCGACGACACGCGTCGCCGGCAAACCGAGGCCGATGCCGCCGATCCGAACCAGCAGGGCGCTTCGCGCCGTCGCGATGACCTCCGCGGTATCGGTGCCCACCGCGTCAACTTGTTCCACGTCGCGCAGCAGCATGCTTCGCGCCGCTGCCGCGAACACATCGCAGTTCCGGCAATGCACCACTTCGCGCAATCGCGCACAGCTGTGGTCGCCGGCATACACGCCGATTTTCCGCCAGCAATGTGTGATCGACTGAGCGATCATGCGTCGCGCCCCGCGCCACGGCGCCGTTTCAGCTGCGCTTGCAGGCGATCGGCATGGTCATGATGGCCGCCGCGTCGGGCGAGTTCAGCGCGCAGGCGCAGGGTCGGCTGATGTGCAGGATCCAGATAGGCCGCGCGATCGAGTGCCGATTCGGCGGCCGCAAGATCACCTTGGGCGCTCGCGAGAACCCCGCGCAAATACCAGGCTGTCGCACTGGGCGCGATCTTTCCGATCAGATCGTCGAGTGCCGCGCATGCGCCGGCTAGATCACCCTGATTCGCGCGTTGTTCGATCTGTGCCAACCGTGCAGGCAGCGGCGGTTCTTCATGCGCCGGTGCGGACATGGGCTGCGTCGAGTGTTGCGGGGTCGCGATCCGTTTGGCGGTGCGAAGCGCAGGCATCGGTTCTTTCGGCTGGCGCGGCCTGGCTTCAGCCACGGCGGCCGCGGGTTTCGCGTTGAATTGCAGTTGTGGCTCGGCGGTGCCGGTGAAGACCAGTGCATCCGGGGCCGCCACGCGGCGCAGCAGTGCCAGCACTTGTGCGCGCGCGTCGTCGTGCAGATAAATCAGCAGGTTGCGACAGAAGATCACATCGAAGCTTTCACCTTTCAAGATGTCAGGGTCGAGGATATTCAGTTCGCGGAATTCGATACGCGAAAGCAGCGACGGTACCAGTGTGTACTGACCGTCATGGGCGGCAAACCAGCGCGGATCAGGACGACCGCCACGAAACGCCGACAATGGAAAGCGGCCGCAGCGCGCGACTCGCAGAGCGTCGACATCGATGTCGCCGGCCACGATGCGGAAGTCTGCGGGTTGCAGGCCGGCTTCATGCAGGCTGACAGCGATCGACGCCGGTTCTTCGCCGTGTGCTGCAGGCAGCGACAGCACGTTCAAGGGCAAGGGTCGCCGGCGCGCGAATTTCTGCAGTGCTTCGAATTGCTCGGGCGTGCGGAACAGCCAACTCTCGTTGACGACGAAATGAGCGACCACGGCATCGAACACGCTGCGGTCGTGTTCCGCGGCCATGGCCAAGGCAAGGTGGCTGCTGCCGGGAAAGTGCCGGGCCAGATCGGCCAGGCGATCCTCGATCACACGTGTGCCGAGACTCTCGGCATCGAGTCCGATCCGCCGCTTCAACAGGGCGAGGATGGGATCAGGGTTCATTACCGGCGTCCGCGACGTACAGCGCGCGCAGTTCGTCCGGCAACAGTTCTTCGGCCCGGATCAACTGCGGTGTTTCGGCATCGTCCAGAATATGGTCGCCGAGCCAACGATGGCGCGGTTGCGGCACACCGCCGGTCTTGGCGCCGATGTCGATCAGATCGAGCACTTCCTCGGCACGCAGCGCGAACACCAGTGGCTTCGGTGTGTTGATGCGCACTACCAGCAGTCGCGTTGAACGGCGCATTGCCGCTGCAGTCTTGCCGAGCAACAAACCGAGATCGACGACCGGGATCAGGGCGCGACCATAACGAATCAATCCTGTGACCGCCGGCGGCGCCATCGCCAGCGGCCGAGTCACGCAGTCCGGCAACACCTGCAGCACCTGGGTGGTGGGCAACGCAAAGCGCATGGCGGCGGCACGGAAGGCGATCGCTTGCATCGCATCACTTGCCGACATTGAACTGCGTGATTTCCTGCTTCAGCGTGGTGACCGCGTCACGCAAGCTCTCGGTCGCCGAATTGAATTCGCGCAGCGAGGTCGAGGTCTGGCGGGCGCCGTCGATCAGTTGCGTCATCGCTTCGCCGATCTGTCGGGTCCCCACGTTCTGGCTGCGCATGCCGTCGTTGACCGCATCGAAACGGTCGGACAGGGTGCGCACCTGGCTGATGATCTGGCTGGACTGGCCGTTGATACGGCCGACGCTGACGATGCCGGACTTCACTTCTTCCGAGAAGCGGTCGATTTCCATCACGCCGGCGCTGACTGCACCCTGCATCTGTTTCACCATTTGTTCGATGTCGAGCGTCGCGACTGCGGTCTGGTCGGCAAGACGGCGGATCTCGCGCGCCAGAACCAGGAATCCGAGGCCCTGTTCGCCGGCTTTTTCGGCCTCGATGGCGGCATTGATCGACAGCAGGTTGGTCTGGTCGGCGACTTTCGATATCGTGGTCACCACACTGGTGATCTGCGCCGCTTCGTCGCGGATGGCCGACAACCGCGCTGCGACCGTATGCCCGGCACTCGACAGGCGCTCCATGCTCTGGCTCAAGCTGGCTCCAACCCGGTCTGGCCGCCGACGGCAAGATCTGCAGTCTGCGCGGCGACGGCGTTGACCCCTTCCATGGTCGCGAGCAGGTCCTGATGCGTCGAGTTGATCTGCTTGACCGCTGCGGCGATCTGGTTGGTCGAACTGCCGAAGCCCTGCACCGTTTGTTCCTGCTGGCGACTGGTCGCGGCGAACTCGGTTGCCGTGCTCATCAGTTCGATCGAGGCCTGCTTGACGCGGGTGACCAGTGCACGCAGGTTTCCGCTCATTGCCGATATGGCGGTCAGCAGTCCACCGGTGATGTCGCGTGCATCGACGGTCGGCATCTCGGTTCTGAGATCACCGGCAGCGACACGGTTGGCGATGTCACTGGCGAGTCGGATGCGATCGGACATATCGCGCACCGCGCGTGATGCGAGCCACGCCATCACGATGACCGACAACAGGATGAATACGGCGAGCACGACCAGATAGCGAGTCTGACGAGACACAACGTCGGTCGCGCTGGCTTCGCGTTCGGCGTTCTGGATGGTGGTCAGACGGACCACCTCGTTGATGCCGAGTCGATGCGCCTCGTAGTGTTGCTGCATACGCGCCAATGATGCGGCAACGCGAACGTTGTCTCCCGCTTGCAGCGCTGGAATGAATTCGCGGTCGCGAATTTCGAAGAAGTCGATCGCGGCGCGCGCCGAGGTCACGGTCATCACGTCGTCGAGCGGGCCTGGCGTCAGCTCACGTTTCCAGAATTCCTGGCGGCTGTCGTATTCGACGCGCAGCGCGTTGCCGCGTTCAATCAGCGACTGGCGCCGAGCCAGGTCGGTTTCGTCCTTCAACTGCAGTGCCACCAGATACGACTCAATGATGTACTGAGGCGGCGGCAGTACGTCGGCGATCAGATCATTGCCGAGGTCAATCTGGTTGTAGATCGGCCCCATCACCTGGACCTGCTGGAGCGTATAGCCGCTGAGGCCGACGAACAGCGCGAACAGTGCGATGAAACTGGCAACAAAGACAGTCAGCTGCTTCGATAGCTGCGAGTCACGCATGCGTCATACCCCTGCAAAATTCCACCGAGTATAGCCTTCTCATGCGTCCAGAAATCAAGGCGAGATTCCCGATCCTCTGTCGTCCTTCCAATCCTTGATCGTACTCGGCCGGCAGGCTCTGCCGCGGGTGCTCATCAGCGAGCCGTGTAGCCGCCATCGACCACCAGTTCGGAACCGGTCATGAACTTCGATTCGTCGGATGCCAGAAACACGACCGCCCAGGCGATATCGTCGGGCTCGCCGACATGTCCAAGCGGATGGATCTTGCCGACTTCACGTTTGGCGGCCTCGAGATCGGTGGCGCCTTGTGCCCTGAGGTGATTCTCGACCATCGGCGTCCAGATATAACCCGGATGAACCGAGTTCGCGCGGATCCGATCTGTGGCGTAGGTCAATGCATCGGTTTTGGTCATCAGGCGCACCGCGCCTTTGGCGGCATGGTACGGCGGGACGTCGGGGCCGCCGACCAGTCCGTAGATCGACGAGAGATTGATGATGCTGCCGGCTCCGGCGCGCTTGAGTTCCGGGATGATGTGTTTGGTGCAGAAAAACACGCCTTTGACGTTCACGGCCTGAACGCGATCCCACTCGGCTTCGGTGACTTCGTGGGTGGGCTTGTTGACGCCCGCGATGCCGGCATTGTTGACGAGCACATCGAGTCGCCCGAAATGTGCAGCGGCTGCTGTCATGGCTTGTGCCACTTCGGCTTCCCGCGAGACATCGACATGCCAATAGTGTGCCGTGATGCCCTCGGCCCTGAGTTCGACGGCCAAGGCTTCGCCCTCGGCATCGAGCACATCGAACAACGCCAGCCTGGCTCCTTCCTGGCCCAGACGAAGCGCACAGGCCCGGCCAATGCCGAGTGCAGCGCCGGTGATGACACAAACCTTGCCTTGTACTCGATCCATGATGTCGCTCCTCGGGGTTGGTGGGCCGAACGATCGTGACGCTGATTGCAGCGGGGAGATCCGATTGCCGTGTTGATCCGGATCAAACTGGATTGCGGGCATCGGCAAGGGGTGGCGCCTTGTGAACTTGTCCGTGCCTGCGGGGTCTGATGCCATCTTCTTTTTGCACAAATACCCGATGACGACTATCCACGCCCATCCGCATGCCCTGCTGGCGCGGCAACTGGCGCGCAATCGTTGGCGCGTTCGCAGAATCCTGTGGCCGCAGACCCTGGTGTTCACCGGGCTTCTATTGGTGCTCGGGGCTTTTGTGTTGACGATCGCGGGGCCGCACGTAGCGAGCCTGTTGGGGGCCCTGTTGCCAGCGCTGCAACACTCCACCGGTTTTGTCGTACTCGGGTTGGCGGGGTCTACGGCGTTGTATGTGCGGTCGAGCTTGCGGGACCAAGAACGGCAGTTCCGGCAAGGTGTCTTTGCTGCCTTGCCGGTGACGTCGTCGAGCCGGCGTGCCTGGTTGAATCGGTTGGCCATGGCTCGCACCGCGCTGCTGGCGCTGGTCGTGTCGGGCGCCTTTTGGGTCGCAGCCATCTCTGCCAATTCCAGCGCCCCAGTTTGGGTTTTGGGCGCGCTGTTGCTAGTCGCCGTTCTGGGTGGCGGTTTGCTCGGTCGTTTGTTGGTGGAATCTGCTCATTCGACCGATCCGGATCACGGCCGGGCGGAACGTCTGCCGGCCAGTGCCTGGCAGTATCTGTCGTTGCGCGACTGGCCTCATGTCCCTGCCTTCTGTGCACAATGGGCGAGGTCGCGCTGGATGGGTGGGCGAGCCGCTGCCGGCCTGATGGTGTTGCTGTTGATTGCGCCGCAGGAGGCTGCGGCGATCCTGGTGCCGATCGTCGGCATGATGGCTTGGTCCTGGGTCAATCGGATCGATCTCGCGCATCGGAGCGCTTGTGTTTTGCAGGATCTGCTCTCGGTGTCCGCACCTTCCGGCCGGCGGTTCGTTGCGGCCCTGTTGCCGGTGTCGATGGGGTTTGCCGGGTTGCTGGCGGTCTGGCTGATCGTCGTGATGAAGATGGCTGGCCTGCCAGGCGTCGCGCAGGTGTTGGCGGGAATGATCGTTCCTGCGTGGGTGTTGACCGATACATTACAAGCGGTTCGATGGCGAGGAGATCCATCGCGCCAGGTTCGACTGCGCTTCGTGACTTCGACACTGATGGCAGTGGTCATCAGTCAGGCGGCGCCGCTCCTGTTGTTGCTTCCGGTGCTTTGGTGGTGGCTGTGGCGAGGGCTGCGCTGATGTCGATCTCGATTCGTGGTGTGGACGTGCTTCGTAGCGATCGACCGGTATTGCAGGGGCTTACCCTTGAACTGGGGCCCGGTGAATTCGTTGGGTTGGTGGGCAGCAATGGCTCGGGCAAGTCGAGTCTTCTGGGCGCGATCTGCGGTGTGCTGCCGGTATCGGCCGGTCAGGTGTTGATCGATGGACAAGCCGCTGGCACGGTTTCGGCGAATCGGCTGCTGGGGCGCGCCCTGGATCCCGCGTTGTTGCCGGGTGGCCTGACCGGAATCCAGTTGCTGGAACTGGTCTGCAGCGCCCGTGCCGGATCACGGCCTGTGCCATCGGCAAGTCTCGGGTTGGCGGAAGCACTCAAACTATCGCCGTTTCTGAACCAGGCGATCGCCCGTTACTCACTCGGTACGCGACAGAAACTGGCCATCGTCGCCGGGCTCATTGATGAGCCGCCCTATTGGCTGCTCGACGAATCGCTGAACGGGCTGGATCCGCCCAGTGCGTATGTGCTGAAGCAACATCTGGTTGCCGCTCGGGCGCGCGGCATCACCACCTTGCTGGCCACACATGGCCTTGAAATGGCCGAGCGCCAGTTGTCGCGGGTCCTCGTGCTGCATGAGGGAGCGTTACGCGCGGATTGGAGCGAAGCGCAGCTGTTGTCGGTTCGCGCTGATCCTGGGCGCTCGATCGAGTCGGAACTGGTTGCCGCGATGACCCGCCCGGGAGTCGTCAGTGTTGCGGCGCCCGCACCAGAGTGAGTGCGCCGCCGGTTCGGGCCCGCAAACCAGGCGCGCCGGGTTCACCTTGGCGGAGTCTGACGCACGCCGTGTTGCGGGCAGAATCGGCGACACCCTGGATCGGGCAGCCGCGGAGGTCGATCCACCAGGAGGATTCGGCTGCCACCACCAGATCGATGGGTCCATGGCGCGACCGGAACCTCGCGCCGTTCGCGGGCGCCGGCCCCAGGAGTCCGGCCTGAATCGATCCCGTGTGGGTCGACGCGTCGACTGATCCGGTCGCCTGGATGGCGATATCGCCGCCTTGTGTCCGGGCCTTGATGGGGCCGGCATGCCGGCGCACTTCAATGTCACCCCGAACGGACCGCAGCGTCAGGCGCAGATCGGGTGGCGCAGTGATCACGATGTCCACACGGGCCCGCGGGTCGTTTGCCGAGGCAGGGTGCGTGTTCAGCCGAAACACCTGGCCACGGGTGCGGCCAGTCCATCCAGCGCCCGCTGGGGGCCCTGGATGCTGGTGAACTGCACGCACGCCCAGGTGCCCGGTTTCCCCGCGGCGCAGCCGGATATCGCCGTCTGGGTTGTCGACGATCAAAGCCACCACTTCCGGCGGCAGCACCACCGCGGTTTCGCTCCGTTCGATCTGCCAATCCTCGCCAGACCAGGCGGGCTCGTTCCCGCACGCGAGCATGACGAGCAATATCCAGGCAAAAGGGCGGCAATGACGGCTCATTGGCGAAAGATAACGACTTTTGAGGCAAAGTCGCCGACGCAGGCAGCGCCACAGCGGCTATCGCCCCGAAAGCGGCCATGAGATACCCTCACGGGTCCGATTCCTGTGGCCTTCTGGACATTCATGAAGTTGTTCTCCCTGTTTCGCAAGCCCGCCTGGGAACATTCCGACGCTGCCCGTCGCGCCGAGGCCGTTTCGACCGGCAGTGATGCCGTCCTGCTCGGCAAACTGCCGGATCTCGCCCGCCATGACGCCGATGCCACGGTGCGCCGTGCGGCATTGGCGCGAGTCGATGATCTGTCGCTGCTCGCCGACCGAGCTCGGCTCGATACCGATGCACAAGTCCGGAGCTTCGCTGAAAAGCGACTGCGCCAGCATCTGGTCGACGCCAAAGTGGATATCGCCCAGCGCCAGCGCCAGGTGCGTGTGCTGGACAACACCGATCTGCTCGAGCATGTCGCCACGGCAGCGCCGGAATCCAGCCTGCGCGAAGAAGCCCTCGTGCGCATCCAGCGCAAAGGCTTCCTGATCGAACGGTGCACACGTGAAGCCGATCCGTCGTTGCGGTTGACCCTGCTGGCGCGGATCGACGAACCCACGGCGCTCGACCGCATTGCCGAATCGGCGCGCAAGACCGACAAGAACCTCGCCCGCGAAGCACGCCAGAAGGCGATGTCGCTGCGGCTTGCTGCCGGGGACACCAAAGCCATTGCCCAGCGCGCCGAAGAAATCTGCGTGCAACTGCAGCACCTGGTGAGCAATCGGCCTGCCGATGCACGGACTCAACTGGACAACATGCAGGCAGAGTGGACGAAGCTGACCCCGGCGCCCGACGCATCGTGGCAAGGCAAGTTCCAGGGGCTGTCACAAACCCTGCGTGATGAGCTCGACGGTGTCATACACGCCCCCAAAGTGGCTGCCCCCGTGCCCGTTGTCGAGGTGCCCACGGTCGAGGCCGAGCCGGCTCCGGAAATGCCGGCCGAACCGGCCATCGATCCAAACCGTTTTGACGAACGCCTGGCCCAGCACATTGAATTGCTTCCGTCGCTCGATTCCGCAGCATCTGTGGCGTCGTGGCTGAAAAAGCTCGGTGGTATCCAGCAGGCCCTGGGCACCTTGTCCGAGCACGAGCAGGCCGAACTCGCGCTGGCACGCGCCACGATCGGGACGGCACAGGATCGTATCAAGGCAGCAGCCGACAAACTGGCGGCGCTGAATCACGATGTCCATGCCGCACTCGACGCGGCGGCCCTGGCCGCCGATGCGGGTGATGCGCAGGCGGCGCTGACCGGATTTGCGAAAGCCGAAGCGCTGATCGCCGCATTGGGTGCAAACGCCGAACGTGGTTTGGCCGCCAAGGCCAAGCGGGTGGATCAACAGCTCGCCAAGATCAAGAACTGGCAGCGCTGGTCGAACAACGAACAGCGTGTGCGCCTGTGTGAACAAATCGAGCAGTTGCCCGAGCAGCGCCTGCATCCGGACGCCCTGCTGACGCGAATCCGCGAAGCGCAGACGGCCATGGCCAAACTCGACGAACTCGAAGGGCTCAACAAGGAAGCTGCGCAGGCCAACGGCCTCAATCGCCGATTCCGTGCGCTGGTGTCGCGTGCGATTGCGCCGGCCAAACCCTACCTCAACCAGCGTGCCGAGAAGCGCCAGCAAGGTGCGCAGCAATTGCGCGAACAACTGGCGGCAATCGAAGCGGAGCTCGCCGGTAATCCGGCGATGCCGGCGCTGTTCGGTATCCAGCGGAAATTGCGTGAACTGTTCGATGGGACGCGTGATCTCGAAGGTCGCGAGCGCAAGGCGCTGGTCGATGCCATCAAGGCAGTGCTCGATCCGATCAAGGCCCGTATCGATGCGACCAACACCGAAGGGGAAGCCGTCAAACGCAAACTCATCGCCGGCCTTCGCCGCGAATTGGTCGGTGCCGATGCCGATACCGGTCGGCGCCTTGCGCTGGATGCCCAGGAAAAATGGAAAACCGCACCGCGCCTCAAGCGGGCGCTGGAAGATCAGCTCTGGGCCGAGTTGCGCAGCCTCATCGATCCGGTGTTCGACAAACTGCGCGATGCGCGGGCCGAAGAGAACGCCCGGTTCGATACCCAACGAGCGGATGCCCGTGCGGCACTCGACACCCTGAAGGGGCTGGCTGATCGTCTTGATGCCGACGCCACCGCCTCGATCGAACATGAACTGGCCGAGGCTCGCACCAAGCTCGACAGTCTGGACGAACTCGCGCGCGAATTCGATCGCGACTATCGACAGGCTTTGAAGCGTATCGAGGAGGCCCGTGGCCGGTCGCGGACGGCGATCGAACATCAGGTGCGGCTGCGCCAGAAGCAGCTTGCCGAGTTGTTGTCCGGTTCGTTCGAGCCAGAAGCGCGTGACACCTTGTGGGCGTCTTTGTTGCCGAACCTCGATGTGCGTTCGCGCGCAGCGTGGCAGGCGCGTATTGCTGCCACAGTCGAGGTGGAGTCCGAACACCTGGCCGAATTGTCCGATCTGGCCCTGCAGGCCGAAATGTTGGCGGGCGTCGAGTCGCCGGAAGCCGACAAGACACGCCGGCGCGAAATCGCCATGGCACGGCTTGCCGAACGTATGGGGCAGGGGTGAGCAGGCAGACAAACGTGGTGAGGCCATCGTGTTGTGGCAACAGTGGTGCCTGTCCCCTGCGTTTGCACGAGGTCACGACAGCGGGATCAATGCCCGCATCGAAACAGCGCTTGGTGGTTTGTTGGGAGCGCGCTCATGAAGCGTGATCCGATCCCCAAGGAGTTGCCGCAGGTCCATCTGAAAATCGAACGCCGCTCGAATCATCCCTGGGTGTTCCAGAAGATGGTCGAGAAGCCGGAGCAGAAGCCGAAGCCTGGCTCGATCGTCGATGTCTACAATCGGGACGGCACTTTTGCCGGCCGCGGTTTCTACAACGGTCATTCGCGCATTGCGTTGCGGATGCTGACCGAAGATCCCGACGAACAGATCGACGAGGATTATTTCCGCCGCAAGATCGGCGAAGCCGTGCGCCTGCGGCGCAACCTGTTGAAGCTTGATCGATATACGAACGCGTATCGGGTCGTCCACTCCGAAGGTGATGGCCTGTCCGGGCTCGTCGTCTACCGTTTTGGTGACTTGCTCGTGATCGAGTATTTTTCGGCCGGCATGTGGCGACTGCGCGACCTGGTCCGCGAAGTGCTCGACGAACTGTTTCCGAATTCACGGATGTACTGGTTTGCCGAGGAACATGTCGGCAAGCAGGAATCGTTTGACTGCCACGCGCCGTCGCCACCCGATGAAGCCATCATCGAAGAGCATGGCCTGAAGTTCCGTGTGCAGCCTGGCACCAAGCACAAAACCGGATTCTTCTGCGACCAACGCGACAACCGGATGGCGCTTGCCGAGTTCTGCGAAGACGCACGGGTGCTCGACCTGTGCTGCAACTCCGGCGGATTCGCGATCTACGCCAAGGCCAAAGGTAATGCCCGCGAAGTGATCGGCGTCGATCTCGACGAAGAGATCCTCGAGATCGCCAAGAGTAACGCGCACCTCAACAAGACCAAAGTCCTGTTTGTCCAGTCCGACATCTTCCCGTACCTGCGCGATGCGCATCTCAACGGTGAACAGTTCGACGTGGTCATCCTCGACCCGGCCAAGATGACGCGTGATCGCGAGCAGATCATTCCGGCACTGAAGAAGTATCTGGACATGAACAAGCTGGCGCTGAACGTCGTCAAGCCTGGCGGCATTCTGATCACGTGCTCGTGTACGGGCCTGGTCAGCGAGGAACAGTTCCTCGACATGCTGCGTCGTGCCGCGTTCTACGCGAACCGTCGCGTGCAAGTGATTCAGGTGTCCGGTGCCGGTCGTGACCATCCGTTCATGGCCCATGCGCAGGAATCGCGTTACCTCAAGACGGTGTTCTGCCGGGTCGAATGAACCGATGGCAACGGGCCGGTCAACGAAGCCGTATCCGGAGCGTTGCACTGGATACGGCATAGGGCCGGATTCGGAGGATTCATGAAAGCTTGGTATCTGGCAGTGTTGATGTTCGGTTCGTCGATGGCCTTTGCCGATGCGACGCCGGTCGTGGATCAGCGGCAGGACAATCAGGACGCGCGGATTGAACAGGGCAGTCGCAGTGGCGAGCTCACGCACGCCGAACGCGGTCGGCTCGAAGCGCAGCAGGACCACATTGAACGGATGGAGCACCGTGCGAAATTCGATGGTGACGTGACCGCCCGTGAACGCGTGCGCCTGAACCGTGCCGAGAACCGCGCAAGCCGGAACATCGCGCGCCAGAAGCATGATCGTCAGGATCGCGATTGATCATGCGTGCGTACGGAAGGCGAGTTCTGATGTCGCGACACACATTACTGTGCCTGTCATTGCGAGCCCGAAGGGCGCGGCAATCTCTTGCTTGCGATGAAGCCTGAGGCAAGAACGAGATTGCCACGTCGCTTCGCTCCTCGCAATGACAGTTCCTGGGGAGCCGGATCGTGCGGCCAATGCTGTCATTGCGAGCCCGAAGGGCGCGGCAATCTGTTGCTTGCGATGAGGTCTGAGGCAAGAACGGGATTGCCACGTCGCTTCGCTCCTCGCAATGACAGTTCCTGGGGAGCCGGATCGTGCGGCCAATGCTGTCATTGCGAGCCCGAAGGGCGCGGCAATCTGGTGCTTGCGATGAGGCCTGAGGCAAGAACGGGATTGCCACGTCGCTTCGCTCCTCGCAATGACAGTTCCGGGGAGCCGAATCGTGCGGCCAATGCTGTCATTGCGAGCCCGAAGGGCGCGGCAATCTCTTGCTTGCGATGAGGCCTGAGGCAAGAACGGGATTGCCACGTCGCTTCGCTCCTCGCAATGACAGTTCCCGGGGAGCCGAATCGTGCGGCCAATGCTGTCATTGCGAGCCCGAAGGGCGCGGCAATCTGGTGCTTGCGATGAGGTCTGAGGCAAGAACGGGATTGCCACAGTCCTCTTCGCGGTCGCCGCAATGACCAGTGTCGGGGAATCTTTCGGCGTGCCAGAGCGACTGGTTTGCCGACGTGCGACAAGCTGCTAGCGTTCGCCGTCATGACTGAAGTCGCCCCGCACTTGCCGAAGTTCGAACTCCGCCTCTGGGCCGCCGCTGTCGCACAAGCGCATTGGTCGGAAGCGGAGCATATGCTGGCGGATTGGTCCAGCCAGGATGAATCTGAATGGATTGCGACAGTCGTGCCGGCATTGGCTCCGTTGGCGACACAGGCGTTGATCCAGCAAGGTCTCCTGGCATTCCGTGCGGAGGCCTGGTTGAGCGCCGAGGCGATGTTTCTGGCGCTCGAGGCTCGATTCCCGAACGAACTGGATCCGGTGTTGAACCTGGCGCGGGCGCGGGCGCGGCGGCTCGCGTTTGGTTCTGCCTGGGCGGCTGTGCAACGCGCGTTGATCCTCGCAGGCGCGCATCCAGGTGTGTTGCAACTGGCATCCATGATTGCGCCGACTGCAGGCGTCGATGTGGCTAAGCGTGTTGATCTGGCGTCCCGCTGGTTGGCTGCGGCACGGTCGGATCGTCAAGCACGATATGTCTTGGCGGCAGCACAACTTGAGGCCGGTGATTACGGCGACGTGCACATCACACTCGATGCCGGATTGGCCGAGCAGCCCGATTGGCTCTCAGGGCTTTGGATGCGGATGATCACGCCGCCGCGCAAGAACATGCGCAATGAATCCGATCAGCAGCAATTTCTTTCCTGCTGGCGCGATAGTCTGGAGCGACTGTCGGCTTTGCCGCTGGCTGCACCGGAACTGCGCAGCGAATGCGAACAAGTGATGGCATCGCAGCCCAATTTTTACCTGGCCTACCTCGGACAGGACTTCCGTGACGACATGCGTACATTCGGTGCTGCGCTGACGCGGATTTCGATCAATGCGGCGGGTCAGCACCAACGCCTTCGACGCACGATCACCCGCACTCGGCGACGCATCGGTGTGGTGTCGCGCTATTTTCAGTCGCACTCGGTCAGCAAGCTGTTCCTGCCCTTGTTTCTCGGGCTGGATCCGGCGCGTTTCGAAACCATCGGCATTTGTCCGGGGCCTGGTGATGACGCCATGGTCCGGTTGGCACGTGCTGGTTTGGCACAATGGCATCAAGGCGAGGCGAGTGGTCCGGAGTGGGCGGAACGGATTTCCGGACTCGACTGTGATGTGCTGGTGTATCCGGATCTCGGCATGAACGCGATCACACATGCTTTGGCGGCGTTGCGCCTGGCCCCCGTGCAGGCCGTGATGTGGGGTCATCCGTTCACCAGCGGACTCGCGTCGGTGGATGTGGTCTTGAGTTCGGCATTGATGGAGCCCGAAAACGGCGCACAACATTACGTCGAAACCTTGTTGCCGCTGCCGGGATTGGGATGCGATTTTTCAGCGCCCGTGTTTGGCGACAGCTTGTTTCGATTGGCGCGAGTTCCGGGTCGGGTGGTTGCACTCTGCGCACAAATGTGGGCCAAACTGGGTCCCCAGCACGACGCCGTTTTTGCCCGTTTGCTTGCTCAAGTACCCGAGCTTGATCTGCATCTGACCCCGGCTGTGGATGGCGAAGGCCTGACGTTGCTGAATGAGCGGCTTGGGCGTGCCTGTGCTGCGGAAGGCGTCGATTTTGCGACGCGTGTGGTCGTGCATCCGCGTATGCCGCCGGCCGATTTCCATGCCCTGCAAGGTCAGGCCGATTTCCTGCTTGATTCCATAGGCTGGTCGGGTGGTGTCACCGCGTTCGAGGCTTTTGCGCAGGGTAAACCGATCGTCACGCTGCCGGGCAGCCTGATGCGCGGCAGGCATACCTACGCCATGTTGCGACTCATGGAACTTGATGAACTGATTGCCCGTGATGTGCAGGACTATGTGGCGATCGCCGTGCGGCTGGCGCGTGAGCCGGCGTGGTTGCGGGAGTGCTCGGCACGGGTTGTGGCACGTCGTGGACGACTGTTTGACCATCAGGCAACCCAGGCTGCATTCTCGGACTGGCTTGCGCGTGTCCAGCCCGGGCAATTGGCCTGAAGATCCACCAAGTGGTCTTGGGTCGGCCGAAGAACCCGCCAACCGTTTTGTTGGCAGGAGCACCATCTGGCACGAACCGCCACCCCGAAGCCGTCATTGCGAGCACGTAGTGCGCGGCAATCTCATGCTTGCGAACAAGCTTGAGGCGAGTACGAGATCGCCACGGCCCGCTTCGCGGTCTTCGCAATGACGGCTTCGGGGGCTGAAGGCGCTGCGATTTCGACCGGTCGACGCAACGGACTCGAGGCAGTTCGCGCCTGAAGGCCGATCCTACTGAATGATCATGTATTGATCGGTGTCGCAGATGCGGCGGTACTTGGCCTCTTGCTCGGCCGTAACCGGCGTCCAGCCCATCAGCATGTCTGAGAACTCGTCGATCTCGAGTCCGGTGTCGGCACAGCGCCAGACGCCTTCGTCGAACAGCGCACTCAAACTCCGCGGACGACCCAGGCTCTTGTCGACCAAGTGTAGCGTGACGATGTCGGTGGGTTCCGGCGCTGTATTGGCTTCGAAGCGCAGTCGAGAGCGGTATTGCTGCATGTTCATGGCGGGTCCTTGGTTTCACTGGGGCAAACAAGAACCGTGCCGAGTGTCACGTACACTTGTTACAACAAGATAAATCGCAAGATTTGCCGACGAATGGATCATGAACGCCCCTCCGGCGCATCAGCCGAAATATCTCGATATGGGTGCCGAAAATCGTCCGGCTGTCATTTTTGAACCCTCGAACGAGTACCGGCTCCGGCGCCGGCAGGTGCGAAACTTGCGACCTGAGCGGCCTTGCTGGCATAAGCTTCACGCGAGCCGGCAGTATTCCGGCCAATCATTGGAGTGGGTCATGGCGTTTCTGTTTGGCTTCATGGGTGCGCTCGCCGGGCTGTTCATCGCATTTGCGATGGAAGCGGAAGGCTTGGGTTTCATGTTTGGTGCCGTTCTGGGCGGATTGTTCGGGGCCTGGATCAATCTGCGCGACCGTGTCGGCAAACTCGAACAGCGAACACATGACCTGCATGTCCGCCTGACGGCACTTTCCGCTCGCCAGGACACCCGACCGACCGCTGCGACCGCGCCGGAGCCGGTTCGCCCACCGGCGTTCGATGATCGGGGTGTGCCGCTTGAAGTACGAGCCTGCGCCCATTCCGGCCGTACGCGCACAAGCGCCGCCCCTGCCGGTCGACTCGGTCACCGTGCCACTCAGTCTTGAGCCCGTGAGCTTCGAGCCTGCGGCGACGGAGCTTGAGCCGCACGCACCCGAGGTGCCGATCGCCCCCGGCGCGGCGCCCTCTGATTACTGCTTCCGGGTCGCCGCCGCCGCGCTCCACGCCACGTCCGGCCCAATCCGCGCCACCCCGAAGCGCCAGTGCGCCCAAAGCGCCCAGTTTGGACTCTCTGCGTTGGCTGATCGAAGGCAACTGGGTAGCCAAGGTCGGAATCGTGCTGGTGCTGATCGCGCTCGGCGCTTTCTTCAAGTTCGCCTCGAAACAGGGCTGGCTGACTTTCCCGATCGAACTTCGTCTGGCGGGTGTCGCCGCCGGAGCGATCGTTGCGCTCGCGCTGGGCTGGCGCGAGCGGGTCCGTCGCCGCATCTTTGCGTTGAACCTGCAGGGCGGCGCGATTGCGGTGCTGCTGCTGACGGTGTTCGCGGCCTACCGGATCTACCAACTGCTGCCGGGTGGTTTGACCTTCGGATTGCTGCTGCTGCTGGTTACCGCTTGTTCGATCCTGGCGATCAAACAGGACTCGCGAGGCCTCGCGGTATTCGGTCTGATCGGTGGCTTCGCGGCACCGATCCTGGCGTCGACCGGGCAGGGCAGTCATGTCGCGCTGTTCTCCTATTACCTGCTGCTGAATGCCGGCATCCTGGCGATCAGTTGGGCCAAGGGCTGGCGCGTACTGAACGTGCTCGGATTCCTGTTCATGTTCGTGGTCGGCACGGCCTGGGGTGTGCTGCGCTACCAATCCGATCAGTTCGCGACGACCGAACCGTTCCTGATTGCCTTCTTTCTGTTCTACCTCGCCATTCCACTGTTGCCGGCCTTGCGCGGCACCGACCCCGGTCGGCGCGACCATGTGGATGGTTCACTCGTCTTCGGGACACCCTTGGTGGGGTTTGCGCTGCAGACAGCGATGCTGCATTCCGATCGGAATCAACTGGCCTTGTCGGCATTGGTGGTCGCGATCATCTACGCCGCACTGGCGTGGTTTGTCTGGCGTCACGCCCAGTTGGCGCGCTGGCGCAAAGCCTATGCGGGATTGAGTCTGGTGTTCGCCACGTTGGTGATCCCGCTGGCGTTCAGTGCGCAGACCACGGCCGCGTTCTGGGCCATCGAAGGCCCCGCGTTGATTTGGCTGGGCATCGAACAGGTCCAGCGGCGACTTCGCTGGGTCGGGCTGTTCTTGCAGTTGCTGTCGGCCGGGGCGATCCTCGTCGGCGGCGGTGTGCCGGCTGACGCACCCTTGATCATCAACAAGGTGGCAACGACCGGACTCGTCCTGGTGCTTGCCGGCCTGTTCTCCGCCACCCTGTACCAGCGCCGCGCGTCGGGCAATCTGCTGTCGCCGCTGTTGGTGATCTGGTCGGCATTCTGGTGGTTCGGCATCGGTTTCTTCGAGATCGATCGCGAGGCGTCTTTCGACCAGCGAACCGATGTGGTGCTGGTATTCATGGCCGCCAGCGGGTTGATGTTCGGTTTGTTGCGTCGATGGTTGGCAGTGCCCAGTTTGGCTTGGCCGGCACAGATGGTCCTGGGCACCGCGTTGGCGTGGGTCGCTGCAAGTATGGCCCGGCACGGCGCGCCGTTCACCGGCGACGGGCTGATGTCACTCGGTCTGTACTTCCTGATCGGTTATCTCACGCTCTGGAGTTTGCGCACGCCCTGGGCGCGTGGATTGGGCTGGGCCCACGTGTTGTGGTGGCTGGCTATTCCGATTGCGCTGATGCTGCAGATCGACCACACCTTCGATACCCGTGCCGCCCTGGCCGAACTCGGTGACGGCTGGCGGTTTGCCGCGATCGGCTTGCCGGTCCTGATCGGCACTTCGCTTCTGCTGTACCGGCAGGATTGGGTCGGGATGCCGCTGCACGCGCAGTTGGATCACTACCGACAACGCCTGCAGGTGCCGATGCTGGCCATGGTGTGCCTGGGCTTGGCGGTGCTGGCTTTCAGCAGTGGCGATACGCGACCGTTGCCGTTCGTGCCGCTGCTGAACCCGGGCGAACTGATGCAATGGCTCGGGCTGTTGCTGCTGTGGCGCTGGAGCCGTCAGATCGGGGAGGCTCAGGAGGTGAAATCGATGTTCACTGTCCTGATGGGCTTCGCCGCATTCGGCCTGATCACGCTGATGACCCTGCGTGCCAGCCATCACTATGGCAACGAAACCTGGTCCGTGGAGATGCTGACGCACGCCTTGCCGAATGCCGCGTTGTCGATTGTCTGGACGGTGCTCGGCATCGCAGGCATGTTGCTCGGTGCCGCGCGTCGTCGTCGGGCCCTGTGGGTTGCCGGCGCCAGTGTGCTCGGTGTGGTCGTATTGAAACTGCTGCTGGTCGATATGCGATTGCTGGGAACCTTGCCCGGTATCGTCTCGCTGCTGACGGTCGGTGTGTTGTTCGTCGCTGTCGGTTACTTCGCGCCGATGCCGCCGGCTGCCGCCCAGTCGGCGGGTGATGGGGATGAAGGTGCCGGTCCGGAGCCGCAGCCATGAACAAGCCGCTGATGGCATCGGCCGCCTTCGTGCTGCTCGGCTTGCAGTCGCTGGCGGGTGCTGTCGAGGTCAACGTTCCGGCAACCGACACCGCGCCGCGTGAACGCGCCGACGCGTCGTCCTACCGTTACGCATGGCCCAGTCACTGTCACCGGGACAGACAGCCTGCATCAGTTCCGCTTGCCGGCTGATCTGTATCCAGTGCTGCAGCGGGACGACTTGCGGGATCTGGAACTGATCGACGAACAGGGTTACTCGGTGCCGCTGGCCATCCTGCCAGAGAGCACCGTTGCGCCCTTGGCTGCAACTACCGGCGCCGATGCTGGTGGTCCACCAGAGTGCGCAGGCTTTGGCCGAAGGCGAGCCTTATCCATCCGAGCGCACCCGCATTCGCGTCGTGGCGCAGACCCGGCAAACCGATGTGTTGCCGATCCGCGCCTTGCGGATCATCTACGAGCACAGTCGTGAATTGCCGGCCGATGCGAGCTTCCGTATCCGTCAGGCGGAAGGTGTTGAATCGCAAGCCGATGAAGGGCCATGGGTCCACCTCAAGGAAGTGGCGAGCCGCTTTGATTCGGCGAGTTCGTCCGGCGAAGTGCGCCTGGTGCTCGAACCGGTGCGCACGCGTGAAATCGAGCTGATGCTCAGCCCGGTGCCCGCGAGCGTTACCGTGCGTCAAGTGCTGGCTGAATACGACTGGGAAGAGCCCGTGCCAGTGCGCTGGGAGTCGGCACGACTGTTGCCGCTCAAACCGCCACAGAACCAGCACGACCATTTCGAATTCGACAGCGGCGGACCGGCACCATGGCATCGGCTGCGCATCAAACTGGGCAAGGATGTGGTTGGCAAAGTACAGATGATGGCGTTGACCCCGGAGGGTTACTGGCGGGGCATCGGCACTCTTACGGCTTATGACATCGCACTCGACGATGCCCGTTTCGCACGTGACCAGATCGCCTTCGACGAGCAGCGCGCACGGCGCTTCCGGATCCAGATCGAGCCGCCGCCGCAGCACCCGCCGGAACTGAACCTGGCGTACCGGCCAGACCTCATGGTGTTCTCGCAACGTGGCCCGGCCCGATTGACCTTGCTGGCCGGCAGCGACACCCACCTGCGCGCCTTGTACCCGGTGCGTGACATGGTCGAGGATGTTCGCAATCAGCTCGGTGCCGATTGGCATCCTGCGGACGCGACGGTGGGTGCGCGCGGCGAATGGACCGGCACGCTGGCGTTCAAGCCGGTCGAGAAGCCCCTGCCAAAAGAAGACTACAAACCTTGGTTGCTGTGGTCACTGCTGATGATCGCTGCCGTGCTGGTCGGCTGGATGGCACTCAAGATGACGCGGGAACCGCCGGCCTAGCACCGGCGGTCTCAGCCGGTCGATGCAACACAACGCATCGACCGGTTGAGACCACCGCTCCGCACTTCGCTTTGCGAAGCGCAAGGGCGAAGTGTTTGCCTAAACCCTCCCAACCCTCCCCCGAACACCGGGAGGGCTTCACTGCGTCCAGGCAACTTCGCATCGCGGTTGAAGCCATATACTGGCGCACCCGACGGAGAAGCCCATGTTGTTGATGTGTCTTGGATTGGCCGGATTCCTCTTGCTTCACTCGATCCGAGTGGTCGCACCGCAGTGGCGTGAGGCGCGGATTGCGTCGATGGGCGCCGCGACCTGGCGCGGTCTGCACCTCCTGGGTTCACTCCTCTTTTTGTGTTTCTGAACTACGGCTACGGATTGGCCCGGCAATCGCCGGAACTGGTGTGGATGCCACCATCCGCCATGCGGCATATCGGCTCGTTGCTGCTGCTGATCGCCTTCATATTCCTGGCCGCCAGTTTTGTGCCGAACAACCACATCAAGGCCAAGCTGCAGCACCCCATGCTGGCTCGGCACGAAGCTGTGGGCGTTTGCGCACCTGCTGATGGTCGGCTGGCTGCACACCATTGTGCTTTGTTCCGCGTTCCTGCTTTGGGCCATCATCACGTTCCGCAGCGCGCGTCGGCGTAGGCGCGTCGAGGTTCAACCGAAGGCGGCGATGACCGTGATGACTGTCCTCGCCGGTATCGGCGCCTTCGCACTGTTTGCGTTCGTGCTGCACGTGCGCCTGATTGGCGTGGCGCCTTTTGGTGTCTGACGGCTTCTATTGCCGCAGTGCTGACCGCGCTTGTCGGTAGGCTGATTCATCACGAAACCCGGTGTCGCCTTGGCTCGGTATTGAGGTCTCCACAAAGTTCATTCCCCGCGCAAGCGGAATTTCCACCGCTGGCCGCGAACCAGTGGATTCCGCTTGCGCGGGATGACGGTTTGAGTGTCGGTTCGGAACGGCACCGGGCAACGGAAACCGAGGCAACGGCACTGGGCTATGGCACCAGGCAACGGCACCGGCTTGACAAATCACTGAATCACTTGGTTTCGCCCCATTCGGGATCGAACGTCGAGACCAGTTTTGTTCCTTTACGCCAACAACAGAGCCTTCAACCGATACAAAGCCTCCAGGGCTTCGCGGACTCAACGCATCCGGATCAATGGCCTTGAGCGCATCGAGCGCCGGGGCCGTGCGGTCGAACAACGAGAACTGATGCGGCGACGGCGCAGAGGAGTCGATGCGCGTGGCTTCGACAAGCCGTTGGCCGCCTGTTCCTGATCGCGTCTTGCTTCGAGTGAGGCGAGCTTGGCGCGGGCGGCCTGGATGACCGGGCGTGGCACACCCGCGAGCGCAGCGACCGCCAAACCGAAACTGCGATCGGCCGGGCCGTCCTTCACGGCATGCAGGAACACCAGTTCCTCGCCGTGTTCGACTGCATCCAGATGGACGTTCGCTACCCCTTCGAGTTCCTGCGCCAATGCCGTGAGTTCAAAATAGTGCGTGGCAAAAAGTGTGTAGGCGCGATTGACGGTGGCGAGTTGCACGGCGGAAGCATGGGCCAGTGCCAGGCCGTCATACGTCGAGGTGCCACGGCCCACTTCGTCCATCAGCACCAGACTGTGAGCGGTGGCGTTGTGCAGGATGTTCGCGGTTTCGCTCATCTCGACCATGAAGGTCGATTGCCCGGCGGCGAGGTCGTCGCCTGAACCAATCCGCGTGAACATGCGATCGATCGGCCCAATCCGTGCCGAGCTCGCCGGCACAAAACTGCCGATCGACGCCAGCAGCACAATCAGGCAGGTCTGGCGCATGTAGGTGCTCTTGCCGCCCATGTTCGGGCCGGTGATGACGAGCATCCGGCGGTCGGGCGTCAACACGGTGTCATTCGGTTCGAACGGATCTTCGCGTACGGCCTCGACGACCGGATGGCGACCGCGGCGGATCTCGATACCCGGCTCATCACTCAGTTCCGGGCACGCCCAGTTCAATCGCTCGGCCCGTTCGGCCAAGGCCGCCGAGGACGTCGATTTCGGCAAATGCCTGACTGGCTTGCTTCAGCGCTTCGACCTCGGCCACCAAGCGATCGAACACCTGCTCGAGCAAGGCCTTCTCGCGCATCAGCGAGCGTTCACGTGCGGAGAGCACCTTGTCCTCGAAATGTTTGAGTTCCTCGGTGATGTATCGTTCGGCGCCCTTGACCGTTTGCCGCCGTGTGTAATGTGTGGGCACCTTGCCGGCCTGGCTGTTGGTGATTTCGATGTAGTAGCCATGAACGCGGTTGTAAGCGACCTCGCAGCGTGCTGATGCCGGTCACCTCGCGTTCGCGGGTTTCCAGGTCCACCAGGAATCCATCGGCATTCGTCGACAACTCACGCAGTTCGTCCAGTTCAGCATCGAAGCCGGTTCGGATCACACCACCGTCGCGTGCCAGAACCGGCGGCTCATCGACGAGTGCGCTGTTCAGCCATTGCGCGAGTTCGGCATGGTCCCCCAGTTGCTGGCAGAGCTCCGTCAATCGTGGGCACTGTAGATCGGCCAGTTGCTCGGCGAATTGGGGCGCGCGATTCAGTGCACCGCGCAGGCCAGCCAAATCGCGCGGTCGTGCCGATCGCAACGCCACGCGCGCCAGGATGCGTTCCGTGTCACCGATGCCACGCAGCAGATCACGAAGCGGCTCCAGCGCTTGTCGGTCGATGAGGCATTGGATTGCCTGCTGACGCGACGCAGAACCGAATGGGTCCGCAAGGGGCGATGCAGCCATCGGCGCAGCAGACGCGCGCCCATGGGCGTCACGGCCGCATCGACCACGCCGAACACGGTGTGCTGATTCGACCGCTGGCGTGGGTGTCGATTTCCAGGTTGCGACGCGTGGCCGCGTCCATCGCAATCGTCTCGTCGGCCGATTCAACAGACAGCCGCGAAAAATGCGGCAGCTGGGTCCGCTGTGTTTCCTTGATGTAGGTGAGCAGTGCGCCCGCAGACGCCAAGGCAGGCGCTGTTCGGCACAGCCGAAACCACGCAGGTCGCGCGGCCTGAAAATTCGGTAAGCGCCCGCTCGCTGGCTTCGGCATCAAAATGCCAGGGTGGGCGTTTGCGTGGTTGATAAAGATGGAGGTCGGGCAGGATCGCCGACTCGTCGATCAGCAATTCAGCAGGACTCAATCGCGCGAGTTCCGCCAACAAGGCCACATCGCTGTCGTGTTCGGCCAGCACAAACCGGCCGCCGGCAAGATCGGCATAGGCCAGACCATGGCGGCCATTCCGACTCGTCAGTGCAGCCAGCCAGAGGTCCCGTCGTTCATCGAGTAATGCTTCGTCCGGTGATCGTGCCGGGGGTCAGTACCCTCACCACCTTGCGCTCGACCAGGCCCTTGCTGGTGGCCGTGGTCGCAATCTGCTCGCAGATCGCGACCGACTCGCCCAGACGCACGAGTTTGGCCAGATAAGGTTCCAGCGCATGCACCGGCACACCGGCCATCGGAATCGGCTGGCCCGCCGACTGGCCGCGCTGCGTCAGCGTCGTCGAGCAAACGCGCCGCCTTGCGCGCGTCGTCGTAGAACAACTCGTAGAAGTCGCCCATGCGGAAGAACAGCAGCACGTCCGGATGCTCGGCCTTGGCCGAGAAGAACTGGCGCATCAGCGGCGTGTGTTCGGCATAAGGCTCGTTGGCAGGGGGCTTCTGGGACACGGGCGGTATTGGGGCTCGACGGGGCCGGACATTCTGCCGTCAAACACCCGGAGGCGCCATAAATCGCCGTTACCGGGCGTCGATCGAACGTCAAACAACAGGTTGGACCCGCGCCGGGGCGGCGGGCGCCGGCTCGCGTCCGCCGGCGTTTCAGCACCATTGACTCCGGTCGGCCCTGCCGCCGCCCTGATTGGCCCGATCCGAGCCGCTAAACTGCGCACCTTGCCGCGATCCGTCCGATCGCTTTGGAACCCGAATACATGTGGAATCGTTGGATTGCCGCCAAGCGCGACGTGGTCGCCAACCTCATCAGTGGCCTCAAGGCACTCGAATACCGCGGGTACGACTCCGCAGGCATCGCCCCTGATCACGCCGACGGGCTCAAGCGTCTGCGCGCCAAGGGCAAGGTGGCCGAGCTCGAACAGTTGCAAGTGAGCAGCCCGGTCCAGGGCCACACCGGCATCGCGCACACGCGCTGGGCCACACACGGGGTGCCGGCCGAGCGCAACGCACATCCGATGATGTCCAACGACATGGTCGCCGTCGTGCACAACGGCATCATCGAGAACCATGCCGAGCTGCGCGAGGAACTGCGCGCGAAGGGTTACGCGTTCACGTCGGAAACCGACACCGAAGTGATTGCGCATCTGGTGCATGCCGAAAAAGCGGCCGGCAAGGACTTGCTCGAAGCGGTGCTGACGGTCGCGCGTCGCCTGCATGGTGCCTATGCCATCGCGGTCTTGTCACTGAAGGACGATGGCCGGGTCATCGGTGCACGTCGGGGCAGCCCGATGGTGATGGGACTCGGTGACGGCGAGCACTACATCGCCTCCGACATCCACGCCTTGCTGCCGATCACGCGTCGTTTCGTGTATCTCGAAGAGGGTGATGTCGCAGAAATCACGGTGGATCACGCGCGTGTGTTCGACCTGGATGGCCGCGAGCAGGTCCGCAAGGTCAAGGAAGCCCATTTCTCCGCCGATGCGGTGGAACGTGGTGAATACCGTCACTATATGCTGAAGGAAATCCACGAGCAGCCGGTATCGGTCGCGGATACCCTCGAAGGGCGTTTGCTCGACGGCCGGATTCTCACCGCAATTTTTGGACCCGACGCAGCGCAATTGCTCAGTCGCACACAAGCCGTACAACTCGTCGCCTGCGGTTCCAGTTACCACGCGTCGATGGTCGCCAAATACTGGATCGAAGCCCTGGCGCGGATTCCGGTGTCGGTCGAAATCGCCAGCGAATACCGCTATCGCGATCCGGTGGTCATGGCGAACACCTTGCTGGTCACCGTGTCGCAATCCGGCGAAACCGCCGACACGCTGGCGGCACTGCGTATGGCCAAGACACTCGGCTACATGGCCGAACTGGCCATCTGCAACGTGCCGGAATCCTCACTCGTGCGCGAATCCGCGCTTAGCCTGATGACCCGTGCCGGCCCGGAAATTGGTGTGGCGTCGACGAAGGCGTTTGTCACGCAGCTGACCGCGCTGCTGATGCTTGCACTCGAACTCGGTCGTCACCATGGCCTCGATGACAAGCGCTACCGAGACGGTGTCGCGCAGCTCGAACACCTGCCGCAAGCGGTGGCCGATGCACTGAAACTCGACGGCCAGATCCGTGTGTTGGCCGAGCGCTTCGCGAACAAACACCACGCGCTGTTCCTCGGTCGTGGTCGCCAGTTCCCGATCGCGATGGAAGGGGCGCTGAAGCTCAAGGAATCTTCCTACATCCACGCCGAGGCGTATCCGGCCGGTGAACTCAAGCACGGCCCGCTCGCGCTCGTCGACGAAGACGATGCCCGTCATCGCCGTGGCGCCCAACGATCACTTGCTCGAAAAGCTCAAGAGCAACATCGAGGAAGTGCGTGCCCGGGGTGGCCAGCTCATCGTCTTCGCAGACCGAAGTGTCAGTCGTGGCATCACGCATCCGCAGGAAACCCTGCTCGAACTCGAACCCTGCGGTGAGCTCATTTCACCGATCGTGTTCACGATCCCGCTGCAGTTGCTGTCGTATCACGTGGCGGTGCTCAAAGGCACAGATGTGGATCAGCCGCGGAATCTGGCGAAAAGTGTGACGGTCGAATAACCCGAAAAACCAGCTGGGCGGAGCGGTTTTAGCCGCGATGCCTCGACATCAACGCATCGCGGCTAAAACCGCTCCCACAGGTCAAACCCGTCCTGATTACTCGGCTTCTTCAGCTTCCGCGGCGTCGAGCTCAGCCTCGGCCTCGTCGAGTTCCGCTTCAGCCACATCCAGCTCGGCTTCTGCGAGATCCGCTTCCGCTTCGGCGAGCTCGGCTTCCGCCAGATCAGCTTCTGCTTCAGCCAGATCGGCTTCCGCCTCGGCGAGCTCAGCTTCGGCCTCGGCAGCTTTCACCGCGTCGTCCGCCCAGGCGGAGCCCATCGGCGCGATCAGCAGAGCGGCAGAGAATGCAACACCAACCAACAGGTTCTTCAATTGCATGTTCGGCTCCTGGGCCGTGGAAGTTGTCTCGAGCCTACGAGCCGTTTTGATCGGTGTAAAGATATGGCCGCTGAAGCTGTGGCGATCCGTTCAGCAAGATCGTCGGTCCGTCGCGAACGCAAAACGGACGCTTCGCTGATCGAATCAAGTAAGTCCGTTGTCCGCCATTCAATCCGTGAATGTATAGTTTGCCGGTCAGGAAGGGCACGGTGCCCGGCCGCGATTCTCGGAGAGAAGTGATGGGTCTTATTCAGGCGGTGGCAGGTTCGGTTGGTGGCATGCTCGCGGACCAGTGGAAGGACTTCTACACGGTTCCGGATGGTTTGCCGGCGACGGCGGCGCTGTTCGCTGCGGTGCCGCGCGGCACCAACACCGGACGCGGTTCGAACACCAAGGGCTCCTCGAACATCATTACCAATGGTTCGAAGATCGTGGTGCCGGAAGGTTATGGTCTGCTGCTGTTCCAGGATGGCGCCTTGACCGGTTTTGTGGCCGAGCCGGGTGGTTACGAGTGGCGGTCGGATGACCTGAACTCGAAGTCGATCTTTGCCGGCGACGGGCTGGTCGACACGCTGATCAAGCAGAGCTGGGAGCGCTTCAAGTTCGGTGGTCAGCCGGGTTCGCAGCAGGCGGCGTTCTTCGTGTCGCTGAAGGAGCTGCCGGACAACCGCTTCGGCACACAATCCGAAATCTATTGGGACGACGGCTTCCTGCGCACGCAGGTTGGTGCCGTCACGCGCGGTTCGTACACGCTGAAGATCGTCGATCCGATCCTGTTCGTGAAGAACTTCGTGCCGGCCGTGTATCTGCAGCCAGGCCAGGTGTTCGATTTCACCGACATGGACAATGCCGCAGCCAGCCAACTCTTCAACGAAGTGGTGGGTTCGCTCGCGCCGGCGTTCAGCATGTACACGAACGACCCGACCAAGGGTAATCGCATCACCAAGATCCAGCAGGATTCGGTCGGCTTCGCGAAGAGCCTGTCGGATGCGGTGGAGAGTGCCTATCAGTGGAAGTCGGATCGTGGTCTGGTCATCGCGAAGACGGCGATTGTCTCGATTGAATACGATGCGACCACGAAGGAACTGCTGAAGACCGTGCAGCGCGCTGACGCGCTGAGTGGCTCACGCGGCAATTCCAATCTGCAAGCCAGTGTTGCGGCAGGTTTCCAGTCCGCCGGCGAGAACGGTGGTGCGGCGGGTCTCATGGGGATCGGCATGGCGACCGGCATGGTGGGTGGTATGGGTGGCCTGCAACAGCCCGTGCCCGGCGCACCGCCCGCCGACGACCCGATCGCCAAGCTGAAGAAGGCGAAAGAAATGCTCGATCTCGGCCTGATCTCGCAAGCCGATTACGACGCGGCCAAAGCCAAAGCGCTCGGTCTGTAAGCGACTGAACCCACGACCATGACGAACGCCAAGCCACCACCGTTGCCGCCCAGCATGGGTCCCGGGTCGCCGCAGGATGTACCGCCGCCACCCGGCAGTTTTCCGATCGACCCGAACACGCTGCCGGAAGCCATTCGCAAGGAAGTGATGGCGCCCGATCCAGTGGCCATCGACACCTCCGACGCCGCACTCAAGGACGGTCTGAACCACTGTCCGAAGTGCGGCGCGACCGAGATTCGGCACAAGACCGGCAGTGACATGCTGGTCTGCATGTATTGCCGCAACGAGTGGCAGGGTAAACGGGTCGAGGAAGAATTCGGCCTGGGCACCGGGCTCGACGATCTCAGTGGCACGATCATTGCCTCCGGAGCGGCCGACATCGCGGCCGATGCCGCCGATCTGATGAGCTTCAAATGCAGCGGTTGCGGGGCCGAGGTCACGGTCAACACTCAAAGCCAGATGACGGCGCGGTGTCATTGGTGCCGGCACGTCTTCGGCGTCAACGAGCGGGTGGCCAATGGCGCGGTGCCCGACGCGGTGCTGCCGTTCCACATCAAGAAAGCCGATGCGGTGGCGCGGATTCGTCAGTTCGTGGACAAGCGACGCTTGTTTGCCTTGAAGGAATTCAAGGAGCAGTTCACGCCCGAGAACGTGATTGCGGTCTATTTGCCGTACATGATCATCGACGGCAAGGCGAGCGTCGATGTCGCCGGATTCGGCGAAATCGAGACGCGTCGTTATACAACCGGCAGCGGCGACAAGAAGACGACCTACTACGATGCCGATGTGTATCGGGTGGATCGGCACGTCGACTTCACGGTCGACGATCTGCCGCTGGAGTCCTCCGGCGAACGCGGCAACCTGGACGTCGGCAAGAACACCAACAACATCATCAACACGATCCTGCCGTTCGATACCAAGAACGCCGTGAAGTGGAACGCTTCATACCTGAACGGCGTGACGTCCGAGAAACGCGATCGGGATGTCGCGCATCTGCTTCCGCGTCTGGAAGACCAGTTGCTGTCGATCGCCCGAGCGAAGGTTGAGCCGTCGATGAGTCGTTATGGCCGCGGCGTGCGTTGGGAGCAGGAACGTCTCGACGTCCATGGCACACGGTGGGTGTCGATGTACTTGCCGGTATGGCTCTATTCATTCCATCAGCCCGGCAGCAAAGGCGGCATGTTGCACTACATCGCCGTGAATGGCCGCACCGGCGAAACCATGGGAGTGTGCCCGTGCAGCAGTGGAAGCTGCTGCTGAGTGCACTCACCGTCGGCACCTTCGTTGAAGCCATTGCACTCTGGATCATCTTATGAGCGACGACAGCGGTCTATGGCTTCTCCTGGCGGGCCCCGCCAGCGCCACTGCGCTGTACTGGGCCTTGTACCGGTACTACCGCAACACCGACAAATCACACGCCTTCGAACACGAAACGGACGTTGCGGCCAAGCCGGTCACCGGCTCGGACCAGAAGGTCGACGAGATCAAAGGTACACGCGAAACGCGCATCCGCGGCGACAACCTGCGTGCCTATCGCACCCGGGTGAAACGCACGCGGAGTGATCCTCCTTCAGGGGCTGGGTAGCCGCAGTTTTTGGCGACTTCATGGATCAGGAAATGCGCGGGCCGATTCGAACACCTGTCGCTTGCTGATGGGTCGCGAATCACTTGTTGATGAAGTCGTTCAGGATGTGTCTGCAAGTTGTGTCATGCCGCTCGGTTAGACTGACGCCGTCGATCCGGTTCCGCGCCGCGGGGATGGTCGACATGACACTTCAAGGAGCACTTCATGAGTTGGTTCAACAAGATTCTTTCCGCGGTCGGTCTGGGTTCCGCCGAAGCAGCACCTGCCCCGGCCCCTGTTTCCAAGCCAGCTCCGGCTACCCCGGTTGCTGCACCGAAACCTGCACCTGCCGCTGCGCCCGCACCAGCGCCAGCAGCTGCACCTGCACCTGCACCTGCACCGGTCGTCTCGGCACCGAAGCCGGTTGCCTTGGTCGACGTCGCGGCGAAGATGGAAGCCTTGGCGAAAGCCAATCCGCAGAAGCTCAACTGGCGCACGTCGATCGTCGATCTGCTGAAGTTGCTCGATATCGACAGCAGTCTCGGTGCACGCAAGGAACTGGCTGCCGAACTGAAGTGCCCGGCCGAGTTGATGACGGATTCGGCAAAGATGAACATGTGGCTGCACAAGACCGTGCTCGCGCAGATTGCCGCGAATGGCGGTGACGTGCCGAAAGAACTCCTGGATTGATTTCGCCGGAACCTCTGAATTCGTTCAGAGGTTCCCACGGCAGCACGGTTTTTCCTCCCAAGCATTCCGAAACCGGATCAAGGAACAGCATGAATATCAATGATCTACTGGCCCAGACGGGCGGATTGGCGTCGATGGCGCGCGAACTCGGCATCAATCAACAGCAGGCCGCGCAAGGTGCGCAGGCATTGCTTCCAGCCATCATGGTTGGTTTCAAGAAACAAGCGCAGGCACAACCGGAAGGTTTTGGTGCGCTCGGTGGTTTGCTCGGTCAACTCGGTGGCGGCGGCTTGCTTGATTCCGTGCTGTCGCCAGAGCCAACCGACGTCGGTCGCGGGAACAATGTGTTGGGCCAGATTTTTGGTTCCAAGGACGTGAGTCGTACCGTGGCACAAAGTGCAGCCGCGAAGTCCGGTCTGGATCCGTCCCTGCTGCGGAAGATGTTGCCGATGCTGGCGATGATGGCTGCGGGATACATGGCCAAACAACAAGGTGGCGCGCCTGCGGGTAACGCCGTCGGCGGGCTTGGTGGTCTGCTGGGTGGTTTGCTTGGCGGCGGTCAGCCGCAGCAGCAATCCGGTGGTGGCCTGGGTGGTTTGGCGGCGCTGCTGGATGCCGACGGTGATGGCAATCCGCTCGACGACATTCTGGGTATGGCCCAGAAAATGATGCGTTGATCTGCACGTGCAGGCTGGGCTTCCTTCGTCAGCCCAGCCTGCACACGCTTTGTTTGGCCCAGCGTAAGCATCAGATTACTGCGCGGCTGCTGCGGCTCCGTTCCAGTTCGGATCCGAGATCACACGCAACGCGCTGTCGATGGATTGCATCGATCGCGCGAAGTCGCCTTGGTTTGTGGATGAGGATGGCACGGTACTGCCCGTGCTTGATGGCACGCCGGCGGTTCCCGCGGCACTTCGGTTGTAGGCAGCGATTCCGGCCGCGAGGTCACCCCAGAATCCGCGCGAGACGGGCTCGGCTGGTGGGCGCAGGCGCGAGCACGCTTCCATCAGGTTCGTGCGCGCATAGAAGGTTTTTGCCGTCCATGAAGCTGCGCAGATCTTGTCGGCATCGTTGCCTGCAATCAGCGCCTGTGCGTCTGTCTGTTCCTGATGTTCGGCGGCCGCGCGTTCGGCATTGGCACGTTCTTCCTGAGCTCTTTGCGCTTCCCAGGCGGCATAACGCTGGTAAGCCAGTTGCTGGTCGGCCAACACGCGATTCCAGAGTTCGGTGTAGCGGGTATCGTGGATGACTTTCAGCGCGGCATTCGCCTGATCGAGTGAGGCATGGCGCTCGGGCATCACCGACAGCACCATCTCACCGCCTGCGGTCACTTCGTAAGGCAGAATCTGGAAATCACCCGCCAAGGTTTCCACGACAGCGGCCTTGATCATCGAGTCGTAGGGATACCAATGTACGGCCCGATATCGTTCCGAGCTGATTCGGCGAAGGAAGGGTTCTTCAATCGACACCACGGGCTGTCCGTCAGCAGTGGCCCAGATGCCGACCCAGGCGCGCAGGTCGCGTCGACAGGATGGTCCGAGCGAGCCTTCGCAAGCCATGCCGGTGCCGTAGTAGTTCAGGATCGGGGCCAGACCGATCAGTCCGTCCGGGGTCGTTTGGCCCTTCACGCGCGGCAACAGGGTGTAGATCATGCGCCCACCGTTCGTTGGGTTCTTCACCGCAAAGACTGGACGTCGGCTCGCATGACCCAAACTGCGTGCAGTGTCGTTCACGGTGTCGTCGAACGCTGTGGTGAACAGCGCCAGGTTGTCGAGCCGCGGTGACAGAGGCCGGAACTGATCGTCGGTGATGGAGAACGAGGTGCCATCGGTATGCGCCAGGACAAAGTAGTCGCCGTAGGCATGGACAACAGAGACATCCGGCAGCTCGACATTGATGCTGCCGTCCCGACCGATTCCGCCGAATGCACCATCGGCTTGGTAGACATCACGGAAATCCGACCATTTCGGAATCTTGGTGCTGCCGAATGCGGCCATCCGGGTCCCCGACCAGTTGTCCCAGCCAATGCGCCGGGTCCACGGTGTGATGGCGACAAAGGGTGTCTTGATTGGCTTGGTTGTGCCGTCGATCCGATGGATCGTGTAGGTGCTCTGGCCGGCATCACGGCGTGCATAGGCTTCCGGCGAGAAGACGATGACATCACCGCCGGTCTTGACCTTGCCCACGACCTTGCCGTTTGCATCATAGACGCCGGTCACCCATTCCGATGACGCCGCCAAACCATACGGGTGCATTCCCTCAACACGAGCGCCGCGGACCGACACCACCTTGACGCACTGGTCGTTGGGGAAACATACGTTGCCGTTCGCGGTGTTGCTGATTTCGCTCTTGGGCTTGCGTGCTTGAAGTTCCGGTGCCGCCGAGCAGAGAGCGAGCGCGATCATTACGAAGCAGGACTTGAGCGTGATGGTCATGGAGTACTCCTTTCGAGCCTGCATATGAGCACGGCAGGGTTGTGGTTTGGTACCCCGTGTTCGGAGGGGAAACCCAGAGTCCAGGGCCGGCGCCGGGTTTCGGGGGATGTCAGGGTTGCGCGCCATACGGCGTTCCCTTGGGCAAATGAACCAGAGAACCGCCATGACCATAAAAATCAGGACATTGAGCGCCGCACTTGCCGCAATGGTGGGTATGGGCGCACTGGCCCAGTCCGTGCCGCCGCCGTCGGGGGGCACGTATGTGATTCAGAAACAGGCGATCGCCGCAGGCGGCGCACGCGCGGCCGGCGGCAGTTATGTACTGACAGGCACCGTCGCACAAGCTGCAGCCGGCCCCGTCACTAATGAAGCCACCGGCGGCAGTTATCGCCTCGCGGACGGTTTCCATGCCACTTCGGCGCCGCTGCCCGACGCGCTGTTCAAAAACGGATTCGAGAACTGAACCATGACCATCAGGAGCATTCGCATGCACTACAAATCGATTGTTTTAGCTCTCTTGGCTGGCTGTTCCGGTCAGGCCTTCGCGTTGAGCAACACCTTCAGCTATCAAGGCAGTCTGCAGGATGCGGGCTTGCCGGCGAACGGCAGTTACGATCTGCAGTTCGCGCTGCAGACTCAGGCCGGTGTGCCGGTCGGCGCTGCGGTGCTGCGCGACGACGTGGTGGTGAATCAAGGCGTGTTCACGGTCGAACTCGACTTTGGTGCGAGTATCACCAGCGGTGATTTTCAACTGCAGATCGGCGTGCGACCCGGTGCATCGGCGGGTGCGTTTACTGCATTGAGTCCCGCGACTAAGATCAATCCGACGCCCCAGGCGCAGGTCTCGGGTTTGGCCGTGGAAGCGATCACCGTGAGCCCGGGCGCAATCGGTTCGATGCAGATCAATCCTGCTCAGGTGCAGGCGCGTGTGTCGGCCAGTTGTCCGAGTGGGCAGAGCATCCGGGTTGTGGCGGCCAACGGTGGCGTGACGTGTGAGCCGATGATTGCCGGTCCCGTCGGTCCGACTGGCCCGCAGGGACCAATCGGGCCTGCCGGCCCGACCGGCCCTCAGGGTCCGATCGGACCCACCGGTGCAGCCGGTTCTGCGGATGCCTGGGGCAAGAACGGCACCGCAGTTGTCGCCGGGCAGTTTCTGGGTTCCACCAACTCGCAGAATCTGGAATTGCGCAGCGCTAACGCACGTGTCGCGCTGTTCACTCCGCCGACCGGGAGTTTTTTGGTCAGCAATATCGTTCTTGGAGGCTCCGACAATTCGGTCAGCGGTACGAGCGCCGGATCCTTTATTGGTGGCGGTGGGAGGGCGATTGGTTCTGGCAACGACATCGACGGTTTGTTCAGCGTCATTGTTGGTGGTATCGACAATCAGGTCGTTGCATCGGTCGCGAGTATTCTGGGTGGGCAGTCGAATGATGCACGAGGCTACGGATCCGCGATTATCGGTGCGGTCGGGAGTGCGACCAGCGGCGAGAACTCCATTGTCGTGGGCGGCTCGAACAATTGCTCTGGTGGAGACAGTAGTTGGGCAGGCGGCACGAGCGCACGAATCCGCCATGGCACACTGGTTTGTAATGGGTCGTCGTCATCGGGCGACGCCAACGGTGACGAAGGTACGTTCATGTGGTCCGACAATTCGACGCAGGGTCCCTTCAACTCCAACGGACCAAATCAATTTGCAATTCGTGCCAGCGGCGGATTGCGCTGGAGCGGTACCGGCGTGAACAGCACGACCAGTCCGGCCTATACCCATCTGGTGGCACACGGTACCAACACCTGCGACGGTGGCAGCGGTGTCGCCAACAGCCGCACGTATTTGAACCATCCTTTGCTGAACAACAACCCGAACGCGGTAGTCTTGTTCAGCGCGTTCTACGGCAATCTCACCAGCGGTACGGCACCACCCCGCAATCCGCTGGCGCTCTATTACAGTGACACCGCGGTAGGCAATTGCCCTGTAGGTCGCTGGGTGATTTACCAAACCTCGGTGACTTCCGAAACGATGAACAACAACTCTCGGTACAACATCTGGTTTGTGTTGCCGTAAGTCTTGTCTGCGACTCGAACCATGCTGTTGGTTCTTATCCCGCGTGCGGGAGAAGATGCCGAAGCCTGAAAAAGACTGTCGATCTGCAATATGTTCTTCTCCCGCGTGCGGGAGAAGATGCCCGAAGGGCAGATGAGGGAACGCTGGCGACAACCCAATTTCGCGCCAATCTGTCCCTCATCCGGTCCTGCGGACCACCTTCTCCCGTCAAGACGGGAGAAGGCAACATCGAAACACATCAGCCCCGACCCGACCCCGGAATTCCCGGGGCCTGATCGAGGCTGTGTGGTACTGCTGACTACGGTGCAACGAAACGATTAGGCGAGATCGAAGCGGTCGTTGTTCATGACCTTCGTCCAGGCGGCCACGAAGTCGGCGACGAACTTCGGATGTGAACCAGCCTCGGCATACACTTCCGAAATGGCACGCAACTGCGAGTTCGAACCGAACACGAGATCAGCCACCGTGCCCGTCCATTTCACGGCACCCGACTTGCGATCGCGGCCTTCCAGAACATTGGCGTTGGCCGCGGAACGTGTCCATGCCGTGCTCATGTCGAGGAGGTTCACGAAGAAGTCGTTCGTGAGGGCTTCCGGACGCTGCGTGAACACACCATGCTGGGCCTTGCCGACGTTCGCATTGAGCGCACGCAGGCCGCCGACGAGCACCGTCATTTCCGGAGCGGACAAGTTCAACAGCTGGGCCTTGTCGATCAGGTATTCCGCCTGCGCGCCTTCGACGTGTGCCTTGGCATAGTTGCGGAATCCGTCGGCCTCGGGCTCGAGAACCGCGAACGAGTCAACGTCGGTCTGGTCCTGCGACGCATCGGTACGACCCGGTGCAAACGGCACCGTGGTGTCGATACCAGCCTTCTTCGCTGCGGCTTCGACCGCTGCGTTGCCGGCGAGCACGATCAGATCGGCCAGCGAGATCTTCTTGCCGCCGGTGGCGGAGGCATTGAAGTCTTTCTGGATCGACTCGAGTGCGGCGAGCACCTTCGCCAACTGCGCTGGCTGATTGGCTTCCCAATCCTTCTGCGGAGCGAGGCGGATACGTGCGCCGTTGGCGCCACCACGCTTGTCACTGCCGCGGAACGACGAGGCAGAAGCCCATGCCGTCGAAACCAGTTCGGAAATCGACAGGCCCGAAGCGAGGACCTTGGCCTTCAGTGCAGCAGCGTCGGCGGCGTCCACGAGGGCATGATCGACGGCCGGAACCGGATCCTGCCAGATCAGCACTTCGCTCGGCACAAGCTTGCCGAGGTAGCGAGCGCGCGGGCCCATGTCACGATGCGTCAGCTTGAACCAGGCGCGTGCGAACGCGTCGGCGAATGCTGCCGGATCCTGATGGAACTTGCGCGATGCCTTCTCGAAGCCCGGATCAAAACGGAGCGACAGGTCGGCCGTGGTCATCATCGGCGGCTGCTTTCTCGACGGGTCGTGGGCGTCCGGAATCAGATGCTCCGGCTTGCAGTTCTTCGGTGTCCACTGATGGGCGCCGGTCGGGCTCTTCGTGAGTTCCCACTCGTAGCCGAACAGCATGTCGAAGTAACCGTTGTCCCAGGTCGTCGGGTTCGGCTTCCACGCGCCTTCGATGCCGCTGGTCGTGGTGTGCGCGCCCTTGCCGCTGCCGAACTTGTTGATCCAGCCAAAACCCTGATGCGCAAGGTCGGCGCCTTCCGGTTCCGGGCCGACATCACCTTCAGGACCAGCGCCATGCGCCTTGCCGAAGGTATGGCCGCCGGCAACCAGTGCCACGGTCTCTTCGTCGTTCATGGCCATGCGGCTGAACGTTTCGCGGACATCACGGCCAGAAGCGACCGGGTCAGGATTGCCGTTCGGACCCTGCGGGTTCACGTAGATCAGGCCCATCTGCACGGCGCCGAGCGGGTTCGCGAGTTCGCGATCGCCGCTGTAACGCTTGTCGCCCAGCCAGGTGGTTTCCGGACCCCAGTAGATGTCTTCTTCAGGCGCCCAGATATCGGCGCGGCCACCGGCAAAGCCGAAGGTCTTGAAGCCCATCGATTCCAGTGCGACGTTGCCGGTGAGAATCAACAGGTCGGCCCAGGAAATCTTGTTGCCGTATTTCTGCTTGATCGGCCACAACAGGCGACGGGCCTTGTCGAGGTTGCCGTTGTCCGGCCAGCTGTTCAGCGGGGCAAAACGCTGGTTGCCGGTGCCACCGCCGCCGCGACCATCGTGAATACGGTAGGTGCCGGCAGCGTGCCAGGTCAGCCGGATCATCAGGCCGCCGTAGTGGCCCCAGTCGGCCGGCCACCAATCCTGCGAATCGGTCATCAGTGCCGTCAGGTCTTTGACCACCGCATCAAGGTCGAGGCTCTTGAAGGCTTCGGCATAGTTGAACGAGCCACCCTGCGGGTTCGACTCGGCAGAATGCTGGTGGAGGATCTTGAGGTTGAGCTGGTTGGGCCACCAGCCTGCGTTGCCGGTCGTGCCGGCGACGGCCGCTTTGGCGGCGTTGCCCGAAAACGGGCACTTGGATTCATTGGACATGCTTCTCTCCTTGGGTCGAATGCACTGAACTACACGAAAGAGTTTGCGGTAATGCTACTCATAGATCAAATCGTTTGTTCCGATGGTTTCGATAGATCATGTTTATCGATTGAGTGAGTTCCGCCATTCCTGGTGCCCGTCGCGAACGGGTTGGGGTCCCGTGGCAACGGCTTGCGTCCCATAACTTGGGGCGACGCGCCAAGGATCAAGCGCTGACGGATTGTCGTGCCAGACCGGGTTTGTGGGAGCATAGGGCCAATTGCGGCATGGTCCGTCCAAGTCATTTTCGAGTTCCCAAGGGGCTGTTTCATGATCAATCGAGTGGATTGGCGCGGGCAGGTGCTCGCTTTGGGTTTGGCGCTGTTGGGATCGGCCTCGGTCGCTGGCGCGACGGGCAAGGATCCGGCCCCGGAAGTGAGTGCGCAGGACGCCATCGAGGTCATTGCGCCGATTGATGCCGAGCGAAAGAGCCGAATTGACCGAAAACTCCGGAAAGCGGCGCAACAACCCCCGCAGGGCTTTCCGGATCAGGCTGAAGAGTTTTATGTCAACAGCCGAACCGGGTCGATCATCACCCGCGGCGACAACGCTACGAGAACCACCCGTTCCATCGGGCCAGACATGTACTTCGACGCCCTGCGGCATATCCGCGCCATGCCGCGGATTTCGAGTGATTCCGGTCGCGTCTCGCGGGCCGTGGGCATCAGCGAGCCGTTTGATCCCTTCGCAGCAACGCGCGGGGAATGCCTTGGGCGCCTGGTCGAATCTGGGCCCTGCCAACCAGGGTGGTCGCACGCGCGCCTTGATCATCCATCCGACCAGTACCAGCATCATGTACGCCGGTGGCGTGGCGGGTGGAGTTTGGAAATCCACGGATGCGGGACTGACCTGGGCCACGAACACCGACCAGATGGCCAATCTTGCTGTCGTGGCGCTGGCGTTTGATCCCCTGGACGCGAATGTGATCTACGCCGGAACCGGCGAAGGGTTCGGCAATATTGATGCCATCCGCGGTGCAGGCATCTTCAAGTCCATCGATGCCGGCGCCAGTTGGTCGCAGATTCCGGCAACGAACAACGCCAACTTCCACTTCACGATGAAGATCGTCGTGAGTCCGCGCAACACACAACGGATCTGGGCTGCAACGGGACAGGGCGTCTATCGTTCGGTCGACGGCGGCGCCAGTTTCAGCCAGGTGTTGAATGCAGCCGCTGTGGGCGGTTGCAACGATATGGCGATCCAGAAAATCGGTGGCAGCGGACGCGTGTTCGTGGCGTGTGGGCGAAGCACCTCGCAGGGCACGATCTACCGTGCAGACGATACCGACGTGAGCACATTGGCTTCCATCATGAGTCTGGCCGGGCAAGGGCGCAGTTCACTCGCCATCGCGCCATCGAATGAGGCCGTACTTTACGTGATGGCGTCACAACGCAGTGCCGTGGGCGGTCCTGGTCTATACGGACTTCATGGCATCTACCGATCGATCAACAATGGCGACAGTTTTACCACGCAGCGGCTCGGCACGAGCGCGTTTGGTGCTGTCACCGACAAGATTCAAAAACTGCTCCTGCGAACCCGATCATTGCACTGCTGACCGAATGCGGATCAGGCAGGTCGCAGCTATTCAACCAAGGCTGGTACGACAATGTCATCGCGGTCGATCCGGTCAACGAGAATCGCGTTCTGGCCGGTGGCATCGACTTGTGGCGTTCGGACAACGGTGGCGTCGACTGGGGAGTTGCCAGTTACTGGTGGTTCGGCAAGGCAGACCCGCAATATGCGCATGCCGACCAGCACGGCATCGTGTTCCCGCCCGACTACAACGGCACCACGAACCGGGTGATGTTCGTTGCCAATGACGGTGGTATCCAGCGAACGGCAGATGCCACGGCCAATGTCGGATCAACGATTGGTGCCCTTTGCGGCACGGAGGTTGCAGGCGCGGTTGCATGGAGTGATCGCAGCAATGGCATGGTGACGACTCAGTTCTACGACGGCGCCGTGTATCCGGATGGTTTGACCTATTTCGGCGGTCTGCAGGACAACGGTACTTTGCGCGGGTTTTCCGGCAATCTGAATTGGTCGATTCTGGCTGGCGGTGATGGCGGGTACGCCGCCGTCGACACCAATGCCGCGCCGACCAACGACGACGTCCTTTTCCTGGAAAACACCGGCAACTCGCTCAAGCGGTCGACCGATGGCGGCGTATCGTTCAGCGCTGCGAATACAGGCATCACGGGTTCAGGGTTCCTGTTCATTGCGCCGTTCACCATGGCGAACGTCAACAAGGACGAAATCTGGACCGGTGGTTTCGATATCTGGCGCAGTACCAATCAGGCTACGAGCTGGGCGCGCGCAACGGGCGTCACCAGTACCTGCGGTAGTGGTTCCATTTCGGCTATCGCGGTTCATCCGGCTGATGGCAATCGAGTGCTGGTCGGCATGTCGGACGGATGTTTCCACTACAACTACAGTGCACTCACGGCCCCGGATACCGGATTCTGGCCCGGCACCGGTTCCATTCTGGCCGCAAACTACGTTTCCTGGATTGCCTGGCACCCGACTGACCCCCTGATTGCCTATGCCACGATTTCTTCGTTTGGGGTCAACAACCTGTTCAAGTCGACGAACGGTGGTCAAACCTGGGCGGCCAGTGTTGGCGCAGGCGCCACGGCGTTGCCACAGATTCCGGCACTCACCGTCGCCGTCAATCCGAATTTCCCGGATCAGGTTTTTGTGGGAACGGATCTCGGTGTCTTCACGTCGATCGATGCCGGTGCAACCTGGTACGTCGAGAACACCGGCTTCGCGAAGACACCAGTCGAGTCAATGAAGTTCGATGCGGCAGGCAATAACCTGTTCGCGTTTACCCACGGTCGTGGCGCCTGGAAAACACGGGTCTGCAACAACTGCAACCTGTTCACGATCGGCGGCACGGTGAGTGGCCTGGCTGCAGGCAACGATGTGGTCCTGCGCAACAATGGGCTCGACGATCTGACGGTTGCTGCGAACGGCTCGTTCACGTTCCCCGAGCCATTGCAGGATGGCAGCACGTTTGCCGTCACCGTGCGTACACAACCGACGACGCCAGATCAGAACTGCACGGTTTCGAGTGGCAACGGCACGCTGGCCGGCGCCAACATCACGAACGTTGCCGTGTCCTGTGCTGCGACAACCTTTACGGTTGGCGGCACGGTGAGTGGCCTGGCTGCAGGCAACACCGTGACACTTCAGAACAACGCGGGCGACAACCTCGTGGTATCGGCCAATGGCAGCTTCACGTTTGCGACACCGGTCGCGAATGGCGGTGCTTATGCGGTGTCGGTGTTGACTCAACCAACCACGCCGAACCAAGTGTGTACGGCATCGGCGAACACTGGCACTGTGTCCGGCGCGAATGTCACCAGTGTCGTGGTGAGTTGTGTCACGACGACGTACACGATCGGCGGATCGGTCAGCGGCCTGGCTGCGGGCAATTCGGTGGTCCTGCGCAACAACGGCGGTGACGACGTGACGGTTGGGGCGAATGGCAACTTCACGTTTACGACGCCCGTTGCGGATGGTGGTGCGTATAACGTCAGCGTGTTCACGCAGCCGACGACGCCGAATCAGGTGTGTACGGCTTCGGCGAACACCGGCACTGTGTCCGGCGCGAACGTCACGAATGTCGCGGTGAGTTGTGTCACGACGACGTACACGATCGGCGGCACGGTGTCGGGGCTCGCGGCAGGTAACTCCGTGGTTCTGCAAAACAATGGCGGTGACAACCTGACGGTTGCGGCCAACGGCAGCTTCACGTTTGCGACCTCGGTGGTGGATGGTGGTGCGTATAACGTCAGCGTGTTGACGCAGCCGACCACACCGAATCAGGTGTGTACGGCTTCGGCGAACACTGGCACCGTGTCCGGCGCGAACGTCACGAACGTGGCGGTGTCTTGTGTCACGACGACCTACACGATCGGCGGCACGGTGTCGGGGCTCGCGGCCGGTAACTCCGTGGTGCTGCAAAACAATGGCGGTGACAACCTGACGGTTGCGGCGAATGGCAGCTTCACGTTTGCGACCTCGGTGGTGGATGGTGGTGCGTATAACGTCAGCGTGTTGACGCAGCCGACGACGCCGAATCAGGTCTGTACTGCTTCGGCGAACACCGGCACTGTGTCGGGCGCGAACGTCACGAACGTTGCGGTGAGCTGTGTCACGACGACGTACACGATCGGCGGATCGGTCAGCGGCCTGGCTGCCGGTAATTCGGTGGTCCTGCGCAACAACAGCGGTGATGATCTGACGGTTCCGGCGAATGGCAACTTCACGTTTGCGACGCCCGTTGCCGATGGTGGAGCGTATTCCGTCAGCGTGTTCACGCAGCCGACGACGCCGAATCAGGTGTGTACGGCTTCGGCGAACACTGGCAACGTGACCGGCGCGAATGTCACGAACGTCGCGGTGAGTTGTGTCACGACGACGTACACGATCGGCGGAGCGGTCAGCGGCTTGGCTGCAGGCAATTCGGTGGTCCTGCGCAACAACGGCGGTGACGACCTGACGGTTGCGGCGAATGGCAACTTCACGTTCGCGACGCCCGTCGCCGATGGTGGAGCGTATTCCGTCAGCGTGTTCACGCAGCCGACGATGCCGAATCAGGTGTGTACGGCTTCGGCGAACACTGGCACTGTGTCGGGTGCGAACGTCACGAACGTTGCGGTGAGCTGTGTCACGACGACGTACACGATCGGCGGATCGGTCAGCGGCCTGGCTGCTGGCAATTCGGTGGTCCTGCGCAACAACGGCGGTGACGACCTGACGGTTCCGGCGAATGGCAACTTCACGTTTGCAACCTCGGTGGTGGATGGTGGTGCGTATAACGTCAGCGTGTTGACCCAGCCGACCACACCGAATCAGGTGTGTACGGCTTCGGCGAACACTGGCAACGTGACCGGCGCGAATGTCACGAACGTCGCGGTGAGTTGTGTCACGACGACGTATACGATCGGCGGCACGGTGTCGGGGCTCGCGGCCGGTAACTCCGTGGTGCTGCAAAACAATGGCGGTGACAACCTGACGGTTGCGGCGAATGGCAGCTTCACGTTTGCGACCTCGGTGGTGGATGGTGGTGCGTATAACGTCAGCGTGTTGACGCAGCCGACCACACCGAATCAGGTGTGTACGGCTTCGGCGAACACTGGCACTGTGTCCGGCGCGAACGTCACCAGTGTCGTGGTGAGTTGTGTCGACGACGTACACGATCGGCGGATCGGTGTCGGGCTCGCGGCCGGTAACTCCGTGGTGCTGCAAAACAATGGCGGTGACAACCTGACGGTTGCGGCGAATGGCAGCTTCACGTTTGCGACCTCGGTGGTGGATGGTGGTGCGTATAACGTCAGCGTGTTGACGCAGCCGACCACACCGAATCAGGTGTGTACGGCTTCGGCGAACACCGGCAATGTGTCCGGCTCGAACGTCACGAATGTGGTGGTGAGCTGTGTCACGACGACCTACACGATCGGCGGCACGGTGTCGGGGCTCGCGGCAGGTAACTCCGTGGTGCTGCAGAACAATGGCGGTGACAACCTGACTGTCAGTAACAACGGTGGGTTCACGTTTGTTACCCCCCTGGCCGATGCTTCGTTCTTCTCCGTGACCGTCCTGACGCAGCCAACCACACCGAACCAGACCTGTGCGGTTGCGGTCAGCAGCGGGCAGATCGTGGGAGCCAACATCACCGCAGTCACCGTGACCTGTACAACCAATACCTACACGGTCGGTGGCTCAATCAGCGGGCTCGCCGCGGGTGCGACCGTGACCTTGCAGAACAACGGAAGTGATCCGCTGGTAGTCAGTGCGAATGGTTCGTTCACCTTCAGCACGGCACTGGATGATGGCAGCAACTATCTTGTCTCGGTGGGTACTCAGCCGGATGCCGCATTCCAGCAGCAATGTTTGGTGACGAGCGGCGGCGGAACGCTGGCTGGCGCGAACAGCGCCACTGTGGTCGTGAGTTGTTTGCCGAATGGCATCTTCACCGACGGATTCGAATAGGGTGCGCCGACGAGTCCTCTCCGCAATCGCGGGGAGGGCTTAGTGCTCCGAAATTGCCTTGTCCCCTGTGGGAGTGCCCACAGGTCTGGTTTGGCGGCAGGTTCCTGATGAAAACCAGCGATGCGCTCATCTGTGGGAGTTCCCACAGTTGCCTGATTGCAGCCAGATGCCACGGCCCTCCTCGATGTTCCGGTGGCTGTCAAACTATTTGTCGCTTTTTCGGTTACGCGCCCTCCGCTCGTCATCCCCGCGCACGGCCTCACCAACCGTCATCCCCGCGCAAGCGGGGATCCACTAGTTGCGACCGGGTTTGGATCGTGTGGCACCCGAGTGGTTTCCCGCTTTCGCGGGAATGACGGACTTTGTGTGTGGCACGAGCTTTCAGAGGCCCGTTGTCGCAGGCCCCTCCAATCGTCATCCCCGCGCACGGCCTCACCAACCGTCATCCCCGCGCACGGCCTCACCAACCGTCATCCCCGCGCAAGCGGGGATCCACTAGTTGCGACCCGGTTTGGGTCGTGTGGCACCCGAGTGGTTTCCCGCTTTCGCGGGAATGACGGGCTCTTGGTGTGTGGCACGAGCTTTCAGAGGCCCGTTGTCGCAGGCCCCTCCAATCGTCATCCCCGCGCACGGCCTCACCAACCGTCATCCCCGCGCACGGCCTCACCAACCGTCATCCCCGCGCACGGCCTCACCAACCGTCATCCCCGCGCAAGCGAGATCCACTAGTGCGACCCGGTTTGGATCGTGTGGCACCCGAGTGGTTTCCCGCTTTCGCGGGAATGACGGGCTCTTGGTGTGTGGCACGAGCTTTCAGAGGCCCGTTGTCGCAGGCCCCTCCAATCGTTATCCCCGCGCACGGCCTCACCAACCGTCATCCCCGCGCACGGCCTCACACCAACCGTCATCCCCGCGCAAGCGGGAGATCCACTAGTTGCGAGCCGGTTTGGGTTGTGTAGCACCCGAGTGGTTTCCCGCTTTCGCGGGAATGACGGGCTCTTGGTGTGTGGCACGAGCTTTCAGAGGCCCGTTGTCGCAGGCCCCTCCAATCGTTATCCCCGCGCACGGCCTCACCAACCGTCATCCCCGCGCACGGCCTCACCAACCGTCATCCCCGCGCAAGCGGGGATCCACTAGTTGCGAGCCGGTTTGGGTTGTGTAGCACCCGAGTGGTTTCCCGCTTTCGCGGGAATGACGGACTTGGTGTGTGGCACGAGCGTTTGGACGCCCGTTTTCGCCGGCCCCTCCGCTCGTCATCCCCGCCCATCTGTTCGGGTAGGGTTGGAAAAACACTTCTCCCGCAGTTGATGGATGTCGCAGTCGCGGGTGTCGGCGACACCCAAAAAGACCGGGCAAGCCCGGTCTTTTTCAACGCGTTGAACTGGCGATCAGCCAGCCAGGTCCAGCGACCAGCGACCCAACGCAGCCATGCCGTTTTCACGGGCACGCTGGGCGACGATCTTCTGCGCCTTCGCGACATTGCCGACGATGTCCTGCGACCAAAGCTTGAGCGCGGCGGTCTGCATGGCACGGCCATACGAGAACGACAGCGGCCAAGGGTGCGGACCCATCTGGTTCATTTCGTTGAGGTGCGCCGTGGCGTCCTGATCGGACTGGCCGCCCGACAGGAACACGATCCCCGGCAACGTGGCCGGCACGGTGGCGCGCAGGCAACGAACGGTGGCCATGGCGACGTCTTCGACGCTTGCCTTGTCCGGGCAGTCCTTGCCGTGGATGACCATGCTGGCTTTCAGGATGCTGCCTTCCAGCCACACGTTGTGTTCGTACATCGTCGCAAACAGCGAGCGCAGCACGGCTTCCGTCACGTCGAAGCAGGTGTCGATGTCGTGGGTGCCGTCCATCAGTACTTCCGGCTCGACCATCGGCACGATGCCGGCTTCCTGGCACAGCGCCGCATAACGGGCGAGCGCATGGCAGTTGGCATCGATCGCGGTGGAGCTCGGCATGTCGTCGCCGATCGAGATCACCGCGCGCCACTTGGCGAACTTCGCGCCGAGGCGGGCGTATTCATTCAGGCGATCACGCAGGCCGTCGAGGCCTTCGGTGACCACTTCGCCCGGGAACCCGGCGAGCGGCTGCGGGCCCTTGTCGACCTTGATGCCGGGCAGGATGCCGTTGTCCATCATGATCTTCGTGAACGGCACGCCGGCCTTCGTCGACTGGCGGATCGTTTCGTCGTACAGGATGGCGCCGGAGATGTGATCCGACAGGTTCGGCGTGGTCAGCAGCAACTCGCGGTAGGCGCGACGGTTCTCTTCGGTGCAATCGATGCCGACGGCGTCGAAGCGCTTCTTGATGGTCGCGTTCGACTCGTCGATGGCGATGATGCCCTTGCCTTCGGCCACCATGGCGAGGGCGATTTCTTCCAGCTGTTCAATGCTCATGCGGGACTCCGGATTCGGGGAAACGGGCCATTGTAGCAGCCGGCCGGCTTTCAGGCCTTGGCTTGCCAACCAGCTGACAGTAAGCAAGGATCAATACCCTGTCGATCGAGCCCCGATCATCGGTGCCCGCCGACGCACTGCCCTGGTCCCGAATTTTATGCCTACACCGAACGAACCGCGGCTCACCGACTTGTTGCACTCCTGGCAGGAGGGCGGCAAAGAGGCGTTCGGCCGGGCGTTCGAAATGGCTTACGAGGAACTCAAACGGATTGCGCGCCAGCGACTTCGGCAAGCTGGCGAGGACCTGACGCTCTCGCCGACCGCGCTGCTGCATGAAGCCTACCTGCGCGTGGCCGAGTCCGATGTCGTGTTCAAGAACCGGGCGCATTTTTTCGCCGGGATGTCTCTGTATATCCGCTCGGCCCTGGTCGACCACGCCCGTGCGCGGCAGGCGGAAAAACGCGGCGGTGGTGATGTCCGGGTGAGCCTGTCCGAGGTGATGGCAGCCGAGGAATCGATGGTGACCGAGGTGCTGGCGCTGGATCAGGCGCTGGAAGCGCTGGCCCGACTCGACCCTCGCTGTGCCGAGGTCCTGCACCTCAGTTACTTCGCCGGGCTGGATCGGGTCGGGATATCCGAAGTCCTGGGCGTTTCCCTGGCGACCGTCGACCGCGACTTCCGGTTCGCGAAAGCCTGGTTACGCGAGGAGTTGTCCGGTGGACACTGAACGATTCCAGCGGGTTCGAGCCTGGTTCGACCAATTGGTTGCTGGCCGACGCCGAGCGTCGCGCCCGGTTGGCGTCGGAAGAACCGGATCCGGAAGTGCGCGCCCGGGTGCTGGCGTTGCTGGCGCGATCGACGGTAGGGACCGGCCTCGACGGACAGGCCGTCAGCGGTCTGCTCGGCGCCATCACGGCCGATGCGCCCAAAACCGGCAGTGTCCTCGGCGCATGGACCCTGATTGGTGTGCTCGGCGAAGGCGGTATGGGCACCGTCTTCGAGGCGCAACGCAGCGACGGGCACTTCCAGCAGACCGCTGCGCTGAAAGTGCTGAAGGGTTTGCCGAGTCAGGCTGCTTTGGCATACCTCGCGCGCGAACGCCAGATCCTCGCCGGCCTGACCCATCCCAATATCGCACGCCTTCTGGACGGCGGTGCGACACCCGGTGGGCAGCCGTACTTCGTGATGGCGATGCAGGATGGTCTGCCGATCGATCAGTATTGCGCCGAGCGCAAGCTCGGCAGCGCAGCGATTCTGCGATTGATGCTCCCGGTCTGTGACGCCATCAGTTACGCGCACGCGCGACTGGTCATCCATTGTGACCTCAAGCCCAGCAACATTCTGGTCGACACGCAGGGGCGGCCGTGTGTCCTCGATTTCGGCATCGCACGTCCGCTCGACGAGCCGCTGGCCTCGTCCCAGCCATCATCCAGTTCCCTGCGTGTTCGTGCATTCACGCCGGGGTTCGCCAGTCCGGAACTCGAAGCCGGACATGCAGTGACTACGGCCACCGATGTTTTCAGCTTGGGGCGATTGCTGGAGTGTTTGCTTGGAGATCACCGGATCGATGCCGAACTGAGTGCGCTGATCCGACGCGCTTGCGCGTTTGAGCCCACCGATCGGTATGGGTCGGTCGCAGACTTCCGTGCGGATCTCGAAGCTCGGCTGGATGGCCAGCCCCTGGCGGCCATGCCGAAGACGTTTTCATACGGCGCGAAGAAATGGCTCCGGCGTCATTGGCAAGTGGTCGCTGCGGGACTGGCGTTTGTGGTGTTGGCGAGTGTGTTCACCATACAGACCATTCGCGAGCGTGACCGCGCGCGAGTGGCCGAACAACAGGCGGTGCTTGAGCGCGACCGCGCACGACAGGCGGAAACGAGTGCCCGTCAGATCAGCGACTTCCTGGTCTCCATTCTGGATGGCGCCAATCCGGATGCCGGCAGCGGCGAAGTGCCCACGAGCAAACTCGTGACCCAGGCACTTGCACGCATCGATACCGAATTGGCCGACCAGCCCGCCGTTCAGTCGGAACTCTATGCGACGCTGGCGAGCGTGCTCTCTGTTCTGGGTAGCGACCAGTTGGCGCACGAGTCGATCCAGAAAGCGATCGCGCTGACTCGAACGCTGGATCGACCGGACCAACTGGTGACACAACTGCAGCAGTTGGTCGCGTTGCGACTGGAATCCTTTGATGCCCGCGATGCGGTCGCACCCGCACGCGAAGTTTTGTCGGTGCTCGAAGGCCTGAAGGAAACGACGCCAAAGATGCTCGCAGAGGCACGGCAAGACTTGGGTAGTATCCTGTCAATGCAGGGTGATCCCGAAGGTTTCGAGTTGCTCAAACAGGTTGCTGAGGCACAGCGCACACTGGATCCGAATGGGTTGGGGCTGATGGATGCGCTTCATGCCATGGCCGGCTACCACCTGGGGAAGCGCGAGTTTTGCCGAGGCCGAAACGCTGCTGCGCGAATGCCTCGAACTGCAATTGAAGTACCCGCCGTCTGATCACGAGCGATTGCTCAATACCAAGGAAATGTTGGGTCGTACCCTGTCCGACCTGAAGCGGCCGGATGAGGCCGAACAATTCCTGCGCGAAGCATTGATGGAACGCCGCAAGTTGATGGGTGAAGATGATCCGCATATTCCCTGGCGACTGACCGAACTGGCGCGGGTGCTCGACAACCATGGTCGCTCGATGGAAGCGTTGCCCTTGTACCAGGAAGCGCTGGAAATCGCCGCGCGCAAGATTGGTGAGGACACGCCTTCCTACGCGGTGATGATGAACGGCCTCGCGATGTCGTTGCAGCGTGTGGGGGACTTGCCTGCATCCGATCGGACGTTTGATCGTGCGATTGCCGTTGCGCGGGCGCGATGGGGCCCGCAGAATCTGGGTTACGCAACCATGAACCTCAATCACGCCTTGTTGCTGATGCGGATGGGTCGGTTGGTCGAGGCACGCAAGAAGGCGGCAGAGGTGGAACAGGTTCGCGCAGCGGCACTTGCAGCCCATCACGCAGATCTTGCTTTTGCGAGGTTGGCGCTGGCCGAAATCGACTGCGAATCGGATGATCCCGTGCGTGCCCGTGCCTGGCTCGACCAATTTGCCGCCACGGTTCCCGACGCGAGTGCCGATCTCAAAGGTCTCAGCCTCGCTGCGGAATCATGCTTGGCGCGTCGGGCCGGCAACCTCGACCAGGCAATCGCGTTTCTGGCCGAAGCGGATTCCTTGATCGACAAGGCTTCGGGTTATCACCATCCGCAGCGACTGCTCAACGAGTTGATGCGCGCTGAACTGCTCCACCAGAGAAATCAGGGTAATGATCGCGCGGATGCAAAAGCAGTGGCGCTGGCCATCCTTGAAGCGATCGATTCCAAATTTGTACCCGACGCGCCGGTACGCGGCCGTTTGGCCCGATTGATCCAGCCGTGACAGTCCAGACCCCCGGATTCCGCTAGACCCATCAGGACCAGACTTTCTGGTCGGCGGGAGTCAGGCGTGAACATCGACGGAATTCGTGAATATTTCATCCGCTTCGGCACCGCTCGATCGGGATCGAACGCTTTTTGGTTCATGCTGTTGCTCGTGCTGGGCTTGCTGTCGGGGCCACAAGTTGCCTCCGGTGCCGCCATGGCGTTCATTCCGATCGGTGCGTACAACCAGGTCGTCGCCATCGACCTGTCGAACAACCAGATCTTGGGGTACATCAACGTTGGCATCAATCCGGTGGCGATCGCCGTGAGTCAGAGCACGCCACGGGCCTACGTGTCGAACTGGGGCAACAATACCGTTTCCGTGATCGATACCGACACACGTGCCGTTATCGGCACCATCACGGTCCAGAACAATCCTCGTGGCATCGCCGTCAGTCCAGATGGCGGCACGGTTCTGGTCGCCAACCTGAGCAGCAATTCGGTTTCGGAAATCGACGCGACCACGAACACGATCCGCCGCACGATTTCGATGGCGGATTCGCCGGCTGATGTGGTGTTCGATCCGTGGGGGACTCGCGCGTATGTGGCGCGGCTGGGTGCTGCGCGGGTCGGTGTGCTCGACACCGCCACGGGCGCGGTGTTGGCAGACAATTTTGCGTGCCAGTACCCGAATGCCCTGGCGATTCACCCGAACGGCAGCCGACTGTACGTGACTTGCCCCGACACCGGGACCGTGGCGGCCATGGACACTGCGACAAACCTCGTCGTTCAGAATTTCGCCCTGGCCAACCGCCCGCAGGGTGTTGCCGTGAGTCCGGATGGGTCGCGGTTGTTTGTCACACGCGCTGAGCTGGCGTCCCTGACCACAATCAACCTGTCGAATGGTCAGGTTGTCGGAACCGTTTCCGTGGCGTCGGGCAGCCCGTCGCGGACCTGGTCGGTCGGGATCAGCCCGGATGGCACACGTGCGTACACCACCGACTTCAGTGGGCCCCATGTCTCCGTCGTCAACACCGTCAATCAGTCTCTGGTCACGCAGGTGATGGTCGGTGTGACCTGGTTGCGCAACGAGGTCCAGAGTGTCGGCCAGTTCATCGGTGGTCGGGGCATCCTCGGCGCGCCTGCGATTGGCCTCGCGACCGCAGGGGATGCCAGTGTCATGGTGCGTTTTGCGCCGCCGGTATTCCGCGGCAGTCTGCCGATCCTCGGTTATTCGGCTACCTGTGGCAGCCAGTCCGCGAGCGGCACCAGTTCACCGATCGTCGTCAGCGGATTGCCGAACGGCGTGCCGGTGACGTGCAGGGTGGTCGCGACGAACGCACTCGGCACCAGCCCACAATCGGCTCCATCGAACGAAGTCACGCCGAACGTCGTGGTGGTGCCGATGCCACCGCCACCACCGCAGATTCTGTCGGTCACGCCGATTGCCAGCCAGACTGCACGCGTCGAGTTCACGCCATTGCCGCCGGGTGGCACCAATCCGGTGCTGGAGTACGAAGCACGATGTAACCCCGGATCGTTTTCGTTCCGCGCGAGCACCAGCCCGATCACCGTCATCGGCCTGTGGAATGGTGCGGTCCATCAATGTGCGGTGCGCGCACGTAATGCAATCGGTTGGGGACAGGACTCGGCAAGCCTGCCAGTCACGACGTTTACCGTGCCGGCCATTGCGCCGCTGATTTCCGCGACCGGTGGCGTCGGGCAGATCACGCTGACATTCGGAACACCGTCTTCGGATGGCGGTTCGCCGATCATCGAATACATTGGGCGTCGTCGCGGTGTCGAAGTTGCGGGTCCGGGTTCGCCTCTGGTGGTCGGAGGACTGGTCAACGGGCAGACATATGCGTGTACGGTCGTAGCTCGGAATGCCGCTGGGCAGTCGCAGATCTCGAATGCGATATCGGCCTTCGTGGGGCTGGCGCCCGGCGCGCCGATTTTGAACAGCGCATCGTCCGGGCCTGCGCAGGCGACGTTGGCATTTTCAGCGCCGGCCTCGGATGGTGGATTGCCGATCCTCGAATATGAGGGGCGTTGTGGCAACACGGTCGTCACTTCACCAAACGCGCCAATCGTGATCGGCGGGCTCGTCAACGGCACGACCGTCACCTGCAGCGTACGTGCCCGGAACATCGTGGGATTTGGCCCCGCTTCAAACCCGATCGACGTGACCCCACAGGATGTGCCGGGAAAACCTTCGATCGTCGAAGCGCTGACGGCGAACCAGGAGCTTTACCTCCGGGTTTCGGTGCCGGCCTCCAACGGATCACCGATCCTGCACTACATCGGGCGATGCCTCAGCGGTGAAACCGCGATGTCGAGCGGAAACACGCCAATCGTCCGATTCTTCGGCGTGACGAACGGCCAGTCCTACACCTGCTCCGTCGAAGCCGTGAATGCCATCGGCTCATCCACACCTTCGGATCCGGTCACGCTGGTGCCGGCGGGTCCGCCTGGCCCACCGACCCTGATGACCTTGAAGCCCGGCCTTGCGAGCCTGACCTTCGAATTCGAACCGCCGACGTTCACGAATGGCGGTCCGATTACCGGGTACGAGTTCGCGTGCAGACGGAATGACCAGATCATCTCCACTACCGTGATGGGGCAACAATCACCCTTCACGTACACCGGTCTGCTGATTGGCGTCCCGCACGAATGCTGGATCCATGCGAAGAACAGCGGCGGTAGTTCGGCGTGGTCGAACCGGATCACCGCAACACCTGCCGAGCCGCCAGGGCCGCCGATCCTGAACGCGATCACGCCGCTGGATGGCGCTGCACGACTGGTATTCGATCCGCCTGTATTCGTTGGCTGGTCACCCGTGCTGGAATATCGGGCCGAGTGCACGCCAGGATCGTTTGTCGTGACGGGCGCGAGCTCACCGATCGAGGTTTCCGGCCTCACGAACAATCAAGTCTATCGATGTCAGGTCAGCGCAAGAAACGTCGCCGGATGGAGTACCCCTTCCAACGAGCGAGGGGTGATTCCCGGAGTGTTCGGTTCAGTTGCGGACCTTGTGATCACCAAGACGAACAGCGCGACCTTCGTGAATGGCGCGGACTTGGTCGACTACACGATCGTGGTGAGTAATCCAGGTCCCGCCGCGGTTGTGGATGCCCGGGTGCAGGATCCGCTCAATGCCGACTTCAGTTCCGGGGTCTGGCAGTGTGTCGCGCTAGGTCAGGCCGTCTGTGCGACCGATGGTGTGGGTGGTATTGATACCCGCGTCGACCTGCCGATCGGAAGCTCGGTCACGTTTACATTCAGCGTATTGCCCGTGCAGGGGCCGGAGTTGCCGATTTCCAACCAGGCTTCAGTCACGCCGCCGGTGGGTATCAATGATCCGAACCTGATGAACAACGTCGCCAGCGATGGCCCGGATATTCTGGGCATCTTCCGGAATGGCTTCGAGTAGCGATCCTGCTGGACGCTCGAACAGGGCGAGCCTATACTTTTTATTGGCTCCGCCCAGACACGAGGTCACATGGACCGCCCAACGGGTGCGCCGCAAGACGCCGCCGGACTGTTCGACCGTTTGTACGATGAGCTGAAGCGCATCGCGCATCGCCATCTGGCGTCCGGCGGCAATACCCTGGCGACAACAGCCCTGGTGCACGAGGCCTATCTGAAGCTCGCCGAAGTGCGTGTTGTCGATGAGGCCCATCTGCTGAATCTGGCCAGTCGTGCGATGCGGCAGGTTCTCGTTGACATGGCGCGTGCGCGCGGTCGCGACAAACGCGGCGCTGGTCTGCAACTGGTGACGCTTGATGATCAAGGCGCCGCACAGACACCCGATGAAGGGCTTGATGTGCTCGCTTTGGAGCAAAGCCTGTCGCGACTGGAACGTGCCGATGCGCGTTTGGCGCAGGTGGTTCAGCTGCATTTTTTCGGGGGCTTGAGTTTTCCCGAAATGAGTCGGGTGCTGGGTGTTACCGAGCGCACCGTGTTTCGTGATTGGCGGACAGCCCGTGCGCTGATCCATGCCGATCTCGCCCAATCCGGAGCGGGTCCTTGACGATCCCTGTGACCAACACCGATCGACTGGCCCGCGCGCTGCAGTTGCTGGGTGAATGCCTGGAGCTGCCAACCACGGAACGCGAAGCGTGGCTGACGCAACAATGTGGCGAGGATCTGGCCCTGAAATCCGAAGTGACGCGGCTTCTGATGGCCGACGATGCGCTCGACGGGCCGCTGGATCGCCCGTTGCTGGAGCAAGTCCAGTCTGCCGACACGGGTCCGGATCCCCGTATCGGCGTTCAAGTGGGCCCGTTTGTGTTGCGCGCACTCTTGGGTCGCGGCGGTATGGGCGCTGTTTATCGCGCCGAACGAAACGACGGTGAATTTGATCAGAGCGTCGCGCTCAAACTCTTGGGTAGTTCCTTTGGCAATGATGCGCTGGCTCTGCGGCGGTTCGCGCAGGAGCGTCAGTTTCTTGTGCGGCTGCAACACCCCAACATCGCCCGGTTCCTGGATGGTGGTGTGTTCGGTGATGCCCAGCCCTGGTATGCCATGGAACTGGTCGAAGGCGAGTCGCTCACGCACCATGTGACGCGACTCGACCTGCCCTTGCGTGCGCGACTCGCCTTGTTCATGCAGGTGTGTGATGCGGTCCAGTACGCGCACCAGAACCTCGTGCTGCATCGGGACCTCAAGCCGGCGAACATCCTGGTGGATACGAACGGGCAAGTGAAACTGCTCGACTTTGGCATCGCGAAACATCTCGGGGAATTCGCAGACGCGCCAAGTACCGCGACCCATGCCGGACACCGAGCCTACACACCCGACTACGCGGCGCCCGAGCAGATCAGCGGTGGTGCGGTGAGTACCGCGACGGACCTGTATGCGCTGGGCGTCATTGCCTTTGAGCTGATGACCGGTAAACGACCTTTCGCACGGAACGAAGTGTTGCGGGCCGGTGCGTTGGGTGAACTCGGGCTTGCAGAAAGTCCGTCCAAACGTTTGGCCAGGGAACAGGGCGATTCGAGAGCGATCGCGGCGCTTCGCGGTGATCTGGACACGATCGTGCTGACTTGCCTTCAGTCTGATCCGGCGCGTCGTTACGCGTCGGCGTCGGCTCTGAAGCGAGACATCGAACGGCACCTTTCCGGGCTGCCGATCGAAGCGCGGCCGGATTCGTTTGTCTATCGCTCCTCCAAGTTCGTGCAGCGGCATCGACTCGCCGTGACCGCGGGAGTGTTGTTTGCACTGGCGTTGATCGCGTCGACGACCTTCAGCCTGATCCAGGCGCAACGCGCAGAACGTGAGTCGGCACGTGCTGCCGAATTGGCGCTTTCGGCGCAGCGTGAACGCGACGCGGCACTTGATGAGATGCGGTTGCAGGAAGTGCTGCGCGAACACTTCGTCGCCGTACTCAATCGGGCCACGGAGCCCGGTACGGCGATTGACCCGGAGTCCCTGATGGACCTGGCAGCCGATCCGGGATTGCTGGGGGCGTTCGGGGACCCGAACATGCAAGCGGCCCTTCGCCTCACCCTGATCGACCTGCTGGTTCATCGGGCAGAGTTTCCGAAAGCGCTGGAGATGCTGGACAGGCTTGAGCCCACGTTGCCTGAAGGCCCGGGCCGCATCAAGGCGCTTGCGGCCGCCAACCGGGCATTTTCGGCGATCCGGGTCGGTCAACTGGATATAGCAGAAGCATCGTTGGCGCGCGCAGAGCAGAACATGACCGCGGAGCAGCATGCCGGCGGCATGCTCGTGGCGCGCATCAGCATGATGCGGGGAATGGTTCTGCGTGCAAAGGGTGATGCGGCGTCGGCTTCCATTGCGTCCCGAGAGGCCGCAGCTCAGGCCATGACGGCCACCGACACCACCGCACTCGAGCGAGGCTCCGTAGTGGGTGCGGTTGCGACGGCGATGCTGCTGGAAGGAAATCTGGACGCTGCCATCGACTTCGCAGGTCAAGCCGAAGCGATCTGGTCGGAGTCGAATGTCAGCACGAACTTCGCCACGCGCACGATAGCGACCCAAAGGGCGAACGCCTTGTTCATTCGGGGTGACCTGCTGGCTGCCAAAGCAGCGCTCGACGCCATCAACGCTGATACAACGGTCTCCGAATCCGCGCCCGCGCGCGCGGCGCGGGATCTGACCGAAGCCAAAGTGTTGGCGCTGCTGGCAAGGCCAGGCGAGGCGGTGGCAATCCTGGACCCAGCAGTGGACCGTATGTGCAAGAGTGTCGGCGAGACCAGTCCGGACTGCCTGCGCATGACTCTGGGCGGCATCGACACCCTGCAACTGAGTGGCAAGACCACAGAGGCCAAAGCACGGCTCGATCGCATTCGGCCGGCCTTGGCAGCGCAGCCGGCGCTGATGACCAGCTCGAATGGTTTTGCGAATTTTATCGCCTTGCGCGATACCCCGACCGAGGCAAGCTTGCAAACCGTGCTGGACACCATGCCAACCATCGCCAGTGCCGGCGCGCTGGCCCGAAGAAACGTCGTGCGCGCCTTGTTGTTGCTGGCTGAATCCATGCAGGTTTCAGGATATGAAGACTTCGCCAGAAGACTCGCGGCTTCGGCCATCACAACAGCCGGTGACGCCATCGACGGCAACGGCATGGACCAGAACCTGCTGACGCTGTGGCAGGCACGACTGAATCAAGAATCTCCCCCACCCGCGGCATTGGAAGCGCTGGCAAAAGCGATCGGCCCTGAGCACCCGCTTGTTCTGGCCCATAGCAGCCGTTGAGACCGGCGCCAGACGTGGTCAATAGAGCAGGGCCCGGTGGCATGAACCATGACAACCAAAGGGGGAGGAACTCGGGTTGTGGCAAGCCGGGTGAGGTCGCCCCTGCGTTGGCAAAGCCGCTCATTCGCAGCAAATCACGCCGTCTGGATCGTTCGCGGGAGGCCCATCATTCGAACGAATCGACAAAGATGCCGACGGCAAGGCAGAAACTGATGGACACCAGAACATCCGCCGCCGCCTCACGGAACGACTCGAGGTGGCTGTCAAGCTACCTGTCGCTTATTCGGTTGCTCCCCCTCCGCTCGCCATCCCCCCGCAAGCGGGGATCCACTCGTTGCGACAAGGTTTGGGTCGTGGGGTACCCGAGTGGTTTCCCGCTTTCGCGGGAATGACGGCCTTTCGGCATCTTCTCCCTTGTTGTCCGCGCGCAAACGCGAATGACATGACCGGTCTGCCGCGCCGATCGGCGCAGCAGACCGGTCATGTCATGGTTCAATCCCAAAAGGCGTTTCCCCGGACATCACGCCCATCCAGGGCGATCAAGGTGTCCATATGCGATCGATTGTTTCCCTGTTGCTGGTGTTGCCCTGGGCGTTTTGTGCGCTGGCCGCCGAGTCCGAACTCGACCTCACGTTCGGCGCGTCTGGCAAGGTGACCTTGCCGTATGACGTGGCAGGTACGTTGACCGATCGGATCGTGAAGGTCCTGCGTTACCCGGACAACTTCGGCGGCAAGTATGTTGCCGTGGGTACGGCCAGTATTGCCGGGGGCGGCATTGGCATTGCGCTGGCACGATTTAATGCCAACGGTTCGCTCGACACCACGTTCGGCATCAACGGCAAGATCGTCAAGGATGCCTGCATGAGCGAGGTCACCCATGCTGCCTTCGACTCCAATTTCCGGATTGTCGTGGTCGGCACGACTCCTTGTTCCGGCAATGCGACGACCGATGTCGGCGTCATCCGTTTTACCGCTACCGGCGCCGACGACACCGCGTTTGCCGGTGATGGCGGCCTGGCCTTCAAGTACGACCCAACGTCGGATACGAATGACAGAGGTGGGGCGGTACTGGTGTTGTCCGATGACAGCCTGCTGGTCGGCGGCAACAAGAATTTTGCCGCGTGGATCCAGCGCGTGTCATCGACCGGTGTGGTCAGTGCCTTGCCGGCCGTCCAGACCAATTCCGGTGCGGTCGTTCGGCGAATGATCGATGTGCTGCCAGGGCAGGCCAACTCCAGCTTCTGGCTGTACGAGGAAGTTGATCAGACGTCCAATTCGCCGGGCGGGATCTGGAAAATCAACAACGCATCGCTTGCCGACGACACCATGTTCGCGCCGGACGGTGACGCGTTGATCGTCGTCAGTGCAAGCTCCGGCAGTTGCGGTGCGGGTGGTGATCACGCCCTGTCGTCATTGGTGCGGTTCGGTACGCGGATCTACGCGTTCGGCTTTACCGAAGGAGCTTCGGGTGGCGAGACGTTCATGTGGGGCGCTGGAGAGAACGACGGCTCCAATCGCACCTACCGCTGCCTGGAGACCAACGGCACTCGCGTCAACATGACAACGCTGGCGGTCTCCCCTTCGAGTGACGCCGGCGGTTCAATCTATCTTGCAGGTTCCGCAGGCTCGCCTGAGAACTTCGCGTTGTTGCGGGTGGTCCACACGGATGCAGCGTTGAGGAGTTTTACGCCCGACCTCACGTTCAACAACGGCCTGCCCGTGACCGTGAACTTCAGCGCGGGCTCCGGGCAAACACCACAAAGCGACGCGTTCAGCCTAGTGCGTCATGGCAACAAGTCGGTGCTGGCCGGATTGCGGGTGTTCAATCTGGCCAGCGGCGACTTCGATTTTGCGATGGCGCGATTCGGCACGGATCCGCCGGAAGTGTTCGCGAACGGATTCGAATGAGCGCTTGCGGCGATCGAGGATCAGACCTCGATCGTCGCCAGGTCGCCCTTGCTCTCCAGCCATTCCTTGCGATCCGACGCACGCTTCTTGGCCAGCAGCATGTCCATCAGCTTGCGTGTGGCTTCGGGGTCGTCCATCGTCAACTGCACGAGTCGGCGCGTGTCCGGGAAAATCGTCGACTCACGCAACTGTGAGGGATTCATTTCGCCGAGGCCTTTGAAGCGCGTGACGTTGACCTGGCCGCGGATCTTTTCGCGTTCGATCTTTTCGAGCAGCAGGCGCTTCTCTTCTTCATCGAGCGCGTAGAACACCTGTTTGCCCACGTCGACACGGAACAGTGGCGGCATCGCCACGAAGATGTGTCCGGCGCGCACGAGTACGGGGAAATGGCGCAGGAACAGCGCAGTCAGCAGTGTGCCGATGTGCAGACCGTCGGAGTCGGCGTCGGCGAGGATCACGATCTTGCCGTAACGCAGTCCGTCCATCTTTTCGGAGCCGGGATCACAGCCGATCGCGATCGCCAGGTCGTGGACTTCGTTGGACGCCAACACGCCACTCGATTCCACTTCCCAGGTGTTCAGGATCTTGCCGCGCAGCGGCAGGATGGCCTGGAAATCCTTGTCGCGGGCTTGTTTGGCCGAGCCGCCGGCGGAGTCACCTTCGACCAGGAACAGTTCGGTGCGCGAGAGATCCTGCGAAATGCAGTCGGCCAGTTTGCCGGGCAGGGCAGGCCCTTGGGTGATCTTCTTGCGGACGACCACTTTTTCCTGCTTCAGGCGCGCCTGCGCACGCTCGATCGCGAGTTGTGCAATCCGTTCGCCGAGATCGGTGTGCTGGTTCAGCCACAGCGAAAACGCGTCGTGCACGATCGATTCGACAAAACCGGCCGCACCGCGAGAACTGAGGCGTTCCTTGGTCTGTCCGGAGAACTGCGGGTCCTGCGATTTGTAGGAAAACACAAAACTCAGGCGATCCCAGACGTCTTCCGGTGCCAGCTTCACGCCGCGCGGGAGCAAATTGCGGAAATCGCAGAACTCGCGCAGCGCTTCGGTCAAGCCGGTGCGCAAACCATTTGCATGGGTGCCGTGCTGGACCGTCGGGATGAGGTTGACGTAACTTTCCTGGACGAGTTCGCCTTCGGGCGTCCAGACCACCGCGCAGTCCGCAGCTTCCGAGTCTTTCTTCTGACCGCCGACAAACACGTCGGGCGGCAACATCTCCTGGCCCTGCAGCATGGCGCGCAGGTAATCCGCGAGACCGTCTTCGTAATACCACTCGTGGCGCTCGTTCGCGCCCTCATCGAACAACTTGACCTTGAGTCCCGGGCACAACACGGCCTTTGCGCGCAGCACATGGCGCAGTCGCGGCATGGAGATCTTGGGTGAATCGAAATACTTCGGGTCCGGCCAGAACCGCACGCGCGTGCCGGTGTGCTTTTTCGGGCAAGTGCCGATCACACGCAGTCCACCCACCCGATCGCCGTCGGCAAAATCCATCTGGTAGATATTGCCGTCGCGCTGGATCTTCACTTCGACCCGTTTCGACAGCGCATTGACGACCGACACACCCACGCCGTGCAGGCCGCCCGAGAACTCGTAGTTCCGGTTCGAGAACTTGCCGCCGGCGTGAAGGCGAGTGAGGATCAGTTCGACGCCTGGAATGCCTTCTTCCGGATGGATGTCGACTGGCATGCCGCGGCCATCGTCAATCACCTCGACCGAGCCGTCGTTGAACACCGTCACATCGACCGTGCGTGCGTGCCCGCCCAGCGCTTCGTCGACCGAGTTATCGATGACTTCCTGTGCCAGGTGGTTCGGGCGCTGGGTGTCGGTATACATGCCTGGCCGGCGTTTGACGGGGTCGAGCCCGGACAGGACTTCAATATCGGAGGCGTTATAACGGCTCATGGCAGGCATTCAGCAGGATCAAAGCGTGCCAGCATGGCGCGCAGTGGAGCGGGGGTCAAGCTCCAGCCAGCTAGTGAGCGAACGAGTTGATTTCCAGGGGCCGCCGGGACTTTCCTCAGCGGCTGGTCGGCACTTCGGATTTCGGTTCTGCTTGCTTTTGATGCAGGTGACTGCATGCCGCCTTGTCTTCGGATTCACTCGGCGATGACACGGACCACTGCAGGTGTGATTCGGTTTGCCAGCGACTCCAGGTCACCTGCAGGTGATGCAGGAAGATCCTTTGCGGCGCCGATCCCCAGCAACGGCTTCAGGTAGGCGACTTTGATGGCGTAGTTCACGTTTTGCGGCAGGTCGCCGGTTCGCTCGAATACCTGCGTGGCAGAAAGCTTCGCCGTGACCAATGCGACGAGCCGGCCTTCACCGTCCACCAATGGTCCACCACTGTTGCCGCTCTGGACCGGCACGGAAATCTGGTAGAACCTCGGGTCGTCGCCCATGCCGGTGGTGGCACTGACAATGCCGGTCGCCAGTTTGGCATTGTGGCCCATGATGTCGGTGTGCGGGAATCCCAGTGTGAAGACGTCTGCGCCCATGCCGGCTTCCTTCTCAGCCAATGGAATGCCTGCAGGGAGCGTTCCGGATACCGCGAGCACTGCAACGTCGTTCTTCGCATCAACCGATTCGGTGGTGGCTTTCAGGGTGCGGCCATCATGGAGCACGATTCGCACATTGCTTGAGCCGCGAACGACGTGGTAGTTCGTGGCGACTTTTCCGGACGTTACCCAGCCAGTGCCCGATTTTGCGCCTTCACCCAGAGCGTCTTCCGGCGACTTGCGTGACGACGAGTTGCCGGATTTCATCGCGAATTTCCCGAACGATCCGCCAATACAGGCATTGAACACCCGTGTCGGCATGTCGTTGTCATACCTGCCGGGCCTGCCTGATCCGTACACGTAACTGGCTACTTCCCGCATGGCGATCACGCTGACATTGACGGAGTACTCGGTCTCGAGGGTGGCGAGGTGTCCGTCAATCGCAGCCAGAGGTGTGCCGCTTGCTCGATAGCTGTCGATTCGAATGGCAACCTTGCGAATCGACTCGCAGTATCGCGCGCGCTCCGGATTCGCCTCGGGCTTGCCCATGTCTTGCGTAGTAGCCCGGGTTCCCGTGGGCGGCGGGGTCTGCGTGTATTGAACGCGACCGTTGGCGTCGACCCATTTGTAGATGGTCTGCGCACCAATCGCCGAAGCCGCAAGCAAGAGAAGCAGGGCAATTGCTGGATAGATCAGGAATTGGATGCGCATGGAATGTGGTGGTTGCTTCGGGAGGAGTGGCGACAAACCAACTGTGAGAAAAATTTCCGGATACTTGATGAAACAACCGACTCAGAGAAGCCTGAACCGATTCAGGCGGTGCGACCGCCAGGCAGTTGGGCATTCCGGTCTCATAGTGCGCCCACTTGGGGCACTCAAGGCCATCGCACTCAAGAAACCTTGATTCGTGTTCGACAGCTCCCGGACACCGCGCCCATCCGCAGCGATGGGTCAGGCCCAATGGTCCGACTGCAAGCTATCCGTACTTTACATCATGGGCGGCATGGCGTGTATCTGAGGGCTTGACGAGCGTCCCTGCTGGCACTAGCGTGTCGGCCTGATTTGTCGAGGGCAGTTCCCATGCGTGATCCCCGTTACGACATCCTGTTCGAGCCGGTCCAGATCGGGCCTGTTCGCACGAAGAACCGCTTTTACCAAGTGCCGCATTGCAACGGCATGGGTCACGTCTACCCGCAAACCCTTGCACGCATGCGCGGCATCAAGGCTGAGGGCGGGTGGGGTGTCGTCTGCACCGAGGAGGTGGAGATTTCGCCCTTGTCCGAGATTGCGCCTCATCACGAAGGGCGGATCTGGGAAGACCGCGATATTCCGGCTTTGCGCCTGATGACCGACGCGGTTCACGAACACGGTTCGCTCGCCGGTATCGAGTTGATGTTCAACGGCTATGCAACACCCAATCGTTACAGCCGCGAAGTGCCCATTGCCCCATCGGCCTTGCCGGTGCGCAGCCGCGACCCGATGCAAGCCCGCACGGCGACCAAACGCGATATCGCGAACGTGCGGCAATGGCATCGGCAAGCGGCGATCCGGTCGCGGGATGCCGGCTTTGACCTGATCTATGTGTATGCCGGGCACGACCTCGGCATGCCCATGCATTTCCTGTCCCGGCGAACCAATCGGCGCAGTGACGAATACGGCGGCAGCCTCGAGAATCGGGTTCGGTTGCTGCGTGAGCTGATCGAAGACACGAAGGATGCAGTCGGCGATCGTTGTGGCGTCGTCGTTCGCCTTGCGGTCGACCAGTTGCTCGGCCCGCTCGGCCTCACGTTCGACAATGAAGGCCGGGATGTCATCGGGATGCTGGCTGAACTGCCGGATCTGTGGGACGTCAACATCGCCGATTGGAGTAACGACAGCCAGACCGCGCGGTTCTCTCCGGAGGGCTTCCAGGAGCCGTATATCGCGGCGGTGAAATCGCTGACCACCAAATCGGTGGTCGGTGTGGGCCGCTACACGTCACCGGATGCGATGGTGCGGGTGATCAAATCGGGTGTGATGGATTTGATCGGCGCGGCGCGCCCATCGATTGCCGATCCGTTCCTGCCGCGCAAGATCGAGCAGGGAAGGCTCGAGGACATTCGCGAATGTATCGGCTGCAATATCTGCGTTACCGGCGACAATGATTGTGTGCCGATCCGCTGTACCCAGAATCCGACCATGGGTGAGGAGTGGCGTCGCGGCTGGCATCCGGAACAGGTGCCCGGCAAACGCAGTGACCGCTCTGTGCTCGTCGTGGGCGCCGGTCCAACCGGGCTCGAACTGACGCGTGCGCTCGGGCAGCGCGGTTACGAAGTGATGTTGTGCGAAGCCGAAGATCAGCTGGGCGGGCGCTTGCGCTTCGAGAGCCGATTGCCGGGTTTGGCCAGCTGGTTTCGTGTGGTGGATTATCGCCTGCAACAGATCCAGCGCATGAGCAATGTCATGGTGTTGCCGGGCAACCGGATTGGCGTCGAGGAAGCACTCGGTTCCGGGGCGTCGGCGATTTTTGTCGCCACCGGTGCCCACTGGCGCAAGGACGGGCTAGGCCGGACACACCGAGCGCCGATGATCGATCCGGGTGATCCCTCGGTCATGTCGCCTGATCAGGTGTTGCGGGGTGTGGTGCCCGCGGGCCCAGTGCTTGTTTATGACGACGATCACTACTTCATGGCCGGAGCACTTGCCGAGCAGCTTGCACGTTCCGGTATCGAGGTGATTTATGCAACCCCTGCCACCAAGGTGTCGGAGTGGACCGAACAGACGATGGAGCAATCGCGGATCCAGTCCAGATTGATGGAGCTCGGCGTCCGGATTCTGTGCGCACGGGAGTGGGCTGGCATGCGTGCCAATGGAGCGGGTCGTGAAGTCGATCTGGCGTGTATCTACAGCGGGCGAATCGAAACGGTAACGGTTGCAAGCTTAGTGCCGGTGACCATGCGCGACAGTCATGATCAGTTGCATCAGGACCTTCTGTCGGTCGAAACGAGTTGGGCGGATTATGGTGTGCTCGAAGTGAGCTGCCTCGGCGATGCTTTGGCTCCGGCTACCGTGGCTGCCGCGGTTTATGCCGGCCACAAGGCGGCCCGTGCGTTTGATGCCGATGACGCACAAATGGCCTTCCGTCGCGAGTGGATTGACCTTCGATCCCCGTAAATTCCGTGAAGGCTGGGCTTCCTTCGGCAGCCCAGCCTTCTACGCACCTGCCACTCGGTTGCGGCCTTCGTTCTTTGCGCGGTAGAGCGCCTCATCGGCCTGCCGGACCTGTTCGGCAAGTGGCACGATGCGGTCCGTGGACGTGCTGAACCAGCCGATGCTGACGGTCAGTTCGACGTCCTGTTTGTCGGCGAACGCCGGTTTGCTGGCGATACGCTTCCGCAATGTTTCCAGCAGTTCGCCAACTTGGGCGGCAGGCTTCTGTTCGAACAGCATCAGGAATTCTTCGCCACCCCAGCGCGCAAATTCGGCTTGGTCTCCGAGTACCTCACTCATGCAGGCGACCGTGTGGCGAAGACAGTCATCACCGGCCAGATGTCCATAACGATCATTGATTCGCTTGAACCAGTCGATGTCGAGAATCGCGATTGCCGTTGCGCTGCCATTGGCTACGGCACGGGCGAGACGTTCCTGGATGTATCGTCGGTTGTACGCGCCCGTCAGTGGATCCCGGTTCGACAACTGGAACAACTCCTGGTTCGCGCGTTCGAGCTCGGCACGTTGTTCGGCGAGTTTGCGATTCTGGCTGCGCACTTCATCGGTGCGTCGAACCACTTCACGCTCCAGTCGAACCCGCTGCCGGCGCAGATCCTGCGTTCGCCAATAGAAGACCCCCCAGATGAGTCCCAGAGAGATGAGTACGGCGATGGTCCGGAACCACCAGGTCGCATGGATGGGCGGGGTGACTTCGATCGCCAGTGATGCCGGGCGCAGGCTGGCTTCGCCGAATCGATTGCGCGCGCGGATCGAGAGTTGGTACATGCCCGGTGCCAGATTCGTGAAACTGACGAAACGCCGGGCACCGAGTTCGATCCATTGTTCGTCGAAGCCCTTCAACTGGTATTCGAAACGAAGCAGCTTCGGCTGGTCAAAATCGGGCGCGGCAAATTCGAGTTCGAGCATGTTGTGTCGTGTGCCCAGCGTGATGTGTTCGACGAACGTCGGTGCACTGTCCAGTTTCGGCAGCGAGGGATCCCGGTTTGCCACACTGAGTGGTTTGCCCAGCACCGACAGCTGCGTGAGGTGTACCGATGGGGGTTTCAGCGTTCGGACTACTCGTTCTGGCTCGATGCGGTTCATGCCGTTGATGCCCGCAAACAGGATGCGGCCGGCATCGTCCTGTGCATGGGCGCCAAAGAGGAATTCATTGCCCTGCAGCCCATCGCGCTGGTCGTAGGTCGTGACAACCCGGCTGCGTGGGTCAAAGCGCATCACCCCGCGCACGGATGACAGCCAGAGCGCCTGGTCGCGGTCATGTTCAATGCCATAAATGACCCGGTTCGTCAGTCCCTGCCGTTCGCGCAGTATTTCCGGCTTCCGACCTGGCGTGAAGCGCACCAGTCCATCGTTGCTGCCAATCCACAATTGGCCGTCTCGGCTCTCTGCAATGTCGTAGATCAATGCGTTCGCGATTCCGGTTTCCTCGGCCGGCACCGGTTCCGCGCGCACCAGTTCGGGGTCGATCCGATCCAGCCCATTCCACGTGCCTGCCCAGAGCCGGTCCTGCTGATCCAGATGCAGCGCAAAAACGAAACGGTTGCTCAGGTGCCCGGGTGTCGTCGGCTCCGCATCAAGGCAAATGGTGTTTTCGTCCTGAACGCGGTATCGGCACAGGCCGTGTTCCGAACCCACCCAAAGGGATTGCCGTTTCGAGTCGTACAACAACTGTCGGACGATCTGCGTCTTGCCGCCCAACTTGAGTTCCGTCATCTCGCTGGTCGCCGAGTCGTATCGCATCAGTCCGGCGTCAGTCCCGATGAACAGGATCGAATCGACCTGTGCCAGCCCCCATACCTGTTTTTGTCCTTCCTTCAGCTTGTCGATCGGGAACAATCGTTTGAGGGATTGGATCAATCCGCGGTCAGGATCGGTTTCGAGTTCGTAGACGCCATCACCGAAGGTTCCAAGGATGTATCGGTCGAGCCCGGTTGGCAGGATGGCGCGGATTCGATCGGCTGACCTTGCCACTTCGGCAAACGTGCTTGGTTTGTAATGACGGATGCCGTTGGCATCCAGGGCAATTCGCTCGAGACCCAGATTGAAGTAGCCGATCCAGAGTCCACCTGTCGGGTCCTCCAGCATGCTCACTGCCAATTGTTTGGTGTGATCGGTCGATCGGCCCAGCGCGCGCGGCGTGATGAAACATCTGCACGATTCGTCGAACCGTACGACGCCCGCGTCCGTGCCGGCCCAGACCCGTCCCTGGGCGTCCATCAGCAAGGTTTCGACGCGTTGCGCGGGCAGACTGCTGTTGTCGCGTTCGAACAGGTCATAGGTCTTGCCGTCACTTCGGATGCGAAGCAGGCCGGTTGGCATGGCCGCTACCCAAAGGTTGCCGCGCGCATCGTTCAGGATCGCGCCGACATCGGCGCCGGCGATCTGTCTGAGCGCTGGCCAATCAGGCTGCGTGCAGCGGTCACCAAAATCCTGAAGCAGGCAGAGACCCTTGTCGGTGCCGACCCAGACACCGCCGTCGCTGGTCTGATGCAACGAGCGAATCTTGTTGCTCGGCAGCCCGTTGCTTTCAGCGTTCCACTGGCGCTTCAGGGTTGCCCCTGTGTCATCGAACGAGATCGAAAACAGGCCGCGATCGCGTGTGCCGATCAGGAACTGTCCAGGCCCGATCCGCAGCAGGTCATCGATCGAGTTGCCGCGCAGTGCGCTGGCAACCGGTTCAGGCAGCGACTGGAAGGATTCCTGCCGAAGGTCGAAGCGTTGCAGGCTGCCAGCCCGTGTGCCGACAACCAGCGCGTCGCCATCAGCCAGGATCGCAGTGACGAAGTTCTCGGCCAGTGAATGGCTCGAGTCCTCGTCACGTCTGAAGACCTGAAACGACTGTCCATCAAACCGGTTCAGACCGTCCTCTGTGCCGATCCACAGAAACCCTTGTCCGTCCATGGCCAGTGCCCAAACCGAGTTCTGCGATAGCCCGTTCTCGATGGAATACAGGTCGGCAGGCCGGGTTTCAAAGTTGGCGTGCACCCCGGTCGATGCCGCAAGCAGCAAGGCGAACAACAGCTGGATTCGGCTTCGAAGCGACATGAGCCGATACTAGTGCTGCGCTCCGTAAATAGGGTGCAACCGTTGATTTGTCCGGATTGGCGCTTGAATCGTCCAGGTTCTGGCTGTAATTTCTGTAATGACAGAAACAAAGGAATGGACATGAGCCTGAACACGGTCCCCGCGCTGGTTCTATATGACCGAAGCTGCCCCGTTTGCGAGACGGAAATGTATGCCTTGAAAGCCATCGATCAGCGCGGTTCGTTCGAGCTTGAAGACATCTCCGGATTGCCTGCGGGAGCCAGCCACAGCGGCTTCTCGCGCGAAGCCATGATGGCCAATCTGCATGTGCGCACCGCCGACGGGCGCTGGCTGATCGGCGTTTTCGCCGTGCGGCATGTTTACGAACTCGTCGGTCGGGGTGCCTGGTGGTGGCCGACTTATCTTCCCGGTGCCGGCTGGCTGGCACAGCGTGCTTATGGTTGGCTTGCCCGGAACCGCTATCGCGTGTCGCATTGGGTGCCCAAGTGGCACCGGTCAGGCAAGCCGGATTGCTCGGGAAACTGTCGGATCTGACCGACTGCGGCGCCGAAATCAATCAAGCACTTGCGCACTCAATGGCCGATCCAGCTGCGATGACGGCCTTGATGTGCGGCCTGAGAGCGGGCTGAGGCCGAAAGCCCCCGCGTGTTACACTTTCAACCTTTCGCGCGGCCTTCTTATGGCCTGCGGCCAACGCCCGAAGGCTTGCGTCCAAGGGCTTGATTCAAAAAGGTTGTTCGATGTCAGAGTTCGCCAAAGAAATCATCAAGGTCAATATCGAAGACGAGATGCGGCAGAGCTACCTCGATTACGCCATGAGCGTGATCGTGGGGCGCGCCCTTCCGGACGTCCGCGACGGCCTGAAGCCGGTCCATCGCCGTGTCCTGTTTGCGATGAACGAGCTGGGCGCGCACAGCAACAAGCCGTACTACAAGTCGGCGCGTATCGTCGGTGACGTGATCGGCAAATACCATCCGCACGGCGATGCGTCGGTGTACGACACCCTGGTGCGCATGGCGCAGCCGTTCTCGCTGCGCTACATGCTGGTCGACGGGCAGGGCAACTTCGGTTCGGTCGACGGCGACTCGCCGCGGCGATGCGTTACACCGAGGCGCGCATGTCGCGCCTCACCCACGAGCTGCTGGCGGACATCGACAAGGAAACCGTCGATTTTCAGCCCAACTACGACGAGAAGGAGCAGGAACCCACGGTCCTGCCGACCCGCGTTCCGAACCTGCTGGTCAATGGTTCCGCCGGCATCGCGGTCGGCATGGCGACGAACATCCCGCCGCACAATCTCGGCGAAGTGATCGACGCCGCCATCGCGGTGATTGACGACCCCGAAATCGGCATCGATGGCCTGATGACGATCATGCCCGGTCCGGACTTTCCGACCGCGGGCATCATCAACGGCAGCTCCGGCATCATCGAGGCCTATCGCACCGGCCGCGGCCGTATTCTGATCCGCGCCAAGTGCGAGATCGAAACGGACGACGACAACCGCGATGCGATCATCGTCACCGAATTGCCTTACCAGGTGAACAAGGCGCGATTGATCGAAAAGATCGCCGAGTTGGTCAAGGAAAAGAAGATCGAAGGCATTGCGCCGGATCTGCGCGACGAGTCCGACAAGGACGGCATGCGCATCTACATCGAGGTCAAGCGCGGCGAGTCGGCCGAGGTGGTGCTCAACAACCTGTACCAGCAGACGCAGATGGAATCGGTGTTCGGCATCAACATGGTGGCGCTGGTCGATGGCCAGCCGAGAACCCTGAACCTGAAGGACATGCTGGATGCCTTCATCCGGCACCGTCGCGAAGTGGTCACGCGGCGAACGGTCTTCGATCTGCGCAAGGCGCGCGAACGTGCGCATGTGCTGGAAGGTCTCACGGTCGCGCTCGCCAACATCGACGAGATGATCGAGCTGATCAAGACCTCGCCGAATGCCCAGGTGGCCCGCGAGCGTTTGCTGGCCCGTCCCTGGGAACCGGGTTTGGTGCGTGCACTGCTCGGTGAGCGTGGTGCCCACCAGTCTCGCCCGGAAACCCTGTTCGACCATGAAGGCCTGCACGAACATGGTTACCAGTTGAGCGAAGTCCAGGTGAAGGAAATCCTGGACATGCGCCTCAACAAGCTGACCGGCCTCGAGCAGGAAAAGCTGACCGACGAATACCGTGTGTTGCTGGAAACCATCCGCGGCCTGATCGAGATTCTCGAAGATCCGGTACGCCTGCTTGCCGTGATCCGCGAAGAACTGGTCAACGTCAAGGAAGAGTTCGCCGACGATCGCCGCACGCTGATCCAGGTCAACCAGGACGATCTGCGCAACGAAGACCTGATCGACAAGCAGGATCTCGTGGTCACGGTGTCGCATACCGGTTACGTCAAGGCGCAGCCGGTGACCGACTACCGTTCGCAGCGCCGTGGTGGGCGTGGTCGTTCCGCGACCGCCATCAAGAACGAGGACTTCATCGAGAACATCCTGGTCGCGCACAGCCACGATACCGTGCTGTGTTTCACCAGCGCCGGTCGGGTGTTCTGGCTGCGCACGTTCGAGTTCCCGATGGCCGGCCCGAATTCACGCGGACGTCCGATCATCAACTTGCTGCCGGCGTTGGACGAAGGCGAGAAGGTCAACGCCATGCTGGCAGTCCGCGAATACAGCGACGACCAGTACGTGTTCTTTGCCACCCAGGCCGGTGTCGTCAAGAAAACGCCGCTGTCGATTTCTCGCGCCGCCGTTCGATCGGCATCCGCGCAGTCGAGCTCGACGAGGGCGATCGCCTGATCGATGTCGCCATCACCGACGGCTCGCGCGATGTGCTGTTGTTCGCGTCGAACGGCAAGGCCGTGCGCTTTGCCGAAGATGAAGTGCGTGCGGTGGGCCGCAGTGCCCGCGGCGTGCGCGGCATGACTTGGCCATAGGCGAACGCGTGGTCAGCATGATTGTTGCGGATATCGGCGACATTCTGGCGGCCACCGAACGCGGTTTCGGCAAGCGCACGGAACTGGGCGAATTCCCGCGCAAGGGTCGTGGTACGCAGGGTGTCATCGCCATCCAGACTTCCGAGCGCGACGGCAACATGATCGGTGCGGTGCAAGTCGTCGAGACACACGAAGTCATGCTCATCTCGAATCAGGGCACGCTCGTTCGCACCCGCGTTTCCGAAATCGCGCAGGTGGGTCGTAATACCCAGGGCGTGACGCTGATCCGGCTGCCGGATGACGAATCCCTGGTCAGCCTGGCGCGCCTTGAAGCCTTGCCCGACGAACTCGAAGAGGGAGCCGATCTGGATGGCGCCGTGGCTGTGGTCGTCGAAGTGACGGGTGAAACCGATACGGCCGCACCTGCAGGGGATGCGGAGCCACAGGCATGAAGCGTCTTTGGCTGTGGGCCCTGCTGGTGATTGCCACCATGCAGGCGCAGGCGGCAGTCGCTGATGTCACGGATCGCGTCGCCAGTGCCCGTGACGCGGTCATGCCCTATGTAGTCAGCATCATGGTGGTGCGGGAAGACCATGCGCAGGGCCGGTCGCAGCTCAGGGTTGCCAGTGGTAGCGGCACGATCATCAGCCCGGACGGTTATGTCGCCACGAACGCACACGTGACTGACAACGGGGCAAGGTTTCCGGGTGGTACTGGCCGACAAGCGCGAGCTTCAGGCTACGCTGGTGGGTGAAGACCCGCTGTCCGATCTGGCTGTGCTGAAGATCAGGGATGTCCCGGACGCTGGCTTTGCGCACGCCCGGTTCGCCGCCAGTGATCGCTTGCAGTCTGGTGAAATCGTGCTGGCCATGGGTGCCCCGTGGGGTATGGCTCACTCGCTCACGCAAGGGGTGGTGAACAATCCGGAACGGCTGATGATCTCGCTGTTTCAGGACGAATCGGACTATGAGCAGCAACTCGACAGGAATCAGCCGACCGCACGTTACTACGCTTGGATCCAGCACGATGCGGCCATTGCGCCGGGCAATTCGGGTGGTCCGCTGGTCGACCTCAACGGCGAAATCGTCGGCATCAATACCCGCGGCAATCTGTTCGGCGGTGATATGGCGTTTGCCATTCCGTCTTCCATTGCCAAAGTGATCACGGAACGCCTGATCGCCGACGGCGAAGTGCCGCGCAGCTACTTCGGTTTTGGCCTGCGCTCCCTGAAGAACTCCGGTTTTGCGCGAGGCGTATTGATCAGCTCCGTGCAGGTTGATTCACCGGCACAACGGGCTGGCCTGAAACCCGGTGATCGGATTCTGGCGATCGATGGCCACGATCTCAACGTACAACAGCCCGAATCGGTGCCGCCGGTGTTGCGGGATCTCACCGAACGTCGAATCGGCAGTGAATTGCGTCTCTTGCTGGCGAGCAACAACGGCGAGCGCGCGGTCACGCTGCGTTCGGTTGTCTATCCGCCGGATCTTGGTGGAAACCTGGAGTTGCGGGCGCTCGGACTGACGATGACGGAACTGACGCCGAGTGTGGCGCGCAGTCGCCTGCTCAGTCGCGACCAGGGTCTGCTCGTGACCGGCGTGGCACCCGGGCGTCGTGCCGCAACGGCGCACCCGCCGTTGGCGGTGGGTGATGTGATCCATCAGATCGGAACACAAACGGTTGCAAAGGCCGAAGACCTCGAACGCCTGTTCGCCGATGGCGCGTTCGCTGATGGTGAACACGTGCTGCATCTCGAGCGTAACGCCGAAATGATGGTGTCGCTGGTGGATGCACGTCGCGACGACCGACGTGAATCGACCTTGCGCGATTTGCCGAAGGCCTGGATCGGCATCCAGACGCAGCCGGTGACGGCCACGACCAGCGGAAGATCGGTGGTCCGGAAACCGGCGGCTACCGCATCACGCGGGTCTATCCGAGGTCCGGCCGCGGACGGCGGCTGCGTGCGGGCGACATCATCCAGAAAATGGCGGGTGAAGTCGTGCCGGTCACGGGCGACATTGGCGACGAATCGCTGCAACAGCGAATCCGCGATGCCTTGTTGGGCGAACCACTCGCCATTGATCTGGTGCGTGAAGGCAAGCCAATGAGCCTGTCGGTGTTGCCGAAAGCCACGCCGACGCCACCGGGTAGCCTGCCGGGCGCCCGCATCGACTGGCTTGATCTCGAAGTGCGCGCGCTCAGTTTCTTTGATCGCGTTGATCGTGAACTGGATGCAGAAGCCCGCGGGGTCGTGGTCGAGCGTGTCGAATCCGGCGGCTTGGGTGGCCTCGCTTTCCTGTTGGCCGGCGACGTGATTCTCGAGGTGAACGGCACGCCGGTGACCGATCTCAAGCGATTCGAAGCCTTGATCGACCGTGACGCACAAGCGACAAACCGCAACACGAGTTTCCTGGTGCTGCGTGCCAATCGTACGCGCCTGTTGTTCCTCGATCCAAGCTGGATGGATAAACAATGAATTCGATGCGTGGACTGTTGATGCTGTTGCTGATTGCCGCCGGTGCGCCGGTTGCGGCCGAGTACGACAAGGAAGGCAAGGCGATCTTCAAGACGCTGATGGACAATCACGCCAGTGCGTTCGTGCGCGTGAACTGGGTCATGGCAACGAGTTACATGGGCCAGGAGCAGACACAGGAATCGTCGACGACCGGAGTCATCGTCGATCCGTCGGGGATGGTGCTGGTGCCGCGAATGGTGGTCGAGCCGACGAATCCGAATGCCGCCAAGTTGACGCCCGAACAACGCGCGACGTTCAAGATGACCGCGCGTGATTTCCAGATTCATTTTCCGGGCGAAGACAAACCCCTGGCTGCCGAAGCGTTGACGAGTGATGCCGACCAGGGTGTCGCATGGCTGAAGATCAAGGATCCGGGTGAGCGGACATTCCATCATGTGGACACCACTCGATCGGAGCTCGCGTCACCCGGTCAGTCGTATTACGTCATCGAACGGCTTGAAGAGCGTTATGGCGAAAAGCCGATCATGTCGTGGGGCATCATCCAGGGTGAGATCGAAGTGCCGCAGAAAGCGCACATCGTCACTGGTGCGTTGGGCCTGGCGTTTTCGGCGAAGGGTCGTGTCCTCGGTTATGTCAGCCCGAACTTCGAGGGCATGGGCAATGACAGTTTCAGCATGACCGGCGGCTTGCGGATGATGCTGACACCAGCCAAACGCCTGCACAGCGCGAACCTGCGCGCCGCCAGCCTGCTCACCGAAACCGTCGCTCCCTGAGTTCGGTAAGCCGTATGCAATCCGGCACCTCTCCGCTGGTTTCGGTGCTGATCCGAAGCATGGATCGCCCGGTGCTCGAACGAGCACTGGATTGTGCTGCCCTGCAAACCTATCCACACCTCGAATTGATCGTCGTGGGGGCCTGCGGTGAACGCCATCGCGATTTGCCGGATCAATGGCATGGACGGCCGCTGAGGCTCGTTCGGAGCGTCGTTCCCTTGCCCCGTGCCGAGGCGGCGAATGCCGGTCTTGATGCCGCGTTTGGCGACTGGATCAACCTGCTCGACGATGACGACGAATGGACCGAGGACCACCTGGAGCACCTGGTGGCGTTTGCGCTGGAAGGTGAGGCGCGACTGGTTCACTCAACCGCCGAAATCCGCAACGAGCGCAACGAGCATGCCGGATTTGTCGGTCGCTCGGGAACGCACATGCAGTTGTACTACCAGAATCGCTGGCAGCCGACGGCAACCCTGTTCCATCGAAGCTTGATGGCTGATGGGGCACGGTTCGACCCGGCGTTCGAGATTCTCGAAGACTGGGATTTTGCCATCCAGTGTGCGCGGCTCACCGCGTTCCGCTGGTTGCCGGAAGTGACCTGCATCTGGCACGCCGGTGCCGGTGAATCCGGTTGTGGCGTCGGCGCCAACGAAGACCGTTCCCGGCACGCCGCGTTCGCGCAGCGTGTGCGCGACAAATGGCGGAGCCAGTTCGAGGAATGGATGAAGGATCCGCGGGAATTGATGTTCCTCGGCCAGCGCCACTTGAAAGAAGGTGATGTCGGCACGGCGCTCGAACTGCTTGAAACCGTGCTCGATGCGTTGCCGAACGACTTGAACGCCCTGAATCTCTGCGCCATGGCCAATATGCACAATGGCCGTCTGGAGCGCGCCGAAGCCCTGTTGCTCAGCGCTGAGCGGCTGCGTCCCGGGGTGCCGGCAATCCGCGCGAATCTTGATCTGTTGCGGGCGAAACGGCTGGCGACCAGCGGTAGTGTCCGGTGACCGTGTAACGGAACAGGATGTCTTCGCGCACGGTACCGGCGCCGATGTTGTGGATCACCAAGGGGCGCTTGGTCCCCGGCACAAAGCCGGAATCGACCAGCCCGATGTGCGTGATGCCACCGCCCAGGTTCCACGTGACGATGTCGCCTGTTTGATAGTCGGCGGCGTCCTTCGACACCGTCAATGACGCGCCCTGTCGCTGCAAGAAGCGCATCAGGTTGGGTACGCGCCGATGGTCGATATTGCGGTCCGGGCCGCGCAGACCCCAATTCTTTGGATATCGCGAAAAATGTTTGCGCATGTCCTCGTGGACGGCGCGCTGCAGATCGAATCCATAGGCATCGCGGTAGGCCCGGATCACCACATCCGTGCACACGCCGGTGTTGCGTGGGGCATCACCGTTCGGATAGTCGAGACGTCGATAACTCGGATCGTAGGTGAGTGTCACGCCAATCTGCTTTGCCGCATCACGGACGAGTTGTTCGGGCGTTGTCGCAGACGCTGCGATGCTCGTCATGGCCAGCAGCAAGCTGGTGATCAGGCGGCAATATCGAGACATCGTGATCATGGCGTTGTCGGCTCGCGTGTTACGGGTTAGATTGCCCCACGCCAAGCAAGTTCCGCAACAATTCCGATCCTTGGGTGCCCATGAACGATAACGTTTACGCTGCGCCAAGAGCGCAACTGATCAATGCTGCAGATCAGCCGGCCGCACCTGACGCCTTCTACGTCGTCTCATCGCTGAAGTTCCATCTCCTGTTCTTCTTGACGATGGGCTTCTATTCGGTCTATTGGTTCTATCGGCACTGGAAGGCGTGGAAGAGTCACTCCCGCGAGGATCTCTGGCCAGTGCCCCGTGCGATCTTCAATATCTTCTTCGTGCATGCCTTGTTCGGATTGTTTGTCCGGGCCGGAATGTCCTGGCAGCCTTGGAAGGGGCTGGTTTGGGCGACGGTCTATGTGGTTGCGGCAATCGCTTCGAACTTCGTCGATGCATTTCCGATGGTCACTCAAGGTTGGCGCGACCTCGGTTCGTTGGCATTCCTGATCATCATGGGTATTGCGTTGGCCAATGGTCAACAAGGCGCGAACGAGGCCTGTGGCGACTCGGAGGGAGTGCGGAATGCGCACTTCTCGGTTGCCAACATCGTTTGGATGGTCATTGGCAGCATATTCTGGTTGTTCGTCCTGCTCAGTGGCGTACTGCTGTCGACGTCCGTGGACGTTCGTGTCGGCTGACATGAACCGCTTTGCGCCAATAGTGTGAATGCTCCACCGTGGAACCGAAGAATGCCCTCATCGCGAACGCGGAACGTGGTCCATCGACCGCGGCGGGTCGCGGCAATTGAGGAATTCAACATGCGTCAGAACGTCAAGATCAAGAAGGCTGCGAAGCCGGTTCAAGGTAGCGATGCCGGCCGCACGTTGTGGCTCGCTTCGCTCGGTGCAGTGTCGTTGGCCCAGAAGCAGGGCGAGAAGGCCATCGAAGCGCTGGTCGCCGAGGGCACCACGTATCAGAATCGCGCGGTCAAGTTGCGCAAGACTCTGAACAACGATGCGCGCAAGTTTGCCGCTGGCGTCGAAAAGCGTGTGGCTGGTATGGTCAATCCGATCCGGAACCGTGCGGTGAAGAACGTCAAGGAAGTCGAGTCCGCCGTGTCCGAGCGAATCGGTTCGGTGCTGGGTCGTTTCGGAGTGCCGTCCAAGGGTGACGTGCAGGAACTGCTGACGCGCGTGTCCGAGCTGAACCGCGAAATCAAGGCTGGCACCCGCAAGTCGGCGCGCGCCTGATCCATCGCACAAGCTGAACGAAAGCCGGCCCTCGGGCCGGTTTTTTTTGCCTTGCCATTGCTTTAGTTTCCGTAATGACAGAAAATACCGGCATGCAACTTCAATTAAATCAAGGAGTTCGCCATGTCTTTGTTCGAGGTATTGCTCACGGTCCAGATATTCATGGGGGCGCTCGATACCCTTTGGCACCATGAACTGACCGAAAGATTGCCGGCTCGTGCGACACAGCGCCAGGAACTGGTTTGGCATGCCTGGCGGTCGGCCTTGTACGGCGTCTTGTTTCTGTTTCTCGCCCTGTGTCGACCTCAGGGTTGGTGGCTGCTGCTACCCGCTGCGTTGTTCGCGATTGAGTTGTTCATCACGCTCGCCGATTTCGTCGAAGAGGACCGAAGCCGTTTGTTGCCTGCGACAGAGCGGGTCCTGCATACGATCCTGGCAATCAACGCCGGTGCCTTGATGCTTGCTTATGCGCTGGAGCGTCAGGTTGATTGGCAAACGGCCAGCACGATCACTTGGCGTCCAATTGACGCGTTCTCTGTCCTGCTTCTCGCAAGCGCCGTCGCGGTGTCGATCTCGGCGGCGCGTGATGCCATTGCCTGCCGGAGTCCGACGCCCATGACCCACCCCTTGTTGCCGCAAAGAACCCTGCGGGTCCTCGTGACCGGTGGCAGCGGATTCATTGGCTCCGAATTGGTTCGGCGCCTGCTGCTCGCCAACCATGAAGTGACCGTGCTGACCCGTGATCCGAGGCGCACCAGTCTTTTGTTCGAGGGACGGATCCGGGCGCTCGACCGGATCGATCTGATCGACGGGCAGCGCTTCGACCTCATCGTCAATCTTGCCGGCGCGCCGGTGGTAGGGGTGCCCTGGACCAAGGGACGACGCAAAATCCTGTGGGCTTCGCGCGTTGGCTTGACACGCGCTTTGGTGGCACAACTCGCGAAGACGCCGCGATCTGATCAACGTGTGTTCGTGCAGGCCTCGGCGATGGGTTATTACGGCCAGCGCGCCAACTCCAGTGCCGAACACGATGCGGCCGGAACCGACTTTGCCGGGCAGTTGTGTGCGGCCTGGGAAGACGCGGCCGATCTGGTTCGGGAGACCGGCTACCGTTTGGTCGTCTTGCGGTTGGGTCTGGTGATGGGCGAGGGCGGTGGCATTCTGGCCCCGCTTCGATTGTCGGCGAAGTTGGGTGGTGCGACCGTACTCGGCGATGGCCGCCAGGCGTTTCCGTGGATCCACCTCGACGACGTTCTGGCGGCGATCGAAAAGCTCACTTTGGACCGACGGGCGAGTGGTGCCTACAACCTGTGTGCGCCCGAGGCAGTCGACCAAGCGACGTTCACTCGCGCCTTGGCAAAATCCTTGCGCCGGCCGGCTTGGCTGCGGACACCGGCGTGGCCGCTGAAGTTGGCGCTCGGTGATATGTCCGACATGCTGTTGCACAGTCCGCCTGCAACTTGTGGACGCTTGCTTGAGGCCGGGTTCGTGTTTCGGCGGCCCAGACTGGCGATGGCGCTCGCTTGAACCAGAACAGTACTGCCTGACCCGATCTCAAAAACTTGCGGACCAAAAACGCAGAACGCCCGGCTTTGGGCCGGGCGTTCCATGTCCTGATCACTGACCGTGATCAAAAGCAGCATCAGGCCTCGCGGCTGCCCATCGGGCGGTTTGCACGGCCGGCAGTGCTACCGCCATGACGGCGACGACGCTGCGCCGGGTTGGCGGAGTCACCGAGTCCCGGCTTGTGACCATGCCCGCTCCCTGCTGGACGCTTGCCCTGCGTGGGCTTGGCGCCTGTGCTGGTGCCACGGCCCGGAGCGGCGCCGGAACGCTGTTGTTGCGGACGGCCCTGGCCTTGACGCGGACCCTGGCGTTGGCCCTGGACCGGACGCGGTGCATTGGCATCCATACGCAAGGGCTGGGACAGTTCATAACCAGCGACCGTGATCAACTGGATTTCCTGCTTCAGCAGGCGCTGGATGTCGCGCAGCAAGCCGGATTCATCCGGCGTCACCAGCGAAATCGCGCGACCGGTTTCACCGGCACGGCCGGTGCGGCCAATCCGGTGAACGTAGTCTTCGGCAACCATCGGCAGGTCAAAGTTGATGACCACGGGGAGTTCCGGAATATCGAGGCCGCGCGCAGCGATGTCGGTCGCGACGAGGATCGTGAGTTTGCCGCTCTTGAAGTCGGCCAATGCTTTCGTGCGGGCGTTCTGGCTCTTGTTGCCATGGATCGCCGAGGCACGGAAGCCCGACTTCTCCAGCTGCTCGGCGAGTTTGTTCGCACCGTGTTTCGTGCGGGCAAACACCAGGGTCTGCACGCGCGAATCGACGGCGAGGATGTCGATCAGCAACTGGCGCTTCTTGTCGGTCGGCACCGGATGCACGATGTGCGAGATCGTTTCGGCGACCGTATTACGCGGCGTTACCGAGACTTCCTTCGGCGAACTCAGGAACTGCTGTGCAAGCGCCTTGATCGGATCCGAGAACGTCGCCGAGAACATCAGCGTCTGACGCTGGCGCGGCAGGGCGACCAGGATGCGCTTCAGTGCGGGCATGAAGCCCATGTCGAGCATGCGGTCGGCTTCGTCGAGCACGAGGACTTCGACCTTGCTGAGGTCGACATTACGCTGGCCCATGTGGTCGATCAGGCGGCCAGGGGTGGCCACCAGTACATCAAGGCCACGACGTAATGCGTCGATCTGCGGACCCATGCCGACACCACCAAAAATGGAAGCGGACTTGAGTGCGGCATGGCGGCCATATTCGCGGAAACTGTCCAGAACCTGGGCGGCGAGTTCGCGGGTCGGCGTGAGCACCAGCACACGCGGCGCCGGCGTCAGGCGTTTCGGCAGGCCAATATGGCGATGCAGGATCGGCAGTGCAAAGCCTGCGGTTTTGCCGGTGCCGGTTTGGGCGGCTGCGAGCAGATCATGGCCAGCCATGACGATCGGAATCGCGGCAGCCTGGATCGGGGTAGGTTGTGTGTAGCCCTTTTCTTCGAGCGCACGAAGGATCTGGGGCGAAAGCCCGAGTTCGGTAAACGACATATTGGATTAACTCCGGTGATGCCCGGAGCGTTCCCATCGCTACGAGAAAATTAAGCTCTGCATCATGCAGATTTGGAACCATCACCGGATCGCGCTCAAGAAAAGCGCCGGGAACACCGTGCGATGGTCACCCAGTCTGACCAGATGGCCGAGTGCTTGCAAGTCGCGCCTGAACGGGCGTTCAGGCGGAAGTGCAGGGTTGATAAGCTTGGCCGATGAGCAACAACGACAAAACGACCAGCATCAAGCCCTACACCAAACCGGCCGGCGGCATGGATTCGCTGCGACGCTCCTGGCAAGCCTTGCGAGAGGAAGGAATCGTCGGCGCCGGCGCGCGTGCCATGTTGCGCACGAACCAGAACGATGGTTTCGACTGCCCGGGATGTGCCTGGCCCGACCGCAATCCGAACTCCACCTTCGAGTTCTGCGAGAACGGCGTCAAGGCCGTCGCCGCAGAGGCCACCGAAAGCGAGTGACCCGCGATTTCTTTGCCGAGCACTCGGTCACCCAGCTCGCGGCGCAGACCGACCTGTGGCTGGAAGCACAGGGCCGTCTCACCGAACCCATGGTGCTGGATGCAGCGAACGATCGATACGTACCGATCTCCTGGGAAAACGCCTTCGCACTGATCGGCGAACGGCTGCGTTCCTGCGCCACGCCCGATCGTGCGGTGTTCTACACCTCAGGCCGAACCTCGAACGAAGCAGCATTCCTCTATCAATGGTTCATCCGTGAGTTCGGCACCAACAACCTGCCGGACTGTTCGAACCTCTGTCACGAGGCCTCGGGGGTGGCGCTGACGGAACAGATCGGCAGCGGCAAGGGTTCGGTCACGCTGGACGACTTCGAGCATGCCGAGGCGATCTTCGTGTTCGGACAAAACCCCGGCACGAATCATCCGCGCATGCTCGGTGAGCTGCGTGCGGCGGCCAAGCGCGGATGTCGGATCGTCGTCGTCAATCCGCTGCGCGAGCGCGGCCTGGAGCGATTCGCCCATCCGCAACATCCCAGTGATTTGTTGTTCGGGACTTCGACACCGATCGCATCGATGTACCTGCAGCCGAAGATCGGTGGTGACCTGGCGTTCCTGATCGGCATGGCGCGCCATGTTTTCGAGCGTGGGGCGCTTGACGATGGATTCATCGCGAGCCACTGCAACGGCATCGAATCCTTCCGTGATCAGGTGCTGGCCACGGAATGGACTGCCATCGAAGCGGAGTGCGGACTATCGCGTGCCGAGATCGAAGCCGCCGCCGAGGTGTACGTTCGCTCGAATGCCAGCATCTTCTGTTGGGGCATGGGTATCACCCAGCATCGCCGCAGTGTGGCGACCATCCAGATGCTGATGAACCTGCTGTTGATCCGCGGCAATATCGGCAAGCTCGGCGCGGGGCCGTGCCCGGTGCGTGGCCATTCGAATGTGCAGGGCGATCGCACCATGGGCATTTATGAAAAGCCGAGTGATGTATTCCTCGATCGGATGGCTGAGGCCTGCGGTTTCGAGCCGCCAAGAGAACACGGGTTCGATGTCGTGGCATCAATCGGCGCGATGTTGCGACTGGCGAAGTGGACGTGTTCTTCGCGATGGGCGGCAATTTTGCGCAGGCCACACCCGACACGGCGTTGACCCATGCAGCCTTGCGTCGGTGCGGATTGACTGTGCACGTGTCGACGAAACTCAATCGGTCGCACCTGGTGCATGGCCGGGAGGCATTGATCCTGCCGTGCCTGGGTCGCAGCGAATTCGATGTTCAGGCCGAGGGTCGGCAGGCGGTCACGGTCGAAGATTCGATGAGCATGGTGCATCTCTCAGCCGGCATTCGCGCGCCGGCCTCGGCGGATCTGCTGTCGGAACCGGCGATCGTTGCGCGCCTTGCCTGCTGCGACCTTGGTCTCGAGCAAAACGCCTTGGCTGCGAACTGATTGGGAACTACGATCGGATCCGTGAGGTCATCGCCCAGGTTGTTCCTGGGTTCGAGGACTTCAACGCGCGTGTCCGCCATCCCGGTGGATTCCATTTGCCACATCCAGGCCGCGAGCGGCGATTCCCGACGGCCAGTGGCCGAGCTCAGTTGTTGTCACACGCACTCGCCGATGGATTCAGTGCCGGCGAAACACCGCAGTTCAGATTGATGACGGTGCGATCACACGATCAGTACAACACCACGGTCTATGGACTGGATGATCGATACCGCGGCGTTCGCGGGCTGCGGCGTGTGGTGTTCATCAACACGGACGATCTTGCCGACTGTGGGTTCGTCGCCGGCGAATTGGTCGACATCCACTCGGTCTGGCATGACGGCGAACGCCACGCCGACGGTTTCACGCTGGTCGCTTACGATATTCCGAAGGGCAATCTCGCGAGTTATTTTCCCGAGACCAACGGACTGGTGCCGCTGGACAGCGTTGCCGACCGCGCCGGTACGCCAACTTCCAAGGACATACCGGTTCGCTTGTCACGGAGCCGAGCACGCACGGAGGCCTCGTGACCGGCGCCTGGCGTGGTGTTTCGGTGTGCCGGATCGATGGCGAGTCCATGCAGCCTGGTAACGCATCACTGGTCGAAGAGCGTGCCATTGCACTGTCGTTCAACGGCAGCAGTCCGGTGGTGCTGATGGCCACACCGACCGATCTTGAAGACTTGATCCTCGGTTTTGCGCTGTCCGAGCAGATTGTTGACGCGGTGACGGATCTGCGCGTTGTGGAAATTGCAGCACGGGGTGACGCGTTGGTGGTCGAGGCGATCATCCCGGATACGGCCATGGCGCGTCTGGAAAGTCGCCGGCGTGTATTCGTCGGTAACTCGGCATGTGGATTGTGTGGGACAGAACAACTCGAACAGGCCATGCGGCCTCCGCGAGCGGGTGTCGAACGAAGCCCCTTTGCCTTGCCGGAAGCCGAAGTGCTCTCAGGGTTTCTGGCACGCTTTGAAGCGAAACAGGTCTTGAACCAATCCACCGGCGGCGCACACGCTGCAGCGTGGGTGGATGCCGAGGGTTTGCTGCTGCGGGAAGACGTCGGCCGGCATAACGCCTTCGACAAGATGGTGGGCGCCCGTGCGCAAACCAGCAGGGCAGGACAAGCCGGTTTCGCAATCGTCAGTTCAAGGGCGTCGTACGAACTCGTGCATAAGGCGGTGAGTGCAGGCATTGGCGCGCTTGTGGCGATCTCGGCACCCACCACCGCGGCACTTGATCTGGCGATGGCGCACGGACTGACCCTGGTCGGGTTCGCGCGCGGCAACACCATGACGCGTTACACCGATTGACATGCTTCGCTGCGCGAAGCACAAGCGCAAAGTGTTTGCCTGAACCCCTCCCAACCCTCCCCGAACATCGGGGAGGGCTTGCACGCTTTAGACAACGAGGCATCGCGGCTGAAGCCGCTCCCACAGTTGGAGCTATGTCGCGGTAACTCGCTCCAACCATGGCGGACCCGGGCCTTGCAGAGTGCCTTGACGTGCAAATGGCTGCTTGCCTAAAACCCTCAGCTGTGGGAGCGGCTTTAGCCGCGATGCGGTGGTGCCTGGACCGTGCAAGCCGTCCCCGATGTTCGGGGAGGGCTGGGAGGGGCTAGGAAAACACTCCGCTCCCACAGGTTGGGGCTGCAAGCAACAAAAAACCCCGCGTTGGGCGGGGTTTTTGGCAATCGTTCGAGGTGATCTGAGTTCAGGAACTGGTGCCGGAAATAGGAATCGAACCTACGACCTCATCATTACGAATGACGCGCTCTACCAACTGAGCTATTCCGGCAGTCCCGCGGGATCACCGCGAAGGGGCGGCATTCTAGGCCATGAATGACCCGGCTGGCAAGGCAGGTTTCGCGGAATCGGGGTCTTCTGTCATCAACAACCTGAACGGCGGCTGCTAAAGTGGTTGCACCGGTGCGTGGGGCCAGTATCATGCGCGGCCCCGAAATTTATCTTTCCATCCGAATATAAGGATATCGAGAGCGATGTCGAGTTACCTGTTTACTTCCGAATCCGTGTCCGAAGGTCATCCGGACAAAATCGCCGACCAGATCAGCGATGCCGTGCTGGATGCCATCCTGGCCCAGGACAAGCGCGCCCGCGTGGCCTGCGAGACGCTGGTGAAGACCGGTGCGGCGATCGTCGCCGGCGAAGTCACGACATCGGCCTGGGTCGACATTGAGTCGCTGGCACGCAAGGTGATCAACGACATCGGCTACAACAACTCGAACGTCGGTTTCGACGGCCACACTTGCGCGATCATCAACATGATCGGCAAGCAGTCGCCCGACATCAATCAAGGCGTGGACCGCAAGAGCCCGGAAGACCAGGGCGCTGGCGACCAGGGCCTGATGTTCGGTTATGCCTGCAACGAAGCTCCGGAATTCATGCCGGCGCCGATCTTCTATTCGCACCGTCTGGTCGAACAGCAGGCCAAGATCCGCAAGAAAAAGAACTCTCCGTTGCCGTGGCTGCGCCCGGACGCGAAGAGCCAAGTCACGTTGCGTTATGACGGCAACAAGGTCGCCGGCATCGACGCCATCGTGTTGTCGACACAGCACGACGACGGCATCAAGCAGAAGCATCTCGTCGAAGCGGTGATGGAAGAGATCATCAAGCCGGTGCTGCCGCACAAGCTGATCGACAAGAAGACCAAGTTCCACATCAACCCGACCGGCAAGTTCGTGATCGGCGGCCCGGTGGGCGATTGCGGCCTGACCGGCCGCAAGATCATCGTCGACAGCTACGGCGGCATGGCCCGCCACGGCGGCGGCGCGTTCTCCGGCAAGGATCCGTCGAAGGTGGACCGCTCAGCCGCCTATGCGGCGCGTTACGTCGCCAAGAACATCGTGGCTGCCGGCCTGGCCGACAAGTGCGAAGTTCAGGTCAGCTACGCCATTGGCGTTGCTGAGCCGACCTCGATTTCCGTGACCACGTTCGGTACCGGCAAGATCGACGACAGCCACATCGAGAAGCTGATCCGCGGCCACTTCGACCTGCGCCCCTACGGCATCATCAAGATGCTCGACCTGATCCATCCGGTCTACCAGGCCACTGCCAGCTACGGCCATTTCGGCCGCAAGCCGCATGAAGTCGAGTACACCGACGGTGCCGGCAAGAAGGTCAAGGCCACGGCGTTCTCGTGGGAAAAGACCGATCGCGCCGAAGCCCTGCGCAAGGCTGCAAAGCTGTAAGCAGATCGAGTGTCGGAGCAACAAAAACCGCCGGGAAACCGGCGGTTTTTTTGTGGGGCAAGCCCTGAATGGAAAACACCGTCCGCCGTGCCGTAGCGCTGGCCGCGACCTTGATCCCTAGGATCAGGTGGGAAGGCTCGCCGGTCTTCAGGCTTTCCGCACGTGACGGACATGCACACCAACCGGCACTACGATCCCGAGGTCGAATTATGGGACAAGGCAAATGAAGCCAGAGCCCTCGAACACGGCAGAGCGGTGCCCGGGCAGTGTAGCGCGGACCGTTTCCGGGGGTGTGATGGCTATCGTCACTTTACGCCGGTCAATTCACCCTGCTAAGGTTGGTATCCAGATGAGCCGCGTCCCGCGGCCACCATGGCAAAAGCGACGTCAGTGCTCGCCGATGCCATCCCGATCCGGGCGAAACGTCCGGATCCAAATCAGGCTCCCACTCAGACTCCCCCATGAAACGAAAGAGCGCACCCATGCGCGAAACCGACGTGCTTGATTCGCCGCAGAACGACGGCGCCGAACTTCCCAACGACAACAAGTCCGAACCGCGCGCCGATGCGCCGGCTGTCGCGACACCGCGTCCTCCGCGGCCGCCGCGCGAGCCGAAGGAACCCCGTGAACCTCGTGTGCAACGCGAGCATGCTGCCCCGGCAGCCAGTGCTCCGCAGGCCTCCGTGCAAGCTGCGGAACCGGGCAACTCCGGTGCAGAACAAGGTGGCGGCAACCAACACTCTGGCAATCCGAACGCTGGCAATCAGCGCCAGGGGAACCAGGATGCTGGAAACCAACTCGACGGCAACCAGCAGTCTGGCAACCAGCAGTCTGGCAACCAGCAGTCTGGTAACCAGCAGTCTGGTAACCAGCAGTCTGGCAACCAGCAGTCTGGCAACCAAAGCGCTGGCGACCAGAACGGCAACGACCCGAACGGTGATGACGGCGACGGTCCCGAAGGCGCTGAAGGCGGCGACGGTGGTGAGGGTGGCGAAGGCGGTGATCGTCCGCGTCGCGACCGGCATCGTCGGAAGAGCCGTTTCGAGCGTCGTCGTGAGCGCATCGAGCGCGAACGCGCCGAGGGTGGCGGTGGCGGTGGCGACCAGGACCACGGCGATGCGCCGGAAAGTGGCGGTGGCGGCTCCTCCAATCGGGAGCAGTTCCAGCAGCGTTCCAACTACACCATTCCAACCGATGCACCGAAGAGCCTGATCGAGTTGCGGCGCATGAGTGCCGCACATCTCGTCGAACTGGCTGAACGTTGCGGCATTCAGGAAGGCGTGGCACGTCAGCGCAAGCAGGACATCACGTTCTCGTTGCTGAAAATTCTGACCCGCACGCCGGAAGGCATTGATGCCGAAGGTGTGCTCGAAATCCTGCAGGACGGCTTCGGCTTCCTGCGCGCGTTCGATTCTTCGTACCTGGCCGGTCCGGATGACATTTATGTCAGCCCAAGTCAGATCCGTCGCTTCAACCTGCGCACCGGCGACTTCATCACCGGCAAGATCCGCTCGCCGAAAGATGGCGAACGGTACGTCGCGCTGTTCAACGTCGACCAGATCAACGGCGAGCCGCCGGAAGCTTCACGCGGCAAGGTGCTGTTCGAAAACCTGACGCCGCTGTTCCCTCGTGAATCGTTCCATCTGGAGCGAGGCAACGGATCGTCGGAAGACATCACTGGTCGTATCCTCGATCTGATCTCGCCGGTCGGCAAAGGCCAACGCGGTTTGATCGTCTCGCCGCCGAAGGCCGGCAAGACCATGATGCTGCAGAACATCGCCCAGGCGATCGTGCACAACCATCCGGAAGTGCATCTGATCATCCTGCTGATCGACGAGCGCCCGGAAGAAGTGACCGAGATGCAGCGCTCGGTGCGCGCCGAAGTGATCAGCTCGACGTTCGATGAACCTGCCGCACGCCACGTCCAGGTCGCCGAAATGGTGATCGAACGTGCGAAGCGACTGGTCGAGCACAAGAAGGACGTGGTGATCCTGCTGGATTCGATCACGCGCCTCGCTCGCGCCTACAACACCGTGGTGCCGGCTTCCGGCAAGGTGCTGACGGGTGGTGTCGATGCGAACGCCCTGCAGCGTCCGAAGCGGTTCTTCGGTGCCGCACGCAAGGCCGAGGAAGGCGGTTCGCTGACCATCCTCGCCACGGCGCTGGTCGATACCGGCTCGAAGATGGACGAAGTGATCTACGAAGAGTTCAAGGGCACCGGCAACATGGAAGTGCACCTGAGCCGTCGTATCTCGGAAAAACGCGTCTATCCGTCCATCAACATCAATCGATCCGGAACGCGTCGCGAAGAACTGCTGATCGAGCCTGACATGCTGCAGAAAATCTGGATCCTGCGCAAGTTGCTGCATCCGATGGACGAGCTGGCGGCGATCGAGTTCCTGCTCGACAAGATGAAAGACACGAAGACCAACGAAGAGTTCTTCCGCTTCATGAAGCGCGGCTGATCGAATCGTTCGGAAAAGCGCCGGCTCTCGAGCCGGCGTTTTTTTTGGGGCTCGCGAACCCCTGGACTGTGGGAGCGGCTTCAGCCGCATGCGGGACGTTATCCAATCCTGGGGGCCATCCCCGAAACGGTGGCTGTCAAACTCTTGTCGCTTTTGGCTACTCCCCCGCTCGTCATCCCCGCGCAAGCGGGATCCACTCGATCCCGCGACCCAACCTTTGGGCCGTAAGGCACCGAGTGGTTTCCGCTTTCGCGGGGATGACGATCGGGGGTGTACCGAAGCCAACGGGCGTTTGAAGCACCGTTCGCGGGCCTCCACGTCATCCCCGCGGCTTTAGCCGCGAATGCATTGTCTGCTGCAAGCCCTCCCCGATGTCCGGGAGGGTTGGCGTGGGGTAGGGAAACGCTTGTCCTTGCGCTCGCGGGCAAAGCGCAAGGATCGGCCCCGCAGACACTGGGAGCAAACGCGATGTGGTTCCTCTTTGGTGTTGTGACGCTGAGCCTGATGGTGTGGGTCTCGTTCCATATTCGGCGGAGCGGCAGTTGGGTCGGGGTACAGCGTCGATACGAATCACCGGACGGTGCGGCTCGCACCTACATGCACGCCGAGCAAACACACAAGGGTGCAAAAACCGGATTCCAGATCGGTATAAATGTTCCGGTCGGGTTCGATTTTGAGTTGCGGACTGAGAGTGGCTTTGACCAGTGGGGCAAGTCCCTCGGCATCGGCGCCGAACAATCCGTTGGTGATTCGAAGTTTGATGCCGAAGTGTTCATTGATTCCGACGACCAGCGTGTGGGTGCGGCCCTGCGGCAATCGCGCGAGGCACGGACTGCGGTGCTTTACCTGTTCCGCATGTGCCGGGAGCAGGACGGCAAGCTCAAACGTATCCGTGCTTTCAAGGGGCGCCTGTGGATCGACGTGAACGACAAGACCGGCTTGCCGCCCTGGGTCATTGCGGACAAGTTCTCCGAGGCATTGCATGCGCTGGCCGAAGCCTTGACGAAAGAATCCCGAAGTTTGGCTCGAGTGTCCGACCCGTTTCGGATCAAGGCCTTGCTGATCCTCGGTATGAGCACAGGACTGGCCATCTTTGGCCTCATCGGCTTGTTCCGTGCGCGCGGCTCGTGGCTTGATCTCGACACGGAATCGATGTGGGTCTGGACATCCATGGTGGGCGTCATGCTGTGTCTGGTTGGCGCGGTGCTGGCCCTGAGGTGGTTGCGTGCCAGCAGTCGCGCGCACTATGTGCTGGCAGAGTTGCTGACCGTCGGCATGGCGGGAAGTATCCTGTCGGTGCACGCACTCGCAGCCGAGTTCAATCGGGACTTCGACCTGTCTGCGCCAACAGTTTACGAAGGCCAGCCTGCGCGTGTGTTCTCCGAAAACTATCGATGTGGCAAAGGCGGACGAAGCACATGCACGAGATACGACATCGTCATCGAGGGAACCTGGCCGGCAGCCGGCCGGGAATTCTCGATCAATGAAGACACGTACCACAGGTTGAAGCGTTACCAACGCGTTGACGTTTTCCTGAAACCAGGTCTTCTCGGTGGTCGTTGGATCAGCGCCAGGTCGAGCCGTCTGGGCCTGAACAAAATTGATTGCTTTGGGTGGATCTCCGCCGACCAGCAGATCTGGAGCACATGCGATGTGGTTTCTGTTTGGTGTGGTCACTCTGAGCTTGATGGTCTGGGCTACCTTCCGTTTGCGCCGAACCTCCAACTGGTCCGGCGAGCAGCGCGGCTATACGTCGGCTGAAGGCACCAAGCGCTGGTATCGCTTCGACGAACAGAGCCACAAGGGCAAAAAGCTCGGATATCGACTCGGCATTTCCGCGCAGATCGGGTTCGAGTTCCAGTTGCGGGCCGAGACCGGGTTCGACCGTCAGGCCCAATCCTTCGGGATTGGTGCCGAACAGACGGTAGGGGATTCACGGTTCGATGCAGAAGTGTTCATCGACTCCGATGACCAGCGAGTGGGTGCGGCTCTGCGTCGGTCCCCAGAGGCCAGAGACGCAGTATTGAGTCTGTTCCGGATTTGCCGGGAACGTGGCGGAACCTTGAACCGTGTGCAGGCATACCGAGGCCGGCTTTGGATCCATGTCAAGGATGCCTCGGGGCTGCCCACGAGCAATGTGGCGAATGAACTTTCTGACGCCCTGTACACCTTGAACGAAGCACTGGCGACGCAGGCGAGCGGTTTACACAAGGCGCCCGATCCCTTTCTTCGTCGCGCCATGCTGATCCTGGCAGTCAGTACGGGCTCGCCATTTTCGGATTCGTGGCCTTGTCGCGCCTGAGTGCGGCGCGGCTGGATCTGGACTCCGGTGCGTTGTGGATCGGCTCTGCCGTCGGCGGGATCCTCTTGTGCGTCGGGGGTTCCGTACTCGCCATGAGGTGGTTGCGCGCCAGCAGTCGAAGCCACCGGGTTCTGGCGGAACTGTTGACCATCGGGCTGATCGGCAGCGTCCTGTCGGTGCATGGCCTGGCAGCCGAACTCAATCGTGAATTCGATTCGGGACCGCCGGCGGTCTTTGCTGACGTACCTGCGCAGGCGTACAAAGAAACGTATCGATGCGGCAAACGCGGCCGACGTACATGCACGCGATACGAAATCAAATTCCACGGCGATTGGCCGGGTGCCGGTCGGGAAATGCGGATCGACCTCGGTCTTTACAATCAGTTGGAACGGGCCGCCCAGGTCGATATCGAAGTCATGCCCGGGGCCCTGGGTTGCCGCTGGATCCGTTCGATTGTGCCGTCCGGGCGCGGGCCGGAATGATCTAGGGAACCTCTGAATCATTCAGAGGTTCCGCGCGAGCCTGTTCGCCGCGATCTTTGCCCGCGGAGTGCCTGAGGTATGGCGCCTGATGGCGCCCTGAACACTACGATGAATCACCTCCGGGGCTCGTTGCACGGATTCTCCTGCTGTTTCCGTATGTCTGGTCAGGCCATGAACAGAGGGAGCCGCACCATGTTTGTCGACTCGGCGATACATCCGAACTCCGGTCCATCGGACCTGCTTGAACCGCAGGTTCCGTGTATCAACGTCGATCAGCTGGAGCGGGTCTTGAGGGACGTGCTCCAGAACGCGCGGCGAATGTGCCACGACCCAGGCTTGCGATTGTTGCCTCTGGTCAGTCGGCGTCAGCCTTACGGCATCGCCGTACTCTTTGAGTTCTCAACGAGCGAACGTTGGCTCCTGGCGCGCGATTTTGGTCATTGGGGCGAGGTGCGCCGACAGGCCGTGGTTTGCCTCAGAGCATGGCTCGCCCGCGAAGGTCAGAGGGCTTACCTCACGGTCGAGCCGGACGTAAGGAGTGTCGCCGCATCGTTTGGACTGCCCTTCGACCGCGAGGAGTGGGCGCATGCTTCATGCTGAGTGCTCGCTGACTTCGATCGCTGAGGGAATCCCGGAAACGCCTGCGGTAATCCACGCCACGCCGTGGACGGTGCAGTTGGATTGGCTGGAGCCCAATACGGCGTTGTTGTATGCCTGCGCCGAACTCCGCAAGCTCCTGTCCCAGGGTGGCAACGCACGGATCGGCGGTGGTGCCCGCCTGATGATGGAGTCGGGCCGATCAACGACGGTGGTGTTCTGGACCGGCACGCCCATGGAATTGTGCCGGCTCGCGCAGAAGTCGCAGTGTATGGGGCTCAGTCACGAACCGGGGCGGATCAGCTGTGATGATCATGCCGTGTTGATGCTGTGTACGGCACAAACGGATGCGCTGCATATCCAGCGCGGTCAGCGCACGCTTCTCACCGTGCCGGGAATCATCAGGCCAAACTCAGTCCGGGCCTCCTTGCCGAACGCAGAACTCGTGCAGTGTTTGCGTGATCTGGTGTTGATCAATCAGCTCACGGGGGCCGCCGATATGCGGGTTGGGCTCGGGCGGCGGATCCTGCGCGAGAGTATGGCCTTGCGGATCCGGCAACTGGTTGACGAGCAGGCGCTCGCGGCACGTTTGCCACTGCTGGCCAAACTGCTGTTGTCCCGTGCAGCCTTGGGCGACCAGTCCGGATGTTTTGCTGCTTGCGCAGAGCAGGCGTTGTCCGAAACGGGCGACGATGCGGAAGCCAGTCTGTATGCGATCGGGTCCCTGCATGAATGCCATTAGCTGCTGGGGCCGACGGATTCGTTGCGCGGCCTTCTTGATTGCGGGAACGGCTGGTGCTGCCTCTGCACAAGTCTTGCCGACGTTTCCCGGTGCCGAAGGATTTGGCGCCTCAACCACGGGCGGCCGTGGTGGTCGGGTGATCTACGTGACGTCATTGGATCCCGATCCACAAGGTGTGCGGCCGGGCTCGCTGAATTGGGCCTTGCGCCAGACGGGTCCACGATATGTGCTGTTTCAGGTCAGCGGGGTCATTCATGCGCCGGCACAGGTCGTCCATGGCAACGTGACGATTGCCGGACAGACGTCGCCAGGTGGCGTGATCGTGCGCGGATTGATCTGCGATGGTCACTACGAACGGCATGACTGCGGCAATCTGGTGGTGCGGCACATCAGATCAAGGCCGGCGGCACAGCTCGGCATTCCGGCCGGCGGGGACGCCCTGGACGACGCCCTTCGGCTCGATGGCATCAAGCGCTTCATCATCGATCGCAGTTCGTTTGCGCATGCCACGGACGAAGCCGTGCAATTGTCGTTGGCCTCCGAAGGCACCATCCAGCGCAGCATCCTCGGCGAAACCGTAGGCGGGCACGCGATCTATGGCGGCGTGCTGATGAACTATGCACATCCGGATTTTCCCCAGGATGAGCTGAGCCTGCTGAAGAATCTCTGGTTCCGTTTTGACGGTCGATTGCCGGAAATCAACTGCGAAGCGTCGAACTACGAAGACATCGCGCCGTTCCAGACCACCGCTTGTGCGGACCGACCGCTGCGCCTGGAACTCTCGAACAACCTTCAGTTCGATCCCGGCATCGACATCCAGTTCCAGCGCAACGTCGACGGCAATCCCGCGCTCGGGCCCTATGTCGTGCACATGAATGCCGTGAACAATCACGTGATCGCACGCACCGGATACGGCAACGCCCTGTTCAACAGGGACGGACTCGCGAATACGCAAAATCAACTGTACTTCTCGGGCAATCGGATGAATCTGTATCCGGCCTACAGTGATTACCAACTCGCCTATTGCTGCAACGACTTCCCTGGTGCAGCACCGAATACATGGCTGGGCGGTGCAACACGCTTGCCGAGCCGTCATCCCTTTCCGGCCGTGAACTACTGGTCGTCCGGCGAAATGGAAAGCGGATTTGCCTGGCGCGTTGGCGCGCTGCCCCACGACCCGATGGACCGACGCATCCGTTCGCGAGTCTTGAGTGGATCACCTGCGCTGCTGCCGAGGTCACAGCCCGAAGCCAACGACGCACTGACGCGCGACGCTGGAACACCGGCGCCCCTCGGCGATCGCGATGTCGACGGCATGCCCGATACGTTCGAACTGCAATACGCCCACCTAGGGCTGGATCCCGATGTACCCCAGACCAACGGTACGCATCTGTCTTTGCCGTTGCTGGGTGTGGCCGGCTACGACAACGTCGAGGTGTATCTGCATGGTTTGTCCGAACACGTATCGCAGGTTCAATCGTTGTTTGGCGATGGCTTTGAGGGCTGACCGATGCTGCGCCAGGACCATTCAATCAACCTGCAAGGGAGTCGCGTCATGGATGACAGCACTGCGGCCACTGTCTACGGCGCGACCCATGCGCCGATCCCTGCTCCGCCAGACAACCGGATCCTCGCCTGGATCGCGGATGCACCCGGAAAGCCATTCGAGCGCAGGGAGTTGATGGTCGGACCCCTGGCAGCCGAGCAGATCGAGGTGACGGTCGAGTCCTGTGGCCTGTGTGCATCCGACCTGGCCATGTGGCGCAATCAGTGGCAGCGGTCCAGATATCCGTTCGTGGGCGGGCACGAAATCATCGGCCGCGTGTCCGCGATTGGCACCCGTGCGCTGGGCGTGACAGTCGGCCAACGGGTTGGACTCGGTTGGTACAGCGGATCCTGTCTGGTCTGTCGCGCGTGTCGGGCCGGCCACCTGCATCAGTGTCAGGATCTGAAGCGGTTGATCATTGATGGTCACGGCGGTTTTGCCGAACGTGTACGGACTCATTGGGCTTGGGCCTTTCCGGTGCCGGAAGCTTTGCCGAGTGCACTCGCTGGACCATTGTTCTGTGGCGGCATCACGGTGTTTGCCCCGATTGCCGAATTTGTCCATCCGACCCATCGTGTGGCTGTGGTCGGCGTTGGTGGGCTGGGGCATCTGGCGCTGCAATTTCTCAACCGATTCGGGTGCGAAGTCACGGCATTCGTGGAACCTGGTGCTGCAGTCGACGAGGCGAGCACTTTGGGTGCGCATCATGTCTTGCCCAGTGATTCGAGTGCCGCCGACCTGCGCCGCGCCGGACCGTTCGACTTCATCCTGGTGACGACGGCGGCCTTGATCGATCTGGCGCCGTTTGCCCACGCGCTCGCGCACCGCGGGCGCCTGCACGTGCTCGGCGTCGGTTGTGCGCCCCTGGCATTTTCGCCGGATGTGCTGATGTCCAACGCTGCGCAGGTTTCAGCGTCCGCCATCGGCTCGCCGGGCCGCATGCTCGACATGCTGGCGTTCGCTGCGCGCCACCGGATCCTTCCGCAAGTGGAGTCCTTTCCGATGTCGTCCATCAACGACGCTTTCGATCGACTGGCCTCCGGCAAGGCTCGGTATCGGATCGTGATGCAGGCCGAAGCGCGCTGATAACATCGAGCCATGGCCATCGATCTTGACGCCGTCTCCGTTACCTTGAAGCTGATTGAAACCGGCTCCGCAGAGCGTGCCGCTGCCGACTGCGGGCGAACCATCGAGCAGGTGTTGGCCATAACACGCGGGCTCGAGCACCGATTGGGCGTTCGGCTTGTCTCGCTCTTCGACGGCTCACTGGATCGCATCGAGCCCACGCATGCCGGACGTCTGTTCGTCCATCGTGGCCGTCGACTTCTGGAGGAAGAACGGCAGTTCCTGCAAGCTGTGACCGGTGAGCGGCAACATGATCAACTCAGGGTCTTCGCAAGTCACTACCTGGCGTCCTACTTGCTGATCGACCTGATTGCGGCGTATCGGCGTGCCCACCCCGAAGTGCTCCTCCGGCTCAGTGTCCGTACCGAACAGCAGATCATGGGCGCGATGCTGCAGTCGACCGAATGTGCGATCGGCTTCTGTGCCCCGGTCGATTTCCCGGAAGACGTTGCCTACACGCATTGGTTCGACATGAACTGGTCGTTGGTAGTGCCGCTCGGGCACCGGCTTGCCAAGAGGGCGTCGGTTTCCCTCGTCGACCTGGCCGACGAAGAGTTGATTCTTTTCGAGGCCGGCTCCACCGGTCGCCAGCACGTGCTGGAGGCATTCCATGCCGCAGGTTCGCGACCGCGAATTGGCATGCAGGCGACGACGACATCGATCATCGTGCAGATGGTGGAGGCAGGACTCGGCGTATCGCTGTTGCCCTTGCTTCAGTCGGGTCGTGTCACGGCCGGATCGAGCGTACAGGTCGTATCGGTACAGGAACGTTTGCAACCCATTCAGTCCGGAATATTCGTTCCATCGACCTGGGCCGGCGATCCGCTGGTTCAGGATTTCATCGCGTTTGCGCGCGGACCTGGCTGAGGTTGCAAAGATCAGCGTTGCCAAAGTGAGGGCTGTTCGGAACCGCCTGCCTCAGCGAGCGATCTGGAATTGGTTCCGACCGCCACTTTTTGCCCGATTCGTTTGCACGATGCCATCACCTGCACGTTTCACGAGGTAGGCAATGCGGCTCGGGAGTCATGCAGGTCAAAGCGTTGGTTCGAGCGGGATCAGGTCGGACGCCACGAAACTCCGAATGGTTCCGGGCTTACGGATATGAAGCAGTTACTGATCAACCCCCGCGGGACCGGACTCGAGCAGGTACAACGCCATCGTATGGTCACCGCTGGCGATGAAGTCTTCGGGCACGATCATGAAGCCTGATCGGATCAGCGCCTCACCCACGCACCATTCCCGTTGGGCGTCGGTGAACCGGCGCTCCTGTCGCGAGATCGCCAGCAGAGCATCGTGGCTGGGCTCAATCGGATTGTCGACTCGCGCAGCCTCTGGCGGCGCGGGCACTTCGGGCTCGCGAGTCGGGCCCGGATCCATGGCGGCATCGGGTGCTGCTTCAGTGGGCTCAGCCGAGGCCGATGCTGGTGTATCGATCTGTTCCGGCTCATGGGTTGCCGCAGCCGCAGCGAGTTGCTGAGCAACCTTTTTTGCGAGCAACTGGTAAATGGCAGGTGACGTGACGCGCAGATCTTCCGCCGCCATGCGCCACGCAAGCGCCACGCGGTCTGATGAGGAACCGGCAGGAACGGTTGCCTGGACCGGCGGCGCATTGGCTGCGGGCAAGCCGTCGAGGGCAAGTTCCGCACGTGCGTCGTCGATTCTCCGGCAGAGTTCGGTCTTGTGGAAATCGCGAACGAGACTGCGCAACTCGATGCGGCAGTCCGCCAAGAGATCGCGGATCTTTTTCATGATCGGAACATTGAGGGCTCGCTGACGTCGGGAAGTGTATCAGTCCGGAGTTTCGTCGACGTCCGGGTGATCGTGAACCGGCAAACCGGGTGGCGGGCCGACTTGAGGAGGCAGGGCGGAATCGTTGGCGCTTGCAGTCCGCAGCCGCCAGTTTTCTGCGGCCAATAAGAGGACGGCGATACACAACAGGGTGACGAGGCTGGTCGCGACGGGATGTCGCGCGATGAATCGACTCAAAAGGTACCCGCGTGTCCATGGTCTTGCCGATACCGGTTCGTGGCTTTGCCAGGCGACCAGATCGACGATCAAGGAACGAACATCCTGATACCGCCCCTCGGGGCGCGGTTGCAGGCATCGGTACGTGATGGCATCCAGGTCGCCGCGTGCCGCCGCGGCATTGGTGCCCGCATCCGGGTCTTCGCTGGGCCGCAAGGCCGGTTGCCGCGGCACCTGTTCGATCAGTTCTTCAAGCGAATCACTGCGTCGCGCCAGCGGCAATTGTCCGACCAGAAGCAGATACAGCAGCAGACCCAGTGCGTACAGGTCACTTTGTGGATTCGGCGGTGCTCCGGCGAGTTGTTCCGGCGCTGCCCAGGCAGGCGTCAATGCACGGCCATCATTTTGGCCTTGCAGTACCCCGCCGATGAGTCGGGAGACGCCGAAGTCGATCAGGCGAACCCGGTTCCGACTGTCGATCAACAGGTTGGCAGGCTTCAGGTCACCATGCACGACCAGCCGAGCGTGTGCCGCGCCGATGGCTTCGGCGACTTGAATGAGGATGCCGATTCGCTGCTGCAGGCTTGGTCTGGTTTCACCCAGCCAGTGGCTCAGCGATCGGCCTTCGACGTGTTCGGTCACCAGAAAAGACCTGCCTTCCGGGGTGACGCCGCCATCGAGCAATCGCGCGATATTCGGATGGTCCAGCCGCGCGAGCAATTGGCGCTCATGCGCGATTTGCCAGTCTTCGACCGATTGGCCGGGACGCAGCAGTTTCAGCGCACCCTTCTGCTCGTAGACCCGGTCGTCGCGTTCGACCAGGAACACTTCTGCAAAACCGCCCTCACCGAGCCGTTCGATGACCCGCCAGCGTCCGATACGCTGACCGATTCGATTGGGTATCGGCTGCGTCTCGCCATGTTCCAGAAATCCTTCCGAAGCATCGATCGCCCGCAGCCATCGTCGCAGCGCGTTTGCCTTGATCGGGTGCGTCAGGGCGATGCGATCGATTGCCGAGCCACGAACTCCCGGCGGCAAGTCGAGCAGCGCATCGATGTCGTGCTCGAGCGGCTCGCCATCGTCGCCAGCGGCGTTCATTCGCGACCACCAAAATGCATCAACAGCCAGGCTCTTGCCTTCAGCCAGTCACGGCGCACGGTACTTTCCTCGATGCCGAGGACCTCGCCCGCTTCACGATCATCGAGACCGCCGAAGTACCTCAATTCGACGACTCGAGCCGCACGTGGCAACACGGTGCGCATCCGTTCCAGTGCGGTATCAACGGCAAGCAGTTCGTCGATCTTCAGTTGTGCGGCCGGCAGTTCGATGGCGACATCCAGCGACTCGTGTGCACTGCCGGAGCCGCGTTTCTGCGCGACCTGCATCCGGGCATAGTCAAGCAGGATCTGGCGCATGGCCTTCGCGGCAGTCGCGAAAAAATGTTTGCGGTCGATGAACTGTGAATCGGACTGCACGAACTTGAGATACGCCTCGCTGATCAGCGCGGTGGTCGACAGGGTCGGTGTTGCGTTCATCGACACCCGCTCGGAATGGGCGATCCGGCGAAGGTCGGACTGAGCTTCGCGGATCCACTGCGACAACGATTCGGCCGCCAGCGTGCGCGTGCCGGCCAGCGCCTGGACCACACATTCGATCGACGCCTGGTCGGGTTCATTGGAGTCGGGTTCGTTCGGATCAACTTCCTCGATCACGATCACTCCTGACGGTCAGCGTTTGCGGAGCGTACTCGCCTCGGCAGCAAGAGCCTGAATCCGTGCAAAATCGCGTTGTTTCAGCGCGTCGGCAGGCAACATCCAGGAACCACCCACCGTCACCACGTTCGGCAGTGCAAGGTATGCCGGTGCCTTCGCGGCATCGATGCCGCCGGTGGGGCAAAACCGGACATTCGGAAATGGTCCACCAAACGACTTCACTGCAGCAATGCCGCCACTCGACTCGGCCGGGAAAAACTTGAATCGACGATGGCCGTGCGCGAGCCCGTTCATCACATCACTGGCCGTGGCGACTGCCGGAATCCACGGCATGACCGTGCGCTCGGCAGCGTGATACAGCGCTTCGGTGGCGCCAGGCGAAATCGCAAACCGGGCGCCGGCGGATTGGGCGCGCGTCAAATCTTCGGGGTTCAGCACCGTGCCGGCCCCGACCAGAGCGCCCGGCAATTCTGCGGCAATCGCACTGATGGCCGACAACGCTGCATCAGTGCGCAGCGTGATTTCAAGCACCGGCAGGCCACCGTCGACGAGCGCACGCGCCAAAGGCAACGCGTCTTCCAGATGTTCGATCACGATGACCGGCAATACCGGCGCCTGCAACAGGATCACATCTACGGCTTCGGCACGGCTGGCAGGTGAGGCAAAACTCATCGGGCGGACTCCTTCGCGTGACGCAGCGCGACGGCCGCGCCGAGCAAGCCTGGGTAGGCGTGCGTGATCACCCGGATATTGACATTTTCCAGGTACGCCGCAAACCGTCCTTTGGCCAAAAAGCGCTCGCGAAAGGCACTGCTGCGCAGGAACGGGATGAATCGCGGCACGATGCCACCGGCAATCACGACGGTGCGGGCGCCATGGATCAACGCACAATCGCCGGCAACACTCCCGAGGACTGCGCAAAATCGGGCCAGTGTGCGGCGCGCGAACACGTCATGGCCATCCAGTGCTGCCTCGACGATTTGTGCCGGTTCCCGGAATCGTGCGCGCGGATCGAGCGCGGTGCCGAGATCATCACCTGCGGTCAAGGCAGCGTCGATATGCGACAGACCAACGCCCGACAGGAGCCGTTCCGTGGACACGCGTCCGAATCGTGCGCCCAACCAGCGTGCGATCGCGAACTCTTCCTCGCCGAGTGGTGCAAAGCTGACATGCCCACCCTCGGTTTCCACGACATGGAAATTGCGCTCGGGGTCGCCGACGAGCATGGCAACACCCAAGCCCGTGCCGGGGCCGAGCACCGAAACCGGCCCGCGCAGCGGCGCCTGATCGTCACCATGCAAGCACACGACATCGTTGGCAGACAGTGCCGGAACCGCCCAAGCGACGGCACCAAAGTCGTTCAGCAGCAGCAGGGAATCCAGTTGCAGCGAACGGGCCAGTTCAAGGCGATTAAATGACCAGGCCCGATTCGTCAGGCGGATGTCGTCGCTCTCGACGGGCGACGCAACGGCGATCGCCGAGCAGTCCGGGCGTTCGCCGACGCTTGCCAGATAGTGTTCGGCGGCATGCTGCAGGCTCGCGAACTCGGCGTTCTTCAAGGACTGTTGATGACGCAGCACCGGCTGGACGCCGGATAGATCCGTCAACGCAAACCGGGCATTGGTGCCGCCGATGTCGGCGATCATCGCCAGACTCATGTGTCCGATCCGTCGAACTCAAAACACAGTGCGCCCTGTTCCGCCGACGAGACCACGGACCGCATCGGTGCAAACAACTCGCGACCCAGGCCTTCGGCATTGCCGCTCAGATCAAACGTGGCCGGCGTGCGCGCAGCAAACACCGCTGCATCCACCAGTACATCCAGCGTGCCGGCCAGGGCATCGATGCGGATGGGATCACCGTCCTGCACACGCGCGATCGCGCCACCGCAGATGGCTTCGGGCACCACATGGATCGCGGCGAGCACTTTGCCCGACGCACCCGACATTCGACCGTCCGTGAGTAACGCAAGCATGTTGACCACGATCCTGCAGCAAGCCCAGGGTGGGGGTGAGCTTGTGCAGTTCCGGCATGCCATTCGCACGCGGGCCCTGAGCGCGGATCACCGCAACGAAGTCTCCGGTCAAGGTGCCGGCCTTGAAGGCATCAAGCAATGCGTCCTGGGAATCGAACACACGGGCGGGTGCTTCAATCTGCCGATGCTCCGGCTTCACGGCCGAAATCTTGACGACGGCGCGCCCAAGATTGCCGCGCAGGCGGCGCAAACCGCCCTCGAGGTCAAAAGGTTCGGCGACCGGGCGTACAACCGCGGAATCGAGCGATTGGGCGGGTGGGGCTTGCCAGACCAAACGTGTGCCGTCCAGTCGCGGTTCTTCGGCCTGGGCACGCAGGTCGCCGCCATGCGCGCAGACCAGGTCGCCATGCAGCAGTCCTGCGTCGAGCAATTCGCGGATCACGAAACCGAGACCACCCGCGGCATGAAAATGATTCACGTCGGCACTGCCGTTCGGATAAACACGCGCCAGCAAAGGTGTTGCCTGCGACAGTTCATCGAGGTCATCCCAATCGATGATCAGTCCCGCGGCACGCGCGATGGCGACCAGGTGGATCGCATGATTGGTGGAGCCACCGGTGGCCGCCAGGCCGACCATCGCGTTGACGATGGCGTGTTCGTTGATGGTGTGGCCAATCGGGCGATAGTCGTTGCCGAGCGAGGTGATCCGGCAGACCTGTTCGGTTGCTGCCACGGTCAGCGCGTCGCGCAGGCTGGTACCCGGATTGACGAACGCCGTGCCGGGCATGTGCAAGCCCATCACTTCCATCAACATCTGGTTCGAGTTTGCGGTGCCGTAGAACGTGCAGGTTCCGGCACTGTGGTACGAGCGCGATTCGGCGTCGAGCAGTTCCTCGCGAGTGGCCTTGCCTTCCGCATACGCCTGGCGAACGCGGGCCTTTTCGGCATTCGCAATCCCCGAGGGCATGGGGCCTGCGGGCACAAACATCACGGGCAGATGGCCAAACCGCAGTGCACCGATCAGTAGACCCGGAACGATCTTGTCGCAAACGCCCAACATCATTGCGGCATCGAACATCTCGTGTGACAGCGCAATGGCTGTGGCCTGCGCAATCACGTCACGCGAGAACAGCGACAGCTCCATGCCGATGCGGCCCTGCGTGACGCCATCACACATCGCCGGCACACCACCGGCAACCTGCGCGCTGGCGCCCATGTTGCGTGCGGCCATCTTGATGAGCTCGGGGTAATTCTTGAACGGTTCGTGCGCACTCAGCATGTCGTTGTACGCGGTGACGATGCCGATGTTGACGCCGCTGCCGGCACGCAGGTTCGGCTTGTCCTGCGCCGATGCGGCGAATGCATGCGCCAGATTGCCGCAGGACAGCCGGGCACGGGCGGTACCACGCAGGCGTGCCGCTTCAATCAGCGCCAGATAACGCGCTCGCCGGCTGGCGCTGCGTGCCTTGATGCGCTCGGTGACACGATCGACGACCGGGTGCAGGCTCATCATGGACTCCAGTGAATCTCGGCGGCCGGATGATGCGCTGCCAGCAGCGATGCAACCGGCAGAGCCCACTCGCCGGCACGGGCGCGTTCGACCACGGCAAGTTTGTCGTGGCCCGTGATCACCAGCAGCAAACGGTCGCTGCGCAGCAGGCGCGACAGGCTCAGGCTGATGCGTGGATGTGGGCCGGCAGGCGGCATCGGGTTCGGCAGAATGTCGATGGCAGTTCGGGTCTGATGCAGGTCCAGAGCAGTCGGCAAAGTCGGCGCGCCCGGAAACAGCGACGCAAAATGGCCGTCGACCCCCATGCCGACCATGGCGAGGTCGAAAACTTCAGGATGTGCGGCCAGAGTGCGCTCGGCAAACGTGGCGTCTGGTGGTCCTTCTGGTTGTTCCGGCGCCAGCGGCAGCCACTGGATGCCCTCGGCACCCGCAAAAGCGGCCTGCATCTGACCGAGGTTATGGTCGGCGTGGCCAACCGGCACCCAACGTTCATCACTGGGCGCCACAAACACTTTGTGCCACTCGCGCGCCTGTGCCGCCAGTTTGCGGAACACCGGCGGGGAGGTGCGTCCGCCTGCGAGCACGAGCGTCGCGCGATTCTGCAAGGTCAATGCGCGGTCGATGTCTTCGGCGATACTTTCAGCCAGGTTGGCAACCAGCGCTTCGGCGCTGGCATGGCGGATCAGGTTCCAGGTCATGTTCGTTCCTCGTGGTTGCGGGGATGCGCATCCATCATTCGCGCCAGCTGTGGCCATGGCGTTCGGTCAGTGCGACCGAACTGCTCGGGCCCCAGGTTCCGGCCGGGTAGTTCTTGGGGACGACGTTCTGCTTGCGCCAGCCATCCAGGATGCCATCGATCCACTGCCATGCGGTTTCGGTTTCGTCCCGTCGGACGAACAAAGTGCCATTCCCTTCGATCGCGTCGAGATACAGACGCTCATAAGCGAGGCGGCGAGGAGCCTGTTTGAACGCGTCGCTGGTTTCCAGATCCAGCGCGACCTGCGACAGCTTCAAGCCACTGCGGTCCAGGCCCGGTGTCTTGTGCATCAGGCGCAGTTCGATCCGTTCTTCCGGCTGCAGGCTGATGATCAATGCATTCTGTTCCACGGCGGCGCCGCTGCCGGCAAAAATCGAATGCGGCACGGACCGGAACTGCAGGTAGATCTCGGTGGTTCGGCGTGCCATCCGTTTGCCGGTGCGCAGGTAGAACGGCACTCCCGACCAACGCCAGTTGTCGATGTGTGCACGCAGTGCGATGTACGTCTCGGTGGAGCTGGCGCGCCCCAACTCATCGCGATAACCGGGCACCGCAACGCCATCCACTGCACCGGCCGTGTATTGACCCGCGACGCTGTGTGTGGCGATTTCGGTCGCACCAATCGGTCGCAGAGATCGCAGCACTTTCAGCTTCTCGTTGCGTACTGCGCTGGGATCGAACTGCGAGGGCGGTTCCATTGCCGTGAGGCTGAGCAGTTGCAGGAGGTGGTTCTGCAGCATGTCGCGGCTGGCGCCCGAAGTGTCGTAATAGTCGCCGCGACCTTCCACGCCAATCGTTTCGGCGACCGTGATCTGTACCTGCTCGATGTGCCGCGCATTCCACAGGGGTTCGAACATGGCATTGCCGAATCGCAGCGCCAGCAGGTTCTGCACGCCTTCCTTGCCCAGATAATGATCCGTGCGGAACACCCGCGACTCATCGAAGTGCGCGGTCACGCCGTCATTGATCGCGATGGCACTGGCGAGGTCATGGCCGATCGGTTTCTCCAGCATCACGCGGGTGCCGGCATTGCCGAGGCCGGCCGCACCCAGCAGCGCGCAGATCGGCGCGTAAAAACGCGGTGCCGTCGACAGGTGATACAGCACGTCGCCGCGACGCAAGGACTTGATCCGATCGGTCAATGCAGCGGCCGACTGCGGGTGATCGATCGCCGCAGCCTGGTAATCCAGTCGCGCCAGGAAACTGGCCACGTTCGCCGGATCACGCTCGTTCGCCGGAACGCGCTTCTCCAGATGGGTGCGCACGCTGTCGCGAAAGCCGGCGTCGTCGAGTTCGCTGCGTGCCGTGCCCAGCAGGCGAAAATCAACGGGCAACATGCCGTCGCGGTGCAATCCGTACAAGGACGGCAACAGCATGCGCCCGCCAGATCGCCGGTGGCGCCAAAGATGACGAGCAGGGAAGCCGGGCTGGGAAGGGGCAGGGTATGGCTCATGGTCGGGGATTCAGTGAGGAATCCCCCAAGCGTACCCGTTCAGCCCGCGCCGGCAAGCGGTGTATTCGTTTGCAGATCGAACGGGTGCGGCTCAGCCCGCGCGGTCGACGATCATGAAGTGCTTCGTCAAGGGTTCGGTGACTTCAAAGACCCCCTTGAACCCGGCCGGAATCACCAGTGATTCCCCGGCCTTGCAGCTCACCGCGGTGCCGTCATCGCCGGTCAGCACACAGGCCCCCTCGGTCACGAAGAAATGCTCGTCCTCGCGTTCGCCCATCTCAATGCGCCAGGCGCCCACTTCGCAGGACCAAACCCCGGCAAACACCTCGCCGGTCGGGTTCTGGTAATGCAGCCAGGTGGTGCGCTTCGGGTTGCCTTTCAGCAGGCGGTCGGGGCGGGGATGGTCGGTTTCGGGTTCGACCGAGTTGTTGGCGAAGTTCAGTGTATTTGGCATGGCGGGGTCCTGGTCAGGCAGGGATTGTCGCATCCAGATCACGGAACACCTGGGCGAACAGCGCGCACTCGCGCAAGGCATCGAACAGGGCCGAAAGCGGGGCGTGCTGGCCGGCCATTGCCTCGGCGCCGTGGCGTTCGGTGAGCGTCGCCAGCACAGCATGAAGTGTCTGGCCGCGCCACATCAGTTCCAGCATCTCGAACACGGTCTCATTGAAGTCCAGGCTCAGCAGATTCGGGAATTTTGGGGTGTGGCCGGTCATTTCGCGGAGCCAGGTCAGTACCTTCGCTACTGGATCATTCAGGGCGAATTCGGTCGCGACACCCTGCAAGAGCGCGACTCGGTCATATACGTTCAGCAAGAGCGCGAGCAGGAACCGGTGATCCGGGTCATGGAGTTTCCGTCGCAAGTCGATGATGGATCGGCTCAGCAAGTCGTTGTAGGTGGCTTGAAAGAGTCGGTGTCTCGTGGCAACAGGTAGCATCAGGCATGCGTCGGCAAGTTCGCGGCCCCGGCTGATATCGCCTGTTCTGTGCATTTCTTCCGAAACCAGCGTATATGCAAGGTTCAGATCGGCACCCGCAGTACTTCCAGTAGCCGCGCCTGATAGCCCGTCATGTCCAGCTTCTGAAGCATCTTCAGGAACTGCTGGGTCCGGATCGTTGGTGCGTGCCGATGAAATGGATCGAACCCGAAGCCCGGCCAGCGATAGTCGTATTGGACATTCTGCTTCGGGTCGTCAGTGATTGTGCGAACCACGATCGTGACGGAAGGGCGGACCATGTGAAACAGCGCGTGGATGAATCCTTGCCCGCGACGGATGGTGCGCGTGGATCCTGCATGGAGCACTTCGCAACCCACCAGATGTAGTGTTCCTTCGATCGCGCGAGGTTGTGTTTCGGCGATCGCCGGACACATTGCGTCATCGGCATGCAATGGCGATCCGCTTTCGGATTCAGCATTGACTTCGTGACGCTCGAACCGGTATTGGCTGTGGATGCTGCTGCCCGACAACACATGAAAAGCACCACAGAAACCGTGTTGGTGGATGCTGGTGGTGCCGTCCAGCCAGAACAATGCCGAGATGTCGAAGTGTTCGCCCGCGTACAAAGATACCGGCGGTTCGGCAAAGCGACCGTCGAGGTCTGCTTGTTTGCAGAGCGCAGAAGCAGTCAGAACATAGTCAATGATCTGGTCCGGGGTAACCTGCGCCGAAGGATTCCACTTGGCCAGCATGTCCGTCGCCACGGATTCCAGTCGTGCATAGACCGTATCCCTGCAATTGCCGAGTTCCGCCGTGAGGGCATCACCCAGCGAACGAAAGAAGCGAGCAACAGGATGCAGATTAGTCTCGTCCGCGTTCTGTTCGGTCGGCGCGGGAATTCCCGCGGGCGTCATGACATCACGCCCGCGTAGTCAAAATCGACGAAGTGGAACAACAGGGAACTGGAGCGATGGCCTGCCGGCAATTGTGGTCGGCTGTGTTCCAGTTCTCTACCGCGAAAAATCAACGCATCGCCAATCCGCTGTTGGATCGAGTGCTCTCGCTGATCGCGACCGCGAATTCTCAGCGGCCAGGGAGAATGCCCATCATCCTTGGTCGGCGCATAGTCCAGCAACAGCGTAATCGTGTACTCGCACGGTGGACGATCAGTGTGCCAATCGAGATCGCCTCCGGCTTCGTACAGAGAGGCAAACGAGTAGGAAGGTTTGGTCGGTCGGCCAGCCAGATGGCTGACACGCGCATTGATCTGGTCATGCCAAAAATTTGCGACTGGATGATTGTGGGCGATATGGCGATGGGTGCCACGGTCGTCGTGTCGCTCCAGGTAGCCTTCGTCGGCCAGTGACTGGAAATATCGCCCCAATTCAAGTACATGGCTGTGTGGCAGTAGCTGGTCCAAACAGACGAAACCCGTTCGGGAAAACTCAGTCACTACCTCCGGCGGATCAAATTGTGCGGCGAGACTTCGCCCTGAGCTTTCAGCTTCAGCGGCGAGCACGGGGCCAAAAATGCCGCCTTGGCGATGAAATGCCAGAGCCAGGCCCGGTGAGCGCCATTCATCAGGGATACGAAATCCATTACTTCGAACGGGAGCGCCGACGACTTCCCGAGCATCTACCTCGCTTACTACGCAAGTACCACTGTTGCAGTGGGTTGCGGCCGTCAAATCGTAGTCTACGCGTTTCGAAACCGCGCCAGCTGGCACGAGCAATCCGATCCGCTGCAATTCGCCCAGTGCTTCACCGCTTGCCTCAGAGAGAGGTCTGCCATCGATCAAACTCGAGTGCAGGAACGCATGAGCTTCCGGGAGGTTCTGGTCTCCGACCCAATTTGATCGCCAGGCGTCTCCTTTGACGGGCGCCTCGACCAGGAACAAGGGCGACTTGCCGCCGCCCTCAACGGTGATCCTGGCGCCGGGGTTCAGCGCCAGTCCGGTTTCCTCGAACTGCACGGCTCAGCCGTCGTCGCGCATGCCGATTTGGGGGATCGGCGACGGCCCTGGAGCCGGGCGTGGGGACGGTCCCGGAACTTGCGGTCCAAAATGAACCGTGTTCGCAGCCCCTTTCGCCAAATCCTGCAGCTGCCCTACCAGGGAGACAGGTACCGATACTGTAGATCCCGGTTTCATTTGCACACTCATGGCTTACCTCACTCTGAATAGACCCTTGAGCCGAAGCGGCGTGCCCGGCAAACCGAAGGCTACGCGGCGGGCAGTTGCGCGTCAATTGCAGCTTGTCTATGGTGTCGGGATCGTTTCGACTCGGACCGAAATGCAGAAACTTCTCGCCGTGTTGTTGTTGTGCTGGCTGGCAAGTTCCGGTGTGCGGGCTGCCGAGTCCGGTTTGTTCCCATCGCGGACCTGGGACATTCGTCAGTTCCAGGCCAGCGGGATCTTCCCTTCGCCGCCGTTCTTCGCGATTGCGCAGTCCAAGGATGGTTTGATTTATGTCGGCGATAACCTCGGCCTTCTCGAGTTTGATGGCCGCACCTGGCGCCGTTTGCCGATCGAACTGAATTCGGCAGTCACGTTGATCGGTTCAACCCGATCCGGTGGACTGGTTGTCGGCGGCAACGAAATCCTGATGGTCTTTCCCGATGTTCGCGATTTGTCGCGATCCATCGATGTCGCCGCCGCACTGGAGGGCGGGTTCCACGGCAGCGGCGAATTTTGGGAAATTGCCGAAGATGACGCGCAGTGGTGTGTTCGGTCAACTGCCTTGCTGGTTTGTTCCGACAAAGACGGGTTCTGGAAGTTACGGACCAAGACCGGGTATGGACGCATCTTTTCCGGACGAAATTCCATCTATTTGCAGGAAGACGGTGTCGGGCTCTTGCGGGTAGGCATGCGCGCTCTGAAGCCGATGCCGGGCGCTGAACAATTCGCCGACATTGGGATTTACTCGCTCACGGAGAGTCCGGAAAGCAACATCACTGCCGTTACGCGGACGCCACAGGCAATTTGGCGATGGAACGCGCTCGAATCCCCCGGGCCGCCCAACATGATCGACAGTTCTCAACCCGGAAATGCCCATCGGTATTGGCATTCGATCCGAAACAGGCAGAATTATCCTGCCTGAAGAGGAGAAGGGCGTCGCAATCATCGATGAGTCCGGCGCAATCGTCGACAGGATTGAGCCTCCAGGATTTGGCCGTTTCCCCTGGGGCAAAGGCACTTCTAGTTGATCGAGAGGGTGCCCTATGGGTGACTTGGAGAACCGCGATCACACGTATCGAGTACCCATCGCGCATGAGTTTCTTCCCCATGCCTTCAGGTGCATATGGGGAGTCATTTTCGCTCACGCGCACATCGCTTGGCTTGACGACCTGGCGGGGAAGCCGCGCGATGATCTTGATGCCGGAGGCTGATTCCAGACGGTGGTCATTCAAGGAGTCAGAGGTAAGGCTTCCGATCATCCTGAACATCAACCAAGTCCACGGTCACGACATCGTCAGCACGATCAATGGCATCCATACTTTCGATGGCAGCGCGCCGGTGGTAAAGAGCGACCACGTTTTTGAAGTGAAAGGGGTTTCCGGTTCGGGCACCGAGTTCTGGGTCGGGATGCGACGGGCTGTGGCGCGGATGCATCGCCACAACGGAGCAATCGAAGTTCTGTCGAGGCGAGATGGCCTGAGTTTCGATGTTGTCTCGATCGCGCAGGAACGGGCAGACGAACTTTGGTTGGCTTCGCTGTCCGGGCGAGTAGTCAGACTGACTTTCGACGCAACCCAGACTCTGGCTGATGCCAATCTTGTTGAATTTGATCAAGATTCCGGGTTGCCGAAAGGCAAAATAAAGCTGGAAACAATCGCCGGCAAAGTGCGTTTTTGCACAGCATGCTGGTTTCATGGATTTCGTTTCGGGTCGATTCTTGCCGAGTCAGGATTTGCCGGTTTCCGAGACCGGTTTCGCGCAGGAATTCGTGAAAATCGACACTGACCAAATCCTGATCAGCAACTCAACCGGAAGCCTTCGTTTGTTGACGAGGGACATTGAGGGTACGTTTCGGTACAAGCCGAGCGTGTTCGACGAAGTGGCCGGCTTAGGCATAACTCGGGCGATTCACGCTGACCCAGATGGCAATGTATGGCTTGCTACGGATTCAGGCATCGTGAGAATCGATCCGAAGCGGGATGCGCCGAACTCCGAGCCATCGACTGTGATGATTCGGAGCATTCTGTCTGGCGAACACGTTCTCTATGATGGTCTGACGACGATGTCCACAACAGAAGTCGCTGAGGGTGGAAGTTTGCGTTTCGGCTTTGCACTGCCGAGCTATCGTGCGCCCGAAATGAACCAATACAGGTCAAGGATTCGCCCATCACACTCGGATAACGCGAGTTGGTCTGCATGGAGCAATGAAACCAAACGCGATTTCACAAATCTGGCCGGCGGCGACTTCCTGTTTGAGGTTCAGGCCAAGGACGCATCAGGCGTTTCTGGCGGACAAGCATCTGTGCCCATCATCGTAGTCGCGCCGTGGTATCGGCGGACATGGGCGATCGTGACCTTCTGGATTGCGGGTTTGTTTTTGGTGCTTGCCGGCGTCCAATGGCGAGTTCGGGCGCTGAGAGCAAGAAGCGCCGAGCTCGAGCGACTTGTTGCCATCAAGACGGAAGCGCTGCAACTCGCTGCGACCACTGACCCGCTGACTGGATTGTGGAATCGCCATCGATTCGGACAATGGGTTCGGGACGAAATTCCGTCCATCAATGCAAACGTCGCCCATGCTGCAGACTCGGACCGTGTCGAGTTGATTGCCTGCGTGATCGACCTGGATCATTTCAAGCGAGTCAATGACCAGCACGGACATGCGGCTGGTGATGCAGTCTTGAGGGCAGTTGCTGAGCGGTTGATGGCGATGCGACAACCCGGTGATCTGGTATTCCGTTTCGGCGGCGAGGAATTTGTCTACCTGGGTGTTCAGCGTCACCGCTCCGAGGGCAAGAAGCTTGCCGAGCGAATCGTCCATGAGATCGCCCAGATCAATGTAGAGTTGGACTCAGGCGTCTTGCTCGACCCGACAGCCTCTGTGGGCTGGTCGGTTTATCCGTTCTACCGGGAGCGTGCCGACTTGTTCAGTATCGATTTTGTACTTGGCCTCGCCGATCGGGCCCTGTATCTGGCGAAGCAGGTGGGGCGTAACCGTGCCTATGGATATCTCCCGAATATCGGTGTCGACGAAATCGACCGGACCCAGGCGGATTGGCGTGCCCAGGTATTCAATCGCCACACGGATTTTTTGAAACGCGTATGAGTTTCCATGGGTTGATGATTGGTGCATCGGGATTGGTCGGCGGGCTGGCGTTGCCGCGGTTGCTGGATCGTGCGCAGTCCGAGGGCTCGGTGCTGATTGTGCCGACTCGTCGCGAGTTGGCTTTGGAGCACAAGGCCCTGCGTCCGATTGTTGGCGAGATGCAGGAAGCGCGCGTCGATCGGCAGGTCGCTTCGATTCTTCGTGATGCGAATGCGCGGCTGGATGTGTTTGTGTCGTGTCTCGGCACAACCATCCGCCAGGCCGGTTCACAGGCGGCGTTTCGTGCCGTGGACTTCGAACTGGTGCATGCCATGGCCGAAGTAGCCCGGCGTCATGGCGCACGCCAGGCCATCCTGGTGTCGTCGGTGGGTGCCGATGCGACGTCGCGGAATTTCTATCTGCGGACGAAGGGCGAGCTCGAGCTGGAGATGGAGCGTCTCGGATTTGCGCGGTGTGATTTCCTGCAGCCCGGACTGTTGATCGGCGATCGGGCCGGTCCAAAACGATTTGCCGAACAACTGGGGCAAAAACTGTTGCCTGCGGTGGACCGATTGTTGATGGGTGGGCTCAGTGCCTATCGCTCCATCTCTGCCGTCACGGTAGCGAGCGCGGTGGTGCGTCTGTATGGCCGCACCGATCCCGGCGTCTTCCGCCACGTATTCCGAGACATGCATGCGTAGGCTGGGCTGACGAAGGAAGCCCAGCTACTCGAGAAAGCCCATCAGGAAACACGGTGTGGGCGTGTCCAGCCACGTGGCCTGGACTGACGAAGGAAGCCCAGCTACTTGAGAAAGACCTTCAGGAAACACGGTGTGAGCGTGTCGAGCAAAAGCAAAACCAGGCTGACGCGAAGTAAACTGCTCAGCACCCGTCAGACCGACTTGATTGATTCCATGAACATCACACGATTTCGCAAGCAGCTGGGGTTGCTTCGTCAGCCCAGCCTACACGTCCTGTTGCTCTTTCTGCTGTCGGGTTGTGCGACTTCCAACATCGCATCGCGTTACGAAGCCCTGGACAAGTTTGTCCATGCCGAGGAGTTCAGAGCCTCTTCGAGTCAGGCCGAGATCGTCACTCGGAAATTCGGCAAGCTGTTCCCTGACGCTTATGATGCTTCTTCGCTTGAACGGCAGAGCGCTGCCGATCTGGACTGGCTGTTCCGGGCGGCGAATGTCGCAGCCGAATACGGTGCGGAGGGCGGGACCGATTCCATGGTGGCCGCCTATGAGGCTTTGCAAGGTCGTAACGAGGTCTCTGATTTTCATCGGTACTATCTGTATCGGGCTCACATGATCGACCGGAGTTGGGACCAGGCGAATGCGCTGGCCGATGAACGGCCGGATGATGATGTGGAGCGGATTCCGGTGCCGAGCGACTTGGTTCCGACGGGATACTCTGGACCCACGGTGCTTGAGGTTCATCCGAACGACATGAGCTTGCGGCGTGTGCCGATGTCCCTCGGCGGCGGGCGCAGGATCGTGGTCGCGTTCCATCCGAACTGTCACTTCAGTCGTAATGCATTGGAAGCGATTGCGGGCCAGGTTGAGTCGACCTTGCTGCTTGGACGACTGGGGGTATTGGTTTCACCACCGGAGAGCCTGATTCCATTGCGTGATCAAGCCAAGTGGAATCGTGAGCGGCCGGACCTGCCCATGGTTACGGCATACACCACAGAGGAGTGGGAGCCGTTTTCGTTCCTGCAGACCCCGGGGTTCTATTTTGTTGACGAGGGCAGGATCGTTGGTGAGTTGGTCGGCTGGCCTGCCGATCGAAAGGCTTCGGAGTTTCTGGACGCTGCTCGGGAAGCGGGTTTTGTTCCTTGATCGTCGGGGTAGGCTTGCTGAGGTGCATTGGCAAGTTGCTGGGCTTCCCTCGTCAGCCCAGCCTAAGCGGGCACCAATTCGCTGACTTCGATTTGCGAGAGATGCCGCCACTGACCTTTCGGCAGATCGCCCAGTTTCAGGGTGCCGATGGCGATGCGGATGAGGCGCAGGACGCCTATGTTGTGGGCTTTCAGCAAGCGGCGGATCTGGCGGTTCCGGCCTTCGTCGAGAACGATCTCCAGCCAGGCGTTTTTCTGGCCGGCGCGCAGGAGCGTGGCTGAACTGGCCGACAGCGATTCGCCGGATTCGATAACGCCGGTTTCCAATGACCGGAGCAGGTCGGCATCCGGGACTCGATCGATCTGAACGTGGTAGGTCTTGGTGATTACCTGGTTCGGGCGGCCTTCGGTGATGGCTGCTGCCCATGCCGGGTCATTGCAGAACAGCAGCAAACCTTCGCTGGCTTGATCGAGCCGGCCGACCGGTGCCAGCCAAGGCAAACCCGAGCCATCGAGGCATCGATAGACCGTGTCGCGGCCACGCTCATCGGTGACCGTGGTGACGAGGCCGCGCGGTTTGTTGAGCATGACGTGGATGCGCTCAACGGCCTCGGCCGAGTGGTTGTCGACCGTGATGTGGTCGCGTTCCATGTGCACCGGAAATTCCGGATCACGAATCACCTTGCCGTTGACCGCCACACGGCCGTCGCGCACCCAGCGTGCTGCCTCGGTGCGTGAAGCGATGCCGCGCTTCGAAAGGACCCGTGCAAGGCCATGGCGCGGCGCTTGATCGGGACTCTTTCGATGCGCGGAGGGTGGTGGACGAATCATCGACAGCTTTGCGTATGCAGGAAACCTGCAGGTTCGCGGGTGTCTGCAACTGCGTCAAGCCTTGCTGTTTGGGTGTGCTGGTTGGGGCCGTTCGAGGAAAATTCGGATTGTTTGCTTTGAAGTGTGGGTTGGTGCTGAGCGAAGCGAAGGTAGGCTGGCTTCGCTCAGCCTACACTTGCCCAGCCCACATATCAGCCGCGTTCAATCGCGCAGCATGCCCACCGTGCTGCCGTTGGCGTAACGCCACGTGCCGTCGACGAGCCGCATTTCCACTTCGTACAGCATCTTGCTGTCGGGCCAAGGTTCTCCTTCCACTTCGAGCAAGACATGGTCGTCGCTGACTTGTTCACCACCGGTGACCTTGGCTTTCTTGGGAATGCGCATGGTCAGCAGTTCCTTTGCCCACGCGAGGTTTTCTTCCGGCGTGTTGTAGTCGCGCTGGAAGTCGGCGCCTACCTCGGCGGTCACGAGCGCGAGGATCGCGGCGAGATCGTATCCGCCAACCGCCTTTGCAAGCGCGAACATGGCCTTGGCCGGGTCACCGCCATCTTTCGCCATGGGCTTGCCGGCCGGGCGGGCCAGGACATCGCTGTCGAACGACACATCGAGTGTCCAACTGCCATCGTCGGTCTCCACCGGTTTTTCCGACTTGATCGTGCACGCCACGCGCGTTGCCGTGTTCTCGCTGCATTCTGCGACCAGTGAGCCTTGTTGCCCCATGATCTTGCCGGTCGAATCGATGTACTGCGTGCCGCCGACCTTGGCGTTCATCGTGACTTTGCCGTCCAGGTCCACGCTGAACGTCAGGTGGTCCACGTTTGCAGCCGGATCATTGATGGCGGTTGTGTACGGATCCATGCTCGCCGTGATCGCCGCACTGTCGACTGCCTTGTTTGTCAGCATCACGTACGTCTGCTTCTGGCGCGGGTTGAACATATCGCGAACGCGGAACGCAGCTGCTTCGGTGGGTTTCACTTCGAGGTCGTCGAGCTTGAACGTACCGCTGGTGCTCCCGGCCAGAGCAGGGGTGGCAACACACAGGGCGAGCAGGGTGCACAGGGCCAGTTGGTTCGGACGGACAGTTTTCATGGGCCATCTCCATAGGTGGGGTGATCATAGAAACGAAAGCTGATCGGAAAACGCACTTGGACTGCAGATTTCATGTGTAGTGGAAGTCGGTCGTTGTGCGTCTTGCCGCGTCAAACAGGAAGCCGGCATGGGTGAATGCAGGAAAAACGATTCGTCGGCGACTTGAGATACGTATTTCCCGCTTGAACGGGGCCAAAACAAGTTCCGCGTTGATTGGAACGAAGCAATTCTTCTCCCGCTTGCGGGAGAAGATGCCGACAGGCAGATGAGGCCGGAAAGCTCTGTCTTTAAGCATTATGTTCTTCTCCCGCTTCGCGGGAGAAGATGCCGACAGGCAGATGAGGGAAATCTGGCGACAAACAAATTTCGCGCCAGACGGCCCCTCATCCGGTCCTGCGGACCACCTTCTCCCGTAAACGGGAGAAGGATTCTGTTGCGCGGGGCGACCAGGGCACCAACAAAAAACCCCGCCATTTCTGGCGGGGTTCGAGTACAGCCACTTCAAAGTTCAGCCAACTGCGCCGGAATCAGAACTCTTGCGAGAACCGGACGCCGAACGTACGTGGCTGGTTGACCGTGATGTAACGCTGTTCGCCGCAGACGGTTTCCGGGCACTGCACGAACCGCGAGAACTGGGCCACTTCGTCCGTTGCGTTGCGCAGGAAGAAGTCGATCTTCATGTCGTTCCAGCGGAAGCCGGCCGACAGGTCGAGCGTCGTGTAGGACGGCAGGCGGCCCAGGATGTTGCGTTCCTCGATGCGCAGGTCGGATTCGCGGTCGCCTTCATGCACGATGGTGGCCATGAAGTACGGTTCGCGTTCCGTGTCCCAGGTGTAACGTGCGGACACGTTGCCCTTGAACTCGGCCGAGATCGGCAGACGCGTGCCGGCCGGCGCTTCGGGATCGGCGCAGACCGACACCGGGTTGCCGAACTCATCCGTGAAGCCGCAATAGTTCTCGGACAGTTCGGCGTCGAGGATCGAGATTCCGCCGCTCAGGCGCAGGTTGTAGGACGCCGCCCAGACCAAGTCCGATTCCAGACCGCGAATGCGGGCCTGGTTGGCGTTCTTGATTTCGGTCAGGCCGTTCAAGCCAAGCAGCGAGAACTGGAAGTCTTCCCAGTCTTCCTGGAATACGGCACCGTTCCACGTGACCGTGTTGTCGGCCCATGAGGTTTTCCAGCCCAGTTCCGTGTTGGTCAGGAAGTCCGACACATACGGTGGCAGCGTGCCGCGACGGTTGATGCCGCCCGGACGATACCCTTCCGACCACGTGCCATAGATCATCTTGTCCGGCAGGAACTGCCAGGTCAGGTTGAAGCGGCCGAGCCAGTCGTCTTCTTCCGTGCCCTTGTCCAGATTGACGCAAGGTGCGCCGTTAAAATCGGTCTGGTCAAAACACGCAGCCTCGCCCGTGCCGGAGCTGTAACCAGCGCCAAATCCGAAGAAGCCCTTCAGCGTATTCTCGGCCTTGAAGAAGCGCGCGCCGACAGTAGCGGTGAGCGTTTCCGTCAGGTCGTACGACATTTCACCGAACAGCGCTTCGTCGTGATCCTGGCGAACCTGTTTCGTCAGCCAGATCGTGTCTTCCCAGCCCGGAACGGAAATCGCTTCGGCCAGATTGTCGATGCGGTAACGCTGCTGGATGTCATGCGACTGTTGCTGCCAGAACGTGCCGACGACAAAACGGAAGCGTTCGTCGGAAGGCGAGGCCAGGCGGATTTCGTGGCTGCGCTTCTTGAAGCGGTCTTCGGCCTGGATGTACTGCGCCGGATTCACCAGGTCGCCGTTGTCGTCGACGAAGTACGTGCCGTAACCGAACAGCGTGTCGTACCAGAAGCCGTAGTCGGAGTAATCGGTTTCCGACTCGATGGCACGCTTGAGGTGTGCAGACGCGTACGTCAGATCGAAGTGGCCGATACGACCCTGGACGGTCAACGCGGAATGGATCCAGTCGTCGTCGGCCTTTTCCGGATAACCGTGCGAAATGTTCAGTTCGCCAAGGCCTTCGTCATAGGCGAACAGGCCGTTCTGCCGCCGACGCTGGGCAATGATCGAGGGACTGATCGACCAGTCTTCATTGAAGTCGAGCTTCAGTGCGGCGCGGGCGCCGGACGTCTGCACGTTGTTGTAGTCGTCCTCGACAAAGCCGGCATTGTTGCCGACGATGCCCGAGCTCGGGTACGTGCGCTCGCCGTAGATGTTGTCGATGTACCCGGCGTCTTCCTTCGTCCAGCCGACCAGACGAATCGCCAGGTTTTCATTGACCGGCAAGTTCAGGTAACCCTCGCCGACATGGCCAAAACCGCCTGCGCTGATCTTGTTGGCTTCGAGACCATAACCGGCCGCGAATGCCGAGGCATCCGGCTTGTTCGTGATCACGCGGATCGTGCCGGCCTGCGAGCTGGCGCCATAAAGCGTGCCCTGAGGACCTGCGAGTGCTTCCACGCGCTCGATGTCGTAGATATGGACGTCGAGTGCGCCGGTGATCGTGGTGATCGGCTGTTCGTCGAGGTACATGCCCACGCTGGGCTGCGGGCCGGAATGGTTGCCGTTTTCGCCGTTTGCCACACCGCGCATGTACACACGCGTGAAGCCGGGGCCACCGCTGTCGATCGAGACGCTCGGCAACAGGACGGCGATGTCGTCGAAGTCACCGACGTTCATCTCTTCCAGCGCCTCGGTACCGAGCACCTGCATGCTGATCGGCACTTCCTGCAGATTTTCCGTGCGCTTCTGGGCGGTTACGGTGATCGCTTCGAGGACGGATTCGTCCTTGCGCTCTTCGTCTGCCGGGGCCGCTTCATCCTGCGCGAAGGCGAACCCGCTGAACGCCAGCCAGATGGCGGCGGCCAAGGGTGCGCGCCCGAGCGCGGACAGTCCTTGCTGCTTAGCTTTCCTCATCTCCAGTTTCTCCTGGGTAAGTTGTTGGCGTATCGGGGTCGTGCTCCTTGCGGGTGCAGGGAGGGACCCCGGGATAGTGCTCCAGCACCGGGCCGAGCGCCAGTTTCAGCGGTTCGAGCCAGGGTTCGTAATGGCGCCAGTGATCGACGCCATCACGATAAATCGGTTTGCGGACTTGCTCCGAGCTTGCCGTGCGCACCGGGCGGTCGTTCTCGAAGAAGCGCAGGCAGCCTGCTTCGAACGGCAGGCCGCAGTAATCCAGCAGCGCATGAACTTCGGCTTCGGTGTTCTCGACCATTTGTTCGTAGACGACCCGATGCACACGCCCGGGCAGCACCTCGTCGAAGTGCGCCATCAGCGCGACGTAGTCGGCGTAATACCGGCCCAGATCTTCGAGCCCGTAGCTGAAGTTCTGGCCGCGCGCGAAGTACTGCTTGAAGCCTGAAAAACAGCACCCCATCGCGCTGCGGCGCGCATCGATGATCTTGGCATTCGGGAGGATGGCGTGGATCAACCCGATATGGCGAAAATTGTTCGGCATCTTGTCGATGAAGAGGGGCCGGCCCTGTTTGCGCTGGATGCGGGTGCGATCCAGATACAGCGCGCCGAGCGCGGCGAGTTCATCGGCTGGCAGCGTGGCCAGCAAGGCATGGTAGGAATCAAGGCCTGCAGCGGCCGCGCGTTCACGCAGGCTGCGCGTGATCGAAATGATCTCGGGCAGTTCCATCGTGCCTTCGACCTGACTGTGGCTCGACAGGATCTGCTCGATCAGCGTTGAACCGGAGCGTGGCAAGCCGAGGATGAAGATCGGGTCGGGGGATGGATCACCTACCCCAAGGCGTGATTCAAAAAACGCTTTCGTGAATACCTGCTTCGAGCGGCGCACGCGCGCACTGGCATCGTCGGCCTGATACGGCACCATCTCGCGGCGCAAGGCGTTGCCATGGGCGTAATGCTGGAACGATTCCTCAAACTTCGACTCGTCCTCCAGCGCCTTGCCCAGCGCAAACTCGAACTGGGCGAGTTGATCCTTCGCCAGATCGGTACGCTCCAGTTGTTTGCGCATCAGAGCGATGTCGTCGGCATCAAAGCGGAAGGTCTTGAGGTTCGCGAGGCTCCACCAGGCTTCACCAAATCCCGGGTCGATGCTGATGGCGTGACGATAGGCTGTAATCGAATCCTGCTGACGCCCGGCCGTTTTCAGCGCATGCCCGTGGCTCAATGCCAGCTTGGCCTGGTCGGGAAACTGCTCGATCAAGCCGGCATACAAAGCCAGCGCCGTCTGATAGTCACCGGTTCGGCACAACACGGCCGCCTTGAGATTCCGCGCGCTGGCGTTTTCGGGATCCACACGCAGCAGCGTATCGAGTTGCACCAGCGCCGCTTCCGGCTTGTTGTTCCGGTGCAGCATCATCGCGAACTGCTGGCGTGCCGAATGGAAATCCGGCACCAGTACGAGGCAACGTGCGAGCAAATGTTCGGCATCCTCGTGGCGACCAAGGCGTGCAGCGACTTCGGCCATCATGCGGATGGCCGCAATGTCGGTCGGCGTTTTGAACAGGCGCTCGCGCAGCGCACGTTCGGCCTGGGGAATCCGGTTGGCGACGAGCGCATCGGCTGCCGCCATCAACTCGGGGTCTCGTGCCGAATGTCGCAGGTGACGGGCGAGTGCCTGTTCGGCTGCGGAATCGTCACCGGCAGCCTGGAAGTGGTCGGCCAGCGCCAGCCATGCGCCCGGCAAGGCCGGTTCCAGATCGACGGCGCGTTGCAAGGCGCGGCCAGCAATATCGCCCTTGCCGAGTCGCCCCGCGATACGGCCCCACTCCAGCCAGACCGCAGCCGAGCGCGGGTAACGTTGCCGCAGTGGATCAATTACCGTTCGCGCCGATTCGGCTTTGCCGCTCAAACGCAGCGCGCTGGCGAGCAACAGCTGGGCGTCGGCCTGATCGGGCACCGCTTTCAGGATCTCGCGCGCTTGCGCTTCCGCCAGAGCCGGTTGCCGATGCAGGAGTTGGCGCGCATGCGCGATCGCCTGATTCAGCGAGCCGGTCGGGGCGGTTTCGACGTTCATCGGCAGGCCAGATCCGGCAAGGCGGACCAGGGCGCGGAATCGAACGGCGCGGGTTTGAAAAGGGCAACCATCACGGAGCGGCTCAAGGTGTTAATTCTTTGTGAAGAACACCATATGGTCGCAAGCCTGTCAATCGTTAAGCCTGACCCCGTTCCAGCCGATGGATCAACCCTGCCAGCGGGCCGGATCGAGGTCCCTCAGCGGTTTCGGCTCGCTGAACAGGAATCCCTGGGCATATTCGCAGCGGAACGCCCGCAGGAACGCCAGATCGAGCTTGTTTTCCACCCCTTCGGCGACAATCGCCAGCCCCAGGTTGTGGCCGAGTGCGATCACCGATCGGCAGATGGCAGCGCTCTCCTCGTTGTCGCTGAGGCCGGACACGAAACTCTTGTCGATCTTGAGCTTCTGGACCGGAAAGCGCTTCAGGTAGGCAAGCGAGGAGTATCCGGTGCCAAAGTCGTCGACCGCCAGGCTCAGCCCCAAGGCCCGCAGGCGTTGCATGATCTCGATGGCATCTTCGTGGTCGTGCATCAGCACGGTTTCGGTGAGCTCGAGAATCAGTTGCTCGGCCTTGAGCCCGTGCCGGCTGAGCCCTCGTTCCAGACGGCCGACGAGTTCCTGGTCGCGGAACTGGGCCAGGGACAGGTTGATGGACAGCTTCACTTCCAGACCATGCTGGCGCTGCCATTCCGCCAGTTCGGCGCAAGCTCGGCTGATCACCCAGTCGCCGATTGGCACGATCAGGCCGGATTGTTCGGCCAGCGGGATGAACTTGTCCGGCATGACCAGCCCGTGTTCCGGGTGGCTCCAGCGCAGCAGCGCCTCGAACCCGTAAAGAGTGCCGTGTTCGGCGCTGACGACCGGCTGGTAATGCAGTTCGAAGGAGCCCTCGCGCACCGCCGTGGTGAGCTCGTCGAGCAAGGTCTTGCGCTCGATCAGCGCGGCATGCAGTGCCTTCGTGAAGAACCGGTAGGTGTTCCGGCCCTCGGCCTTGGCGTGGTACATCGCCAGGTCGACCTTGCGCAGCAGTTCGTCAGCGCTGTCGTCATCGATCGGGCACAGGGCAATGCCGATGCTGCCGCCGATCTGGACCTTTTGCCCCGACAGCTCGAACGGCCGAGCCAGATCCTCGATCGCTTTTGCGGCGATGATCGCGGCCTTCGTCGGGTCGTCGAGATTCGGCAGCAACAGCGCGAACTCGTCGCCGCCCAGCCGCGCCACGGTGTCGCCGCGGCGCACACAGAGCAGCAATCGTTCGGCGACCGCACGCAGCAATTGGTCGCCGGCTTCGTGCCCCAGGCTGTCGTTCGCCAGTTTGAAATGGTCGAGGTCCAGGAACAGCAGTGCCATCAGGGTACCGTCCATCTGGCAGCGCTCGACCGCACGGGTCAGTCGATCGCGGAACAACGCACGATTCGGCAACCCGGTCAGTACATCGTGGGTGGCCAGCATGCGCACTTGCTCTTCGTTACGCAGTCGCTCGGTCACGTCTCGTACTTGAACGTTGTAACGACCGAACTTCGGGCCGCGCCAATAGCTGACCGAAACTTCCGCAGGAAACGCCGAGCCATCGTTTCGGATTGCACTCAGTTGGCGCACCTGGCTCGCGGCCCGACTGCCGACATCGGGTGCATGGTCGGGCTGGAATTCGGTGCGCGGATCCCAGGCCATCAGCCGCTCGAATGGAAGTTGTGCCCAGTCCGACTCGGCATATCCGAAGATCTGGTCGCTGGAGCGGTTGGCACCCACCACCAAGCCTGCATCGTCAACCTGAATCAGCGCGTCATGCGCCAACTCGGTGACCGCGCGGAACTGTTCCGCCGCCGCTTCCGCCGCCTCGCCACTGGCCACGATCCGGTCTGCATATTCATTGATCTGGCAGGCGAGCAAGCCAATTTCGTCGGTGCTTTCCACACTGACATGCTGACCGCGCTCGGGCGCACTGGCGGTATTCAGTTGATCCGCCAGTTTCTGGATGGGTTCGACCAGCATCGCGCGGAGCATCCAGGCCGCCAATCCCATCACCGCAACAATGGCCAGCACCAGGGCGGTTCCCACGCGACGCATGATGGTGAACACCGATTCCCGGACAAGCCGCTCCGGCTGCACCACCACCAACTGCCAGTTCGAAGTTGGCTGAATCAAATGGGTCAACAAGGCTTCTTCGCCGAGAAGCGGGTCCCGCGCAACCGTAATCTGTCGCAAGTAGGCGGGATGCCCGTCAGGCGCCCGCAATTGCATGGCGATCCGAGTGGCCTCTTCAGCCTCGATGTTGGTGGTCGCTTCGTCGATCAGTGCAGCCAGTTCCCGGGTCGCCGTATCAGGAGCAATTTTCAGGGGCTCCGCAAGCCAATCCGACATCGGCTGGAACTCGGCGTGGCTGCCCGCAAACGAGGTCAGGGCATCGACCGGTTTCGGCAAGAGCACGGGTGCCGAGCCATCGGGTGCCGACGGAGTCGTTATGAGAAGACCATTCCGGTCCAACGCAAACGCATAACCCTGGAACACTTTTGACTGCGCTGCCAGAAACGTCTGAAGCCCTGAGAGTTTGACGTCGACGGTGCTGACCCCGCTGAAACGTCCTTCCGAATGCATCGGCATGCTGCACGTGACCATCGCCTCGGCGCTGTAGGGATCACGATAGGACCTCGACCAATAACACTCGCCAGTCTTCTGGAACCGGGCGGGGACATACCATTCTTCGTGGTGATAACCCGGGCCGTCGGGTGCGTTGTAGTCGTCGAAGTAGTTGAGCGATCCATCGGCGGCACGGCCCCAGAAAAAGCTCCGTCGTTCGAGCTTGGGGTCGAATGCGTATGGTTCGGGCCAGACCCCGCCACCGGCAATCAGGTTCGACTGGCCGTCCAGGTTGATGACAGCCGGCAACAGTGATTTCCACAACACCACGTCGTCTTTCGGCAACGCCTCGCCCAGTTTGCCCATTGCGGCGGCCAGACCCTCGGCAACCGCCAATTCGCGGTTCATTTCACTGGCCAGCTGTTCGGCATTGATCTTGGCAACGGCCCGCTCGCGGGCCAGAAGCAGCTCATAACCGCGCGCGTACAGGACCAGCAATACGGCCGCCAGCATGGCCGCCAGCACCACCAGCAGCCCGAGCATCAGCTTCGCACGCAGGCTGCGATGGAAGGGGACGCGTAATGGCTGGATTTCGGGCATACATCGATCCTTGATCAAATCCACGACGTGCGCCGCTTGCGCCCCAGATGACACGCAAAAATGTACCAAACAAAAGGCTCCGCCGAGTCCAATTGATGGTCCCGGAGGAGCCCCTGTCCGCATCATCCGGGTGGATCCGGAGTGCGCCAACGCCATACGCCTGAAAGCTCGCATGACGGCGATGGGAATGCAACGGTTCCGGAGGCAGCGCCGAACGGACTGATCGCCTGCGGGAGCCGGGAATGGCCGTGATCGGGCGTGGAACGGGGCCTGAACGCGGTTCTTCAACACGCTGATATATATTCGGGGCACCCACAGATTACGGTTGACGAATCATGTCCCTGTCCGACGAACTCAAGAAACAAGCCCTCGACTACCACCGCCAACATCCGCCGGGCAAGATCAAGGTCACTGCGACCAAGTCCATGGTGACCCAGAAAGACCTGTCCCTGGCGTATTCGCCGGGTGTGGCGGCGGCCTGCGAGGAGATCGTGCGCGACCCCAGCACGGCCAGCCTCTACACATCACGGGCCAATCTGGTAGCGGTCATTTCGAACGGCACAGCGGTGCTGGGCCTCGGCCCGATCGGTGCGCTGGCCTCGAAGCCGGTCATGGAAGGGAAGGGCGTACTCTTCCAGAAGTTCGCCGGTATCGATGTGTTCGATCTCGAAATCGACGAACGCGACCCGGACAAGCTCGTCGACACCATTGCCTCGCTGGAGCCGACATTCGGCGGCATCAACCTGGAGGACATCAAGGCGCCCGAGTGTTTCTACATCGAGAAGAAACTCCGCGAGCGCGTCAAGATTCCGGTGTTCCATGACGACCAGCACGGCACTGCGATCATCGTCGGTGCGGCGGTCATGAACGCACTTGAAATCGTGGGCAAGAAAATCGAGAACGTCCGTCTGGCCGCTTCCGGTGCCGGTGCGGCAGGTATCGCTTGCCTGGACATGCTGGTGGCTCTCGGCATGCGCAAGGAGAACATTCTGGTCGTCGATCGGAATGGTGTGGTGTTCACCGGTCGCGCCGAGGACATGGATGCCGACAAGCAGCGTTACGCGAGGGATACCGACAAGCGCACACTGGCTGACATCGTGTCCGGCGCAGACATCTTCCTTGGCCTGAGTGCGAAGGATGTCCTGAAGGCTGAGATGGTCAAGACCATGGCCGACAAGCCGGTGATCCTGGCGCTGGCCAATCCGAATCCGGAAATCCTGCCCGAGGACGCGAAGAAGCGTCCGTCCCGACTGCATCATCGCCACCGGCCGCAGTGACTACCCGAACCAGGTCAACAACGCCCTGTGTTTCCCGTACATCTTCCGGGGCGCACTTGATGTGGGCGCCACCACGATCAACGAGGCGATGAAGCTCGCGTGTGTGCATGCGATCGCCGCATTGGCCCGACGTGAAGCGTCGGATGTGGCCGCTGCCGCCTACGGTGGCAAGGCGGTCAGTTTTGGTCCTGAGTATCTGATCCCGCAGCCTTTCGATCCGCGCCTGATCGTGGAGTTGGCGCCGGCCGTGGCCAAGGCGGCCATGGATTCCGGTATCGCCACGCGGCCGCTGGCCGACCTCAAGGCGTACAAGGAAAAACTGCAGCAGTTCATCTTCCGCACCGGTCTGCTGATGAAGCCGATTTTCGAGCGTGCGCGCTCGGAACCGAAACGTGTGGCGTTTGCCGAAGGTGAAGAAGAGACCGTGTTGCGCGCCGTGCAGACCATTGTCGATGAAGGTCTGGCCAAACCGATCCTGATCGGTCGGCCTGCCGTCATCGAACGTCGCGTGCAAAAGCTCGGATTGCGACTGGTGGCCGGGCGCGACTATGAACTGACCAACATCGACGACGATCCGCGTTTCAATCGTTACTGGCAGGGTTATCACGAGAACATGCAGCGACGCGGTGTGACGCCGGATGGCGCCAAGGCGATCATGCGTTCACGTTCCACGGTCGTTGCCGCAACGATGGTCGAAACCGGCGAAGCCGATGCGCTGATCTGCGGCCTCGTCGGGCGGTATCACCGCAAACTCAAGCATGTGCTGGACGTGATCCCCCTCGACAAGGGTGTGGAGTCCGTGGCGGCGCTGACTGCCGTCGCGAACGATCGCGGCACGTTCTTTTTCCTCGATACCCATGTGCAGGCCGATCCGACTGCGGAGCAACTCGCCGAGGCGACCTTGCAAGCCACTTATCGCCTGAAGCTGTTCGGCATCACGCCGAAGGTGGCGCTGCTGTCCCATTCGAACTTCGGCTCGCACGACACCCCGAGTGCACGCAAGATGCAGCGCGTTCGCGAACTCGTGCTGGCGCGTGCGCCGCGACTCGAAATCGAAGGTGAAATGCACGCCGATGCGGCGCTGAACGAAGTCATCCGCAATCGCCTGTTCCCGAACTCGCGGCTGACCGGCATGGCCAACCTGTTCGTCTGCCCGAACCTTGATGCCGCCAACATCGCCTACAACATCACCCGCCAGATGACCGAAGGCGTGGCGATCGGTCCGATCCTGATGGGCATCTCGAAGCCCGCGCATGTGCTGACGCCGGCCTCCACGGTACGTCGTGTCGTCAACATGACGGCGCTGGCCGCAGTCGAGGCGCAGATCCGCGGCAAGATGGGTTCGCCGCCGGTTTGATTGACGCGAGAGCCTTGTGCTTCGCTTTGCGAAGCGCAAGGGCGAAGTGCTTGCCTAATGCTTCGCTTTGCGAAGCGCAAGGGCGAAGTGTTTGCCTAGACCCTCCCAACCCTCCCCGAACATCGGGGAGGGCTTGCACGGCTCAAGCAACTTCGCATCGCGGCTAAAGTCGCTCCCACAGATGTTGGGTGTATCGCCTTTTCAAGCTACACCTTTGTAGCCGTCGGGGCTTTAGCAGCGCATTCGCGCGGTTCAGTGGGTTGGCTCATGTTCCTCGGCCGCCGGTTCGCCGGTCTCCGAGAAAATACCGACCGTGCGGTTGCCGTCGAGGTCGATGGACCCGCGATACATGCCGGCGCTGTTGAACGTCATTGCGATCCGGCCCTGGGTATCGAGCACGATCACGCCACCTTCGCCGCCCATGGGCTTCAGCACATGGTGCACCACCATCGTCGCGGCGGTATCGGGTGACTCGCCACGCAGCCGCATGCGAGCACAGATCTCGTGGGCGACGCCGACCCGAATGAAGAACTCGCCATGCCCAGTGGCAGAAACCGCACAATCCGCGCTGGCATAGGTGCCGGCACCGATCACCGGCGCGTCGCCGACACGACCCCACTGTTTGTTCGTCATGCCGCCGGTCGAGGTGCCCGCTGTCAGGTGGCCCTTGGCGTCGAGTGCCACGGCACCCACGGTGCCGAATTTGTGTTCGGCCAATTCCTGGTCGGAATGCCGGGTGCCGGTCTGGGCTGAAGTCTTCGATGCCGAGGGCATGGGCAGGTCCGCCGCGTCACCGCGGGCCTTGAGCAGTTGCTGCCAGCGAAACTCGGTGTCGAACCAGGTGTTGTCGACCATCTCCAGTCCCTTTTGCCGCGCAAAGACGTCGGCACCGCTTCCGGTCAGCATGACGTGTTCGGACTGCTCCATGACCGCGCGCGCGGCCAGGATCGGGTTGCGAACATTCTTGACGCCTGCCACCGCCCCGGCACGCAAATCGACGCCAGTCATGATGGCCGCGTCCAACTCGTGCTCACCCTCGTGGTTGAACACGGCGCCCTTGCCGGCGTTGAACAGTGGGGACTCTTCCATGACCAGAATGGCGGCCTGGACAGCATCGATGCTGGCGCCGCCATCCTTCAGGACAGCGTATCCGGCATCCAGTGCCGCATTCAGAGCTGCACGGAATTCGGCTTCGCGTTCGGGCGTCATGTCGCTGCGCAACAGGGTGCCGGCGCCGCCGTGAATGGCGATGGCGACGCGGGGCTCGGGGGCGGCTTCTTCCGCTCGGGTGTGCGTAGTGGTCATGGCCGCCATCATGGCAAACATCGCGAGTTCGGCAAAACGGGTAGGGATGGACATGATGGCGCTCCGGATCGGCAAGGGCCGAGTGTGCACCAGCCGGGGCCAAGCCGGAAAGTCCGGCTTGAGATTGACTTGAATCAAAGGTTTGCAAGGCTGACGGCCCTAGTCTGGCGCCGTCCCAAGAACAGGCTTTTCACCATGTCGGCTGGTTTGACCTTCGATCCCGAATTGTTGGCCCGTTACGACCGGCCGGGTCCCCGGTACACGTCGTATCCGACCGCACCGCAGTTCCACAGCCGTTTCGGTGCCCAGCAGGTTGCCGAGGCGGCGCGTCGTGGCAATGAAGATCCGATTCCTCGCGATCTCTCGTTGTACGTCCATGTGCCGTATTGTTTCAGTCCCTGCTTTTACTGTGGCTGCAACCGCGTGATCACCCGCGACGTCACGCGTGCCCGGACCTACCTGCAGCACCTGAAAGTCGAGTTGGACATGGTGGCGCCGCTGTTCGACCGCGATCGCCTGCTCACACAATTACATCTGGGCGGCGGGACGCCGAACTTCCTCAATAGTGATGAGCTTGGCGAACTGATGGCAGCCATCGACGCGAAGTTTCGGTTTGCCCCCAAGGCGGTCCGTGACTTCTCGATCGAACTTGACCCGCGCCATGTCAACGGCAGTGATATCGAGGCCCTTGCGTTCATGGGCTTCAATCGCGCCAGTCTGGGCGTACAGGACTTCGACCGCGACGTACAGTTGGCCGTGAACCGCGTGCAGAGTGTGGAGCAGACACTGGAGGTCATCGCCGCCTGCAGGCGTGTGGGCATGGCGTCGGTGAATGTGGATCTGATCTATGGTTTGCCGAGGCAGAATGAAGCCGGTTTTGCCCGGACCCTCGACATCGTTGCCGAGGCCCGCCCTGACCGCCTGGCCGTCTACAGCTACGCGCACATGCCGCAATTGTTCAAGCCACAGAAACAACTGGATGCGAGTCTGTTGCCGGATCCGGCGACCAAACTCAATCTGCTGAAACTGGCGATCGAAAAACTGACGGCCGCCGGCTATCGATACATCGGCATGGATCACTTCGCGTTGCCTGACGACGAACTCAGTCGCGCACTCGAAGCGGGCACCTTGCAGCGGAATTTCATGGGTTACACCACCCATGCCGCGACCGACCTGATTGGTGTTGGCGTCAGCGCCATCAGCCACATCGCCGGTACCTATAGCCAGAATCCGCGGGACCTGGATTCATGGGAAGACGCCATCGAGGCGCACCGTCTTCCGGTGTGGCGTGGCATGGAGTTGAGTTTTGACGATCAGGTGCGCGCACGGGTGATCCAGGACCTGATGTGTCTGGGCGAAGTCCATACAACAGCGATCGAACGTGATTTCGACATCGTGTTCGGCGACTACTTTGCCGACGCGTTGCTGCAGTTGCAGCCTTTGGTCGACGATGGCCTCGCCGAAGTCGACGCGGCATGGATCAAGGTGACTGCCCGCGGTCGATTGCTGGTGCGCCTGCTTGCCGCGTGTTTTGACGCGTACTTGAATCACTCTGCGCCGGTGCAGTTTTCGAAGGTTGTCTGATCGGTGATCGTTGTTTGCGTGCTGTCCATTGCCGGCCTTCGATCGAGCGGCTACACATGGCAGAAGTTCAAATCAGGGTGAATCATGAGTCAGGGAATGCCGAACCGAGTACTGGTGCTTCGGTCGGTCGATGCATTGCGCGACTATCTGGAGCACTATCCGACGCCGCCGCAGGTTGGTGACAACGTTGCGTGGCTGGATGAGGCGGCTTGGCTCGAAGACGGTGATGATGCCGATCGCGGCCGATTTGACATGGCCATCAAACTTGGATTTCCGATCGTTCGTGTCCGCACGTTCGAACGGAATCCTGCACAGGACCTGATGACCCCGGAACGGGTTCGCGCGATGCGCGTGGTGCCCATGGCGCTTCAGCGGGGCTTGGTGGCGATGGCATTCGAGGATGGCGATAACCTCGACGCACTCGAACAATTGAACTTCATATTGCGTGAGCGTGTGGTGCCGGTGCTGGCTACGCCGCGGACGATCCGCGACGCCATTGCGCAGTTGTACGATCATGAGCAGGACCTAGCCATCGCGCGGCAGCTGGGGCTGGATCCTCTGGCGCTGCAGGCCGAACACGACTTCGAACGTCTTGCGCGCGAAAAGCCGGTGGTCGGGCTGGTGACGGATCTGATTGCCGAAGCGGTGCGTCGACGGGCTTCCGATGTTCATGTCCGGCCTGGCGAACGTGGCGCCGACGTGTTGTATCGCATCGACGACGAACTGGTGCCGGTGCGCCGTTTCATCCGCGCCTTGCTGCCGGCCGTGGTGTCGCGCGTGAAGGTGCTGGGCGACATGAATCTGGCCGAGCACCGCAAGCCGCAGGATGGCCGAACCACGATTACCTTGGCGGACGGGCGCAAGGTGGACCTCCGTATATCGGTGATGCCGGCGGTCTTTGGTGAGTCCATCGTGATCCGATTGCTGGATTCCAGCGAAGGTCTGTGGAGCGTCGATCAGTTGGGGCTCACTGAACGGGATCGCGAGCGATTCAACGATGTCATGAGCATGAGCCACGGCATCTTCCTCACCACCGGGCCTACCGGCTGCGGCAAGTCGACGACGCTGTACGCGATGCTGCTGGAACTGCGCAAGCAACGGATCAACATCCTGACGATCGAGGATCCGGTCGAGTTCTTCATCGAGGACATCCAGCAGATGCAGGTGAACCGCGCCGCCGGGTTCACGTTTGCGAATGCGATGCGCAACTTCCTGCGGCATGACCCGGACGTGATCATGGTGGGCGAAATCCGCGACCGCGAAACCGCGGCGATTGCCGTGGAAAGTGCGCTCACCGGGCATCTGGTGTTGTCCACACTCCACACCAACTCTGCGGCGACCACCCTGACGCGCCTGCTCGATCTCGGCATCGAGCCCTATTTGTTGCGGCCATCGCTGATTGCGGTGATGTCGCAGCGGCTGGCGCGCCTGACGTGTCGCGAGTGTATGGTTCCAGAGGAAGTCGAGCCGCACGTGCGCGAATTTCTGGGCGTTGGCCTAGAGGAGCAGTTCCATGTTGGCGAGGGTTGCCCAGCCTGCGAAGGACTGGGCGTCCGTCGACGCCGGGCCGTCTACGAACTGCTCGTGGTCAGTCCCGGCATCCGGAGACTCATGGTGGCCGGTGCTGAAGCCGAAGCCATACACCGGCTGGCGGTCGAAGAGGGGATGACACCTATAACCGATGCCGCCGTGGCGATGGCGCGCTCGGGGCAGATTTCGCTGGCCGAGGCCTGGCGGATGCGGACCTGACCGGGAGGTCGAAAAGCCGGGGTTCACCCGGACATACGAATTCAAACGGTCGTCGGGTATTCAGACGGGCGCCAAACCCTCACAATAGCGGCTTGAACTGCCGGAGGGCTTATGGCGCAAATGATTGAAGCGACGGTGCCGGATATCGGCGCCAACAAGGACATTCCCGTCATCGAATTGCTGGTGAAGGTTGGCGATACGGTGACCAAGGACCAGGGGCTGGTCACGCTCGAATCCGACAAGGCGACCATGGAAGTTCCGGCGCCGGCCGCCGGTGTGGTTCGTGAACTCAAGGCGGCACTCGGCGACAAACTGTCCGAGGGCAGCCTGGTGGCGGTCATCGAAGCATCCGACGCCCCGGCAAAAACGGATCCTGTCGCAGCACCGGCCTCAGCTCCGGTTGCAGCCCCTGCGCCGGTCGCGGCGGCACCAGCACCAGCTCCCGCGCCTGCTTCAGCCCCGGTCGCTGCGCCAGCTAAACCGGCCCCGGCAGTAGCTGCAGAACCTGCGCTCGCTGCGGGACTGCCTTATGCCAGTCCGGCGGTTCGTCAGTTTGCGCGCGAGCTCGGTGTGGACTTGGCACGTGTCGGCGGCAGTGGCCGCAAGAGCCGCATCACGAAGGATGACGTGCAGAATTTCGTCAAACAGGCGCTGAGCGGTGCGCGTCCGGCCGCAGCACCGGCTGCTTCGGGCGGTGGCGGTTTGAACCTGCTGCCTTGGCCGCAGATCGATTTCAGCAAGTTTGGCAGCACCGAAACCAAGGCACTGTCGCGCATCAAGAAGATCTCGGGTGCAAACCTGGCGCGCAACTGGGCGATGATCCCGCACGTCACGCAGTTCGACGAAGCCGACATCACCGATCTCGAAGCGTTTCGTGTCCAGCTCAACAAGGAAAACGAAAAGTCTGGCCTCAAGCTGACGATGCTCGCGTTCCTGTTGAAGGCGTCGGTCGCAGCATTGAAGAAATTTCCGGACTTCAACGCTTCGCTCGATGCGGGCGGCGAAAACCTGATCCTGAAACAGTATTGCCATCTCGGCTTTGCTGCCGATACGCCGAATGGCCTGGTCGTGCCGGTGATCCGCGACGTCGACCAGAAAGGTGTGCTGCAGATCGCCAAGGAAACATCGGAGCTCGCCGGCAAGGCACGCGACGGCAAACTGGGCCCTGCCGACATGCAGGGCGGCTGTTTCTCGATCTCGTCACTCGGTGGCATTGGCGGCACGGCGTTCACGCCGATCATCAATGCGCCTGAAGTGGCCATCCTCGGCGTGTCGAAGTCGACCACCAAACCGGTCTGGAACGGCAGCAGTTTCGAGCCGCGCCTGATGTTGCCCTTGTCGTTGAGTTATGACCATCGCGTGATCGACGGGGCTTCGGCCGCCCGTTTCACGGCCTACCTCGCGCAAGTGCTGGCGGATTTCCGCCGCGTGATGCTGTGACCGGAGACTTGAGCCCATGAGCAATCGCGTCCAGATCAAAGTCCCCGACCTCGGTGGCAGCAAGGATATCCCCGTCATCGAACTGCTCGTGAAAGTGGGCGACACGGTGAAGAAGGATCAGGGCTTGTTCACGCTTGAATCCGACAAGGCGACCATGGAAGTCCCGGCGCCGATGGCGGGTCTGCTGATGGCCCTGAGTGCGAAACTCGGCGACAAGTTGTCGGAAGGGGATGTGGTCGGCGAAATCGAAATCGCCCAAGTCGCTGCTGTCCCTGTGCCAGCGGCCGTCGTTGCACCGGTTGCCGCGCCAAAGCCCGCGCCTGCCGCGGTTGCGCCCGTGCCTGCAGCCGCCGCGCCCGCAGCGGCTGCTTCGAGTGGTCGGCAAGCCGACCTGACCTGTCAGGTGCTGGTGATCGGAGCCGGACCAGGTGGTTATACCGCAGCATTCCGCGCTGCCAACCTCGAGCAGGACGTGGTGCTGATCGAACGATACGAACAACTGGGTGGGGTCTGCCTCAATGTTGGCTGTATCCCTTCGAAGGCTCTGTTGCATGCCGCGAAGGTGATCGACGAGGCGAGCCATGCCAGTGACTTCGGTGTCAGCTTCGGTGCGCCGACGATCGATCTCGAGAAACTGCGTGCCTACAAACAGAAAGTCGTCGGTAGTCTGAATACCGGGCTTGCCGGCATGAGCAAACAACGCAAGGTGCGGCGCGTGACGGGCCTGGCGAGTTTTGTTTCGCCGAACGAAGTCGAGGTGGTCACCGCCGAGGGCACCAAACTCGTGCGGTTCGAGAAAGCCATCATCGCGGTCGGATCACAGCCGGTGAAGTTGCCTGGCTTGCCGTGGGACGACCAGCGTCTGATGGACTCCACCGACGCGTTGATGCTGCAGGAGATTCCGAAGAAATTGCTGGTCGTCGGCGGGGGCATCATTGGCCTGGAAATGGCGTGTGTGTACCAGTCACTCGGCAGCGCCGTCACGGTCGTCGAGTTGATGGACCAATTGATGCCGGGCACCGACCTCGATCTCGTCAAGCCACTTCAGGCACGAATCAGCAAACGATATGCCGGCATCCATCTGAAGACCAAGGTCAGCCGCATCGAGGCAACGCCAGAAGGTCTGCGCGCCACATTCGAAGGCGACAAGGCGCCGGAGCCACAGATCTATGATCGCGTGCTGGTATCGGTGGGGCGTTCGCCGAATGGCAAGAAGATCAAGGCCGAGGCAGCGGGTGTGGCGGTCAGCGACCGTGGGTTCATCCCGGTCGACCGACAGATGCGCACCAACGTCCCGCACATCTTCGCGATCGGCGACGTCGCGGGCGAACCGATGCTCGCGCACAAGGCCACACACGAAGCGCGTGTTGCGGCCGAAGTCGCCTCCGGTTTGCAGCGCGAGTTTGTGGCGCATGTCATTCCGAGTGTGGCGTACACAGATCCGGAAGTGGCCTGGGTAGGCCTGACCGAGACCGAAGCCAAACAGAAGGGCATCACCTATGAGGTCGGCAAGTTCCCGTGGGCGGCCTCGGGTCGTGCCATCGGCATCGGCCGCACCGAAGGCTTCACGAAGATGCTCTACGACCCAGCCACACATCGTGTGCTCGGCGTCGGCATCGTCGGTCCGCATGCGGGTGACCTCATCAGCGAAGCCGTTCTGGCCATCGAGATGCAAGTCGAAGTGGCCGACATCGCCCTCACCATTCATCCGCATCCAACCCTCGGCGAAACCATGGGTCTGACGGCGGAAGTCTGCGAAGGCACCGTCACCGACCTGTACCTGCCGAAGAAAAAACACTGACCGTGGGCTGGTGCTGAGCGAAGCTGCTTGCCTCAAGCTTTCTGTAGGCTGGCGCTGAGCGAAGCGAAGCCCAGCTGCTTGCCTCAAGTCTTGTGTAGGCTGGGCTGACGAAGGAAGCCCAGCTGCTTGCCTGAAGTTCCGGTGACCCGATTGAAGCCGGGCTCTCGAAACCGAACGAAGCGAATGCTGCTTGCGAGAAGACTTGAGGCAAGCAGGCTGGGCTTCCTTCGTCAGCCCAGCCTACGCCGCCGGTTCATTGTCCTTGGCTCGGACTGACCGGCATCAAGGTGGCTTCAGGGGTTCAGCCGGACAATCCGGGCTGTCTCTTTTGATACCTCGATCATGTCGACCCAATCCGACGTTTCACCAGGCTTGCAACCGGCATTACGATTGCTGGCCGCGGCACCGCACCGACTGATGTTCTTCATCGGCGCCTGCAATGTGCTCGCTGCGATGACGTGGTGGGCTTTCTGGCTTGCCGGTGTTTCGGTGGCGCCACTGGCCGTGCCTGGGCCGATGTTGCATGCGTGGTTGATGCAATACCTCGTCCTGCCGGCCTTCATGTTCGGATTCTTGCTGACGGTGTTTCCGCGTTGGCTCGGTTTGGGCGCCGCTCAAGGTTGGCACTATGTTCCCGTGGGATTGGGTCTGGTGTCGGCGCAGGCGCTGACGCTGGTGGCTGCATGGAGTGGTTCCGGGCTCGCCCTGTGGCTGGGCTGGATCAACACTTTGGCCGCGTGGCTCACCGGATTGGTGATTCTTGCGGGCTGGTTGTGGCGAGATCGCGATGGGGATTGGCACGCGCGTTCGGCCTTGGCCGCGATGGGCTTTGGTTTGATCGGTGTGATTTTATTTGGACTCGGTCTGTACCGTCAGGACGCTGCCTGGTGGCGGATGTCATCGGCTGTCGCGACGTTTGGATTGCTGGTGCCTGTTTACGTGACCGTGGCCCATCGCATGTTTCCGTTTTTTGCGGCCAACGTCGTGGCGGGGTACCGCCCCTGGAAACCGCGCTTCCTGTTGCCGATCATGTGGCTGGGTTCACTCGGTCATCTGGTTCTGGATGTCTCCGGTCATGCAGCGTGGCGCGCCGCGCCCGACCTGTTCCTCGCAGGCATGGGATTCGTGATGTTGTGGCGCTGGTGGCCGCGTAACGAAGCACCACCCCTGTTGCGGGTGTTGTTCATCGGATTCGGTTGGTGGCCTGTGGCCATGTCGTTGTTTGCCACCGATGCGCTCCTGCAAGCCGCAGGTTCGGGCATTTCATTGGGGCGCGCACCCTTGCACGCCCTTGCGATCGGGTTCTTCGGTAGTTTGTTGGTGGCCATGGTCACGCGTGTCACCGCAGGTCATTCCGGTCGGCCCTTGTTGCTGGGGCCAACCGCCGCGTTTGCGTTCGCCGGTATGCATGCGCTGGCCCTGCTGCGGATGGCCGCCGATTTTGTGCCGAACCCGCTGCCACTGTGGGTGGCCAGTGCGTTTGGCTGGTTGGTGTTGTTCCTGCCTTGGGTACTGCGGTCGTGTTTTGTGTACTTGAGCCCGCGTGTCGATGGGCGCGCTGGCTGAGCCATGCGCGATCTAAGACAGTTTCTCGACTTGCTGCGGGGACGCAGGGAACTCGTTGATGTCCATGCTCCGGTTGATCCGGCGCTCGAATCAACGTCCTTGTGCCAGCATGTCCTGGATAAGGATGGCCCGGCACTGCTGATGCATCGTGTTCGTGGTTCAGAGTTGCCGATGCTTGGTAATTTGTTCGGGTCGCGTCGACGCATCGAGTTGGTCCTCAGCGGTCGCCCCCTGGTGTCCTTGCGTGAGCTTGGCGCCCTGTTGGCATCCCTGAAGGAGCCTCGATGGCCCGGCTCGTTGCGACAAGCGTTGCAGCACTGGCCTGAGCTGGCGCAACTGGCACATGTTGCGCCCAAGCCGGTGCAAGATGCCGCATTTAATGAATGCGTCGTTGAGCGCGAGCACATTGATCTCGGTGAATTGCCAATCCAGAAATGTTGGCCAGATGATGCCGGAAAGCTAATCACATTCGGCCTGGTCATCACGCGCGGGCCCGACCAAGCGCGACAGAACATTGCCATCTATCGCATGCAAGTACTCGGACCGAACAAGGTCATCATGCGCTGGCTCGCGCATCGAGGTGGGGCTCATGATTTTCGGGCATGGTGCCGGGCATTTCCCGGGCAGAAGTTTCCGGTGCTGGTAGCCATCGGTGCCGATCCGGCGACTTTGCTGGCTGCCGTGGCACCGATTCCCGATCATATTTCCGAATTCGAATTCGCGGGGCTGGTCCGCGGTGCACGCAGTCGCGTCTGGCACAGTGCCCGCACGGGACTGATGGCGCCGGCCGGCGCCGAGATCGTGCTCGAAGGGTTCATCGATCCGGAGGAGACCGCTCTGGAGGGGCCCTTCGGCGATCACACCGGGCATTACAACGAAGCCGGGATGTTTCCGGTGCTCACGATCGAATGCCTCAGACGTCGCCGTGATGCCATCTACCACGGCAGTTATATGGGTCGGTCGCCCCGTGACGAACCATCGGTGCTGGCTTCCGCGCTCAACGAAGTCTTCGTGCCGATCCTGCAGAAGGTGTTTCCCGAGATCGTCGACTTCCACTTGCCGCCGGAAGCCTGTTCGTATCGACTTGCTGTGGTGTCCATCCGCAAACAATACGCCGGACACGCGCGGCGCATCATGATGGCGATCTGGTCCTACTTGCGGCAGTTCACGTATACGAAGATCGTGATTGTCGTGGACGAAGACATCGATGTCCGCCAATGGACAGAGGTCATCTGGGCCTGGAGCACCCGTGCCGACCCAGCACGCGACACGATGATCGTCGAACGATCGCCGGTGGATTATCTGGACTATTCAAGCCCGGAGCGTGGTCTCGGCGGCAAGATCGGTTTCGACGCAACGCGTAAGTGGGTTGGGGAGTGTTCGCGGCCGAGCAGCTTGCCGATCGTGCCCGATGCGGCGGTGACGCGCCGGATGCAGGCTTTGTGGGAGGAAATTCTGATGGGTCCTTCCAACAACTGACGTGGATCAAGGCGGAGCCATCCCGTGGCGCCGAACATGTTGGTCATCGCCGATCTGGAGTACCCATGGAACTGGTGGCACCAGCCGGCAACTTGCCGGCCCTCGATGCGGCACTCGAAGCGGGTGCTGACAGCATCTATGTCGGATTCCGCGACCAAACAAATGCACGCGCATTCCCGGGATTAAATTTCAGCGATGCCGAGTTGATCGAAGGCATCCGCCGCGCGCACAAACGTGGCCGTCGCGTGCTTATTGCGCTGAATACTTATGCCGAGAGCGCGCGGTTCGCGGACTGGTGCAAGGCCGTGGATCGTGCGGCTGACGCGGGTGCGGATGCGTTGATCCTCGCCGACATGGGCGTGCTGGACTACGCATGCCGGAATCATCCGAATTTGCCGCGACATCTTTCGGTGCAAGGATCGGCAACCACGGCGGGTGCACTCAAATACATGCACGAACGTTTCGGTATCAGCCGCGCGGTGTTGCCGCGTGTGCTGTCCATCCAGCAAGTCGAGCAAGTTTGCGCAACGTCACAGGTTCCCTTGGAGACGTTCGCTTTCGGCAGCCTGTGTATCATGGTCGAGGGGCGCTGCCAGTTGTCGAGTTTCGTCACTGGCGCTTCGCCGAATCGCCATGGCGTGTGTTCGCCGGCGAAGTTCGTGCGCTGGGAAGAGCTGCCGGACGGTGGTCGGTCGGTGCGGCTCAACGGTGTGTTGATCGATCGCTTCGAAGCGAACGAGCCGGCGGCTTATCCGACCGTCTGCAAAGGGCGATTCCGGGTTGGTGAGGAAGTGTTTCATGCGCTCGAAGAGCCAACCAGCTTGAATACCCTGGAACTGTTGCCGCGATTGCAGTCAGCCGGGGTGGCGGCACTCAAGATCGAAGGCCGGCAGCGCGGCGCGGCGTATATGGGTGCCGTAGTGCGCACTTGGCGCAGTGCAATCGATCGATTGCGGACGGACCCCGAACACTGGGCGGTGCAAGCTTCCTGGCAGACCGAACTTGCACGTCACGCCGAAGGGCATCAAACCACATTGGGTCCGTACCACCGGTCCTGGCATTGAGGCGGCAACATGGATTCAATCAGCGCGACCCGGTATGCCGAATCGAACGTCCGACTGAGCCTCGGACCAATGCCCTATTTCTGGCCGCGCGCTCAGACCTTGGCGTTCTATGAAGCGGCTTGCGAATGGCCCGTGGAGGTCGTGTATCTGGGTGAGACGGTCTGCAGCAAGCGGCGTGAGCTGCGTTTGCGCGATTGGCTGTCACTGGCAATGCTGCTTCAGTCGGTTGGCAAGGAAGTGGTGTTGTCGTCCTTGACGCTGATCGAAGCGGAGTCTGAAAGTGGCGCCCTGAAACGTTTGATTTCTGCGGCGCCAGGATTGGTGGAAGCGAATGATCTGACGGCCGTCTCGCTGTGTCGTCAGACGGGCAAAAACTTCGTGGGGGGGCCAGGCCTGAACGTCTACAACGCAGAGACGATGGCCTTGCTGGTTGCGGATGGGATGGTGCGATGGGTGCCCGGCGTAGAGCAGGGTCATGTTCAATTGACGCACCTGCTGGCGACAGCGGATCAGTCCGGAATAGTGCTGCCCGAGTTGGAGATGCCGGTGTGGGGCCGCCCCGGACTGGCCTGGTCGGCACGGTGCTTCACCGCACGGGCGCTTGATCTCGCAAAAGACGATTGCGGATTCCGGTGTATTGAGTTTCCCGATGGATTACCGCTGCAAACGCGCGAAGGTGAGCCGCTGCTTCGACTCAATGGTGTGCAAGTTCTGGGCGAAACGACCGTGGATCTGGGGCCTGAATTGCCGGAGTTGCGCGAACTGGGTGTTCGCATCGCGCGGATCACGCCGCAAGCGCACAACATGCACGAAGTGCTGACGCGATTTGCCAAGGTCTGGCGGGACGGGCTGGCGACTCCCCGGGTTGGGGCAGAAAACGGCTACTGGCGGGAGGGTCCAGGGAACGTCCAACTGCCATCCCGGTAGTGCAGCGTGCGAACACGTGCAGTCCAATCGGCGACACGATGTAACGGAATCCGGAGTGCCAGCGGTACTGCCTGCCAGTCGATCCGGTCGAGGACATTGCGGGTATGCAGTCCAAGTTCGGTGTCGCCCGTCAGCATCAGCCGGCGCTGAAAGAACAGCGTGTCGGCGTCTTCGCGGCGACTCGCCAATTGCAGCAGGTCGGTCAAGGTGCCGCGTACGGTGGCCTCGGCGGGGTCGGAAACCACTCGAGGTTGGCCGTCGCGCAGTCCGAATCTCGGGGACAGGCCAAGGTCGGTGACTTCGATGCCAATCGTGCGGCCTTCCAGAAAAGCCAGATCGCCGGACGCCAAGGCGCGCGACACCAGCCATTCCAGTCCTGCTTGTACGCGTCCGGCCGGTCGAGGCAAACGGCTCATCCACGGCGCCCAGATCGATGGCGGTGGAAGCCGTGCAGCGATTCGAAGCAACAAGGGTTCGGTGTCCATGATGGGTATCTTCATTGCAAGCGGCTGCGGTTCGCCTTGATACGGATCAGATCGGGGTGACGCGCCATCATCTCGGTGCGTCGCCAAACCCTGCTGCCGGCAAGCATCAGTGATCAGGAGCGTCACCAAGGCCTCTGCGGAATCGATCGGCAAACCGAGGTCGGTGGCGACAATCCGTGCATGTTCATGGACTTGTGTTTCCCGAACCGGGTCGCGGGTGCCCGGCGGTTTCGCAGATGCGGCCAATCCGACAGCCATTCGCCGTGCTGCCGCCAGTGCGAGGATCGCAGCATCGATCCGATCGATCAGCGTACGCGCCAAGGTTAACGGCAGGCGCCGAAGCAATTCAGGATCGGGCGGTTTGCTGTGACTCATTGCGCCGTACCTCGTTGCAGGCACTGCCATGGTCGCCGCGTGGCGCGCCACAGCAAGACATAGGCGAGCGTATGGAGCAAGGCGGCGACGATCACGAACGACAACCGGGGTGTTATGGCGAGCGCCAGAAGAGCCCCGGCACTCAATGCCTGTGCACTCAACCAATGCCATTTGAATCGATCCGGCACAAGTGCGTGGACGCTGGGCGTGTGGTGTCCGGGTTGCGCGCGATGCCATGCGATCCAGGCCAGGTAGCTGTTGATCTCCATCAGCATCGACAACACCAGAGTCGGCAGAACAACGCCCAGCACGATCGCCAATGCCAGAATGATCGGCACTGCCGAACACCAAAGCAGCACGCTTGTGACGGCGAGCGTGACCAGCGCGAAACGCCAACTCCAGGTCAAAGGTGCGTTGCGCGGGTGGGGGCGTCGATACAGGCGTCCAAGACCCCATAACGCTGCGCTGAGTCCGATGGCGCAGGCCATCGCCAGCGCGCCGTCTGGATCGTCGGATTTGCGCAAAACCAAAACCAGCGCCAGGCCGCCTGTGCAGAGACCGATTGCCCAAGCGGGTGCGCGGCGCGAATGGGGTGCGGTCCCGAGCAACATCGGCAACACGACGCTGCCAACGGCCAACAGCAACAATCCGAAGACACCCAGCACGCCGAGTGTGGCGTGCAAGTCGGTCATTCGCGGCAATGACCATGAGCCAATGCCGGCGAGGCGTAACACCAGCATGCCACCCAACAGGGCGGTGATGGGCCACAACACGAGTGGCAACGACAGTCCGAATCGGAGCCACGTCGAACCCTGTCCTCGTGCCAAACCAGCCAGCATCAGGCCTGCCGCGATCCCCAACGCGGAGATCAGCAGCACGCTCCCGGTCAGGAGCGGCAGGTGTTCGTGTCCGAGCTTGAACCCCGCGACAAGTAACAGCACGCCGAGGTTGTACGTCGTGTGCAGACTGTTCCACAAACGTGGACTGCCTGGAACCGGGGATCCGGCGGCAGCCCCGAGAAATTGCATCAGTGCACCGAGGCAGGCATTGCCGATGACACCCAACAGTAAGCTGTGGACAAGCGCAATCAGTCCAGGGTGCCAGCGGTTGGTCCATGCCATTGGATCGAGCAATGCAATCTGCACGCTGAACAACACACCCCAGATGGGAACACTGTGCAGGAACCGCGCAGGTCGGGCCGGCGCCGGCGCCAAGTCGAGCGACAGACCGACCATGTCAGTCGGTTTTGCGCCAGATCACCATTCGCGCCGCACCATCGGTCTCACTGTGCGCGGTCCACACGAAACCGGCCTGGCGCAGTGATGCGAACAGGGGCTCCGGCCAACAGGGCGTCAACACAATCAGACACGCCTCCGGAGAAAGCGCGTTGGCCAAACTCATGGGTCGCACCAAAGGTTCGGGTGGCGCACATTGGCGGAAATCGTGAGTCTCTGTGGTTGCGACCGACAGCGGCGGTTGCAACGATTGGGTTTGAAAAGGGCTCATTGGCTTGCCGTAGGCGACAGTTGAGTTGAATGCGGCAGCGGTGCACCCATGGTGTCGTGCGCCACTGCCGCATCCGAGCTTTCAGTGTCGATCGGCGCCAATCGTGGCGCCTTGAGTTGCGTCAAGCCAAGGTGCTGTCAATCCGTGTCGCTTGGCGACTTTTCGAAACCGGCTTTCTTCAACGCATCCGATCGAACCACAGTCAGCTTTTCGCCGGTCATACGCTCCAGCGGCAAGGGCCATGCTCCGGTGGGCGACATGGTGCGCATGGCCTCGTCAGGTGTCAGGCCGAGGTATTTCATCGCATAGGCGGCATACAGCACGGCAGCGCGACCGCCGCTGCCACAGTGCAGCAAGACCTTGCCATCACTGGCAGCCATGGTTTCTGCAAACGCTTCGAGGAGTTCCGGCGTGTAAGCCGTGGCGCCGCCGATCGGCTGGTTCGAATAGGCGATTCCATCGGCCGAGGCCAATGCCGACTCGTCGAATCCAAGTGTGCTCATCTCCTCTGGTGCGCGGACATTGAAGATATGTGTGATGCCCCGTTCCTTCAGATTTGCCAGATCGTCCTTCGTGGGTTGTCCGGAGACGATGACCCGGTCATGCACCATGGCTTTCTCGAATGCCGATACCGGGTCGGGTTTCGTTTGCGTCGCGCAGGCGGTGAGCAGCAGAGTAGACATCAGAACGGGCAACAAACGCGTGGCGAACATGGCGAAACCTCAGGCGGGGACAGGTTAGGGCTTAGAATGTCAGCAAATGCCGGGAAGTTCCCTGAATACAACGGTCGGAAACCGATGAACGGCGTTCGGCTGTGGGTTAGGCTTCAGCCTGGATGCGACGAAGTTTCAGACTGGCGACTGCTCTCGTCGATGCGGTGGCTGTCGAGCTACTTGTCGCGTTTTCGGTTACGTCCCCTCCGCTCGTCATCCCCGCGCAAGCGGGGATCCACTCGATGCGACCCAGGTTTGGGTCGTGTGGCACCCGAGTGGTTTCCCGCTTTCGCGGGAATGACGGATTTGTGTGGGGCACGAGCGTTCAGAAGCCCGTTTTCGCCGGCTCATTCGCTCGTCATCCCCGCGCAAGTATCCGGTTGCGGCGGTTCGTGGAGGATTCGGAGGGATTTAGGCAAACGCTTCCCCCAGCAGTGCGCTGCATCCGAATCGCCCTATCCGCCCTCGAGAACTGCCGTTGTAATGGCCGCAAAAATTCGCGGGGGCGCCATCCTTGGCGCCCTGATGACGACCGCACTCCTGCGGTCCCGCGACGGATGGATGGATTATTGCTTGCTGCCGGACGTGGTCAGGTTGCTGCGGTTCTTCTCGACCAGCTTGAGGCCAATGCCCTTGACGGCCGCGAGGTCGTCGACCGATTTGAACGGCCCGTTTTTCTCGCGATGCGCCACGATGGCCTGAGCTTTTGCGGCTCCGACGCCATTCAGTGTTTCCAGTTCCGATGGGGAGGCGGTGTTGATGTTGACGGCCGCGAGCGCGGCTTGTCCGAACATCAACAGGGCGGTCAGCAGGATACTTTTCAACAGGGTCATGTCTTGCTCCTTGGTTGGTTGGGCCCGTTTCCGGGCCATGCAGCAATCCCGCTGCACAGGCGCCAACCTAACTGCGCGCGTACCGATTTGCATCGGCAAACAGCGCGAATCAACCCAGGATTTTTCGGAACCAGCCTCAGAAATTTCTGAGTTCCGCGACTGTAATCCGGTCAAACACCATCGTTCCCTATCCGTGATCACGTCTGTGTCACACGAGCAACTTCGGTGCGAACCGTTGTGCCTCATGCAGTGTCGCCGCCAGTTTCAGTGCCTCGGCGAGTGTTTGCGCGGCGCTGCTGCGGCCAGCCAGGTTGCTCATGCAGAGATAGAACACACGAAGTGCCTCGCGCATTTCGTCGAGCGGCAGGTGTTCGGGGATGGCGTCTTCCTGAAGGTCGCCGTCGATCCAGTCGATCAGCATCGACAGGGTTGCCGAGTCGGCGTTGCTCTGGATCGTGGCATCACGCAGCGTAATACCGATGCGCGCCGGGCGATAGCCGATGGCGTGATAAAGGCGCGTCGCCAGATGTGCCATGACCGTCTGAAAGATCTTGTGCTTGGCTTCGCGGTCGCTCTTGAGTCGATCCGGCGTGGCCCGGCTTGGCGACGATGGAACACTGAAATCCGAAAACGCACTGGCGTCGGATGGGTGGCCAGTCAGTTTGCCGTGGTGAATGTCATGTGGCTCGGCGTCACCGACCAGGTGCGCGGGATAACGCGACAATTGGTCGTAGGCACGCGATAGCGCCAGATACAGGGCCTTGGCAATCGTCTGCCGTTCGCGTTCGTTGATCTTGCCCGCCTGCTCGACACGCATGAGATAACGATTGACGAGGAACTTCGGCTCGGTCTTGCAGAACTCTTCGCAGAAGTGGAATAGATCATGGACACGAGCGGCATCACTCATGCTCTCGGTCAGGGCGGTAAACAACGCGCGACGGCGATGGTTGACGCCCACTGAGGCACCTGAACCAAACGGCAGGTTAGTAGCCATGGCGGACTTTCCGTGGAATGTGGCTATGCAACATAGGCAAAGATGGTGCCGTGGGGAAGCGCTGTGACAGAAACTTGCGATTGCGTGGGCTACCCCGGTTGGCGTTGACTGCGCACCAAGTCGATGAAATCACGCGGCGACACCGCCGGCGAGAACAGGAATCCCTGGCCCAACAGCGTGCCGTGTTTGATCAGGAAGCTGCGTTGGACTTCGTGCTCCACACCTTCGGCGATCACGGCCAGCCCGACGCTGTGCGCAATCTGGATCATGGCCTGGCAAATCGCCGAATCGCTGGCGTTGAACGGCACGCCCTGCATGAAGGTATGGCTGATCTTCACGCCTGCGAACGGGAACTTGCGCAAGTAATTCAGCGCCGAATAGCCCTCGCCGAAGTCGTCGATGACCAGCGCCACACCCAAACCTTTCAGAGTGTTGAAGTTGGCCAGCGTGTCCGGAGCGTCTTCGATCAGCACCCGTTCGGTGATTTCGATCTCCAGTGCTTCACCCGGCAACTTGTACGTATTCAAGGCCGACAACACGGTTTCCGGCAGGTTGTCGCTCAGAAACTGCCGGAACGACACGTTGACGGCGACCCGTTCGATACCCAGTCCGGCATCACGCCAAGCGCGCAGTTGCCGGCAGGCTTCCTGGATCACCCAAGCGCCTATCGGCACGATGTCGCCGGTGATTTCAGCATGGGGAATGAAGACGTCCGGGCTGAGTTCGCCCAATACCCGGCTCTTCCAGCGCAACAGCGCCTCGGCCCCGATGATCCGGCCTGTGCGCAAGTCCACCTGTGGCTGGTAATGCAGGTAGAACTCCTGGTTGTCGAGCGCGCGCCGAAGCTGCGTCTCGATCAGCAGGCGGTCGGTCAATTTGCGCGACAGCGCGGGCGTGAACGTCTGCCACGTGTTGCGGCCACGGCGCTTCGCTTCGGTCATCGCCGCGTCGGCATGGTTGATCAATTGCTGCACACTGGCGCCATCGTGCGGATGGAACGCGATGCCGATCGACGTCGTGATCGTGAACTCTTCGCCGCTGTGCGGAAAGGGTTCCGAAAATGCAGAAGTGATCGACTCCGCCAGTTTGAGGATGGTCTCGGTACCGCTGTTGGCAGGCACAAGCACCATGAACTCATCACTGCCAAACCGCGCCAGCAGGCAATGATCGCCAGTCGCTTCGCGCAGGCGCTGCGCTGCGGCGACCAACAGGCCATCACCGGCAGCGTGGCCCAGCAAATCGTTGATGACCTTGAATCGGTCCAGATCCAGATGCAACACCGCGGGGCCGATGCCGGGCTTCGATTCCTCGATCGCCTGCTCCAACGCCGACAACATCGCGTCACGATTGTTGAGGCCGGTCAGCGAATCCGTCAGGGCTTGCTGGCGCAGGGTGTCTTCCCGGCGTTTGCGCGAAGAGATGTCCTGCGCGGTGCCGTACATGCCGACAATACGGTTGTTGCGGACCTGTGCCTGACCAATCAGCCGCACCCAGCGGCGTGTGCCGCGGCGACTGGTCAAACGCAGCTCGAGATCGAATCCGTGTCCGTTCTGGCGCAGCGTCTGTGCGCCTTGCATGAGCCGTTCGGCATCGGTGTTGGCGAACAAGGTCAGAACCGAGGCCCAGGCCAGCGTGGGCTCGTCTTCCGTATCGGTCAGCCGGCGCAATTCTTCGCTGAAATACACACGGTCACGTTCAAAGTCACACTCCCAGCCGCCGATGTGTGCCAGTGCTTGAACCTGATCGAACAACAGCGAGTCGCGCTTGAGCGCGGTGACGTCGCTGAACAGCGTGATGACCTGGAACGGCGTTTCTTCGCCGTCACGGAACTGTGGGACAGACGCCATGGCGAACCAGTCGAATCCACCTCGAGAGGGCACTTGCAGGCCCACCACTTCGGTGTCGATCGCCATGCCGCTGCGAAGCGCACGAAACGGCTGCAGGTCGTCCCTTGCCAGCGACAGGCCGTCTTCGTCGACGAACTGCCAGGCCTCGATACCCAGTTTGCCGGCATCGATGACTTCGGGTCCGACATTCAGGATACGCATGCCACTGGCGTTGATCGACTTCAGTTGCATGGTTGCGTCGTAGACGATGATGCCTTTGTCGACGACGTCGAACAGGTCGCGGTAACGCCGTTCGGACGCGCGCAGTTCGAGATCGGCGCGCAGTCGCTCGGTAATGTCCCGAGCCACGGCAAGCACCCGGATCTCGTGGCCATCACGAAAAATCTGGGAGTGCACTTCGACATCAATGGGGCGACCGCTTGACGTGACATTTCGGGTGATGACCGTGAACGTCTCGCCGACCTGGTAACGCGCGAACACTTCCTGCATGCGCTGACGCGGCAGATCGGGATTCATGTCGTACACGGTCATCGCCATCAACTGGTCGAAACTCACTTCGAACTGTTTGCACGCGGCCTGGTTGCCGTCGACCACCCGGCCGTCGACATCGTGTACGGTTACAGCGTCGGGTACCGCATCAAGCAGGGTTCGGAAGCGTGCTTCGGCCGACCCGATCGAGCTGCGCAGGATCAGCAGTTCGTTGAGTGTGCGCCGAAGTTTGTCGCGATCGTCGGAAACGGTTTCCGACAGGCTTTGCTGGGCGCGCGCCAAGGCTTCGTCCAGGGCCTCGTTCAAGGTCGCTTCGCGTCCGCTCTCCCTGGCTTTCTCTGCACTCATGCCGGCTGCGTTGCTGGTGGAACCCAAAGCGTATGCCTTTTCCGAGGTCTAAGCCAGCCCGGCCAGAACCTGCTCACGCAGTGCAGCGGGGGCGCCGTGTCCGTCGGTCAGTGCCGCAAAGGCCCCGATCCAGGGTTTTCGACCTGCTTCCAGCACGGATCGGACGCATGCACCGTAGCCCTCACCATGGATCGAAATGGCCGCGTCGAGGCCAACCAGACGCAACATGGCCGCCGATTGCCGGCCGCGCATGAACGCCGATTCCACGGCAACCAGCGGCAAACCCACGAACAGGGCATCCAGGGCGGTGTTCCCGCCCGACCAGTGGCGCGTGTCGAGCATCAGGTCCGCGGCACCCAGAATCTGCAGGAACCTCGGCCTCGGCACCATCGGGTGCACCAGCACGCGAGCGGGATCAACATCGCGGGTCGCCAATGAACGCGTCAGGCGCGCCCGCAATTTGGCCAGCGCCAGCGGGCGCTCGGACGCAAACAGAAGCAAGCGGCTGCCCGGCACCGCCGCCATGGCCTCGGCCAGCAGCACGTCTTGATCGGGGTGGATCTTGAACGGCGATTGGGGGCAGACCAGCAGCGGGCCCGCAGGCAAACCCAAGTCGGCGCGCGTGAGCACAGTGACAGGGTCTGGTGTGCGATAGGCCGTCCCGATGCCGGGCAGAGTCAGAAGTTGCTCGCGATAGTGATGGACGGCGCCGATCGGCTCCATTGCTGCCGGAGTCAAATAGTGCGACATCGTCGGCAAGCCGCTCGTGACCGGATGGCCCCAGGCCAGCCACTGACGACGCGCCAAGGGTAAAGCCGCGAGCGGCAACAAGCGGGTGTCGATCCCGAGTTCCGGATAGATCAGCAGGTCGTAGTCGCCGGCATGGATGGCTTCCGGCGGCGCGGTCCGGATCGGCGTCGAGGCGCAGCACGCGCGCCTGCGCCGAGTCCAGTGTGTCCGTGAAGTCGTCGAAGTTCGGCGCCAGCGCCAGGACATCAACTGTCAGTTGGGATTCGGCCAGCGCAGTAATCCAGGACGCAAAATAACTGCCCACGGTGCTGCGGTACCAATGCCCCGACACCAGTCCGACACGCGGTGGGCCGGCACGACGCGAGGCTCTGGGGTGGGCGAGTTCCGGTCGCAAGGCAGCAGCAGCATCAGACAACCAGTCGCCATATCGTGTTTGCAACGCGAGGTCATCGTGGCCTTGATAGGCCAGCAGGAAGTTCGACCAGGTGATCTGCTTGAGCCCATCACGATCAGGTTTTGGCTTCGACCCGGATGCAGCCAGTCGCTCCAGCCCTTCGGTATATCGGGCTCGCCACGCCAGAAGATCAGCCGAGTCGCGATAGACCATCGGCAGCGCGAGCTTATCGGCCAACTCATGCGACAAGGGACCGTTCTGCCCGAAGGGACGATCGGGCGTCTGGCGTTCACGTCGCTCGATCAGCGCGGCGATCGGGGTATCGGCGATGAACGGTTCGTCGTCCGCCGGAACGGCGCGATCATGCCAGGCGGCCTGCAAGGTTTCGACGATCGCGGCAGTGGCTTCAGGCAGCGCGGTGGTGTCCAGATTCTTGAGGGCCGGATCGGCCAGTGCGCACAACATCCGAACCGAGTTGGCCCGTGCATCCTCGTTGTCAGGCCACAATTCCAGCGCATCGCGGTAACTCGCGAGCGCCGGTTCACCTTGCCCATCCAACTCAAGCTCGGCGCCGCGGCGGTTCGCAATCTTGCTGCCGACGCGTGCCAATGCCGGATCCAGCGGCGCCTGTGACCGAAGCACCTGAAACCACTGCCAAGCCAGCGCAACGCGACCACTCGCAATGCTGGCGTTGATGCCGAGCTTGAGCAGATCCGGCGTGAGGTCGCCGAGCGACAGCGCCGGCTGCAGCAGCGCCAATGCGGCTTCTGCTTGACCGGCGCGCAGCAGGCGCATGGCTTCGTTGATCATGCGCTGAGACCTGGTTCCGATTTATTCCGGCCAGGCGAGTGCGAGCTTCGAGCCGTTGCTGCGTTGGATTTCCGAGCAGATGTAACGACCCGCGGCGACCAGCTTGCCGAGGTCGATCCCTGTCTCGAACCCCATGCCGTGCAGCGCATACACCACGTCTTCGGTGGCGACATTGCCGCTGGCGCCTTGAGCATACGGGCAGCCACCCAGACCGGCGACCGAGGCGTCGACGACCCGTACCCCGGCTTCAACACAAGCAAACACATTCGCCAAGGCCTGGCCGCGGGTATCGTGAAAATGGACGGCCAACGAACTCAGCGGCACTTCGTTGGCAACCGAGCGCAGCATCGCGCGCGCCTTGCGCGGCGTGCCGACCCCGATGGTGTCGCCAAGCGAAATCTCGTAACAACCCAGACGGTGCAGCGCGCGCGCGACGCGCACCACTTCCGACAATGGCACGTCGCCCTGATACGGACACCCGAGCACGGTCGAGACATAACCGCGCACCTTGATGTCGCGTGATCGTGCCAAATCCATCATCGGCTCGAAGCGTTGCAGCGACTCGTCGATCGTGGCATTGGTATTGCGCTTGTTGAACGCGTCGGACGCCGCCGTGAACAGCGCGACCTCGCGCACGCCACAGTCCAGCGCCCGCTCAAGTCCTTGCAGATTGGGTGCCAGCACCGGCAGACGAAGATTCGTGCGGTCGGCAAAGTGACGCGCCACGTCGGCGGCATCGGCCATTTGCGGCACCCATTTCGGGCTGACGAAACTGGTCAGCTCGATCGTGCCGTGTCCGGCCTCGATGAGCTTGTCGATCAGCGCGATCTTGGTCGCGGTCGGCACCATGGCGGCTTCATTCTGCAAGCCATCCCGAGGGCCCACCTCGACGATTCGAATGGTCTCACTCACCCGATTGACCCTGATCGTCGGTTTTGACCTTCGGGCGGCTCAGCGCCTCCCGAAGGACTTCGGCATCCACCCGTTGCAGCACAATGGTCGCCTCGCGGAGAAACACTTTCCGATCGTTCAGGGCACGCGTCAGTTCGGCGCTGTCACTCTCGATGAGGTTCTCGTAGGTGCGGTTGCCCTTCTTCGGCGCTGTGATCTCGCTCTTGCCATGCAGTTTGCCGGCTCGAAGCAGATCGCTGATCCGCTCGTGGTTGACATCCAGCAGTTCGATCCGCTGGTCGCGGCTCATGCGGATGCGATGCAGCGTGTATGCCTGATCCTTCACCGTGTCGCCGGATTCAGCGTCGTCGGGGCTGGGCCGGTCACGCGTGACCACGTAATCGTGGCGTTTGCCATCGATGAACTGGATCTCGGTGTCGTCCAGAACGTCTTCATGTTCATGCGCGGCTACATCGGTGCCGATGAACTTGGCGCAACCGGGTTCGATCGTGAGGAAGTCGGGTTCATCCTGATCCGGCGGTGTGTCGCCGTCGCTCTTGACTTGCCAGGTGCCGACAAAACGTTCGTCGCATTTCGACACCACCCCATCGGGCAGGTTGACGAACACGGTTGACGAGCAGGCCGACAAGGCCAGGGCCAGACCACACAACAACAGGCGCGACAGGTTCATGTCTTAATCCTCGATCTTGGCAAGCAGGGCATCGGCTTCGACAAACTCACCGACCGTGGCGCGCATCTGCGCGAGCGTGCCGGCGCGTGCCGCACGCAGCGTGATTTCCATTTTCATGGCTTCCATCACGATCAGTTCCTGACCTTCCGTAACGGCATCACCCACGGCGCCACGAACCGCGATGATCCGGCCCGGCATCGGCGCCACCAAGCGGTCGCTGCCGCTGCTGGCTTCGCCGATGAATGCGTAGGGCGGTACGTCGCGGACGCGGTAGCGCTGGCCATCGACGAACACGAGCCAATCGGTGCCTGATCGATGGCAACGCAGACGATGCGCTTGGCCGTCGATTTCAAGCGTCAGCCCGTTGGCGTCCTGACGGCCAAAACGCACTTGCACCGAACTGCCGGCACAATCGATTCGATACGAGCCGGCATGGCCATGGGCTGCCAGATCGATGCGTTGTCCGCGCCACTCCAATGCAATCACCCGTTTGCCCTGATGACCCAGCCGCCAGGCATCACTTTCGCCCCAGGGCGAATGTGGGTCACTGGCCGGGTTACGGTCGATCTGCTCTTGCTCCAGCAACAAGGCCGTGGCGACAGCCCAGCGACCGAGCGCGGGCAGTGCGGCATCCTTGGCGGGCAGGAACTCGTCGAGGTGCCGATCCAGATAACCCGTGTCGATATCGCCGTTGATCACACTCGGGTGGCGCACCAACTGTTCGAGGAATTCGATGTTGCTCTTCGGCCCGACCACATCGCAGTCGGCGAGCGCGAGGCGCATGCGCCGCAGTGCATCGGCGCGATCGTCACCGAACACGATGAGTTTGGTGATCATCGGGTCGTAGAAAATGCCGACCGTGTCGCCTTCGATCACACCGCCATCGATGCGCACGTGCATCGGGTTTGGGCAGTCGCAGGCGCTCGATCCGGCCAGAACCGGGCAGGAAGCCCTGTTCGGGGTCTTCGGCATAAAGCCGCAGTTCGATCGCGTGCCCACGGGGGCGCAACTGATCCTGGGTCAGAGGCAGCGGTTCTCCGCGCGCCACGCGGATTTGCCATTCGACCAGATCAAGGCCCAGCACCAGTTCGGTGACCGGATGTTCGACCTGAAGTCGTGTGTTGATTTCCATGAAGTAGAAATCACCGGCGGGCCCGACGATGAATTCGACCGTGCCGGCATTGCAGTAATCAATCGCCTGGGCTGCCTGGACTGCCGCGGCGCCCATACGTGCACGAAGATCGGGCGTCATGAACGGTGACGGTGATTCCTCGAGCACCTTCTGGTACCGGCGCTGCGCCGAACACTCGCGCTCGTTCAGGTGCATGGTGTTCCGATGGCTGTCGGCAAACACCTGGAATTCGATGTGGCGGGGTTTGGTGACGTAGCGTTCCAGCAGCACGCGGTCGCGGCCGAAGGCGTTGGCCGCCTCGCGCTGGCAGCTTTGCAGGTGGGCGGCGAATTCGCCGGCCTCGCGCACGATGCGCATGCCCTTGCCGCCGCCGCCGTGCGCGGCCTTGATCATCAGCGGGTACCCAATCCGGTCGGCCTCCGCGTGCAGGTGCGCCGGTGCCTGGTTTTCGCCCGTATATCCCGGCACGACCGGAACACCGTGCGCCTGCATCAGCAGTTTGGCACCGGCTTTCGAGCCCATCTTGCGCATGGAGGCGCCGCTGGGCCCGACGAACACGATGCCGTTCTGCTCACAGGCCTCGGCAAAGTCGGCGTTTTCTGACAAGAAACCATATCCGGGATGAATCGCGCTGGCACCGGTTGCTTTCGCAGCGGCGATGATCGCGTCGATGCGAAGGTAACTCTCGGCAGGCCGCGACCCGCCGATATGGATCGCCGTATCGGCCAGCCGAACATGCTGGGCGCGTGCATCCGCGTCGGAATAAACCGCCACGGTGCGAATGCCGAGTTTGCGGCAAGTACGGATGACGCGGCAGGCAATTTCGCCGCGGTTGGCAATCAGCAGGGTGTCGAAAGTCGTCATGCCCACATTCTAGTGGCCTCGGGTGGCGGAAATGCAGTGGGGTGCAAAAATGAGGAATCCGGACGTCAGGGCGCCGTGATCGAGTCACACTGCTCGGACTGAGCCTCGAACCCGTCGCGGAAGATGCGGCTATCGCGGAACTCAAAGGCCCCCACGTCGAATTGCGAAACGCCGTCACCATTGCCATCGGCAAGCCGGCAATTCCGGCTAGATCGCGTTCGCCCCAATTCGGGGAGTCCCGGCGGCACCGATCGGTGCATCGATCAGGCTGGAGTCGGCGCGAAGGCGGTAATCCCCGTTGGCTGGGTCAATCATCAACGGATCGACGTTGCGATTCCCCAAATTGCCGATTGGGTTGCCGGCCCCTCCTGCCACTTGCATCGTGTTGCCAAACAGGACGTTGTCGGCAAACTGCGCGTTCAGCGGCGCGAATGCAAAGACGACATCAAGGCCGATCTCGTTGAAGGCGATGAGATTGTGGCGAAGGATCTGGGCAGAATTGTCGTTGGTGCGGGCGTCGATGTAGATCCCCGTCGCGTTTCCGATCATGGTGTTGCCCAATACGCTCGGACGCGCTGACGAGGGCGCGGTGATGTTGACCGCCCGGCACGGATTGTCGACAAACAGATTGCTTCGGATTTCGATGGTCGCCGCGTTCACCACGGACACTACACCGGAAGAAAACTGACTATCACAGCTATTGCCGCTGAACACATTCTGCGTCACCAGGCTAGTACACCCATTACAATCGATCGCAGCTCCGGCTCCGCCGGATCCTTGATTGTTGTTCGAGAAAACGTTGCCTCGAATCACTGTCTGGCTGCCGCCCCCAAGCGAGATGCCCGCGCCGAAAGTGGATGAACCGTTCCGTACCGTGAATCCCTCAAGAGTCGTCTCGCCTGGAGCGGATGCCGTCGAGAATCTGATGACTGTTCCAGCTGAGTTGCCATCCAGAATGGTCAAGTCCGGGCCATCGGTGGATCGCAGGGTAATGATCTTGCCGAATACGTTGGTCGTTCCCGCGTAGGTGCCCGGCGATACCAGCACGACATCCCCGTTGGTTGCTGCGTCAACGGCCAATTGAATCGTTGCGTGTTCCGAAGGCACGAGCAAGATGGCTGAATTTGCCTGTCCAGAGAAGAATGAGATCAGGGCGAGTAATGGGATGAGACTTAGGGTGTTCAGTGACATGGGGGTTCCGGTAGGCGGGCACACTGCGCTTGTCGGCTGCAGTGTTTCCAAGCAGTCTGTTTCGTGGGTGAAAGTGAGTTGTGCCGAGTGCCGGACGCTCAAGGACAAGTTTCACGGATGACGACGGGTATTGTTGTCTGCCCGACGGCAGATCTATTCCCCGTCCCAATAATCGAGGTTTGCAGCCTCGCGATTGATCAGGCGAATGGCCTTCGGACGCCCGTTCTCGTCGCGTCCCAGATACACGGCTGCACCAGACTTGCCGGAATCGGGATATTGCACATAGTCCGGGCTGATCGCCGTAGCGACCGAAAGATACCGAAGTGACTCGGTTGCGGAAGTATTCCGCAACTGATGCGCGGTTTCGATGCCGCCTGCAGGGCAGGCCACCACATCATTCGCGCGCACGGGATAACGCTGGTCGCCGATCCGCAATTCGCCCTCGCCACTGAGGATGAAGAACATCTCCTCGTTGGCGTGGTGGTTATGGCACGGAAACGCGGCTTTGCCCGGCGGTACTTCCGTCAGGTTGTAGCCCAGCTTCTGCGCGCCGATACGCGGCGAGATCGGCGCCACGGTGGCGCCCTGAAACTTCGCCGGTACCGCACTGCCTGGTGCACCGATGGGAAACGACTGCAGCGCGTCGAGATTGATGATGGGTCGGGTCATGAGAATCGATCACCCAAGTCACAGTGCAAACGAGGGCGCACGTTTGTCGAGGAACGCACTCAGGCCTTCCTGACCTTCAGCCGATACGCGGAGACGGGCAATCAATCGGGCATTCTCGGCATCGATCAGACGCTGCGCTGATTCGTTTCGATCGGCCATCCGAAGTGCGAGGGCCTTGGCTTCGCCTGTTGCCACGGGCCCGGTTTTCGACAAGGCCTTCAGAACGCGCGCCACTGTTTCGTCGAGTGCGTCGGCACTCACCACTTCGTGCACCAGTCCGATCTGCTGCGCCCTTGCGGCGTCAAACAGTTCAGCCGTCTGAAAATAGCGTCGCGCCTGGCGCAAGCCGATGGCATCCATGACGTAAGGAGAGATCACGGCTGGCACCAGCCCGAGTTTGGTCTCCGTCAACGCGAACTTGGCCGAGTCGACAGTCACCGCGATGTCACAACAGGCGATCAATCCGACGCCGCCGCCAAACGCGGAGCCGTTGATCCGTGCGATCGTGGTCTTCGGACAGTACGCCAGCGTGCGCATCAGCGTGGCGAGGGCTTCGGCGTCAGCACGGTTCGCGTCTTCCGAGGCGCTGGCCATCCGGCGCATCCAATTCATGTCGGCGCCGGCCGAGAATGACGGACCCCGGCCAGTCAGCACCACCGCGCGAACGCTGGCGTCATTGGCGTAGCCGGCAATCGCCGCAGTCAGACCCTGGATCAGCACTTCATCAAAGGCGTTGTGCAGATCGGCACGATCCATGTCGATGTAGGCGATGCCATCGGCGAGGTGGCAGGCAAGGTGTGCGTGAGTCATGGTGGTCCTTGGTGACGTGGCGGACATTATCCGTGCTTCGGCCGAAAAAACGAACGCCCCGGCCGGCGGGGCGTTCGGTTCAGCGAGGGTCCTGAGGGTTCAGTCGCGGGCTTCCTTCACCAGCAGGTGCTTGGCGATGTGGCCGTGGACGTATCCGATGCCCTTCGACAGATGCAGCGTGGCGAACAAACCGATGATGCCAATCAGCAGCATGAAGAAGCTGGCGAAGCCGGGGCTGCCATCCCATGGGCCGAAGTGCACGTAAGAGCCTGCGCCCGGCATGATCCAGTACACGGCCGGACCGGCGACCAGGCCAAAACACAAGGACAAAGCGGTCACCACGATCGTGAAGTAGATGATGCCGAGCGGGCACATGGCCAGCATGTACAACATCGTCGCCCAGGTCCGCGGGTCCACGAACATCTCCTTGATTCGTGTCATCAGCGGCAAGTGTTGGTCTGCGTAGATCGGCCGGCGTGGCATGCGCACGCCCAACATGGCCTCGACCAGTCGGCCTTCCACCAGCGACAACACGCGCACACTGCCGATGAACAGGATCACGAACGGGATACCGATGATCAGGATTGCCAGGCCGATCGACAGGCTGAGGCCAACACTGACCCAGGTGAAGTAGAGGATGCCGGTGGCCAGGACTCAGCAGCATGTAGAACATCGATGTGTACGCACGCCAGTCCAGGACGATGCCGAAGAACTTGCCGAACGCGGATTCCTGCTTCGGCGCCCGCGGCGGTTTCATCGCCCGCGCGACCTTGATTTCCGTGTCGCGGTAGATTGCCGCCACTTCCTCGGGTGCACCGTAACTGTTCCAGATCTTCGCGATCAGTTCGGCTTCGCTCAAACCCGGGTTTTCAGCGAGTTCGCTGCGCAGGTGATCTTCAGCGTCGTACAGCGCATCCTGCACGAGTGCCTTGTCGGCTCCGATCAGGGCAGCACGTACGGCTTCCAGATAAGCGTCGATCGTGGTCGGGATGGGGCGTTCTTGTTCTGCGTTCATGGTGTGGCTTCCTCCAGAATCGTCTGCACGAACCGCTGCGTGCCGTGCCAGGTTTGTTTCCACTCGGCGAAGACGGTTCGCCCGAAATCCGTGATCTGGTAATAGCGCCGCGGCGGGCCCGAGATCGATGGCTCGACATAACTGTCCAGCAGCCCGGCCTCATGCAGATTGCGCAAGACCGGGTAAAACGCGCTCTGTTTGCCGCCGAGCACGCTCTCATCGACCTGTTCGAGCCGCTTGGCGATCTGATAGCCGTACAGCGGCGTATCCGACTTCGCCAGAACCGCCAGCAGCACCAAAGCCACCGTGCCGGCGCTCAGCTCCTTCTGGAATTTCTTGACGTGAACCTCTGTATCGCTCATCTCGTCCTACCTCGATGTGCGTAGTATTACGAAGTCCACAGTAGTGTTCACGTGCTGGTAGTCATGGGGATGGCAAACATTGGCGGAGCCCAAATGTTTCTTGAGCAATCGAGATAGATCACGAAATAGGCGGATTGCCACCGTCGGACGGCATCAGGTCAGTCGTCCGCAGCGCAGCTGCCCAGACAGGTTTCAGCCCCGCGCCTAGCGCACAGCCGGAACCGACTCGCGCGCCTGCCAGGTCTTGTGGCCCTCGGCCAGGGCAAGAAAACGTGGATGCTGGTGCAGGCTGGCCAAGCCGGGACTGATCCCGATGCTGGTAAACGTCACCGGCCCGAACATGCGGGTCAGGGCCTCCAGGTGATCCAGTGCCGCCTCCTGATCTCCGGCGCGCGCATACGCCACCGCCAGGGAGGCGCGCACACCGCCTTCCGCCCAGACATCGCGTGGCGTGTTCTCGCGATAGTCGCGTTCGGCCGCACGGACGCCCTCCAGATCAGCCAGCATGCCGGGCAGGTCGCAGGGGTAATAAAAGTAGCTGCCGCTGGACGACCACCGGCCGGGATACGGCACTTCGCGCGCCTGAAGTCGCTTCTGGATGGCCAAAAGTGATGCCCGTGCTTGCGCCGTTTGCCCCAACACGAGTTGTGCTTCGGCCGTCGCCAGTGCATGGACTTCGGGGTAATCGGGAAACTCGCGTAGCCGTTGTGGCCAGTACTTCTCGGACAGTGCTTCTGCAATCCGGTCAGCCTTGCCGCTTGCCAAGGCGATACGGAACGGCAAGGTTGCGTAGAAGTCGTTGGGCCCATCCAATGCCGTCCAGGCCGCATCCACCTTGCCCGCGTTGAATGCGTCCTCGGCGCCATGGGAAGCGACTTCCAGCCCGAGTTTCTTGAGCCGCGGTTCCAGCGCGACCGACTCGCGACGCCGGCCCACAGTGGCCAAGGTATTGCGCAGCTCCAGTAACGTATCGGAATTGGCCGGATCGTTGGCCAGCGAACGTTTCAAGGCATTGATCGAGTCGTCGAAGCGGCCGTCCCGACGAGCCACCAGTGCTCGTGCATACCAGGCCTCTGCATAATCAGGTGCGCGCTCGAGGATCTGCTGCAGCGTCGCCTCGGCGCGCGCGTAATCCAGTTCGCCCCAATAGTGGAAATAGGCTTCCGCCATTTTCGTCTCGATCGCGTCGGCCAGTTCGCGTGCTCGCGCCACGCTCACGCGGGCAGCCTCCCGCTGCGTGGCATCGGCGTATGCGAACCAGTAGCTGGCCAGCTGTATGCGTGCCTTGCGGGCGTGGGCTTCGGCAAATTTCGGGTCAAGAGCGATGGCTCGTTCAAAGTGTGCCAGCGCGGAGCTGAAACGTTCTGGAGTGGCGCGATCCAGTGCTGCCAACAGCTTGCCCTGCAGGAATGCGTCGTAGGCCTGGATATTGCTGGTCGGGCCAGTTCGAAGGGCAGTCGTCTCGGCCGGGCTGAGCACCACCTTCATCGCATCGGCCACCACGCGCGCAATGTCGGCTTGAATGGAAAACATGGTACTCGTGGTGAGCGCACGGTCGTAGGTCTCGGCCCAAAGATGGACATCACTCGACCCATCGATCAACTGCACGGTGATTCGCACCCTGTCCCCTGCGCGCTGCACCGCGCCCTCCAACACCACGGCTGCGCCCAATTCGCGCGCAATCTCCGGAATGGATTGTTTGGAGTCGAGGTAGCGCATCATCGATGTGCGCGAAATCACCTTGAAGCCCGAGACCTTCGAGAGCTGGGTCAGGAGATCATCGTGAACCCCCTCTGCGAAATAGGCGTCCTCGACGAGTTTGCTGCGATTGCGAAACGGCAGAACCGCGACAAGATCGCCCGCATGCACGGCCGGACCAGCCAAGGTCACCGGTGGCCGCGCCGTCGGCGCGGCAGTTGGAGCCCGCAACAGACGTTCGATCGCGAAGAACGCCAAAGCCGTGGACAGGATGACGATGATCCATCGATCCAGGAGCTTGTTGTCGTTCTGGGGCGGCCGCTGATCAGGGTTGCGATCACTGAACCGACGCATGCCAGGAGCGGCGCGACGCTCCTCGATCAGGTCGGACTCGCGTTTCAGCCCTTCCGGCGTCAACTCGAAAATCCACGAGATCACCAGCGCGGGCAAGAATCCGACGACCAGCAGGATCACCACACTGCGCGCAATCCAGGGCGGGGCATGGAACATCGGCAGCAAAGTACCCGCCACCTGCACGACCAGCCAGGCAGCGACCAGATACAGGCCAGCCATACGAATGACATTCCGGCGCTTCAGCTCGGCGAACAGCTTCATGCGCGTGTTCCTTGAAGACCCGGATGGCGCCGATTCCGCGTCAATGGCGAGGGGCTATGGAGCATGGTCAATCAGTTGGTTGGCATGACGCAGAATCGTAACATTGCTTCGGCATGCGAGGTCATGAATTTCCGGCGCCGTCATCAAGCGCACGGGTTCTCAGGACATGCACACACTGAGTTTCCTGATGTGTTGCCGCAAGTAGCTGGGCTTCCTTCGTCAGCCCAGCCTACTCGCTCGGGGCAAGCCGCATGACTGCCGCCATCGTGGCAATGCCGTCCCACAGGTGACCGACACGCAGGTTCTCGTTCTCCGCGTGTTGGTTGTTGTCCGGATTGGCCAACGGGATGACGAGCGTTGGGGCGCCGGTGGCGTCGGTGATGACCACCAATGGCAGACTTCCGCCCATGGTTGGCGTGAGCAGCAGTGAGTCGCCCGCCACGGTTCGCATGGCGGCAATCACATCGCGCGAAATGGGCAAGTCCATTGCGGTGCGTGAGGCTGCATAACCGCCGGGTTGCAGGATCAGGGTTGCGATCTTTGGATACTTTCCTCGCTCTTCATCGGTCGGCGCACGATCGAGCACATGGAAACCTTGGGCCTTGACGTGTGCGACGAGTCGGTCGAATTGGCCTTGTACGGTATTTCCTTTCACCAGGCGCAGGTCGAGTACGGCGCGCGCATCAATCGGTATGACGTTTCGTGCCTGCGCGCCGACATCGGCGGAGCGGATGCCGTTGATGTTCAGCGAAGGCAGGTTGATTGATTCGGGCAAGGACACGCCGCGCATTTCGCTGGCAGTGAGGCCGAGATCCCGCAACAACGCGGCTTCGTCGTCGGGTGCGGCGGCCAAGGCTTCGCGCTCGGCCGGGCCGAGGGGTTCCAGTCCGTCGTACCAGCCGGAAACGGTCACGCGGCCATCGTCATCTTTCATCGAGGCAAGCAACTTCGCCAGCCGCAAAGCGGGATTGGCGGCGAAGTTGCCGTAGTGACCGCTGTGTAATGGGCGCTTCGGTCCGTACACCGTGATGTCGACATTGGCATCACCGCGCACACCGAATACGAGTTGTTTGCGTCCGCTCAGGTGCAAGGGGCCATCGGCAATCAGCCAGGCTTCGGCGGTCAGCAGTTCGCGATTCAAGTCCAGCAGTTCGCGCAAGTGCGGCGAACCTTGTTCCTCTTCGCCATCGAAGAAGAACTTGATATTGGCTGTCGGTTGCAAACCCGCCGCCTTCAGTGCGTCGGTGGCTGCGAGCATCGCGAAGACACCCGCCTTGTCGTCCGAGGCGGCACGCGCATACAAGCGCCAATCCGGGTCGATCGGCCGGGACGTGTCACGTTGGACGATCTCGGGCGAGACGTCCAATCGGCCTTGTCGCCAGACGGGTGTCCACGGATCGCTGGCCCAATCAGAGGCACTCACCGGCTGTCCATCGTAATGGGCGTAGAGCACGACCGTGCGGGTTGCGCCGGGCATCAGCCACTCGCCATAAACTGCCGGCGGCGCGCTGCGGTCGGCGTTTTCCAGCAACCGCGGCGACAGACCACGACGTTTCATCATGTTCACCAGCGCATCGGCATTCCGGCGAATCGCAGCGCTGTCCGTGGCCACGTTGGGCAGGCGCAGGAACGTTTCGTATTCGTCGAGCAGCGTGTGCTGGTGTTCGGTCGTCCAGGCAGCGATCGTCTCGCTTTCGGAATCGGCGCCAGTTTGCCGTCGCGACGAATGCTCCGATGGCGACAGATCAGAATCAGGGTTCGTTTCAACAGGGACATGATGGGCGATCCGTCGAGACAGGGAAGGCTCGACGGTGGCGCATCCCGCTCGGTGTTGCAACGGGGTCGCTGGGTAATGCCGGCCTCTTAGCCCCGCGCCAATCGCGGCCAGGCCCAGGCCAACAGCAAGCCAGCCGGCAGCAGCGCGGTCGCATGCAGGGTCAGCGTAAACATCGGATGCCCGACGGTATCGAAGAGGGTCACGCCATTCAGGCAGGTATAGACGATACCGACCATCAGCAGTTCGAATGGCCGTGGATTGCGGCACAGTGCGCCGAGGCAGAGTCCCCAGCTCACGATGGCGGTGATGGCGGTGAAAGTGGCCAGTGCGGCGGTGGGATCGTTGCCGAGCAATCGAACCATCGTGGGCAGGCTCAGAGCGCACAGCATCAAGAAGCCAACCAGGAATCTTGCGGCAAGGAGCCTGGGCAAGATGCCCAGGCAGTGAACACGAGTGCGCCGGTGCCGTGGTCGCGCTCGCGCAGAACGCCTCGCGCCAGAACATCCAACGGCAGGATCCACGCAAACAGCAAAGCGATCCTGGCCGTTTCGGGTGATCCGAACTGGGCGCCGACTACGCCGATGGCGGCAAGCCACCACCACATCTTGCGTTGCCTCAGGGCTTGTTTGAGTTCGGCAATCGTCAGGATGCCCAATGGGCCGCGTGCGAACGGATTCATGATCCAGTTCAACCATTTCAGCGATCGTCCTGCACCGGAGTTGGCCTTTGCCTTCGCGAGCCCGCGAGATGCGGCCCAGTCGAGCAGGGGTGCTGCCGCGAACGTCAGGGCCATCGCCAGTGCCAGCCACAGGAATCGACTGGCAATCAACTTCGGTTCGGGTGACCAGCCTTTCCATTCAAACGGTTCGACGCCTTTCCTGGCGGGCGCGCCGCCGAGGTTGAAACCGAATTCGAGCGGTTTGCCGGTCTGTGCTTCACGCACGCGGGCGAATTCTTTGGCCATCACGATCATGCCACCTGGGTCGCTGGTCCAGCCTTGCGGTTCGGGCTTTTGGATACCCTCGTAGGGTGCGACCGACATCGTCAGCATGACGGTCCAGACGATGAAGAACAGGACATTGCCGGCGGTGCGTCGCAACCACGGAATCAGGTCGAACCAGATCGCAAACATGGCGGTCAGTGCGAAGCTGGGCACGCTGATCAACAACAGGGGTTTGACCAGTTCGATCAGGTCGATCTGGCGGTCTTCGTTCCGTACCCACTGAGCAACGAGGGCCACAACGAGGCCGACCAGTGCGATCATGAAGAACACAGCCATGTGGCTCGCCCATTTCGCAAGCAGGTAAGCGCCGCGAGTCATCGGCGTGGTCACCAGCAGCTGCCAGACGCGCGTTTCGATGTCGCGCGTGAGGGTGCCGCGCACCAGATAGAAGCCGATCAGGTTGAGCATCGTGCTGTAGATCAGGCCGAGTGCAACGCCTGCCCAGGCGCTGGAGTAGTAACCGCGTGAGCCATCAAGCAACGACAGTGTGCGATAGCCGGATTCGATTGGCGGAAAACACCACCAGGTTGCCCAGGCCATCAGGCCCAGCACGATCCAGAAACGCGGCGTACGCATGCGCTCGCGCAGGTCGGCGACCATGATCGCCCAGAAGCGTTGGAGGCTTCCATGTTAATGCGCTCCGGCCGACGGACCGGAGGCCGTGAGCCAGGTGTAGGCATCTTCGAGTTCGGGCATCACGGCTTGTGCTTCGGCATGCGGGCGTTCGTTGGCGATCACGCGAACGCGGATACCATCCGGGCGTCGCAGCGATCCGCACAACATGAACGCCTTGCGCACCTCGGGCAATTGTTCCGGTGTGATCGTCCATTCCCAAACCTTGCCTTCGGCCTTGGCGATCAGGGCATCGGGTGTGCCGTGAAACCTCAGTGCGCCGCCGACCATCACGGCCAATGAGGTGGCACTGGCTTCGACGTCCGACACGATATGCGTGGACAGGATCACCAATCGTTCGCCGGCCAGATCGGTGAGCAGATGCCGGAAGCGCATGCGTTCTTCCGGGTCCAGGCCCACGGTAGGTTCGTCGACAATCAACAGGGCTGGGTCATTAAGCAGTGCTTGGGCAATGCCAACGCGCTGCCGCATGCCGCCGGAGTACTCACCCAGTCGGCGATCGGCCGCATCGTTCAGTCCGACCAGAGACAGGCAGGTGTCGACGCGTTCTTTGGCTTTTGCACCCGACAAACCTTTGACAGCAGCCAGGAAGCCGAGGAATTCGCGAGCGCTGAGTGCCGGATAGACGCCGAAATCCTGCGGGAGGTACCCAAGGGTGTGGCGGAGCGTGTTGGGCGCAGTCGCCAGATCGTCACCGTTCCAGGAGATCTTGCCGGTGGTCGGGCGGGTCATCGTGGCCAGCATGCGCATCAGCGTGGACTTGCCGGCGCCATTCGGGCCAAGCAAGCCGAGGATGCCCGGACCGAGGTCGAGGGTGATGTCCTGGACAGCGTGGTGATTGCCTGAATATCGGTAACCAACTGATTTTAATGAGAGATTGCAATGCGACATGACCTGGCCCTTGAGTTTTCTGTCCCCGTGGAGGGGCTTTTGTTTCAACTGAGGCGGTAGTGTAGTTAAGTACAACACCTAATCACATAGGACGGATGGCAGGGTGGTTGGTCAGCTCACTGTGGGAGCGGCTTCAGCCGCGAATGTTTGTTTGCCGAGCACCATCACCTGTGGGAGCGGCTTTAGCCGCGATGCGACGTCGTCTAAACCGTGAAAGCCCTCCCCGATGACGAGGGCTAGATCGCAGATCCCGTCCGTCAACGTAGAGGGAACACGGCGTCACGAGCCACACGACACAAGTGAATCGACTACTGATCGACACTTCATGCGGTCGCCACTGTGCGCTCGGCAATCTGCGCTTACCCAATTCCGGGTCATCCAATCAGGACATTCCCATGAAAGCGATCCATCATCTTCTGGCCGTGGTCACCCTGGGCGTGGCCGCCCCGACCGCAGTGCTGGCACACAATCACACCGGCGGCGAAGCGCCGGCTGCTCAGGAACAGACTCAGGCCACGGCAAGCATTGCCGGTGTCGCCTCCGCCAATGCGGATTTCTCAACGCTGGTTGCCGCGCTGAAGGCTGCCGACCTGGTCGCCACGCTGGACGGCCCGGGCCCGTTCACGGTGTTCGCACCGACGAACGAAGCCTTCGCCAAGCTGCCAGCCGGCACGCTGGAATCGCTGCTGAAGCCCGAAAACAAGGAAACGCTGAAGGGCATCCTGCTCTATCACGTCGTGGCCGGCAAGGTCACCGCAGCTGACGTCGTCAAGCTGACCGAAGCCAAGACCGTACAGGGCAAGTCGGCGCCAATCAGCACTGAAGGTGGCGTCACGATTGCCGGCGCCAAGGTGACTGCCACCGACATCGCTGCCAACAACGGCGTGATCCACGTGATCGACACGGTCATCCTTCCGTAATACCGCCAAACCCCGTGCCGGCGCGTGACCTTCGCGCGCCGTTGGTCCACCCCACCGGAAATCAGCCCTCCGGTGGGGTTTTTTTGTGGCTTCAATGCCGCTGCAAACTGGCCTGTACGTCGCGAATGGCGTTCCGCACGCGCTGCGTAAACACGGACTCGCGCGAGTAGCTCATGTGCAGGCGTTCGGTTGCGCGGGTCATGGCGACATAAAGCAGCCTCGCTTCATCGTGTTCATCGGTGCCCGCGGGCGGCATGTTGCACAGCCCCGGTATCAACACGACTTCGAACTCCAGACCTTTGCAGGATTGCATGCTGACGAGTTTGACCGTCGGCTTGCTCCCGTACAGTGATGCCTTGTCTTCACCCTGGGCCCTCGTGAAGGCCAAACCCGATTGGGCGAGGGCTTCGCTGAAATGATCGGCCTGGCTGTCGAGGCGATAGAGAATGGCGATCTGATCGACCGAAAGGCCACTGGCCATCGCGTCTCGAATCACCTGAATCATGCCCAACGTTTCGTCGCCTGCCGTGTCGTACCGGACGAGGCTTGGAAACGCCCCACGTCGCCCCGCACTTTCCGGCGCAATGATCGGCATCTCGGTATCGGCATCGGGTTCGTCTTCGAACACACCTTCGGCAAAGGACTTGGCCGTGGCGAGCACTTCCATCGTGTTGCGGTAGTTGAGCCGCAGGATGGTCGTACGACCGCGCGCTTCAATGCCAACGCTGGACAGGCTGAATCGTTGTTTCGGCTGGTAGACCGATTGGGCATCGTCGTACAGAAGCAGCAGATCGTTCGTGGCCGGATCCAGCATCTGCACGATCAGCCGCATCCATGGCGCCTCGAAGTCGTGGCCTTCGTCGATCAGGATCGCGCGGTACTGGCCGCGCGGGATCGCCCGTTGATCCACCGCCTTGATCACTGCATCGACGAGGTCACTGAAGAATGCTTCGCCCTGACTCTGCGGTTTCGGCAAACCATAGGCGTTCAGCATACTGAGGCACCAGGCGTGGAAGTTCAGGACCTGAACGCGCTCATCGATGCCGCGTTCGGCGAGCAGTTGTTGCAGCCGGGAAGCCAGGGTCTTGTTGTAACAGAGCACCAGGATCGGCTTGCCGGGTGTAGCGGCCAACTGTTGGCAACGAAAGCCCAGGATCATGGTCTTGCCGGAACCGGCAACACCGTGGATCACACGATGGCCTGAACCCAGCGACCGGGCCAGTGCTTCCTGCTGCAGATCCATCACACGCACCAGATCAGGAATGGCCATCGCCTGCGCGGCTTCACCGACGTTCGCGGTGCCGAACAGACCAAACTGCTCGCCACCCAGGCGCACTTCGGGGAACACGTGCCAGCGGATCCGATCGATTTCCGGCAGGCTCAGATGGCATGGGAAGGTCTGCGCGAACATGGCCCACAGCCGTTCCTGGAATCGCTGCGGGTCACAGTCTTCGGGCATTTCATCCTGGCAAATCACCAGATGTGCCGGCAGGATCACGTCGAGTTCGTTCGCGAGAAACTGCTCACGTTTGATGTTCGGGAAGACCAGTCCGTGTGCCCAGGGCAGGATGAGTTTGCCGCCGAATTGATGCGAGGCTGGAAAACGCAGTTCGGGATCGGCTTCGAGCAAGCGTATGATCTTTTCGGCGTATTGCCGTGACTGGGCCAGCGGATTGGCGACGTGGCTCAGACCCTTGTCGGTTTTTATGCTCACGCTGTGGCGGTCGAAACTTTCGATCTGATCGATCTTCCAATCGCGGACTTCCAGCGCGATGAGCCCGCGGAAGGGACTCAGGATCAGGCAATCCGGCTCGACCTGCGCGGGACCTACCGGCACGTTCAGCCAGACCAGATATTCATCATCGAGTTTTTCTTCCAGACGCAACGCAAATCGCCGCTCGCCCGGTGTTTTGCGGGACAGGAATTCGGCGCGGTCGGGCAGCATTCGGGCCATGACACAACTCGTTTCGGCAAGCCCCGGACCTTAACCCGAACATTTCATCAGCTGCAATGGGCTTACAAGGGCAGGTCGACGTCCTTCACGCCAATGTAGTCGAACCAGAGCAAGGGCTTGGGATTCGCCGCAAACCTTGTGCCGGTGACCCGCCAGGCGTCGAACGTACACGCGGCAAAATAGAGGGTGGTCAAGGACAGCAGCATCTTGTCTTTCCAATTCCAGTCGTCGATCACGATGAGGCTCGATGTCTGCGCCATGGTCGTCAGCAGATAGATCAGCACCATCAGGCCGCCGACGTTCGCCCGGCCATTCGTGAGTGCACGAACGCGCATCCGCTCCAGCGCGGGTTTGCCGGGCATGTCCCACAACTGGCGGGCTCGGTGGAACACCGACCACAGGGCCGGAATCGCCAGCACGGACTGATTGGCCAACAGCACCCGCAGAAATTCCATGCCGCCCGGCGCGAGGATCAACAGCCCGATCGCCAGCGGCGGGATCAACCACCACGGTGGCCGCTTCTTCAATCGGGTCGCCAGATCGGTCAGGGTGACTTGCGGCAACAGAAACCCCACTTCGACCATCAGAATGGCCATCAGCGCCGGATGCTCGAGGGTCAGTGGCCGATACCCCTGTTGCATCCAGAATTCCTTGAACGGTTCGCCGATCCAGGGATCGATGGCCAGCAGCAGGAACAGCAGGGTCAGCAGTGCCTCCGGAATCAACGGTGTCAGGCGCTGAGTCAGGGACAATACGGAAGGGGCGGTTGGCGCTGCGGGCGTTGGCGTGTCCATGCGGACATCAGACGCGTATTGGACAGGCGTGTCAATGCCAGTGCGCTTTGTTGCCCGCCGGCGTTTGCTTGCGGACACATCCACTACCATTCCAACCACTTTCCCCGGAGACGAACCATGCGTGGGTTGCCTATCTTTTTGAGCCTGCTGATGTGCGCAGTGTCAGCTGTTTCGGCGGTCTCTGCCGATGACTACGCAGACAAGTTCTTCGCAAAAGTCGAGGCCGAAGCGCTGCGGGATCTGGATCGCGACAAGCCCGAGAAGAAGATCGAGGCTGCCAGTCGCCTGGGGCCGCAGCATGCAGCACAAGTGGCGACTGCACTGGCGCCGTTGTTGGCGCATGCCAAAGCTGAAATCCGGCTGGGGGCCGCAAATGCGCTGTGGGACATGGCGGGCAAAAACGGCGACATCGTGAACGCCCGCGCGGCGTTGAATGCGGCGCTGGACGACGTCGACAGCGAGGTGGCGATGAATGCCGCGGGCGCACTGGCGAGTATGGGCGTTGAAGAATCCGAGTTGGCGCCGTCACGATTGCGCGTGCTGCAAGGACGACCCCAATCGCGGTACGTCGAGTTTCTGGCTGCGCGCGGACTGATTGGGCTGGAGCCTTCGGCGAACCTCATGCCGTATCTGCTGGCCTACTACTTCGACGCGGTAGAGGCTGAAGCGCAGGGTGGATCGGACGACAACGTCGAACTGGCGGAGAACGCGATTGAGGGGCTCGTGTCGCACAACGATGCAGCGACGGTACCGATCCTCGTCGAATCCTTGCGGGTAACGCCTGCGGCCACAGAGTTCCTGCTGGAGCAATTGGCCCGCTTTGATCCTTTGCCGGCGGACTGGACCGGCCTGCTCCTCGGCTTCACCGATGCGGGTTATCAGGACACCCGCGAAACCGCATTCGAATTACTCGGCAAACAGAAAGATCCGGCGTCGATGGCTCGCTGGGTGCCGAAAGCAGTGCCTTTGCTGGGTGATGCGCGTTTGCGACGGGCAGGGTTGCGCGCCATGTCCGATGTGGCGGGTCGCACGACGCTTGGCCTGGAGGAACTCGCCGCACTGACACGCGACGCCAGTGCACTCGAGGAAGATCGCCTGCGTGCGGTCGAGATCATCGTGGCCGGCGCCGATACCAGCAACCGAGATGGTTCTGCCGAGGTGCAGAAAGCCGCACGTGCTGTGTGGTGGACCCTCTGTGATCCCATCATTCGTGCCGAGAAACCGGGCCAGCCTTGGTTCAAGGCCTGTAACCCGACCAGTTACTGGATCATCGCCGATGAAGCGGAGCGTGCCAAAACGCTGGGTGACTGGTTGACTGCCAACCAGAACGTCGAAGCCAAGGTTCACTTTCTGCAATCGCTGGAAGGCATGTGGTCGAAAGCCTTGCCGGCTGCGGGGCAGATTCGGGCTGAACGCAGCCATGCCGATCCCAGTGTCGTGGCGGCAGCGGAGTCCGCGTTGAACCGCATCGAGCCGGCATGGCGCGAACGTGATGCCCGCGCGGCAGCGCCGGCCAAACCAGCACCACCGGCCGGTCCGGAAGCGCCGGCAACCGGCAAGTCCGGCAAAGGCGCTGACGGGGCAAGTCTGTTTGCCGCAATCAGTTCCGGCGATGTCGCGGCAGTGAAGCGGTTGGTCACTTCGAGCAACGTGCACATGCCGGTGCAGTATGCCCAGATATCCAACGCGCCGGTACCGATCCAGATTGCCATCAACTACTGTGGTATCCCGCAGGCGGCGGCGGGTCTTCCGGCCGTCGTCACGTATCTGATGAGCCTCGGGGCGAATCCCGACATCACCACGCCGATGGGCGATGCCTTGCTGGATCACGCCAAGTATGCCTGTCCTCCGGAAATCATGGCGCTGCTTGTCCAATAAGTGACGGCGTGCCCCCTCCGCGCGTCATTCCCGCGCACGGCCTCACCAACCGTCATCCTCGCGCAAGCGGGATCCACCCGATGCGACGAGGTTTGGGGGGTGTGGCACCCAGGGTTTCCCGCTTGCGCGGGAATGACGGACTCTTGGTGTGTGGCACGAGCTTTCAGAGGCCCGTTGTCGCAGGCCCCTCCGCGCGTCATTCCCGCGCATGGCCCGTCCAACTGTCATCCCCGCGCAAGCGGGGATCCACTCGATGCGACGAGGTTTGGGTCATGTGGCACCCGAGTGGTTTCCCGCTTGCGCGGGAATGACGGACTCTTGGTGTGTGGCACGAGCTTTCAGAGGCCCGTTGTCGCAGGCCCCTTTCGCGCATCATCCCCTCGCACGGCCCGTCCAACTGTCATCCCCGCGCAAGCGGGGATCCACTCGATGCGACGAGGTTTGGGTCATGTGGCACCCGAGTGGTTTCCCGCTTTCGCGGGAATGACGGACTCTTGGTGTGTGGCACGAGCTTTCAGAGGCCCGTTGTCGCAGGCCCCTTTCGCGCATCATCCCCTCGCACGGCCCGTCCAACTGTCATCCCCGCAAACGGGGATCCACCCGATGCGACGAGGTTTGGGTCGTGTGGCACCCGAGTGGTTTCCCGCTTGCGCGGGAATGACGGACTCTTGGTGTGTGGCACGAGCTTTCAGAGGCCCGTTGTCGCAGGCCCCTCCAACCTTCATCGTGCGCACGGCCTCACCAACCGTCATCCCCGCGCAAGCGGGGAACCACCCGATGCGACGAGGTTTGGGTCGTGTGCCACCCGAGTGGTTTCCCGCTTGCGCGGGAATGACGGACTCTTGGTGTGTGGCACGAGCTTTCAGAGACCCGTTGTCGCAGGCCCCTCCGCGCATCATCCCCGCGCACGGCCTCACCAACCGTCATCCCCGCGCAAGCGGGGATCCACCCGATGCGACGAGGTTTGGGTCATGTAGCACCCGAGTGGTTTCCCGCTTGCGCGGGAATGACGGACTCTTGGTGTGTGGCACGAGCTTTCAGAGGCCCGTTATCGCAGGCCCCTCCGCGCGTCATTCCCTCGCACGGCCTCACCAACCGTCATCCCCGCGCAAGCGGGGATCCACCCGATGCGACGAGGTTTGGGTCATGTAGCACCCGTGTGGTTTCCCGCTTGCGCGGGAATGACGGCCTTGGTGTGGCACGAGCGTTTTGACGCCCGGTTTCGCCGGCCCCTCCGCTCTTCATCGCCGCGGCTTTAGCCGCGATGGTGTGCTCGCCGAGGTTCCTTGACGCATCGCTGCTGAAGCGCCCACAGCAAAATCGGTCCGCCCTGTGCATCGCCAAAAGCGAACAAATCAAAAGCCCCGCTGAACGGGTGCTGCGCCATGCCGAATGGCACTTCGGGCAAGCGCGCGGGCGAGTGATACCGTCGGGTGATCAACAATAAGTGGAACCGCGCCATGACGCGTTTGTGCCCCGATTCATCGATTCCTGCCGCGGCATTGGCCGCTTTGCTGCTGTCGCTCCTGCCGCTGTCGGTGTTTGCCCAATCCGGCCCCGGCGGCGCGCCACCGCCGACGCCGGTTGAAATCGCCAAGCCAACGCGTGAAGCAGTGATCGAATCGGCCAGTGCCGTCGGCTCCTTGCGGGCCAATGAAGCGGTGATCCTGCGCGCCGAGTTGCCCGGGCGAATCGAGCAGATCCACTTCGACGAAGGCACCCGTGTGCAGAAGGGCGCATTGCTGTTCACGCTTGATGCCAGCCTGGTGCGAGCCGAAGTGGCGGAATGGGAGGCGACCGTCGCCCAGAGCCAACGGGAGATGGACCGTGCGAACGATCTGGTCGTCCGCAAACTTGCGGCGCAGAACGATCTCGACATGAAGCGCTCATCACTGGCGGTCGATCAGGCGCGATTGGCGTCGGCGCGCACGCGGCTCGACAAGTCGCAGATCCGCGCACCGTTCGCGGGCATGGTTGGGCTGCGGACCGTCAGTGTCGGCGAATACGTGCAGATTGCCGACGAACTCGTGTCGCTGGTTCAGGTCGATCCGCTGAAGGTCGATTTCAGAGTGCCGGAGAACCTTGCCGCACGCGTATCGGCCGGACAGGACATCAGCGTCACGCTGGATGCGTTTGCCGGCGAATCGTTCGAAGGCAAGGTGTATGCGGTCGATCCGCAGGTGGACGTACAGACGCGCAGTGTGTTGTTGCGGGCGACGATCGACAACAAGGAAGGCCGCTTGCGGCCGGGCTTGTTTGCCAATGTCCGCGTCGAGCTTTCGCGGCGCAATGATTCGCTGACGATCCCCGAACAGGCGCTGTGGCCGCAAGGCGGCAAACAGTTCGTCTACATCGTGCGCGGTGGCAAGGCCGAACTGCAGGAAATCCGCATCGGAAAACGCAGTGCCGGTCGGGTTGAAGTCATCGCCGGGCTGGCGGCAGACACCGACGTGATCATCGCCGGGCAACTCAAGATTGGTCCCGGTTCCGCAGTGGTGGCGGTCGGTCTGAAGCCGGCTGGCCTGTAAGCGAGCACCCGCATGAACCTGTCAGAACTCTGCATCCGGCGGCCCGTGTTCGCCACGGTGATCAACCTGCTGATCATTCTGGTCGGTGTGGTCTGTTATAGCCGCCTGCCGGTCCGGCAGACGCCGAAGATCGACACGCCGATCGTCAACGTCAATACGTCCTATCCGGGCGCCAATGCCGCCGTGATCGAGTCGCAGATCACGAAGCCGATCGAGGATGCGCTGGCCGGTATCGAGGGCGTGGACTTCATCCAGTCGACATCACGTGCCGAACAGAGCAATGTCACGGTGGTGTTCAATCTCGATCGTAGTCCGGATGGCGCCGCTTCGGACGTCCGGGACCGCGTCAATCAGGCGCGCGAATTCCTGCCGTTTGATTCGCGTGAGCCCGTGGTCCAGAAACAGGAGGCCGATTCGCAGCCGATCATCTGGCTCAGTTTCAACAGCGACCGGCACAGCGCACTTGAAGTGGCCGATCTGGCGCGACGGTTGGTGAAGGATCGTCTGCAGTCGATTCCGGGTGTTGCCGAGGCACGCTTGTTTGCCGCGCAATACTCGATGCGAATCTGGCTGGATGCCGATCGTCTGGCTTCGCAGGGACTCACGCCGGAAGACGTCGAGCGCGCTCTCCGCAATCAGAACGTCGAAATCCCGGCCGGTCGTATCGAGAGTCAGGATCGCGAGTTCACTGTGTTGGCCGAAACCGATCTGGGCACGCCGGAGCAGTTCATGCAGGTGATCCTGCGTGATGAATCAGGATATCTGGTTCGCCTCGGTGATGTGGCGCGTGTCGAGCTTGGCCCGGACAACGATCGCTGGTTGGGTCGGTTCAATGGCAGGCCCGCCGTGCCGCTGGGCCTGGTGCGGCAGTCGGTGGCGAATCCGCTGGACATTTCGAAGGCCGTCAAGGAGGCGTTGCCGCAGATCCAGCAGCAATTGCCGGAAGGGATGAACGTGGAGATCGGATATGACTCGACGATCTTCATCCAGGCCTCGCTTGATGCCGTGTACGAGGCAGTGATCGAGGCGGTGGTGCTGGTCGTGCTGGTGATCTTCCTGTTTCTGCGCACGGCGCGCGCCACGATCATTCCGCTGGTGACGATCCCGGTCTCGTTGATCGGCGCGTGCGCGCTGATGTACGTGTTTGGATTCTCGATCAATACGCTGACGCTGTTGGCCCTGGTGTTGGCCATCGGGCTTGTGGTGGACGATGCCATCGTCATGCTGGAGAACGTGCACCGTCAGGTCGAAATGGGCAAAAGCCGGTTTGAAGCGGCGATTGATGGCGCGAAGGAAATCTCCTTCGCGATCATCGCCATGACACTGACGCTGGCGGCGGTGTACCTGCCGGTCGCGTTCTCGGCGGGAGCGACCGGGCGACTGTTCGTTGAATTTGCGCTGACACTGGCGGGTGCCGTGATCGTTTCCGGCTTCGTGGCGTTGACGCTGTCGCCGATGATGTGCTCGAAACTGCTGGTCGACACGCATCAGAAACAGGGGCGGTTCTACGAGATGGGTGAGCGGGCGCTCAACAGTCTGACCGCGGGTTATCGGCGCTGGTTAGGCAAGGCGCTGCAGCACCGGTTGATGGTGTTTTCGGTGGCGACCAGCCTCGGCCTTGGCGCCATCGTGCTGTTTCTGGCCGTGCCGCAAACACGGTTGGCTTCGGAACTGGCGCCGAAGGAAGACCCCGGTTTCGTGTTCACGTTCGGCATGGGCCCCGAAGGCGCGACCGTCGAGTACATGGACCGATATGCCCGGATGATCGAAGAGGCCTATTCGCAGGTTCCGGAGATCGAGCGGTATTTCGTGTTCGTGGGTTGGCCGAGTGTGAACAACACCATGTCGTTTCCGCGCCTGAAGGACTGGAGTGAACGCACGCGAACTGCCGAGGAGGTCGCAGGTGATCTCTTCGGTCGCTTCCAGCAGATTCCCGGCATCATGGCGTTTCCGCAGGTTCCGGCCGCATTGGGCGGGAGCTTCAACAGCCGCGACTTTGAAATGGTCGTACAGACCACCGAAAGCTACGAGCGACTGGGCGAGATCATGAATGCGCTCAAGGCGGAACTCGCGAAGGATGCGCGATTCGTGCAGCCGCGCTCCGATCTCGAGATGAACAAGCCGGAGTTGCGGGTCAACGTCAACCGCGACAAGGCAGCTTCGGTGGGCGCCGACATCGCCACGGTCGGGCGGACGCTCGAGACATTGATGGGTGGCCGCAACGTCACGCGCTTCAAGCGCGGCTCGGAGCAATACAACGTCATCGTGCAGTTGGAGAAGGGCGAACGGCAGACACCCGATGCACTGACTGCGGTGTATGTGCGGGGGCGCATGGGTGAGATGGTGCAGTTGTCGAACCTGCTGGACGTCAGCGAAACCGTCTCCCCGCGCGAACTGGCACATTTCAACAAACTCCGTTCGGCATCGATCAGTTCCGGGCTCGTACCCGGGTTTTCCCTGGGTGAAGCGATTGGTGTTGCCGACGGCGCGTTGCGCAAGGTGGCACGGGGCGAGGCTACTTATGATCTGTCCGGACAAACCCGCGAGTTCCGCAGGATCCAATCGAGCAGCCTGCTGTTGTTCGGCCTCGCGCTAGCCTTCATCTATCTCGTGCTGGCGGCTCAGTTCGAGAGTTTCATCGATCCGCTGGTGATCCTGCTGTCGGTACCGCTGGCGATCGCCGGTGCGCTGCTGACCCTCAAGCTCACCGGTGGCTCGATCAACGTGTATTCGCAGATCGGCCTGATCACGCTGGTGGGCCTCATTGCCAAACACGGCATCCTGATCGTCGAGTTTGCGCACCAACTGCGAGATCGTGGTTTGGGCCTGGTCGAGGCTGCGATCGAATCATCCACCCTCCGCCTGCGTCCGATCCTGATGACGACGGCGGCGATGGCGCTGGGGGCCTTGCCGCTGGCATGGGCCAGTGGTGCCGGTGCCGAAGCGCGTCAGGACATCGGTTGGGTGATTGTTGGCGGTCTCAGCATCGGTACCGTGTTCACGTTATTTGTAGTGCCGGCTTTTTACGTCTTGCTCGGGTCCTGGCGAGCTGTGCCGGTCGGTGCGAAAACGGGTTCCTGACCGGCGTGCAGGGTTCGTAACCTGGCGGCGCGCCACTTGAACCAGGGGCTGGTCAGCGTCAGCAGGAAGAACATCATGCCACCGGCGGTGGCGCGCCAGACTGGCGCATTGGCCGGGCAGGTGGCGGCGACGAAGATCGACAGCACGCCGACGAAGACGTTCCAGCGCCACTGAAGGATCAGCACTCGCGTGAGCGCGAGTTCAAGCGGATCCAGTCCGATTGCGGATGCCCGCTTCTGGGCATGCTGGTAGAGCAAGGTCATGACCGCCGACATGCCAGCAAACGAGCCGCCAAAGACCATGAACACGACCTGCAATTCAGCCAGGCTCTGGATCCTGAAGGTGCTCGGCAGCCAGCCACTGCTGAGCCAGGCGAACATGCTGGCGAACTGGACCCGCAGGGGGTATACAAAAATCATCACCAGGAAGACCAGCAGCAGGCCGAGCACGGTGGACCGGCCGTCGTCGATGCCGTAACGACGGCACCATGTGTTGTGCGAATACCAGAATTGCGCAAGCAACAGGAAACTCGCGCCGAAGGCCGGGATCCCCTTCAGCGCGAGCAGCAGTTCGGAGGAGTCTTTCGGCAGCGCATCGAACGAGATGACCAGCAGCGTCAAGACAAACGCGAAGGCCGCATCCACGAAGGTCTACAGTCGCGTTTGAGTGTCACCCCGGTTAAAAAAGCCGTCTTCGCGGCGCGCTTCAAGGGGTGTGGTCATGGCTGGAAGCCTGTCTGCGGGATCGGCCGGCAAAGGTAACATCGCGGCGATCGGGTTCGGTTGTATCGCCGACACCGGAATTTGACGAACTGTCGATTGCGAGTCGGTCGCGCTTGCGGCACAGTCACTTCTGGTGATCGATCGAGGTGTCATGAAACGACGTCAACTGATGAAGGGTTTTTCCGCCGTTCTGGCGGGTTCCGTCCTGATGGGTCTGGGCGCTTGCGGTGGCCCGGCGGTCCGGCATTCGGCGCTCTCCATGGGGTTTCTGGACTCGCTTCCGGAGCCCTGGCGCGCGCGGATCGCCGATCCGGCGCATCAGTTCCGGATGCAGGTGACCGTCTTCGATCCGGCTCGACAACGCTGGCCTTCGGGTATTCATCACGAGCGGCACGGGCTCGACGACCAGTCCTGGTTTGCGCCGGGAAGTTGGGTGAAGTTGCCGTTGGCCCTGTTGGCGATCGAGCGGTTCGAGTCGCTTGGATTGGGCCTCGACGCGAAGATCCATCTGGACCAGGCACCCGAGAGTGGTGAGTGGGCCGATGGTGGAACCGCAGGCGGAATCTCTCTTGCGCAGTCTGCGGCGGGTGTTTGTCGTCAGTGACAATACGGCCGCGAATCGACTGTATGAGTTTCTCGGACAGGATTTGATTCACGATCGACTCGGTGCGCTGGGGTTCCCACACGCCCGGCTGGTGTCGCGTATCGGCTCATCGGATGTCGCGGCGAATCGGCGTTCGACAGCGGTTCGCGTTGTCGATGCCGAAGGTGGCCAGCGGTTTGCGCGTCCGGCTATCGAAAGTTCGGTTGTCCGTTCGTTTCCATATGGTGAAGCTCGGGCCGGCCTCGGCTGGTTGGACGGTGACCGGGTGATTGCCGGGGCGCATGATTTTTCGGCCAGCAATTTTCTGGCGCTAGGTGACATGCACACGATGTTGTTGGCATTGATCACACCGGAGGCGGTTCCTGAATCCCAGCGGTGGCGCATCAGTGAATCGGCGCGACTGTCCGTGCTGACCGAGATGGCGCACTGGCCGCGAGAGTCGATCGATCCGAGTTACGCTGAATCGGATTTTCCGGATCGATATGCCAAATTCCTGTTGCCGCAAGGTGATGCGAATCGTTGGTTGCGGCTCTACGGAAAGTGCGGACAGGCATTCGGGTATCTCAACGACACACAATGTGTGCTGGATACCCGAACCGGGCGTCAGGTGCTGATCTCCGCATCCATTCACGTGAATGCCGACGGTATCTTCAACGACGATGTCTATGAGTACGACGATGTGGGTTTGCCGATGCTCGCAGCGCTTGGTCAGGCCGCGCTGGATTCCGCGTGAACGCGCGATGTCGTGACGTTTGTTTCACTGAACCGCAGGCAACAGCAGTGGTGATGTCGGAACTTTCAGAGGGTGCATCAGTCTGAGTAGCGTCCCGAGGGTTTCGCATTCTTTCGGGGCGTTCTCCGGTGTAGCTTCATTGTCTGGTACGTCACGACACCTCCGCGCCGGCCTGTGCTGTCCCCACAGGCCCACTCCCCCAAACCAGGTCGGCGCGGGGACTTTCTTCGACCCGGAACCTTGTCCGCAGCGTTGCCATGGGGCGCGATCCCGTCAGTGGTCGACAGGCCGAGTGATCCACCCTCTGTCCAGCGTCTTACAACACCGCCGAAATGGCATCCGAAAGGCGCTCCGCGGCAACAATCTGCAGCCCGGCTGGCGTCTTTTTCGGGGCATTGGCCTTGGGCACGATGAGTTTTTCGAAGCCATGCGAAAGCGCTTCGCGAATCCGTTCTTCGCCATTCGGCACGGGTCTGATTTCACCGGAGAGGCCAACCTCGCCAAACGCGGCGATGCGGCTGCCGAGTTTGCGGTCGCGGAAGCTCGACAGGATCGCCAACAACACCGGCAGATCGGCTGCGGTTTCCTGAACACGCAAACCACCCACCACATTCACGAAGACATCCTGGTCGTACAGACTGATGCCACCATGACGATGTAATACGGCCAGCAACATCGCCAGGCGGTTCTGTTCCAGACCGAGTGTCACGCGACGTGGATTCGCCAAGGGGGACTGGTCCACCAGCGCCTGTACTTCCACCAGCAAAGGTCGTGTGCCTTCGCGCGTGACCATGATCATCGAACCGCTCGCCGATGATTCGTGGCCACTGAGGAAAATCGCCGACGGGTTGGGTACTTCCTTCAGGCCTTTGTCGCCCATCGCGAACACGCCGAGTTCGTTCACTGCACCGAAGCGGTTCTTGAACGCACGCAGCACCCGAAACCGGCTGCCGGCATCCCCTTCGAAATACAGCACCGCATCGACCATGTGCTCGAGCACGCGCGGGCCCGCGATGCCGCCTTCCTTGGTGACATGACCGACGAGAAACACCGCCGTGCCACTTTCCTTGGCGAATCGAACCAGTTGTGCTGCCGAGTCGCGGACCTGACTGACCGAACCGGGTGCAGCGGTGATCGCCTGCGAGTACATGGTCTGGATGGAGTCGATCACGAGGAGATCGGGCTTTTCACGGCGCGCGATGTCGATGATCTGTTCGATCTCGGTTTCGGCGAGTGCCTGTAACCGCGTGATGTCGAGGCCCAGACGTCGGCCGCGTGATGCGACCTGGCCCAGGCTTTCTTCACCGGTGACGTACAACGTGGGCTTCGGCAAAGCCGCCAGCGCCTGCAGCAGCAGGGTGGATTTGCCGATGCCGGGATCACCGCCGATCAACACCACCGAGCCGCGCACGAGCCCGCCGCCCAGAACCCGATCGAGTTCGCCGATGCCGAGCATCTGACGCACCTCGTCCTTTTCTTCAATACTGGACAGAGCGCGGATCTGCCCCGGTGTGGCACCGGCATAACCGCCCTGACGTGTGGGACCAGCCACCACCGGCTTGGCCACACGCAATTCACTCATCGTGTTCCATTCGCTGCAGTCGGCACACTGGCCCGCCCACTTGCTGGCTTCGCCACCGCACTGGTTACACACGAACACCGATTTGGCCTTGGCCATTACGGCTGCTCCAGGAACATCACGCGTTTGGTGACACCACAAGTGAGTTCATAACTGATGGTGTCTGCGGCGGCAGCCACATGTTCGACCGGCAAGGAATCACCCCACAGCGTGACGCGCTCACCGACTCGCACCTCCGGAAACTCGTCCAGATCGATCGACAGGAGATCCATCGACACTCTGCCGAGCACTTGCGAACGCCGGCCCCGAATCAACACCGGGCCGCCGGTGCCGACATGACGCGGGTAACCATCACCGTAACCCATGGCGACGACTCCGACACGCTGCGGCTTCGGGCACACATAGGCGCCCGCGTAGCCAATCCGCTCGCCGGCTGCAAACGACTGAATGGCAATGATTTTGGAAGACAGGTGCATCACCGGCTTGAACCCCAGATCGCTGCCGGTCTGATCCGGCGCCAGGCCCAAACCATAAAGTAATCCGCCGGGCCGCACCCATTCATGATGCGCGCCTGGCATATGGCAAATGGCTGCTGAGTTGGCGAGTGATCGGGCTACCGGCAAATCGCGTGTGGCCAGATCGAAACGGGTCGCCTGTGCGGCGTTGACCGGGTCGGTGGGTACATCCGAGTTTGCGAAGTGGCTCATCACCGACAAGTCCGGGTGTACTTGCGGCAATTCGCGCAGTTGGCGAACCAGCGCACCGGCCCGAGCGTGCGGAAATCCCAGGCGATGCATGCCGGTATCGAGTTTGAGCCAGACCCGAAGTGGGCGAGGGTCCGGGTCGGCCTTCACCATGGCCAGTTGGTCGTCGTGATGCAGCACGACATCAAGATCGAGTCGCCGAACTTCAGCGAGATCGGCCGGCTCGTCGATGCCCGACAGAACGACAATTCGCTGCCGATGCCCCGACGCGCGCAGCCTCAGACCATCGGCAATCGCCGCGACCCCGAACGCATCGGCGGATGCCAACGCACGGGCAACCCGTTCCAGCCCGTGGCCGTAACCATCGGCTTTGACGACCGCCATGACCTTGCTGCGCGGGGCGAGTGTCCGTACGCGTTCCAGGTTGTGCTGCAGCGCCGGCAGCGAGATGCTGGCGATGGCCGAACGACTCATTCGAAGCTTCCGCTGTAGTTCTGGTTCGCGTGGTTCTCGAACTTCGTGTAATGGCCGAGAAACGTAAGCTTGATGGTCCCGGTCGGGCCATTTCGATGTTTGCCGATGATGATCTCCGCAAGGCCCTTGTCGGGGGATTCCTTGTTGTAATACTCGTCGCGGTAAATGAACAGGATCAAGTCGGCGTCCTGTTCGATGGCGCCCGACTCGCGCAGGTCGGCCATGACCGGGCGTTTGTCGGTACGCTGTTCGAGCGATCGATTGAGCTGCGACAGCGCAATCACCGGGACGTGCAGTTCCTTTGCAAGGGCCTTCAGGCTTCGCGAAATCTCCGAGATTTCGGTCGCGCGGTTTTCCTTGTTTCCGGGCACGCTCATCAACTGGAGGTAATCGATGACGATCAATCCGAGATCGTGTTCGCGTTTCAGACGGCGCGCACGCGATCGCAGTTCGATCGGCGACAGAGCCGGTGTGTCGTCGATGAAAATTTTCGATTCCGACAACAAAGTGATCGCCGAGGTGACGCGTGGCCATTCCTCGTCGGCCAGGTCGCCCGTGCGCAGATGCTGCTGGTTGATGCGCCCGAGCGACGAGATCAGTCGGAACGCCAGCTGCGACGCCGACATTTCCATCGAGAACACCGCAACGGCCTTCTTGGTCTTCAGCGCGCAGTATTCAGCCATGTTCAAGGCCAGGGCCGTTTTGCCCATCGAAGGACGCGCGGCGAGGATGATCAGGTCGGACGGCTGCAGGCCGGTGGTGATGTTGTCGAAATCGGTGAAGCCGGTGGGCACGCCGGTCAGTGCGCCGCGGTTCTCGTAGCGTTGTTGCAGTTGGGAGAAGGCGTCCTTCACCGCAAACCGCATCGATGTAAAGCCCTTGCGGCCACGTGCGCCGGCTTCGGCAATCCGGAATACCTTCTGCTCGGCACCTTCGAGGATTTCCTGGGTGCTGCGACCTTCCGGGAGAAACCCGTCGTTCGCGATTTCCGTGCCGGCTTCAATCAGTTGGCGCAGTACGGCCTTCTCGCGCACGATCTCGGCATACGCCGCGATGTTGGCGGCACTCGGCGTGTTGTTCGCAAGCTCCAGAATGTAATTGGATCCGCCGACGAGTTCGGCAATGCCCTGGGATTCGAACCATTCACCGAGCGTGACCGCGTCGGCGGGTGTGCTCTTGTTCTGCAATTCGCCGATGGCGCGAAAGATGAGCTGGTGGTCGTGACGGTAGAAGTCTTCTTCGACGAGCTTGTCGGCGACCTTGTCCCATGATTCGGGGGCGAGCATCAGACCACCGAGCACAGCCTGTTCGGCCTCGATCGCATTCGGTGGAACGCGGAGGCTTTCGATGCTGCGGTTGGATGGACGAAACGATTCCGGACGGGCGGCCATGGTATTTTCAATCTTCATGTTGGCGAGCCTGCCATGGTAGTCCGGCATGGGGTGGGTAGGTTGCGTATAAACCTGTGGATTACTTATGGAAAACCTCGGGCAGAGCATGTTCCGGGGCTGTCTCAGGGGTTGAGAAGATGAATCGACGCGAATGGTTGGCGTTTTTGGCCCTGTTGCCGCTGATGGGCTCGGCTCGGGCGTTGGCGCCCAAGGTCGAAGCTGCGCGGGGTGTTCGGTTTGTCGCGCTCGGGGATGCCGAGTACGCGGGCACACGAGGCGGCTTCGCCAAAAGGGTCATGCGTCAGCCGGCGTTACTGGCCCTGTGCTCGGAAGTGGATGGTGTTCGTCGGGCGCTCGAAGTTGCTGCCGAATCAGGGCTCAAAGTAGGGATCCGCAGTGGCGGTCATTGTTTTGAAGGCCATGGGCTCATTGATGGCGGCATGCTGATCGACCTGTCGGCGATGAATGCCGTGTCGGTTGCGAATGAACGTGCAGTGATCGGCCCCGGCGCCAAGCTGGGTGGTGTGTATCAGCAACTGGGTGCAGCCGGACGCCTGTTGCCGGCCGGATCCTGTGCCGGTGTGGGTGTCGCGGGACTGGCGCTGGGCGGCGGTTACGGGTTCTTTGCACGGCAGTATGGTTTGACGTCGGATCATCTGGTCGGGCTGGACTTGATCACGTCCGACGGGCGACACCTTCGGGCCGAGGGGGATGACGAACTGCTTGTCGCTTGCCGCGGCGGTGGCAATGGCCATTTTGGCGTGGTCACGAAATTCGAATTCCAGACGCAACGTTTGCCCAGCCGTTTCGCGAGTTTCCGATGGCGATTCCGGCAACTGGATGTTCCGCGAGCCCGTGCGCTGGCGGAACGATTCTGTGGGCTGGCAGCCGATCTGCCGCGAACGTGTTACGGCAGCTTCGTCCTCAACGGACGGACCTTGACCGTGCTGGTCACCGATTTCGCCGACCAGATGTCACCGGCTTTGGCGAAACGTCTTGCCGAGTTCGGTCGTGATGCAACCGAGACGCCGGCACCCCGCGAAGATGGTTTGTTGCCGGGTATCCAGCGCTTCAGCGGGGGCACCACGCCGATGTACTTCAAGAATTTCTCGGCCGGGTACTACGCTGACTGGGCAGATCTGGCGCGTGGATTCGATCCGCTGGCGGCGATCGTGCTCGAGCGAAAACCGACGTCGATCCTGCAGATCAACACACTCGGCAGCGCAATCGCCGATCGCAGCGTCAAGTCGGTTTATGCCCATCGCAAGGCCCTGTTTCTGGGCGAGTTTCAGGTGTACTGGAACACCCCGGCGCAGGCAGCGGCAGCGCTGGCTCTGGCGGCATCAGCGCGAACCGAGATCGAGCGACACTGGACGGCGCATTATGCGAATTACCCGAACGACGAGTTTCGTGGTGCTGCCGAGGCGTACTACGGCAACCAGTTGGGTCGCTTGCAGGCGCTGAAGAAAAAACTCGATCCCGATCGTCGCTTTCAGGAAGCGTCCGCAATCTGATCCACTTCGGCGGCCTTTTGTCCGTGCACCATCGAGGCCACCAGATTCTCGCGGTGATGCCAGGACGCATGCAGCACACCGAGCACATGAATGGGATCAGCCCAAACAGAACCCATGTGGCGTACTCGTGGGTGTTGATCACCCAGCCGATCCCGAACCAGCGGTCGGTCGTGAACATCCAGCCGGTGACCGAGATCACCATCAGTGTGGTGAGCAGCGCGAGAATCATCCAGGCGCCCAAGGGGTTGTGGCCCAGATGCCGGGTTGCGTTCCCGCGCCAGGTTGCATGGGCATACCGAAGCGTGGCGCGAGGCCCGCGGACAAACGACACGAACCGGGCATGTCTGCTGCCAATGAGCCCCCACAACAGCCGCAGAACCAAAGCGGCCAACACCACATAACCGATCCACTCATGCCAGCTGCCGCGGGCATGGCGTGTAAACCAGGCTGCGGGCACCCCGACGAGGAACAGCAGGTGCGTCAGGCGCACCAGCGGGTCGAACACCGGAATGGACGCAGACTGGTTCATGACGCGGAGTTTCCGATCAATGCTCACCTTCGATCGGAACCGGCTCAAGCGTCACGGGGTGGAAATAGGCTTCCGTACGGTTTCCGTCCTTGTCCTTCGCGTACACCTCGTAACAGCCGCCGTCTTCCTTGACGAGGCGCACTTCCCAGCCTTCCTTCGTCAGTTTTTCGGTCAGGGCTTCCTTCGACTGCCAAGTGGCCGGGTCGCCCGATTCGCAGGTGGCAAGGCCGGTGGCGAAGGCTGGGGCGGCGCCCGCAGTGCACAGCAGGAACAGCGCAATCTTCAGTTTCATGGGGTCTCCTTGGTCGGAGCATTATCTTAGTCGCTAATGCGAACGATTCGCAACAAACGAGATGTCAACAAATGAAGGCTTGGATGCAGCGGACAACTTGACCTGATGTTCATCGCAGATTGGCGACTCTTGTCGTTTGGTTGGACACCAAACATGGATCTGGAAACTTTCTGGTCAACAACGAGTCTCGCTGACTGGGCAAATCGGACACCAAAACCGATCCGTCGGCTGCACTTCGTGCTCGGGGATCAGCTATCGCGTGCCGATCTAGACCAGACCGGATTCGATCCTGCGCAGGACCTGGTGCTGATGGTCGAGGCCATCGCGGAGAGTCGCGTGGTGTGGTCCAGCAAACCGCGGACCCTGATGTTCCTGGCGGCCATGCGTCATTTTGCGCTCGAACTGGTCGAGTCGGGGGTGCCGGTGATCTATCAGCGCCTTGATGCTGAACACCACTCGGGCACTTTGAACGGCGAACTCGATCGGATCGTGGCACTGCTGAAACCTGAGTCGGTCCACCTCATCGAGCCCGGTGAGTGGCGACTGCGGGAGGCGTTGAAGGCGCATACCCGCGTGCCGGTAGTCCTGCATGAAGACAAACATTTTCTGTGCAGCGCTGAACAATTCGCCGCTCATGCCAAGGGACGCAAACAATTGCGGATGGAGTATTTCTATCGCGAGATGCGTGTCCGCGAGCGTGTCTTGCTGGCGATGGATGGTCGAAGCCCCGAAGGTGGTGCGTGGAATTTCGATCACGACAACCGTGAGGCGTTTGGTGTGCGAGGCCCGGGCCTCGTGCCGCCGCCCGCACGATTCACGCCGGATGTGCTGACTCTGTCCACGGTGGCAGACATCGAACGGATCTTGCCTGACCATCCGGGCAGCCTCGACGATTTTGCCTGGCCGGTCACCCGCGCTCAGGCGCTGGAATCACTTGACCTGTTCGTGCGTCAGCGATTGCCGATGTTCGGACGCCATCAGGATGCGATGTGGGAGGGCGAAGCCTGGTTGTATCACTCGCATATTTCGGCAGCGTTGAACCTCAAGCTGCTGAATCCGCGTGAAGTGATTTCGGCAGCGGAATCGGCCTATCGAAACGGTGCGGTGGACCTGCCGAGTGCGGAGGGATTCATTCGCCAGATCCTCGGCTGGCGCGAGTATGTGCGCGGGATCTACTGGCGATTCATGCCGGATTACCTGGAGCGCAACGCGCTCGACGCCCAGCAGCCTTTACCGACCTGGTTCTGGAACGGCAAAGTCCCGATGGCTTGCCTTGCCGATGTGGTCGGCCAGACCCTTCGAACCGGTTACGCACACCATATCCAGCGGCTGATGGTGACCGGACTCTATGCGCTGCTGCTGGGTGTGCGACCAAAGGCCGTTCACGAGTGGTATCTGGCGGTGTACGTTGATGCCATCGAATGGGTCGAGTTGCCGAACACATTGGGCATGAGCCAATACGCCGATGGCGGGGTGATGGCCTCCAAACCCTATATCGCCAGCGGCAAGTACATTGCGCGCATGAGCAACCACTGCCGAGGCTGCCGATTTGATCCGGCGAAGTCCACGGGTGATGACGCTTGCCCGTTCACCACACTTTATTGGCATTTCATCGACCGCCATCGCCCCATGCTGCAGAAGAACCCGCGACTGTCACCACAGGTCCGCAACCTCGAACGGCTGGATACGACCCAAAGGGCTGCGATCGGTGCGCGCGCGGCGCAGATCCTTGCGAATGACGGCGTGCCGCCCAACTGAATTCAGAGAGAACATCCATGCAAACTGTATTGATCGCCGGTGGTTCAGGGGGCGTGGCCCAGGCCTTGGCGAATCGCCTCGGCAATCGATGGCGCGTGGTGCTCGTCACCAGACATCCGGAACTGATCGAGGCCGCGCCGGGTGTCGCGATCATCAACGCCGATCTGTCGACGGAAGCGGGTGCAGCCGAGGCATTCAGTGAATGTGTGCGCGTGGCTGGTTCACCTGCCGCGTTCATCAACGCCGCCGGCAATACGCTGTTGCAACCGATCGCCCGGACGAGCACTCAGCAGATGCGCGACGTCTTTCAGGCCAACTTCGACACCAGCTGGTTCGGGCTCAAGGAATTTGTCGGGCTGCGCCGAAAAGAAGGCGGCAGCGTCGTCTTGTTCTCCTCCATCGTGGCGCGGATCGGTGTTGCGAACCACGAAGCAATCGGTGCCGCCAAAGCCGCCGTCGAAGGCCTCGCGCGCAGCGCCGCAGCGACGTATGCCAGTGCCGGCATTCGCGTCAATGTCATCGCACCCGGACTGACCGACACGCGGATGGCCCAGCCGCTCACCGGCAACCCGGTGTTCCGCGAAGCAGCTGCAAAACAATACCCCTTGGGCGGAATCGGTGAAGCCGACGAACTCGCGTCACTCGCGGACTGGCTGATCTCGCCCGAGTCTGCGCGCGTGACCGGTCAGATCATCGGCGTGGATGGCGGGTTTGCGAGTATCCGGCCGTTGGTGAAGTAATCTTGTTGTTTGATCAGGCTCAGCGGTGATCCGATCCGACACACCCGCCGAGCCCATCGATCAGAACGGATTCTCGAAGCCGTTGACGAACATGCCATCCGTGCAGGTATCAAGCGGATCGTTGATGCACGCATCACAGGTGTCCCCACGCAAGTCACCGTCGGCATTCAGCTGATCGGGATTTGCGTTGACTGGGCAGTTGTCGGCGCCATCGGCGAGGCCGTCGTTGTCGTCATCGGGATCACAGGCGTTGCCTAGCAAGTCGGCGTCGCTGTCTAGTTGTTGCGGATTCTGGTCGAACGGGCAGTTGTCGCTGACATCAAGGCGGCCATCATTGTCGTCATCGGAATCACAGGCATCGCCCAGCAGATCCCCTTCATTGTTCGCCTGATCGGGATTGGCGAACAGCGGACAATTGTCGGCGCCGTCCGCGACGCCATCGTTGTCGTCGTCGGGATCACAGGCATCGCCCTGGCTGTCCAGATCGTTGTTGGCCTGATCAGAGTTGGCGTTTGCCGGGCAATTGTCGGTGAGGTCACCGATGCCGTCGGTGTCGGCATCCGGGCCGCAGGCGCGCAGTTGTACATCGTCGATCCACCAGCCCTGACTGAACGTGCCGGGGTTGCCGCCGAGTCGGAATCGGAATTGCAGATTCTGGCCGAGCAGGTGGTCCAGGTTGGCGGTGACGGAGCGGAAGTTGTCGATCTGCCCGCAGAATGCCGGACGTGCACCCATGCCGTTGTTCGCTGCAGTCAGTGCGGTGTATGGGCCGCCTTCGACCAGGTCGATGCTGCCGATCGAGTCGAAGGGGCTGCCATTGGCGGAATACTCCAGCGTGCCGCCATCGTTGCAGACCGTGGCGTTCGGGCGTTCGAGTGTGTACCGATGCTTGAAGCGGAGCTTGAGCGCGGATTGTCCGGCGGGCACGTTGATTTGCGGCGGCAGCAAAGCCTGATCACTGACGAGGCTGTCGGTGCTGCCCTGCCAGCTGTGAGAGGGGCTGGCGCTTGCGCTCGTGGACTGTGCCCAGCGGTCTGCGCCGATGCTGGCCATATGGGTCCAGCCGTTCACGCCATTCTCGATGGTGTCGATAAACAGCGTGTTGGCGCCGGTGCCGGCCGGGCAGTCGAACGGATCGGCGCGTACGGTGAAACGGCGTGCAGCACTGTCGGGACCGTCGCCACAACTGTTCGTCGCGCGCACCCGCCAAGACATCTGTTGCCCATAGGGCAGCGGCGGATCGACTCCGTAACTGGTGCCGTGAACCACTGCACTGCGCAGGATGTTCTGGAACAGCGCGTCGCTGGCGATGTCGACTTCGTAGGTGGTGATGCCCGCTTGCGCCGTCCAGGTGAGGGTGGGTGCCGGGAGTTGGTTCACCGCCAAATCGGCCGGCGCCAACAGGCTGATGCTTGCTGGTGTCGCTTCGAGCATCAGTCGGAGGTCGAGCAACTTCGACTGGCTGCCGTCATTCGCCTGCACGTTCAGCGTGTGAGTGCCCGGCGAAACATTGGCCGCAAGATTGATCGTCAACCCATTCGCAGCGTTCCCGCTGATCGGACTCGGGGTGATGGCACCACTGATACCTGTCGGTGGGCTATTGAGTGAGTAGGTAACGGGCACAACATGACCGTCGAGTGCCGACTGATTCAACGGCCATGCCGGCAGCGTGCGTGCTGGTGTCACACACACGCGAAACGGGTCAACTCGGTGCTGTTCAGCAGGAACGTGGCGGTGCCGCAGCCGTCATGGCGCATCGTCGCGATCCGGGTGCCCCAGTTGGTGCTGGCCTGGTATTCGCCAGTCAACCAGAATGTGCAGCCATCCACGGGATCCACGCCCATCTGCGCGTAGTCGGCCCACCGTGGGCCGCTGTGCGCAGCGACCCCTGGCTCGACATCGAGATCAAGAAACGCCATGGTCTGTCGGGCTTGACCGTCTCGTCGACCAGCGAACCGAAGACCCGGAAACACATTCGGCGACACGCCGGTGGCGTTGTAGCCGATGGCCCAGTTGCCGGCCCGATCCATTGCGCTGGTGCCGATCCATCGACTGGTGTTGTCGGCCGCAGCCAGGGTGCCTTCCTGAAACAGCACCCATGGCGATGTCGCTCCACCGGTTCTGCGCAACTCGAACCAGCGCACACCGGCGATATCGGTGCCCGAACGATCCGTCGCAAAATTGCCGGCAAGCACTTCGATGCCCGGATATACACGATAGACGAGTCGATTCATGATCGGCTCGCGGACCGAGTCCAGTTGGGTACCACCGGGCTGAATGATGCCGTCGAGGCCGGTCAGGCCACCGAGATCGGCGTCGAACTCGCTCGTCGACACACTGACCGGGCCGGCCAACACCGAATTGGCAGGCGTCGTGAAGTCGACATCGAGTTCGTACAGTTCAATGAAGTCGCGATTCGGATCGTTCTGGTTGGGTCGATGCGCTTCATCGTCTACCTGACGCGCAAACAATGGTTTTGCGCCCGACGGCGGCAACATGCTGCCATCGAGATCGGCGGGCACCAGCAACTGGAATGAAAAGCCGGCCAGTACAGGCACCGAGAACCGTTGCGCAACGATGGATTGGCCGGCCAGCATCCGGGCCCGATCCAGCGCCAACACCGAACGGGTGTTCACGCCATCGTTGATGCCGACGATGTAGGTGGCGGGCCAAACGCCGTACTTCGGGTAATCCGGAAAGTCCGGGGTGATGATCTGATACAGCGTCCAGGTTTGCGGCACAGTTGGATCAGCTTGAGCGCTCACGTAGACGCAGAGGGCATTGCCGGCGACCACAAATTCGGTCAGCAGCCAGCGCGACGCCAGTTCATCGAACAGCACCACGCCATCCCCTCGGCCATTGGCGCACAGGCCGGTGCCGAGTCCTTCCAGATTGAACGGGCCGGCCACGGCGTTGCCGCTCCGGTCGTAGATCCGGTAGATCGCCCCCTGATTGGAATTGACCGACTGGATGAAGTGGGTGGTGCCGATGTCGCCACTGGTGTCGGGCGGATCGGTGCCGGCATAACCCATGCCGGGCTGGTCAAACAGCGGGACGTTGAATGCCGATGGCGAATTGACTGATTCCCGGGACTGTTGATCGGCGAGTGCATCACCCGACGCGGGCACTTCACGGGGGGCAACATATGGCGCAGTGCGCGTTGCCCGACGCGGGAGATCGATGATCGGATCACCGGCACGCCAAGGCGTGATGACAGGCCTGTGTGTGGGGTCGAAGTGGATCTGCTGCGGTTGAATGGTGGCCGACATCCAGTCTGACCGAATGATCTCGGTAGCCCACGCCCATGCTGGCAGGATTCCCGTCGTCAGTACCGAGAGGAGAAACAGGAGCGAGCGGGGCAATCGGCAAGGCATCCCGGGATTATCGCGAAAGTTTGTCGGTTTCGGGTGTATGCCGCCAATAGCGGGGATATTCACGACGCCAGAGGCGTGGGTCGAGATCACCATTGCCGACACGCAGTGCAATCAATCCGGCGTGGGCCGTGTTGAGGAGTGGAATACCCGCATCCAGATAACGCTGGCGAGTTTCGGCAGTGGGATGGTCGAAGCGGTTGCCGAATCCAGCCGAGACCACGGCGAGTCGCGGTGCGGTCCAGGCCAGAAACGGAGCGCCGGATGCATGGCGACTGCCGTGGTGCGGCACGATCAGTGCAGCCAGGTTCGTGACCTGAGGGTCGGCCAGCAGTCGCGATTCGATATCGAGACCGATGTCACCCGGGATCAGGACGCGTTCACCGCCGGCTTCGACCAGCAGCAGGCACGAACTCTCGTTGCCGAGATCGGGGAATCCCTCCGGCGGATGCAGGAATCGAAACGACACCTCGTTCCATAGCCAGTGTTGCCCAGCGACACAACGAGGTGCGGGATCTGCGTCGATGCCGACTCGTTGGCGCGTGCCCGGGAACGCACGCAGAACGGCCTCGCGACCTCCGGCGTGATCGTTGTCCAGGTGGCTCAGCATCAGGACGTCGAGTGAACGGACCCCAAGGCTGCGTAATGCGGGTGCCACAGCCGCCTCACCCAAATCGAAGCCGCCGCGCGTTTTGGCGCCCGTGTCGTAGAGCAAAGCGTGGTCGCGTGTCTGCACCAGCACCGACAGACCCTGGCCCACATCGAGGACCGAGACTTCGGCTTGACCTTGCGGGAGGTCTGCGCGAGCTGGCCAGAACAGGGGCAGCAGGCATGCCAACCCCATGGTCTTGCCCGGCAGCGGTTTCGGCAGCAGCCACAAGAACGCTCCGATCATCGCGATGCCGATGTGTAACGGCCCGGGCTCGGGCAATTCGATCGAGGCCATGGGCAATCGTTCGCACCAGCCAAGCACCTGCCACAGCCACGACAGGATCCAGCCCGCGAGCGCAACCACCGGTGCCCCGGCCGGTGTCGCCGACAGGAGCAAGGCGAGGAGCAACAACGGCACGATCACGAAGGTCACGACGGGAATGGCGAGCAGGTTGGCGAGCGGCCCGACGAGGCTGGCCTGATCGAACCACGCGATGCCGATGGGCAACAGGAACAGGGATGCGGCCCATTGGGCGCGCAGCAACTCGGACCACACCGAGCGTGTGCTCTGGCGATACAGAACAAGGATGAGACACAACACGCCGAGAAAACTCAGCCAGAACCCGGCAGCCAGGGGCGCCAGCGGATCCATCAACAAAGCCAGTACGGCAGCCACCAACAGCAGGTGCAGGGTTCGCAAATGGATTCGAAGAAGCGTCGCCAGCACGACGATTGCGATCATCATCACGGTGCGCAGGACAGGCAACGAAAACGAAGCGAGGCATCCGTAGCTGATGGCCCCAAGGAGACCAGCGATGGCCATCAAGTCGGGACGGATCACGCGCAGCGCGAGCGCAGGCCAGATTCGGTAGACGAGCCCGGCCAGCCATGCGAGCCCCGCTGCAGCCAATCCAACATGCATCCCTGAAATGGCCATCAGGTGGGTAGTGCCGGTATTGCGCAGGCGCGCCCAGGTCGGATCGTCGATCGCTTGTTGGTCGCCCACCGCCAGGGCCGCCAACAGGGAGCCGAGTTCCGCATTGGGGCTCTCCGCGCGAATCCAGTGGGCGAGGCGCTGGCGGGTTCGATCGATTTGGCCGTGGTGGTCGGAAGGCGGCTCGAAGACCCCTTCGCGCACATAGGCGTTGGCATCGATTCCCTGCACGAGGGCATGCCGTTCGAAATCGAATCCGCCGGGATTGACCAAGGCGTAGGGCACGCGCAGGCGTACGACACCCCGAAACGTGCTGCCGGGCAGAATGGGTTCGCGATGGCCATACCAACTGACGCGGAGCATGGGCTGCGCGTTCGACCATTCGACGGGTTCGCCGGTCGAGCGCCAGTGCGTGACCGCCACATCGAACCGCCACGCCTCCGGCTGCTGTTGCGGCAGGTCGACCACCTGAGCGGTGACTTCGATGTCGCTGCCCTGAGCGGCCAGCGGCAAGCGATCGTCCAAACGTGATTGGGCACCCGCCCAAGCCCAGCACGCGCCGAGCAACAAGGCGGCGGGCAGGCGCGTCGATCGAACCCAGAAGCCCAGTGCGGCGATTGCCGCCCATACGATCAGCCAATGTGTTTCCGGCAGGCGTGGCAGCAGGTGTGCAGCGCAGACGCCGGACACCCAGGCCACCCCAAGGCTGATGCGGCCCGGAGTCATCCGGTCAGCAGGCCGTCCTTCAGTCGCAGGGAGCGGTCCATCCGTGCTGCCAGATGGTGGTCGTGCGTGACAATGACCAAAGCGGTCTTGAGCTCGCGCTTCAATTCAAGCAGCAGTTCGGCGATCTGTTCCGCGTTCTGGGCATCCAGATTGCCTGTGGGCTCGTCGGCCAACACACACGCCGGATTGCTGACCAGCGCACGCGCCACCGCAGCACGTTGGCGTTCGCCCCCCGACATCTCGCCGGGCTTGTGGTGCATCCGCTGGCCAAGCCCGACCCGCTGAAGCAAGGCGCGCGCCGGGGCGAGTGCCATGGCTGGGTCCGTACGTCGGATCAGCAGCGGCATCGCGACGTTTTCTTCGGCGGTGAAGTCCGGCAGCAGGGGGGGGAATTGGTAGAGGAAACCGAGCTTGCGGTTGCGCAACTCGCCGCGCGCCTTTTCGCCCAGTTTGAGGATGTCGACACCGGCGATCGACACACTGCCGGCATCCGGGGTGTCGAGCCCGCCGAGCACATGCAGCAAGGTGCTTTTGCCCGATCCGGACGCACCGACGATCGCGACCGATTCACCGGCATGGACCTTCAGGTTGACGTCATTCAAGACCGGCGTCAGCGAGCCGGTATCGCGATAGGCCTTGCCGATGCCGACGGCGTGGATGACCGGATCACTCATAACGCAGGGCCTCCGCCGGACGTGTCCGTGCTGCCTTCCATGCCGGGTAAAGGGTGGCCAGCGAGGACAACACGAAACTCAGCCCGACAATACCGAGGACGTCATCGAGGCGCAGATCGGAGGGCAGGGCACTGATGTAGTAGATGTCGGCTGGCATGAAGTCGAAACCGAACACGGCTTCCAGACCGTTCATGAGGCGGTCGGCGTTTTCGGCCAGGATGATTCCGCCGATGGTGCCGATCGTGATGCCCACCAATGCGATGACCACGCCCTGGATGATGAACACCTGCATGACCGAACCGGGGCTCAGGCCGAGTGTCCTCAGGATCGCGATGTCGGCCTGTTTGTCGGTGACCAGCATGACCAGCGAAGAAACGAGGTTGAATGCCGCGACCGCAACCACCAGCGACATGATCACGAACATCGTGATCTTCTCGGTGTTGAGCGCCTGATAGAGGTTGCGGTTGTCCTGGGTCCAGTCGCGGACACGGAAGGTGCCGCCCAATCGGTCGCCGAGTTCACGCGCGACTTCCCGCGACTTGAACAGGTCATCGAGTTTCAGTCGGACGCCGGTGACCCCATCACCCAGGCGAAACAGCTTCTGGGCATCTTGAACGTGGATAAACGCCATGCCGCGATCGAACTCGGAAACGCCGGCCTCGAACAAGCCGATCACCGTGAAACGCCGCATCTGCGGCAACAGACCTGCGGGTGTGGCACGCACTTGTGGTGCGTAGACCAGCACCGTGTCGCCGACCGTGGCGCCAGTCCAGGACGCCAATTCACGGCCGAGAATGATGCCGAACTCGCCGGGTTTCAGTGCCGCGTATGAGCCTTGTTTGACCTGCTCGCGGATGGCCGAGACTTCCGGCTCGGCATCGGGATCGATCCCGCGGACGATGGCGCCGCTGACCCGGCCGCCTTGCAGCATGACTTCGCGTTCGACATACGGCGCAACCCCGATCACATGTGACAGGGACCTGGCCGTCGTCACCGCTTCCGGCCAGTTTTCCAGCGGATCGCCGCCGAATCCGGCGACGGTGGCATGCGCCACCATGCTGACGGTACGGGCCCGCAGTTCAGTGCCGAAACCGTTGATGACCGACACGATCGTGATTTGCGCACAGACGCCGAGCGCAATTCCCAACATCGACGCCAGCGAAATGAACGAGATGAAATGATTGCGTCGTTTGGCCCGCGTGTAACGCAGGCCGATCATCAGCTCGAGTGGGCGAATCATGCTGGAGTCCGGGTGAGTGCCCCGGAAGCAACGAGGTCAAGCATCCGACGGATGTCGCCATCCATCGCGCGGTCGCGCGGCATGAAGCTCACGTGTTCGCGGATCAGCTCGAACGCGCGTTGTACGTGCGGACTCGGCTGGTACTCCGCATCACTGGCCAGCGCCTGGCCCAGTGCCACCACTTCCGCCTCGAACTGTGCGTATTCCGAAGCATCGACGCGCGGCGCGTTTCGCACTTTGGCCATGAGGGCTTGGGTGTCACCCCGGCGTGCCAGGCGCCGGGCGGCATTAAGCATGTCACGCCGGTACTCCAGTGCCTGGGCGGCGGTGTAAAGCTCGAGCGCCAGAACGTGTTCGAGATCGTCGAGCATCTCCATGACGTGGCGCGCTTCGTTCGCGCCCATCGACACGTGATCTTCGGCATTCGCGCTGGTCGGGATCGAGTAGACCGAAGCCGGATGAGCCCGGGTGGCCAGATCGTTGACGAGTGCCGCAGCGGTGTACTGAACGATCATGAAACCGGAGTCGGTTGCGTCCTCGTTGCCGATCAGGAATGCCGGCAGGCCGTCGTTGGTTGACGGGTCGACGAGTTTCATCAGGCGGCGTTCGGAAATGCTCGCAAGCACCGGAATGGCTGCCTTGATGTAACTCATCGCGAGCGCCAGCGGCATGCCATGGAAATGGCCGGCGGAAATGACCTGACCCTCAATCTCGCGCGCTTCGCGATCCGGGAATACCAGCGGATTGTCGGTGACCGCGTTGAGTTCGATATCGAAGACGCGGCAAGCCTGGTCCCAGGCGTCACGCACGGCACCATGGACCTGCGGACAACATCGCAGGCAATAGGCATCCTGCGGTTGGTGTTTCTTGCCGCCCTTGAACGGCAGGAACCGCTTGTAGAAATTTTCGCGGCCATGGCGCTGGCTGGGCGGCACGTAATCCCAGGCCAGGTCGAAGCGCTCGCGCTGGTCTTCCGGATGGGTCCACGACTCGGCGAGCCAGGGCGAGAACCGCGGCACCAGGTGATAAGCGATATCGACCAGCGTGGAGCCGGCTGTCAGCGAATTGATGGCCTTGGCGGTATGCACCTGGCCGGGATGCGGACGCAATTGGTGGACGTCGTCGACGAATGCGCCACTCCGGCCGGCAAAGGCCTCGAGTGTCATTGCGGCGGCCAGTTCAGCCAGTTCGAGCAGGTGCTGCAGACGATTCAACGCCAGCGCGCCCGTGGCCAGCATCTGGGTGGTGCCGTTGTTCAGCGCCAGCCCTTCCTTGAAGGACAGCCGGACGGGCTGCAGGCCGACTGCTGCCAGCGCATCGCGGCCCGGCATGCGGATCCTTCGATGAACGCTTCACCTTCGCCGAGCAACACGGCAGCCAGATGCGACAGCGGCGCCAGGTCACCACTGGCGCCAACGGAGCCCTTGCGCGGGATCACCGGCACGACACCACGATTCAGCAGTTCGGTCAGTGCTTCGAGCGTGCTGACCCGAATGCCGGAATGCCCGCGCAGCAGCGTGTTGATGCGAATGCCGAGCATGGCGCGGACGACCGGCTCGGGAAACGGTTCGCCGACGCAGACCGCATGGGTGATGACCAGGTTGTGCTGCAACTCTTCGAGCAGGGTGAGTTCGTTGTGTTCCGGGTTGCCGCCCGGCAAGCTGTCGCGCGCACGGTGGGCGCCGAGCAGCTTGTCGGCATTGCTGCCGAAGCCGGTGGTGACGCCGTAGATCGGTTCCTGCCGACGGACCTGTTCGGCGAGGAACGCCGCGGCATGCGCGACCCGGCCCAAAGCTGCCGGTGCCAATCGCACGCGCGCGCCTTCGGCCAGGGCCTGCACGCCAGCACGATCGAGGCTGAGGCCGTCGAGTTCGATCAGGTTCATGGTGTTTTGACCTTCGGCATGGCTTCGGATTGTTCTATTTCCACACGCAGCGTGCGCGTCAATTCTGCGCGCTCGACTTCGAACTGTTCCTGACGCCACATATCCTTGATGGCGACCACGCCCTTGGCCTTCTCGTCGGTGCCCAGCATCAGTACAAACCGGATACCGGCGCGGTCGGCATACTGGAACTGTTTGCCGAGCTTTTTCGGTTCCAGCTGCACTTCGGTGTTGATGCCGGCGGCCCGGAGTTGCCCGGCCAGTTCCAGGTACAGCGGCAAGTCGGCATCATCGAGCATGGCGACCATGGCCTGGACCGAACTGCGTGCCGTGCCGATCAGGCCCGCTTCGCGGAGCTGATAGAACAAACGCGTGGCGCCAATCGACACGCCAACGCCGGGCAGTCGCGATTTGGTGTAGTGCGAAGCCAGGTTTTCATAACGACCACCCGAGCAGACCGAGCCGATTTCCGGATGCGCCGTGAGGATCGTCTCGAACACGGTGCCGGTGTAGTAATCGAGGCCACGGGCGATCGAAAAATTCAGCAGGTAAAACGCTTCTGGCACACCCAGCGCCTTCAGCAGCGTCAGCACTTCGCGCATTTCCGCGATCCCCGCTTCGAGCGTGGTGTTGCCCCCGCCGAGTGCTTCGAGCATGGCGAGTGCGGAATCGTGCGAACTGGATCGTTGCGCCACAAACGCCATGATCGCGTCTGCTTGTTCGGCCGGCAGCGAGAACGGTTCGGCCGTCAGCGTCTGGCGTACCGCAGCGGCGCCGCGTTTGTCGATCTTGTCGACTTCGCGCAGCACCTGCATCTGCTGTTCGCCATCGGTCACGCCAAGGCGCTCGAAGAAGCCGCGCAGGATCTTGCGGTTGTTCAATTGCAGCGTGAACGCGCCGACATTCAGCTCGCGGAAGATCGAGTGGATCACCGCAGGCAGTTCGGCGTCATAACGCACCGACAATTGATCCTTGCCGATCACGTCGATGTCGCACTGGTAGAACTCGCGGAAGCGGCCACGTTGTGCCGATTCACCACGGTACACGCGCTGCATCTGGTAACGACGGAACGGAAAGCTCAAATCATGTTCGTGTTCGGCGACATATCGCGCCAGCGGCACGGTCAGGTCGAAGCGCAGAGCCAGAGTCGGGTCATCACCTTTTTGCAGACTGCCGGTCGATTGGACGAAGTAGACCTGACGTTCGGTCTCGCCGCCGGATTTGGTCAGCAGGACGTCGGTGAACTCGATGGCCGGGGTTTCGATCGGCAGAAAGCCGAATCGTTCGAAGTTGCGGCGGATCGTCTCCATCATGGTCTGGAAGGCGATCTGGTCCAGCGGCAACAGTTCCATCACGCCGGGCATGGTGCGGGCTTTGGCTAGGCTCACGGTAGGCTCCAGAAAATCAGCCCCTAGGTAACAGCAAGGGCTTGCGTTCACTTCGCGCAGCGAAGTGGCAAGCGTTTGGTGCTTTGCCGCGGGGTCGGCGCGAAGCGACAGTGTCTGCCAGTTTGACCTTCTCAACCTTCTCCCGAACATCGGGGAGTGGGCTTGGAACCGAGGCTGACTGTGTTCGGATGTTCCTTCCGCCTTCTTTCGCGGGAGAAGGTGGCCGAAGGCCGGATGAGGGACAGATTGGCCCCAGTCAATGACCGGAGACGACCGGATGAGCCGGCCGGCTTGATGCCATTGCCGCCACTTTCACGGGTTTTGCTGCAGCCGGCGCGAGGCGGGCTGCGGCAATTCCCGCTCGATTCTGGATTCCGGCTATTTGTCACCCAGCAAACTGCGACAGCACCCCGGCGATCGTGGCGGTCATGAACGTGGCGATGGAGCCGCCCAGCACCGCACGCATGCCGAAGCGCGCGAGGTCGGTGCGCCGGTCGGGTGCCAGGCCACCGATGCCGCCGATCTGGATGGCTATCGACGCGAAGTTCGCGAAGCCGCACAGGGCATAGGTCATGATGAGTTTGGTATGTGCACTGATTGCACCGGCCCCTTCACCGACCGGAATCGCTGCCAGTTCCGAGTAGGCAATGAACTCGTTCAGCACGACTTTCTGGCCGATCAGTGCGCCGGCGGTCTGTGCTTCGCTCCACGGCACGCCAATGATCCAGGCGATCGGTGCCAGGATCTGGCCGAGGATGTAATTGAGGCTCAACACCACCGGTGTTTCCTTGCCGGCACTCAACATGCCGTTGATGCCGGAGACGTCGCCGAACCAGCCGATCACGGCATTCAGCAAGGCGATCAGTGCAATGAAGGCCAGCAGCATGGCAGCGATGTTGATCGCGAGCTTCATGCCATCGGATGCACCGGCCGCGGCCGCGTCGATGACGTTTGCCGCCGTTTTTTCGACCTCCACCTTGACTGTGCCGCGTGTGAGCGGTTCGCCGGTTTCCGGCACGAGGATCTTGGCGATCAGCAGCGTAGCCGGGGCCGCCATGATGGATGCCGCGAGGAAGTGTTTGGCGAAAATGGCCTGTTGTTCCGGATCCGGTCCGCCGAGCATGGTGATGTACGCGATCATCACGCCGCCGGCAATATGGGCCATGCCGCCGATCATCATGGTCAGGAGTTCGGAGTCGGTCATCTTGCTGATGTAAGGGCGGACGGTCAGCGGCGCCTCGGTCTGGCCGATGAAAATGCTGGCGCAGACGCTGGTGGTTTCAGCGCCCGATACGCGCATCACTTTCGTGATGGCAATGGCCATGGCGCGCACGATCGCTTGCATGATGCCGAGGTGGTACAGGATCGCCATGAATGCCGCGAAAAAAATCACGGTCGGCAGCACCTGGAACGCAAAGATGAAGCCGAGTTTGTCGGCGCGGGCCACATCACCGAGGATGAACGTGGCGCCCTGAGCCGTGAACGAAGACAGTTTCACGAAACCGTGGCCGAGTGTGTCGAAGGCTTCCGCGAACAGGGGCAGCCCCAGCAGCGCCGCCAAACCGAGCAAGGCGTGCCCACCGGTCTGCAGCTTCGTCGAGGTCGCGGCATCGGCAAGCCGACCGCTCAGGACATACAAAACGATACTGCTGACGATCAGGCTGAGGATCAGGGGGCGCCAGATGCCGACCAAGCCTATGGTTCCGAGTATGGACTCGTAGGTGGGAATCATCTTGTGGCCAAGCAGCACCACTGCGGCGAACGCGATCTGCAAGACCACGCCGGTGGCCACCAATTTCCAATCCACACGCAGGCGGTTATTGGAAAACGTCCACGCGAGTCCGATCAGGACCGACAAGCCAAACAAGCCAAACATGACACTGCCAACCATAATCCCTCGCTTATTCTGTTTTCACCCTTTGTTGACTGGAGAGGCTAGTGTCCTGCCCCCCAAATGACAACAAGCAATGGCGCCGCTGAACGAGTTCGGGCACTTCGCCGGTGCGTGAAAATGACGAACCGGGTTTTCGGGCCGAACTTGGGTTGTGCAAAACGTGCGGGAATCGGCTTGATTCGGCCGGCGCATCGGCGAATGATGTCGGGCAACCCCCGATTGGGGGAAAGTCTGCCCCGCTGCGTCCAGAACAGGGAGCCCCTCGGAACACCGAGTCGTCAACCCACAAGGACCGTCCATGAAACGACTGCTGCAACATCTGTTCTTCCTGCTCCTGTTGTCCAGCCTCGGTACGGCGCTGGCGCAAACCCACGTGACGGCGCCGGAAGGGCGCCGGGTCTCGGAGTGGTGGTATGACCCGGCCGAACCTGGATGGGGCTTGGCGGTCACCCATTCCGGCACGCAGTCCGTCGCCTTGCTGGCCGGCTACGACGCGGATGGACGCGATGAGTGGAGCGTAGGGGTCGGGCCGCGCACCGCTCAGCGATTGCAGGCCAACCTCGTTCGCACTCGCTGGAACCCCGCTGCAGGCGAGTTGGCGTCCCAAACCACGATCGGCGCACTGGATCTCGTGCGGGTCGACGAACATACGGGAACACTCAGGCTCACGTTGCGCGGGGTCACGACCGAACGCCAGATCCGTCGCATCCTCCAGACCACGGCCAGTTCCGTGGACGATTACTCGGGTCTTTGGCTCAATCCGGAAAAACCCGGGTTCGGCCTGTCCTTGCTGACCCAGGGGCCGACGCTCGCGGTGCTGGCCACCGCCTATGACGAATCCGGCGAGCCGCGCTGGTGGCTGGGCTACAAGCTGTCGCGGCCGAATGATCCGGCACCGTTTGCTGCCCGCCGGTATCGCCGGAATTGCCAGCCAGGCAACTGTGTCGTGGTGGCCAGTGATGCCGGATCCATGTCGATCCAGCCCCGGCATGAACGTGAAATTTCGGCGCTCCTAGATTTGAAGCCGGGTTTCGAAGGCGGTGCCTCATCGTCGTTTTATGACCATGCTGTGTACGGGAACCTCGGCGAACCGGCTTCAGGTCGAGAACGGATCAGCGATGCCCGTCCGTTCCACAGCGAAGCGGCGCTGGAAGATTACTTCCGCCTGGTGCAGGGTGCTCAGCCCGAGCTGCCGTTCGAATGCCTCGATTTTTCGCCGCTTCCCCCCGGCGCACAAGCCGGTCCGGGTGGCAGCCTGACGAATACGCAGGAAGCCGGCATCGACGAAGGTGACGTGCTGGCGCGCAGTGATGATCTGGTCGTCCATCGCGCGTTGGGCACCACGTTTACCCAACCGGCGATTCGGCTGGGTGAGTTTCATCTGACGCGGATCCGTCCGGAACAGGCCGAAGCGCAGACCATCCGGGTGCTCCCCCTGCCGGAATGGCAACATGCCGAACAGGTTCTGGCATTGCCGAAACAGGGCACCGACCATCGCTTTGCGTTGTTGAGCAGCAATCGCCAGAACGGCTTTGCCCCGTGTTGCCCGGCACCGGTTACGGTGACGCCGCGCACCACCATCACCGTGGTGCGGATCGGTGCCGACGACTCACTTCGGATCGACTGGCAGTACACAGTCGAGGCGCGGCCAGGTGTCTTGCGACGGAATGGCGAGACGCTGCTCTTGCTCAGCAACAGTTCGCTGCTGCAGGTGAACGATCCGGCCAGCCCGGTCACACGCGTGCATCGTCCGCACTGGCGCATTGGTCAAGGCGCGGCACAGCCCCTGCTGCGTGCCAGCAACACCTGGCTGGGCGGATTCCAGCCGGGCACGCTCGGGACAACCGTTGTGTCGGTGCACCACATTCCCATCGCGGCGCCGGATCAGGTTCGCCACTTCTCGATGCTGCAGAACCAGGCGAGTATGTATGCCACGCCCGACTCGGTGTATCTCGCCTCGAATCGAACCGATCCTTTGCGTTTCGGTACCGACAACCAGATCATGTCGTATCGCACGGTGACGAACATCCACAAGTTGTCTGCCGCCGATCTGTCCTGGCGTGGCAGTGCGGATGTCCGCGGCAGCATCGGCGCGGGCAACAAGTCCAGTTGGAACCTGCAGGAAAAGGGCGGCGACTTGCGAGTCGTGACGACCTTGCGAGACCGGCAGGCCGATGATCCTGTGAGCGCCGCACTGTTGACCGTGCTGCGTGAGGACACCGCATCGCGGCGACTGTTCGAGCACGTGCGTCTGCCGAATGCGTCGCGGCCCGAATCGCTGGGTCATCCGCTGGAAACGGTCTATGGCGTTCGTTTGCGGGGCGACCGCCTGCATCTGGTGACGTTCCGTCAGATCGATCCGCTGTACGAGGTGGACTTGTCCAATGCCGACGATCCACGCATCGTCGGTGAACTGGATGTCAGCGGCTATTCGGAGTATCTGCATCCCTTGCCGGACGGTCGACTGCTGGGGTTCGGATATGAAGTCGACCCCACCAGCTTTGTCTGGTTTGCGCCGGCGAGTCTGAAACTGAGCCTGTTCGACACCGTCGCCAGCGGGTCGCCATTACAAGAGCGCCAACGTTTTCATTTCGGTGGCGGAAACAGCCGGATGCCCTTGCTCAACGAACCGCACGCATTGGCGTCGTATGCGGTCAATTCGCAGGAGATCCGCCTCAGTACGCCGATGGCCATTTCCGGCATTGACTCGCCGTGGATCTTCCAGCCGATCTCGGTGCTGCGACTCCGTGCCAACCAGATCAGTGGCTCCATCACCGAAGCGCGAAGTATTCCAGCCGATCTCCCGGCCGGAGATCTTGACGATCTCGGCAATGCGCGGACGGTAATCTACGGCGAGCCTGTACCTGTTCCTCGGCGGTGCGGTCTTCGGTGACCGCTTCGACAGCCAAGCCACGGTCATGCCTCAGCTAGATCCTTTGTAGTTCGCGTAGCGAACTACAAAGGCGCAGTGCCTCGCCCACCCCCTCCCCGAACATCGGGGGCCCCTCCCCGAAACCGTGGGAGGGCTTCTGCGGCAACTTGGTCGCGGCTGCAGCGCTCCACGGGCATGTGAGGATTCAGTCTTACGCAGGCTCGATCGAATCGACCTTCGTGTAGCCCCTTGGCAACAGCGAGCCACGGTCGGCTCGTGCGCCCTGGATCTCGACGAGGTCATTCCACGACCTGGTGAGTTTGCGGCCGTTGCTCCAGACCAGCACACTGCCGCCGTCGGCGATGACGGCCACGCCAGCCAGTTGTTCGGTGCCGAGTTTGGCCTTCGGAATCTCGATGATCTTGTTGCCTTTGCCGCCCTTGTCGAGTTCCGGCAACTCTGCGACGGAGAACATCAGGATGTGGCCTGCCGTGGTGACGGCAACGATCCGATCGCGCGAGGAATCGCCGACCAGTACTGGCGCCAGCACACGCGCGCCTTCGGACAAGGACACCATCGCCTTGCCGGCTTTCTGGCGCGAGGTGAGGTTCTCGAAGCGGGTCGTGAAGCCGTATCCGTGTGAGCTGGCAATCAACACTTTCTGGTTGAGCTCGGCAGCCACCATGGATTCGAAGCGTGCGCCGTATGCCGGCGTGAATCGGCCGGTGAGCGGTTCGCCATGGCCGCGCGCCGATGGCAGGGAATGCAGTCGTGGCGTAGGCTCGACCTTCCGAATCGAAGAACACGACCTGTTGCGTGCTGCGGCCCTTGCACGCGGCCGCTAGTGAATCACCTTCGCGATAACTGAGTGTCGACGCATCGATGTCGTGTCCCTTCGCCGAGCGGATCCAGCCCTTCTCCGACATGACGATCGTGACCGGCTCGGACGACATCAGGTCGGCTTCGGTCAGAGCGATGGCACTGGCGCGGGCGATCAGTGGTGAGCGACGCTTGTCGCCGAATCGTTCGGCGTCCTTGCGCAGTTCGTCCTTCACGAGCATCTTCAGACGGTCGGCGGATTTCAGCGTCGAAGTGATCTTCGCTCGTTCCTCTTCGAGTTCATCCATCTCGCCGCGGATCTTCATCTCTTCCAGACGCGCCAGCTGGCGCAGCTTGGTTTCGAGGATGTAGTCGGCCTGGGTTTCGGACAACTTGAAGCGGGCAATCAGCCGTGCCTTCGGATCTTCCTCGGTGCGGATGATGCGGATCACTTCATCGAGGTTGAGATACGCAATCCGCAAGCCTTCCAACAGGTGCAGGCGCTTTTCGACCTTGTCCAGACGGTGCGTCAGGCGCCGCTTCACGGTTTCGGTGCGGAACACCAGCCACTCGGACAACATGGTCTTGAGGTCTTTCACCTGCGGACGACCGTCGAGGCCGATCACGTTGAGATTGACGCGGTAACTCTTCTCGAGATCGGTGGTGGCGAACAGGTGGCCCATCAATTCTTCGGCGTCCACGCGGTTCGAACGAGGGATCAGCACCAGGCGCACCGGGTTCTTGTGATCCGATTCGTCGCGCACGTCTTCCAGCAGCGGCAGCTTCTTGGCACGCATCTGGTTCGCGATCTGTTCCTGCACCTTGGCCGGCGAGGCTTGATACGGCAGCGCGGTGATGACGATGTTGCCATCCTCGCGCGTGTACACGGCGCGCGCACGCACGCTGCCGTAACCCGTTTCGTACATCTTCACCAGGTCTTCGCGGGGTGTGATGATTTCGGCGTCGGTCGGGTAATCCGGGCCTTTCACGTGTTCACACAGGTCGCGGACGCTGGCGTTGGGTTCGTCCAGCAGGCGGATACAGGCGCTGACGACTTCGCGCACGTTGTGCGGCGGGATGTCGGTAGCCATGCCGACGGCAATGCCGGTGGTGCCGTTCAGCAGTACCTGCGGCAAACGGGCCGGCAGCCACGAGGGCTCCTGCAGCGTGCCGTCGAAGTTGGGGGTCCAGTCCACCGTGCCATGGCCGATTTCACTGAGCAGGCTCTCCGCGAACAAGGTGAGCTTCGCTTCCGTGTAGCGCATGGCCGCGAAACTTTTCGGATCGTCCTGCGAACCGAAGTTGCCCTGGCCTTCGATCAGCGGATACCGGTACGAAAACGGCTGTGCCATCAGCACCATGGCCTCGTACGCGGCCGAATCACCGTGCGGATGGAATTTACCGATCACGTCACCGATGGTACGTGCCGATTTTTTCGGCTTGGCCTGGGCGTCGAGCCCCAGTTCGCTCATCGCAAACACAATACGTCGCTGCACGGGCTTCATGCCATCGCCGATGAACGGCAAGGCACGGTCGAGCACTACATACATCGAATAGTCGAGGTAGGCGCGCTCGGCGTAATCCTTCAGCGGGACTTGCTCGAAACTCTGGTAACCGGGATTTTGCGACATGTCGTGGAATCATCCGCCTTGAGGGCAAGAGCGGGATTATACGATGTCGTGCGTCGGGTTATGGCCCGCGGCTTGCGGCTGAAGGTGCCGGCGGGGTTGGAGCCGCTGGTGGTGTCGCGGAAGAGGTCAGGCAGCGGACCGGGCGCGCTGCTGCCGTGCCGGTGCCCAAGCCAGGCTTCAGTCGTTCGCCGATGGGCAGAACTTCCCCATTGAGGCGCCAGTCGTAGATCACGTCGAATGACAGGACACGGGCGATGTATTCCCGAGTTTCCTTGAACGGGATGGTCTCGATGAACACGTCGACCGGCAGATGGCCGCGCTCCGCCTTCCATTTTGCCAGACGCGACGGACCCGCGTTGTAGGCCGCCAGAACGGCGTATTCGGCGTGTTCCTGTTTGGCGAGTAATTCGTCCAGATACCGGGTGCCGAGGCGGATGTTGAACTCCGGCTCGAACAGGCGCTGGTTGCTCGTGAGCACCAGGCCTTCCGCCTTCGCCATGCGTTTTGCGGTGCTCGGCAGCAACTGAATCAGGCCATAGGCCTGGGCACCGGACACCGCATCGACCACGAGGGCACTTTCGGCGCGCATGACGCCTGCGGCAAAACTCGGGCGCACGGTCCGTTGACCAGTGGCCTTGACCAGTTCACTCAAGTAAGCGTTCGGAAAACGCAGGCTGTAGTAGCGCATCTCCTCGGCGGCAGTCAGCGCAAACGGCGCGCGGTCATACCAGCCCGCGTCGTGTGCGAGCACCACGGCCGATACCTTCTGGCTTTCGGTGAGTTTCGGCAGCACAAAATCCCATTCCTGCCGTGCCTGCTGTTTGCGCCCCAAACGGAACAGCGCCAGTGCCCGCTGGACACCACCAATACCGGACACGGTGCTGCCGGCAGCAGCGGGTTCGGGTGGGGTGCGCGGACACAGCGTGTAGGGTTCGTTGATCCGGTCGGCAGCCAGAAAGCCGAAGAAGCTGGGCGACTCGGAAAGCAGCCGGAAACCGAGTTCGGCCGCATCGGTGCGTTTCAGGCGCTGGTCGATCACCGCGCGCCAGTAGCGCCAGCGCGGATCGGCCAGTTGGGTCGCGTCCATACGTTTGAGTGCATGGTCTGCGGCCAGAACGTCGTCGCGCGAGAGGGCTTCGCGGACACGCCATTCCCGCGTCGGTGCCGAGTCGAGCCCTTCGTCGATCAGACTGAGCCAAGTGACGGCGTCACTGGCGTAATCGTTCGCGCGGTACAGCGCGATCGGATCGATCATGCGTGCTTTCTGCGCGGCCGAAAAACTGAATCGGGCCGTGGCCTCACGCCAGAGTGTCGCAGCCCAACCCGCGTCTCTTTTGGCCAGTCGCGCGATCGCCAGTGACACGGCTTGCTGATGGGCGGCGTCGTCCGGCCACGATTTTAATGCGCGGCGTGTGCTCGCCGGATCATGCAGCAGTCCGTGGGCGTGCGTATAAGCCACCTGGTCGGACTTCGGTAACCGCTGGGACAGGTACACCCCCAGTTGGGCTTGCCCGGTCGCAAACGCTTTTTCGATTCGCGTATTGACCTGGGCGGTGCCAATGGCCTTGTGGTGGTCGGCAAAGGCGATCACCGCATCACAACCAGCGGGCAGGCTGCGATCGGTATCCCAAATGTGCAGGGCATCGGCGATCAGTTCCGCATCCGGTCGAAGTTTCAGGGCAATCTCACTGGTCAGGACCAGGCAGCGATCGCCGATGTCACGCGCATAGTGCTGCATGGCGACGACGTTCTCGTGCAGTGCGGCCAGGGCGAATTCGCGCAGCAGGCCCTCGGCAATCGGTTGCGCCAGCGGGCCATCCGGGTAAGCCTTCAGAAACGCAAGGCGTTCGGCCTGCGTGGGTTTGGCCTTGCGTTTCAGCAACGCATGCGCCAGATACGGCGCCAGGACATGGTCCCTCAACGCCGGCTCGATTTGGGTACGCTGTCCGCGCTGGATTTCAGCGAGCGCAGTCTCGAACGGGTCGGTGGTCGCCGAAGCGTTTTGGGCGGCGGCAAAGGCAATTGCCGCGAACAGCAGAAGGAGTCGATTCATGCCGACAGCTTATCGTCAGATTTGAAGGCTGAACAATGATCTGTGGCGCGTTCTGACTCAGCGTGATCCGGCCTTCACAGCGGCATCGCCAGTTCCATCGCCAGCACCAGCGCATCTTCCCGGCCTTCACGCGCCGGGTAATAACGCGGTCTTCGCCCGATCTCGGTAAAGCCCAAATTCAGATACAGGGCAATGGCCCGGGTGTTCGTCGGTCGGACTTCCAGAAACACACGCTCGACCCGGTGCCAGCGCGCCAGATCCACCAGCCGTTTCATCATCCGCCGGCCATGGCCCATGCCTTGCGCCGAAGGGGCGACGGCGATATTCAGCACATGCGCTTCACCAGCCGCTGCGGACAACACGAAATACCCCTGGATGGCGTGTTCATCAGCCAGCACGAAACAGTCGTACTGGGCGCGCAGACAATCGCGGAAGATCTGAAGTGTCCACGGAAACTCGTAAGCCGACTGCTCGATCGCCACGACGGCATCGAGATCCGCTTCGGTCATGGCCCGCAGCAGCAAGGGCATGGACTTGCCTCAGGGTCGACGGAGTTCGGCGAGCAGCGGCCGAAGCTGGCGCCAGACCGCACGTTTGGCACGGGCATCACGAAGCGGCAGCGCTGCCCGTACAACGATCACGCTGGCCGGGACATTGGCGACGTCACCCAGCAGCACCGCATAGTCCGGCCAGGTGGCCGGCGCTTGCAGCAGATTTTTCTGGCCAAGGGCTTGCAGGAGATCCCGGGTCAGTCCGGGCGGCGCGGGCCCGGCGGCAACCAGGCCCAGGCGATGGCTGCCCGGCACGGTGCGCGATACCGGAGTCACCCGCGGCGCTGTCGCTGGAGGTATGGCACCTGGGGTGATTACAACAGGAGCTCTGGCAGCGGGCGCCATGTCAACCGTGGCTGTCGGCCGGCGCGGGTGTTTCGACTGGGGTTGCGTCGGGTTCCGACCGCTGCACGTACAAGGGCACGCCCATCAGTCCGAGTAATCGATGGCGGTCGGCGGTTGCCAACATCAGGATTTCACGTCGATGTTGATTTGCCCGAGATCACCACGGAGCGCGGCGAAACTCTGGTCAAGCGCTTCGGCAAACGCGCGCACGGTGGCCTGAATCGATTCCGACTCGGCCGGCACGTCGGCGCCGTACTCGTTGAGCAGCAGAGGGGCTTCCTGCATGGATCGTTCGACGCGAATCTCGAGGCGTACACGCGCGATCCATTGACCGTCGATCCGCACCCGTTCGAACCGCTGAACGCGACCGGAGATTCGCAGGGCATCGAGTCCCGGTGGCAGGCGATCGGTGACCAGGCGCGACGTGTAGTCGGCACGCAAGCGGTCGATCAGTCGGCGCTGCAGCAGCAAGGATGGCGGCTCGTCCCAGAGTTGGTAATGGTAGGCCTTGATCGAACTCTCCGGCTTCAGCGAATACAGGATGGCCTGATCGTTGTAGACGCCGTCGGCACGGAATGCTGCGACCGTAATGGCAATCGGGAAACGCGGCTCACGACTCGCATCGATCTCTGCTTTCGGAACGCCCGGCATCCGGTAGAACGCCATGTCCGGTACCGGCGCTGACGCGCACGCAGCCAGCAACAGCAGGAAAGCGAGTGTGGTCAATCGAAGCACGGTCTGGCGCATGAGTCGGATCAATCCTCTTCGACGATGACGTCGTCGGCCTCGGGGGTAAACAGCAGGCGGTTCGGATTCTTGCGGATCTCGCGTGCGAATTCGTTGAGGTTGCGGCTCGAGGATTCGAGGTTGATCGTGATCGCATCAATCCGTTGCGACAGGCTGCTGGTGATCTCGGCCAGATCGGCGACGGTTTCACGCAGGCCCGGACGGTTTTCACTGGCGATGGCATTGAGTTCGGTCAACAGCTGGTCGAGGCTGGCGCGGGTGGTTTTGAGGTCTTTCGAAATCGCCGCAGCCGCTTCCGCCGTGCTGGCCAAGTCGGCGAGACTGTGGTCGATGTGCTTCCGGTTTTCGGGCTTCAGGACATCATTGATCGCGCGGCTGGCCTTGTTCAGGTCCTTCAGCAGCGTTTCGGTTTCGGCAAGGATCGTCGGTGTCGAAGAATCAAGGCTTTCGCCCAGCGAATCCAGTCGACGGTTCAGCGTATCCACGAGCGGCCGGATGCGTTCGCGCGTCAGGATCGTCGCTTCCGCGGCCAGTTCGTTGATGGCCGTGAACATGTCACCGCCGCCCATCGACTTGAGCGTGGCACCGGGTTTGAGCACGACCTTGCTGTCGCCTTCCCGAATCGAAACAGCGACATCGGCCAGCAGACCCGAACTCAGCAATTGGGCGATCGAGTTGTCCGGGATACCCCAGTCTTCCCGGATCGACAGCGTCACGCGGTATTGCACGCCGTCGGGTTCACGTTTCGGCTCCAGACCTTGCACCGACCCGACCCGGTAGCCCTCGTAAAACACCGGCGCCCCGACCTTGAGGCCGGTGACGTTGTCATAGACGGCGAAGTAATCGGTTCCCCGTTCGCCCTTTCCGGTGATGGTCAACAGCAGCAGGATCAGCCCGATCAGGCTGGCCACCACAAAGCCCCCGACCAGGGTGTAATTCACGGTATCTCGTCGCATCCGCGCATTATGCCTGCCGGATCGGTCCGGTACACGTCCGGCGCTCGGCCGACGAGCCAATGGCTTGCCAAAAACAATCGATGCGCCCGTCGAACCGGATCTTGGTCATGGTGTACATTTGTACAGTATGAGCAATCGGACCCAACCCCCTGGCTACGCGGAACTGCAGTGTTTTTCCAACTTCAGTTTCCAGCGGGGGGCGTCGAGTGCACGCGAGTTGGTGGCTCAGGCGGTGGCGCTCGGATACCGCGCACTGGCGATCACCGACGAGTGTTCGCTGGCCGGCATCGTGCGGGCACACGAAGCCGCGCGGGAGCAGGGCCTGGCGCTGCTCGTCGGGACCACGCTGAATACTGTCGAGGGTGATGAGTTGGTGCTGCTGGTTCAATCACTCGCGGGCTACCGGCAGGTGTCGCGACTGATCACCGAGGCGAGGCGTCGAGCCGACAAGGGCGAGTACGAAGTTCGGCGGGACGATGTGCTGAAACTGGGTGAAGGCCTGCTGGTGCTGTCGGTACAAAAGTCGGTCGAGGGGGCTCCTGAAGTGCAGTTCCTTGGCCAACTTGCGACTCGGTTTTGCGATCGGTTCTGGCTGGCCCTGGCATTACATCGGCAGGCGGATGATGAGGTGCGGCTTCAGCAGGCGTTGGCGATGTCCAGCCAGATGACGGTGCCGCTGGTTGCAATCGGCGCAGTCGAGATGCATGTCCGGAAGCGTCGGCCCTTGCATGATGTCCTGACCGCGATCCGGTTGAACTGCACGGTTGCCGAAGCAGGACTGACCTTGCGTGCAAATGCCGAACGCGTCTTGCGGTCGCACGTGGAACTGACCGAGCTGTATCCGCCCGACCTGCTCGAAGAAACCGCCAGAATCGCCGATCGTTGTCACTTTTCGCTCGCCGAACTGAAATACCAGTATCCACCGGAAGTGGTGCCGCAGGGTGTGTCGGCCTCGGCGCAGTTGCGCCTGTTGACGGAAGCGGGAGCGAAGCATCGCTGGCCGCAGGGGATGGCTGCCAGTGTGCATCAGCAGATCGAGCACGAACTCGCATTGATCGGTGAGCTCGGATACGACTGCTATTTTCTCACTGTCCATGACCTGGTCCGATTCGCGCGCAGTCGCGGAATTCTCTGCCAGGGTCGTGGTTCGGCAGCGAACAGCGCCGTGTGTTTTTGTCTGGGTATCACCGAGGTCGATCCGGCCCGCGGCAATCTGCTGTTCGAGCGATTCATCTCGCGCGAGCGCAACGAGCCGCCGGACATCGATGTCGACTTCGAACACGAACGCCGCGAAGAAGTGATCCAGTACGTCTACGCGAAATATGGTCGTGATCGTGCGGCACTCACGGCCACCGTGATTTGTTACCGCGCGAAGTCGGCAATCCGCGATGTCGGCAAGGCCTTGGGTCTGGCACTGGAGCAGGTCGAGTCGCTCAGTTCCGCCTTGCAGTGGTGGGACGGGTTCAGTGCGGTCGCGTCGCGTCTGGTCGAACGTGGTTTTGATCCGGAATCGACGGTGATGCGCCAACTGTTGCATCTTGCGCGGGAATTGCTGGATTTCCCGCGTCATCTGAGTCAGCACGTTGGCGGGTTCGTGATTGCGGCCGAACCGCTGTGTGAACTCGTGCCGATCGAGAATGCCGCGATGGCCGACCGCACCGTCATCCAGTGGGACAAGGACGATCTCGATGCACTCGGGTTCGTGAAAGTGGATCTGCTCGCACTGGGCATGCTCAGTGCGATCCGGAAATGTTTTGACCTGGTGCAGGCGGACCAGCGTCGCAGCACGGGTGAGCCCATTCCGGCACTGACGCTGGCGACGATCCCGGCGGAAGATCCGCAAACCTACGAAATGATCCGGGCAGCCGACACCGTGGGGGTGTTCCAGATCGAATCGCGAGCGCAGATGGCCATGTTGCCGCGACTGCGACCCACCACGTTCTACGATCTGGTCATTGAAGTGGCGATCGTCCGGCCCGGTCCGATCCAGGGCAAGATGGTGCATCCGTATTTGCGTCGCCGGCAGGGAGTAGAGCAGGTGACGTATCCGAGCGATGACCTGCGGCGCGTGTTCGAGCGCACCCTTGGCGTGCCGATTTTTCAGGAACAGGTCATGCAACTGGCGATTGTCGCCGCCGGATTTTCGCCCGGAGAAGCCGATGGCCTGCGTCGCTCGATGGCAGCGTGGAAACGCAAGGGTGGTCTGGAACACCTGCAGAAGCGCATCGTCGACGGCATGCTCGAGCGAGGTTACGACCGCGAATTCGCCGAGCAGGTGTTCGAGCAGATCAAGGGCTTCGGCAGTTACGGATTCCCCGAATCCCATGCCGCCAGTTTTGCCCTGTTGGCTTATGCCTCCAGTTGGCTCAAATGCCACCAGCCAGTCGCGTTTGCGTGTGCGCTCGTCAATTCCCAGCCGATGGGCTTTTATTCCAACTCGCAGATCCTGCAGGACCTCCGTCGACACGGGTTCGAAGTGCTGCCGCCGGACGTGCGCAGCAGCAATTTCGACGCGACGATCGAGCGGCCAATCGGATTCGTGGGTGTTGGTGGGGCTGATCCGGCGGAACTATCGAGACAGTTGCCGCAACCATCGCTGCGGCTTGGATTACGCGAGATCCGCGGCATGCGTCGTGAGGCTGCAGAGCGCATCATGGTTGCTCGCGCAGAAGGGGTGTTCAGAGACCTGGAAGACCTCTGTCTGCGTGCCGAACTTGATGCCTTCGACCGGGCGCGTCTGGCCGAAGGCGGCGCACTCGCAGGGCTGGTCGGCAACCGGCATCAGGCGCGCTGGCAGGCCGCAGGCGTTGAAATGCCGATGCCAGTGCTGAAGGGCGCACGCATCGACGAGACGCAGGCGCAGTTGTCGTTGCCGGGTTTGGCTGCCGAGGTGCAGGCCGACTATCGCAACCTGGGCTATTCGCTGAAGGCGCACCCCTTGCAACTGCTGCGGGAAGAACTGCAGCGCAAACGCTGGCGCAGTGTGGCCGATGGCCTGGCAACCCGGCATGGCAGTCGACTGCGTGCAGCAGGGCTGGTGACCTTGCGGCAACGTCCCGGCACGGCGGCGGGCGTGACGTTCCTGACACTCGAAGACGAAACCGGCTGGCTGAACGTGATCGTCTGGAAAACCGTGGCCGATCAGCAGCGGCGAACCTTGCTCGAATCATCGATGCTCGGCATCGAGGGTGAATTACAGAGCGACGAAGGTGTCACGCACCTCATCGCGCACCGACTCGTCGACCTGAGCCCGATGCTGCAAGGTCTCGATGCACGCTCGCGGGATTTTCATTGAGAAGGTTCTGAAAAGTGATGCCCCGAACTTCAGGGTTGCTTGGTCTGTGCCTCTTCGTTAGGCATCTCCGGACCATTCACTTGCTACGGGCGCATCATCGTAAACTGCTCGAGTCGTTGAAACAGCATCTGCTCCCGTTTGAGGCTACCGCCGGCTGCGGATTGGACTGCATAGTCGAACATGGGGTGTGCGAGCAATTCGTCGATTCCCTCGGCAATCGCGTGACGAAGCTCCGGCTCTGCCTGTTCCACTTCAGAAATCAACGAGGATCGCCCATCGATCACGTTGAGTATGTCTTCCACGTCCTGGCTCGACAGCGGGTCATTATTGCCTCGTCCGCGCCAGGCCTCGATCTTGGTGCCCAGGAAATGGGCGGGGGCCACAACCCGGATAATCTCCCCGGACGAAAGCGCATGATCCACTGCGTTCATCAGCGCGGCGGTGTACCACCGATTGCTGAATCCAAGAATCTTTTCGTCGTTGGGCATGAAATCGACGATCAGGTCACCAGTTGTCCTGTCGCGGAGTCGCTTGCGACAAAGCACGGTGTCTTCCGGATCGTCTTGAAAGCCGAGCCCGGCGAGTCTCTGTTCCAGTTGATACCACGATCCAGGGCCAAGGACATGCACGATGATGTCGACGTCGTCTGTATAGCGTACGGACTCTCGAACCAGTTGATCGGTGACCAGAAGCCCCACTGTGCAACCGCCCACAAAAGCGACTTCCCTGACTAGTTCCGGACCCAAGGCCACGGCCACGCGGTTCAGCATCATTTCCTGCAGAGACCAGATTTGGATGTTGGTCATCAGGTATGCCCTTGCAGGTACTTTTCGAGGATGCTGGCGGATAGTGCCGTCTCCCGCTCGCGGCCCAGCCGTATGGCATCAACAAGTGCCAACATTGCATACAAAGTAGGGTCACGACGCACAGCATGGGGAACTGCCGGATGGAGTGGTTCGACCCGCTGGCCGAGCAGCGTTCCGCTGGCATCTTCCCAAACATCCGGATGTTGGCCGGCAGTCAGGAGTTTCCCTGCCAATACCGGAGCCGCGAAGGTCGTGGCGATGCCACGTACCAACGGTCCTCGCTGGGCAGGGAAGACGAATTTGACACCGTGGATGATGAGGCCGATCAGTGCTTGTGTATTGGCTCTGAGGCGCCCGCTGCGACGATCTGCGTGCGCGAGTCCAACTGCAATGCAGCGGCGAAGTGCGCCACTTACTTGTGACTTGCTGATGCCCGTAGAGTTCTCCAGACCGCGGACGGACCAATCTTCATCACTCGGTGCTCGCGAGAACGAGATTTCCTTGTCGACCCAGCTATGCCAATCGTCCGGAATGCCCAGTAAGCTCTTCAAAGCGGCCGGCTCCGTGGTTTCCTGTCTTTTCAGGCTGACCAGTTTAAGCAAGAGCATTACGTCTTGACTTTTCATTTCAGGCATGATCGTCGTGTCCCTTGTCCTGGAACTTCGGACAGTATAGCGGCGTTGCGTGCTTCACAACGGTCGGCCAGTCGATAATCCACATGCCGGCTTGGGCAGGTGAAGCCGCATGCTTCAGTCCCGCAATTGGCCTCCCGGTGTTCTTGCCGTTCGCGACCGGTATCGGTGACCGCGCATTCATTGGGTCTCGGTCGTCAGACGACATCCCGGCTGCCGCCGAGCTAATCCGCGCATCAAACCAGCTGCTGTGGGGGCTTCAGGTGCCACCGGGTGCTTGCGGATGTACCTCGGTATCGCGGCTGAGCCCGTTCCGACAGGTCCTTACTGGCCGCCACGCACCCGCAAGGTCAGGCCTTTCAGGAAATTGCGCAGCATCTGGTCGCCACAGAGGCGGAAGTTGCGATGGTCGAAGGATCGGAACAGCGCCGACAGTTCCGGTTTGGACACCGGGAACCCGGCACCCTGGAACACCTCATGCATGTCGGCGTCCTTCAATTCGAACGCAACCCGCAGTTTCTTGAGCACCACGTTGTTGTTGATGCGGCGCTCGACCGGTCTTGCCGGCACATTGGGATCACGGCCACGCAGGTGGATGATCAGACCATCGAGGAAGTGTGCGAGCACGGCATCGCTGCATGGGACGTGGCCCGCTTCTTCGGCACCTTTCAGCAACGCCGGGACATCGGCCTTGGTGATCGCGATGGATGCATCGGCCAGTTGGGCGATCTCCACGACTTTGGCGTCGCTGAGATCCAGCATGTAGCGAATGCTGCGCAGAACATCGTTGTTGATCATGAGTTTTCCGATTGATTTGCGACGACCGTCGCCGACAGGCCGCCTATGGTACAGGCGCAGGTGCGAGGGCGCGGCTCATAAACAAACACCCCGCGATGATCGCGGGGTGTCTGGAAGCAACGCCGGGACTCTGCTTCAGCGCTTGTCGATCGGCACGTACAGGCGGCTCGTCGGGCGTCGAGCAGCGGGTCGTGCACACCGAGGTCGTTCAGCACCTTGTGGCACATCTCGCGGATGATCGTGGCGCGCGGGTCGAAGTTCTTGTAGACGCGATGGCCGAAGCCCATCAGGCGGAAGCCGGAGTTCTTGTCCTTGGCTTTTTCGATTGCCTTGCCAACCTGATCGGCAGTGCCGATTTCCTCGAGCATCTTCAGCACGGCTTCGTTGGCGCCGCCATGCGACGGGCCCCACAACGCGGCGATGCCGGCAGCGCGCAGGCATAAGGATTCGCGCCGGTCGAGCCGACGAGGCGAACCGTCGACGTCGAGGCATTCTGCTCGTGATCGGCGTGCAGGATGAACAGCAGGTCAAGCGCCTTGGCGGCAACCGGCGACATCTCCAGCGGTTCGGACGGCACTTCGAACATCATGTGCAGGAAACGGGTGCAGTACTCGAGGCTGTTGCGCGGGAATCGCGTCGGCCAGCCAATCGAGTAGCGGTAACACGCAGCGGCGATCGTCGGCATCTTCGCGATCAGGCGGATCGCAGCCAGGTGGCGCTGTTTCGGGTCTTCGATGTCGAGCGAGTCGTGATAAAACGCCGCGAGCGAACCGACCACCGCACACAACATCGCCATCGGATGGGCGTCGTACTGGAAACCATTGAGGAACTGGCGAAGTGATTCGCGCATCATCGTGTGATGCGTCACTTCATGCTCGAAATTCTTGAATTCGGTGGCGTTCGGCAGTTCACCTTCCATCAGCAGGTAGGCCACTTCGAGGAAGCTCGAATTCTGTGCCAGCTGCTCGATCGGGTAACCGCGATACATCAGGATGCCGGCATCACCATCGATGTAGGTGATCGCGGAACGGCACGCGGCCGTCGACATGAAGCCCGGGTCATAGGTGAACAGCCCGGTTTCCTTGTGCATCTTGCCGATGTCGATGGCGGACGGACCGACGCTGCCGGACACGATTGGCAGGGTGGCTGACTTCTGCGAACCGTTGTCGGTCAGGGTGACGTTGTTTTGCGACACGATGCTCTCCTTGGGGCAGGGGACGCGTGCAGTTTGGACGGGCGAGGCCTGGGTCCGCGCTGCACGGCGCTTCTATCGAACGCTTGAATTATGGCAGTGATCGCAGAGAATTCGAACCAGTTATTTGTTGGGTCCCGATGAGGCTCCGGGCTCGCTGCTGGCGAAACAATCTCTTACGCCACCCAAGTCCGTTTTTCATCCCCGTGAAATCGGTTTCGGAACCGGTGCGGATCGGTGGATTCCGCTTTCGCGGGAATGACGGACTTCGGGGGCGTTAAGGCCAAACAAAAACGCCGCCCAAGGGCGGCGTTTTTGTTGGAGGACGTCGGGCTCGGCCCGCGCCGGGCAATTACTTGCCGTAGCGCTTGCGGAACTTGTCGACGCGTCCGCCGGCGTCGAGGATCTTGTGCTTGCCCGTGAAGAACGGATGCGAGGCACTGGACGTTTCGACCTTGATGACCGGGTATTCCTTGCCATCTTCCCACTTCACGGTTTCCTTGCTCGACATGGTCGAACGGGTCAGGAACTTGAAATCGCAGGAGATGTCGTGGAAGACGACTTCGTTGTATTTAGGATGAATATTGGCTTGCATGACAGACCCTGCCGGGGTGAAAAGGACCGCGATTCTAGCCCGAGATTCGCCGTGTGCGCAAGTTTGACGCCATGCAGACCTTCGCCGAAAGGCATTCTCCTATGCTCCGGTCTGCATGGACAACCCCATGGAGCACTGCATGAAGCCCATCCGCGATCCGATCATCCTCCCGTCCGAAATCACCGATGAGCGCGATTTTCGAGGGCGAAGGAGCCTCTTGGCTGCCCTGGCTGCCAGTCCTCTGCTGCTGACCGGGTGCCAATCGGCCAGTTCAGAAGCCCCGGTTGGGGCGGGCGCCACCGCAAAGGCCGCGCCACCGGTCGGGCCGGCCGCCGGAGGCGCCATTCCCGGCATCAAAACGTCTGCACTCAGCACGTCCGAGCCGAAGACCAGTTGGTCGGACGTCACCAGTTACAACAATTATTACGAGTTCGGTACCGGCAAAGGTGATCCGGTGGAGCGGGCCCAGTCATTTCAGGCACGTCCCTGGTCGGTGACGGTCGACGGCGAATGTGAAGCCCCGGGCACGATCGATCTCGAGGACCTGATCAAGCCGCATGCCATCGAGGAACGCATCTACCGGATGCGCTGCGTCGAGGCGTGGTCGATGGTGGTGCCGTGGAACGGTATTGCGCTCGCCGACGTCTTGCAGCGCTTCAAGCCGACCTCGCGCGCCAAATACGTTCGGTTCGTCGGTCTCGAAGACAAGGAACGGATGCCCGGTCAGCGTTATCCGGTGCTCGACTGGCCCTACCAGGAAGGTTTGCGCATGGATGAAGCCATGCATCCCCTGGCGTTCCTCGCGGTCGGCGTCTACAGCCGATGGTTGCCGAACCAGAACGGCGCGCCGCTGCGACTGGTCGTGCCCTGGAAATACGGCTTCAAGGGCATCAAGGGGATCGTGCGCATCGAGTTCACCAATCGTAAGCCCGCGACCAGTTGGAACGACTCGGCGCCCGACGAATACGGCTTCTATGCCAACGTGAATCCGGCCGTGGATCATCCGCGCTGGAGTCAGGCCAGTGAGCGGCGGATTGCGGCCGACCGCAACCTGTTCAATGCGCGGATTCCGACTTTGCCGTTCAACGGATATGCCGAGCAGGTCGCCAGCCTGTACACCGGCATGGACTTGGCCACCTACTTTTGAGGCCGGTCGCTGATGACTCGATTTGATCGGATTGCCTGGAGCAAGCTGGTGCTGTTCCCGCTGGCCCTGCTCCCGGCGTTGCTGTTGGTGGAGGGGGCGTTTGCAAACCGGCTCGGTGCCGACCCGGTTGATACGCTGACCCATGCCACCGGCATTTGGGCGCTGCGTTTCCTGTTGCTGTCGCTCACGGTCACGCCCTTGCGGCAATGGACCGGCTGGAACGGGCTCATTCGTTATCGGCGCATGCTCGGCCTGTTCGCTTTTTTCTACGCCACCTTGCACCTGCTCGTTTATGTCGCACTCGATCTGGGTGCCTACTGGGCCGATTTGCTCACCGACATTACGAAGCGGCCGTACATGACCGTGGGGTTCGCGGCGTGGTTGATCTTGCTCCCGCTGGCGGCCACTTCGACCCGGAGCATGATTCGCCGACTCGGACGGTCCTGGCAGAAACTGCATCGGCTGGTCTATGTCGCCGCCGTTCTGGCAGTCCTGCATTTCTTCTGGCTGGTCAAGGCCGACCTCCGCGAACCGGCGGTGTATGCGGGCATTCTGGGCGATTTTGCTCGGGTCCAGGGCTTTCAAAGCTTGGCGCAAGCCAGTCCCGGTCGGGCCGATCAACGCAAAGGATTGAAAACCATAGGCACCCGAGCAGTCTGAAGCTCGATTTTGGTCCTCGACAGGCAGGCCCGCGAGCGTGACAATCGGTTGGAACGATCCTTGCTTGTGGTGCGCCCCGCGTGAAGCAATCGCTGAACATCGGCCTGAATCAAAGCCTGAAGCTGACCCCTCAGCTGACGCAGTCGATTCGTCTTCTGGCCATGTCCACGATCGAACTCGAGGCCGAGTTGTCGTCGTTGCTGGACGCCAATCCGCTGCTTGAGCGGGAATCGGACCAGCAGGTCGAAGAAGACTTGCCACTGGGCCAGGACGAACCGGCCGAGGTCGGGGACGTGGAAGTCGAAATCATCGACGACAGCCTTGATCTGGAAGGGTTCGACGAGTCGGCGGACTGGGCGGAAACCAGTGCTGGCAGCAACCAAGGTGACGAGGACGAGGGGCTGGAGCGTAATGGCCAGCAGTCCAGTCTGGTCGACGACCTGCGGGCGCAAGTGGCCTTGTTGCCGTTGACACCACGTCAGCAGGCACTCGCCGCGGTCCTGATTGATGCGCTGGATGCCGACGGCTACTTGCGTGCCCCGATCGAGGACCTGCTGGCGGCATTGCCCGATTCCTGGCACGCGCAGCCGGCCGAACTGGACGTCGTGCGGCAATACATTCTGCATCTGGACCCGCCCGGTGTCTGTGCGCGCACGCTCGGTGAGTGTCTGGCGGCGCAACTGGAGCAGGGTGATGCGCCCGCTGCATTACGGGCGCTGGCGCTCAAGCTCGTTCGCGAATACCTGGAGCAGTTGCCGCGTCTCGACACACTCAAGGTGGCATACCGCTTGGGCTGCAAGGAGGCCGACCTGAAGGCGGCCATCCAGCTGATCCGCTCGTTGAATCCGAAGCCCGGCAACAGCGAAGACCGTCTGGCTTCGGAATACATCGTGCCCGACCTGATCGCACGCAAGATCAATGGGCGCTGGCGGGTGACGCTGACGCAGTCCACCATCCCGGCGCTCTGCATCAATCGGCACTACGAACGGATGGCAGCCGAGTCACGCGGCGATACCGGCACTTATTTGCGCGGGCAGTTGCAGGAAGCACGGTGGTTGATGAAAAGCCTCCAGCAGCGTGGCGACACCTTGATCCGGGTGGGTGAGTGCATCCTTCGCGAGCAGGGAGCGTTTCTGGACTATGGCCCCGAAGCACTGCGACCGCTGACGCTCAAACAAATTGCCGAGGAAGTGGGTTTGCACGAATCGACGATTTCCCGGGCCACGCTGCGCAAATACATGGCGACGCCCAGAGGGGTATTCGAGTTGAAGCGCTTCTTCTCGAGCGGGGTCAACACGGATGGCGGCGGCGAAGCCTCGGCGACCGCCGTACAAGCCATGATCCGGAAACTCATCGAGGCTGAAGATCGATCGAAACCGCTTTCCGATCAGGTACTTGCGGAGTTGCTAAAAAAAGATGGCGTACAGGTAGCCAGACGCACCGTTGCGAAGTATCGTGAGGCCATCAACATCCCGAGTTCGAGCGAGCGATGCCGACTTTAGATGATCGAATTCCCTGTCCGCGTTGTGTGTCATTCCCGTCGCGGAAACCTGCGGAATCGATCGGTCGCCTTGAAATGCTCCGAACACCCCCCAGATTTTTTTCAGCCAGCGCTGAAAAACCACGAGGTCGTGGTCGCTGGCGAACTCCGGTGCCCGAAACGGCACCGAACACAAGACGGAGGTTCCGTATGCATATCGAAGTTTCTGGACACGGCGTGGAAGTCACCGGTGCTCTGCGTGACTACGCCAACGACAAAATGACCCGCGTCATTCGCCATTTCGACCACATGACAGGTGCTCATGTGATCCTGAGTCTCGAAAAGCTCCGGCACAAGGCCGAAGCCACCATCAGCGTGCCGCAGCAGCGAATCCACGCGGAAGCCGAATCCAATGACATGTACGCAGCCATCGACGCGCTGGTCGACAAACTCGACGGCCAGGTGAAAAAGCACAAGGAGAAACTCCAGGAACACCGCCGCGACCCCAAGGAGCGCGAGTTCGAGTAAGTCCGGTTTGCCCGATCAACGAAGCCCCCGAAAGGGGGCTTTTTTGTGGCTCACGACGCCGCGTCGATCCACCACGGCTCGGTGCAGCGCACTTCCTCGCAATTATCGCCCGTGCCTTCGCGATCGATGATGAGGAAACGCGAATGGTCAGCCAGTGCGATCAAGGGGTGGTGCCAGGTGCCGGCGCGGAAGTTGACACCTTCGGCGTTCGCCGCAAGAAATGCACGTGGACGATCGGCGGGGGTACTCGCCACGACCACGATGTAGGGCCGCCCATCCAGGGGAACAAAAGCCTGCGAGCCCAGCGGGTGACGCTCGATGAGTTCCAGCGCGAACGGGAGTCGGCGCGACTGCGCGATGCCGATGCTGATCACCGCCTGACCGCCATCATGGGCGACACGCGCCAAAGCGTGGAGTCGTTCGGTCGTGCCGGCGTTGATGGCGAACCGTTCCGCCGAAGCCTCGATGCCGATGACCTCACCGAACGGCGCAAAGGCTTCGGCAGTCAACGGTTCGAGACTCAGACGGAAACGCGGATTCATGCCGGTTTGCCACGCAGGCGCAACCGCGACACGCCGCCATCGGGAAAGATATTGAGGCGTACATGGGTAATCGGCGCGTGCGACAGAATCTGTTCGCGGAAGAAATGCTGACGGTCCATGTCGAGCTTCTGCTCGGGCAGCAACACCGGCCAGAACATTGACTGGGTGATCAGTGACTCGCGGGTGCCAGCGGCCGCCGAGGTCGCCTGGATCGAGCAACGATCGGGATAATTGCCCTTGAAGTGGCAGGTATCCACTTCGATATTGTCGATCGTTCCGGGCCGGGCGAGGGCGATGATGCACCAGTCATTCCCCGGCTCGCGCCGACGCCGTGTTTCCCAGCCATCCCCCATGTTCACGCCTCGACCCGGCAACAGCAGGCTCGACGCCAGACCAAAATGCTCGTTGTTTGTGGCCACGATCGTTCCGCCATTCAGTGCGGCGATCAGATCGGTGTAGCCATCAATGTCGAGGTCTTTCGGATCGAATGCCGGCGTGCCGTAAACACGTAGCCGTGCCAGTCCGCCATCCGGGAAGAGATTGACGCGCAGGTGCGACCAGGTGCCCGGTGTCTCGATATCGAAATAGTGGTGGCGGTTGCCAAGCAGATTGCGGGCCGGCAGCAGGGGCTGCCAGCGCGTGTGTTCGTCCGGGTCGACACCGGGTTTCAGCAGGCACCCCTCCACCGACGCTGCCGGCGGGAAGTTTCCGGTGAAATGTGAGGTGTCGAGGTCCAGGCCCTCGATACTGCCGGGTGTGGCCAGGCGCACCACGCACCAATCATGGCCCGGGACACGTTTCCGTCGGCTTTCCCAACCATCCATCCATTTGCCGTTTGTGTCGTACTTGCCGGGAATGAACACCGCGGCATCAGGGTTCAGCATGCGGCTCTTGTCGGCGAAAAAGTCGTCGGAGCAAACAAGTGCCTCGGCACCCAATCGGGCGCTCGCGAGGTTCACGCGACTGCGGACAAATTCTGGGGCATCGGCATCGATTTGCGGCAGGGCCATGGCGGTTCCCGAGTCAAAACGTGATGATGCCGCAGTGGACGGATTCCGTGAAGCTTCTTTCACCGCGCGGTGTGCGCCTGAAAGCTCCTGCACGCCCGAATCCATCAGGAATCGTCATTGCGAAGACCGCGAAGCGGGCTGTGGCAATCTTGTTCTTGCCTCCGGCTTGATCACAATTACGAGATGGCCGCGGCCCGCAGGCGGGCTTCGCCGTGACGAAAAGTCTGGTGCGTGTCGCGATCAGGCAGGCAGCGCTCGCTCAGGCGCCGCTGTTACAGCCCCGGGTTCAAGCGGAATCGTTCGCCCAGGTAGACCTCGCGGACACGCTTGTCATTGACGATCTCTTGCGGCTTGCCATGCGCCAGCACTTCGCCGGCATTAAGAATGTAGGCCCGGTCAACGATGCCCAGGGTTTCCTGGACGTTGTGGTCGGTGACCAATACGCCGATGCCGCGATCCTTCAGGTGCGCGACGATGTTCTGGATCTCGGCCACCGAGATCGGGTCGACGCCGGCAAAGGGTTCATCCAGCAGCATGTACCGTGGTTTCGCAGCGAGCGCCCGGGCAATCTCGACGCGACGACGTTCGCCGCCGGACAAACTCTGGCCCATCTGATCCTTGATGTGTTCGATCTGCAGGTCGGCGAGCAGTTGTTGGCATTGCCGACGACGATCATCACGCTTCAGGCCCGGTCGGAGTTCGAGCACCGCCATGAGATTGTCTTCGACACTCAGGGTTCGGAATACCGAGGGTTCCTGCGGCAGATAGCCGACGCCCAGTCGCGCCCGCGCATGCATGGGCATGACCGTGATGTCATCGCGATCCAGGCGGATCCGGCCGGCGTCGGCACCGATCAGGCCGACGATCATGTAGAAACACGTGGTCTTGCCCGCGCCGTTTGGACCGAGCAGGCCAACACACTCGCCCGGATGGATCAGCAGGGAAAAGTCGCGGACAACTTCCCGATCCTTGTAGCGCTTCTTCAGATGCTCCGCGATCAGCATCAGTTCGTCTTTGCCTTGGCCTTGGGCTGGATCGTCAGCTCCACGCGGCTGCCACTGCCGCCTGCATCGATGTCACCGCTGGCGAGATTGTAGATCACGCGTTCACCGCGCATGCTGCCGCGGGGGCGATCGATCTTCACGCCGCCGATCAGGGTCACGATTTCCTTTTCGACCTGGTACTCCAGTCGTTTGGCCTCGGCGCGAAGTTCGCCCTGACCTTCAACTTCCTGGCGAATGGTCACCGGGGCACCGTCAAAATTGGCTTGGTCGATCCGACCCTCAACCTGCAGGATCTCGCCCGATTGAGCACGAATGACCAGACTGCCCTGGGTGATTTCGACATTTCCGCCGAGCACGAGGCGCCCCGCTTCGAGGTTGCCGCTGGAGGTATCTGCCTTGAGATTCATCGGCAGTTCGCGGTCAGTGCTCTCGCCTGCCTGTGCCAGGCCTGCGAACAGCAAGGCCAGCAAAGGGCTAGTCAGAATGTGCAGTCGGCAACGTGGCATGGAAATCCTGTTCAATACGGTAAGTCTTGGCTGCAAGTTCGGCCGTGAGGCCGGTCCCGGTAAGTGTACCGCCGCGCGCCTTGATCTCAATTGGTGCTGCAGTTTCGATGCGGCCCGCGTCGGGGAACGCGCTCAAATGTTCACTGGCGAAGCGAATCGGATCAATTTTGCTGTCGCGTTTCAGGACCACGTTCTGATTGAAGTCGATGCGGTCGCCGCGAACGTCGATGTAGCCACTCTTTGCGGTCACCAGCCAATGCTGCTCCTGCTGGTCGAACAGACGCACGCGTGGGCTGTCGATCGTGAAGGATTCGCGTTGGGAGTCGCGGGCCAGGCGCGGCGCTTCGACGAAATACCGCAAGGTGCCGGTCTCGTCGAATACCTGCATGTCGAACTGGCCGAGTTCGTAATCGGATCGCGGCGGGCCGATGAAGTCGTCGGTGGGCGGTGCTTCCGGTCGCAGCCAGACCCACCAGGTGGTGACCACGGCACCAGCCATCAAGATCAGGAAGATCAGGGTTTGACGCGTGCTCACAGGTGTTCCGCGAGCAGGGCATCGTACCGATCCTGCGCAATCAGCAGCAGTTCGGCGGCTTCGCGAACGGCACCGTCGCCGCCCCGGCGTCCGGTACGCCAATGGACGTGCATGGCCACCGCCGGGTCGACATTCGAGGGTGCAATCGCCAAGCCAACCCGGCGCAGTACACCCAGGTCAGGCCAGTCATCGCCCATGTAGGCGGCGTCGTGCCAGTCCAGATCGCGCTCGTCGAGCAACGCCTTCATGCAGGCACATTTGTCCGGAACGCCCTGGAACACCAGGTCGATGCCCAGATCGGCGGCGCGGCGCGCCACGATGTCACTGCTGCGGCCGGTGATGATGACCACCGTGATGCCCGACTTCATCAGCAGTTTGAGGCCCAGCCCGTCCTGGACGTTGCAACGTTTGTACAACTCGCCGCCGCCGGAAAAATTCAGGCCGCCATCGGTCATCACGCCGTCGATGTCGAATCCGATCAGGCGGATGCGCCGGGCGCGGTCCAGGACTTCGGCCGGCAGATCAAGCAAGCTCATGATGTTCAGACGACGCGCGCGCGGAGCAGGTCGTGGATGTTCAGCGCGCCGACCAGCATGCCGTCATCGGCAACAACCAGCAGGGCATGAATGGCGTGATCCTCCATCAGCTTTGCGGCTTCCACGGCAAGTCGGTCGGGCGGGATGGTTTTCGGGCGCCGGGTCATCACTTCCAGAACCGCGGTATCGCGCAGGTCCATGTCGGCATCATCGAGCATGCGACGCAGGTCGCCGTCGGTGAACACGCCGAGCAAGCGGCCGTCGGCGTCGGTCACGGCAGTCATGCCAAGGCCCTTGCGGGTCATCTCGACGAGTGCCTGCGACAGGCTGGCATCGGAAGCCACACACGGAACCTGTTCGCCGGTGTGCATCACGTCGCTGATGCGCATCAGCAGCTTGCGGCCAAGACTGCCGGCTGGATGCGACATCGCGAAGTCTTCAGCGGTGAATCCCCGTGCCTCGAGCAGTGCAATCGCCAGGGCATCACCCATCACGAGCGCGGCCGTGGTGCTGGCCGTGGGCGCGAGATTCAGCGGGCAGGCCTCTTCGGCGACGCTCATCAAGATGGACATCACTCGCGCGTGCCAGTGTTGAATTCGGTTTGCCGGACATGCCGATCAAGGGGATCTTCCTTGCGCTTGATCAGCGGCAGGATCATCAGCAGTTCATCGGTTTCGCCGGAATTGCTGAGCGCCAGCACCACATCCTGGTCGGTGATCATGCCGAGGTCGCCATGACTGGCTTCGGCCGGATGCACAAAAAACGAGGGAGTGCCGGTTGAGGCCAGGGTGGCCGCGATCTTGTTGCCGATATGCCCGGACTTGCCCATGCCGGTGACCACCACTCGCCCAGGGCAATTCAACATCAGCTGGCTGGCCCGCACAAAATGCGCGTCCACGCGGTCGGTCAGGGCCGCAATGGCGCGTGCCTCGATGTCGAAAACCCGCCGGGCGCTGTCGATCACCTGGTTTTGTTCGACTTTTACGGGCATATCGAGGATGGACTTCAGTTGGGCATTCATCAGGGGCGAGGTTTCGCGTCGGGCCGACTGGATCGGCTAGAATGCTCGATTGTAGCCAGAACTTGCCGAATACTGGCCCAATAACCGGTTCTCACATCGAACGCGTCGAACCATGACTTTTGGCGGCTTCAGCCGCTTTCGCCCGCAAATTTCCCGAACTGATGCCATGAATGCCACAGAAATCCGTGATTTGATCCGCGCCGGAATGGCGGATGCCCTTGTCGAAGTGAACGGCGATGATGGTGTCCACTTCGAAGCGCGCGTGGTGTCGGCCCAATTTGCCGGCAAAGCCCTGCTGGCGCGCCATCGTATGGTCTATGCAACGCTCGGCGACCTGATGGGCGGCGCCATCCATGCACTGGCCCTCAAAACTTTGACGCCGGACGAACACCAGTCGTCCTGAGTCCCCGTAAGGAACGCAACAACCCATGGCAAAGATTCTGATTTCCGGTGGCGAGCCACTGAACGGTGAAGTGTGGATTTCCGGCGCCAAGAACGCCGTGCTGCCGATCCTCGCTGCCACCATGTTGGCCGACGAGCCCATGTCGATCGGCAATGTTCCGCACTTGCACGACGTCACCACGACCATGGAGCTGCTTGGCCAGATGGGCGCCGAACTGGTCGTCGACGATCGCATGAAGATCCACGTCGATCCGCGCAAGACGAACCATTTTTTTGCGCCGTACGATCTGGTCAAGACCATGCGTGCGTCGATCCTGGTCCTCGGTCCGCTGGTGGCCAAATATGGTTCGGCCGATGTCTCGTTGCCGGGTGGCTGTGCCATCGGCTCGCGTCCGGTCGACCTGCACATCAAGGGCTTGCAGGCCTTGGGTGCCGAGGTGACGGTCGAGGGCGGCTACATCAAGGCTCGTGCGAAGCGTTTGCGCGGCGCTCGGATTGTCATGGACCTCGTTACCGTGACCGGCACCGAAAACATCATGATGGCGGCGGCTTTGGCCTCCGGCACAACCGTGATCGAAAATGCCGCGCAGGAACCCGAGGTGGTGGACCTGGCGAACTGCCTGATTGCCATGGGCGCGAAGATTGATGGCGCCGGGACCAACAAGATCATCATCGAAGGTGTCGAACGCCTCCATGGCACACACTATGAAGTGCTGCCCGATCGTATCGAGACCGGGACGTTCCTCGTGGCCGGTGCGATCACCGGTGGTCGTGTGCTCGCCAAGAAGACACGTGCCGACACGTTGGACGCCGTGCTCGGCAAACTCGAGGAAGCTGGTGCCCACATCAATGTCGGCCCAGACACCATTGAACTCGACATGCGCGGCAATCGCCCGAAGTCCGTGGATATCATCACGGCACCGTATCCGGCGTTTCCGACCGACATGCAAGCGCAGTTCATGGCGCTCAACTGCATTGCCGAAGGAAGTTCGTGGTCACCGAGACGGTCTTCGAGAACCGCTTCATGCATGTTCAGGAACTGCGGCGCCTCGGGGCCGACATCAAGGTCGAAGGCAACACCGCGATCATCCGTGGCGTGAAGGAAATGACCGGTGCGCCGATCATGGCCACCGACTTGCGGGCTTCAGCCTGTCTCGTCATGCCGGCCTCGTTGCCCAAGGTGACACCACCGTCGATCGCGTTTATCACATCGATCGCGGTTATGAATGCATCGAGGAAAAACTCAGCGGCCTGGGCGCCCGGATCCGGCGTTTGCCGGGCGAGGGCTTCGGGGAGGGGCCAGGCCGAGAAAATCTGACTTTTGGCAATATGTTCTTGGGGCCGGAGGGCGAAAAATTTCCCTTTTGGGGAAAAAATTTTTTTTTCCCGGCCCCGGGGGGGGGAGGGGGGCGGGGGGGGGGGGATCCGTTCTGGGGGAATTTTTTTTCCCCCCCGGGGGGGGGGGGGGGGGGGGGGGGGGGGGGGGGGGGGGGGGGGGGGGAAAGGGGACCGCCGGGGGGGTTGGTTGGGGGGTTTTTTGTTTTGGGAGGGGTCCCCCCAAAAAAATTTTTTTTCCCCCCGCCCCCGGGGGCGGGGGGGGGCCCCTGCCCCCGGCGCCCTTGGGGGGCGGGGGGGGGGGGGGGGGTTGTGGGCCCTTGCCGGGCCAGTACAAAAAAGAACCCGCCCCCGGCCCCGGCCCCTTTGGGGGGGGGGGGGCGGGGGGGGGGGTTGCCCGGGCGGCCCCGGGTCGGGCCTGGGGGGGGGGCGGGGGGGCTGGGCGGCGAGTTTTTTTTTGGTTTTTTTGGCCGCGGTGCCCGACCGCGCCCCCCGGGGCCCCTTTTGTGCGGGGGGGTTTGGGGGGGGGGGGGGGGGGGGGGTGGGGGGGGGGGGGGTTTTGTGGGGGGGGGGTTAGTTGGTTGGAGAGAAATTTGCCGGGGGAAAAGGGGGGCGGGGGGTGGGGGGGAGGGCCCAGGGGGGGGGGGGGGGGGGGGGGGGGGGGGCCGGGGGGAAGGGGGGGGGGGGGGGAGAAGGGGAAGAAGGAGAAGAGGAAAAAAAGAGAAAAAAAGGAGAAAAAAAAAAAAAGGGGGGAGGGGAAGGAGAGAGGCGGGGGCGGGGGGGGGGCTGGCCCCGGGGGGGAAAGAATATAGGGTTTTCCTTGCGCCCCTAAAGAAAAAAAAAAAAGAAAAAAAAGGAGGGGGGGCCCCCCCCACCCCCCCCCAAAAAAAAGGGGGGGGGGGGAAAAAAAAAAAAGAAAGTATCCAGGGGTGGGGGGGGCGGGCCCGGGGGGGGGGCGGCCCCCCGGGGGGGGAGGGGGGAAAGGGGGGGGTGGGGGGGGGGGGGGGAAGGGGGGGGGGGGGGGGGGGGGGGGGGGGGGAGGGAGGGTCCGGGGGAAAACCCGGGGCGGCCCGTCCCCGGGTCCACCCCCCGAAAAAAAGGGGGGAGAAGGAAAAAACAGAATTTCCCCCCGGTTTTGGGGCCCCCCAAAAAAAAAAAAAAGAGAAGATCCACAAAAAGGGTTTTTTTGCCCCGGCAAGGCCCCGCCCGGGAAGCGGAATGGGGTCTTGGGGGGCCGGGGGTCCTGGGCTCCCGGGCTAGGTCATTTTTTTTTCCCCCCCCCAGAAAGAGGGGGGCAGGGGGGAGAGGAGGAGAGGAGAGGGTCGCCCCAAGCACCCGGGGTGGGCCCCCCACGGCCGTTGCCGCCAAAGCCCCCCCCCCAGCCGGAAGCTGGGAGGGGCCCCCAAAAGTAAGCCCGCCCCCGGCCCGGGGCCCCCCCAAAGGGGGGGGCGGGGGGCTTAGGGGTTATAGAGAGAAGGAAAAAGAAAGAGGAGGAAGGAGGGCCTCAGCAGAACCCGGGCGGGGCAAAAAGCCGTGGGTGTCCCAATCCGCACGAAAAACCAAAGGGGGGGGGGGGGGGGTGTGGGGGAGGGGGGGGGGGGGGGGGGGGGGGGGGGGTTGGGCCCCGCGTTAACCGGAGGAAAAGGAGGAAGGGTAAAAAGAAGAGAGCCAGAGAAAACAAAAAAAGTTTAACGACCCGCCCCCGGGCGCCCCCCCACGCAAAAAAAAAAAAAAAAAAAACCCACACCCCTCCCCTTCCCCCCCCCCCCGGCCCCCCCCGCCGCCGCCCCCCCCCCGCAACCCAAAAAGCGCCCTTTAAAAAAACAACAAGAGAAAAAAAGAAGAAAAAACAAAAAAGCCCAAAGAACGCCGGGCGAACCCCGGGGGCCCTTTGCCCTTTTTTTTCCTCCCGGGGGCTCTGGCCTTCCGCTCCCGTTTTGCGGGAGAAGGGATTCTGTCGGCGTCAGTTGAGGAACTTCAGTTCCCCGTTCATCTGCTCGGGATTGCCGATGTTGAGCTCGATCAGTCGCTTCAGCTGCACGAAGCTGTCGAGGTCGATGCGGTCCCACTTGAAGCCGATGGCGACATCGGACACATGGACGACCGTGGCTGCCATGCTGATGCGCGGGCCGTCGTCGACACGCAGTTCGATGCGGTGCGAAGCACCCGACTTGCTCTGCCACTCAGGTGGCCGTGCAATTAGCGCGCCTTTGAGCGACACGTCGAGTAACGCCGATTCCCACATCGCGGACGTGGAATACAGGCGTACCTTGCCTTCGAAGGCAAATCGCTGGAAGCGACGTCGATTGTTCGGATTGGGCACTGCTGCCATCGAGATCCCGTATGTCATTCGTCGGAGCAACTTCTGTGACGTAACCAGCAGACCGTTCGGAGCATAACCGACGACGAAACGAAAAGTGAGAGGTGTTTCACGTTCTTACCGTGCCTTCGGTATCTGGCCTGATCAGCGGCACGGTCTGGTTTGCGACCCGATAAGCCAGCAGCAACGCTGCCGCCAGGAATGCTGCGGACAGCAGGAATGCCGCGCCCGGCACATGCCAATGGGCGTCAGGATGGATCGAGGCTGCAAAAATCTGCGTGAACAAACCCGGTCCGATCATTCCGGCCACGCCCATGACGCTGCTGAGCATGCCTTGAAGCTTGCCTTGATCCGTCGATTCCACGCGCCCGCTCATCAAGCCTTGCATCGCCGGGCCGGCAAAACCCCAGATGGCCATGACCGGGATGGCAGCGAGGAACCAGGTGCCCTGGTTCGCCAGGCCATACAGCGCGAAGCCCAGTCCGCCAAACAGGAGCCCGAGCATCAGCGCATGACGCTCGCCGATGCGCGGGATCACGACTCGCACGAGGCCGCCCTGGACCGCTGCCGAACAGACGCCGACCATCATCAAGGTCAGCCCGATCTCACTCGGACTCCATTGATAGCGGTAACCGGCATACAGCGCGAACGTCGCCGGCAGCACATAGTGCGCCAGGCTGTTCAGGAAATGGACGCCAGCCAGGCCCAGCAATCGGCCGTGGCCAGCAAGCCAGATCAGTCCGCCCACCGGGTTGGCGCGCGCCCACGAAAACCCGGCGCGTTTTTCCGGGGGCAGCGATTCCGGCAGCACGAACCAGCCATAACAGAAATTCGCCAGACTCAATCCGGCGGCGACCCAGAAGGGCAAATGCAGGTCGATCGCACCCAAGGTGCCGCCCACGGCTGGCCCCAGGACAAAGCCGATCCCGAACGCGGCCCCGATGCTGCCGAATGCCGCGGCCCGCTTTTCCGGCGGCGTGACATCGGCGATATAGGCACTTGCCGTGCTGACACTGGCGGCACAGATGCCGGACACCGCGCGGGCGATAAACAGCCACAGCAATGAACCGGACAATGCCATCAGGACATAGTCGAGGCCCAGACCCGCATTCGAAAAGAGGATGATCTTCCGGCGGCCAAAACGATCGGACAGGGCTCCCAGCAGCGGCGAGAACAGGAACTGCATGCTCGCCCACAACACCCCGGCGATGCCGTAGTAATGCGCGGCACTGACCGTGTCGCCACCCAGGAAGGACTTGAACAGGTCGGGCAGCACCGGAATGACCACACCCAGGGCCAGCATGTCGAGTGCGACCGTGATGAGGACAAAACGAACGGCGGCGGGGCGGGCAGGGCTCACGTTGGAAGTCATGAGCGGACAGTTGCCCGGCGCGCGCGAGGTTGATATTGCACGAGACTCAGCGCGCCACGATGAACTGGAAGATCACCACACCGAGGAATGCGCCAAGCAGGATGCCGCCCTCGCGCCGCGACACGACCGCGTCCCCGCGCAACATCGGATAAAACGCCAGGCAGAACGCAATCAGCACCGGCAGTTCGATGTAGACCAGCGAGTGCGCCATCGGCACCGGCTTGATCACGGCCATCAATCCGAGGACCAGCAACAGGTTGATGGCGCTCGACGATACGGCGCTGCCGACGACCACATTGCCATGGCCGCGGGCGGCCGACACGATCGCTGCCGTCAATTCCGGAATGGCGCTGCCGATCGCCAGGATCGTCAGGCCGAACAACAGCTCGCTCATGCCCAAGGCTTCGGCGAGCGACATGCCCTTGTCGACCGTCAAGTGCGCACCAAAGCCGATAAAACCGAGGCCCAGCGCGACCCGGACCAGATTCCGCGACACTTCCAGTTGAGTGTTGCCGACGTACGCCATTTCCTTGCGCACGCCTTCATTTTCCTGAGCCGACGAGCGCTTGATCGCCCAGCCGAACAACACCACGGCGAGCAGCAGCACTGCGCCATCCCAGTAGCCGATCGTGCCGTTGTGGCTCATCAGCATCAGCGCAATGGCCGCACCAGCCACCATCGGCAGCGCTACCAGCAGGAAGCGGAATCCGACACTCAGGGGCTTCACGAGCGCCGCAACACCGATGATCAAACCGAAGTTGGCGATGGAACTGCCGATCACCGTGCCCAGCGCGAGGTCGTAATGGCCCTTGAACAGTGCCGCGAGCGCGATCGCCACTTCCGAGACGGATGCCCCGACCACGACCATGGCCAACCCGGCCGCATAACCGCCAGCACCCCGACTCTGCGCCAGGCCGGAGGTGCCTTTCAGCAGCGAATCCGAGCCGAGCGTGACCAGCATCAGTCCGCCCACAAAAAGGCCAATTAGTTCAATCATGTGCCAGCATCCATCGTCTCACCGGGTTGAGGATAGCGAGCCGGGAGGGTGGCCGTCACCCGGCACCGATCCGGGGGATGCACGGCCAGCGGCAAAACTTGGCAAAACTGAGTCGGCGCGGTGGGCGTGAATGGATCGGACCCTTGCTGCGGCTCATGCCGCAGCAAGGGTTGCCTGAATCGGCTCCTATTCAAAGCCGTCCTGGAATATCAGGCTGACTGCGACCGGAGCGACATAAATACCGCCCCAGCCAACCGTTGTATCCGGATCCATCGGGTCCACGTACAGCATGCCCAGGTTGACCGCGACGCGACCGTTCCGGAAACCTTCACGCTCGATGCCGACTGAGCTGATCAAGGAACCAGCCGGTGCCATCGGGTCGATAGCAGTGCCGGACGTCACGTTGACTTGGGCAATGGTCTGGAGCTGCAGCTGGAACGACAGGCCTTCTCGCAAGAATAGGCCATCGAGGCCGTTTCTTTGCGCCTTGAAAGCGACAAAGGCGGATCCGTTCGCGATCGGGGACAACGCGGCGAAGGCAGAAGACCGCCAGCGCGCCAACTCAGTGCCTGGTTCGTCGCCGCCACCGACGCCGGGTGGACGACCCGAAAATCCCCAGAACACAAAGTCTTCGATGCCTTCGGCTCCGGTACGGGCCACGCGCGTGGTGACGCCAGTTGCTGCGTCGTGCACGAAGATGCCCTGATTGACCGGAATGTTCACGACCAGCCCGGTCGGGTGCAGCTGGTTGCAGTAGGCCACGATGTCCGGATTGCCGTCGGTTGGACAAAGCAAGGTCTTCTGGAATGTCTGGGTTCCCCAACTGGCCCAGAAAGACACTTTGCCGCCGTCACTCGAGACAGACAGGCCTTCGCCGAAAGCGCGGAATCCTGTGCCTGGATCTTCGCCTGGAACCTGTCCACCAATCTCAACCAAGGTCTGGAGCGTCGGCGTGACTGCTATCGGTGCGCGATAGATGCCGCCAAGGGTAGGGGGCCTCCTCGATGTCCAATCCGGTAAAGAACACGAACCCATTGGCGCCACTCGGGGGCGCGGTGGATCCGAATTTTGTCGTGCCGCCACTTGGCTGATTGGGAATCAGCATGTTGGAGTTGGCGATCAACCCCGTATACGGAGTTGGGCCGGACGCAACCACATCCCGGAAGTAGATGCCGGTCCGTCCCAGTCCGTCAACGGGATCGGTGTAGTTGCCCTTGTAGACGATGTAGCGATTGTTGATCACTGCGGGTGAACCAGGAAACTGATCGAACCGCGTGCCCACCTGTGCGCCCGGCACGGAGAACCAAGGAAAACTAAGGGTTACCTGATCCACCTCCACCGCGCTGCCAAGCAAACTGGCACCAGTGACCGGAACCCCATCGGAAATGCATAGATTCCGGAGGTGCCGACGCGGGTTTCAGTCGCGCCCAGCATGTAAGTCCAGACCGGCTGATGTTGTCCGCGTGTGGCGATCAGGTTGATGTGGCATCAATTCGCGGCGTCGAGGGGAACTCGGTGAATGGCGCCGGAAGGCCGCTGTACAGGGTGTTGTTCGGAGCAGGGACAACATCGCCCCGAATAAGGAGCTTGATCAGCGCAGCCGGCGCGGTTGTGTCGCGCTGGTAGACGCCGTCAACCTGTCCGCCGCCTGAGCCTGTGCTGCTGCGCGCGCGAAAGACCAGAACGCCGGCGTCGTTGATGGCGGGCTGGTTATAACTTCGGAATGTAGCCGTGGGGTTGCCGCCGGGTGCTACATCGGCATTGTTTGCGGCGGTTGTCCAGGCAGGCAGATGGTGCGGCGAAAAGCCGCGATGGGGTGGGGGCTGGAATGTGCATACGTAACCTCTCTGGCTGATGTGGCGAAGACTGCGGAAAACCACGTTTCATAAGGGTTTCATGCAATTTAGATAATTCTAATATAATAAAGCGGCGGCGTCGATCCCACGGGATAGGGATCGCCGCGAGGGCGGGCCGTTGTGTGAGCCGAATGGCTAATATAATGCCTGCCGGTGGCCTATGTCCGACGTCATACGGGCTGCGGCGGTTGGCGCGCGCAGGCATCTGCCGCTGAACAGTGGCGGGGTTGGTTGACCTATCCGCGGGCGGCGCATCCGGAGGTGGCGGCTAGAATCAGGCGACCGACTTGATCGGGTCTCATGCCGGATAGTGCGTTTGGCCAATCGATATCACGATGCAAACGCCAGATCGGGGTCGTCCGGTGTAGCGACTTGCTCACACAGGATTTGCCCACGCCTCAAAACCTGCAGGCGCGGTGCGCGCAGCCGGATGGCATGGAACACATCGGGCGCATCGAGAATGATCAGGTTTGCAGGGTTGCCCGCCTGGATCCCGTAGTCGCGGTGACCGAGGATCCGTGCGGGCGCTTCGGTAATTGAAGCGTAGGCTTGTCGAATGGCGGCCTGAGACGTCATCTGTCCCACATGGATGCCCATATGTGCGACATCCAGCATGTCCGCATTGCCGAACGAATACCAAGGGTCCAGAACACAGTCCTGGCCAAACGCGACGTCGACACCGGCAGCGAGGAGCTCTGGCACGCGCGTCATGCCGCGACGTTTCGGATACGTGTCGTGGCGACCCTGCAGCGTGATGTTGATCAGCGGATTGGCGATCGCGGCGAGGCGTGCTTCGGCCATCAGCGGCAGGAGTTTCGAGACGTAATAGTTGTCCATCGAGTGCATGGACGTGAGGTGTGAACCGGCCACACGACCTTGCAGGCCGAAGCGGATGGTTTCGGCGGCGAGGGTTTCGACATGCCGGCTCATCGGGTCGTCGGTTTCGTCGCAATGCAGGTCGACGCGCAGTCCGCGTTCGGCGGCAATCTCAAGCAAGCGCGTCACGGAGCGGGCACCTTCGGCCATCGTCCGTTCGAAATGGGGAATACCGCCCACCACGTCGACCCCAAGATCGAGTGCCCGCAGCAGGTTTTGTTCGCCGGCCGGGTTGCGATACAGGCCATCCTGCGGGAATGCCACCAGTTGCAGGTCAATGAACGGCGCGACCTTGCGGCGGACTTCGATCAGCGCTTCGACACCGAGCAGGCGGTCATCCGAAGTGTCGACATGGGAGCGGATGGCGAGCAAACCCTGGCGCGCTGCCAGTCGGCAATAACGCAGTGCGCGTTCGATGATGGCGTCCTGCGTGAGTGTGGGCTTGAGTTCCGCCCACAAGGCGATGCCCTCCAGCAGAATGCCACTTTCGTTCACGCGCGGCTGGCCATAGGTCAGCGCTGAATCCAGATGGAAGTGGGCGTCGACAAACGGCGGCGACACCAGACGCCCCGTGGCATCGATCTCGCGTGTGGCCGTCGCCTCGATGTGTGGAGCAATGGCGACGATTCGGCCTTCAAGTACGCCGATGTCCAAGCCACAACGGCCGTCGGGCAGGTTGCCCTGGCGGATGATCAGATCCATGTCCACACTCCAAAAACGCCCGAATGACCCGATTATGGCGGTTGGTGGCTCGTCCGCCAGCCGCGTCGGTGGTAAAAACACAGGTCAATCGACCCGGTTCGCGAATCCATCATGAGTCAAGCCCACATCATTCCGCATTTCATCCAGGGCCAGCGCCAAGCCGGCGCCGGCAGTCGTTCCAGCGCCGTCTACAATCCTGCCACCGGTCAGCAGACCGGGACCTTGCCGCTGGCTGATGCGGCGGAAGTGAACGCAGCCGTCGCCGCAGGCAAGGCGGCGTTTCCGGCTTGGGCGGCGACTTCGCCGCTGCGTCGATCGCGGGTGCTGTTCAAATTCCGCGAACTGCTGGACGCCAATGCCGACCGGCTCGCCGACCAGATCACCGCCGAACATGGCAAAACCCACTCCGATGCGCTGGGAGAAGTCGCGCGTGGTCTGGAAGTTGTCGAGTTCGCCTGCGGTATTCCGCAATTGCTGAAAGGTGAGTTCAACGAGAACGTCGGCGGTGGCATCAATGCCACGTCGATGCGCCAGCCGCTGGGTGTGGTGGCCGGCATCACGCCGTTCAACTTCCCGGCCATGGTGCCCTTGTGGATGGCGCCGATTGCGATCGCCTGCGGCAATGCCTTCGTGCTGAAGCCGAGTGAACGTGATCCCTCGTCGTCCTTGCTGCTCGCCGATTGGTTCAAACAGGCGGGGCTGCCGGACGGCATCTTCAATGTTGTCCATGGCGACAAGGTGGCAGTCGACACACTTCTGGCGCACCCGGACATCAAGGCCGTGAGTTTTGTCGGTTCGACGCCGATCGCGAAGTACATCTACGAGACCGGCGCGCACCACGGCAAACGTGTCCAGGCACTCGGTGGCGCGAAGAACCACATGGTGGTCATGCCCGATGCCGATCTCGAACAGGTGGCCGATGCGCTGATGGGCGCCGGTTACGGCTCGGCCGGTGAACGCTGTATGGCGATTTCGGTCGCGGTGGCAGTGGGTGACGGCACGGCCGATGCGTTGGTCGCCAAACTCAAGCCGCGAGTGGCCGCACTGAAGATCGGCAACGGCCAGCAGCCGGGGATGGACATGGGTCCGCTGATCACGCGCGAACATCGTGCGCGCGTCAAGGGTTATGTCGACCTGGGCGTGCAGGAAGGGGCCGCGTTGGTCGTGGATGGCCGTGACCATGTCGTTGCAGGATCCGAGGAAGGGTTTTTCCTCGGCGGCTGCCTGTTTGACCACGTCACCGCCGACATGCGGATCTACAAGGAAGAAATTTTCGGACCGGTGCTCGTGATCGTGCGGGCGCGCGACTACGAACACGCACTGCAGCTCGTCAACGATCATGAATATGGCAACGGCACCGCGATCTTCACGCGTGACGGCGACGCGGCGCGCGAATTCACCCAGCGCGTGCAGGTCGGCATGGTCGGCGTCAATGTGCCGATCCCGGTGCCCTCGGCCTATCACTCGTTCGGTGGTTGGAAGGCCTCCCTGTTCGGTGATCAGCACGTCTACGGCCCCGAAGGCGTGCGCTTCTACACGCGTCTGAAGGCCATTGCCGAACGCTGGCCGACGAGCATTCGCGCCGGTGCGCAGTTCGTCATGCCGACGAACGGCGGTTGATTCGTTGTAAGTGAATCCTGGAGAAACAGGCCATGAATGCCCAGCTCAAACCACAACTCACCGCCGACCTGAAAATCAACGGCAAGCGTCTTTGGGATTCGTTGATGGAGATGGCGAAGATCGGCGCCACGGAAAAAGGCGGTGTCTGCCGTCTGGCCCTGACTGATCTTGACCGTGATGGCCGTGACTTGTTCGTGCGCTGGGCGAAGGAAGCAGGCTGCACGATCAGTGTCGACCAGATGGGTAATGTGTTTGCGCGCCGTGCCGGCCGCGACAACAGTCTGACGCCGGTTGTCACCGGTTCACACGCCGATTCACAACCCACGGGCGGCAAGTTCGATGGCATCTACGGCGTGTTGGGTGGCCTCGAAGTGATCCGCTCGCTGAACGACCACGGCATCGAAACCGATCGCCCGCTCGAAGTGGTGATCTGGACGAACGAAGAAGGCTCGCGGTTTGCGCCGGCAATGGTGTCATCCGGGGTGTTCGCTGGCGTGTTCACGCTCGAATACGGCCTGTCGCGGGCTGATGTCGACGGCAAAACGATGGGCGAAGAACTCGCCCGCATCGGATATGCCGGTGACCAGCCGGTTGGCAAACCCATCCATGCCGCGTTCGAACTGCACATCGAGCAGGGCCCGATCCTCGAAGTCGAGGGCAAGACCATCGGTGTGGTCACGCATGCCCAAGGCCAGCGTTGGTACGAAGTCGTGTTCACCGGTCAGGAATCCCATGCCGGCCCGACCCCCATGCCACGCCGTCGCGACGCCTTGCTTGGCGCAGCGAGAGTGATCGACCTGGTCAATCGCATCGGCCTCGAACATGCACCCTACGCCTGCGCCACGGTCGGCATGATCCAGAATTTCCCCAACTCGCGGAATGTCATCCCGGGTCGCGTGTTCTTCACGATCGATATCCGTCATCCGGAAGACGCCGTACTCGCTGAAATGGACCGAAAAGTCCGGGAAGGCGTTGCGCGCATCGCTGAAGAGACAAAGGTCGAAGTGACCAAACTAGACCAGATCTTCTACTACGCACCAATAGCGTTCGATGAAGCCTGTGTCGCGTCCGTTCGCGCGGGTGCCGAACGCTTCGGATACTCCCATCGCAACATCGTCTCCGGTGCTGGTCACGACGCCTGCTATTTGTCCAAGGTGGCACCGACGGCCATGGTGTTTGTGCCCTGTATCGGCGGCATCAGCCACAACGAAATCGAAGATGCCACGCCGGAGTGGATCGAAGCCGGTGGCAATGTGTTGCTGCACGCGATGTTGGGGCGATCCGGGCGCTGAAGGTGAGAGCCTGAATGCAGCGCAATTCTTGGGTGGTTCTGATCGTCCTTGCGGCAACGCTCGGACTTTCAGGGTGGCTTGTTTCGGATGACCGTATCGGTGTCAACCGGTCCTCGGTCACGGGCGGCGACAGCGGGTCTGCGCCAGCTGAAACCATTGCCGCCGAGGACGCCGGGAACGGCAATACGACGTCTGCCAACGAGACTCGCGTCGTAACAGAGGCTGATGTACTCGACGTTTTTCACGCAGCCGATGCAGTTCGTTTTGCGCCTGATGCCTGGCCGCCCCTGCCAGCTGATGATCAGCCCGTCCGCGAAGCTTTGGACGACATGCTGGCGCGCGCCGAACAAGGCGACGCCAGTGCAGCTTGTTGGCTGGGCGTAAAACTGCGGCATTGTGGATCGGAACTTTCCAGTTCGAGGCGATTGACTGCAGTCCTTGAGGAGTCCGTGCGGACTGCGAAGACACCCGCCGATCAGGTTGCCGCCCTCGGGACGCAGTCGGAATACCTGGATTCTCTGGTGATTTGCCAGGGGCTAAAACCTGAATGGGTACAACGCGGTCTGGACTTTACCCGACAGGCTGCACTGGCTGGCAGCAGATTGGCAATCGGCGAAATTGTTCGCCTGGACGGATACCTTGAGCCCGGGTTTCCGGACGCACAGGTCATTCGACGCACTTTGGACGAACGGGAAGCGTTCATTTGGGCCGGCGTCAAGACGGGTATTCCCCAGGCAATTCATCAATTGACGTTCGATGCCCAGCCGTTCGCCATGTACAACGTGCAATCGCCGAAAGTCCCCGGTCTGTCGCGCGAAGATTTGCTGGCGACACAATATCTGCTCCACGAGATGATCACTGCCATGGTCAAGAAGCATCCGGTGATCCTGCTTGATCCCGAAGTGGTTCAGGGCATGAAAGAAGGGTTGTCCATCCGTTCGCAACTGACTGAATCACGTCGCATCCGGATCGAAAACGTCGTGCGACAGATCGATGTTGAAGCCTGGCCAACTTCCGACACACCAGGCGAGTCAGATGAACCAGATAATCCGTTCAAGACCGCACAGCGTTCCTGTCGCGACTTCGGTGAACCTGTAAATCTGAAGGTGTCGATCAAGGATGTGGTGTCCCCATGAACGCCGGTCGGCCGTTCAAATGGATGATTGTCTCGGTGCTCGTTTTGTTCGGGCTCGGGCTGGTTTGGCGGCAAATGGACCACACTCCATTTCAGGCGGGGATTTCTCAGACCAATCCAAAGCTGAGCTTGCCAGATCCGGAGTCTTCGTTATCAGAGATTGCCAAACCTGCCGCCACGCCAACGGATATCGAACTGCGCCGTCACGATGTCGTCCCTTTGTCTCGCGACCAATGGCAAGCTCTGCCACCCAATGAATTGCCTCTGGCTGGAGCCTATGCGGTCCTCAAGTCCCGCGCAGACCGCGGTGACGCGCCAGCAGCTTGTCGTCTGGCGGCCGAGTTGGGCCATTGCCGGAACGTGATCCATGAGCGCGATGTGGGGCCTTCTCGATATCAGGCCTCAGGTGGCGCGGAATCGCCCGACAAGATGTCTGCCCGAAAGGCCAGGCTTGCCCACTGTAGTGGTGTCGACAAGGCGTGGCTCGCAGACGAGGCCGGATACACGCGGCAGGCGGCGTTGGCCGGAAACCTCGCCGCCATGGAGGCGTATGTGAGTGGGTGGTTCTTTGGGTCCGATGTTTACGCCAGTTCGGTCTACCTGGAAGACTATCGTCGCGAGGCGCCGAGATTGGCCGAAGCTGCACTGCAAGCAGGGTCGTTCGGGATCTTGGTCGAATACGAATCCGCGTTCGGAATTCTGGCAGGACAAAACTTGTTCAGTCGGGCTTTGGGTGACAGCTGGGACCCCGAGAAGCACCGGCAAATCGCCTTGTTGATCGCCGAAACCCGCCCCGGAACGAAGGGTGCCGGATACCGGAAGAACGCTTTGGTGCGATCAGATGGGACAAGCGACGAAAAGGAAAACGAAGCGTTGCTGCGACAAGCCGCAGAGCGATTCGAAATGTGGTTTCAAGGTCGAAAGAGCGACTTCACGCTTGGTGGGTTCGGACGCTACCCGTTCGACGGCAGCAAGGTGCATGACTTCAACGCGCGGTGCACTGAGACCTACGTCGACCGCCCCCTTGAAGCGCCGCCGATTGACTGGTCGATGCCTTGATCCGCAAGGTCCCAGATTCACATTGCCAGTATCGGATCGAGTCTGCCACTGCCTTTCTATTGCACTGGGGCCGCACGAGCTAGAATCGCTGTATTGCCAATCCTTGGGTCGTCGGAATGCGTTTTCTCTGGATCTTGCTCCTGTTCGGAGTGGTGTTGTCGGCGTGGTTGTTTCTGCAGTCGCGCGCAACACCGGAAGAACTCCGGCCTTCGAGCACTGCTGGGCCGGAGGTCGAAGCGGAAGTTCAGGCTCGATCCGAAGGTAAGGCTGAAGTGCAGTCGTCGTCTGAATTGGTTGAGCATTCTGCGTCAGCGACTATGCCAGTAGTGGCCGAGCCTATTCCTTTTGATCCCGCCCTCTGGCCGCCGTTGCCAGACGAGACGGTCACGATCAAGGATGCGTTCCCGGCTTTGCGCGAGCGCGCCGACAGCGGGGATCAAGGGGCTGCATGCTGGCTGGGTGTGGAGCTGCTTCGTGGTCGCGACGTTCTGGACGATCAGGCTGCAGAGTCGCGGCGTTCTGACGGAACCTGGCAGGCAGCCAGGTCATTTCCGCGCAAGCCTCAGACGCTCGAAGGATTGCGCCGGACGGAACGTCGGCTCGAACTTGCGCAACGTTGCCAGGGTGTCTCCGCCGACATGACAAGCGGCGCGCTCGATTGGCTGTTCACTTCAGCCAAGGCTGGCAGCGCGGGTGCGCTGGCTCTGATGACCGTAGACGGTACATTGTCGGCAACCCAGTACCCCGACGGTGCACAACTTCGGCGGGTCCTCGACGCGCAGGAAGAGATGCTCGTGATGGGGCTCAGGGTCGGGTCAACTCGTGCCCTTCAAGAGCTCACGCTCAACGCGGTTTCCGGTTGGAATTGGGGTCGTATCAGGAGCCCGAATGTCCCGAAAATGGCGCGATCGGATCGGGCAGCACTGGCATTGTTTGTCGAGATGCTTGAGACGAGGATCCGAACGCATCATGTTGATTTGCTGCCAGTAGAGCGGCCGGACCTGAAAATGCCAATGATTGATTCCAGCGATGTGCCCCCTGCGGTGAGGGCCCATGTAACTCGGCTTGTCGACGAGGTCTTTGCTGAAGGTTGGGCGAATCGGGACGAAGTTCCGCTTGCGGGCTTCGACGACTTGGAGACGGACAAAGCCTGTGCCCGATTCATTGCACCACGCGCGTCTGAAAGTTCGGTGACTGCGTGGCTAAAACCATGAACAAGCGAAGCTGGATCGTGGTGGTGTTGTTCGGCCTCATGGTCGCTGTATGGGTTGGTGTGACCAATAGGACGCCTGATGTTTTGGGCGGCCCGCCGTCAAACGGGGAGGTGACCGCGGTTGTGCCTTCCCCACATCGGCTGACCCAAACTCACAAGGATAAAGCGGGTGCGACACAGCCAACGCCGTTCCGAAGCCGCAGCATCAAACCGTTGCCGCCTTCCCAATGGCTGCCGCTGCCGGCAGAGCGTCTTCCGGTCAAGTCGATCTATGCAATTCTGAAAGACCGTGCAGACAAGGGGGATGCGCCGGCGGCCTGTCGTTTGTCGGCCGAACTCGGACGCTGTTTGATGCTGGAAGACACGCTCGAATCGATCCAGCAGGGAGATCCAAAAACTGAAGCGGATCTCGCGGGTCCATATGCTGAGCAGGCAACACTGAAACAACAACTCGCGATGAACTGCGCCGGTTTGGGGAGTGGTGAACTCAATGAGCGAATGGGTCTGCTGAGACAGGCTGCCCTGGCCGGAAATGTTTCGGCGATCGAGGAATATGTCAGCGGCTTGTGGGTTTCCCAGGACATCTATTCGGCAAGTTACCATTTGGACGATTACCGAAAGGACGCCCCCCGATTGGCCGAAGCCGCGTTGGCGTCGGGATCACTCTGGGTGCTGATGGAGATGCAAGGAGTCTACAAAGGGCAATTTGACGATGTCCTGATTTCGATGGCAATGAACCGCCCAAGTCGACCCGAGCGGGGAATTGTGCTCGACATGCTGTTGAAGCTTGCTTCCCAGTCCGCCAAGGCGCCCAATCAACCGTTCGAGGCGCGTCTATCGGACATGCGCGAACAATTCCAACTCGGCATTCCCGAATCCGAGTATCCGCGACTCGAGGCGCAGGTCCTGGATCATTACCGGAACTGGTTTCAAGGCCATCCCAAGTCTTTTCGTGAAATGGGTTTGACCGTTCACAACTCGGTCGAAGGGAGTCGAGGCTTCAACGAGCTCTGCAGCAAGGGTTATGCAACAGCCGAAGCGCTCGAAAACCCGATCGACTGGCAGGATTGACCCCTCTGCGAGGCATAAACCTTGCACCCAGCCCCGATAACGAATAAAACCTTCCGACACTGTAGCTGGCGACGACGAAGTTCGCCGGAGTGAGGGAGAGACGATGAGCAGGAAAGAGTTGGGAGACGTCGCCGCTGGGCGACTCGACGCCGCGACACTGGCGCGGCACTTTGGTGACGTGGCGCCGGCCTTGAGCCGACAGCAGGCCTTGATCGAGGCGAGCCGCTGCCATTTTTGTTATGACGCGCCGTGTATCCAGGCGTGTCCGACCGGGATCGACATTCCCGGATTCATCCGCGGCATCAGCACCGACAACCTGAAGGGTGCCGCACACAAGATTCTCGATGCGAACATTTTCGGCGGGCAGTGTGCTCGCGTGTGTCCGACCGAGATCCTGTGCGAAGGCGAGTGTGTTCGCAACGGGCCGGAAGACAAGCCGGTTCAGATTGGCGCTCTGCAGCGATATGCCACAGACTGGGTTTTCGAATCCGACACGCGTCTGTATTCGCGCGCGGCGCCCACTGGCAAACGTGTCGGGATCGTCGGTGCTGGCCCGGCTGGTTTGGCTTGCGCACACGCTCTGGCGAAACTCGGCCATGAGGTCGAAGTCTTCGAGTCACGAGCCAAGTCCGGCGGGCTGAATGAGTACGGGATCGCCGCGTACAAGGTCGTCGATTTTTCCGCGCGGGAAGTCGAGTGGCTGCTGTCGATCGGGGGCATCACGGTGCACCACGGGTCGGCACTTGGCCATGACATCACACTCGCCGACCTGAGACAGCGATTTGGCGCCGTGTTCCTCGGAATCGGGCTCGGCGGCGTGAATGCGCTGGGCGTGACTGGCGAACATGAAGAGGGTGTCCGCAACGCTGTCGACTTCATTGCCGAATTGCGGCAGGCGAAAGACAAGGGCACCGTGCCGGTCGGGCGCCGTGTCGTGGTCATCGGTGGCGGCAATACCGCAATCGATGCAGCGATCCAAAGCAAACGACTCGGTGCCGAACGCGTCACGCTGGCTTATCGGCGTGGTGCCGAAACGATGAGTGCGACCAGCCTGGAGCAGGCGTTCGCCAAGGAAGAGGGCGTGACCGTGCTGCATTTCTCGCGCCCGGTCGAATTGCTGCGCAAGGATGGTGTGCTGGCCGGTGTGCGTTTCGAGCATACGTCGCTCGATTCATCCGGCAAGCTGGTCGGCAGCGGCGAATACTTCACGGTCGAAGCCGATGTGGTGCTCAAGGCGATTGGCCAGGCGCTGGTTGATTCGGGCCTCGAAGGTCCGGTGACCAAGAACGGGCGAATCGTCGCCGATGAAACGGCGCCACCAGTGTGCCGGGTGTTTATGCGGGTGGCGATTGTGTCGGTGGCAAAACCGACCTGACTGTCCAGGCCGTTGCCGACGGCAAAGCCGCGGCGGCCGCCATTCATGCTTATTTGAGCCAAGGCTGAGGAGTCCACCATGGCTGATCTTTCGACCAACTTCATCGGCATCAAATCGCCGAATCCGTTCTGGCTGGCGTCTGCGCCGCCGACCGACAAGGCCTACAACGTCATCCGCGCTTTTGAAGCCGGGTGGGGTGGTGTGGTCTGGAAAACGCTTGGGCTCGATCCACCGGTAGTGAACGTGAGTTCGCGTTACGGGGCGGTGCAGTGGAACGGCCAGCGTATGGCCGGCCTCAACAACATCGAGCTGATCTCCGATCGTCCGCTGCGCGTGAACCTCGACGAGATCCGTCAGGTCAAACGCGACTGGCCGGATCGTGCGATGGTCGTGTCGTTGATGGTGCCGTGTGACGAAGAGTCCTGGAAATACATCCTGCCGATGGTCGAAGACACCGGTGCCGATGGCGTCGAGCTGAACTTCGGTTGTCCGCACGGCATGAGTGAACGTGGCATGGGTTCGGCCGTTGGCCAGGTGCCCGAGTACATCCAGATGGTCGCTGCCTGGGTCAAGCAGTACTCGAAACTGCCGTGTATCGTGAAGCTCACGCCAAACATCACCGACGTGCGTTATCCGGCGCGTGCGGCGAAGGCTGGTGGTACCGATGCGGTAAGCCTGATCAACACAATCAACTCGATCACGACGATCGATCTTGATCTGATGGCGCCGACACCGACGGTGGATGGCAAAGGCACCCACGGCGGCTACTGTGGTCCGGCCGTGCGCCCGATCGCGTTGAACATGGTCGCCGAAATCGCCCGTGACCCGATCACCCATGGCCTGCCGATCAGCGCCATTGGCGGCATCGGTACCTGGCGTGATGCGGCAGAGTTCATTGCCCTTGGTGCTGGCACCGTGCAGGTGTGTACGGCGGCGATGCACTATGGCTTCCGTATTGTCGACGACATGATCAGCGGTTTGTCGCACTGGATGGATTCGAAAGGCTACAAGACCATCGAGGACTTCCGTGGCAAGGCCATCGGCAACGTCACCGACTGGAAGTACCTGAACCTGAAGTACGACATCAAGGCGCGGATCAATCAGGATCTCTGCATCAAGTGTGGTCTGTGCCACATCGCCTGCGAGGACACCTCACATCAGGCCATCACTGCCGAACGCGACGGCAAGCGATTGTTCGAAGTGGTGGATGCCGAGTGTGTTGGCTGCAACCTGTGTATGCATGTCTGCCCAGTGGATGACTGCATCACGATGGAGCGTGTCGATGACGCGTCGTTCCAGAACTGGACTACCCATCCGAACAATCCGATGAGCCAGAAGGCCTGATCATGCGAACGAAGGCGATGGCAGTGGATCACGAAGTGGATGCCGACAATGATCTGAGCAACGCGGACCTGCAACCGGTGTCGTCCGCCGAGCGGACCTGGGACTGGAAAGCGATTGCCGCACTGTGGGTCGGCATGGTGGTGTGTGTGCCGGCCTATATGCTCGCCGCAGGGCTCGTCAGCGAAGGCATGAACTGGAAGGAGGCGATCTTCACGATCCTGCTCGCCAATGTCATCGTGCTGGTGCCGATGTTGTTGATCGGTCATGCCGGAACCAAACACGGCATACCGTTTCCAGTCCTGCTCCGCGCGTCCTTTGGTACCCGCGGAGCGCGTATTCCGGCGCTGTTGCGAGGTCTCGTCGCTTGTGGCTGGTTCGGTATCCAGACCTGGGTGGGTGGTGCGGCGATCTATGCGATCGTGAACGTGCTGACGAATAACGGCATCCAGGGATCACCGTTGCCGGTGCTGGGGATTGATGCGGGCCAGACCGCCTGTTTCCTCGCGTTCTGGGCTTTGCACGTGTGGTTCATCGCGAATGGCACGGAGTCGATCCGTTGGTTGGAGTTGTGGGCGGCACCGGTGCTGATCGCCATGTGTATCGGCTTGTTGTGGTGGGCGTATGACCGTGCGGATGGATTCGGACCGATGCTCGCCACACCTTCGAAGTTCGCCGAAGGTGGCGAACGCGCCGGACAGTTCTGGTCCGTGTTCTGGCCCTCTCTGACGGCGATGGTCGGGTTCTGGGCGACACTCGCCTTGAACATTCCCGACTTCACGCGTTATGCCCGCTCACAACGGGATCAGGTGATCGGCCAAGCCTTGGGTTTGCCTTTGCCGATGGCACTGCTGGCGTTTGTTGGTGTGGCCGTCACTTCGGCGACCGTGGTGATCTACGGCGAAGCGATCTGGGACCCGGTGAAACTGTCCGAGCGAATGGGTGGCGTGACGGTCATCATCGCGCTGGTCGCTTTGCTGCTGGCGACGCTGACAACCAATCTGGCGGCGAATGTCGTGGCACCGGCGAACGGCTTGCCAACCTCAGCCCGCAACGCATTTCCTACAAACTCGGCGGGTACATCACCGCAGGTCTCGGATTGCGATCTTCCCCTGGAAACTGCTCGAGACCACCGGCGCGTACATCTTCACATGGCTGATCGGTTATTCGGCGTTGCTGGGCCCGATTGCCGGCATCATGCTGGTCGACTATTACCTGATCCGCCGCACGGAGCTGGATCATCGTGACCTGTTCCGGCACTCGGGCCGTTACGGTTATGGCAGCGGTTATCACTGGCCGGGATTCATCGCGCTGATCATCGGTGTGCTGCCGAACCTGCCCGGGTTCCTCAAGGCAGCCGGTTTCGTCGAATCCGTGCCGTCGATCTTCACGACGATTTATGCCTATGCCTGGTTCGTCGGCCTGGCGATTGCGGCAATCGTGTACCTGCTGCTGGTCAAACGCGTGCGGCCCGGCTGACGTCACGTTCATCAAGCATGACTTGAGTTTCTGATTCCAAAGATAGCGTTGGTAAGCGGTTTGCTGAAGATTAAAACGAAGCAATTCTTCTCCCGCTGGCGGGAGAAGATGCCGACAGGCAGATGAGGGCAATCTGGCGGCAGGCCAATTCCGTAGCCAATATGTTGTCCGGCGATCGCGCAAGGTCTCCGGCCGCACCTTCGCGCCAACCTGGCCCTCATCCGGCCTTTGGCCACCTTCTCCCGTGAACGGGAGAAGGGTCAAACGAAGCAATAATTCTCCCGTGAACCAGAGAAGGGTATCGACCTCGCGGCTGAAGTCGTCCTACACCACCCGCCTGCCGCGAACCTTCTGCATCGCTGCCGCCAACGCACGTTCGACTAGCGGCTGTTCATCGAGCAGGCGGAAGCGCTCGGAAACGAGGTCGGCGGCCAGTTCCGGCAATTTCCGCTCGGCGGATTTGATGCCGTTGCCGTTGACGAACATGAAGTGTTGATGGTCGCCGCTGATCCACAGAAGTTTGACCTGCTCGATCTTGCCGTCGGGCTTGATCATTTCGAACCACTGTCCGCTCTTCAAGCCGCGTGCCCGATCGATCGACTCGGCGAGTCTTGCCTGTGTTTCGACATTCACGGCTGTCGGCTCGGTTGCCTGCGGTGCGGTGGGTCGATCGGGGTGGTGCACGGTGTCGAAGCGCACGCGCGGTTGCATCCGGGCCTGCGCCAACGCCGTCGCGGCGACCGGTATGTCGCGTTCGATATGCACGAGTTCGCGAAGGCCTGCCATGACCTGATCGCAGTCTCCTTCGGTAATGCCGGTTTGCTTCAGGCCGCTGCGCAACAAGGTTTCCATGTCACTGAACTGGCGGCGCCAGGGCGCGACCTGTTCGGGCGAGGCATCGGCGCGTGGAAACGCGGCCAGCAGTTCGATCAGTCGGATCGCATCAAGCCACTCGCGCGAATCGCGGCCGTGGCGGACGTGGGTGAGGATCAAGTACTGCTGCCAGTATTGCTCGACCAGCTTGGCCATGACCACCGGCACCTCGTGTTGCCCGAGGCGCGAGCGCAGGGTTTCTTCGGTATCCCGGCGCGCCACATCCATACGATTGCGGCCATCGGCCGCTTGTGAGGCCTTGCGTTCGGCCAGTTGCACGCGTTGCGCATCGCGGCCGCAGAATTCGCTGAGATCCTTGCGTAGTCGAGTGAAATGGTCTGCCGTCAGTTCCTTCCCGCTCACCAGATCCTGCACCATCACTTCGAGCAGTGCTTTCAGTCCGCGATCGCCGGATTCAGTCCAGCCGAGTGAGGCATGGGCCAGTTCGTTCAGCAACAAACGGGCAGGGTGTTCCTTGCGCGCCAGAAACTGAGGATCGGCGAGGGCGAGTTTGAGATAGGGAATCTGCAGGTGCGCCAGGATGGCCTGAAGGTCTGCCGGAATGTTTCGATCGGAGACGGTGTAGTCGAACATGAGACCAATCAGGTCGATGACACCGGCGTCCAGTGGACGAATCGGGACTTGATCCCCGTTACGCTGCCGGGCAAGTGCTTCAGCGATGGCATTCGACAGGGCATCACCGCGCTGTTCGCGCACCGGAGCATCCAACTGTTGAGTCAAGGCCTGAACCGCCGCAGCCAGTTCCTGACGACTGGCCACCGGTGCGTTGGCCGAGGTGTCCGTGCGATGGCTCGCCGCATATCGAAGGCCCAATGCGTTGATCAGCTCGCGGAGGGAATGGAGGATGGCCTGATCGACCGAATAGTTGCCGCCCGCGGGCGCAGCGCCAACGTGTGCGCTCGCGGAAGGTGCTGGGGCTGCGCTTGTGGGAGTCGGTGAGCCTGGTCGCTGGAACGCGCGATAGGGAACGTCAGTAGCGACTTGGCAAGCATTCAGCGCAGCATGCGCGCGCATCAGCAAGCCTTCGCAGTCGGACAGCAGTGCGCGCTCGAACAGTTTCATCAGCACGAGACGTGCTTCCAGCGAACACTCGAAATGGTGGAGTGCCGACAGGAACCCCATGCACATCACTTCCGGGCCGAGTCCGAGGGGCGTGTCGCCCTCGACTGCAGGGGCCTGCACCGTGCTCAGGCGCTTGCCAAGCGCCTGAAAATCAGCCGCATATTTCTGCCTCACGCGATTGGCCGAAGCCTGGGCGGCAATTTCGGCTTCGATGGTGTCCGGGTCGACCAGGCTCAGTGCCTCGGCCTGCATCTGCGCAGGACTTCGGCCGAAGCGCTCATTGCGAGTGCCCAGCAACCTGGCCAGCTCCGTCTGCACAAACTCGAATGCACGCGCCGACAAGTCCACTTTCGACAGGCGCAGTCGGCGCATGGTTTCAAAATGGACATTCTGCTGCTCAGCCGACCCGGCGCGTTCGGAGCGATCGAACAAGGCGTCATCGCCGCTCTGGAAGACTTGCGAGCACAGATCCTGCACCGGTTGCTGCAGCGCGGTGACCAGTGTTTCGAACAATTTGCGGTTGCGCGTTTCCGTGCCCGCTTCAGGGCGCTGGAACGGCAGGACATTACGCGAAGGAAATGTCTCGGACATTGGAACAACCCCTGGCCGAACGTCGGCGCTGTCGCGAAAATGTAGGGTCCTCCACCAACATGGACTGTGATTTCAGTCACATTGGTTCGCCGTTTGCGGCATTATTCGTACCACTGAGCGGAAAGCCATTTTGCAGTGATCACGATGCATCGACTCTTCACATGGATCCCGGCGATGGTGGCCTTGATGGTTGCCACGGGCGTGCCGGCGCAATCCGAGAGTTACCGAGACCAGCATGAGCTTGAGGTGCGCGCACTGATCGATCCGGACGCCGTGTTGTTGGCGTTGGCGCCGTTGCGCCAACAGGCCATTCAGGCGGGCAATCAGCGTGAATTGGCGCGGCTGTCGCTGGCCGAGGCAAACGCGTGTCGTGTCCAGGCCGACTGGTTCTGCCAACGGCGCGCCGGGAGCCTGGCTACTGAATCGGCGCGCGCCGCAGGTGATGCCTACCTCGAAGTGCGTGGACTCATCGTCAGCGCGCGAGGTCACGCCGCGATGCAGGATTTCAACGCCGCCGAGAAGGCGCTGGGCGAAGCCAGCTCAAGGCTTCGAGGGATGAACGAACCGATCCTGCGCGCCGACGTCGCATTGGCCTATTCATCGATCAGCGCCAGTCTGGGCAAGAGCGAGTTGGCGGTGCGTTACGCGGAGTCCGGCATTGCCGAGTTGCCGGCGGGCATGGCGGTCTCTGTGCGGGTTCGCCTGCAGCGCAACCTGGCCAAGTCGGCGGTTGACTTGCGTCGATTTGAGCTTGCGGAGGCGGCATTGCTGGATGCGCAGGCGTCGGCCACCGATTTGGATGACCCGAAGCTGCGCGGGGAAATCTGGCTCGAGTATGGCCGCATGGCGCTCGCACGCGACGATGCGGCTACCGCGCGCCGGATGGCGGGCCTGATCGGCAACGAAGCCGAGCAGTTGCAGAATTCCCAGTTGGGCGGGCTAGGGTTGGAACTGGCCGCCCGTGCCGATCTGCTTGCCAACGACCGGGTGGCCGCGGCCAAGCGGCTGGACGAGGCTGCAGCCCGTTTTCGCGCGCTTGACCTTTATCGAGATGAATTCCGTGTCGTTCGCGAGTTGGCCCGTTTGCGCACCGAGTCTGCCGGGAAAGGTGAAGTGATCGAGGTCATGGCAAGGCTGAATGAACTCAGCGAACAAGTGACGCGGCGCGAGCGTGAGGTGGCGACCGACGATTTTGAAGACCGCTTGAGGTACGTTGAGCAGGAAGCCGAGCTGTCACGCGCCAAAGCCGGAGCAGAGGCCGATCGGCTGCTGGCCGAAACTGCAACTCGAGCGTCCAGGCTCAGTCGTGTCATCGCCATTGTTTCGACCCTGGCTGTTTTGGCGCTGGGTACCTTGTACCTGGTGCTTCGGCGCACTGCCGGCAAACTTGAGGTCGCCGAGACCGAAGGGGTGAACGCTCTTGCGCGTCAGTCATGATCTGCGGAATCCGATCAGCGGCATCCTTGGCTTGTGTGCGTCGTTGCGCCTTCAGGGTCTCGATGCTCACGCACAGAAGCTCGTCGGCTCCGTGGAATCCGCGGCACGCGGGATGGGGTCTCTGGCCCAGGATCTTCTCGACCATGGTCAACTTGAACGGGGCAAGCTGGGCTTGCGCCCGCGCCCGGTCGATCTGGCTGCCAATCTGCGCGAGTTCGCTGGCCAATATCAGGCGCGAGCTGAAGGCAGGGGCTTGAGTTTCGTTTGCTGATTGACGCCGCACTACCACCCCAGATGCTCGTTGATGTCGACCGCCTGCAACAGGTGTTGGGCAATCTTCTGGGCAACTCCATGAAATTCACTCAATCCGGATTCGTGGCTTTGCAGGTGCGCAGCCTCTCGGGTGACGAGCGGAATGCCGACATCGAGTTCGTGGTCGAGGATAGTGGCGGAGGTATGGGCGCCGAGGATCTCAAACGCCTCTTCAAGCCGTTTGAAAAAGGCGAACTTGGTGATCGTCACCGCAGTGGTGCAGGCCTTGGGTTGTCGATCTCGCAAGAATTGGTGATGCTGATGGGTGGACGGATCGAGGCCAGCAGCGTGCCGGGTCGCGGGGCGCGATTCCAGTTTCGGCTCGGCTTGCCCATTGTGGCCGCGGGTGCGCCGGTACCGTCCATTTCCGAGCCGGAGGTTCGCGATCGCGCCGATCGGCGCGTCTTGCTCGTGGACGACGACGCGTTGAATCGCGAGTTTCACAGCCTGTTGCTCGGTGCGATGGATTGCGAGGTCGAAGCCGTGGATTGTGGGGCCGAAGCCTTGAAGGCTGCTGCCCGCTCCGACTTCAGCGTCTGCCTTGTCGATTACGAATTGCCGGATGGCAAGGGCACGGAACTCGCCCGGCAACTGCGCGCAATTTTGCCAAGCGTGGTCTGGACGTTCGCATGGTTGCAGTCTCCGGATTACCGCCCCATGCCGCAGGTGGGCGCGATGCCGTGGATGACTGGGTCATGAAACCCACAAGCCTGGAGCGATTGCGGGAAGCCTTGGCGACTTAGGAGCGCATGGCGAGTTGCTTCGGAAGTCCGCGTGATGGAATGTGACGCAAGCCAACCGCTGTGGGCGTCCTGATCGCACCGCACGATGCGCTGATTTGCGCATGAAACTGAGTGCGGCACGCAAGAAACACCCCTTCTCCCGCGAGCGGGAGAAGGTGGCCGAAGGCCGGATGAGGGGCAGATTGGCGACAAAATCGTTCGTCGCCAGATTTCCCTCATCTGCCTGTCGGCATCTTCTCCCGCGAGCGGGAGAAGAATTGCTTCGATCTTGTTCCAATCGAAAAATGCACGCCCGACAGGTCATTGAAGCTCATCTGCCTGTCGGCATCTTCTCCCGCGAGCGGGAGAAGAATTGCTTCGATCTGGTTCAATCGAAAAATGCACACCCGACAGGTCATTGAAGCTCAAGAACTCCGGTGATGTTCGGTGTGACCGCCTTCATCCGCGATGAGACGGGGCTTCGGCATCGTGGCTGATCCCGCTGCGATTTCGCCGGTCGATGCAACATGCCCGATGCGGTTCGCGCCTCAATAACACGCCGATTCGTTGAGTCGCTGCAAGGTGACGTTCTGACGCACGAATACACTGCCGTCGAGGTCGGGGTATCGCAAGTCGATGCTGGCGCGTGTGGCAACGTCGCCGCAGGCGCCGGTGCTGAGCACGTCGACCTGGCCGATCGCCCGGTATTGCTGTTGAGCTTGGGCGCAATCCGGACAGGTGTTCCGGACGTTGAGCATGGACAGTGTCGCGCGACCGTTTCTTTGTGTCCCGCTGCCGAGCGCCCAGCGTGGTTGGCCGGCGGCGTCGTAGTAATAGACGATGGCGCCTTGTGTGTTGTCGGCGCCCAAACCCTGCGCGATCAACGACAGCCCCCAGCCAGTATCCAGCAAGTCGGCTGTCCAGATTCCGTTGTTGTCGACGCCGCCGTTGCCGGCAGTGCGGACCTGCATCGGCTCGATGCACCAGCGAATCGGTGCCCGCGACGGCAAGTTGATGGTCAATTCTGCAAGGGCCAACGCATTGGTCCGCGCAATCCCATCGTTGCAAGCACCTTCATTCGCAGCAAGTCCGAACCGGATGTTGATCGTGCCGGAGCGATCGGCGTCGATCGCCGAAGTCCATTGTCCTTCCCGCAGCACCTGTTCGGTCAGCATCAGGCCGTTGGCATTACTGGTGAACTGGCCGCGTTCGATCTGCCCGAGCGCGCTCCACCACGTCGGGGCGCCGTCGGCATCAAAACTGTAGAACAACAGCGCCCACTGGTTGCCGATACGCTGAAGGTCGAAGCCATGTCCGCTCCGGCCTCGGTCCCACCAAGGGCCGCGTTTCGGGCTGGCGAGGTCCAGTTGGCCCTGCTCGATCCAAGCCTGGTTGCCGGATTCGGCTGTGCCTGCCCCGGCGACATACCAACTGCGGCCCTGGTCCGCGACAAAGGGCGAAGGCACATAACTTTCTGCAGACGTCTTGGGCCACGCCGCACTGTCGAAATCATGTACGGATCCGATGCTGTAGTGACCGCCGGTCTGTCGGATCAACAAATGAGCGCCATCAAAGGGCGCTTCGTTTGCCGCTGCACGCATCCGGCCAATGCCGAGGATGCTGACGCGTTCGTTCGTTTCCGGATGCAGGCCGCTCTGAAAGCCCGAGGCGGCGGTCCACAAGGTGCCGCCCCCATCGCCCCATAGACCACGCAAGGCGGCATCGATTTCGAATTCGAGTTGCGGCGCGCCGAGTGATCCGGGCTGCCAGCGCGTGATTCGACCGGCACCGGCATGCACGATCAACATGTTGTCGACGCCGTCGGCGTCGCGCACCAGGCCAACTGAAGTGGCTTGGCCACCGCCCTGCGGGTCGCTCTCGGTCAACGCCAGCCATTCAGTCACGTCACCAACCTGTTGGCGCCGGAAGATTCGTCCGGGAAGCCCGGCGTATTGCCACACGCCGTAGATCTGGCCGGCACTCGCGATCAATCCTCCCACTGTGCCATTGATGCGCACTTCCGGTTCGTCCGACACCTTGATGCCGTCGACCGAATCGGCCTGAATGCGCCAGATGCCGCCTGCGCGACCCTGGCCCAGAACGAGGACCTGACCTGCATCAGACAATACGGAATGGACTCGGGATTGCGCCATGGACCACGGCACCGGCACCGGAACCCATGTGCCCGATTCACGGCGAAGCCACAAGCCGCTGCCACTTGCTTCCGTCGCCACGACCGCCAACAGGAGATCGTTGCCTCCGATCCGAATATTGCCCAGCCAATCCACACGGCTGACGCCCAGCGGAAAACGGAATTCCTGACGCCACAGCCGGCCGGGACCGTCCAGACGAATGACTCTGCTGGTCGGGCTGACGGTCGTCGCGGCGGCATCCAGGGCGGCATAAAGAACCCCCTGATGCCCAACCAGATGACCGGCGCGGTCTGCAAACCAGATTGCCTCGGAACGGTCCGCGGCTCCAGCGCGGAACGAAGGGCTGTAGTTCATGGTTTCAAAGCGCTGGATCCGGCCCAATCCAAGCGACTTCAGCCATGCGGCCGAAAGTTCGCGGGTCGCGTCGGCAGGATCGCCACCGGCGTCCTCCTGGGGGCTCTCGGTGACCGCGGCGCCGCGTTCTTTCAGTCGGGCCGCAAATCGGCGGCTCTCCTCGGCGTTTTCGGCATCGTGCAACATCAGAACTGGCCAACGGCCGTCACGCCAAAGCTGGAATGGCGATCGTTCAAGCCAGTCGACCGGGTCGCGCATCGCAGCCGGGACGGAGTTGTTGGCGCCCAGCCGCTGCGGTTGAAGGTCGAATCCCTGGCCGTTAGAGAACATGACACCCTTGATGGCAGCCAAGTCGCTGGCGTCGAGCCCGAACTCTTCTGCCCGCGACAACAGCAGCGCGATCAGGTGGGCACCACTGCCTTCACCGTGCAGAATCAATCGGTCTGGATCGCCGCCGTACTGACGGGCACTTGTCCGGATCCAGGTGATTGCTTCGGACAGATCGGCCAGTTGCTCGCGCCAATCCACGTCGGGTTGCTGGCGGTAGTCGATGGCGACTACACCGTTTCCGAGTGCATTGAACGTGAGCGCCCGGTTACCGATCGCCCGCTTGTCGGCTTGGCGCCAGTTCCGGCCGGGTACGTGGACAAGCAGCGGCCATGGGCCGGGCTCGGCGGGCAGATACAGGTCGAGTGTCTTGCGCTCTGATCCGTCGTTGCCGTAGGGCAGGTCGGCAAGTTGTCCGCCCACGGCCTGAGTGGCAAGGACGGACAGGACAACCAGCAGAACATAGCGTGTGATCGACATACCCCAACTGTATCGCAAGATCTGTTCGCCTTTCCGGTCAAATCTGCACTCGAATGCGCACATGACAGGCCCAAGCGGCAGAATCACGCCAGTGCTGGATGGGTCGAGAGGGGGCCGGGGATCGGGCCAAACCGGCCGCAAGAGCAGCCGTTCCGGTTGGACGGGCAGGGCGGGGGCAAGGCCCGCCTTGAACCTCAAGCCCGCCGTTTCAGTGGTGCGAGTGGTTCATGTTCGCCATGGGCCATGGCTTCGATCACGTCCGGTTTGAGAATGCGGATTTCGCGTCCGTGGACGCTGATGAGCCCGTTATCCTGCATCTGCCCAAGTCCGCGACTGACCGTTTCGATGACCAGGCCGAGGAAGCTTGCGATGTCGGCCCGACCCATCGACAACAACAGGACATCCGCCGGTCGGTTGAGCGCACGCTGGCGCTCCGACAAACCATGCAGGAACATCGCCAGACGGTCCTGCGCCTGCTTGCGGCCCATCATTTCCAGGTGTTCCTGGTCCTGTGTCATTGATTTGCCGATATTGCGCAGCAACTGCCACTGCAGGCCCGGCATGCGCTGCGACAGGCGTTCCAGGCTGCCCATCGGCACTTCGCAGACAAGACTTGGTTCGAGCGCCACGGCATCACACCGGTGGATTCCAGCCGCCAGGCCGTCCAGCCCGATCAGCTCACCCGGCATAAAAAACGCCAAGGTCTGTTCCTCGCCACCCTCATTGACCACGCTTGTCTTGAACGAGCCCTGGCTGGCCACGAATACGGCACGCTGGGGTTCGCCGGCGTTGTACAGGCGCTCGCCACGCTGCATCGGTCGCCGTTGCAGGACAATTTCCTCAAGTCGCTCGATTTCCTCGACCGAGACCGAGGCCGGCAGGCAAAGGGGGTGCAGCGCACACTCGCTGCATTTGACACGGTTCGCTTTCATCCCCCAAGCGTACGCAAAAACGGGGGTGCAGGGAAACCAATCCTGCTCCGGGCCACAAAACATTGCTTCCAGACGGCTGCCGAAGGTTATTGCGGACCCGGAAAGTGCTCCACGTACTTGATCGTGAAGTCGGGAAAGCTGTCGACGAACTGGATCTTGTGGTCCGGGAAGCTCTCGACCATCTGCCATTGTCCGGCATCGTCGGGGAAATGTTCGACGACCTGAACATGCAGGTCGGCGAAGCTGTCCACGATCTTGACCTTGTAGTCGGGGAACGAGTCCACGATCTGGATTCGGCCCTTGATCGTCGAAACGTCCGGTTTTGCATCGGCAAGAGTCATCGGCGCCAGGGTCAATCCCAGCATCAGGGCGGCAATCAGCGGGCGAATGGACATGGCGTCTCCTGGGTTCCACCCCGTTCATAGGCCGAAGCCGCTGAATGCCGCATGAGTGTGGCGAGGCAAGTCCGGACCTGTGCCGGACTTGCCATGCCTGAGATGGTCCAGAGCCCGCTTACTGCGCCACGCTGACTTTGGGTGCGGTTTCGCCGGACAGTGACTGGGCCCGGTCGAGCAGGCCGATGAACTCGTCGCGGTAACCGAACGGGTCCTGGCCCTTGTGCTGCCGCGCCAGTTTGCTGATCTCGGTGAACGAAAACCCGCCGATGTGCTCGCCGCCGCGCAGGCGGTCGGCAAAAGCGGCAACCGCCGACGCAAAGCCCATGCGGGCGCTCACCGTACCGCTGATCTGGTGACGCTCGATGGGGTAAGTGATCAGTTCGCTGGTTTCGGCATCCGGTGCCTTGTAGCGCAGTTTGAGGAAAGCCAATTCCGCAGCGGCAGGTTTGGATGACGCCTTCTGGCCATATCGGAGGGGATCCATCTGTTCTCCACCGCTGCCGACCAGCGCCACTTCATACAACGCGGTGACATCGTGGCCCGCACCGATCTCGCCGGCATCCACCCGATCATTGTTGAAATCCTCGCGCGCCAACATGCGGTTCTCGTAGCCGATCAAGCGGTACTCGGCAACTTGTGCTGGGTTGAACTCGATCTGGATCTTCACGTCCTTCGCGATCGTGAACAGTGTCGAGCTCATTTCTTCGACCAAAACCTTGTGGCCCTCCTGCAGTGTGTCGATGTAGGCGTGATTGCCGTTGCCGACATCGGCAAGCTGTTCGGACAGTTCATCGTTGTAGTTGCCTTGGCCGAATCCCAGAGTGGTCAGGGAAACGCCGCTCTGACGCTGTTCGGACACCATCGACTTGAGCGCTTCGTTGTCGACGAGGCCCACGTTGAAGTCGCCGTCGGTGGCCAGGATCACGCGATTGACGCCATCCCGAATGAACGCGCGACGGGCCTGTTCATAGGCGAGCGTGATGCCTTCGCCACCGTTCGTCGAGCCGCCGGCCGTCAGTCGCTCCAGCGCCGCGAGGATCGTTTCATGCTGGTCGCCGGGGGTTGGCGGCAGCACCAAACCAGCCGAACCCGCATACACCACCAGGCTGATCCGGTCCTGCGCCCGCAACTTCGGCACCATCAGCGCAAAGGATTGCTTCAGCAGGCCAATCTTGTCAGCGCTGTCCATCGATCCGGACGTGTCGATCAAGAACACGAGGTTCGATGCCGGTATGGATTCCTGCGCGATCTCGTAACCCTTCAAGCCGACCATCAGCAGATGTCGCTTGCTGTTCCAAGGCGCTGGCGCGAGTTCGGTGTGGACCGAGAACGGCTGCTTTCGCGTCTCGGGTGCCGAAAAGCCGTAGTCGAAATAGTTGATGAATTCTTCTGCGCGAACGGCGTCGGCCGGAGGCAGGTGACCCTGCGCCAACATTCGGCGGACATTGCTGTAGCTGCCTGTGTCCACATCGATGCTGAAAGTCGAAACCGGTTCGTCGCTGACCTGTTTGACGTTGTTGTCCTTGCGTTCCGCGTATTGCTCACGGTTCGCCGGGTCGTATGGCGAGGCCGGAGGGATCGCCGCAACACCTGCCGACTGCACGGCCGGCGAGGCCAGAATCTTCATGTGCGCCGACGGTGCAGGTGGCGCCGGGGGCGATGGTGGCGGCGCCATCTCGGCGAGCACCATCGGTTCGTCCGCAACGATCGAGTCATCCACGCCAACGGGGCGCTCGAGCTTATGGGGTCGCTGCTCATCAACACGAATACGCGAACCGGTGATTACGATCGAATCCAGAACTTCGTTTGAATCTCCAGCCGCAACCTGGCGCTCCTGTTCGCGCGGGGCTTCGGGGCGGCTGCCGATGTCCTGTTCGACTTTGGCCTGTTTGGCGCATGCGCCCAGAACCAGGGTCGCGGCAATCGCCAGCGTCAGCAAACGGAATTTCGGGGCGGTACGGGACGACGTTTTCATGGAGCCTCCTCAGGCGGGGTGGTGAAACTCAAACGTGCGACCCGAGAATCGGGGTTTGAGCTATCTCCGCGATGAACGGAGATGACAGGCGTCAGGTCGGATTCATGGCGTCGGGAGTCTTGGGTTCTGCGAGGGCATGTGTTGTCATAGCGGAATGAGCCCAGCCATCGATATTTCATCCGTACACAAACACTTCGGCGACAAACATGCCGTCGATTCCCTGAACCTGGTCGTTCCGCGCGGCGCGCTGTATGGCGTGATCGGTCCGAACGGCGCTGGCAAATCCACCAGCCTGCGCATGATCCTGTCCATCCTGTTTCCCGACAGCGGCCAGATCCGCGTGCTCGGGCAAGACTCGGCGCTGAAAGCGAAGGATCGGATCGGTTACTAGCCGGAAGAGCGCGGCCTGTGCAAGAAAAGGAAAGACGTCGACTTTCTGGTGCACATGGGCATTCTGAAAGGACTCAGTCGCGCCGACGCGCGCACGCGCTGCCACGCATGGCTCGAACGCGTGGGCTTGCCGGAAGTGGCGAAAAAGCGCAGCGAAGATCTGTCGAAAGGCATGCAACAGAAGATCCAGTTCATTGCCGCCGTCATGCATGATCCCGAACTGCTGATTCTCGACGAACCCTTCAGCGGACTCGATCCGGTCAACATGCGCCTGTTGCGTGACCTGATCGAAGCGCAACATCGCGCCGGCACGACCATCCTGTTTTCCACGCATGTGATGCACCAGGCCGAGCAGATGTGTGATCACATCGTCATGCTGCACAACGGCCGTAAAGTGCTCGATGACCCGCTCGCGAACATTCGGGCACGCAGTGAAGTCCGATCGATCCGGTTTCAGCCGCTGAACGGCGACGCGCCGGTCCCGGCCTTGCTGGCGGATGTGGCCGGGGTCGTGTCGGTGGATCGGGCCGAATCCGGATTCCGCATCGAACTTGCTGAAGGTGCGCCGCTGGAGGCGATCGTCAATGCGATCACCACGAAGGTGACGCCAGCAAGGCTGGAACTCGTGCAACCCAATCTGGAGGACGTGTTCATCCAGATCGTGACCGGCAATCAGGCAGCAGGAGCGCAGGCATGAATACCGCCAAGGTGATGCAGGTGGCGTGGCGTGAATTTGCCGCGACCGTCATGACCAAGACTTTCCTGTTCGGTCTGCTGATCGTTCCGGCCATCATGGCTCTGATGGTGCTTGTGCTGCCGATGTTGATCAACACGAAGTCGTCGGCGCTGGAGGGTCGGATTGCCGTCTATGACCCGACCGGTTCCGTTCTGGCGGGTTTGCGCCATGAGTTGTCTCGCGAGACGCTGCTGGAACGTCGGCGCGAGGTCAGCAAGCGCATCGACTCGGTGATGCCGGACATGGTCAAGGCGCTGACCAAGAGTGATCAGGTCAGCAAAGAGATGGACAAGGCGCTTGGTGAAGTGCCGAACCTGACGCTGGAAACGATCGCCGGTGACGAGGCGCTCAATGCGGCACGCGAACGATTGAAGCTCAAGAAGGGCGACGAGCGGTCTTTGCTGATCGTCATCGAGATCGCACCTTCGGCGACCACCCCTTCGACCGCAGATGGAGCGCTGGGAAGCTACAACCTGTTCGAACGGGAAGGTCTGGAATCGCGCTTCGGTCAGGATGTCCGCAACGCACTCAAGCAGGTGATCGTCGATGCCAGGCTGCGCGGGCGCAACCTGGAGGCAGACGAGATCCGCAGATTGATGCAAGTCACGGCGGCCAAGTCCGAGATCGTGTCGAGCAAGGGGACGCAAGGCAAGAATGAAGTGGCCCGCATGCTGTTGCCGATCGGGTTCATGATCCTGATCATGATGGCGGTGATGGCTGGCGGTCAGCAGTTGATGACTTCGACGATCGAGGAAAAGTCGAGTCGCGTGATCGAAGTGTTGCTGGCGGCGGTGTCGCCCACCGAACTGATGGCCGGCAAGATCGTCGGACAAATGGCTGTGGGCGCTCTGATGCTGCTGATTTACGGCGGTCTGATGGCGGTCGGGCTGGTGGCATTCTCGCTGCTCGGCATGATCCAGTTTTCGTCGCTGGTCTACATGCTGATCTTCTTCGTGCTGTCGTCGCTCACGATTGCATCGCTGATGGCGGCGATCGGCGCAGCCGTCAATGAAATCCGCGAGGCGCAGGGTCTGCTGACTCCGGTGATGTTGATCATCATGCTGCCGATGATGTTCATGGGCCCGATTGCCTCTGATCCCAATTCGACATTGGCAACCGTGCTGAGCTTCTGTCCACCGGTCAGCCCCTTCATCATGATGATGCGGATTGGAGCGCCGGCTCCGCCGCCCGACTGGCAGGTCTGGCTCGCCATCCTCATCAACGCCATCGCAGCCGTCGTGTCGGTCTGGCTTGCCGGCAAGGTGTTTCGTATCGGCCTGCTGATGAACGGCAAGCCGCCGAATCTGCTGACGTTGTGGCGATGGGTGCGGATGGCCTAGGGCACCTCTGAATGATTCAGAGATTCCAGCAACATCGCAACGGGTTTGGGTAATCCGAGTCTTGTCAGTGCGGCGCCATGGACAAACTGATGCCCGGGTAGTGGCTCGGATAAGCGGTTCCTGGCAGCCACCCGCGCTTCACGCGCGGTGATCTGCAGCAGAAAGTGCGTGAACCGATGATCGAGCGAGTGCATCCGTTCACCCAGTTCAATGTCGAGACCGAGACTCGTTCGGGCCGCAGAAATCAGGTCGGCGCCAATCGGGAATTCGGGCAGGCTGTAAAGCCCGCCCCAGATCCCTTGTTCCGGCCGGCGCTGCAATAGCAGGGCGCCATCTTGGTCCCGCAGCAAAAGCATCTGGATCTCGCGCACGGGGACGGCTCTTTTCGGCGCTCGCACCGGAATCGATTCCTGCAGGCCCTTGCTGCGCGCAACACAATCCTGTTCAAGCGGACACATCGTGCACACCGGTTTTCGAGGAGTGCAGACCGTCGCCCCGAGGTCCATCATGGCTTGGCTGTAGTCGGCCGCACGATGCTCCGGAAGCAAGGAATCGGCAAGCGCCCACAAGCGCTGTTCCATTGATCGCTCATTGATGGGTGTGGTGTTTCCGGAATACCGCGCAAGCACTCGTTTGACGTTGCCGTCGAGAATGGTCGCCGGACGATCAAAAGCCTGGCTCAGGATGGCTGCCGCAGTGGAACGGCCGACGCCGGGCAAAGTCACCAGCGCTTCAAGAGAATCCGGCAAGGTGCCGCCGAAATTCGCGACACAGACCTGGGCTGCGCGATGCAGATTGCGCGCACGACTGTAGTAACCGAGTCCGGCCCACCGAGCGAGGACGTCATCAAGCGGTGCTTCGGCCAAAGTCGGCAAATCGGGAAACCGTTCCAGAAATCGTGCGAAGTACCCGATGACCGTGGCAACCTGCGTCTGCTGAAGCATCACCTCCGACAGCCATACCCGATAAGGCGTGCGAGGGTGTTGCCAGGGCAGATCGTGGCGGCCGTGCTTGTCGAACCACTCCAGCAGGCGATCGGAGAACGTCATGGAACGGTTTTGGGGCCGGGCAGATCAGCCAACGGCTTGCCTTCGATGGTCAGGCGGTTCCATTCACTGATGCCCAGGCGCAGACGTTCGATCTCGATCTTGCCTTCCAGGATATCCAGCAAGGCCATCGGAGGCGAAACGTGGTCTTGCCAGTCGGCGGGCAGGGCGATGTCGGCATGGATCGGCTCGGCGAACAAGGTGCCGTTGGCGCGCAACCAGAAGCGTCCGTTCCATTGGCCCTGCCAGTCGATCGTGAGGTTGCTGGGACGTTCAAAATCGAGCAGGTCACCGGATAGCCGCTTCGACAGGTCGGCAGCGCCCAGCGTGCCCGAGAATCGGCCCTGCTTCAGCGGATTGAAGGCCAGTTCACCGCTCACCGCGACATTCGAAAGTGTCGGATCCACTGCCAGCGCGAATGGCGACAGTTGGAGGTCGTAGCCGGCTTGCCGCGGTGTGGCGACCAGCAGGATCGGCATGGGGTCTGCGCCCGGCCATTCAATCCGGGTAGTGAGTCGCCCGACCTGATCCGGGCGCCATTGATCAAGGCGCAAGTCGGACAGCGCGAAGGCAGCCGGTGCTTCCGGGTCTGCGTTGAACCAGACGAGCCGGTTGATTTGAACGGGTTGCTCCAGCACGGGCCATCGCCAGGGGGCCGGTGGCCCGGCGTCCGCCGCAAACCGGCTTGTCCACCATGTATCGATCGGACCGGCATGGAGATCGATCCGGTCAATGCTGATGCCGTGCAGGCGGATGTCACCACTGCGCAGGGTCGACCATGGCAGCCCGATTTCGAGACTGGAAATTCGCGCCAGATCGCGCTCGCCGTCGCGAATCTCGACGCCGTCCAGCGCCAGACGCAGTTCCGGCCAGAATCGGAACCGGCCGGGTGCGCTGGTGCTGACAGTCAGCCCGGTCTGGTCCTGGACCAGTTGGATCAGCCAGCCGGTCAGCCGTGCCGAGTCCTGGCGCAGGCGATTCAGGGCAATGCCGGCAAACACCAGCGCCAGCAGGCCGACCAGCAAGACCAGTCGATACCGGCGCATGCTCAGTCGGCAGCCTGACCGAGTTGTGCCGGCAACAAGCCGTCGACGAATTCTTCGGCATCGAAGGTGCGCAAGTCGATCAATCCTTCACCCACACCGATGAATCGGATCGGGATCCGGAATTCACGCGCCAGCGCAAACAACACGCCACCCTTGGCGGTGCCGTCGAGTTTGGTCACCACAAGCCCGGTCAGGCCCACGGTCTGGTGGAACTGGCGAACCTGGGACAGTGCGTTCTGGCCGGTATTGCCGTCCAGCACCAGCAGGGTTTCGTGCGGTGCTTCGCCGTCGAGTTTGCTCAGTACCCGCTTCACTTTCGCCAGTTCGTCCATCAAGCCTGCTTGAGTGTGCAGGCGGCCGGCCGTATCGGCGATCAGCACATCGTAACCGCGCGACTTGGCGGCCTGCAGGCCATCAAAAATCACCGATGCCGAATCGGCACCGCTGGTCTGCGCAATGACCGGAATGTGGTTGCGTTCGCCCCATACCTTCAACTGTTCGACGGCAGCAGCACGAAACGTGTCGCCGGCTGCGAGCATCACCTGCAGGCCCTCGTTCTTCAGCCAGCGCGCGATCTTGCCGATACTGGTGGTCTTGCCGGCGCCATTGATCCCCACCACCAGCAATACGAAGGGCTTTTTGTCGGCGTCGATCACCAGCGGCAATTCAACAGGCCTCAGCAGCGCCAAAAGATGGGCACGTACTGCAGCCAGGAGCGCCGGCACGCTGGCAAACTCACGTGCCTTGAGACGAGGTCTGAGTTTGTCGATGAGTTCGGTGGTTGCCGGGACGCCCACGTCGGCTGTCAGCAGCACTGTTTCCAGTTCATCCAGTAAATGTTCGTCCAGTTTGGGGTTGTTCGAGAACAACGCGCCAAAACTCCGGCCGAGCGCCGTGCTGCGCAGCCGTTCGCGCCAGCCGGCGGGTTCTGCCGATTCCTCGGCAGACGCCGCGGCAACGGGCGGCAGCTCCGTCGCGGACTCCGGGACTGTTGCTGGATCGGCTGGGGGTGAGACGGGTTTTTTCTTGAAGAAGCTGAACATGGGCACGTCGGCGATAAGCTATCGGTCTATCGTACAACGCCAGCCCGGAGCGAACTTGAAGTCCAAGCCCCATCATGTGCGGATCATCGGCGGCAGCCTGCGGGGCTCCCGTGTCGAAGTGCTGGACCGGCCGGGGCTCCGTCCGACGCCCGACCGGGCCCGGGAAACCTTGTTCAACTGGCTGGCGCCCGTGCTTTCCGGTGCGCGAGTTCTGGATTTGTTTGCTGGAACCGGGGTCCTCGGGATCGAAGCCCTGTCCCGTGGGGCCGGGCGGGTTGATTTTGTCGAGTCCGACCCGGCCATCGCGGCCGCTGCGAGCCACGCTGACCCGACTGAAGCAACCATCCGCGGTACTGGCCCGCCCGGCGCGCGACGCTCTGGCGCTGTTGCCGGGTCCGTTCGATCTGGTGTTTGTTGATCCCCGTTCAGTGCCGGCCTCTGGACGGAAACGCTCGCCCAACCCAGGTCCAGTGGTTGCCTGACCACGTCCGCCTGGAGTCCATGTCGAGTCGCCGGTCAGGACGGAATTCCCGGTGCCGACTGCCTGGGCGTCCTGGCGGTCCGGTCGGTTTGGCGACGTCATGCAACACGTCTATCGACGCACGCCGGAAACGACAATAGCTAGCGCCGCTCCGGATGCCTGCCGACCCAGTCCGCCGTAGCTGAATTTCGAGTCACGAACCAGCCGTTGGCACCTGCCACGGACGACTTCAACCACCGGAGCCGAGCCCTGCGCATGTCAAAGTCCCTGTCGCCTCGTCTCGCCGTTTATCCGGGTACGTTCGATCCGATGACAAACGGTCACATCGATCTGGTGCATCGTGCTGCACCGATTTTTGACCGTCTGGTGGTGGCGATCGCCGAAAACCCCGGCAAGGGCCCGGTCTTTACGCTCGAAGAGCGCATCAGTCTGGCGCACGAAGCGCTGGACGGTATCGGCAACGTCGAGATCATGGGTTTTGGCAGCCTGCTGGCCGAATTTGTCCGCGAGATCGGCGCCGGTGTGATCCTGCGCGGTCTGCGCGCGGTCAGCGATTTTGAATACGAGTTCCAGTTGGCCAGTATGAACCGGCACTTGATCCCGGATGCCGAAACCCTGTTTTTGACACCCTCCGAGGCACACAGTTTCATTTCCTCAACCCTGGTGCGCGAAGTCGCCCGGCTTGGCGGAGATGTCAGCGGATTCGTGCATCCGGCCGTGTCCAGGGCGCTGAAGGCGCGTTGGCAGCGTTGATCGGTCCGGACAGCTGTTGAAAACGTACGATGTCATACCCATTTCCGGGGCTGGGCGCGGGCTGTTGCCCAAGACTGGAAAACTTGCCAGAGTTGAGGTAACAAATGAAGCACACAAATAAAGCGGGGAAGTCCATGAATTCGATGTTGCGCAAATTGATGCTCGTGCTGTTCACTGTCGTGGCAGTGTCCGGTTGCGCCAAGGAAGAGGAAAAACCGAAGAAACAGCCGGTCCAGGTGGTCGTGCCGACCGATGCCAATGACCTGCCGGGCTGGAAAAAGTATCTGACGGGTGTCGTACAGAACAACATGGGTGGCGTTCGCAGTCGCCCGTTTGTTTATTTCGTGCCCGCTGGCGACGACGACGCCACGAAAGAAGAAGCACAGCGTCAGCTCGAGTCGGTGCAGGATGTGGTGCTTCGCGGCGTTCTGCCGGGCAACATGTTGGCATTTGGTGGCCCGGATGCTGCCAAGGTCGCGGTGCTGATCAACGAAGGCTTCAAAGATGTCCGCCCGAATTCGCTGAAGGGTGTCAAAGTCCTTGTGGTCGGCAATGCTGCCGATGAGCAAGCGATGCGCGACACGCTCGCACCGGGTGGTGCCGATTTCATTTTCGTCGCGTTGCCCTGAGCAATTGTTGAGCGAAGACGCGGTCTGTGCCCCGCACAGGCCGCGTTTTTGCTTTTTCGGAAGAGGCAGTTCACGGCCATGGCCCTGTTGATCAACGAACTCTGCATCAACTGCGATGTCTGCGAGCCGGCATGCCCGAATCAGGCGATCAGCATGGGGCCGAAGATCTATGAAATCGCGTTTGACCGGTGCACCGAATGTGTCGGCCATTTCGATGAACCGCAGTGTGTGGTGGTGTGTCCGGTCGAGTGCATCGATGTCGACCTGGCCGTGCCGGAGTCACGCGACACCCTGCTCGCGAAATATCACCAGTTGACCGCACTGGCCGTTACAACGGCTGTCGACGCACCGGAGTCTGCATGAATCGTTCCCCGTTTCCGCACGCCTTGTTTCGCCTGATTGTTCTTCTGTTCTGCCTGCCAGTGACCGCGTTCGGCGTGGAGCCGGCGAGACCCGGCGCGCATGCCGTGGCGAGTGCCCAACATTTGGCCACGGATGCCGGAATCGAAATCCTGCAAGCAGGCGGTAACGCCTTTGATGCCGCTGTGGCAGTCAGTGCGGCGCTGGGTGTGGTCGAGCCGAGCAGTTCCGGATTCGGCGGCGGCGGTTTCTGGCTGCTGCATCGTGCTGGAGACGGCAAGCAGGTGTTTCTGGATGGACGGGAAGTGGCGCCGGCAGCAGTGGATGCAGCGCAGTACATGGATACAAGCGGCAATCTTGATCGCGACAAGAGTGTCAACGGTGCACTCGCGGCCGGTATTCCCGGGCATCCCGCCGCGCTGGTCCACATGGCGGAACACTACGGGCGATTGCCGCTGAAACAATCCCTTGCGCCGGCAATCCGGCTTGCCGAGAAAGGGTTTCCGCTCGAATCACGCCTGCGCGACATGATGGCGATGCGCCGCGAGGTGATGTTGCGATATCCGTCGTCGAAGGCTGTGTTCTTTCCGACCGGCGATCTGCCGGAGCTTGGCACCGTGATTCTTCAGCCGGATCTGGCGCGCACCTTGAAACGCCTGGCCAAACAGGGCATGCGCGGTTTCTATGAAGGCAAGACTGCTCGCGCGCTGGTGGACGGCGTGCGCGCAGCCGGCGGCAACTGGCAACTCGAAGATCTGAAAGCCTACAAGGTCATCGAACGTGATCCGCTGCGGTTCAACTACCGGGGAAATCAAGTGGTGAGTGCGCCGCCACCATCGTCCGGTGGTGTGGTGCTGGCCACCACGCTCAATATTGTCGAGGGCTACGACTTGGCGCGGCTGACCGCAGCCGACCGTACTCACCTGCTGGTTGAAGGCATGCGCCGCGCGTATCGCGATCGCAGTTACATCCTCGGTGATCCGGATTTTGTCGACATGCCGATCAAACGCCTGACCAGCAAGGACTATGCGGCCGGACTGCGCGCGGGCATCCGCCTTGATCGCGCCACACCGTCCAGCAGTCTGCCTGAAGGTGCGGCCATTCTGGGCGGCACCGATACCACCCACTTCTCGATCATCGATGCCGACGGCAACATGGTCGCCGGCACCATGAGCGTGAATCTGCCCATGGGCTCGGGATTGGTCGTGCCCGGTACCGGCGTGCTGCTGAACAACGAGATGGATGACTTTGCCCTCAAACCCAATGTGCCGAACGCCTATGGATTGATTGGCACCGATGCCAACGCGCCGGTGGCCGGAAAACGCATGTTGTCGAGCATGAGTCCGACGTTCGTGATCGGACCGGACCGCACGGCGGTGATCGGTACGCCCGGAGGCAGCCGAATCGCCACGATGGTGCTGTTGGGTTTGCTCGAGTTCGTGGATGGCCGGTCGGCCACCGAAATCGTTTCGCGCCCGCGGTTCCATCACCAATATCTGCCCGATGTGATTTCCGCCGAAGCCGATGCCATGCCCCGCGAAGAGATCAAATCCTTGCAGGATCGCGGCCACACCATCAACGATGGCGAGCGGCCATGGGGCAACATGCACGTGGTGATCTGGGATCGCCGCAGCAACACCTTGAGTGGCGCCGCTGATCCGCGCAGTGCGGTCGGCAGTGCCCGTGTTGAAGCAGCGGGGCGCTGAGCACCATCATGGCAATCCGTCAGTTGCCCGAGCAGTTGATCAACCAGATTGCCGCCGGTGAGGTCATCGAGCGGCCGGCTTCAGTCGTCAAGGAACTGGTCGAAAATGCGCTGGACGCTGGCGCCGGTCTGATCGAGGTCGAACTGGAGGCCGGAGGAGTCAAGCTTGTTCGGGTGCGGGACGATGGCGGCGGGATCGCCGCCGATGAGCTGCCGTTGGCGCTCACGCGTCATGCCACCAGCAAGATCAGTTCACTCGACGAATTGGAGTCCGTGCGCAGCATGGGGTTCCGTGGCGAGGCCTTGCCGAGCATCGCGTCGGTCTCGCAGTTCCGTATCGTCTCGCGTCAGCCCGATGCCGAGTTTGCGCACATGGTCGAGGCCGACAACGGCCGGATGTCGGCGATCAAGCCCGCCCAGCATCCGGTCGGCACCACGGTTGAAATGCGCGAGTTGTTCTTCAATGTGCCGGCGCGGCGGAAATTCCTGAAGAGCGAACGGACCGAACTTGGGCACATCGAGGATGGTTTGCGCGCGATGGCGCTGGCCCGTCCGGAAGTGGGGATCGTGCTTCGGCATGGTGGGCGCGAGTTGATGCGGTGTGGACGCGCCGAATCGATTGCCGAGCGGGTCGATCGACTGCTGGGCGAGTCGTTTCTCGAACAGAGCCTGCGAATTGAACACCATGCTGCCGGATTACATCTGCAGGGCTTTGTCGGTTTGCCGACGGCAGCGCGAAGCAGCGCCGATCGGCAATACTTTTTCGTCAATCGGCGCCTCGTGCGCGATCGCGTGATTGCCCATGCCGTCAAGCAGGCTTACGCCGATGTCTTGTTCCATGGACGGTATCCGAGTTTCGTGTTGTTCCTCGACCTGGACCCGACTTCAGTGGATGTGAATGTGCACCCGGCGAAAGCCGAGGTGCGCTTTCGAGAGCAACGGATGGTGCACGATTTTCTGTTCCGCAGCCTGCATGAAGCGCTGGCGCAGACCCGTGCCGGCCAAGTGGCGGCACCGGCCAATCTGGGGCCCGCAGGGCGGTTCGGGCCGGCGCCGGTGCAGTCGAGCCTGCGCGTGCAGGACTCCCTCCAGTCCTTTGCAGCGCTTTATGGACAGGGTCATTCGTCTGACACCAGCGGACCGGAGCGCCCCGCAGCGTTCACTACATTCGCGCCGTCGATGCGCAGTGCGCCGATGTTTCCCGAGCCGGCGGCTTCGGCCGATCAGGCGATGGACGAACCGGACATTCCGCCGATGGGGTATGCCCTGGCGCAATTGCACGGCGTGTATATCCTCGCGCAGAATGCCGCCGGACTGGCGCTGGTCGACATGCATGCAGCGCATGAGCGGATTACCTATGAGCGCATGAAAGCCGAGCGCGCGTCGGGTTGCCTGCCATCGCAGCAACTGCTGGTGCCGATCGTGCTGACGCTGGGTTCGCGGGAAGCCGATGCGGCGGAAGCACATGCCGCCGACCTTGCCGCACTCGGGATCGAGTTCACGCGTTCGGCCGTCGACCGGATTCTGGTCCGAAGGATTCCGGTTGCGCTGTCGGAGGCGAATGTCGAGGCCTTGTTGCACGATGTCCTCGCCGAATACGTTGAGCACGAGAAGTCCCGGAAGCTGGAGGAGTTCCAGAACGAACTTCTGGCAACCATGGCATGCCATGCCGCGATCCGTGCCAACCGGCGCTTGAGCATTGTCGAAATGAATGCGATCTTGCGGCAGATGGAAGCCACCGAGCGCTCCGGGCAATGTAATCATGGCCGCCCGACGTGGGTGCAGTTGGGCATGCAGGATCTGGATCGATTGTTTTTGCGAGGACGATGAAACGATGAGCCGACTATCCCTCCACTGGACCGCAGTCGCGCTGGTCATCGCACTGAGTGCCTGCACACCCGGCGAACCGCGCACCGAGGCACCGACTGTTGCGGCTCAGGAACCCACGCATCAGGCTGACATCGAAGCCTGGCGCAAAGCCCGTGTCGAGCGTCTGACAGCGCCCGATGGCTGGTTGAGCCTGGTGGGCATGCACTGGTTGGTGGAGGGTGAACAGACTGTGGGCAGTGCTGCCGACAACACACTGCGGCTGGCTTCGGGGCCGGCACACTTAGGCATCATGCGCCTGCGTGGCAAGGAAGTGTGGTTCACGGCCGACCCGGCGCCGCAGGTTTTTGTCCGTGACGCGGCAGCCCTGGAGCAAGACGATCAAGGTCGCGTCTGGCATCGACTGGCAGCGGACAGCAGCGGCAAACAGACGCTCCTGCGATCCGAGCCGATCAGCGTGGTCGTGATCGAACGAAGTGGCAAGATGGCGCTGCGGGTCAAGGATCCGAATGCAGCGACACGCACGGGATTCAGCGGTATCGACTATTTTCCGATCGACGCGACGTTCAAGGTCGAGGGCCGATTCGAGGCACATGCCGAGACGAAGTACTTCGAAATCCAGACAGTGTTGGGCACGATCGAGCGTATGGAGACCCCGGGGGTCATCCATTTCGAGATCGGCGGGAAGCCCTTTACGATTCATCCGGTCCTGGAGGCAGGGACAACCGATTGGTTCTTCATTTTCGCCGATCGCACCAATGGCCGGGAGACCTACGGACCGGGCCGATTCGTGTACGCGAAGCCTGCTGTGGATGGCCGCGTGACGCTCGACTTCAATCGGGCCTACAACCCGCCGTGTTCGTTCACGCCTTACTCCACGTGCCCGCTGCCGCCGCCGGAAAACCGACTGGATCTGCGCGTGACTGCAGGCGAGAAAAAGTACCCGGCAATCACTTCTTCACCCTGATCGCTTCGGGCCTGTCGTCGATCACAAGTCGGGATGCCGCGTCCCGACTGAGGTTCCAATGTGAACCGCCGCACAGCCATAGTGCGATTATTCTACCGTCACCCCCTAATGTGCCCTCACCACGGCGCGACAGTTTGGTCGCGTCTACCAAATTCATCAGGAGAGGGTTCATGAGCAAATTCAAGTCGAAGTCGAAAGCCAAGGCTGCTCCGGCGGCTGATTCCGTATCCGACAAGGCGCAAAACCTGGTCGAGTCCGCACAGCAGATCTGGATGGCCGGCATGGGCGCGTTTTCGCGTGCGCAGGACCAAGGCACCAAGCTGTTCGAAGCGCTCGTGAAGGAAGGCGTGTCGCTGGAACAGAAAACCCGCAAGTTCGCGACCGGCAAGGTCGACGACGTGCGTGATGCGGTCGAGACGAAGGTGGAACAAGTGAAAGAACGCGCCAGCGATTCGTGGGAAAAGCTCGAAACGATCTTCGAAACGCGCGTTTCGCGCGTGCTGTCGAAGCTCGGCGTGCCGGGTCGCGGCGAAATGGAAGCGCTGATTGGTCGCGTCGAAGAACTGAGCCGCGCCGTCAACAAGATGAACAAGCCACAGGCTGCAGCCACCAAGCGTGCAACCAAGACCACTGAAGTCGCATCGAAGCCGGCCGCCAAGCGTCCAGCCGCGAAGCGCGCAGCAGGCAAGACGAAGAAAGCGCTGGCTTAAGCCGGCGCCTGAGCAAACCAACAACGTCAGCTAATCGGATCGCGAGATCCCGATCTTTAGCCCGCCCGTCGAGCAAACCGCGAGATCCCTCCCCTCCGGTCGACTGGCGGGCTTCTCTTTTTTGACTGCCGCCGACGTTCAGTCTGGAAATTTCCCGACAAATGCGGACTCAGCCCAGCGATGTGGTCGCGGGCTTGTGCGGCGCGAAACCATGTCCTTGGCGCACGCCATGTTCAAGGATGTCAACCTGTAAGACGGACACTTGACACACAGTCATCAGGATATGGCCGCGAGTGGTCGCGGACCGGACTGGTTGTCCTCGGTGCCTAGGTTGGGCTGCCCCTGGTTTGCGATCTTGCACGGTGGGCTACTCCTTCATCGGGAAGTCCCGCCTGCCGACGACGCCTTGCCACAGGTGGATCGGTTCGCCGGTGCCATGAATGCGAGCCACCTGCGCCGCGACCAACCAGGTCGAGGAGACCACGCAGATCCTCGATGACGGTCCGGCGGTGTGGTTCAACACGTACACACCGAGCGATCAGGTTGAAACGTCCCTGGATCCGGCCGCCGTCGTCAAGTCGTTCGAGTATGACTTGCGCAATCGGCAGACCAAATCGACGGTCTTGGTCAACGGGGTAGCCGAAGTCTCCGAGCAAGGGTTTGACGGCAATGGCAACCGGACCTCGGTGCGTCCGCCGAAGGGGAACGCGTGGACCTATGAATACGATGAGGCCAACAGGCTGCAGCGCGTAGAAAGTCCGGAGGGATACGAAACGCACTACAAGTACAGCCTGGATGACGTCCTGACCGAGGTCACGGATGCCAACCAACATGTCAGTGTGAGAACCCAGGATGCGTTGGGGCGCACCAAGACGTACACGTATCCAGCCACGGAGCAGTGTTCAGCGCCCGATTGCCGCACCCAAACCCTGCTTTATGATGGCGAGGGCCAGGTCAGGTCGCTGACCCAACCGAACGGTGCAACGCGTTCGACCGAACTGGATGCCCTGAATCGCATCTCGACAGAAACCGCCTCCCAGCCAGGCCAAGGCAGCCTGGTCCAAACCCAGATCTACGACGCCAACAACAATGCCCGCCAGCTCACCCTCGTCGGTGAATCCAGCCAGTCCGGCGTCGGGACTCTCCATCGCGTCATCAACCGAACCTTCGATGCCCGCGACCGACTGACCAACGAGAAGATCCAGTTCAGCCAAGGCGTCTCATTGGCGCCAACGCTGGGAGACTTCAGTTCGGAGCTAGACTTTGATGTCGATCCAGAAGGCAACCGCATCCGGCACCGGGATGCTACGGACGCGCTGATCACATCGAGCTTCGATGCAGCGAACCGCCCGCAAGTAGCCCAAGCCCCGGATGGCACCTCGACCCTGTCGTGGAACCCGGACGGCACGCTCAAGACCCTGACCCACAGCAATGGCACCCAGACCCGGTATGGGTATGACGAAGCCAAGCGGATCAAGCTGATCGAGCATCTGCGCGGCGGGGCGGCATTCCTGAATCTGTCTTACGAGTACGACGCCAATGGCAATCGCGAAGAAGAGCGCCGCATCGAGTCCGGGCTTCCGGGGCAGGGCTCTCGGGCCATCGTGAGCAGTTATGGACTTGATGATGACGATCGCCTGACCGATGTGACGGTAACGCACACGCCGGCCGATCCGCAGGTCCCCGACACACGAACCGTCTGGACCCCCGATGGTGTCGGCAACCGCCGATCAGAAACCGTCACCAATCTGAGCAACAGTCAGGTCCTGAACCAGAAGATTTACGACTACAACGCACGCGATCAGTTGACCGAGGTGGCCGATTCAGTCACCGGCACAACGGTCCGGTTCGGGTACGACGCCAATGGCAACCGCACGAGCCGGGAAGTGTGGCGCGGCGCGCCATTGAGTCTGGCCTCTCGCATCGAGTACCGATTCGATGCACGGGATCGACTGGTCCGTGCCGATCCGGCCCCGCCCAATCCCATCAACGCACCCACCGTCCAGTTCGTCTATGACGCCGAGGACCGCAAGTTCGCTCGGATCGAGACGCCCTGGCTCAATGGAGCTCCAGTCCCAGCGAACGCCAAGGCGACGGTCCAGCTGTACGACGGCGACCAACTCATACACGAAGCCCAACCCAGCACCGAGCCAGCAAGCAACACCCCGAACGCCCAAGGCCTGAAGCTCACCGACACCTATCGCCGCAGCGCGATGATGGACCGGCATGTGGCGTTTGGGCCACAAGGCACAGGCGGCGGTACCAGCAATCCGGAATCGACGATTCGCTTCTACCAACTGGATGCGCTCGGCACGCCGATCGGCATGAGTGATGAGTTTGGAGCCGCAGTTGTCAGCACCATGCTGGACGCCTGGGGCAACCCAGTCCAGCAGACCGCCGAAGGCCAGAGCAGCGCACCAGTACACAGCGGCAACCAGAGCCAGGACCCGAACCAGACGGGTCAGGCCGCGCTGCTCAGCAACGACCAGCAGGCGATTGGGTTCACCGGCTACCAGAAGGATGAAGCGCTAGGGCTTTACTACGCCAATGCGCGGTTCTATGACCCGCTGGTCGGCGCGTTCGGGGCGACCGATCCGTGGGCAGGGGATCCCAGCCGGCCGGTGACCTTGAACAAGTTCCTTTATGCGAATGGGAATCCGGTGGTGTTTGTCGATCCGGATGGCCGCCGAGGGCGAGATTCTTTCGGAGCTGACCTCGCTTTGTATCGTAGCCAGATGGATCGGCCAGAAGACATTGCTCGAGTCGACTCCATGATCCAAAGGAACACTCTAGAGCAGGCGGGCAGAGCAGACGCGATTCAGAGCTTCGCCACAGAAACATTGGCTTCCGCGTGGGAGCTAGGCAAAGATGTCCACAGCGCACAAATCAGCCACCAAACTTTCGGGCTGGTTGATACAGGCGGGCACGAAAGGCTCGAGGACCGATCCTTTGCAGCTTACCGCTTCCTTGCCAATGATCCGATCGATGCGATCGGTAGCAACTGGCGCGTCGCGCGGCGGAAGCTAACGTCGCCGCAGCCGCTGGTGACTACCGGACAGCTGAAAAAATCAGGATGGGCATTGGGCTTGATGTTGCATCCGGCGCGACGGGCGCTGTTTCCCTGATCCGGAGCGGTGCAGTAGGACTGATGCGACTTTCTGGCTCCGTGGGTGGGGAAGTAGGCTCAACGGCAAGCGGCATTCGTCGAATCGGTGCTACCGCGAATGAAGTCAAACCGGCGCAGGCATCTGTGGGCGAAGGGGTCGCTACCGAAGGCGGCGCGGATAGCATTCCTCCAAGGAACCGTGGGGTACACGATGTGCTCGAGGCTTCATCGAAGTCAGATGCCGCGCAGGCCTATGAAGACTCTCTGCCAGGGGCTGTCTATGATATTGAGACTCGAAAGAAGATTGCCCCTGCGCTAAGATTCGAAAATCCGAATCCGCGCGGAAAATCCGAGGTTCGGTTCGATGGTCGGGATATCAATAACCCGAAAATCTTGATCGACCGTAAGCTGAACGTAACCACGAAATCCAAACAGCTTGCCGATTTGCGACGATGGGCAGAGGCTCTAAAGCAGAACCCTGACTACAGCGTTCGTATCGAAGTACCATCAATTGCGGCCCAACGAAATGCCATTCGGATGATCGAAAAGGCGAATGTTGCAGATGCTCCAATCACAGTGAAGGTTGCGGAATGAAGTTCAATCTGGTGGTGCAGGCTGTTGCGTCGGAACTGCAATCAATCGAGCAGAAACACGAAGAATTCATGAGATCTATCGCGGGGTTGCCCCAGCCTTGGGGGGCAACGAACCGCGTTGCAGCGCCAGACCCGGGTAGTGAACTTTGTGCAAGTGTCAAAGTCTCGAAGTTTCTTGGGAAAGGATTGAAGGGCGATGTTATCTATCAATTTCGTCGTCCTTTCCGCGATTCTGGATCTGAAGATGATTCAATGTTCGTGTCGTTCAACCCAGACAAAATCGACTACCCAGTCTTGATTGATTACGTGTTTCCGAAGTATGTCGAGGGCTTCGGCGCTTACCGTGCGGAAATCTACGATGAAGAGTTCATCTTTCTGGATCATCAGCGCAAGTCAGAGCTGAGGATCAACTCGAGGCACTCGGTCTATCGAGTTCCGCAGGTTAGCTACTTCAGTGAGCGATTGTGCCGGGCCGCGTTTGGGCTAAGTTGTGCGGAAATTGTAGAGCGGCTCAAGAGTTCTGTTGAAAGTGTCCGAGAAGAGCACAATGGAGTCTTCATTGTGATTACACGCGATGTTCTCAACACCCATGTGATGGATCCGCTCTGTTGGAAGATCAAGGGCTTGTTGTCAAGCGTAGTTGAACAAGCCGACGACGGACTTGGGATGCGAGCCTATGTGTCTGTTGACCGGCGTTCTGGTCCAAGCCGGTACGGTTATCCACAGGTCGGCAATCGTGGGGTCGCATCTCTTTGAGAAACCGCCAGCGCACCCGGCCAAGGCAGCCTAGTCCAAACCCAGATCTACGACGCCAACAACAACGCCCGCGAGCTCACCCTAGTCGGTGAATCCAGCCAGTCCGGCGTCGGGACTCTCCATCGCGTCATCAACCGAACCTTCGATGCGCGCGACCGACTGACCAACGAGAAGCTCCAGTTCAGCCAAGGCGCATCCATTGCGCCCGCACTCAGTGACTTCAGTTCGGAACTAGACTTTGATGTCGATCCAGAAGGCAACCGCATCCGGCACCGGGATGCCACGGATGCGCTGGTCACATCGAGCTTCGATGCGGCGAACCGCCCGCAAGTAGCCCAGGCCCCAGATGGCACCTCGACGCTGTCGTGGAACCGGGACGGCACGCTCAAGACCCTGACCCACAGCAATGGCACCCAGACCCGGTATGGGTATGACGAAGCCAAGCGGATCAAGCTGATCGAGCATCTGCGGGGCGGGGCAGCATTCCTGACCCTGTCGTACGAGTACGACGCCAACGGCAATCGCGAAGAAGAGCGCCGCGTCGAGTCCGGGCTTCCGGGGCAGGGCTCACGCACGATCCTGAGCGTGTACGGGTTTGACGACGACGACCGCCTGACCGATGTGACGGTAACGCACACGCCGGCCGATCCGCAGGTCCCCGACACCCGCACAGTCTGGACCCTCGATGGTGTCGGCAACCGCCGATCAGAAACCGTCACCAATCTGAGCAACAGTCAGGTCCTGAACCAGAAGATTTACGACTACAACGCCCGCGATCAGTTGACCGAGGTGGCCGATTCAGTCACCGGCACAACAGTCCGGTTCGGGTACGACGCCAATGGTAATCGCACAAGCCGGGAAGTGTGGCGCGGCGCGCCACTGAGTCTGGTGTCTCGCATTGATTACCGATTCGATGCAAGAGACCGCCTGGTCCGTGCCGATCCGGCCCCGCCCAATCCGATCAACGCACCCACCGTGCAGTTCGTCTACGACGCCGAAGACCGCAAGTTCGCTCGGATCGAGACGCCCTGGCTCAATGGAGCTCCAGTCCCAGCGAACGCCAAGGCGACGGTCCAGCTGTACGACGGCGACCAACTCATACACGAAGGCCAGCCCAGCACCGAGCCCGCAAGCAACACCCCGAACGCCCAAGGCCTGAAGCTCACCGACACCTATCGCCGCAGCGCGATGATGGACCGGCATGTGGCGTTTGGTCCGAGTGGCACCGGCGGTGGCACCAGCAATCCGGAATCGACGATTCGTTTCTACCAACTGGATGCGCTCGGCACACCGATCGGCCTGAGCAACGAACAAGGTCAGGCCATCGTCAGCAACGCGCTGGATGCCTGGGGCAACCCCATCCAGCAGACCGCAGAGGGCCAGAGCAGTGCGCCAGTACACACCGGCAACCAGAGTCAGGACCCGAACCAGACCGGTCAGGCCGCGCTGCTCAGCAACGACCAGCAGGCGATTGGGTTCACCGGCTACCAGAAGGATGAAGCGCTAGGGCTTTACTACGCCAATGCGCGGTTCTATGACCCGCTGGTCGGCGCGTTCGGGGCAACCGATCCGTGGGCTGGGGATCCCAGCAGACCGGTGACCTTGAACAAGTTCCTCTATGCCAATGGGAATCCGGTGGTGTTTGTGGATCCGGATGGAAACTGTGGCGTCGCTGCGTACGCCGTACCCGGACTCTCGTTGGCATGTGATGTAGTGGACAGCGTCTTGGTAGGCGCAAATCCGCTGACCAGTAATGGCAAGGAGAAGCTCGAAACCTTCCGGATGGCGCAAGGAAAGGAAATGTTGTCCGGCGCATGGGACAGCGCGAAGGGCATGGCAAAGCTGGGGGTGGATCTAAGCCTCTCGCACATTGAGCGGCAAACTGGATTGGACGTCGGTGCGACGGACCGGGTCAATCAGCGGGTCGACGGTGCGGCGGCCTATCTCGACAACCTGCCGGTCAACATGATCGACGAGTACGTCGATTGGGAAATGTCTTTCAACGACGCTCGGAAGTCAGGGCGATCCGGCCCGGATCGGTAAAGCATCAGCGCCGTTGTACAGCACAATGTACTCGGCCGGTTTGGGTGCGGCGGGTCCTGCCGTTCGGACGATTAAGGCAGTCGACAAGCTTGGCAATCTGCCGAACACAATCGGGTCGCGGGATATTGATCTGGACTTGGATCGGTCGATTGACCGCAGTGATCGTGAGCCGCAGGGCTCGGTGGATGAAACCTTTGTGGTAGAAATGGACCCCGCGGAGCTAAGGGAAGCGGGTGAATTCGTTGCAGACGGTTCGGTTCGATTCCAACGCTGGAAACGCGGTGAAGCCATCGACAAGCCGCTTCCCGATGGAAGTGCGCCTGCGTGGGGAACAGTTCAGTCAAGATACTGGAAGAATCGAGCTCATGCATCCGCGACTACTGGCGAATTCAGCCTTGAGAACCTTCGTAGAATGCAGAGAGGCAGCGCTCCTCAGGATTACAATCCGAGAAACGATCAGTTTGAGTCGAGGGAACTTCATCATGTGATTCCTCAAAGAGCTGACGGCCCAAGTAATCCGTTAAACCTGCGCGAATTGACCCCTGATCAGCACGGTGCCGTGGACCCTTATCGGCACAGCGTTCCAACGGTGCGAGGAATACGATGATGGCAAGCGAGCAAAAGGCAGATAAGTTCTTTCAAGAGGTTCCGTTTCAAATCGCGCTTCCCAAGCCCATTGGGTCGGGTGAGCTGAACATGATCATGAAGTCCGCGGGCATAGAACTGTTCTATGACGTCTACGCAAAACGGCGCGGCGACAAGGGAGCATCTTGGCAATCGGAAACCTTCGCAAATGTTGATACGCTTCTCTACGGGGAGCGATCTGACGCCCAAGAAGGTTGCGATGCGCTGTTGTTGTCTTATCCGCTTGCGACAATTGATGCCAGTTACATCCCCAAATTCGCCAGACTAGCTGCAGAATTGTCCTCGAGTTTCGGAGTACCTATTAGCTATGAGGGGAAGGCTGTCGATGAGTCAGGGATTGTCGAAATACTCTGTCAGAAGGCTACAAAGCTGATGCAAGAGTGGGGAGAGGAGCCCGGTAGCAAGACGCTTCGCATTCTTATCGAGAGCAGTATTTAAATGCGAACGCGGATAAGCGTTGTGTCACGATCACGCGTTTTTGCGCGCATCGCTGAGGCTGTACTTTCTTCCGAACTTGCGTGATAACGAGTTGCCGGAAGTTCCGGGGGTGGAGTCTCCCGAGTGAAGTGCTTGGTGGAATTTGCACCCTGTTCCGGGCGGAGCCGCTCATCAAGGCGGTGTACATGCGATAGGAAGCCCAACATCAATCGCCTTCCTTCAACGCCCGCCACGGACGCCATAAAAATGTACGAGAATCTAGATAAGCTGAATATGTTAGCCCCCGTGCTACTGCGCGAGCTGCGTCCTTTAGGGGCTGATGCTTTGGATGACATTCGTCAGTTATCGCAACGTTTCCCAGCGGAATACTTGTCGTTCTTGCATGAACGCGGATACGGTGTGATGAAGGAAGATGTTTCGTCTTTCCCGCTGTTGGTCGTTAATCAACGGCCCGTCGATGCTGCTAGGGACTATTTCGGCGATGACCTGATTTACTCCGACGGTCCATACGAGGAAGGTGCAAAGGACGTTGTTTGGATCTTTGGGCTGGACAGCACAGGAACGGCATTTGGCTTCGATAGCGGTGATAGCTGGCGGCTTTTGGAGATCGATAATTCCCGATGCATTACTCGCCTAGATTTGACTTTTAAGCAGTTTATCGAGGGATTGTTTATTTGTTATCCGCAAAGACCAATAGGCTTTTCGTCAGGCATTTGGAGGGACTCTGGAGGAGTTGAGTACTCGGCAACAGCCCAAGAGTGAATGGAACGTCAGGCTCTAAAAGGCGCACCCGCCGGGCGAAACTGCAGGGTGGCGTTACGCGCATCACTGCAGCCGTCTTTTCCCCCGAACTAACCTCGCACGATTTCGTCGACGCAGCGCGTCTGGAGTGATGCTATAACCGCGGATTCTGATGAATTCGGTACAGCAATCTGATTCAAGTCGGTACGGCGTTCTGGTCCAAGCCGGTACGGTTATCCACAGGTCGGCAAGGGTGAGGTCGCATCTCTTTAAGAAACCGCCTCCCAGCCAGGCCAAGGCAGCCTGGTCCAGACCCAGATCTACGACGCCAACAACAACGCCCGCGAGCTCACCCTCGTCGGTGAATCCAGCCAATCCGGCGTCGGGACTCTCAATCGCGTCATCAACCGAACCTTCGATGCCCGCGACCGACTGACCAACGAGAAGCTCCAGTTCAGCCAAGGCGCATCCATTGCGCCCGCACTCAGTGACTTCAGTTCGGAACTCGACTTTGATGTCGACCCAGAAGGCAACCGCATCCGCCACCGGGATGCCACGGATGCGCTGGTCACATCAAGCTTCGATGCGGCGAACCGCCCGCAAGTGGCCCAGGCCCCGGATGGCACCTCGACCCTGTCGTGGAACCGGGACGGCACGCTCAAGACCCTGACCCACAGCAATGGCACCCCAGACCCGGTATGGGTATGACGAAGCCAAGCGGATCAAGCTGATCGAGCACCTGCGGGGTGGGGCAGCATTCCTGACCCTGTCGTACGAGTACGACGCCAATGGCAATCGCGAAGAAGAGCGCCGCATCGAGTCCGGGCTTCCGGGTCAGGGCTCACGCACGATCCTGAGTGTGTATGGGTTCGATGATGACGATCGCCTGACCGATGTGACGGTAACGCACACGCCGGCCGATCCGCAGGTCCCCGACACACGAACCGTCTGGACCCTCGATGGTGTCGGCAACCGCCGATCAGAAACCGTCACCAACCTGAGCAACAGTCAGGTCCTGAACCAGAAGGTTTACGACTACAACGCCCGAGATCAGTTGACCGAGGTGGCCGATTCCATCACCGGCACAACAGTCCGGTTCGGGTACGACGCCAATGGCAACCGCACGAGCAGGGAAGTGTGGCGCGGCGCGCCACTGAGTCTGGCCTCCCGCATCGAGTACCTATTCGATGCACGAGATCGACTGGTCCGTGCTGATCCGGCTCCGCCCAATCCGATCAACGCACCCACCGTGCAGTTCGTCTACGACGCCGAGGACCGCAAGTTCGCGCGCATCGAGACACCTTGGCTCAATGGGGCTCCCGTCCCAGCGAACGCCAAGGCAACGGTCCAGCTGTACGACGGCGACCAACTCATACACGAAGGCCAGCCCAGCACCGAGCCCGCAAGCAACACCCCGAACGCCCAAGGCCTGAAGCTCACCGACACCTATCGCCGCAGCGCGATGATGGACCGGCATGTGGCGTTTGGGGCGCAAGGCACAGGTGGGGGCACCACCAATCCGGACTCGACCATCCGCTTTTATCAACTGGATGCGCTCGGCACACCGATCGGCCTGAGCAACGAACAAGGCCAGGCCATCGTCAGCAACACACTCGACGCATGGGGCAACCCAGTCCAGCAGACCGCAGAGGGCCAGAGCAGCGCACCAGTGCACAGCGGCAACCAGAGCCAGGACCCGAACCAGACTGGTCAGGCCGCCCTGCTCAGCAACGACCAGCAGGCCATCGGGTTCACCGGCTACCAGAAGGACGAAGCGCTCGGCCTGTACTACGCCAATGCGCGGTTCTATGACCCGTTAGTAGGAGCGTTCGGGGCAACCGATCCGTGGGCTGGGGATCCCAGCCGGCCGGTGACTTTGAACAAGTTCCTTTATGCGAATGGGAATCCGGTGGTGTTTGTGGATCCGTCAGGAAAGTACGGTGAAGCTGGACATTTCTACACGACCTTTGTCGTCGCCCGAATGCTTGATATTCAGGAGAAAGAGGCCAAAACACTCGCACTCTATTCGCAACTGCCTGATGAAATCGGTAAATTCGATGCAATAAATCAGGCCGTACGCGGTGCAACTCGCGAATATGCCAAATTGCATCCCATCTTCCGGGGACTTGTTGAACCCGACCAACTCAGAATCTATGACACAAATATGGTGCAAGATTACTTTCACGCACTGACTGGATTTGACTCTGAGTACGAGACAAAAGTCAGTCGACAAACAGTCATTGCAGCCGAAAGCCCAGAGGCTGCGGGTCTCGCGATTCATCGTTTGGGCGACTCTTTCGCGCATCGACAGCTGGGCAATGAAACCAAAACGTATGTCGAGCGCATCGGTCACCTGTTTGATGGGCATGAACCAGATAAAATCAGCACGCGTCCAGCGCTGTATGGCGACTACGTTGAGGAGCTTGCGAGGACACTTGCAGCTAGGGAAGGAAAGCCCGTTAGTAATGAAAGAATCATGACGATTCGCCGCGAGCTTGAAGCGATAGGAATGGAGGAGGTTAGTGCTGAATCCGAGAGAAACTCAGAGGCTTTCTCGACCATTTCAACTACGAATGAGGGTGACGATTTACGATCGGACTTGGCTCAGTCTAATCAACTGACGGAAGAAAGAATCTTGAATCGACTCAAGGCCAAAGCGCTTTCTTACGTAAAGGAAAATGCAAGCGGACTGAGACCGTTGCTGGAGCCAGAAAAGGCAAGTACCAACATGTTTCTTGATGCGCAGGGCCAAGAAGCAAGCAATGCACGTAGTTTTGTGGATGACCCTGACACAGGGCGCCTCGAGAATATTGACCCGAAGGCACTTTTGATGGATATGGAATCTGCAGCGATCGAATTCAGAAAAGTCCAAGCCCGATGCCGTGTCGGTGATTGCCAATGAATACACTCACGAAAGTCGTCGCACTGATTCTTGTTCTGCTGACTTCCAGTTGCTACAAACATTCTGAGGAACGCACGATCTATGGGCGGTTCGAACTTACAGATCGGATGATCACAGATCTGCTGCGATTTGAGGGAGGTAACACCCGAACGGGTGGGGCCTCCATTTGTTCTTTGGAGCAATCGGATTTTTGTATCCACTCAAAGACATCGTTAGCTGTTGGTCACTCCGGGATGCCTGAACCTCACTTTCTGGTCGTGTTCGCAAACGGAAAGACATGGATTCTCGATGCAAAGCGAGGGGTTCCCGTTGATATGGCGTCATGCAGTTCTTATCTGCCTTCGGACAAAGGCGGTCGGACGTTGAATGGCGATTGGACATCCGATCAGCGAGTCAAGATCGTGGCATTCATGAGTGCATCCGGACGAATCTCAATTGTTGAGTTCAATTTTGCTGACCCCGCTACGCCCATATGCCAGATAGTCCACACATACGAGCAGTCGTCAGCAAGCTGCACAAATTGCCAAGAGGTTGAAATAGATGGAATGAAATTCGGCGAAAGCGATGATGTCATCGCATGGCTTTACTGTAATCCAGACTGCTCACTTGATAGCTTCAATTTGGTGAGCAGGGCGTTTCGCGAGAAAAGACATCGGTTGCACCTCAAGCGCGGAACTCGGAGTACGGTGGCGTGGGTTGACTCCGGAAGTTGTTCATCTCGCAGAGGCACGCCATCCAAATCTGAAGCTCGCATGTGTCGACGAACATGGCGTGGCACGTTTTCGTTTCGAGAAATATGTCGTGGGCGCCAATGAATATCCGGATTGGCTGGCTCGAGCTCAAGCGGGGGAGTTCGACAATGACCCGTTACCTCGACGAGAGTAAGTCTGAGGTTCGATCCGCACGGAGCCGATGAAGTTCGAGAAGTTCATCGGGTGTCACGTCCAAACTGTCCGAAGCTGTCACGTCCAAACTGTCCGAAGCCGTCACGAAGACCCAGCCCTCACATTTTTTGGCTGAATCAAGCGGTGGGCCGATGACGTTTGAGCAGTCCATCGCCGCGATTTCAACCGAAGCCGCCCTGATCAGGCGGCTTCGGTCGTTCTGAACGATGCATTTTCGGGTTTCTGTCAGCCTGCCCGTGGACGTCCTTTCGGTGGTGTCGGCCTTCGGAAGTGGGTGGGTTTGCCCCCGGTCGGCAGGCTATTCCTTCATGGGGAAGTACCAGCCGCTGAGGAAACCGGACCAGAGCTCGACGCGTTCACCCTCGCCATGGACACGAGCGATTCCGTTCCAGGCTTCGGCCGGAGTCTGTCCGCCCAAATGCTGGTGCGGTCGAACGTGGTTGTAGAACGCGCGGAACTCGATGAGTCGATGGGGTAAATCGGTACCGTTGACGACGATCCGGCAGATCGCTGCCTTGAACGTACCGAAGAACCGCTCCACGCGGCCGTTCTGCCAGGGGCAATGCGGATCGATGCGTTGCAACTGGATGCCGAGCACAGCCAGAGCCACTCGCATCAACCTGGATGTGAAACAAGCTTCGTTGTCCACTCGGATGCGGCGGGGCGATCCGAACTGACGGATGCTGTCCACGATGACGCGCAGGATCGTGAGCGATCGTTTGTCGGCGAGTTCGCACAAGGCGATGCTCGCACGAGTGCCGTGATCGACGATACCGAACACCAGTCGCTGCAAGCCGAACTCGTCGGTGACGGTGGTCAGATCCATGGCCCAGGTCTTATTGCGCGGCATCGGCCGTGGGATCCGATGCCGGATGGTTCGGCGCAGCCAGACAATTTCGGATCGATGACGGCGTAGAACGTCGGCGACATGCGACTTGCTGACGGTCATGCGACGCGTGATACCGAACCGGCGATTGAAGACTTCGGCGAGAACACGACAACCGAGCGTCGGCGAGAAGGCTTTCATGCGGATCAGTTCCTGCCGCACCCAGTCGGGTTTGCGCTGAGTACGGGCCGTGCAGACAGCGGGTTGTCTCGGCCGCAGTTGTGGCGGGGAGCCGCGCGGCCACCGACTTGGCTGCCGGTACCGACGATGCCAAGACGACAGACATCGGTGCAGCAGGGCCCACAGCAACAGCCCCAACAGGATCATCACCATCGGCGTTCCGCCCAAACAGTCAGTCTCGCTGCTACGAGGCAAGCGTTTGCTTCGAATGATGTGGCATCGACCCTTGAGTCGAAAAGACGTACTCGTATCCAGCCACGGAGCAGTGTTCAACGCCCGATTGCCGCACCCAAACCCTGCTTTATGACGGCGAGGGCCAGGTCAGGTCGCTGACCCAACCGAACGGTGCAACGCGGTCGACCGAACTGGATGCCTGAATCGCATCTCGACAGAAACCGCCTCCCAGCCAGGTCAAGGCAGTCTGGTCCAAACCCGGATCTACGACGCCAACAACAACGCCCGCGAGCTCACTCTAGTCGGTGAATCCAGCCAGTCCGGCGTCGGGACTCTCCATCGCGTCATCAACCGAACCTTCGATGCCCGCGACCGACTGACCAACGAGAAGCTCCAGTTCAGCCAAGGCGCATCCATTGCGCCCGTACTCAGTGACTTCAGTTCGGAGCTCGACTTTGATGTCGATCCAGAAGGTAATCGGATCCGCCACCGGGATGCCACCGATGCGCTGGTCACATCAAGCTTCGATGCAGCGAACCGCCCGCAAGTAGCCCAAGCCCAAGATGGCACCTCGACGCTGTCGTGGAACCGGGACGGCACGCTCAAGACCCTGACCCACAGTAATGGCACCCAGACCCGCTATGGGTATGACGAAGCCACGCGGATCAAGCTGATCGAGCACCTGCGGGGCGGGGCGGCATTCCTGACTCTGTCGTACGAGTACGACGCCAACGGTAATCGCGAAGAAGAACGCCGCATCGAGTCCGGGCTTCCGGGGCAGGGCTCACGCACGATCCTGAGCGTGTACGGGTTCGATGACGACGATCGCCTGACCGATGTGACGGTGACGCACACGCCAGCCAACCCGCAGGTTCCCGACACACGAACCGTCTGGACCCTCGATGGTGTCGGCAACCGCCGATCAGAAACCGGCACCAACCTGAGCAACAGTCAGGTCCTGAACCAGAAGGTTTACGACTACAACGCCCGGGATCAGTTGACGGAGGTGGCCGATTCCGTCACCGGCACAACAGTCCGGTTCGGGTACGACGCCAATGGCAACCGCACAAGCCGGGAAGTGTGGCGTGGCGCGCCACTGAGTCTGGCCTCCGCATCAGTACCGATTCGATGCACGAGATCGCCTGGTCCGTGCTGATCCGGCCCCGCCCAATCCGATCAACGCACCCACCGTGCAGTTCGTCTACGACGCAGAGGACCGCAAGTTCGCGCGCATCGAGACACCTTGGCAAAACGGGGCTCCAGTCCCAGCGAACGCCAAGGCGACGGTCCAGTTGTACGACGGTGACCAACTCATACACGAAGCCCAGCCCAGCACCGAGCCAGCAAGCAACACCCCGAACGCCCAAGGCCTGAAGCTCACCGACACCTATCGCCGCAGCGCGATGATGGACCGGCATGGCGTTCGGTCCGAAGTGGCACCGGCGGTGGCACCAGCAATCCGGAATCGACGATCCGGTTTTACCAACTGGATGCGCTCGGCACACCGATCGGCCTGAGCAACGAACAAGGTCAGGCCATCGTCAGCACCACACTCGACGCCTGGGGCAACCCAGTCCAGCAGACCGCAGAGGGCCAAAGCAGCGCTCCAGTGCACAGCGGAAACCAGAGCCAGGACCCGAACGAAACGGGTCAGGCCGCCCTGCTCAGCAACGACCAGCAGGCCATCGGGTTCACCGGCTACCAGAAGGATGAAGCCCTGGGCCTGTACTACGCCAATGCGCGCTTCTATGACCCGCTGGTCGGCGCGTTCGGGGCAACCGATCCGTGGGCTGGGGATCCCAGCAGACCGGTGACCTTGAACAAGTTCCTTTATGCGAATGGGAATCCGGTGGTGTTTGTGGATCCGTCAGGAAAGTACGGTGAAGCTGGACATTTCTACGACTTTCACAGTTGCTCCGGATGCTGGACTATGACGAGGCGGACGCCAAAACTCTGGCACTCTATTCGCAGTTGCCTGATGAAATTGGCAAATTTGACGCGATCAATCAGGCTGTACGAGGCGGCGTTCGACAAGTGGCGAGATTGAGTCCGTCCACAAACTGGCTAGTGCAACCCAATGAAGAACGCATCTACGATACCCAACTAGTTCAAGACTACTTCCATGCGCTAACCGGATTTGACTCCATGAAGGAGACGGAGCTAAGTCGTCAAACCGTGCTTGCAGCCGAGTCACTCCAAGTCGCCGGACTAGCAATACATCGGTTGGGCGATTCATTTGCCCATAGGCAAATCGGCAATGAAGGCGTAACTTATGTCGAGCGGATTGGGCATTTGTTCGACGGCCATGAGCCTGACGAAATCAGCACTCGGCCGAGGCTTTATGGTGACTATGTTGAGGAACTCGCCAGAACGCTGGCGAAGCGAAAAGGCGAGGACGTGTCTGAAGAGAAGATTGCTTGGATTCGCAGCGAACTGGAATCGATAGGTTTGGAAGAAGCACAAGCAGAATCAGCCAGAAATGTCGCTTCGGAGAAAGCTGTCTCGTCAGGATGGATCAAAGAGTCCAACCTTGCATCGGAGATGGAAAATTCCAACGAGCTGGCGGAAGCACGGATTCTCGGAAGGATCAGAGCAAAGGCGCTCAGTTATGTGGAGAACGACCGCAAGGGAGTAGACCGCTGCTAGTTCCAGAGGAGGCCAGCACAAGTATGTTCTTCGATGCCCAAGGCCAAGAAATAGAGAATGCGAGTGACTTTGTCCGAGATGCTGATCCGCGACGCGAAGGCGATATCTTCCCTTACTCTCTAATAGAAAATCTCGAGTCTGCTGCCCTCCAATTTCGAGTGCTTCAAGGACGATGCCGCGTTGGGGATTGCGAATGATCAGTTTCATCTTGCGCTGCGTAGCCATCTTTGCTTCATCCATGATCATTTCATCTTGCTATTCCCATTCAGAGGAACGCAAAGTCTATGGTCGATTCGAGCTCGTGAATCGGACGACTACCGACCAATTGCGCTTCGAAGGAGGGAATACGCGGACCAACGGCGGGTCATTGTGTTCATTGGAACATCCAGACTTCTGTATTCACTCCGAAACTTCGATTGGGGTTGGGTATTCAGGCATGCCCGACCCGCAGTTCTTGATCGTTCATGTGAAGGACAAGACCTGGTATCTTGATGCCGTTAAAGGCGTTCCTATTGATATGGGGGAGTGCAGTGAATTTGTGCCACCTGCACAAGGTGGCTGGACCATAAATGGTGACTGGACCTCTGATCAAAGAGTTAGCGTAAATGCGTTCATGCGCCAATCCGGCGTTGTCGACATTGTCGAGTTCAACTTCGCCGATTCAGAATCGCCGACATGTAAGGTTGTTCATTCATACGGATGGTCTTCTGGAGGCTGCAGGTACTGCGACACCTTTAGCGTAGTGGGCATGAAGTTTGGTGAAAGCGACGACGTCATCGCATGGCTTTACTGCAATCCAAGCTGCTCACTTGATATCTATGATCGAGTGACTCGAAAGTTTGCGAGCGCCGACCTGGGCTGCGACATAGACGCAGATTTGGGAGTCCGGTGGCGCGGCAAATCTCCGGAAGTCGTTCATTTGCCTTCCGCGCTCCACGAAAATCTGAAAGATGCATGCGTTGATGAGAGTGGCAAAGCTCGATTCCGTTTCGAGAAGTATGGAATTGGCCATCAGGCTATTCTGAATGGCTAGCACGTGCCCAAGCCGGGGAGTTCGATGATGAGCCTCTACCTAGAAGGAAAAGCCTCGATCGTAGGTAATGTTACGCGCTTCCCCGCAGCGTCGCGTCCAAACTGTCCGAAGCCGTCACGAACACCCAGCCCTCCCTGAAGTTTGAGCAGTTCCATCGACTCCGACTCGAATCCCCGGTGTCACGTCCAAACTGTCCGAAGCCGTCACGAACACCCAGCCCTCCCATTTTTTGGGTGGATCAAGCGGTGGGCCGATGACGTTTGAGCAGTCCATCGCCGCGATTTCAACCGAACCCGCCCCGATCAGGCGGCTTCGGTCGTTTCTGAACGATGCATTTTCGGGTTTCTGGCAGCTTGCCCGTGGACACATCCTTTCGGTGGTGTCGGCCCGACGTCCCCCCGATTTTGAGTAGCAGGCCGATTTGGAGTCCAATTCCCCATACGACGGAAGTTGGAAGGGAAGAAGCGCTTTTCGGCGGACCTGGCAGAAGATGGCGATATCGTGTTGGTGGGAAAGTGACTGTCCGCGATGATCTGCGCGAGATGATCGCGATGATGTTTGGTCACTTTTCACTCATCGCGGCAAGCTGGTGGATTCCCGCTTTCGCGGGAATGACGGTGATGGGCATGGCGTAGTCAAGCGTGATGGGCGCCTTTTGGGGCCCGTTTTCCCGGTCTTGGGTCACGTTCCACTCGCCGCGGCGAGCTGGTGGATTCCCGCTTTCGCGGGAATGACGGTGATGAGCATGGCGATGTCAAGCTTGATGGGCGCTGTTGCCGAGACCGGGTTTTTCCCGGTCTTGGGTCACTTTTCCACTCGCCGCAGCGGGCTGGTGGATTCCGCTTTCGCGGGAATGACGTTATGGGTATGGCGATGGTCCAACTTGATGGGCGCTGTTGCCGAGACCGGGTTTTTCCCGGTCTTGGGTCACTTCCACTCGCCGCAGCGGGCTGGTGGATTCCCTTTCGCCGGAATGAAGCGGTTACGGGTATGGCGATAGTCCAACTTGATGGGCGCTGTTGCCGATGACCGGGTTTTTCCCGGTCACGGGTCACTTTCCACTCGCCGCAGCGGGCTGGTGGATTCCCGCTTTCGCGGGAATGACGGTGATGGAGCATGGCGGTGGTCAAACGTGACTGGCGCTGCTTCTGGGGTTGGGCTTTTTCCCGGTCACGGGTCACTTTCCACTCGCCGCGGCGAGCTGGTGGATTCCCGCTTTCGCGGGAATGACGGTGATGGGTATGGCGATAGTCCAACTTGATGGGCGCTGTTGCCGAGACCGGGTTTTTTCCCGGTCTTGGGTCACTTTCCACTCGCCGCAGCGGGCTGGTGGATTCCCGCTTTCGCGGGAATGACGGTTATGGGGTATGGCGATAGTCCAACGTGATGGGCGCTGTTGCCGGGGGCGCGTTTTTTCCCGGTCACGGGTCACTTTCCACTCGCCGCAGCGGGCTGGTGGATTCCCGCTTTCGCGGGAATGACGGTGATAGGTATGGCGATAGTCCAACGTGATGGGCGCTGTTGCCGAGACCGGGTTTTTTCCCGGTCTTGGGTCACTTTCCACTCGTCGCGGAAGGCCAGACCGGATCGTCAAAGTCGGGTTGGCGCCGGTTTCTGCCGCACCGCGGAAAGACTTTCAGAATTTGTAACGCTATAAGGCGTATCGCCTTGCGGAAGTGTTCCGACGGGGCACAGGCCCCAATCCATCCGGCCTGCATACAAGCTGTCAGCGTTACAAAGGGCGCCCTGCATGCAGTGGCGAAACAAAATGTTCTGGAGGAGAACGCGGTACATGAATCTGAAGACTGCTCGTTCCATGCTTGTCCCGGCCATCACGCTGGCCCTGCTTTCCACTCAGGTCTGGTCGGCACCCCGTGTCGGTCAGCAGCCTGCGCTGCACGAGCAACAACAGATCGGTGACTCGATCATGTTGCCCACACCGAACCTTGCCCAGGCGAAGTTCGAGGACAGCAAAGCGGTTGGCGGCCCTTATCGTTACGGCGTGCAGGTGGCGGTCAGCACGAACATGAAGAGCGGTCGTTGGACGCGACTCGACGACGGGCGCATGCGCTGGTCGATGTCGGTGATTGCACCGGAAGCCACTTCCCTCGATTTTCATTTCAGCAAGCTCGCGCTGCCGAAAGGTTCGCTGCTGCGAATCGTCGGCGAAGGTGATGGCAATGAACGCAAGATCCAGGCCGACGAAGTGCGTGGTGGCGAATTCTGGACACCGTATGTGTTGGGCGAAAAGGCTCGCATTGAAATCGATGTCGACGCGCGTCTTGCCGGTCGCGTCGTAGCCGAACTCGCAAGCGCCACACATGGTTATCGCGGCCTGTTCGAGCGCACGCAGGAAAAATCCGGTTCGTGCAACGTCGACACGATTTGCCCGGCGGGCGATACCTGGCGTGACCAGATCGACTCGGTCGGCCACTACACATTCAGCTCGGGTGGTAGCTCGTATGTCTGTACCGGCACGCTGATCGGCAACACCACGCGTGACACCACGCCGTACTTCCTGACCGCGAACCATTGCGTCAGCACAGCCACGGTTGCTGGCACGATTGTCGTTTACTGGAACTACCAGAGTTCGACCTGCCGCACGCCTGGTTCTGCATCGAGCGGCACATCGCTGTCGAAGTCGATCGCCACGCACTCGCAATCGGGCACCACTCTGGTTTCCACGAATGCCGCCAGCGACTTTGCCCTGTTGCGCCTGAACAGCAATGTGCCTTCCGGCGCAAACCCTTACTGGTCCGGTTGGGATGCCACCGGCACGGCCCCGACTTCGGCCGTGGGTATCCACCATCCTGCGGGCCACGAAAAGCGCATCGCCGTCGAGAACAACGCGTTGACCGTGTCGGGTTACAGTGGTGCCGCGGGCACGTCGCACTGGCGCGTCAACGATTGGGATGCGGGCACGACCGAAGGTGGATCGTCGGGTTCGGGTCTTTGGAATCAGAACAAGCGACTGGTGGGTCAACTACATGGTGGTTCCGCCGCATGCGGCAATGACCTGTCCGACTACTACGGCCGCCTGTCCGTGTCCTGGGCCGGTGGTGGCAGCAATGCCACTCGCTTGTCGAACTGGTTGAGCCCGAGCGGTGTGACCACGCTTGACGGTTATCGCGGCGGCACGACTGGCAACGTCGCCCCGACCGCCAACTACACGTTCACGACCAGCGGCCTCACCGCTACGTTCACCGATAGCTCCAGCGACAGTGACGGCACGATTGCGTCGCGTTCCTGGAACTTCGGTGACGGCACGACGAGCACGGCGACGAGCCCGAGCAAGACCTACACGACGGGGGGTACCTACAACGTCGCACTGACGGTGACCGACAACGGTGGCCTGACGAACACCCGCACGCAGTCGGTGACGGTGACCGCCAGTGGCGGTGGTGGCACGACGCTGACGAACGGTGTGGCGGCGACGAACCTGGGTGCAGCGACTGGTGCGTCGCTGAACTACACGATGGTCGTTCCGGCCGGTGCCAGCAATCTGCGGTTTGCAACCACGGGTGGAACAGGTGACCTCGACATGTACGTGAAGTTCGGCAGCGCGCCGACCGATACCGTGTATGACTGTCGCCCGTACGCTTCCGGCAATGCCGAAACCTGCAACATCGCCACGGCGCAGGCCGGCACGTACTACGTGCGCCTGAAGGCCTACTCGACATTTGCCGGCGTCAGCCTCACCGGCAGCTACACCACGGGTGGCGCAGGTGGTGCACAGACCTACTCGAACGGCACCGACGTGACCATCGGCGACAACACCACGGTCAACAGCCCGATCGCGGTGTCCGGTCGTTCCGGCAATGCGCCGAGCAACGCCTCGGTCACGGTCGCGATCGTGCACACCTATCAGGGTGACCTGAAGGTGGACCTCGTTGCGCCCGACGGCACGCTGTACAACATCCACAACCGGACCGGCGGCGGCACCGACAACATCAACAAGACGGTCACGTTGAATCTGTCGACCGAAGCGCTGAACGGCACCTGGAACCTGCGGGTCAACGATAATGCCAGTGGCGACACGGGTTACATCAACTCGTGGTCGGTCACGTTCTGATCGTCTGAGTCTCTGATGACAGACCGGAGCCCGGCCTTGTGCCGGGCTTTTTTTCTTGTGGGCTGCGTTCACCCAATCATTCACGGCGAATCGGGCAGAATGGACAAATGAGCCAAGCCCCTTTCCGTTTTGAGCATCCCTTCCTCGATCTGCCGGTCGACCCGGTGACGTCGTCGCATACCCGCCAAGTGACCGGAGCCTTGTCGTCGCAGGTCTTGCCGACGCCGGTCGCGGCGCCACGTTTACTGGCGCAAGCGTTCGAGGTTGCAGCCTTGCTGGGTTTCGAGGACAGCCTCGTGCACTCCGATGAGTTCCTGCAGGCATTTGCCGGCAATCGTCTGTGGCCGCAGATGCAGGCGTTGGCCAGCAATTACGGCGGCCATCAGTTCGGCCATTGGGCAGGACAGTTGGGGGATGGGCGTGCAATTCATCTCGGCGCGCTGGTGGGCTCCGACGGTCGTCACTTTGAACTGCAGTTGAAAGGCGCCGGACCGACTCCGTATTCGCGCGGCTCCGATGGCCGAGCCGTGCTTCGGTCTTCGCTTCGCGAGTTCCTGTGCAGTGAGGCCATGGCACATCTGGGCATTCCGACGACTCGTGCGTTATGCCTGATCGGTACTGGCGAACCGGTCATCCGCGACATGCTCTACGACGGGCATCCGGAAGCGGAACCTGGTGCGATCGTGTGCCGGGTCGCTTCGTCGTTCCTGCGGTTCGGCCATTTTGAGTTGCCGGCAAGACGAGGTGATGTGGTGTTGTTGCAGCAATTGGTCGACGCTGCGATCACCCGGGAATTTCAGCATGTCCTGACGCTTCCGGAAGCGGAACGGATTCCGGCCTGGTTCACCGAAGTGGCCGAACGGACGGCCGAGATGGTGGCTCATTGGATGCGCGTGGGCTTCGTGCATGGCGTCATGAACACCGACAACATGTCGATCCTCGGGCTCACGATCGACTACGGTCCCTACGGTTGGCTCGAAGAGGTGGATCCAAGCTGGACACCCAACACCACGGACGCGATGGGTCGTCGATACTGTTACGGCCGCCAACCTGAGATTGCCCACTGGAACCTGTATTGCCTTGCGCAAGCGCTGGCTCAACTGATGGACGATCCAGAGCCATTGCAGGCAGGACTTCGACGATATGCCGAAGTATTCACTGCCCGGCACCGCGAATTCAGCCTCGGCAAACTGGGGTTGCCATCGGCCGAGAACCGCGATGACTGGTTGTCGGAGCTGTTTGGGCTCTTGCGTGCGTCGGCCATCGACTTCACGCGCTTCTTCCGGAGTCTGGGTGAGCTTGATATCGATCGCGCCGGGACCGACGAGGGCTATTGGATCGGCTTCCTGACACCCAACTCGTACGAGCCGGATACCGTGCCGGCAACCTGGTCAGGCTGGCAGCCTTGGCTGCAGCGCTACGCGCTGCTGCGCCGGGCCGAAGACCCAGAAGTGGTGCGGTCCCGACTCGTTCGGCACAACCCGAAGTTCGTGTTCCGCAACTATCTGGCGCAGCAGGCGATCGATGCGGCGGCGGCTGGAGACCTGTCCGTGCTCGAACGCCTGCACGAGGTGTTGCGCCGACCCTATGACGACCAGCCGGATGCTGAGGCGTTCGCCGCCATGCGGCCGGACTGGGCGCGGCGCAAACCCGGCTGTTCCATGCTGTCGTGCAGTTCCTGATTGCTCACCAAACGTGACTTGCATTCCGAACGCGCTCAGGCGAACGTTGTCGTCAGCTGAATGGAGCGGTCAGGGGTGAGGCAGTTTCTGGATCGGTTGATGTGGCTGTTGATGGTTGCCCTGCTGTGCGGTTTTTCGACTGCGCACGGGTTCGTACCGCCGCGTCCGGCCAGTGAACGCATCACGCTGCCGTTTCAGGAACAAACCATGTCGATGGCGTTTGCGCCGTCCGGGGAGTTGTACGTCGGCACCGGCGTGAACCTGCATCGATTCGACGGAACCCGTTGGCAGGGCCTCGGCCTCGAGTCAGCCGCGCCGATCCGAAGCCTGCATGTGGATCGGAACGGGAGAATCTGGATCGGTGGCTACGATCGCTTCGGTTATCTGGAACGTCTGGCGAATGGCGAAGACCGGTTTGTCGATGTCAGTGAACAGTTTCGTGACGCGCATGAGCACGAACGAATCGCCGACATCTGGGAGTTTGCCGAGACTGGTGACGCGATTTATCTGCGGGCATTGAAGCACCTGTTTGCGGTTGACCACTCTGGCCGTCGCATCGGGGCGTGGACCCATCCCGGACGTTTGGGTGAGCCGGCCATCGTCGGTGGCGAGCTGTGGGCGCAGTTTCGGGGCGCTGGCGGCGGATTCCGGCGACTGTTGCCGAATGGCGGCAGCGAGCCCGTACCCGGTACCGAAACATTCGCCGATCCCTTGATCCTCAACGTCATCGAATTTGCGCCGGATCGACTTCTGATCTTCACCAACGATGGCAGACTCCGATGGTTCAACCCGCTGACCGGGACCATCGACGTCATTGGGGATCAGCCGGCGTTCCGGCATATCCATAGAGTCCTGCGGACAGGGCCTGAGGAACTGGTTGGTGCGGGGGACGATGGTGTTCTGAGGGCAATCGATCTTCGCGCTCAACTCGTCACCGAACTGGATATCGGTCACGGCTATCAGCCCAGTGTGCAGAGCTTGCCTGACAATCGGATTGCGGTGTTGGACGACGCCTCGGTCCATCGCCTGAGCTGGCCCGTGCCATGGAGGATCATCGATGCGCGTAATGGTCTCAAGGGCAACCCGCGTCGCCATGCCCAGATCGGTGATCGCCTGTATGCACTGGGTTCATCGGGTGCCCAATCGGCCGCCTACCAGACGGATGGCATCACGAGCGATTTCCGCGATGAGGATTGGACCGTCGGTGAGGCCTGGGACCTGGTCGGACAACCCGAAGAGATGTTGCTCGCCGAAACGTTCACCGTATCGCGCATCGCCGGCGGAAAGACCGAAGCGATCACTGCGGACGATCTTTATCCTCGACGGTTCATGCCGATGCTGGCCGACGATGGTTATTGGCTCGGGACAGAACACGGGGTCGCTCGCCTGTTGCGGCGAGACGGCAAGTGGCAACTGGCCGGGCGAAGCGACAATGCCGGCGTCGTGGTGCATTCGCTTGCCGAATGTGGAGACACCCTGTTCGCGGGCAGCGAGACATGGGGTGCGTATCGGGTCGAACTCAAGGTCGGCAGTCCGACTGATCTGAAGCCTTTGCAGTCGGCGCTGGGGATTCCCGCCCACAAGGATGCAGAAGTTTTCCGGTTCGAGGGTCGCTGTTACGTTTCCATCCCGGGACAGATTCTGGAATGGGATGGCCAAGCCTTTCATCCGGAACGTTCGCTCGAACTGACGGACAAGTTGGCATCCGATGAGCTGGTGCGGGTAACGAAGGCGCCGGATGGTGTGTGGTGGGCGCTGGCCAATGGCCAGATCCTGTTCCGCTCGCCAGGGCAGGCTTGGGAAGTGCTTTTTCTTCACGGCCAATCCGGAATCCACTATCAGGACGCCACGATCTTGCCGGATGGCCGCCTGTTGCTCAGTCAGGGCAGTGAACTATGGCAATTGGTCGTGGCGCCGCAGGCCATGCCGAAGCGGGAACCCACGCCGTTGCGTGCGACCCGTTTGAGGTTGTTGGGCGGTGCTGAAGCCGGCAATCTGCCCTTGGATGGCAGTGCGCGGATCCTTTCCGGAACCGAAGGGATCCAGATCGAATTCACCGACGGCGTGCTGTTTGCCGACGATGTGGCGGAATACGCGTTCAGGCTGGACGGGCTTGATGCTCCCTGGTCGCCGTATTCCAGTTTGCCGGCAACTCAACTGAGTGCGCTGCCTCCCGGTCAATATCGGCTCGATCTGCGTGTTCGCCGGCGCGGGGTCGAGCGAACCCAGACCAACGCACTCCAGTTTGTCGTGGCGCCCCGATGGTACGAGGGGAATGGCACCCGGATGGCGGTGCTGACGGCAGGCATTGGTTTGCTGTGGGCCTTGATTGCGCTCTGGTACCGCGGCCATGTCCGGCGGCTCACCGAATCGAATCGGCGCCTCGATGAACTGGTGAATGAACGCACAGCCAAATGGCAGCAGGCCAATCTCGAACTCAAGCAACAGGCCGATCGCGACGGCTTGACCGGCGTCGCCAACCGGCGTGTGTTCGACCGCGAACTCGATGAGCGCATGCGATTGGCCTTGCGTGACGGCGCACCGTTTGCGCTGTTGATGATCGATGTCGATCACTTCAAGCGCTTCAATGATGAATTCGGCCACCTGCGTGGGGACGAAGTGCTGAAGCAGGTCGCAACGCTGATGGCGGATGCACTGCGTGGCGAAGGGCTGCTGGCGCGTTACGGCGGCGAAGAGTTCGCCGTGTTGTTGTACGACGAATGTGCGTCGGCTCGTGCGACCGGCGAGCGACTGCGGCTGGCCGTTGAGACTGGCGCCGGTGGCATTACCGCCAGTATCGGGCTCGCCTGTTTCGATCGTCGACTGCATCAGCGGGCGGACCAGATCATCGACGCTGCCGACAACGCGCTGTATGAGGCCAAGGATCAAGGCCGAAACCGCCTGATCGTTTCTGAGATGCCCTGGGTGCCGTAGGAGCTTCAGGCGCGAAGCGTGGTCCCGCGACGCCTCAATCCCGAAAATCGTCATTCCCGCGAAAGCGGGAAACCACGGGATTGCGGCGGCGAGTGGATTCCCGCTTTCGCGGGAATGACGGTAGGCGAACACCACCTGTGCCGTTGCAGGGAACGGCCATTTCCACAATCAACGATCACCTTTCAGGTCACGCAAACAAAACCCCGCCCTGATGATGGTCGGGGCAGGGTCGGGACACAGCAGCCTTCCTGCATCGCGCTGGCGCGACGCAGGGTGATTCAGTCGCCGATGGCTTCAGCGACAAATCCGGGCGTAGCCAGCGCGGCCTTGTGCGTGTCGACGTTGTAGTAGCGGGTCGGGAACTGCTTGGTGGCTGCACGACGCTCGCGGAATGTCGACAGATCCAGGTGTTTGCGCGCCATCGTGCAACTCCACCAGCCAGTCGGATAACACGGCTGCGGGAATGGCAGCGTCTTCAGGTGGCCGAAACCGGCGTTCTTCATGGCATTGCGCATGGCCTTGATCAGGTCAAGATGGACCAGCGGCGACTCGCTCTGCTGCACGAGAATGCCGCCCGGGCGCAGGGCGCGCAGGCAACTTTGGTAGAACGCTTCGTTGAACAGGCCTTCGGCCGGCCCGACCGGATCGGTGGAATCGACGATGACGATGTCGATCGACTCTGCCTCGAGATTGCGCATGTACGCAACACCGTCGTCGAACATCAATTGTGCGCGCGGATCGTTGTTCGACTCGCACAATTCCGGGAAATGGATTTCAGCGAGGCGGGTGACCCGCTCGTCGATGTCGCACTGGACGACACTTTCGACTTCGCGGTGCTTCAGCACTTCGCGCAGCGTGCCGCAGTCGCCACCACCGATGATCACCACACGCTTCGGGCTGGTATGCGTGAACAGCACCGGGTGGCTCATCATCTCGTGGTACAGGAAGTTGTCGCGAGTCGTCAGCATCACGCAGCCGTCGATCACCATCAACTTGCCCCAGTCGGTGGTGTCGTAGATGGCGATTTTCTGGAACGGCGTCTGCTCTTCATGCAGCTTGCCGGTAATGCGGAACGAGATGGCCGAACCGGATAGCTCATGCGGTTCGGAAAACCAGTTTGCGTCCAAGCTCATGCCTGACTCCAATCGTAAAGGCCGACATTGTAGCGGCTCGACCGGATGTTTCGTCAGGCTCAGGCATCGGGTGATGGCCGTTCACGTTATGTGAACAGCCATCGATTCAGCCGTTTGTCAGGCTGGAGGCGCCGTTGGCGACCCCTCGGACTCCGCCTGCATCAAATCCGAGTCCGAGCAGCCATAAAAGAGGTCCAGACCGGATCGGTACACGGACGTGCGCGTGCGGCTCAGTCCCAGCGCTGTATGGAACCAATAGTCATGACTGACCTCTCGCCCGCCGCGACGGCTGGCGCAGGACCAGTCGAAACGGGTGCTTTGTTGGTAGTCCGGTGACAACCAGGCCAGCACCGGCACGTGGGTCTGCTCGTCTGGGGCCATGAACATGGGGGCCCCATGAAGGAACAGCCCATGTTCGCCCGTGGATTCGCCATGGTCCGACGCAAACAGCATGGCGGTCCGGTAATCCTTGCGGGATTCGAGCCAATCGATGGCGCGCGCCAGCACGTGGTCCGTGTAGCGGATGGTGTTGTCGTAGGTGTTCCGGATTTCATCGGGCGTACAGGCGCTCAGTTCACCGCTGCGGCATTCCGGCTTGAAAGCGGCGAAACTTGGCGGGTACCGCTGGTAATAGGCAGGGCCATGGCTTCCGAGCATATGAAGCACGATGACGGTGTCGACCCCGGCCGGCTTCAGTTCGAGATCCAGGTTTTCAAGCAGGATCTCGTCGTGGCAGCTGTCGCTGTTGCACCAAGGCTGGTCCTGTCGATGCGCAAAATCTTCCTCGATCACACGATCGGCAATGGATTTGCTGCCGGTATTGTTGTCGCGCCAGACCACATGGAAACCGGCGTGACGAACACGTCGAGCAGGTTCTCGGTTTGTCGGGCTTTGCCCACTTCGAAATGCTCCTGACCCAGATTGCTGAACATGCAGGGCAGGGAGGTGGCGGTATTCGTGCCGCAGGAATGCACGTCAAAATACGACAGCAGCGGTCGCTTCTTCAGTTCCGGATTCGTCGGGCGGTCGTAGCCATTGAGCTCGAAGCTCTGCGCACGTGCCGATTCGCCCACCACCAGCATCAGCAGCAAGGGTTTGTTGCTGTCGTCGCGGACGAATCGGGCATCGGCGCCGAGCGAAGTCGGCGGGCCTTTGGGTACAGCCAGTTCGTGTTTGATGTAGCCGCGTGTGGCATGCAGCACTGCAAGCGGATTCGCGTAGTGGCGCAGTTCGCCATGATTGCGCAGCAGCGACGACAGACTCTGTGTCTGAGCCCCAACGGCGCCAGCGAGGACTGCAAAGGCGATCAGGTTGATCAGGCTGCGTTGGCGGAATTCACGCCAGAAGGGTTGGTATTCGACCTTGAGCCAGATCAGCAGCAAGGCCGGCAGGACGCCGAATCCGAACATCCAGAGAACGAGCCGAGGTCCGAGCCATTCGCTCGCTTCTCGGACATCCGATTCGAACACGCTGGCAATGGCGGCCCGATCGATCACCGCACCGAAATGCTGCATGAAGTATGCGACCAGCGCCGACAGCAGAATGATGCCGATGAACGCGGGTTTGAGCAGTTTTGGCCAGGCCAGCAGCGACAGCAGCAGCAGATTGATCGTGAATACCGCTGCCAGCAGCGTGAGGTCGAGCGTGCCGATGCCCGCTCCCGGTGTGGCATCGAGCAGACGCGAAAAAAACGCGCTGTTGAGCGCGACCAGCAGGTATGCGCAGGTCAGCACAATCACGGTGATACTGCTGACAACTGGACGGACTGGCTTCACGCGGAGGCACCATCAATGGGATGCCTCATTGTCGTTTGTTGCAGTTCCGTGGCCGTTAGAATCCCGTTCAAATATTGTGATTCACCGGAGTTTCGGCACGGTCTTCCGGTTCGGTCATCATTTACGACCGCAACCAACCCGCCTGCATCGCTTCAAAGACGGCTTGCGATCGTGAATTGACAGCGAGCTTGCCGTAAATCTGTTTCACATGGTGACCGACCGTGTGTTTCGAGATGTCGAGCAAGTGAGCGGTTTCGTCGTAGCTGTAGCCACGTGCCAGCGCCAACAGGACGTCGCGCTCGCGTGCAGTCAGCGCAGATAATCCGGCGCCGGGGATGGGTGTTGCCTCTGCTGCGCCATCCTGGCGACGCATATGCTTCAGCAGGTGCATTGCCACGGAAGGTGTCAGCGGTGCGCCGCCATTCGCGACTTCCCGGACCGCCGAACGCATCTCTTCCGGACTGGCATCTTTCAGCAGATATCCGGACGCCCCGCGTTCGATGGCCGCCAGAACGTGCATTTCGTCGCCGAGAACCGAAAAAATGATCACTTTGCAGCCCAGACCCGCATACAAGGAGATCAGCTCCAGGCCACTGCCATCCGGCAATCCAAGATCCAGCAGCAGGACGTCCGGTGGATCGGTCGGCTTCATGCGAGCTGCGGCAACCGAGTCGGCCTCGAACGTCACCCGCCAACCCGGTTCCTCTTCCAGGGTCTGGCGCACGCCCACGCGCAGCAAGGGCTTGTCTTCGACCATGCCAATGCGGAGGGGGCTCGAGGGTGCCGGCGGGTTCATGGCGTCAGATAAGCAGGTGAGGGCGGTGACCACAAGGTCTCACGGAAACTCGGGACCCAGCATCCCGTTTTCTCGGGATGAGGCAGTTTGAGGCCGATGTCGTTGCGAACATCGACCCGAGGCGATAGAAATGGGGTATCTCAGCAATGGTTCGGGGATGCCTGCGGTGCAGGAATGCCCTCCCAAGTGGACTTTTCAGGAATTCGGGCGTGGACGATTTTATTGAAGTGACGGACGGCGCGTTGTCGCGCGACCATTGCAGCGCGATCATCAAGCGGTTCGAGGCCAGTCCGCATATCCAGGCCGGGCAGGTCGGGTCGGGTGTGGACCGGACCATGAAAGACAGTCGCGATATCACCATCAGCCGTTTCCCGGAATGGCAGGACATCGAGCAACTGTTGAACACCGTCATGATGCAGGCCTTGTGTGCCTATCTCCGGCGTTATCCCCAGGTGCTGATCGCGCCCCTGGCAGTGGGTACGCGCGACCCGGCAAGCGGGCAGACGCGGGTGTTGAAGGCCGAGGACTTTCCGGCCATGAGCGACGAGCAAATGGTGCCGTTCGTTCGTTACGCGTTTCGGCCGGGCGGAATCAATGTGCAGGGTTACAAGGCCGACCAGGGTGGTTATCCCTATTGGCATTGTGAGCATTATCCGCGTGACCGCGAATGTGAGGCCTTGCATCGGGTGTTGCTGTGGAGCATCTACCTGAACGAGGAGTTCAGTGCAGGAGAAACCGAATTCCTGTTCCAGAAGCGGCTGGTGAAGCCGGCGACGGGCTCCATCGTGATCGCGCCGGCCGGGTTTACCCACACACACCGCGGCAACCGGCCGATCGGTGGCGACAAGTACATCGCCACCTCCTGGATCCTGTTCAGGCGTGCCGAGCAGCTGTTTCCGCAGGCTTGATCGGTCGGCCGGGCCTTGAAAGCGGGCGGACAGACACCATCTCCCGCCCACTTTTACGGACTTTGGGAGCCACTTCATGTCTACCGCCACACAAACCCGCCGCTTCGAAGCGGAAGTCGAGCAAGTCCTCAAGCTGGTCACGCACTCGCTTTACTCGCACAAGGAAATCTTCCTGCGCGAGTTGGTGTCGAACGCCTCCGACGCCTGCGACAAACTGCGCTTCGAGGCACTGGCCCGACCGGAACTGACCGCGGGTGACAGCGACCTGCGCGTCGAAGTCGAATTCGACGAAGCGGCCCGCACGCTGACGATCCGCGACAACGGCATCGGCATGAGCGAAGACGAAGTGGTCGCGAACATTGGAACGATCGCCAGTTCGGGTACACGCCGTTTTCTGGAGTCGCTCTCCGGGGACGCCCGCAAGGACACCCAGTTGATCGGTCAGTTCGGCGTCGGCTTCTACTCGGCATTTGTGGTCGCCGATGAAGTCACGCTGGTCACCCGTCGGGCCGATGCGCCGGCCGAGGCGGCTGTCCGTTGGCAGTCCAAGGGCACCGGCGAGTACGAACTCTCCACGGTCACCGAGGCTCGTCGCGGTACGTCGGTCACGCTGCATCTGAAACCCGAGGAAGGCGAGTTTCTCCAGCCTTGGCGCGTGCGCTCGCTGATCGGCAAGTATTCCGATCATGTGGCGTTCCCGATCCGCATGCTCAAAGACGTCGAAGCGGAGGAGGGTGATGCCGCCCCGGCGCCGACCATCGAGTGGGAAACTGTCAATCATGCCTCGGCACTGTGGATGCGGCCCAAAAGTGAGCTTGCGGACGCGGACTACCAAGGCTTCTACAAGCACATCGCACACGCCTACGACGATGCGCTGGCCTGGACCCACAACCGCGTCGAGGGCAGCCAGAGTTACACCTCGCTGATCTTTCTGCCGACGCAGGCGCCGTTCGATCTGGCGTACTCGGGGCGCGATGAGCGCAAGGGCCTGAAGCTCTATATCCGTCGCGTCTTCATCATGGATGCCAGCGAGCAGTTGCTGCCGTCCTATCTGCGATTCGTTCGCGGCGTGGTGGATTCCGATGATCTGCCGCTCAATGTGTCGCGCGAAATCCTGCAGGAAAACCGCATGGTCGCGCAGATCCGATCGGGCCTGGTCAAGCGCACGCTGGACCTGCTCGACAAACTCGCCGCCGACGAAGCAGAGAAATACGCAGGCTTCTGGACCCAGTTTGGCGCAGTTTTGAAGGAAGGGGTTGCCGAAGACCACGGCAATCGCGAGCGGATCGCCAAGCTGCTGCGTTTTGCGTCGACACGATCGGAAGGCGAGGCCGCATCGGTCAGCCTCGACCAGTACATCGAACGGATGGCGGAGGGACAGGAAGCGATCTATTTCATTACAGCCGACAGCTACAAGGCTGCCGCGAACAGTCCACAACTGGAACAGTTGAAGGCACGCGGTATCGAAGTGCTGTTGATGTGCGAGCGCATCGACGAATGGATGATGGGGTATCTGCAGGAATACGCCGGCAAGAAACTGCGGAATGTCGCGAAGGGCGAACTGGATCTGGGCAAACCCGGTGAAGGCGAGACCGAGCAGCGCAAGCAGGACGAGAAAGACGCCGAGCCGCTTCTGAAGGCCATCAAGGCGCATCTGGGCGATCGCGTGCGCGAAGTGAAGCTCAGTCGTCGTCTGACCGATTCACCGGCATGTCTGGTGGTCGATGAATACGACATGGCCATGCACATGAAGCGGATGTTGCGTGCGGCCGGCCAGGCCGTGCCCGACTCGGCGCCGGTACTGGAAGTGAATGCCCGGCACCCGCTGGTTCAGCGCGCTGGCGCCGAAGGCGACACCGCGGCCGATGTCGCCCAACTGCTGCTGGAGCAGGCACAGATCCTCGAAGGTGCGCAGCTGGATGATCCGGCTGAGTACGTGCGCCGCGTGAATCGCTTGCTGGTCGGGTGAGTTCGCAAGCTGGGCTGAGCGAAGCGAAGCCCAGCTACTGGAAACAAGACATCAGAACACCGGTGTGGGCATGTCCGGCGAAAGAAGCGCGGAGAACCCGGCCGTGTCGCAAGCTGGGCTTCCTTCGTCAGCCCAGCCTGCACCTCACACCTTCGCAAGCTGGGCTTCGCATGCGCTCAGCCCAGCCTGAGCCGCCTTACGGCGCAGCGGCGCGCAGGGCCTTGAGGGCTTCGACGAACCGACCCATCGTGTACTTCTCGTCGTTCTCGACGGTGGCGAACAATGCGTCGGAGCGTGCACGCAGGCGTTCGGTGGCTGCCTCGTCGAGCAGGCCGGCGTTCTCGAACGCCACGACGAGCGACTGGGCCGCCATCGCGGCCTGTTCTGCACCTAAATCGCGGAACTCGCCGCGATCGGCATCGGCGACGATACTGCCGAGGATGGTGCCGGGCGTTTCGACGCCGAATTCGCGAGAGGCGACGGCGGGTAACAGGCCGGCCACGGTCGTGCGAAGTTTTTCGCAGCCGCATCGGTTTCACCGAGGCCAACTGTCGTGGCGTGATGCAAGCCGCGGGTTTCATCCAGCACGCTTGGCAGCGGCGCCGTCCACGGCAGCCAACACATGGCGGAACATGACGAGATTCGAGTCGTTCAACCGCACAACGCCCGGTCCGAGGCCGGTGCCCTGGCGCGGGCCCCACTGTTTGCCCGACATCGGGCGATGGCAGGCATGGCAGTCAAACAGGACCAGTTCCGGGAAGATGCCATGCCAGCCCACTTTGCGGTCGGTCAGGATGTCGAGCAGATTGACTGCTGCCTGACCTTGGCCGATGCCCCAATCCCGCACGCCGTCGAATCGGCCCTTGCGTTCTTCATAGTCGGCATCGACCGTGTAATGCGGATGTAACCAGGTGAACGTGTCGAGTTCGAACGACAGGCGAGGATGCCCGGCGCCCATGATCTTGTGCGTGATCATGCGATCGCGCGTGCCGGCATGGCAGCTCTGGCACAACTCGGCGCGTTTGACCGGGTCTTCAGTGGGGAACAGTCCAGCCTCAAGGTTGTCGGCATGGCTGGCCTTGGTGTGCGAGGCGATCCAGTTTTCGGCACCACCGTGACAGGCTTCGCAGCCGACACCATCGTCGATCTGGAATTGTTCGCCGCGTTTTTCCGCGGGTGTGTTGTCGGTATGGCAATCGAGGCAGATCTTCGCTTCCTCGGCTGGACCGATGCCAAGTTTGCGCGCGATGGCCTTGGAATCGGCGTTCAGCAGGACGTCGTAGGACTTTGCGTGCGGATCGAATTCCTGCCAGAGCGCAAATTCGTTCATCTGCACCTTGGCGTCTTTCGGCGTCTTCGTTTGTCCGTGGCAAACGCTGCTGGCGCAGGTGGCCACGCCCAGATGCTTGTGCGCGGCCACATCGGCCACCGATTGCTGCGCCAGAACGACAGGCGCAAACAGCGCCAACATGCAACTGATGCCCAAGACCCGCATTTGCGTCTCCCCGATCTGAGGTGGATTTGCGCCGCAAGGGGCGGCGCAATGCCTCGATTATGCCAAATTGGGGGGAGTGTGAAAGGGTTCTTGACGCTGTGACCACCATTCAATGGCACAAACCGGGTGGATTGGCGGCCGGAATCTGGTCCCGCGTGACCGTCGGCGCCGCTGGAAACGGGCTCAGGCGCCGTCCAGCGCCTTCCAGACACATTTGCCCTTGCTAACCTTGTCGATGCCGGCCAGGCGGGTCAAATGGGCGTTCAGTTCGTCGGCCGTGGCGCGCTGAACCCGAAGTTTCAGTTGTCCGGGTGTGATCGCCTGCTGCGTGCCGCGGTGCTCGGTATCCGGGTCGCCACCGGCAAACAGGATCTCGCCCTGTCCGGCCGTCATCGACAGGTACACTTCAATGAGCAGGTTCGCATCCAGCAACGCACCGTGCTGGGTGCGGTGCGAGGATTCGACGCCAAGCCTTTTGCACAGGGCATCCAGCGAGTTTTTCTGGCCCGGATATTTTGCGCGCCATGGCAAGGGTGTCGAGGACCTGGCAACGCTCCTGCAGCCGCTGATCCTGTCGTCCCAGCAAGTTCAGTTCCTGGTTGAGGAAGCCCAGGTCGAATGCGGCGTTGTGGATGATCAATTCAGCGCCGTCGACGAACGCCAGAAAATCGTCTGCGACCTCGCGGAATTTCGGCTTGTCGCGCAGGAAGTCGTCGGACAGCCCGGTTACCGCATAGGCACCGGCATCGGTGGCGCGTTCGGGATTCAGGTAACGATGGAATTCGCGGCCACTGCGCCGACGCTCGATCAGTTCGACACAACCGATTTCCACGATGCGATGGCCTTTGCCAACATCCAGACCAGTGGTTTCGGTATCCAGAACGACTTGGCGCATCAGCGTCCGCCCTGCATCTTTTCGATGGCCAGGCGCGCGAGCTCGTCGACCCGTTCGTTCTCCACGTGGCCGTTGTGACCGCGCACCCATTGCCATTCGACCCGGTGCTTGCGTGCTTCCTCGTCGAGTGCGCGCCACAGGTCTTCATTGGCTACCGGTTTTTTGCTGGCGGTCCGGAAGCCATTGCGGCGCCAGTTCGGCAGCCATTCCTGGATACCCTTGATGACGTACTGCGAGTCGCTGGTGATGCGCACCGCGCAGTCACGCTTGAGCGCGCGCAGGCCCATCAGTACGGCGGTCATTTCCATGCGATTGTTTGTCGTGTCGGGCTCCGCGCCCGACAGCTCGCGTTCCTGGCCCTTGTAGCGCAACAGGACACCCCATCCCCCTGGGCCGGGATTCCCCGAACACGCGCCATCCGCGAACACTTCAATCAACTCCTGCGTCATGCTGCTTCCCGTGTTGTGGGCGACCAGGCGCCGGCTTTCGGTTTCAGCGCGCGAACACGTCGCGAGCCGGATGGGCCGGATCTCCCGTTGCGCGCGCGCAGCAGGTACCGGCCGGTGAATTCATGGGCCCGCGCCGGCCCGGGTTGGGCACCAAAGCGCAGCGCCTCGAGATCAACGCAGCCGTGACTCGCCAGCAGGGCGCGCAAGTGACCGAGCCGCGGCGGATGCGGCTTCCGATTGCCGTCCTGGTAATGGCCAGGCGCAGGCGCTGCCAACTGAGCGGACCGAAGCCGGTGATCCACAGTTCGCGCTCCGGTTTCAGGACTCGCAGTGCTTCGGCCACCACGACCGCGATCAGTGGCGAGTAATCCAGCGTGTGCTGCAGGACGACGTGGTCGAAACAGCGGTCCCGAAACGGCCAGGCGTCAATCGGCGCGCGCATGCTGCCGGCGAGGCTTGTCGGTTCTTCTGAATGAAGATGCAGGCAGTCGAGACGACCGCTGTCGTGTCCGGGCATGGCCGAGATCCACAGGATCCGGTCGTGCGCAGGCAGCACGTCGGCCAGCACGGCCGTTTCCTGAGCCAGCACTTGCGCAATGGGGTATTGGACGATGCGGGGCACGGTGGATGGTCGGCGGATCGGGGGCGGGTGAACGGGCTTCAAAGTACGATTGTGATACAAACCAAGGTCGAACACAGCCTCGTACGTGTCCTGACTTGATTGCATGACCTTTCCCGATTTGCCAATGCCCCAGTTTTCCCTGCGCGATGATGTGCGGGTCAGCGGTCTGCCCGCATTCGGCGACAACTACCTTTGGCTGGTTGTCTGCGGTGGTGCCGCGGTCGTGGTCGATCCGGGCGACTCAGCCGTTGTGTCGGCTGCGCTGGCAGCCCACTCGCTGTCGCTTCAAGCCATCTTGCTGACGCATCACCATCCGGACCACATTGGCGGCGTGGCAGCACTCAAGTCAGCGTGGCATTGTCCGGTCTTCGGCCCGGATGATGCTCGGGTTCCGGCGGATCATCGGGTTCAGGAGGGCGATTCGATCCACGTGCCGGCGCTCCGGATGACGTGGGACGTTTGGGCGGTCCCGGGTCACACTCGATCACATCTGGCGTACTTGAGCGGCGACACGATGTTTGTCGGCGACACCCTTTTTGGCGGTGGCTGCGGCAGAGTCTTCGAAGGTGATCCCGCGTCGCTGTTTCGCAGTCTGCAACGGATTGCCTCGTTGCCAGGAGAAACACGCGTGTGTGCAGCACACGAGTACACACTCGACAACCTGCGCTTTGCGCTGGAGCTTGAGCCCGACAATGAGGCGCTGATCGCCCGTTATGCCCGCACTCGCGCCATGCGTGCTGCCGGCCAACCGACCTTGCCCATGCTGCTTGCCGATGAATGTGCCAGCAACCCGTTCCTGAGAACCGATCAGCCCGGGCTCCGCGCCCGCGCGGCGCTGCATGCCGGCATGCCGCTCGACGACGCTGAAGCCACATTCAAAGCCATCCGCGCCTGGAAAAATTCCTATGTGGCGAAACACTGAACTTGTTCGTGGCCTGACGCTGTCACTGGCCCTGCTGTTGGCGGCCTGTGCCGGGGCACCGCAACGATCTGCGGACCCGCAGCAAGCGGAATCCCCCCGTCCCGCTGCCACCCAGGCAGCACCGCCTGAGTTGCCCAAGAGTTCCTCCGAGTCGCCCGGCGCGGAGCCGGCGCTTGCCGAAACGCCCATGCACGCGGACGGACTTGAACCCAGCGCCGATACGGCGGCAAACGGGTCCAGTCCGCCCATGGATTTCTGGGCAGGCCTTCGGAGTGAGCTGCAGTTCACCCGCTGCGCCGACGAAGACACCCAGAGTCGGCACTGGACCAAGCGGTATGCCGGATACCCGCAGCGGTTCCAGCAGACGATCGAGCAGATTGCGCCGCTGATGCAATACGTGGCCGCCGAGTTGCGCGCCGCCGATCTGCCGGTGGACTTCGTGTTCCTGCCGATCGTCGAGAGCACGTATTTTCCGCATCGCAGCCGCGGTGAACGGCCGGCCGGCATCTGGCAACTGATGCCCCAGACCGCCCGAGGGTATGGTGCGCCGATGAAGCCGCAGTACGACGGTCGGCTCGACTACGCGCAGGCGACCCATGCCGCGATCACCTTGCTGACTCATTTGCGCGTGCAATTTAATGACGATTGGAAACTCGTCAACATGGCCTTCAACGCAGGCGAATATCGCGTGAAAAACGCCCTGAAGGGGTCGAAGGGCAGCCGATTGCCGGAACCGCGCGGCCTCAGTCCGATCACCATCGAACATTACGCAAAACTGCGTTCGCTGGGCTGCCTCATCGATCAACCCGAACGCTTCAATCTGCAGCTTCCGATCATCGATGACACTCGCGCGTTGGCATCGGTCGAACTCCCCGAGGCCTGGCCGATCGAGTTTCTGGCACATCTATTGGTGATCGATCCTCAGGAACTCAAGAAACTGAACCCCGGATTGTTCGGGACCCATACACCCGGATTCCCGGGTTATCGATTGATGGTCCCGGCCCGTGCGAAGGATGACCTGATCGCGGGTCTCGCACCACTGCCGACGGCAGTGAGCGCCCGTTGGCAGCGGGTGGCGCTGGCCGATCCCGAGCAGCAGCGTACGCTGGTTCTGCAGTCTGGCCTGGAGTGGGATCTGTTCACTTCGATCAATCGCCAGGGTGGTGAACGTGTCTGGTTGCCGACAGGCACCGGGGTGCCGAAACCAGTGGCCCTTTCCGAGCCTGCAGGCGAAACCTATCGGGTACGACAGGGCGATACGCTCTGGCACATCGCCAAACGTTATCGATTGAGGGTCCAGCAACTGGTCGATTGGAACGGACTCGGCAAACGTGCCCTGATCAAACCCGGGCAATGGCTCAGGCTGCGCGCTCCGGAATGACCGTTGACGATGTTCAGTCGCCGGCTCTGTTGCTGCCTGAAGCGCTGCTGCCACTGCTCGCGCGACCCAGGATCAGCTCGACGTCGTCGACGCCGGTTAATGCCTTGAGTTTGTCCACCAATTCCGGCAACACGCGCATTCGCCAGCGTTCCCCAAGGTTCAGCTCGGTAGCCACGCCATTCTTGGCGTAACAAAGCCGCACTGGCGTACTGCCGCCCGCACTGGGTTTGAGTGCCAGGGCCAGTTGCTCAGGGAAATCAGCGCGCACGCCATTCAGGCGAATGCGCACGCCACGGGCGAACCGTTCCAGCGCCTGCGCAAGGGTGTACACGCGTTTGGCCTTGAGCTGAAAGCCACCACTGAATTCATCGGGCGACAACCCGCCTTCGACGATCACGAGTTCGTCCTTTGACAGCAGACTGCCGAAGTCGTTGATGGTGTCGCGGTACAGCGCAATCTCGATCCGGCCACCGGCATCCTCTAGTGCCGCGAAAGCCATGGTGTCGCCTCGGCGGCGAAGGCCGGCGGGCACGACGCCGCCAAGCACGATCGGCAACTCCAGTCGGCCTCGATTCCGCTCGGTCTGGTTCTGACCCCGGAGCCAGGCTTGTTCGATCTGCCCGATCGGGCAGGTGGTCAATTGTTTCAGCCAATCCCGATAGGCGTCGGCTGGGTGCCCGCTCAGGAAAGAATCCGAGCGTCTCGCGTTCGCCATGCAGGCGTCGCAGCAAAGGCCATTCCGGCAGCACCTCGATCGGAGGTGCCATCGGCGTGGCGGCCGCCGTTCCGAAGATATCGGTCTGACCAGCCTGTTGGTTGCGCAGTTCCTGTTCGGCTGCACGGACGGCCTCCGGCAGATAATGCATCTGGCTGGCACGAGTCTGCCCGAGTGAATCCAGCGCACCACTGTAGATGAGCGCCTCAAGCACGCGCTTGTTGAGCCGCTGGGCATCCAGTCGACGACACAGGTCGGCGAGATCGGTGTAGGGGCCGCCTTTGTTCCGGGCCTCGACAATCATCTCGCAGATCTGTTGGCCAACCCCTTGATGGCACCCAGCCCGTAGCGGAATTCGGCCGGTCCGGTTGCGCGGAACATGAACATGGACTCGTTGATGTCCGGGGCAGTACCTTCAGGCCAATGGCCCGGGCGTCATCCAGGAAGTTGACCAACTTGTCCTGGTTGTCCATGTCCGACGAACAGACGGCTGCCATGAAATCGGCAGGGTAATGCGCCTTCAGCCACGCGGTCTGGTAGGTGACCATGGCATAGGCCGCGGAATGCGACTTGTTGAAACCGTACTCCGCGAACTTTTCCATCAGGTCGAAAATGCCGCGCGCGCGGTCCGGGTCGACCCCGTTGTCCTTCGCGCCCGCTTCGAAAATGGCGCGCTGCTGCGCCATTTCCTCGGCCTTCTTCTTGCCCATTGCACGGCGCAGCAGGTCGGCGCCGCCGAGGGTGTAGCCGGCGAGCACCTGCGCGATCTGCATGACCTGTTCCTGATACAGGATCACGCCATAGGTCGGCTTGAGGATCGGTTCCAGTGAGGCGTGCGGATAACTGACTTCCGCCTTGCCGTGTCTGCGCGCAATGAAGTCATCGACCATGCCGGACTGCAGCGGGCCGGGTCGGAACAGCGCCACCAGCGCGACGATGTCTTCGAAGTTGTCGGGTTGCAGCTTGCGGATCAGTTCCTTCATGCCGCGTGATTCAAGCTGGAACACCGCAGTGGTCTGGCCACTCTTCAGCAAGGTATAGGTCGGATGTCGCCGACCGGGATCTTCGTGATGTCGACCGGTTCTTCACCGGTGACCCGCCGTTTGGCGTTGATCGCCTTCACCGCCCAGTCGATGATGGTCAGCGTGCGCAGGCCGAGGAAGTCGAACTTCACGAGCCCGGCTTTCTCGACGTCGTCTTTGTCGAACTGAGTGACCATGCCGTCCGACTCGTCGACACAATAGAGCGGCGCAAAGTCGGTCAACGCGCTGGGCGCGATCACCACACCGCCGGCATGTTTGCCGGCGTTGCGTGTCAGGTCCTCGAGCTTTCGGGCCAGTTCGAACAATTGTGCGCAGTCGTCTTCGGCTTCGATACGGGCCGCGAGTTCCGGTGATTCCTTGACCGCGTTGTCGAGCGTGATGCCCAGAGTGTTCGGGATCAGCTTGGCAATCGAGTCGACGTGGCCGTAACCCATGCCCAGCACACGCCCGGTATCGCGCACCACCGCCTTGGCGGCCATCGTGCCGTAGGTGATGATCTGCGAAACCTTGTCGCGGCCGTATTTGTGGCTGACGTAGTCGATCACCCGGTCGCGACCTTCCATGCAGAAGTCGATGTCGAAGTCGGGCATCGACACACGTTCCGGGTTCAGGAACCGCTCAAACAGAAGGTCAAGCGGTAATGGGTCAATGTCGGTGATGCCCAGCGCGAACGCAACCAGCGAGCCGGCGCCGGAGCCGCGGCCGGGGCCGACCGGGATGTCGTTGTCCTTCGCCCAGTTGATGAAGTCGGCGACGATCAGGAAGTAGCCTTCGAAGCCCATCGCCACGATCACGTCAAGCTCGATCTTGAGGCGCGAGCGGTAGTTGTCTTCGGTGTAGCCGACACCCGGAGGATGGATGCTCAGGCGTTTGTCGAGGCCAAGCTCCGAACGTTCGCGGATGAAGGTTTCCAGCGTGTGCGTTTTCGGAACGGGATAAGCAGGCAGGAAGTACTTGCCGAATGACAGCTCGACATTACAGCGCTTGGCCAGTTCGATCGCGTTGTCGAGCAGAACCGGGTAATCGGCAAATCGCTCGGCCATCTCGTCCGGCGACTTGATGTACTGCTCCGCCGTGTAGTCGCGGGGGCGTTTGGGGTCGTTCAGCACGCGCCCGGTAGCAATACAGACCCGAGCCTCGTGTGCTTCGAAATCTTCGCGGGCTGTGAATCGTATGTCGTTCACGGCCAGCGCCGGCAAGTCGAAACGACTCGCCATGTGCAGCAACTGCGTATTCGCCTGGTCTTCGCGGGGTCCACGCTGAAGCCGGGCGACCTGCAGGTACAGTCGATCATCGAACGCGCGTTGCCATTCCGACAACAACTGGCCGGCGCGCTCCGGATCATTGGCACGGCCAACGTCCGACCGGTCGCCGAGCAGCACAAACAGGTCGGCGCCGGCCTGCATCAGTTCGGTCCGCGGGACCAGCACCTTCTCGCTCTTGCCGCGATGCCGATAGGCATCGGACAACAGGCGCGACAGGCGCAGGTAGCCTGCCCGATTGCGCGCAAGCGTCGTGACGCGGCTGTGTTCGGTGCCATCGGCAATCCAAAGGTCGCAGCCAACGATCGGCTTGATGCCCGCGCTTTCGCAGGCGCCGTAGAACTTGACCAGCGCAAAAAAGTTGGAGTCGTCGGTCAGCGCCACCGCAGGCATGCCCGCCGTGGCACAGGCGCGCGCCAGATCGTCGACGCGGATCGTCGAGTCGATCAGCGAGTATTCGCTGTGGACATTGAGGTGGACAAATGCGCGGGTCATGGGGGATCGAAAACCAGACGATCAGTCTAGCAGGATGGAAGATGCAGGCCGGAGTGTGCGGTCCATGCTTCTCCGAGACATGATCGGGCATTTCGGAGGAAAAAATCAGAAAAATGCCCGGGAGTTTCCTGAGGTTGTTCAGAGAGCATCACCTCCCGCTCGAACGCGATTGCCAGCCGGGTTCTGTTGACAGCCAACCCATTTTGGTTCGCGCGAGCCGGCGCATGGGGATACATTGCAGCATGTACGCCAATGGCGTATAAATGATGGCGCTGCGAACGATCATTGAATCCCCGCTGTTCACCAAACTGTGGCCTGATTATTGGAGCGAAGCAGACCACGATGCATTGGTCCTGTTCCTTGCGAACAACCCGGACGCCGGGGATTTGATTCCGGGTTCGGCTGCCGCAACCCTTTGATGGGTAAGGGCGGTACACGAGTCATTTACCGCGCGTCTGAAGCACGACGAGACGCTCTCGCCAAGCACGAGCCTTGCAGCCCGCTTGAACGCGTCAAGGAATTGAATGCGCATGAACAAACGAAGGATTGAGCGAGATCGGGCCGAAACATCGTGACGAGCTGTTGCCACGGGACCAACAAGAGTCGGCGGACCATTGAAGTGAATGAAGTGGTCACGCGCGCCTGAAGAGTGGTTTGACGCCCATCGTCGTTCTTGATCTCCCGCGAATTCCACAATGGAGCAAGGTCGCCTCGGCCCGGTGCCGCAGAGACCTTGCTCAAGATTCCTTGTCATCCCGGGTCATGGAGTTGTTTGACTGACGATCAAGAACATCCGACACGCAAGGTTATTCTTCGCACATCACTGCGATGCTGTTTAGCGGTTTTCCAGAGCCCGATCACCCGGCCAGGACCCACACGGCGAGTGTGTTCGCCTAGGTTTTCTGACGGCCCCCTGGGTTGAAGCATCGTCGCGCCGACCGGTACAAGCATCCAGGCTGCGAGGCAGTCACCTAGCGGACGCGCCGCCCCGACCAGCCATCAGGTACGGGTGTCACCTCACGCGCTGGTGCAACTGAATGTGTCCGCTCAGGCAAAGGCGGGGAACGAGCCACCGCGAATACGCCCATGGGTCCGCCAAACTTCCCCGCCGGGCCGATGAGGGCCGAGGTCAGAAAACCGGAGGTCGCCCGGATCGTCTTGATAGGGCGCCCGTCACTCCCATTGCGCTGTAGCATCCTGGCGCACTCCAGGCCTGACCGCCATCATTTGCGCCCGGAATACCAAACAGCGAGGGGTTATTTTCGTCCGGCGGGTCGCTTAAACTGCCGGCCGGCCCGCCGAGGTACGGCGGAGAAGAGACTATGACCAACCCGACGCCCCTGATCTCCGAACTCCATGCCGACTCGCGTGACCACATTGCGCAGCGGTTGACCGACTATTTCGTGCGCGACGAATCCGAGCTGATGCAGGAGTTGCTGGCGCGCGCCGATGTCGATACCGAGACGCGCAAACGCATCGAGGACCGGGCGGTGGCGATGGTCGAGCGCGTACGCGCGAAAGCCGACCAGAAGACCGCGGTCGAAAGTTTCATGCGGCAGTACGACCTGTCGTCCGAGGAGGGCGTGCTGCTGATGTGCGTCGCCGAGGCGCTTCTGCGTATTCCGGATGCGGAAACCGCCGACAAGCTGATCCGCGACAAGCTGGGCGATGCCGCCTGGAACAGCCATCTCGGCAAGAGTCCGTCGCTGTTCGTCAACGCCGGCACCTGGGGCTTGATGCTGACCGGCAAGATCATCGAGCTGGGTGAGGAGACCCGCGTCAACTTCCTGTCGTCGATCAAGCGACTGGTTGCGCGAACGGGTGAGCCGGTCGTGCGTCTGGCGGTTCGCCAGGCCATGCGGATCATGGGCCATCAGTTCGTCATGGGCCGGACGATCGACGAAGCACTCGATCGTTCCGAAGCTCGGGAAAGTCGGGCCTACCGGCACTCTTTCGACATGCTTGGCGAGTCGGCTTTGACCACGGCCGATGCGGAGCGGTACTTCACGGCCTATCAGGCAGCCATCAAGGCGATCGGCGCGCGCGGTCCCCACGCCAACGTCATCGACGCCCCGTCGATCTCGGTCAAACTGTCGGCACTGCATCCCCGTTATGAAGTGGCCAAACGGGCACGGGTGTTCGCGGAGTTGACCCCCAAGGTGCTGGCGCTCGCGCAGTTGGCCAAGTCGCAGGGGATCGCACTGACCATCGACGCTGAAGAATCCGAGCGGCTGGAAATGTCGTTGGAGATCATGCGGCTGGTGTTCGAACATCCAAGCCTTGATGGCTGGAATGGATTCGGTTTGGCGGTCCAGGCTTATCAGCGCCGCGCGCTGCCGGTCATCGACTGGCTCGCGGCAGAGGCCAAACGATGCGGGCGACGGTGGTGCGTTCGCCTCGTCAAGGGCGCTTATTGGGATTCCGAGGTCAAACGTGCACAGGTCGACGGTTATTCCGGCTACCCGGTGTTCACGCGCAAGCCCAATACCGATGTGTCCTACCTGGCCTGCGCGAAACGTCTGTTCGAGCACGGTGGGGTGTTCTACCCGCAGTTCGCCACGCACAATGCGCAGACGATCGCCGCGATCTACGAACATGCCAATGGCCAGCCTTTCGAGTTCCAGCGGCTGCATGGCATGGGGGCCGACCTCTACGCCGAGGTGATCGGCGCAAAGAATCTCAATGTGCCGTGTCGCGTTTATGCGCCGGTGGGTTCGCACGAGGATCTGTTGCCCTACCTGGTGCGGCGCCTGCTTGAAAATGGCGCCAACACCAGCTTCGTCAATCGGATCGTCGACGAAAAGCTTGATCCGCGCACTTTGGTGGCCGATCCCGTGCTGACCGTGCGCCACATGCAATCCATTCCGCATCCGAAAATCCCGCTGCCGATTGCGCTGTACGGCGCTGACAGGAAGAACTCCATGGGTATCAACCTCGCGAACGAAAACGAACTCCGCGATCTCGCGGCCCGCATCAACGAAGCACCACGATTCACACGCGCCACGCCGCTGGTGCCGGGCTACAGCCCGAGCGGCACGGCCGTGGCGATCACTTCGCCGCAGGACCGTCGCCAGAAGATTGGCGAATGGGTGGCTGCAGACGCGCTCGGTGTGGCCAAGGCCGTCGACAATGCTCAGGGTGCTCTGGTCGAGTGGGACCTGCGTCCGGTCGCTGCACGCGCCGCCTTGCTCGATCATGCTGCCGACCTGCTTGAAGCAAGAATGCCGGAGTTCATGGCGCTCTGTACGCGCGAAGCCGGCAAGACTTTGCTCGACGGCATCGCTGAAGTCCGCGAGGCCGTTGATTTCCTGCGCTACTACGCAGTGCAGGCACGCAAGCTGATGGGCCATCCCGAACAGCTGCCTGGCCCGACCGGTGAGTCGAACCAGCTCCATCTGCATGGTCGCGGCATCTTTGTCTGCATCAGTCCCTGGAACTTCCCGCTGGCCATCTTCATGGGCCAGGTTGCTGCGGCACTGGTCACCGGCAACTGTGTGATCGCGAAGCCGGCGGAACAGACGAACCTGATTGCCTACACCGCCGTCCGTTTGTTGCATGAAGCCGGCATTCCGGAAGCGGTGTTGCAACTGCTGCCGGGTGACGGCGCCACCGTGGGTGCCGCGCTGACAAAAGACGCGCGTATTGCCGGCGTGGCCTTTACCGGCTCGACCGAAACCGCACGCGCGATCAATCGTGCGCTGGCTGCACGCGACGCGGCCATTGCCGTGCTGATCGCCGAAACCGGTGGCCAGAACGCGCTGATCGCCGATTCGTCGGCGCTCCCCGAACAACTCGTCAAGGATGCCATCAGCGCTGCTTTCGGTTCGGCCGGGCAACGTTGTTCGGCGGCGCGAATCCTGCTCGTGCAGGAAGACATTGCCGACAAGGTGGTCCATATGCTGGCGGGCGCCATGGATGAGGTCACGGTGGGTGATCCAGCCCTGATGTCGACCGATGTTGGCCCGGTGATCGATCAGGATGCCATGAACATGCTGACCAGCCATGCCGAGCGAATGGACCGCGAGGCCCGTCTGATCAAGGCGATCAAGCTGGACGACAATACGCAGCACGGCAGCTTCTTCGCGCCGCGTGCCTATGAAATCCAGTCACTCGCCCAGCTCAAGCGCGAGGTGTTCGGCCCGGTGTTGCATGTGCTGCGGTATGCGGCCAAGGATCTCGATGCGGTGATCGACCAGATCAACGGTACGGGCTACGGATTGACGCTGGGTGTCCACAGTCGCATCGATGCCACCGTGCACAAGATTGCCAGCAAAGCGCGGGTCGGCAACTGCTACGTCAACCGCAACCAGATCGGTGCTGTGGTCGGTGTGCAGCCATTCGGTGGTGAAGGCCTGTCGGGTACGGGCCCGAAGGCCGGCGGCCCGCATTATCTGGCCCGGTTCGTCACTGAGCGGACACTGACGATCAACACCACGGCGGCAGGCGGCAACGCGTCATTGCTGACCATCGGCGAGTGACTCGGCTACTGGCTGCCGGGTCGACCCTTCTGGCCGCCGGAATGCTGGCGGCCTGTTCGGGGGGGCAGGCGCCGACCGATAGGGTCGAGGCGGAATGGCCCGAACGGCTGGCTGAAGTTCTGGAAGACAACGACGGCTTGCCGAAGCCGGAACTGGTGCTGGAATGGAGTGGACAGCCATTTTTGGCCGATGCGGAAGAGGCATGCCTGTTAAGGCGGGATCCCGAGACCAACACACGACAATTTGTGCTGACCTTCCTGCGCGAGCCGGACGATGCCTTGGTCTTGTACGTTCCGGAGCAAGCCTCTGCAGAGGGTGAACATCAGGTCGAGCGCGGCTGGCTGGTGCTGGAGACCGAGTTTCGGGCTGTCTGGCCCAGCGCACTGATGGATGTCCGCATTGATCCGCTGGATGACGGCTGGCTGCTGGACGGTCGTTTCGAGCTGGATCTGGATGGTCCGAGTCCGGCGGATGCAACGCCTGCGAGGATCGAAGGGCGGTTCTCCCGCCTGTTCTGTCTGGACCTAGAGCGGCTGAAGGCCGCAACGACCGGGCCTGCCAGCACATCGCCATAACCGGATTCGGCTGGCCGGTCGGCGACAAGCTATAATGTCGCGCTTCCTCCTTGGAGCTGACGCCCATGCGCATTCTCACGGAAGCACTGACCTACGACGACGTCTCCCTGGTGCCGGCACATTCCACCGTTCTGCCGCGGGATGTCCTGCTGAGAACGCGCCTGTCGCGCCAGCTGTCCCTGAATATTCCGATCGTGGCTGCGGCCATGGACACCGTCACCGAGGCGCCCCTGGCCATTGCCATGGCCCAGTTGGGTGGCATCGGCATCCTGCACAAGAACATGAGCATCGCTCAGCAGGCTTCGGAAGTGCGCCTGGTCAAGACATTCGAAGCCGGTGTGATCCGCGAGCCGATTACGGTCGGCCCCGGCACCACCATTCGTGAAGTCGCCGCCTTGACCCGTGCGCGTCGCATTTCGGGCGTGCCGGTTGTCGATGGCGACCGCCTCGTCGGTATCGTCACCAGTCGTGATCTGCGTTTTGAATCGCACCTCGACGATCCGGTGTCGCGCATCATGACCGGCAAGGAACGGCTGGTCACTGTCCATGAAGGCGCCAGCGACGACGAGATCCTTGAACGCATGCACACCCACCGCATTGAAAAGGTGCTGGTGGTCAACGAAGCCTTCCAGTTGCGGGGCCTGGTCACGGTCAAGGACATCCAGAAAGCGCGGGACAACCCCGATGCCGCCAAAGACTATGCCGAACGATTGATCGCTGGCGCTGCGGTGGGTGTCGGCGGGGATACCGAACAGCGGATCGAAGCACTGGTCGAGGCTGGCGTCGACGTGATCGTCGTCGATACCGCCCATGGCCATTCACAAGGTGTGCTGGATCGTGTGGCTTGGGTCAAGCGCAAGTTCCCGAACCTGCAGGTGATTGCCGGCAACATCGTGACCGGTGATGCCGCGCTCGCGCTGCGTGATGTCGGTGCCGATGCCGTGAAGGTGGGTGTGGGTCCCGGCTCGATCTGCACGACACGTATCGTCGCTGGTGTCGGCGTGCCGCAGTTGACCGCGGTCGCGATGGTGGCCGAAGCCCTGAAGAACGACATTCCGCTGATTGCAGACGGCGGAATCCGCCATTCGGGTGACGTCGCAAAAGCCATTGCCGCCGGCGCCAGCACAGTCATGATCGGTGGTCTGTTTGCCGGTACCGAAGAAGCGCCCGGCGAAGTCGAGTTGTATCAAGGCCGTTCGTACAAGAGCTACCGCGGCATGGGCTCGCTGGGCGCAATGGAGAAGGGCAGCAAGGATCGCTATTTCCAGGATGCGTCCGACGCCGACAAGCTGGTGCCGGAAGGCATCGAAGGCCGCGTGCCGTATCGTGGCCCGCTGCGCAGCATCGTGCACCAGCTCGTCGGCGGCCTGCGTTCGTCGATGGGTTATGTCGGCGCCGCCACGATCGACGACATGCGCACCAAACCGCAGTTCGTGCGCGTCACCAGTGCCGGAACGCGTGAGTCGCATGTCCACGACGTGCAGATCACGAAGGAACCACCGAATTACCGGATGAGTTGATCGGCTTTACCCCGCGTCATCTCATTTACCGCGCACGAAAGGAATCCAGGACATGACTCAAGACATCCACCAGGACAAGATCCTGATCCTCGATTTTGGTGCGCAATACACGCAGCTGATCGCCCGTCGAATCCGCGAAATCGGTGTCTATTGCGAAATCTGGGCCTGGGATCACGATCCGGCCGATATCGTGAAATTCGCGCCGAAGGGCATCATCCTGTCCGGTGGTCCGGAATCGACGACCGAGACCGATTCGCCGCGTGCGCCTCAGGTGGTGTTCGATTCCGGCTTGCCGGTGCTGGGGATCTGCTATGGCATGCAGACCATGGCCGTGCAATTGGGTGGTCGCGTCGAGAGCGGGCACAACCGCGAGTTCGGATTTGCGGAGCTGTCGCCCACCGGCGCTTGCCGTCTGTTTGACGGCTTGTCCGCAACGTCGAGCGTACCGACCGGCGAGGGCGAGTCGTGGATGGGTCAACAGCAACCTTCGCATCAGGCTGTTGGCGCAACCGATGTTTCGTTCGGCGTCTGGATGAGCCACGGCGATCGGGTGACCGTGCTGCCGGAAGGATTCTCGGCAGCAGCCGCCACACACGACTTGCCGCTGGCAGCGATGGCCGATGAAACCCGTCGTTACTACGGTGTGCAGTTCCATCCCGAAGTCACACATACCGTTCATGGCACCGAGGTGCTGCGACGTTTTGTCGTCGACGTGGCAGGTTGCCAGACTCTGTGGACGGCCGAGCACATCATCGAAGACAGCGTCGTCCGCATTCGCGAACAAACCGGTGACGAGCACGTGCTGCTGGGTTTGTCGGGTGGCGTCGATTCGTCGGTCGTGGCCGCGCTGCTGAAACGTGCAATCGGTGATCGCCTGACCTGCGTGTTCGTTGATACCGGCCTCCTGCGTCAGGGGGAAGGTGATCAGGTCATGCAGATGATGGCCGACAACATGGGCGTCAAGGTCATTCGCGTGAATGCCGGCCCGCGATACTTCAGCGAACTCGCTGGTGTCGAAGATCCGGAGGCCAAGCGCAAGATCATCGGGCGCCTGTTCGTCGAAATTTTCGAGGCCGAATCGAACAAACTTGCCGGGGTCAAATGGTTGGCCCAAGGCACGATCTATCCCGACGTCATCGAGTCGGCCGGCGCCAAGACCGGCAAGGCACATGTCATCAAGTCGCACCACAACGTGGGTGGTTTGCCCGAGCGCATGAAGCTGAAGCTGCTGGAACCATTGCGCGAACTGTTCAAGGACGAAGTGCGCCGCCTCGGTGTGGCACTCGGTCTGCCGCGTGACATGGTGTATCGACATCCATTCCCCGGTCCGGGGTTGGGTGTGCGCATTCTCGGCGAGGTCAAGGCAGAAGCTGCCGCCGTCCTGCAAAAGGCTGATGCCATCTTCATCGAGGAACTGCGCCAGTTTGGCCTGTACGACAAGGTCAGTCAGGCCTTCGCGGTCTATCTGCCGGTGCGCTCCGTGGGCGTGGTCGGCGACGCCCGGGCCTATGAGCCCGTCATCGCGCTGCGCGCCGTCGAAACCATCGACTTCATGACCGCCCATTGGGCGCGCCTGCCTTACGACTTCCTCGATCACGTCGCACGCCGGATCGTCAACGAAGTGCGTGGGGTCTCGCGTGTGGTCTATGACATCTCGGGAAAACCGCCCGCCACCATCGAGTGGGAGTGATCATGGAACTGTTGTTGCCGATCCTGTTTGGCTTGACTGGCCTGTTGGTGGGCTTCGGTCTGGCGTTCTGGATCGCGCGCAGCAGTGCCAGTCGCCGATTTGACGAGGGTGCCCGCAGCCGTGACGCCGAATTGGCTTTGCTGAACGGCGAATTGGAGCGAGCACGGCAGGCTCAGGTTCTGGAACGTTCGCAGCAAGTGGCTCAGGATCAGCGCGCTCAGGCCCTTCAATCCGACTATGCCAAATGCCAGGCCGAACTGGCTGGGGTCCAGGCGAAGATGGCAGCTACCGAACAACAGGTTGCTGAGCTTCAACTGCGCATCAGGGAGTCGTCGGTACTGATCGAGCGTAATACCGAGTTGGAAAAGCAGCTGTCCGAAGTGGCGGCGAGGGCTCAGGCCCAGGCCCAGAATGCCGCGGACAAACTGCAATGGCTGGCCCAGGCGCGTGAGGTTCTGACCGAGCAGTTCCAGTCGGTGTCCGCCAGCATCCTCGACAGCAAGGCTCAACATTTCAGCGAGCGGCAGTCCGAACAGTTGCAGCATTTGCTCAAGCCGTTCCGCGAGCAGATTGAAACGTTCCAGCGCGACGTGCGCGACGCGTCGCGGCAGGAGCTTGAGGGTCGGACCGAAATCAAGGGCGAGCTCAAGCAGCTCCGTGATCTCAACCAGAACCTCAGCAGCGAAGCGCATGCCCTGACGCAGGCGCTGCGCGGCGACTCGAAAAAGCGCGGCAATTGGGGCGAGTTGGTGCTGGAGCGACTGCTCGAACTGGCGGGGCTGCGTCCTGGTCGCGAGTTTGATGTCCAGCCTTCGGTCCAAGGTGTGGATCGGCAACGTCAATTTCCGGACGTGATCCTGCGTCTGACCGATGACCGCAGCCTTGTCATCGATTCAAAACTCTCGCTGATTGCTTTCGAACAATTGACGGCCAGCGAAAACGACGACGATCGCGAGCGCCACCGGAAGGATCATCGCGCGGCGATGCGCACGCACATCGAAAGCCTGGGCCAGAAGCGTTATTCGGAATCGCCGGACTTGCGTTCGCCCGAGTTCGTCGTGATGTTCGTGCCGATCGAGGCTGCTTATCTCGAAGCGGTCGGCAACGACGACAGCCTCTATGAACTGGCGATCAGTCGGAAGGTCATTGTGGCCAGCCCGGGCATGCTGCTGGGCCTGCTCCGGATCGTGCACGAGCTGTGGCGAGTTCAGGAACGGCAGAAGAATGCTGAAGAAATTGCCCGGCTTGCCGGCAGTCTGTATGACAACTTCGCAAGAATCGCCGACAACCTGCAGACCACGCTGGGTCGCATTGATGGTGCTCGCGACGAACTGCAGGAAGCCATCAAGCGCATGCAAACCGGTCGTGGCAACGTGCTGGGGCAGGTTGAAAAGCTGCGCGCGCTCGGCGCCAAGACCAACAAGGCGCTGCCTGCACAATGGCAGGGCCAGCTGGAAGCCCCGGCGACCGACACACCTGAGGCGAGTATCGAATCGGGTGACACCACCGAGTCGTCACCATGAGCCTGGTGAGTGCCCTCGACGGCATTCGTGTGCTGGATCTCTCGCGGATTCTGGCTGGTCCCTGGGCCACCCAGATGCTTGCGGACCTGGGCGCGACCGTTTGGAAAATCGAGCGACCCGAGGTCGGAGACGACAGCAGGACGTGGGGCCCACCCTGGTTTGGCGGCGCCGACCAACAGTTGTCCGCCTATTTCCTCTGCTGCAATCGCGGCAAACAATCGGTGGCGATCGACTTCAGCAAACCGGAAGGCGCAGCTCTGGTGCTCGCTTTGGCGCAACAGGCCGACGTGCTGGTCGAAAACTACAAGGTCGGCTCGCTCAGCCATTACGGACTGGATTACGCCAGCCTGTCGGCGCTGAACCCCCGATTGATCTATTGCTCGATCACCGGATACGGCCAGGACGGTCCGGATGCCCATCTGGCCGGTTATGACGCAGCCATCCAGGCGCGCGGCGGCTTGATGAGCATCAACGGAGAGCGTGACGATCGTCCGGGTGGCGGACCACAGAAAATCGGTGTGGCCGTGACCGATCTGATGACTAGCTGTACGCCAGCAACGCCATCATGGCGGCGCTTTTCCAACGGTCGTCGACCGGCAAGGGACAACACATCGATCTGGCCCTGCTCGACGTGCAGGTGGCGATGCTCGCGAATCTGGGCAGCAACTATCTGGTGGGTGGTCAGGTGCCCGTTCGGCAGGGTTCTTCACATCCGAGCATCGTCCCCTACCAGGTGATCCGGGCGGCCGACGCACCGTTCATGCTGGCCGTCGGCAATGATGGCCAGTTCCACGCGTTTGCGCGGGTGATCGGGTGTCCGGAATTGGCTGATGACGAGCGGTTCGCAACGAACCCACAGCGCGTGACGCACCGAGACGTGCTGATCCCGATCCTTGAGGCGCGGCTTGCGGCCCAACCGGCAGCCGTCTGGATTGCCGCATGTGGTGAAGCCGGCGTGCCGGCGACACCGATCCACAATATCGCTCAGGTGTTTGCCGATCCGCAGGTACAAGCCCGCGGCATGGTGCAGGACATGCAGATGCCGGATGGCAACACCGTGCGGCTGGTGCCGTCGCCGATCACGCGCAAGCTGTCGGGGCGTTCGCCGCCGATTCTGGGTGCGGATACGCAAGAAGTGTTGGCAAAGTGGGGTAGCAGACCCCCAAAAAGCCGGCCGTTGTAAGTGCGCTCGCCAGGCACTGCGGCAATCATTGACGCAGCAGAAGGCAGGTTCCGCGTGGTTTCAATCGAAGAAATTCTTCTCCCGCGCTCCGCGGGAGAAGATGCCGACAGGCTGGCAAAAACTGTCAATAGACAATATTTTCTTCTCCCGCGTGCGGGAGAAGATGCCGACAGGCAGATGAGGGAAATCTGGCGATGAACCTACTTCAGGGCGAACCGACTTCAGGGCCAATCTGCCCCTCATCCGGTCCTTCGGACCACCTTCTCCCGTGAAACGGGAGAAGGGGGAAAAGCCTGTTGAACGGGGCGATCAGGACTCTTGCCGGCAAGGGACAGAGTTTGCAGAATCGCGGCCCCTCACCGCCGCAACAAACGAATCGCCGCAACAATCGACAGGAAACAGATCACCCACAAAGTGACTGGGCCAGAAGGCCCGGAGAACTGCATGTCGAATGCGGTGAAGCTGAGATTGCCGGTGTTCTCGGCATCACTCTGGAAGGCCTTCAACATGGCCGCCACGATCGCGATTGCGGCGATGCCGGCACACGGCACGCCCAAGCCCAGATCCGGATTTGCCTCGATCGCCCGGCGAATCTTGCCGCCCAGTGTTTGTTCTCCGCCAAAGAGTGCTGCCAGCAGCGCGAAACCGTAGACCACCACCCCTGCCAGGACCAGCAGGATGATTGCCGACAGGGCGGTATGCACGGTTTCGTTCATGGACATGCAGAACCCCAAAGTGGCGTCCTCGGCCGGATTCGAACCGGCGACCTTCCGCTTAGGAGGCGAACGCTCTATCCAACTGAGCTACGAGGACATTTGTTTGTTGCCATCCATGGCGCAGCAGTGATGGGCCGCTCGATTCTAGCAGCCCATCGGAAACCGGCCGATCAATCAATGCCGGTCATGCCCAGAATGCTGTACCCGGCATCGACGTAGGTGATTTCACCGGTCACGCCGAGTGCCAGGTCCGAACACATGAATGCGGCCACATTGCCGACATCTTCGATGGTGACGCTGCGGCGCATCGGCGCCGTGCTTTCGACGTGGTCGAGCATCTTGCGGAAGTTGGCGATGCCGGCCGCGGCGAGGGTCTTGATCGGGCCGGCGGAGATGGCGTTGACGCGGATGCCGTCCGGGCCCATCGCGCGTGCCATGTAGCGGACATTGGCTTCCAGGCTGGCTTTGGCAAGGCCCATGACGTTGTAGTTGGCGAGCGCACGGACCGCGCCGAGGTAACTCAGCGTGAGGATCGAACTGTGGTGTCCCTTCATCTGCGGGCGGAATGCCTTGCCGAGTGCGGCCAGGCTGTACGCCGAAATGTCGTGGGCGATGCGGAAGTTCTCGCGCGTCACGGCATCGAGGTAGTCGCCCTGGATGGCCTCGCGCGGCGCGAAGCCGACCGAATGCACCAGGATGTCGACCTGCGGCCAGGCTTCGCCGACACTCTTGGCGAGTGCGTCGATCTGTTCGTCGGACGCCACGTCGCATGGGAACACCAGCGAACTGCCGCACTCGCGTGCCGCCGATTCCACGCGCTCCTTCAAGCGCTCGTTCTGATAACTGAAGGCCAGTTCGGCGCCCTCGCGGTGCATGGCCTCGGCAATGCCCGATGCGATCGAACGATCGCTGGCGATACCGATGATCAATGCGCGTTTGCCTGTGAGGAAACCCATGTCCGCTCCCGAAATCCGATGAATAAAGACAGATGTTAACCGCTTTGTGAAAGCCGATGAATGGCTTACAAACGATTGAAATGACGCATTCGGACGAGATTGCCCCTGAATGCGCTCAAGCGCCGCGCGTGTGAAATGGCGCCCCGATCGCTACACTGGGGCGAATCAACAACAAGCCCCGAAACCCGATGCGATGAATGCCGGCCTCGCCCTCAATGCCGAGATGATTCTGGTCCTTGGCCTGGTGGCGTTGACCCTGATCCTGTTCTCGTTGGAGTGGTTACGCGCCGATCTGGTCGCGCTGATGATGCTGGTGGTCATCGGTATCGCAAACCTGGTGCCTGCAGAACACCTGTTCGGCGGCTTCGCCGGTAACGCGGTCATTGCCATCCTCGCGACCATGATCCTGGGCGCCGGGCTGGACCGGACCGGTGTGCTCGGGTCGGCGGCCTCGTTCATCATCCGGGTATCCAAGGGGGATGAAAAAAGGCTGGTCCTGGTTCTATGCGCCGTGACCGGGCTGGTTTCGGCGGTCATGCAGAATCCGGCTGTGGCGGCCCTGTTCCTGCCGGTGGCCAGCCGAATTTCCAGCCGGACCGGATTACCCTTGTTTCGTCTGCTGCTGCCGATGGCGTCGTGCATCATCCTGGGCGGCACCTTGACGATGGTCGGCAACTCGCCGCAGATCCTGCTGAACGACCTGATCGGATCGATCAACAAGAATCTGCCGAGTGGCGCCGATACGCTCGAAACCGTGCACATGTTCTCGGTCACGCCGATTGGCGCCACCTTGTTGCTGTTTGGGCTTGGTTATTACTACTGGTTCTGGGAGCGACTGGGCCCGAAACGCGAAGAAGACGCCCGGCAAATGGTGACGCCCGCGCGACCGAAAGTTACTTCGTGCAGACCTACCGGATCGAGGCGAGACCCGCGAATTCGAAGTGCTCGCGGAAAGCCCGCTGGTCGGCAAGACCATCGCCGAAATCGAATCGCTGGCCTCGACGCCATTGATCCTCGCCATCAAATCCGGCGACGAGGCCCGCTTTTCACCGTATGCCGACCAGATCGTCACTGCAGGCACCTTGCTGGGTGTGCTCGGTGCCCATGACGACCTGATGGAATGGGCCGATATCCAGAGCCTGAAAGAACTGCCCGGGCAGCCGAACTTTGCGCCGATGTTCAATCCCACTCGCGCCGGTATTGCCGAGGCGGTGATTCCACCGAACTCGCGGTTCATCGGGCAGAAGGTCGGCGAGCTGCGGTTGCGCAAGCGTTATGGCATCGCCGTATTGGCCGTCAACCGAGGCGACAAAGTGTGGCGCGAAGATCTTCGCGGCCTGACGCTTCGCCAGGGCGACACCCTGGTCTTCCATGGTGCCTGGCGCGACCTCGCGAATGCCGCTGATGATCGCGACTTCGTGGTGGTTACCGACTACCCGAAGGAAGAAGAGCGTACCCATCGTGTGCCGCAGGCGCTGATCTTTTTGGTCTGGCGATGGCTCTGGCGCTGGTGAGCGATTTGCCGTTGCCGATTGCGCTGATGACCGGTGCCATTGGCATGCTGTTGACCGGCGTGATCAATATGGATGAGGCGTATCAGGCTATCAACTGGAGAACGATTTTCCTGATGGCGTCGTTGATTCCACTGGGCTGGGCCGTTGACTCCAGTGGTGCAGCGGCCTGGATCGCTCAAGAAGTGCTGGCCGTGTTGGGTGATGTGCCGATTTGGGCGCTGGAGTTGGCTTTGGCCTTGCTGACCACAGCGTTTGCATTGGTCATGTCACAAGTCGGCGCGACCATCGTCATGGTGCCGATGGCGGTGAACTTCGCACTCGCGGCAAACGGCGATCCGACCGAGTTTGCGTTGATCGCCACCTTGTCGGCGTCGAACAATTTCATGACCACGTCCAATCCGGTGTTTGCACTCATCGCCGGCCCTGCCGGTTATTCACGTCGGGAATTGTGGCGTGCGGGACTGCCGATGATGGGCGCGTATATCGTCATTATTCTGGTGATGGTCAACCTGGTGTTCTGAGCGGCGACGCGAGAGCAGTCCGCGTATAGACCTTGCGCCCTCGGAGCAAGCCCATGGCTCGCACGGACCCAACCCACCCAGATGGTCGTGGTGCCACCCGAAACAGGGGTTTTACGCGAAGCGTTCGAGTCTGTCGCCGATGGTTGCTGCCGAGTGCGCGGGTGTTCTCTCGATGAATGCGGGTGCTGCCGGTCGTTCCGATCTCGTTCTCAAAGCCTTGTCGCAAGGCAAGAGCCAAGTCAGTGGCGAGCTGTTGGTGCAGTTCTCCGCCCAATCTTCGTCGACCGACCGTAATGCCGTGCGCCAGGCGCTCGGGGTGACGCAACGTTCCGTTGTGCGCACTGCCAAGGGCACCTCGCTCGAACTCATGAAGCTGCCGCTCGGCACGCAGATTGCCGACGCTGCACGCGGTCTGGACGGCGTCGCCGGTGTCGACTTCGTCGAACCGAACTGGACCTGCCAACAAAGCGACGTGTCGGATGACACGTATTTCACGAACGGAACGCTCTGTTGCCGCAACCACGTCGACCGGCGCGCTCGCCAGCTATTCGCAGTTCGGCGCGACAAGCGTTGACCTCGGTGCTCCGGGTTCGGCCTTCATGTCGACGGTGCCAGTGCGGTCGAAGGGCAAGACGATCGCGAGTTACGCCAGCTACAACGGCACTGCGATGGCCACCCCGCACGTCACCGGCGCTGCTGCGCTGTATGCCGCGTACCATCCGGGAACGACGGCTGCTCAGATCAAGGCTGCGATCCTGAACAGCACGACGCCAACGTGGAGCCTCAGCGGCAAGACCTTGACCGGTGGTCGCCTGAACGTGTTGACGTACTGATCTCACGCCGAAAGGCTGTGACGTCACGAAAAACCCGGCTTCGGCCGGGTTCTTTGTTTTGGGAGAAGCTGCCCGACCTTTTGGGAACTGAGGTGAGCGAGTGGATTCCCGCTTTCGCGGGAATGACGGAGTTCTATTGGGTTCGAGTCTTATTGCAGCTTTCGCGGCCATGACGGGCTCTTATCGGGTTCAAATTTTATTGCCGTCATCCCCGCGAAAGCGGGGATCCACTCGGGTGCGACCGTGTTTGGGTTATTCGAAATCAACGCAAGTCATGTTCGGTGAGAGCGACTTCAGTCGCGACTCGACATCTTTCGATACAACGACACATGTCGCTGCGGACCGACCGATTGCACTGGCAGCGGTGTCTTCCGCCAATCCTGCCAGCGCGCCATCAGCACAAGTCCGGCTTCCGCCGCCAGCGAATCCACCGCAGATCGACTGATTGACAGAACGCGGACTCGATAAGTCTGGTGTCCAGCATCTGCCTCGATGGGTACTTCGATCGTCACTGGCTCAGGCGAAACGGATTCCGGGTCATGGTCCTCGACGAGCAACAAACCATCCGGCAGCAAATGTGCCGCGACGTTGGCAAAACATTGGCGAAGGTTATCCGCTGACGGCAGTAATCGCAGAGTCGATACAAGCGAATACACCAGGCGATAGGGGCCACCCAAGGGTGCGGTGCAGAAGTCGGCGAGTCGAACCGGTATCGCCACGCCACCCGGGCGCTCAGTCAACACACCGATCATCGACTGCGAAGCATCAATTCCGTGGATATCCACACCACGCGCCGCCAGAGGAACGGCGACACGCCCCGTGCCGACGCCGAGCTCCAGTGCCGGGCCGGCGCCGGCCAGAGACTGAAGGCAATCGAGCAGCCCCGGTTCAATCCTTGGATAGATGCGGTCGTAGATCGACGCGTTGTGATCCCCGTAATCGGCAGCATGGTCCATGGGGCTTCTGGCCGATCAGGCGTCGATGTAGACGGTCTTGATGTTCATGAACTCGCGCATGCCGTACTCGGCCAGTTCGCGGCCGTATCCGGATGTTTTGGTGCCACCGAATGGCAGTCGTACGTCACTGCGAACCAGTGCATTCACGAACACGGCGCCGGCCCGGATTTGTCGTGCCACGTGTTCCCCGCGAGTGATATCGCGGGTCCAGACGCTGGCGCCCAATCCGAACGATGTGTCGTTCGCCAGTTCGATCGCATGTGTTTCGTCGCGGGCATGCAGGATCGACGCGGCCGGCCCGAACAGTTCTTCCGAGTACGCGGCCATGCCGGGGCCAACGCCGTCGAGGATCGTGGCCGGGTAACAGGTCGGTCGATCCAGCAACTGGCCGCCCAGAAGCAGCCGAGCACCGGCCTCGACACTTCGCGAGACTTGATCGTGGATGGCTTGCCGCAGATTGGCCCGGGCCATCGGTGCGAGGGTTTGTGCTCGTCGCCGGGGTCTCCGGGTGACAGGGTCGAGGCCGCGGCCACCAACTGTTAGGTGAATGCTGCAGCAATGGACGAGACCACAATGAAGCGCTTTGCCGCGATACACGTTTGCGCGGCATTGCCGAACCGCGAAGTCTCGGCGATGCGGACGGCCAATTCCAGATCCACGTCATCCAGCACCACAAACGGATCGCTGCCGCCCAGTTCGAGGACACACTTCTTCAGGTGTTGCCCGGCCATGGCAGCCACGCTGCGTCCGGCACGTTCGCTGCCGGTCAAGGTGACTGCCTGGATCCGCGAATCGGCAATGACCCGCGCGGCTTGGGCGTTGTCGATATGCAGCACCTGAAAGACGCCCGGCGGCAGCCCGGCCTCGTCCATCACCGACTGCAGAACATCGGCGCAGCGAGGTACGTTTGTGGCGTGTTTCAGTACGGCGACGTTGCCGGTCATCAGCCCTGGCGCGAGGAATCGAATGATCTGCCAGATCGGAAAATTCCACGGCATGATGGCGAACACGGCGCCGATCGGTTTCGAACGCCACCAGGCTTTTTCGAGCATCCGTCTGGACGATTTCATCAGCGAGCCAGCGGCCGGCGTGTTCTGCATAGAACTCAAGTGCACCAGCGGATTTCTCGATTTCACCGAGGCACTCATGGCGAAGCTTGCCCATGTCTGCGGTCATGATCGACACGATCTCGTCGCGTCGTCGGCGAAGCACTGCGGCAGCCTGGCGCAAGAACACCCCGCGTTCGGCGAGGCTGCGTCGGGACCAATCAGCATAGGCCTGAGCAGCGAGCGAAAGGCGTGAGGCCACATCCGCATCGTCCATCAGGACATAACGGTAGTCGACCACCCCGGTCCAGGGATGGACGCAGTCGATCTCGGCCATGGCTCAGCCTTCCTTGAGCGCCAACTGGATGTCCCGCAACCGGCGCTTTTCCTGTCGCTGCATGATGTACCAACCGATCACGGCCGCTTGCGCCACCAGCATGACGAGCAGGGACGCGAGGGCGTTGATCTTGGGATTGGGCCCGAGGCGCACGGTCGAGAAGATCTTCATCGGCAGCGTGGTTGCACTGGGTCCTGATACGAAGCTCGCAATCACCACGTCGTCGAGCGACAGCGTGAACGCCAGAAGCCAGCCGGACACCAGTGCCGGCATGATGATCGGCAACGTGATCACGAAGAACACCTTGACGCGATTCGCGCCCAGATCCATTGCTGCTTCTTCCAGTGACTTGTCCAGTTCGGCGAGTCGAGACGACAACACCACGGTGACAAACGCCATCGTGAACGTCACGTGCGCCAGGAAAATCGACAGCATGCCTTTGGACGAAGTGCCGAAGAAGCCGGAGACCGTCGTGAACATCAGCAGCAGCGACAACGCGGTCACCACTTCCGGCATCACCAGGGGCGCAGTGATCAGTGCCCCGAACAGCGTACGGCCGCGGAACGGCCGGAAGCGGGTCAGGACCATCGCCGCCAGCGTGGCCAGGATCACTGAAACGGTCGCCGATGCAAACGCGACCTTCAGGCTGACCCAGGCCGCATTCAGCATGGCATCGTCCTTGAAGAGCGCGATGTACCACTTGAACGAAAAGCCGGACCACACGGTCGAAATGCGCGACGAGTTGAAAGAAAAAATGATCAGGATCAGGATGGGCAGATACAGGAAGGCATAACCGAAGCCCAGCATGCCCTTGCCGAACAGGCCTGTGCGATGCAGCGAGCTCATGTCAGCCTCCCTTCCATTTCCTTGCCTTGTATGTGGTTGAAGATGAGGATGGGCACCATCAGCAACAGCAGCATCACGATCGCCACGGCCGAGGCCATGGGCCAGTTTCCGGCGACGAAGAATTCATTCGCGAGCTGTCGCCCGATCATGCGTGTGGACGGTCCGCCGAGCAGTTCCGGAATGACGTATTCACCCACTGCCGGGATCATCACCAGCATGCAACCCGCCACGATGCCGCGCCGGGACAAGGGCAGGGTGATCGTCAGGAAAGCTTTCCACGGGCGCGCGCCCAGGTCGTAGGCGGCTTCGAGCAGCCTCAGGTCGAGTTTCACCAGATTGGCGTATAGAGGCAGGATCATGAACGGCAGGTAGGCATAGACGATGCCGATGTACGCCGCCAATGGGGTGTTCATGATGCGAAGCGGCGTATCGATGATGCCAATGCCTAGCAGCAGTTTGTTCAGCAGGCCGTTCGTCTGCAGAATGCCCATCCACGCGTAGATTCGGATCAGGAACGAAATCCAGGACGGCAGAATGACCAGCATCAGGGCAATGTTGCGCGACGTCGGCGGCAGGCGCGCAATCGTGTAGGCCATCGGGTAGCCGATCAGCAAACACAGCAGAGTGGAGATGCCTGCGATCTGGATCGAGTTCAGATACGCATCGATGTACTTGTCCTCGACCATCAACTGGAGATAGTTGGTGAGGTTGAGCTTCATCAGCACCGACTGGTCGGCGAGCTCCAGCAGGCCGGTATAAGGCGGAATCGCAACGACCTGATACGCAAACGAAATCTTGAGGACAATCAGGAACGGCACCGCGAAGAACAGCAGCATCCACAGATAGGGCACCGAGATCACGGCCCAGCGTGAATGGCTCTTGGCTGTATTGAGCCAGCGTTTGAGGGTGTTCATGCGGGCAGTACCACGCCGGCGTTGTCACCCCAGGACAACCACACCTTGTCGGTCCAGGTGAAGTTCTCGCTGGCCCAGCGTTTGCGGTTGGCAAAGTGCGCCATCAGCCTGGTGCCGCTCGGCAGACGCACATGGAACACCGAATGCGAGCCGAAGTAGGCGATGTCCTCGATCACACCCTGCGCCTTGTTGTGGGCGTCGGCGGGTTCGTCCTTGGTGACCGTGATCTTTTCCGGGCGCAGTGCAAAGTTCACCCGCTGGCCCTCGAATCCGGAGATGCCGTGGCCGATGTGGATCAGATGTGCCAGGGCTGCCGACTGGATGGTCACGAAATCCTTCTCGTCATCCTTGATCACACCCTCGATGATGTTGACCGAGCCGATGAATTCGGCAGCAAAGCGGCTGGTCGGCTGTTCGTAGATTTCGTCCGGCGTACCGACCTGGCGGATGCGACCCGAGTCCATCAGCGCAATACGCGTGGCCATGGTCATCGCCTCTTCCTGATCGTGGGTCACCATCACGCAGGTCACGCCCAGTTTTTCGACGATGTTGACGAGTTCCAATTGCATCTGTGAACGCAGTTTCTTGTCGAGTGCGCCCATCGGTTCGTCGAGCAGAAGCAACTTCGGGCTCTTGGCCAGGGATCGGGCCAGCGCCACGCGTTGCTGTTGTCCACCTGAAAGCTGGTGCGGTTTGCGGCCGGCGAATTTGACCATCTGCACCAGGTTCAGCATTTCCTCGACACGACGTTTGATGTCGGGTTTCGGCATGCCGTCCTGCTTCAGCCCGAATGCGACGTTCTGTTCGACCGTCATGTGCGGAAACAGGGCGTAGGACTGGAACATCATGTTGATCGGCCGCTCGTACGGCGGCAGGTCGTTCATGGGTTGGCCATCCAGCAGGATCCTGCCCGTGGTTGGCTTTTCGAACCCGGCGAGACATCGCAGCAGTGTCGACTTGCCGCATCCGGAGCCCCCGAGCAGTGCGAAGATCTCGCCCTTGCGGATACTCAGCGATACGTCGTCGACAGCAACAAAGCCGTCGAATTCCTTTGTGACGTCGTCAATGAAGACGTACCGTTCATCGGCGGCGGAACGTTCAGGGCGGACTGCTTCGGGATTCGCGGCCATGCAAGGTCCTCAATGGCTGGATCGGCCCGGCGTCATCGGTGCCCGGGCCTGTTCGGGAAAACGGCGGGACCCGTTGGCCCCGGAGCCAGCGGGCCGCCGATCAGGCAGCCCGCCGTTGGAAGCGACTCAGATCAATCGACGGCCTTCAGATCGTTCCAGACGTCGTTGTACTTCTTCATCACTTCCGGCGTCAGCACGGCCAGGCCATAGAGCTTGTTCTGGATGGTGTCGGCCGAGGGGGTGATCATTGGATCTTCCGTGATCGACTTGTCGAGCATCGGTGCGGCCGCCTTGTTGGCGTTCGGATACGCGACGTAGTTCGACACTTCGGCGATCACTTCCGGACGCAGCAGGTAGTTCAGGAACTTGTGGGCGTTCTGCGGGTGTTTTGCGGTTTTCGGAATGGCGAACATGTCAAACCACACCGCGGCGCCTTCGCCGGGAATGCTGTAACCGACCTTCACGCCGCCACCCGCTTCTTCGGCACGTGCCTTGGCCTGGATGATGTCACCCGACCAACCCACGACCAGGCAGGCGTTGCCGCTGGCCAGTGCGTCGATGTATTCCGAGGAATGGAAGTTCGTGATCGAGGGACGCAGGGTCTCCAGCAGTGCAGCGGCCTTGTCGATGACGGCAACATCGAAACTGTTCGGGTCTTCCTTCAGGAAATGCAGTGTCGTCGGGATGATCTCGCTCGGGGCATCGAGGAACGTGACGCCACAATCCTTCAGCTTCGCGAGGTTCTCCGGCTTGAACACCAAGTCCCAGCTGTTGACGACATCGGTGCTGCCGAAGATCTCGGTGATCTTGTCGACGTTGTAGCCGATGCCGGTCGTGCCCCACATGTAGGGGTAGGAATACTCACTGCCCGGATCGACGTCCTGAAGCTTTGCCAGCAAAGCTTCGTCGAGGTTGTTCCAGTTGGGAATCTGCGTGCGGTCAAGCTTCTGGTACGCGCCGGCCTTGATCTGGCGGCCGAGGAACGAGGAGGAGGGGACTACGATGTCATAACCGGTGTCGCCGGCAAGAATCTTGGATTCCAGCGTGTCATTGCTGTCCATTTCGTCGTAGGTCACCTTGATGCCGGTTTCCTTCTCGAACTTGTCCAGCGTTTCCGGGGCAATGTAGTCGGACCAGTTGTAGAAGTTGAGCACCGCTTCTTCGGACTGTGCGACCGGGGCTGGTTCCGTGCCAGCGCCTGTGGCAGCGGGTGCCGATTCGTTGCCTTTGCCACCACAGCCGGCCAGGGCCAGCGCTACCACCCATGTCAGATTTCGCAACTTCATCGTTCTGTCTCCCGTTTTGGTCGATTGTCGAGGTGAACCCCGATCTTACTGCCGGATGCAGCAACGGGCATGCCCGTGGCCGCGAATATGACGGTGCACCTTACATTCCGAGTTCGCGAGCCGTATCGTCGAGCGCACCGCGGGTTTTTACCACCAGTTCGTCGATCTGATCGCGGCTGATCACCAATGGCGGCGACAACAGCATCGAATCGTAGGTGGCGCGGAGGATCAGGCCGCGTTTCAGCGCAAAATCGCGACACATCACCCCCACCTTGCCGCGTTCAGCGAAGAACTTCCGTTCGCGCTTGTTCGGGACCAGTTCCAGCGCCCCGACCATCCCGGCAATCCGAACTTCACCGACGAGCGGGTGGTCACCCAATTCCTGCCAGCGTTGTGCCAGGTAGGGACCGGTATCGTTCTTGCATTGCTCGACGATCTTTTCTTCCTGCAGGATGCGGATGTTCTCGAGTGCCACGGCTGCACAGACCGGGTGACCGGAATACGTGTAGCCGTGCGCCAGTTCGCCGCCTTTTTCGGCCAGTACCTTGGCAACCCGATCATTGAACATGACGGCACCAATCGGGATATAGCCGGAGCTCAGGCCCTTGGCGATCGCCATGATGTCGGCCTGGAACCCGTAATACTGGCCGGCGAACCACTCGCCGGTCCGGCCGAATCCGCAGATCACTTCGTCGGCGATGAACAGAACATCGTACTTGCGGCAGATGCGTTCGATCTCGGGCCAGTAGGTGCGCGGCGGGATGTACACGCCAATGGCACCCATGATCGGTTCGCCGATGAATGCGGCGACGTTCTCCGGGCCGAGTTCGATGATCTTCTGCTCCAGACGCCGGGCTGCGACCAAACCGTATTCCTCCGGCGACAGATCGCCACCGTCGGCGAACCAGAACGGCGGATCGATGTGCACGATGCCGGGAATCGGCAAGCCGCCCTGTGCGTGCATGCCCTTCATGCCGCCGAGACTGGCACCGGCGACCGTCGAACCGTGATAACCGTTGTGCCGGCCGATCACGATCTGCTTTTGAGGCTGGTCCTGAACCGCCCAGAAGTGCCGGACCATACGCAGGATGGTGTCGTTCGCTTCCGAGCCTGAGTTCGTGAAGAACGCATGATTCAGATCGCCCGGCGTCAACTCCGCAAGTTTTGCCGACAGGTGCACCGTGGGTTCGGTCGTACACTGGAAAAAGCTGTTGTAGTAGGCCAGTTGGGTCATCTGGCGGGACGCCACCTCGCCCAATTCCTTGCGGCCATAACCCACATTGACGCACCACAAGCCGGCAAATGCATCGAGCAGTTTGTTGCCGTGGGCATCCCACACATAACAGCCTTCACCGCGGACCAGGATGCGCGTGCCCTTCTTGGCGAGTGCAGCGTTATCGTTGAATGGATGCAGATGGTGGGCGGCGTCGAGCGCCTGCAGGGCTTGGAGGTCGAGTTGGGTCATGTTCGGCGGGCCTCAGACATTGAGCAGCAGGAACTCTCGTTCCCACGAGCTGATTACACGGAAAAACGTTTCGTACTCTTTCTGCTTGACCGAGTTGTAGGCGCGGACGAAGCGTTTGCCGAGGATCTCGTTCAGTTCTTCGGCTTCGAGCAGCAGATTGAGCGCATGTTCGAGATTGCGGGGTAGCCCGTAACCCTTGTCTTGGGCGCTGCTTGTCAGGGGTTCGGTCGGCATCAATTTTTCCTTGATGCCCAAGTAGCCGCAGGCGAGTGTTGCGGCCATGGCCAGGTAGGGGTTGGCGTCCGAACCTGCGAACCGGCTTTCGACGCGGGTGTTTTCAGGCGTATCGATCGGCACACGCAAGCCACAGGTACGATTGTCGAAGCCCCACTGCACATTGATCGGCGCGACTTCACCCAACGCCAGGCGCCGATACGAATTCACGTTCGGTGCAAAGAAGGCCATCGCCATCGGAACGTATTTCTGCAGGCCACCCAGATAGTGGTGGAACATCTCGCTCATGCCACCCGACTTGGTGTCATAGAAAAGATTCTTGCCGGTCTTCATGCTGACCATGCTTTGGTGCAGGTGCATGGAGCTGCCGGCCTCATTGGACATCGGCTTGGCCAGAAACGTGGCGTAGATGCCATGGCGCAGGGCGGCTTCACGCATGGTCCGTTTGAACAGGAACACCTGGTCGGCTCGCGACATCGGATCGGAGTGCTGGAAATTCACTTCCAGTTGTCCGGCACCGGATTCATGGATCAGCGTGTCGACATCCAGTTCCATGGCCTCGGCATAGTCATACATGTCGTCGAGGATCGGGTCGAACTCGTTGACTGCGTCGATGGAATAACTCTGCCGGGCGGTCTCCGGTCGACCGGAGCGACCCGCAGGGGGAAGCAGAGGCAGATCCGGATCGATGTTCTTCTGAACCAGGAAAAACTCCAGTTCTGGTGCGATCACCGGCTTGATGCCAAGTCCCTCGAAGAGCGACAGCACCCGGCGCAAGACATTACGAGGCGACAGTTCGTGTGGTCGGCCATCGCGTGTGTAACAGTCGTGGATGATCTGTGCGGTAGGCGCCGACGCCCATGGCACGACACGGGCCGTACCAGCGTCCGGGCGAAGCATCATGTCGGAATCGGAAGGACTGACCAGTTCGTAATAGTCGTCCGGATAGTCGCCGGTGACGGTGGTCGCGAAAATCCCTTCGGGAAGTCGCGTGCCGTAGTCATGCGAGAACTTCGCGGCCGGGATGATCTTGCCGCGGGCGTTGCCCGTGATGTCCGGCACCAGGCATTCCACTTCGGTGATGCGACGGTCCCGCAGCCAGCGTTTCAACGAGTTTTCGGTGCTGGCGGTGTCGGGGTGTGCTTTTTTCGGTTTGCGCGCTGCCATAAATCACTTTGCCTTGCGGGATCGGTACGTGCCCATCGCCGCGGCGAAGGACTTGAAGATGGCGGTATAAAAACTGTTGTCGAGGACTTTCCATTCCGGGTGCCACTGCACCGCGAGCAGGAATTGGGTGGGTGAATCCAGGCGAACGGCTTCGACGAGTCCATCCGGCGCGGTCGCCTCGACGGTCAGGCCGGGGGCGAGTTCACGAATGCCCTGGCCATGCAGGGAATTCACCCATGCCGTGTCGGTGCCGGCGGCGCGATGCAGGATGCCACCGGGCGTCAGTTGCACGGGGTGAGACGGTCCGTATTGGATATCGAGAGGTTCGTCGTTGTTCTCGCGGTGGTCGGCAAATCCGCCTGCTTCGTGGACTTTCTGGTGCAGGCTGCCGCCCAGGGCAACATTCACCTCCTGCAAGCCGCGGCAGACAGCGAGCACCGGAATGCCGAGTTCGATGGCCGCCCGGACGATGGACAATGTGGTCGCGTCCCGTGCGGGGTCATGAAGATTGCCGGGATAACTCGGTTCGTCGCTGTAGTGATGGGGTTCGATGTTGCTGTAGGCCCCGGTCAGAAACAGTCCGTCGACACGATCCAGGATCGCCCAGAGGTCCAGAGGCGGTTCCAGCGAGGGCAGCAACAGAGGCAGCGCATCCGCTGCGTGGCGCAGCGCGCGCAGGTACTTCTCGCCCGCCATGTGGAAGATGTGGTGCCCGACCTGTCGGCGGTCGCAGGGCACACCAACCCAATATTGCATCGGTATGGACCTTTTCCGGGGAACGGCCGAACCCTACTCGGCCTGTTTGATTTTTTCAACACACTTGCCACAAGTGGGCGCCTGAGTGTCCAATGTGTTGAGTATTTTTGACGGCTGGCCGAGCTCTGTTAGCATCCGGCGACAGGCCCAAGAGCAGACACCATGAGCAAAACGCTTCTCACCGCGGATGATCAAGCCACCCTGGACGCGCTGCCCGACCTCGAGCAGATCGACTTTGTCCTGCCCGACATGAACGCCCTGTCGCGCGGAAAACGCGTGACACGCGAGGCGCTTCCCAAAGTCTACGAAAACGGTGTGTGCTTGCCGATGTCGCTTCTGGGGACCGATGTCACCGGCAACACGGTCGAGGAGACCGGTCTGGGGTACGACATCGGGGACGAGGATCGTGTGTGTCGGCCCATCCCAGGCACCCTTCGGCCCGTCCCGTGGAGCACTCGCCCCATGGCGCAGGCTTTGTTGGCGATGGAAGACCGGGATGGTCAGGTATTCGCCGCGAATCCACGCGAAGTCCTCAAACGTGTGCTGGATCGGTTCGCCGCCCGCGGGCTGACGCCGGTTGTTGCCGTGGAGCTCGAGTTCTATCTGCTCGACAACCAGCTGACACCCGAGGGTTTTCCGCAGACATCGATCAACCCGGCGACCGGCCTGCGCAACCGGACGACCCAGGTCTATTCCATGCAGGACCTCGACGACTACCAGGCGTTCACCGATGAAATCGATCTGGTCTGTCGCGCCCAGCGAATCCCGGCCGATACGGCGGTTGCCGAATACGCGCCCGGGCAGTTCGAGATCAATCTGAAACACCGCGCCGATGCACTCGCTGCCTGCGACGACGCGATCATGCTCAAACGCGCAATCAAGGCGGTCGCGGCAAAACAGGGCCTGCTGGCCACGTTCATGGCGAAACCTTTTGTCGAGCAGGCCGGCAGCGGCACACACATCCATGTCAGCCTGCTGGATCGCGACGGGCACAACATTTTTGCCTGTACACCGGAAGCCCCGAACGAGCAGCTCAAATCGGCCATCGCCGGCTTGCAGCGCCGAGGTGACGACTGTCTGGTGATGTTTGCACCCCATGCCAACAGTTATCGGCGTTTTGTGCTGAACGCGTTCGTGCCGCTGAATACCTGCTGGGGCTTCAACAACCGGACGGTCGCCATGCGCGTGCCGTACAGCGACCCGAAGAACGTGCGGATCGAACACCGGATTGCCGGGGCAGATGCCAATCCCTATCTCGTCACGGCCGCCGTGCTGGCCGGCATCCTTGATGGTCTGGAGCATCCGGCCGACCCAGGTCCGCCGATTGCCGGAAACGCCTACGAACAGACTGAAATCCGCGAGTTGTTCTGGCGTGAAACGCTGCGGGACTTCATGGCGAGCAAGTGGATCGGCGAGACCTTCGGTCCGGAGTTCCATCACATCTTCGGTCAGCAGAAACTCAAGGAACTGCGCAGCTTCAATCGTGAAGTGACATCACTTGAGGTGGATTGGTACCTGCGGCTGGTGTGATCCCGGGCTCTTTTCATTAAAAAGGCCAGCCTGGAACGCGTAGAATGGGTGGATGCGAAGACTCCCCCATATCCATGCCACGCGGATCCTCAATCCGGATGCCCGCTTCCCGATCGAACAGGTCGACCTCGAATTCAGCAATGGCGTTCGCCGAACCTACGAACGCCAGGCCACTCGTGGCCGAGGCGCCGTGGCGATCGTGCCCATGCGCGATCCGGAAACGGTGCTGCTGGTGCGCGAATACGTGTGCGGCTTGCACGCCTACGAACTCGGCTTGGCCAAGGGGCGCGTCGAACGCGGTGAAGACATCCTCGAAGCAGCGGAACGCGAGCTCAAGGAAGAAGTTGGCGTCGGTGCGCACAAGCTCACGCTGATCAAGCGCCTGTCGCTGGCGCCCACCTACATGAGCCATCGCACCGACATCGTGCTGGCCGAGGATCTCTACGACGAGCGGCTGGAAGGCGACGAGCCGGAGGAACTCGAAGTGGTGCCTTGGCCGATTGCGAAGCTGGATGACCTGCTGACGCGCACGGATGTCACTGAAGGGCGATCGATCGCCGCGTTGTTCATTGCGCGGGCGTTCCTCAAGGCTCGCGCCGAAGGTCGGGCTTGGGAATGAAGGAACTGGCCGATTTGCTGAAACCGATTCGGGTGCTGTCGGAAGCCGCGGGACAAGCGATCCTGACGGTGTACCGAACCGACTTCGACGTCGAACACAAGGATGATCTGAGCCCGCTGACAGCGGCCGATCTGGCAGCGCATCGGGTCATTGCCGATGGGCTGTCGGTCTTGACCCCGGGTGTACCCGTGTTGTCCGAAGAGTCCAGACATGCGCCCTTGTCCGAACGTTCGGCATGGGGCACGTTCTGGCTGGTCGATCCACTCGACGGCACACGTGAGTTCATCAAACGAAACGGCGAGTTCAGCGTCAATATCGCGCTGATCGACCAAGGGCGGCCGGTGCTGGGTGTTGTCCATGCACCAGTGCTCGGCTGGAGCGCTCAGGCGGCGGTCGGGCTCGGTGCGACCAAAGTATCTGCCGATGGTTCGGTGCAGCCGCTGCAGATCGCTCGCGCCGGCGCCAGCGTGAGGATTGCCGGCAGTCGCTCGCATCAGGATGTACGCATGAACGCCGTGCTGGAGCGCATCGGCGCCCACGAGTTGAAACCGATGGGCTCGGCACTGAAGTTCGTGCTGGTAGCCGGGGGTGAGGCCGATGTCTACCTTCGGTTCGGACCAACCAGCGAGTGGGACACTGCGGCTGGGCAATGTGTGCTGGAGCAGGCAGGCGGTCAATTGCTCGCACCGAATGGCGAGGTCTTTACCTACAACCGTCGCGAAACGCTTCTGAATGGCGATTTCATCGCCCTGGGCGACCGCGACCTTCCATGGCGGGACTGGCTGGCATGAGTCGTATGGACGAGTTGCTGGCGATCATGGCGAGACTGCGCGACCCGGAGCACGGCTGCCCATGGGACACCTTGCAGAGCTTTTCGACGATTGCGCCTTACACGATCGAGGAAGCCTATGAGGTCGCCGACGCGATTGACCGCGAGAACTGGAACGACCTCCGGGAAGAACTCGGCGACCTGTTGCTGCAGGTGGTGTTCCATGCGCGAATGGCCGAAGAGCAGGGCAGCTTCGTGTTCGACGACGTGGTCGCCGCCATCTGCGACAAGATGCTGCGTCGTCACCCGCATGTGTTTGGTGACGAAGAACGCCGCAATGCAGAAGAACAGACGAAACGCTGGGAAGCCCAGAAACGCCAGGAAAAGGGCATTGCCGACGATGCCAGCGTATTGGCCGGCATCAGCCATGGCATGCCCGAATGGCAGCGCGCGGTGAAGCTGCAGAAGCGTGCGGCCAGTGTCGGGTTTGAGTGGCCAGATGCCCGGCCGATCCTCGACAAGCTGCAGGAAGAAATCGAGGAAGTTCGGGTTGAGCTGGATCGGCCGGGTCAGAACCACGCAGACCGCCAGGCGCGCCTGCTCGACGAGATCGGTGATGTGCTGTTTGTGGCCGTCAATCTGGCCCGTACTTCCGGGGTGGATGTCTCGGCGGCACTCCGACACGCAAACCGCAAGTTCGAAGACCGGTTTCGCTGGATGGAATTGCAGGCCAACGCTCGCGGTTCGGCGCTGTCCGAACAAACACTGGAGTCCCAGGAACGGCTCTGGAGCGAAGCCAAGAGAGCGCTGTCGGATCGCTGACTGAATGTCGTTGCAGCGCACCAACTGTGACTTTTCGTCGAGTGCGCCCAACACAATGAAAAAGTGGTAGAACGGGGCCGGGTTCATGAGGAGGCCCAGTCATGAAAAAGTTGCTTTGTGTGCTGTTGTTGGGGTTCATGCCTTGGTCCGCCCATGCCGAAGCCGTATTGTCATGCGATGACATCGAGCAGTTGGGTGAGTCGTTGACCGCGCTCGGTATTGCGATGGATGACGAAAATGCGGAAATCGGCGAGGGCAGTTCGGAAGACGCCGCGCTTCGTGACGTAGTCCTGGCGCTGGCCGAGATTGCCAAGGCCGAAGACGATGCGGATCTGGCCAATGCCAGTATTGCGATGGCCGAAGGCTGGGACAACATGGATCGTGATGCGTTCACCGATGGTCTGGCTGAGGCGGTGGTCAAACTTGCGGCTATTTCCGTGAACGAGTGCGGCGGCTGAATCTTGTTGTCTTGGCTGGGCTGAGCGCAGCGAAGCCCAGCCAGGTGACTCAAGGAACCTGCGCTCAGAAATGCCGGGCTTCGCTGCGCTCGGCACCAGCCTCGAGAGCACCAGCCACGGTAGGGCCATAGGGAACGAGCGAATGCCGCACACCATGAGTCGCACCATCAGGACGCTCTGGATGTTGCTGTTCTGGATTGCCGGGAACGCCGCGATGGCGGAAGACGGCAGTGTTGCCTTGCTTCGGAATGGAACCGATTCGATGAGTCCGCGTGAAGCCACGCGGTACTGGGTGGATGCCGACGCCGACAGCAGCATTTCCGCGGCGCAAGGTGCCTTCGCTGATGGAGCGTTCAAACCGTTGCCCCGGTGGCCGGCCACCTTCGGTTTCGCCGACGGCGTACATTGGTTCCAGATCGATATCGAAAATGCCGATCATCCCGATCCCGACTGGCTGTTGGTCATCGAGTACGCTCTGCTTGATCATCTCGACCTCTATACCGTGCTGCCGAACGGGCGCATCGAGCACTTTGAATCAGGTGATCGGCGCCCGTTTTCTGCGCGGGCGGTGGATCATCGCCACTTCACGTTTGCACTGGATCAGCCTGTCGGGGAACGACGCCAGTATTTTTTGCGCGTGAAAACGGAAAGTTCCGTGCAAGTGCCGCTGACCATCGGCACCCGCGTGCATTTTCTCAATCATGCGCAACGCGGCGACATGGGGTTGGGGCTCTATTACGGCGTCATCATCGCGATGTTCCTGTACAGCCTTCTGTTGTACTTCTCCATCCGCGACAAGAGTTTCCTCTGGTACATCACTTATGTCGGTGCATTCGGGCTCGGCCAGAGCTGTCTCAATGGGCTGAGTTACCAAATCCTGATGCCCGAATGGCCGAGGCTCGACGACCAGTTCCTGCTCTTCACGATTGGGCTGGCGTTGTTGGCGATGCTCATGTTCACGCGCGAGTTCCTGGAACTCGCCAAGCGCGCGCCGCGGTTGGACGCGATCATGCGTGTGGCCATCTGGATCGAACTCGCCATCCTGGTTGCGTCGTTCGTCTTGTCCTATCGGCATTCGATCTCCCTTGAAACCGCGTCGGTGTTTGCCATTGCCGCGTTGTGTCTGGTCTCGGCTTGTGTGGTGTGGCGTCGTGGATACCGTCCGGCATTCCATTACCTGCTGGCATGGAGCTTCATGCTGCTGGGGATCGTGATCTATGCGTCCTTGTCGTTCGGGCTGGTCAAGAAGACATTCATTACCGAGTACGGCATCCAGATCGGTTCCTGTATCGAGATGATCCTGCTGTCGTTTGCGCTGGCGTATCGGTTCCAGCTGATCCGCGAGGAAAACGAGGCCTTGCAGCGCGATGTGGCCGAGAAACTCGAAGTCCGGGTGAACGAGCGAACGGCCGAACTCAATCATGCGCTCGGCGACTTGCGCGTCGCCAACCGCCGGCTGCAGGAATACAGTCTGCGGGATGGCTTGACGAACGTGCATAACCGACGGTTCCTGGATGAAGCGCTGCCGCGTGCCGCGGCAATTGCACAACAACGGCAGGAGTCGTTGAGCCTGCTGATCATCGATATTGATCACTTCAAGCGGATCAACGACACCCATGGCCATCTGGCTGGCGACGACTGTCTGCGCGACGTCGCCGACGTCCTGCGCCAGCAGGTGCGTGAGGCAGATGATTTTGTCGCACGCTATGGTGGGGAGGAGTTCGTCGTGATCCTGCCCGGCGCTTCGCTCGATACCGCCCGCCAGCGGGCAGAGGCGCTGCGCAAGGCAGTCGCGCAGATTCGGGTTCCGGGTTATGGCGATCCGCTTGCATTGACGATCAGTGTCGGCGTCGCAGCCTTGAACCCGGAAGCGACCACCAACCTCACCGACGACCTGCTGCGCCGTGCGGACCAGGCGCTGTATGCCGCCAAGGAGCACGGACGCAACCGGGTGATGGTCGACGGTCTGGCGCCGCTGGAATAGACGCGTTTGGCGGTCAGGTCGCGGACAAGGGCCGGATCACGGAACTGGCGGTGAACTTGCCCGGTGCAGTCATCAGGTCGACCCCGCAACGCAGTTCGTCCATCCAGTCGAGGAACGCGCCAATCACTTGCGGCCCCTGCATCGGCAGGCCGTGTTGCGGCACGATCATGTCGATATCCAGTTGGCGAACCATGTGCACCCAGGTACGACATGCGCGGTTCGACGCCATGTAGCGCCTGTGGAATCCCTCCATCTTCGGCAGGTGTCCTCGGAAGTCGTGCACGGGCGCGTAGGGCTCGTCCGTGACCATGGATGAGCCGACATCGCCGGAGAACAGGGCCCGCGCGATCGGGTCATAGACATTGAAGTTGCCGACCGAATGCAGGAAATGCGCGGGCAGACATTGCACCGCTGTATCCCCCAGAACCAGCTCGGCGCCTTCATCCGGCAACAGGACATATCGGTCCCGGCCGGTTTCCATATAGTGCGGGACGCTGTGCGGCACGAAACGGCCCCAAAGTTTCGAACAGACAATTTTTGCGGGTGTGTACGTCAGCCATCGATCAGCCGAGCCGATGACATCCGGATCCTGATGGGATGCAAAGATGTACGTCAGTTGCTTGAGTGGCAGATATCGCGCCACGGCCATCGACAGCGGCGTATACAGAAGCGCGCCACCCGGGTCGAGCAGCATGCTCTGGTCGCCGTGCAGGATCAGCATCTGGTTGGCTTGCACACCGTCGTCACCTCGAACGAGGTCGTTGAAGACGATGACGCGATGTCGATCGTTCCGGAACAGTTCGGTTGCCATGGCGCACCTTGCATGGGAGTTGGCGCACAGGTTAGACGCCCAATTCCCGCTTCGGTTGATTCAAGTCAATGACCCCGATGCACGGTGCAAGGTTCACGATCGTTCAAACGGCGCAGCCGCTGGGATGGCCGGGGTTGTGATTGGCGTGATCGCCCAAAAAAAACACCCGCCAGATGTCTGGCGGGTGTTTTGTTCTGACCAAGTCTGTCGGGTTTATTCGAAGCCGTGGGCAAAGATGCCGTTCGGAACGGCAGCGGTACAGCCCTGGACCAAGACGCTATCCAGATAGAAGCCGTGGGGCACTCGGCCGACCGAACTGTCAGTCGCAACGCGGAAGCGGAATCGGACGGACTGGCCGGCGTATGTATTCAGGTCCACCACGCTGCGAGTCCAGACCGGCGCATTGGCAACAGGCGGGTCTTCACACCAGGCTTGAGCACCCGGCAGCGGGGCGCCGAATCCAGTGTCGAACGGTCCGTTGTATGGATCCGTCAGCATGGCTGCGCCAGGCACTTGGGTCCAAACGGTGCCGCCGTCGGTCGAAACTTCGAGCAGTCCGCCGTCATAACAGCCGCCAGTCCGGTCTTCGAGAATCTGATGGCTGTAATACGAGAGGATCAGGCCCGCTTGGCCGGCAGGAAGGGCAATCGCCGGCGAAACCAAACGCTGGTCGCTGACCGTAGCGAGATCTTGCGCGAGGAATGCATTCGCGCCGCCATGAACTCGGGCGCTGGTGATCGCCCAGTTGCCGCCAACACTCGTAGGGTCTGGCGTCCAGTCACTGGGGGCGGTTTCGAAGCCGGTGGTGTAATGCACTTGTGCCACCGTGCCAATCGAACAATCGCCAGGCAGGGCGACCGTGGTGAACGTGCTGACAGGCGAATTGACCGAGCCGCAGGTATTGAGTGCGCGTACGCGCCAGTTCAAGGGCGTGTTGCTCGGCAGATCGGTGCCAGGCGTGTGCGACGTCCCCGTCACGGTAGACGTGTAGACAATCGAGCTGAAATCCGCCGAATCATCGACTTCAATGACGTAGCTGGCAGCCTGGGTGGAAGCGGTCCATGTGAACGTTGGACGCAACGGCACATTGCCCGCTGCATCGGCCGGCGCAGTCAATGCTGCTGCAGTCGGGTTTGCGCTGAACACGTTCAGGGCAATCGCCCGGTTCTTCACTTCCGCACCCGCGGTGCCGGTGAGCGTCATCGCATAGGTGCCTGCCGTGGCGCCCGTGAGATTGCCAAGGGTCAACACGCTGCTGCCAGGAGGCGTGACGGTCGGCGGAACGAAGCTCTCCGTTGTGCCGGCCGGTTCACCCGTCAAGCTCAGTGCAACCGGTGTCGTGAAGCCCAGGATCTGGCCCACGGTCACGTTGTTGGTGATCGATGGCGTGGTCGTGGTGCAGATCGAATATGTCAGCGGGTCGGGCGACAGGGTAAACGTCGGGTCCTGCACGCAGTTGTCGCAGACCAATGCAAAATCCTGATCCGTCGTGTCCGCATTGCCGGGTACGCCGTCGTCGGCAATGTTCGCGCCGATGACGCGGATTTCGATCGCGCTGCCGGTGCCTGCTGGCAGGAACACCGCTTCATAGTTGTTGGCCGCATCGGCCGTGCCACCGGCTGTGCTGAATTGCCCGGTGAACACATTGCCGCGGTAGGTCGTGCCGTCAACAATCACTTCGAGGTTCAGGTTGTTGACCTGCGGGCTGGTGCCGATCGCGCCCGGTTTGTCGGTGTAGGCCAGCGCCACACGAAGCGGGCGGCTGCCATTGGCGACAGACCCGACCAGCGTGAATTGTTCACCGGTAGCGCCGAGCACGCGGGTCTGGTTCAACACGTATTTGGGCTCGTTGTTGAACATCGATTCCAGGTTCGGCATGCCGTAACCCTGCGTATTGCTGGGCAAGGTGTCGTTCGCGCCCACGCCGGTCAGGTAGGTCGGGTGCGCCATCATCCAGGCTTTCTGCAGCGCCGGGGAAGGTTTGCTCGGGCTGCCACCGTCAAAGGTGATTGAGCCGCGTCCGTTCGTGATCCAGTAGTCGACCAGCGAGGCAACACCGGCGACCGCAGGGCTGGAGTGGCTGGTGCCTGACGACGCGTTGTAGGTCAAGTTGCCGACCGGTCGTGCTGCGTCGCAAGTGGCGTCGCCGAGGGTGGGATTGGGTTGCGTGCCGGTGATGTGCGTACCCGGTGCGATGACTTCCGGCTTTTTGCGGTTGCCTGGGGCAGGGCCGCGCGACGAGAAGCTGATGACATCCATGGCATTGTCGGCACCGGTCGGGCCAATGCTGCAGCCATCCGTCCAGTTGCCGTTCTCATCGGTTTCGCGCTTGTTCTCGGACGCACCGACGGTAATCATGTTCTTGCCGTTGCCGGGAGTACCGATCGTACCGGCACCCGAGCCCGAGTTGCCGGCGGAGAACACGAACACGATTTCCTGATTACCCGCTTCAGTGGTGTCGGCGTCGCGAACACCTGCGTCATAAGCCTGCGAGCCGTCGTCGTAGCTGCCGGCACAGCCCGAACATCCCCATGAGTTGTTCGAAATCGTGGCGCCACTGTCCTGGACACGCAGGATCACGCCGGTATCGGTGCCGCCGCATGCGCTCTGGTCAAAATTCGGCGAAAAAATCCGTGTGCCGCCCAATCGGGTCCAGGGGTTGATGCCCAGTCCGCGCTGGTAGTTGCCGGGGAACCGTGCGCCCGGAACCGTGGCGTTGTCGCGAATGTCGAAGCCGCCGATGATGTTGGTGTTGATGTGTCCGTGGCCACCGACGGTGCCATTCGCCGCGGTACAGGCAGTGTTGTAGATCACGCGCGAAGCATTGCCGATGTTGCCTTGGTCATGCAGGGTCGCGTCGCCGGTGCTTGTGGTCCGATTGCCGATGCCGTCATCGGTCACATCGACAATCGCGTAGGAGTTCGCGGTGGTCGGGAAGTTCAGCGACTCCAGCCAGCCCTTGTAGCCTTCGCTGGCAGGGCCGGCTTGGCCTGCCGAGAAATGTCCGCGCACGATCTGGGACTGCACTTCGTCGAACAGTTCTCGTGGCAGGAATTCGCCGACCCAGAATACGTCGGGCATTTCCACGATCTGGCGGATCTGGTCGAGGCTGGCACTGAAGCGGGCGTTCTCGAAGGCCAGGACGGGTGCCCAACTGGTCTCGGATTTCAGCCCGATCGCGGCAAACCGCGCATTGTGCGCTTGACCGCCGGTGCGGTAGCGCTGCACCGTGATCGGATAACGGGTGTCGCCGGCAACGTTGCGGGCAAATGCGTCGGCCAGCGTCGGGCCGAGTTTCAGGAAACTCGGCAGCGGTTGGCTGTACTGCAGGAAATCGTTTTGGCCAACGAGCGCACCAAGCTGGGCGCGCGTGTTGGCGTCGACCCACAACAGGTAGCCGTTGTTGGCGATGTAGTGCACCGGGACGCCGCCCATCCGGCGAATCTCGGCCAGCCATTCGTCCTTCATCGGGCCGACGAACTGAACCAGATGGAGACCGCTGGCCTGCGGCGTGCTCAATGCAAAACCGACGGGCGGGCGCAGTGCTTCATTCTGGGTGTCGAAGTTCTGGCGGTCGAACAACAGCATGTCGGCGTTGGCGAGCAGCTTGTTCATGGCGCTGCCGGTCGGGGCCTCGCTGCCCGCATACAGAGCAAAAGAGCCGTAGTCGACCAACTTCTTGTAGCCGGCGGGCACGCCTTCGCCCTTGGGGATGAGGACCTTGTGGTCAGCACCGGAGGCGGCGGCAATCGACGCCGCCAGCGGAGTCAGGGCAAGAAAGGCGAGTTTCAGGGATGAACGCATGGGAGATCCTGATCGTTTCGGGCGTGGACAAGCCGAGTCGGGGACCTGTCTGGTCACGCGCCTTGGCCGAGGAGGGTCGAATGCCAGTGCCGGAAGTTACGAGGGGGGGCGAGTTCCGTCAAGTGCAGGTGAAATGGCTGCAGCCAAGGCGTTCGCGGTCCAAACGCCTGTTTCATGGCGTGCCGCCGGCGAACCGATACAATCTGCGGTCATCTTGCCAGGACCGCACGCCCATGAGCCCGATACCCCAAGCCCTGACGGCCGTCGACCAGAGCGCCGAGCGAACACCGCTGCGTTTCGTGACTGCAGCCAGTCTGTTCGACGGTCACGATGCCGCCATCAACATCATGCGCCGCCTGATCCAGGCGCAGGGTGCCGAAGTGATCCATCTCGGTCACAACCGTTCCGTCGAGGATGTCGTGCGCGCGGCCCTGCAGGAAGACGCCGATGGCATTGCCCTCAGTTCCTACCAGGGTGGCCATGTCGAGTACTTCAAGTACATGGTCGACATGCTGAAGGAACGGGGTGCCGCCCATATCCGGGTGTTCGGCGGCGGCGGTGGCACGATTACGCCCGAGGAGATCCGTGAGCTCCAGGCCTATGGCGTCGAGCGCATTTATCATCCGAACGACGGCATGGCCATGGGTCTGGTCGCCATGATCGAAGATCTGGTGCGACGCACGCACAACTGGCGCCTGGGGGCCGGGCGTCCGGGCAAGGTTGCGATCGACGACGAGATTTCGATTGGCAAGATGATTTCCGCGATCGAGGAAGGGTCGATCAGCGACACGGAACTGGCGACGCTTCGGAAGGAATGGCAGTTGGCCGGCAGCCGAACCCCTGTCGTGGGCCTGACCGGCACCGGTGGTGCCGGCAAGTCTTCGGTGACCGATGAACTGCTGAACCGCTTTCTGGCTTCGTTCCCGGACATGCGTATTGCTGTCATTTCGGTCGACCCGACCCGGCGCCGCACGGGTGGCGCCTTGCTGGGTGATCGCATCCGCATGAACACCTTGCGCAGCAAACGCGTATTCATGCGCTCGATGGCAACGCGGCGGCAGCATGTCGCCACCAATATCGTGCTCAAGGATTGCGTCGGATTCCTGCGTGCACAGGGTTACGATCTCGTGTTGGTCGAGACGGCCGGTATCGGCCAGAGTGATTCCGAGATCGTCGACCTCGTCGATTTTCCGGTGTACGTGATGACCAGCGATTTCGGCGCCCCGAGCCAGCTCGAAAAAATCGACATGCTCGATTTTGCGGAACTGGTCGTGCTGAACAAGTTCGACAAGCGCGGTGCCGAAGACGCCTTGCGCGACGTCCGCAAACAGTGGAAGCGCAATCGTACGGCATTCAAGATGGCCGACGAGGACGTCCCGGTCTACCCGACGATTGCCAGTCAGTTCAACGATCCGGGTATCAGCTGGATGTTCTGGAACCTGTGCCGACTGCTTCGGGAAAAGCTGCAGTTGCCGGCAGCAGCGTGGACACCGGTCGTCGACACAAGCCTCAAGGAGCCGCGAGCGACCGTGCTGATTCCCGGGCAGCGGGCCCGTTACCTCGCCGAGATCGCCGAGCAGGGTCGTGGCATCAACCGATCCGCCGAATCCCAGGCCGAGCTGGCTTCCCGTGCGCAGAGTTATCACGACACGCTGCGGGATCTCGAAGATTCACTGTTGCCGAAGCCGCTCGATCTGTATCCGTCCGAAGCTTTGCAGTCACAGGGCGTCGAAAGCGCAGATCGCAGCCTGCTGACACTGCGTCAGCGTTACAACGATGTCATCAAGTCCCTCAGTAACGAAGCGCTGAACCTGCTCCGCGAATGGCCGGAGCGCAAGCGCGCGATCAGCGCCGAATTCAACGAGTACACGGTGCGCGACAAGGTGATCCGCGTCGAGAACTATCGCGAATCCCTGTCGCACCAGAAGATCCCCAAGATCGCCGTGCCGACCATGCGCGACTGGGGTGACCAGCTGGCGTTCCTGATGAAGGAAAACCTGCCGGGCTCTTATCCCTACACCGGTGGTGTGTACCCGTATCGCCGCAGCGGTGAAGATCCGACGCGCATGTTTGCGGGCGAGGGCACGCCGGAACGTACGAACCGTCGTTTCCATTACCTGAGCAACGGCCAGTCTTCAGCTCGCCTGTCCACTGCATTCGACTCGGTCACGCTGTATGGCGAAGACCCGGCGATCCGTCCCGACATCTTCGGCAAGATCGGCAATTCCGGCGTCAGTATCGCCACACTCGACGATATGAAGAAGCTCTACTCGGGCTTCGATCTGTGCGCGCCGAGCACGTCGGTGTCGATGACGATCAATGGGCCAGCACCGATCATCCTCGCCATGTTCATGAACACGGCGATTGACCAGCAAGTCGAGAAATACCTGCGTGCCGATCAGGCCCGTTGGGATACCGCACACCGCACGATCGAAACCCTGTTCGAAGGCCGGATGCGGCCCCAGTACCACGGCATGCTGCCGGACGGGAACGACGGACTCGGTCTCGGCTTGCTCGGCGTCAGCGGCGATCAGGTTGTGCCTGCCGATGTCTACGCCCAGATCAAGGCAGAAACCCTGGCCAGCGTGCGCGGCACGGTGCAGGCCGACATCCTGAAGGAAGACCAGGCGCAGAACACGTGCATCTTCAGCACCGAGTTCGCCCTGCGCATGATGGGCGACATCCAGCAGTATTTTGTCGAGCGCAGGGTCCGCAATTTCTACTCGGTGTCGATCTCGGGTTATCACATTGCGGAAGCCGGTGCGAACCCGATCTCGCAATTGGCGTTCACGCTCAGCAACGGCTTCACGATCGTCGAGTATTACCTGGCACGTGGCATGAAGATCGATGACTTCGCGCCGAACCTGAGTTTCTTTTTCTCCAATGGCATGGACCCGGAGTACACCGTCATCGGACGAGTGGCCCGCCGCATCTGGGCACGCGCCATGCGTGAGCGTTATGGCGCGAACGAACGCAGCCAGATGCTGAAGTACCACATCCAGACCTCGGGTCGGTCCCTGCACGCCCAGGAAATCCAGTTCAACGACATCCGCACGACATTGCAGGCGCTGTATGCGCTGTTCGACAACTGCAACAGTTTGCACACGAATGCGTATGACGAAGCGATCACCACGCCCACCGAAGAAAGTGTGCGCCGTGCCGTTGCCATCCAGCTCATCATCAACCGCGAACTCGGGCTCAACTTCTGCGAGAACCCTTGGCAGGGCAGTAACGTCGTCGATGCACTGACGGACATTGTCGAAGAAGCCGTCTACAAGGAGTTCGAAGCGATCAGCGAACGCGGCGGCGTGCTCGGTGCCATGGACACCATGTACCAGCGCGGCAAGATCCAGGAAGAGTCGATGTTCTACGAACAGAAAAAACACGACGGCAGCCTGCCGCTGATCGGCGTCAACACATACCTGCCGCGCGAACACGCCGGCGAAGTGGCGACCACGATCGAGCTGATCCGCTCGACCGAAGGCGAAAAGCGCCAGCAGATCGACAACGTCGAGGTTTATCAGAAGCTTCGCAACGAGCGAGCCACGCTGCAGGCGCTTCAAGTTGCTGCGCGGGCGCGCCAGAACCTGTTCGAGGGCCTGATGGAAGCCGTCAAATCACATAGCCTCGGCCAGATCAGCCATGCCCTGTATGACGTGGGCGGGGAATATCGGCGGAATATGTGATCACCAGCCAGTGCTGCGGTTGCTCTTGATCCCTCTTTGCTGCCGGCCCAAACCATGCGTAACCCATTGCAGGAACAGTTGTTGAAGGCCGGGCTCGCCAAGAAGACCAAGATCGACCAGGTCGCACATGAGCAAGCCAAACAACGAAATGCCAAGACACCCGTCGCTCCCGCAGCGGAGCAATCGGATGTCGATCGCGTCAGGCTTGAAAAGGCCGAGCGCGACCGGGCCCTGTCGGCTGAGCGCAATGCCCAGGCCAAACAACAGGAACTGCGAGCGCAGGCTCGTCAGATCATCGATCAGAACAAGGTCAAGCTGGAAGGCGACATCGAATATCGCTTCACCCACGATGGCGCCATATCCGCAGCATGCTCGTCAACGAGTCGCTGCGTCGTCAATTGCTCAAGGGCAACTCGTCATTGTCAGGCTCGATACAGGTTACGCAGTCATCCCGCGGGCCGTGGTCGATAAAGTCGAGGCGCGTGAGCCGACGATGATCGTTCTTGATCACGGTAAGCCGGCGGACGCCGCACTGCCTGAAGCGGGCGGTGATGACGAGTATTACAAGCGATTTGTCGTTCCGGACGATCTGATCTGGTAGTTCCCTTCGCTTGCTCGCATCATCTTGCGCGTTGTGAACCGTTTCGGAACCCATTGGCTGCGAGCTAAGGTTCAATCTGCGGAATGCGGTAGTCCTGAAAAGCCCCCAACGCTTCGCTCGATCGCATTTGCCAATATCAGAAAAGCTGAGGCTGTGAAGCTATCCAGCGATCGCCGCCAACTGCGGAAACAAATCGCCGGAGATGGGCTCGGTCAGTTCCCACTTAATTGCCATTGGGCGCTCGCCCTCGTGCGAAACGTACTTGGCCGGACCAAGGAACCACGAGGCTCGGCTGTCTGGCGAGATTCGGACGAAGAGGAAGATCGAGGACCCAAGAGCTTCGTGGTTCTGATAACGAAGTCCGGCCTGACTGTCTGCTTTTGTTCGTGATTGGCTTTCCCAATGGATCAAGCTTCGATTGATCGCATAGTCGCGATAGCGAGTAGTGGGTGAGAAGCGATTGCCGCTTTTGTCCAGTGTAAAGGCAAGCAGGTCACAAGCTTGATCGGGCATCCAAAGCACGCCGGATTGCCAAAGTGGTATTGCGAGTCTGTGCCCATCCGAAAACGCGGCGAGCACTTCATTGCGCGTGTATCGAGCGTGGATGTTCAGCGGGACATCGTCATGTGTGGAGAGTGCTACTGCAACATGTTGGATTCGAGTTTCCAGTGCCTCCATCAGTTCGCCGAGTTCAGCGCGCACCTGTGGGTGTTGCCACAACAATGCGGCGCCTTCTTGAAGCGTCTGACCGGGTTTTGGAACCTGATCGAGCAACGACACGATCAGCATGTGGAGCAGTCTGCGAGCGCGAAGTCCAAGAGCCTTGGTGTCGGGCGGCGAATCCTGTCGAACCCATTCAGAATATTGTCGAATTCGCTCCAAGTCGTCGATATGCGTCAACCGACATAGGGCGCGCCTGAGTGTCAGTTCCTCCGGGCCGGGAGGGAGTGTGGGCAGGTTGCACCGATCCAAAAGATCAGACCAAGAGTGGCGATCGGTATAGAGTTCGTCCACCGTCATGCCAGTCTCGGCAAGGAACTTTGTCAGTGTCAGCCGTCCGTAGGTCGCTGCGACCTGTTGAGCGACTGCCTCGATTTCCCGGGCTTTGGCTGTAACGGTTCTGGGCAGACTATCCTTGATGCTCCGGAGCACGCGATCCGTTGCCACGGAATCCAATTGCATGTGGAAACCGCTGGGGAGGAACGGAAAACCCTCGGCAACTTGTCGCTCAAGCCCTTTGCGCGTCCCACCCAAAATGGCTCCCAATCGACGGTGAAACTGGAATTCCCGGCGGTGCTGTGAAACGAAGTCCAAAACCGTGCACACTGATTTATTCGTGTGTCGACGGAGGCCGCGTCCCAATTGTTGAATGGCGAGCGTTGCACTGTCCGTCGGGCGGAGCATCAGAAGCGTGTCGATCTGAGGAACATCGACGCCCTCATTGAACAGGTCGACCGCAAAGATGATCCGCAGCAAACCGGCCTTGAGCATTCCGAGCGCGTCGTCTCGCTCATTCGTGCTGGAGTTGCTGCTGATTGCCGCAGCGGGAAAGCCGGCATCATTGAAGTGTCGGGCCATAAAGTGCGCATGCTTGATCGAAACACAGAATCCCAGAGCGCAGAAAGTCGCTGCGTTCGGAACATGCTTTCGGACTTGGGCAATGACGTGGCGCGCCAGGACGTCGTTACCGGTCAATACCCCGTTGTCGAGCTCTGCGACGCTGTAGCCGGTCCCGCGACTCCATGTGACATTTCGCAAGTCGGTTTCATCGCTGATTCCGAAGTACGCGAATGGGCATAGGCGGTGTTGATCGATGGCGTCCCAAAGTCTCAGTTCAGCGCTGATTCGACCTTCGAAAAGGCGAGTCACTGAACGTCCGTCACTTCGTTCTGGCGTAGCCGTCAGGCCCAAAAGTTCGATTGGTCGCAAGTGGTCCAGCAGGCGAGCATAGGTGTCCGATTCCGCATGGTGAAATTCGTCGATGACCACCACGTCAAAGTGATCTGCGGCCAGATGATTCAGCGCCTGGGCGCTCAATGTCTGGATCGATGCAAAGACATGATCGAAGCGATTCGGCATTCTCCCTTCGAACCAACACTCGCCGAATGCGGGGTCTGCCAAAGCATGCCCGTAGGTCAAACGAGCCTGGTTCAGGATTTCCTTGCGATGTGCGACGAACAAGAGTCGCGACCGCGGTAACCGCTGGCGCAGTCGGCAATAGTCGACTGCGGCCATGACGGTTTTCCCGGTTCCCGTCGCCGACACGAGCAGATTTCGATGGTTCCCCTGGACTCTAGATATCTCGATTTGTTCGAGCAGTCTCGCCTGAAAGGGCTCAAGACGGATCTGGATTGGGCTCAGCAGGAAATGGGGGCCAAGTCGTTCCGGTTGTGACAATGCTGAAAACTCGGACTCATCAAACGGACGGAAGTCGTCGTTTGACCAGTAGCTGTCGAAGACAGCATTGAACTTGTCGACCACATCCGGATTCCGTGCGCCAGAAACCCGGACATTCCATTCCATTCCGGTGACCTGCGCCGAATGCGTAAGGTTGGACGATCCGATGAACGCGGTTGAGTAGCCGCTGGCCCGGTGGAACAGCCATGCTTTGGCATGAAGGCGGGTGCCGGTAGTGTCGTATGAAACGCGAACCTCAGCACCAAGCTTCTGCAGGTCGACCAGCGCTTCCAACTCCGTGGAATTGGTGTACGTGGTTGTCAGGACGCGGATTCGCCGACCGGCTTCGACGTGCCTTTGCAGAAGATCGATGTTGGGCCGAATTCCGCTTCGCCGGACAAAAGCCATCAGGATGTCGATACGGTCTGATGAAGGAATCTCGGTTCTGATCTGATGTCCGATCCGGGGTTCACCAGGAGCGTTCGTCAGCAGTGTCGTATCGAGCAGGGGAGTGGCCGGCAGTCCCATGTCTTCAGGCATGCCATTGGGCATCCGGGCGCTGATCGCCCGTAGAACATCACCCTCACCGAAAATGCGATCACCCTCACCAATGCCGGAATCGGTTTCCTCCTCCAGCAGCGCGATCACACGCCGCGCCAACTGAATCCCGATTTGTCGCTTCTTCTTTCCGTCAACATCTCCGATCGCCTGCTTGACCAGTCGCGACAGATGGAGTGCGATGCGATCAGCCGCTTCATCGTCTGTGAGCGGCGTCTGCTGTTTGACCAAGCGGACGTCACCCCGCCGAAGTTCAGACTCCAGCGCGGCTGTGATGAGTTGTTCGTAAAGTCCGCGATGCAGCGAGCCCATGACACCAGGTTATCACCGGATGGCTCCAATGATTGCGGGGTCCGACCTAACTGGGCATGGCGGCAATTTCAGACAGAAAGGTGACGTGAAGCAAGTAAGTCGGTCAGCGCCTTCGCGTGAAGGTTCGATTGTGGTGGCGGTCCCAGCCACCAACCGGGGTTACTTGGTCTGAATGACGCCAAGTCCGACCCGCTGCACAAAAAACTGCCACATTACCCGTCAGAGTGTCCAGCCCATTCGGCTGCGTCCCGGAGGTCCAATGAACCGACTTTGTCTTGCTGTTGCCGTCTGGTTCCTGCCTTGGGTTGTCGCCCCGGTTTACGCTGGAGAGATTCAGGGGACGGTCCGCATTGAGGGTACTGCGACCGGCATCGGGGGCGCGACGATGTTGGCGGCTAGTCTGAGCGCTCCCGGCAATCAGTTCTTTGCGCAGAGTGAGTCGGACGGAACCTATTCGGTCACGGTGCCGGACGGGACTTACGCAGTCGTGGCGACACGCGCCGGGTTTTCCAGCGAGCTTTATCTGGAGCAGCCCTGTTGTGAGCCGGCGGGGACGCCGACACCGGTTGTCGTCGGCAGTGGCGCCACGGTTTCGGGCATCGATTTCACGTTGACTCAAGGGGCGCAGATCCAGGGGCGCGTGGTGCGCTTGAGTGATGCTTCGGCCCTGAGTGGCATCGTGGTGCGCGCGCTGGTTGCAGGGACATCGACGGTGGCGGCAACAACCAGCACCGACGCGCTGGGCGATTACACCTTGGTCGTGTCGGCCGGCAGTTATGACATCGAGGCGCTCGGGGCAGGAACCTTTGGTGACGAGTTGTTCCCTGCACGGCAATGCTGGAACGGTTTCTGCCGGGGTACCGTCGTGTCGCAGACGATCGTCGGCAGCGAGATTCGCACCGGCATCGATTTCTCGCTGGCACCGCCGGCGCGAATCAGTGTTCCGGTCCGGGATGCCGGGACGACGCTGTTGATCGAGGGTCGCGTGCTGTACTGGTTCGACGATGCGCTTTCCGACGCAGCCCGTGAACAGGCGACCGCGTCCGGGGTTGCCACCCTGGAGTTGCCGGGTGCGGGATCGGTCCGGCTAGCCGCTGCGTCACTGCAATGTGGACCTGCAGCGGATACCGAGTGTTTGACCGAGTTGTTTCCGGATTTTCCTTGTGCACTCGGGGCGTGTGATCCCGCGACAGGTTCGGCGATCGTGTTCACGAAGGGGCAAGTTGTTACTGGTCCGGGAATCACTCTGGCTGCTGGCGGATCGATCGGGGGCCTCGTGTCATCTGCCGGGTTACCCGTTGCCGGCGCCAGTGTGCGGCTGTTTGCCGCCGATGTCGTCGATTTCTCCGCGGCGCCACGAGTCACCGCGATGACTGACGTCACCGGTGCCTATCGAATCGGTGGTCTGAATGCAGCACCCGCTCTGGTTCTTGCCCAGGCGAACGACTTCGTACCCATGCTTTTTGATGCCGTGCCTTGCCCGCTTTCGCAGTGTGCTCCGGCGAGCGGCAACCTGATCTCGGTGCAACCCGGAATACCTTCGCAAAACATCAGCTTCGCGCTGCAAGGTGCTGGTGCGCTATCGGGCCGTGTCGTCGATGCCGGACGCAACGAACCTCTGGGTGGCGCGACCGTTCACGTGCACACCGTGACCGGAGCCGAGATTGGGTCAACCACATCACAGCCCGACGGAACCTGGCGTTTGGCGGACTTGCCTGCTGCCGCCTATTTCGTTCGGTTCTCGCATCCTCAATTCAGCGGTGTCGTGTTCAATGGTCTGCCCTGCGTGAACAACAACTGCGATGTGACTTTCGGTACCGATGTCGTCGTGACGGTAGGCGCGGAGACGCCAGACATCGATGCAGCGATGGCACGAGTTGATGGGGGGTGATGGCAACTTCCGGCTGGTGTACTTGAACAACTGTCAGACCGGCAATTGCACCTTCACTCGAGGCACCGGTAACGACAATTCGTCGAGCAACCATTCGTCATTGATTTCGGGAACGCGGACCGTGGCTGCCTTTTCCGGAAGCGAGGTGACCTGGCAGGCAGCCGTGGCCTGCATTCGGGATGTCCTGGGGCCTTACCGGCTGACGGTCACGACGACCGATCCAGGACTCACGCCGCACCATGAGGCAGTGATCGCCGGACTGCCGTCACAGATCGGCATGGGGTCTGGCGTTTCAGGCGTATCGCCATTCTCGTGTGGCGAAATTCCGCGAACGATCACGTTCACGTTCGGCAATCTGTTTCCGGAGGACGTGCTGGAGTTGTGCTGGACCGCAACCCATGAAATTGCCCACAGCTTCGGTCTGGAACACGAGATGTACTGTCCGGACAGCATGACCTACCAGCCCGATTGTGGCTTCAAGCGATATACCGATGTTCTGGCAGACGTGGGTACGGCTGGGCAATGCCTGCCAGCCAACGAATGCCAATGCGGGCGCTCGCAGCAGAACGCCCATCAGATGATGTTGGGCGCCGTTGGTACGAACCCTCAGGTATTTGGCGATGGGTTCGAATCGGCGACGGCCGGGAAACTCAATTGGCGCGAAGTGCTGAAGACACGCGACGCCAATCGTCGGTTCGAGGGGCGTTGCGGCACTACCGATCGCCCAGTTGACCGAAGTTTGTCCGGCTGGCTGGAACTGCCTCGCTAGCGCGATTCTGGTTGGGGTCGCGTGCGAAGCGATCTTGGCATTGGCGACCGCCACGCGTAACGCATTGCAGGAACAGTTGTTGAAAGCAGAGCTCGCAAGAAGACCAGAATCGACCAGGTCGCACGAGATCAAGCCAAGCAACGTAATGCCAAGACACCCATGGCTCCCGCAGCGGAGCAAGCGGATGTCGATCGGGTGAGGCCTGAACAGGCCGAACGCGACCGGCGCTATCGGCTGAGCCCAACTTTCAGGCCAGACAACAGGAGCTTCGAGCGCAGGCGCGTCAGATCATCGACCAGAATAAGATCAAGCTGGAGGGCGACATCGAGTATCGGTTTACCCATGATGGCGCCGTTCGCAGCATGCTCGTCAATGAGTCGCTAAGTCGTCAGCTTGCGCAGGGTCAACTGGTCATCGCCAGGCTCGATTCGGGTTACGCGCTGATCCCGCGGACAGCGGTCGATAAGGTTGATGCGCGTGAGCCGGCGATGATTGTTCTTGATCACGGCAAGCCAACTGGCGCACCTGCTCCGGATCCGGGCAGCGACGACGACTACTACAGCAAGTTTCAGGTGCCGGACGATCTGGTTTGGTAGGCGAGGGCGACGCGTGATTCCGTCGTGCAGTAGCGACGGCCAATGCTGCAGATTGCTCGCGCCAGGAAGCTGTTATGGACGGCGCGTTGCTTCACGCCGATGCACTTTGCATGTGCCTCGATACTCAAGCTAATCGAGATGCCTGCGATCGCGCGATTTGGGTCTTGAACCAAGCGGTCTTTGGCTGGGAGCAGTGTCGGCTTCGAGACGATCAGACACCACGTGGCTGATCGGTCTGTATCGGGCATCAAAAAGCCCGCCGATAGGCGGGCTTTTTTTGTGCCGGGCCAAGTCAGGCCGCACAATGCTTCAATCAGGCCATACGACGCTGCACGAAGAATCCGCCGGCCAGTGTCAGCAAACCCACCAAGGCGACCAGGCCCCATGGATTGTTGGCAGGGACCGGCGTGTTCTCGGCGATACAGACGCCGTCCACTGCAAATGAGAACGCCAGGGGATTGCCGCCAATGACCGCTTCGGCAGCTGTCCAGGTTGCCACGCCAGCGCCGGGAGCGATGATGACGCCATTGTCGGTCGTGCCGGTGGCTCCATTCGATACGGCGAAGAAGTTATTGAAGCCTGCGGCATTGGCGGTCGCATTGGTGCCGTAGGCGGAAAGCCAGTACGTCGTTCCGCCGGTCAGGATCATGTTCGTCGGAGCGAACGTCACTTCCGATACGGAGGTGCCCGCGCCGAATGCACCGAACAATGTGGAATCCGACTGCTGGACTGTGAAGATTGGGGTGATCGCCCCTGCTGGCGTCGGTGCCGTGCCGGCGCCGTTGTCGTTATAGATGTCGACGGCGAACGGTTGCACTGCGGCATCCGACTGCACGCCATGGATTCGGATCTGCGTGATCTGGAACTGGTTCGTGGCGCAGCCTTGTGCCGGGAGCTGGAAGTCGTCGGCAGTTCGTGCGGTCAATGTACCGCTGCTGTCCTGGGATGCCAGTGATGTGGAGCCGTTGGACTGCTCGTTGTCATACAGACCACCCGGCGGCACATATTGGCCACCAGCAGGAATTCCGCGCGTGTCCAGGGCGGAAGAGAAGAGGGTATTGGCATTGGCGATGGGCGAGAGACCCACGGCCAGAATGGAAACGAGCAAGGTGGAGTGCTTCACGGAGTGGTCCTTGGTGGATGGGCGGTATGGATCTCGCGGCGCGAGTCTACGCGATTCAGATGCCGGATTCCGTGCGGCAACCTCAAGAACTTGATTCCGGTCTGATATTCCGGCAATTGTCTCGACACTTTCTCTCATATCGAGTCCATCGATCCATGACCATCATCCTCACAGACTTTGCACGGCAGCGCCTGTTTCCCCGAGAACCAAGGCGCAACACGATCCAGGATTGTTCACCCGAGGCGTTCGAGCGCTACCTGAATGACCATGAGCCGATGAAGGTGCTGGATGGTTATGCCCCCTTCTGCAAGTTGCATGTGCACCGGAACTGGACATCGACACGGTGTCTGACAGCGACCATCACCGACGGGAACCGCCACTTGCTGCGGTGGGGATGACCGGACGGCACCCCAACTTCTGCCATGTGCAGAGTGGCCTGCAAGGCTGGCAATGTATTCCCTCCAATCGATACAGGGGTTTCCATGAACACGTCCCGTCGTGATTTGCTCAAGCTGGGTTCGCTGGCGGCCGCCAGCACGATGTTGCCGTCGCAGACCTTTGCCTCGAACTTGATGGCAAGTGTTCCGAAAGCGACCAAGCCCCTGCGGATCCTGATACTCGGCGGCACCGGGTTCACCGGGCCATTCCAGGTCAATTACGCATTGGCGCGTGGGCACAAGGTCACGCTGTTCAATCGCGGCAAACGACCTTCGCCGGAGTGGGCGGGTGATGTCGAGCAGTTGCTTGGTGACCGCAATACCGGCGACTTGAAATCACTGGAAGGTCGCGAGTGGGATGTCTGTATCGACAACCCGACCAGCCTGCCGTTCTGGGTGCGGGATGCCGGCAAGGTGCTCGCTGGCAAGGTCGGGCACTACCTGTTCATTTCAACGATTTCGGTGTACGCCGACGGCGCAAAAGCCGACATGAACGAAGCTGCCGCGGTCGCCGCCTACAAGGGCAAGGACGCAATGGCCGAAACGCAGGAATCGCTGCGAGCCGATATCGAAAATCTGTACGGTCCGCTGAAGGCGCTCAGCGAAGCCGAAGCGCACAAGCAGTTCGGTGAACGCGTGACGATTGTCCGGCCCGGCTTCATTGTTGGCCCGCGCGATGAAACGGATCGATTCACTTATTGGCCAAAGCGCATCACGGAAGGCGGCGAGGTCCTGGTGCCGGGGGATGGTCTCGATCCCTTGCAGATCATCGATGGCCGTGATCTGGGCGAATGGATGATTCGACTCGCCGAGGCGGGCACTTTGGGAACCTTCAACGCCTGTGGTCCGGACTACGCCTTGTCCACCGACGCCATGGTGCATGGTTGCCATGCGGTCACCGGCGGGCCGATCCAATTCACGCACGTTCCAGCCGAATTTGTCGCCGAAAAGGAGGCTGATTTGCCGATCTGGGTGCCACGCGAGGGGACGCCATATTCGGGTTACGGTTCGGTGAGCAATCAACGCGCGATCGCGGCAGGGCTGACGTTCCGGCCGCTGGCGACGACGGTATCCGATCTGTTGACGTGGTACCGCGCGTTGCCGGCTGAACGGCAAGCCGAAGTGCGCGCAGGCATGACGCGAGAAAAGGAAGTCGAAGTGCTCAAAGCCTGGAAAGCGAAGCAGGCCGGTTGACGAAGCAGCAGATGAATCAACAGGGTCTTGCACTGGGCTGCGCGACGGCTTGAGCGCCGGTTTCTGCCAGAATGGCAACCCGGTTCGCGATTTCCGTCGCGACGATCCTTACAGGGTTCCATGAAGACACCTCCCGCGCTGCAGCCGCTGATCGATGATGGCGTGATCGACGAAGTGCTGCGGCCGCTCAAGAGCGGCAAGGAAGCATCGGTTTATGTGGTGCGCAGTGGCGAGGATATCCGCTGCGCGAAGGTCTACAAGGACATGGCGCAGCGCAGCTTCCAGCAGCGCGTGCAGTACCAGGAAGGTCGTAAAGTGCGTGGCAGCCGCGAGATGCGCGCCATCGGCAAGGCCACGAACTACGGGCGCAAGCAGCAGGAAGTGGCGTGGAAAAACGCCGAAGTGGATGCACTGTACCTGTTGCGCGATGCCGGTGTCCTCGTGCCGGAACCACACGGCTATTTCCATGGTGTGCTGGTCATGGCGCTGGTGACCGATGCAGACGGATTCTCCGCGCCGAGACTGGGCGAAGTCGAGCTGGAGCAAACCCAGGCGCTCGCCTATCACGCCATCCTGATGCGCCAGGTTGTGCGTATGCTGTGTTGTGGGTTGATCCACGGCGATCTGTCGCAATACAACGTTCTGGTCGGCCCGGATGGTCCGGTGGTCATCGACTTCCCGCAGGTCGTGAACGCGGCCGGCAACAACGCTGCACGGCAAATGCTGTTGCGCGACGTGAACAACCTGACAGCGAGCCTGGGACGTTGGGCGCCTGAATTGCTGGACACCTGGTACGGCGAAGAAATGTGGGCCCTGTTCGAGGCTGGTGAACTGTTGCCCGATACCGAACTGACCGGACACTTTGAGCACGACGAAAGCGAGACCGACGTCGACGGTGTCCGTCAGGCCATCAACGATGCGCGGAAGGCGTGCGACAGCAAGGGCGAAGGCTGTCCGAGCAGCACGAGGGCGCGATGGCCGCCGGAGCAGGACGGACTAGTAGCCAGGTGCCCCCCCCCCCCCCCCCCGCGGGAGGCAGAATTGCCTGGGTTGTGCCTTCTCCCCGTTTCACGGGAGAAGGACCAGCCACGCTTCAGCAGCCGGCTAAAACCGCTCGCCAGCCGGCAGATATCGCCAGGAGCCGACCGGCATCTTGCCCAACGACACCTTGCCGATGCGCAGACGCCGCAGGGCGGTGACCTGCAAGCCAACCTGGGCACACATGTCGCGTATTTGCCCGGGCTGTACCGCCTTGATCGCAAAGCGCAGCCGGAACTCGTTCTGCCAGCTGACCTTGCAGGGTGGGATCGGGCGGCCTCGAAACGTCAGTCCGTGATTCAGCCGAGCCAAGCCATACGGTGCGAGCTCACCATCAACCTCGACCACATATTCGTGTTCGATGATGTCGGCGTCTTCGGTCAGGCGCCGCCATACGCGACCATCATCGAGCGGCACCACAGGCGTCAGTCGTGCGAAATGACGACGGAGCAAACGGACCCCGCTTGAATCTTCTGCCCATCGATACGCAGCCGTAACCAGCGAAGTTGCGGGTTTGTCGCCTTCGATCGAATCGAACCCCACAGGCTTGTGAAGCAGGATTGTTGCCGGTTGTGGTGCTTCGAGGACCGCATCCTTGTCCAGTTCCACTTTTTCGGTGGTAACGAGAAACTGGGGCATGTCCACGACTTCACCGTCGACGCGGACCCAGCCGTCCTCAATGTAGCGTTCGGCATCGGCGCGCGAACACCCGACCACCTCGGCCAGGCGTTTCGACAGTCGGACGGATTCGGTCATTTTTGAAACACCTGAGTCAACGGTGGAGGCGGTCAGCCTACATCTCGGCGCCGTCGCCAAGCCACAACTCCGGAAGGATATCCATCCAGTTGATCCAGCCGCGGGTGCTGCGCCCGGTCTTTCCGACATATTCCGCTTCAATGAAAGCCGCGGTCTCGCGATACCCGCGCACCGTGTCGCCGAGCACCACATAGGCTTTGCCGCGTGTGCTGTCATGGGCTTCGCTGTGGAAGTACCCGCGATCCGACTGGATCCAATGCACACTTCTCCAGTCGCCAGCCTGTGTGCGCACCAAGGGTTTCGTCTGGGCCTGCAACCATGAGGCGAGCACCGTGCACCGTTTCGGTACCGATTCGATCGCTACCTCGATCGTGGGTGTGCCGGCAGCGTCGGTGCTGGCGCGGAGCGTCAAAGGGAAAACAGTATCGGTTGCATCGGGAGAGACAAGTGCATGCGAGCGCAATTGCGCTTGAGCGTGCAGTGGTTCTGGATCGGCGTGCAGCAAACCACGGAAGCGCAGACTGCATTCCGGTTGATCGTCGAGTTGCAGGACGCCACTGAATTGGCCTCGGTTCAGTTCCGTACCGATCGTGATCGGGCCGTATACGCCAGTCTTGAGAAATGGCTCGGCAACGACCTCTTCGCCGGTCGATTCGATCGTGTCTTCGAATGTTTCGAGCGCCTGCATGATGTCGGGTTTGCCGGCATAGGCCTCGCGCAATCGCTTCAGTTCGGCATCCGTTCCCGTGCAGGTTTCTGCCATTTTCTGAAGAACGAACGCTTGGCGTTCCTTCATTTCGGCGCTGTCGCCTTCAATGGGCTCGCCGCGAAAGTGGTCACATTGTTGGCGCTTCTCCACGAACCGATTGAGTTCCTCGGGCCAGCTGGCCCGAGCGACCGGGGACAGCGGGTCGCTGAGGTCATCACAGTAGGATTGCCGCTCGACCAGCTCGCCATCCTGCAAGGACTGGAAACTCACCGTAAAGCCATCACAAGGCGCGGCATCCACCGAACGCAGAGGGCCACGAGCCAAGACCACTTCGCCCCGCTCAAGCGTCGCCATGGTCAGGAATCCATCGTTGCGGGCGCCACCTTCGATCGTGAGCCATGGTTCGAGCTTGTTGTCCACAAGCCGGTACAACTGAGCGCCGGAACTGGCACCCACCGCACCTTCGTCGTGCCAGAGCAACAGCGCTTCTTCCTGGTCGTCTCCGTCGAGGTCGCCGAAACTGACGCGCACCGAGTAGGCCGAGACGCCGGTCGCGCCTTCGCCATCACGGACCTGCACGTCGCGTTCGGCAATCGGGCTTTCATACGAGGCATTGAGAAAGTCGTAATTGCGGATGGCCTGGTCACCCGTGTATTGCTCACCCGATCGAGAAATCCCGGCGCAGACGCCCGATGCCGCACACGCCAGCACGATGATCGTCAGATACTTCGACAGCAGGCGGTATCGCAGCATGTGGGGTGCTCTTCTTGGGGGAGTGCCCAAGTCTAGCGATTACCCGCGCGCCAGAGTCAGGCCGACTGACGTAGTCGCCGATCAAACAGGGCGAGAGTCTTTGCCCAGGCTTCCCGTGCGGCCGATTCGGCATACCGTGGCGTCGTGTCGTTATGAAAACCGTGTTGGGTGCCGGCGGGTTGAAACAAAGTGTACGTGACACCGGCTTCCTTCAATGCGGACTCATAGGCCGGCCAAGTGGCGTTGATGCGCTCGTCCTGCTCGGCCAACACGATCAGCATTTCCGCCTTGATCGCCGCCACGGCATCAAGGGGGGCGGGTCCACCGTAGTAGGGGGCGGCTGCATCAAGTTCAGGCAATTGAGTGGCCAGGAACCCCACCATGCCCCCGCCGTAACAGAAGCCGATGGCGCCCAGTTTGCCATTGCCGCCGGGCAGGCCTTGCAGAAAGCGCGACGCCGCGAGGAAGTCTGCTTTGCATTTGACCTGGTCGAGGTTCGCGAATGCGGCGCGCGCCTTGTCCTCGTCACCGGGATAACCGCCCAGTGAGAACAGCGCATCGGGTGCAAAAGCGATGTAACCCTCCAGTGCGAAGCGCCGGGTCACATCTTCGATGTGCGGATTCAGACCACGGTTTTCGTGGATGACCAACACCTTCGGCAGCGGGCCCTCGGCGTTTGCCGGACGCACCAGGTATCCCCGTCCCCGGCCATGGCCGTCAGGTGAATCAAACTCGACAAACTCGGCGTTCAGACGCGGATCGGCAGCCGGAACCTGTTGCGCCATCGCGAACTTGGGGGTCAGTGCAGCAAGCACACCCAGCGCGGCCGTCGCACCGACGATCGAACCGACTTTCTGCAGGAAACCGCGACGATCCAGATCCCCGTGGACATAGGCATCAAACAGGATCAGCACCTGGGGGTCAAAGTCGGCAGTGGTCAGTCGAGGGGTCGAGTTCATGGTCGCTCCGGATTTGGGTTCTTCGCGAGATTGGCACCGGAAAACTCACTTGTCCGTGAAGATCGGTTGGCGGACGATCTTGCCGAAAAACATCAGGGCGACATCCGTTGCCGGAATGCCGCCCTGATGAAGCTGTCGGAAAACAGCGTTACGACTGATTGGCTCAGAAGAAGCGACGGGCGCTGACGCCCATGCCACACAGAACCAGGAAGCCGCCGATCAGCGCCAGCCAGTATGAGTTGCCTGCAGTGACCGGCAGACGACTCGGCAAAGGACGATTGTCAGCCATCACCATCTCTTTTCGTGGCGGTGTCACATCGCGCGTAACCACTTCCTGTTCGCCTTGATCAACGACCTCGGGCGCGGGTTCTTCCATCTCGTCCGCGGGCACTGCCGTGACTCGTGAAAAACGAGCCGTGGTGGCGACGGGTTGCGTGGCCCAACCGTACTCACCTTCAGCCACATAAAGATTCAGCGTGTCGCTGGCACGAAGATTACGGAACTCGGTCGCACGATCGTTGATGTAGGCGACCTGGCCGTCGGCCGGTTCCATCATCATTTGTTCGATGATGCGATCACCCCGTCCCCGCATGCTGAAGACAACCATGCCATCGTTGCGTACGCGAACGAAGCGCGCTTCCAGGCGTGCCCAGACGACGCCGTCTGCAATGACGGTTTCCTGACAGGCATCGATCACGCGCGGATGGTCGCGGGTCATGTCGTTGTTCCAGCGGAAGTCCTCGCACGTACTGGGTTTGGTCCGCTCGTTCGGGAAGTCGGGTTGCTGGGCTTGGGTCGCGCCGGCGATCGCCAAGGCGAGCAGGCAGGTTGTGAAAGCGAGTGTCTTTTGCGTTTTCATGGTCATCTCCTTGAAACAGGTGGTGTCAGATCGGTCGCGACCGCTCGCACGATGAAGCGCTGCGGTGCATGCCCGACAAAGTGAAACGGATAACAGGTGACCAGGGTCAAAGCCGCTTCACCGGTCTCGGCGAGTACCTGGACATCATCTGGTTCGACAACTGCCAACGCGGACACCCGGTAGGTAGCTTTGCGCTGGAACGATTCCAGTTCGATCAAATCCCCGTAAGCCACATCGCGCAAGCCACGGAAAAAACTGTCGCGATGGGCGGCGATGGCGATGTTGCCACCTCCTCCGGGTCGTGCCGTGCCTTCAACCAGTCCGGCCCCTTGAGAGCACCGACTCGTCGGTGCCGTCATGGACTGGAACCTCCATGTCGAGGCGGGCAATCCGGAGCACCGCAACGGCACCCGATGCGTGTTCCAGTTGCCAATCGGCTTCCGATGGAATCGGATCCGAGGGTTTCGCCTGCCGCGCCAAGGGCATCGGCGGGATCTTTCGGGCGGGTGCCTTGGGAGCCAGCACAGCCAGTTTTTTCGCCCTGTCGAATTCCTGTACGGATTCCTGTCGGACCAGGTCCCGGCGATAAGCCCCGAGAAGGAAGATGGCGATCAGCAACAGTCCGCTAAGCCAAAGGCTTGATTCAAGTTGATTCATGCGGCACCGGGTTCTGGTCTCGACGGTGTGCACTCTGTTCCATTGGCCCCTCTGTGTCTGTGCGCCAACGTACTCATGGCAGTCAGGGCGAAAACGCAGCAGATCAAGTCGATTGGCTCTTGCGAAGCACCCGTTCGATCCGGATATCCTCAGGGACCTGTCTTTGCGAGCGCGATCATGACCACTGTTTCCACTTATCCGATCGGCATTCCGGGTCAACCATGGGGCGACGCCGAACGTGCATCGTGGATCGCCCAGCAGGTTCGTCAGCGTAGTTATGTGGCGGACGTTGTTGCGGCCATCGATCGCCTCCGAGACCGTTTTGATGTGATCGATTACGGTCGCATCGACAGTCCTCCTGACTCGTATCCACTGCTCGCCGTGCGCAGTCAGAACTGGGCTGACAACTTGCCCTGTGCCCTGGTGACCGGTGGCGTTCACGGATACGAAACCAGCGGCGTCCATGGCGCTCTGTTGTTTTTGTCGCAACACCTGGCCGACTATGCCGGCCGAATCAACGTGCTGGTGGCGCCGTGTATCAGCCCCTGGGCCTATGAACGGATACATCGTTGGAACGCCCATGCAGTGGACCCCAACCGATCGTTTCGGGAGCCTAGTCCCGCCGAAGAGTCGGCAGCGTTGATGCGCCTGATTGCGCCGTGGCAGGACCGTTTTGTCGTGCATATCGATCTGCACGAAACCACCGACACCGACGAGACTGAATTCCGGCCGGCCTTGTCGGCGCGTGATGGCAAGGAATTCGAACCCGGGGCCATCCCGGATGGCTTCTATCTGGTGGGTGATACGGAGAACCCGCAGCCGGAGTTTCAACGGGCGATCATTTCGGCCGTGGCGGCGGTCACACATATCGCGCCAGCAGACGATCAAGGCGAAATCATCGGTGCCAAGGTGGTCCAGCCTGGGGTGATCAACTATCCGTTTCGAGCCCTCGGCCTGTGTGCAGGCGTAACGAGTGCGCGTTACACCACCACGACCGAGGTGTATCCGGATAGTCCGCGCGCCACGCCGGAACAATGCAACGCTGCACAGGCAGCGGCGGTCTGTGCCGCACTGGATTTTGTTCTGGCAGAGTTGTCGTCCAACCCGTCAGTCTGAGTCGAGTGTCCTGAATGTCATCATCGTCTGTTCCCCTGAGCGGATATGTCACGTATCCAGAGCCGGAAATGCTGGAACGTGCACGAACGTTCGCCGACAGCATGTCGCGTCGGCGGACGGTGCGTGATTTTTCGGATCAACCTGTCCCTCGATCGGTGATCGAGCAGGCGCTGCGCACTGCAGGCACTGCTCCGAGCGGCGCGAATCAACAACCGTGGCGATTCGTGGCGATCAGCGATCCGGACACCAAACACCGGATCCGCGTTGCCGCCGAAGCGGAAGAGCGCGAGTTTTATGCGCATCGTGCGCCAGACGAATGGTTGGCGGCTCTGGCACCACTGGGGACGGATGCCGACAAGCCGTTTCTCGAGCATGCGCCGTGGTTGATCCCGGTGTTTTATGAGCGGTTCGGGTTTGATGCAGAAGGCAACAAGGTCAAACGGTATTACCCGCATGAGTCGGTCGGCATCGCCAGTGGTTTGTTGATCGCGGCTTTGCATCATGCAGGGTTGGCCACCTTGACGCACACTCCGAGCCCGATGGGGTTCCTCAACGAGTTGCTGGATCGAGGCAAGAACGAAATGCCGTTTCTGTTGTTGGTTGTGGGCTACCCGGCAGCCGGGTGTACCGTGCCCGACATTCGGCGACTGGAAGTCTCGGAATACGCGACGTTCAAGTAAGTCGCTTGTCGGGACCGGGTCGACCCGATTCGGTCTCGGCCATTGCTCCAGGTGACGGGCCCCATGAAATTGATCCGGTTTGGATGTTGGACCCTTTGGTGCCTGACTGCGGTTCTGCTCGCCGGTTGCGGCGACCAGTATCCCAAGGACTGGCCGCGTCCGGCGGGTTCGTGGTGGTCGAGGCTGGGTTCCTGTCCGGATTTGCGTGGTGACTACGGCGACATGACGTTCCGGTTCCCATCGCAGTTCGGCATGGGCTCAACGATGGACCGATGGTCTGCGAACCATGCACGAATCACCCAAGCCGAAGACGGCTCCTGGATGCGCGTCGAGTTTGGGTTGACGGCGGAAGGTTTGCGCGCGGCACGTGGTGAGCAGGGCGTGGACGAACCATCGTTTCAGGGTGTTGGTCATACGATGGTATTGCGTGAGTCGGATCACTATCGATGCAGCGGTGGTTGGCTGCATTCGCTGGCGCGGGAAGAGGTGGACGGCGACAGCATGCGGTATGAGGAACTTCGTTTCGCGAAAGATCGCGAAGGCGGGCTGATTGCTTCCGAGACAACCACTCGGGAGCAGAGTATCGGATGGGGTGACAGCCCGGGCGTGTCGTTGGGTCGAGGAACCCGAGTCGATTGGCAACGCTGGCCCCCGCGCGAACCGAACGACGAGGCCGAAGTCCGCAAGCTTGAGGGAATCAAGGTTCAGCGGGCGGGTTGGATCAACAATGGCCGCAGCGTGCCAACGTATTTCAGTAACTTTTATCAGAAGCCGATCTGCGCAAGATTGGTGCGATCCTGGCGGATCGATGGACAGAAGCCGATCGTGACGCGCGCTGATGAAATGCGGCGAAGTCGTGACGAAGTGGTGCCGGATGTCTCCTGCCCGACCGATTCGGGCGAGATGGCGCCGTTGATGACCACGATCTGGCAGGTCGATGTGCCGGATCCGGACAGTGCACTCGGGGACTACCGCATCGAATGGCAGCACCTTGGTCAGGTCGATGAACCTTGGCAGGTGCATGCGATTCAGGACGTCCGTACATTGCCGATCCGGGATACTGGGCGCTGATTCGGGCCTTTCGCTTCGCTTTGCGAAGCGAAAGGGGTGACCTGTTTGCCAACCCTCTCCGAACATCCGCTTGCACGGGGATGTCGAGCGGAGGGGCCGGCGAAACCGGGCTGCTGAACGCTCGTGCTACACAACCAGACCGTCATTCCCGCGAAAGCGGGAAACCACTCGGCTGCCAAACGACCCAAACCGGGTCGCATCAAGTGGATCCCCGCTTGCGCGGGGATGACGAGCGGGGTGCGAAATAGCGACAAGTAGCTTGGCAGCCACAGCGGTTCGGGAAAGGTTTGGGAGGGTTTTAGGCAAACACGTCGACCTTGCGCTTCGCACAGCGAAGCGGCATTCGAGTCTTGGGAGCCGCTGCACGCGCGTCATGAAACTGCTGTCATGGTGAGCCCATCCGGCGATCATTCATCTGCGCCACCGCACAATCCGCTCAAAGCCCTCGGGAGGCATGTGATGCGCAGTCTGCTGGTGACAACGGTGTTGGGACTCGGCATGGTGGTCAGCGGCGCCGTCGCTGCGCATGAAGTCGATGAGGAAGACGATCGACTGCTGCAAGTTCAGGTTGCGCAGCAGTGCCACCTCGATGTCGATATCCGGACGGACGGGAGTGAAGCTTGCTGGACGATGGTGTGCGACGCCGAACCGGCTCGTCGGCTAGGCTGCGACTTGAGTGCCTTGCACCAGATTTACGACGTGCAGTTGGCGCCGGACGGACAACACCTTGTAGTCATGTCGGTCGGCGAGGGACATCCGATGCTTGAGGTGGTGACAGCCGAGCCTCTATTCGACCGAGGTGACTATCGTGCCCAGTGCACACTGAATCCCTATCCCGGGACCTTCGGGATCGTGACCTGGCAGGACAACGGTTTGTTGGTGGTCAGCGATGTCGATCTGGCCATTGAGCCATCCGAACTTCGGGCCGCGAGCGCGGGTGAAAAGGATCACCGGTATCTGCTGGACCCCAAAACTTGTGCGTTGACTCCCGACCCATGAGCGGAATGTTTTGGACGGCGGATGGGGTGGATCGAACCAGTTCGCGGTCAGTCCCCGATCCAACCCTGTCGGTCGGATCGGGGACCGCAATCATTTCGCGCCGGAGAAACCAGTCGCGCTGCCCACACATTTCACCGGAACCGTTGTCGTCAAACTGGTCCCCGATGTCGGATTGATGATCGTCAGGCTGAGGCTGCCCAGGCCCTGTTTGATCGCGCACGTCAGTGCAATCAGTCGATCGTTTTCCGCGGCGTCGGAATCGGTGCGATGGACGCGCAACGGACCCGAGATTGCCCAGGAATAGCTCAGTTCGGGCGTGCTCATCGGGTACCCCTCGCATTTCATGACTTCACCGATCGTTCGACACTGGATGTAGGGAACGATGGGCTCGGCGTTGTAGCCGCAGGTGCTGGCATAACCATGCGTGTTGATGTCGCCGTCATGGCCTTCAATGATGATGTCTTCATCGCCACAGTTGGCGAGTGAGTAGATCAACTCGATCTCACACAACGAAGACATCCCCGGGTCGGTCCCGCAGATCGGCGGATCGCTGGGCGGAATGGTGGGAACTGCATGGGCTGCTGATACGCAGCACATGGCCAGCGGCAACAGCAAGGTGGGCCAAGGCGATACGGGGATCTTGCGAGTCATGATGATGGTCCTTGAAGAACTTCTGAGTGGCTAACCGGGTCAAACCGGTCGAGGCGAATATTCATGTGCGGGAAGCATGGGGACAAAGCAGCCCCTGCGCCGCCCGGCAGACGGCGTCGTCCTTCGCGGGGCGCTTGCAGGCAGCCTCTGCGGAATAGTGTTCTTCGGGGTCACTGGCGCACTCGTGTGCCCAGTAGCTGTAGTTCAGCCATTGCTGGTGGTCACTGAGCGTGCTGCTGTTCAGCCGAACGAGGCCGGCCTGTTCGTGCACCATGCCGATCAAAACACGTAATGCTTCGTCGTTTTGTCCCGCGCGGGCCAGCCATTTGCTGTACTCGACACTGGCGAAATCCTTGAACGACTGTAGCTCGCGGGTGCTGCTCAGTCGGATCATGTTGTCGAACCGAGTTCGGACCTCGTTGGGTCTGAGATCCGCAGCACCCATGGCCGAGACCAGATTCATTTCAGCGCGCAAGGTCATCCTGTTTCCAGGGCCAAACGTCGCCTTGAATGCTTGCCACGAGCGTTCGAGGTGCGGCACCGCCTCGGCATAACGCTTTTCATACATGTATCCGGCGCCGACCATGGCTTCAGCGCGGCCTACCAGCGCGGACTCGCTGCCAAATCTAGGCGCCAGGACGGAGACTATTTCCGGGCCTTCGGAGAGCAAGCGCTTGCGATCTCCGGACGCGGACATGGCTTCGAGGCGGGCCAGCTTGAGCCGGGCAAAGTTGGGATGGTCCTCTGCGAGAAACCGCTGCGCTTCCTGTTCCGCGGCAGACAGGTCGTCCAGAGCAGTGGCCAATTGACCCTTGTTCGCGAGGGCGTGGCTCTTCTGCTGGTGGGCATAGACCCACATGGGATCGGTGGGTGACAAAGCCTTCGTGACCGTTTCGAAGTGTTGTACGGCTTGCGGGTACTGCTTTCGTCGGATCGTGATGCGGCCGAGCACCAGGGTTCGAAGGACCCGGTCGTCAGCATCGAGTTGCCGTTCGGAGCCGCAGGTATCGAGCTCGCGTTCTGCCGCCTCAAGATCACCCTGTTCGGCGCGCACCCGAGCCGTCAGTAGACAGATCCGCGGCCGCGGGTCGCTGCTGTCTTCTGACATCGCCTGCAGGGTTCGGTCAGCATCCTGGATCAAGCCCATCGACAGTTGCACTTCCAGCAGCACGATGGCCAGATCCTGGAATTGTGCTGCGCCGTTTTTTGCCAGGGGTTGCAGTGCCGTAGTCGACTGATCGAGGATTTGGCGAGCACTGACTTCGCCGCCGGCCAGCCCGCCTGGATCTGCGCCGAGAAAGGCGTCTTTCATCACGTTCAGCGCCAGGCTGGCTCGATCACGCTCTGCCCGGATCACCCGGTTCTGTCCTATCGTAATCATCAACGCCGCCAGGATGGCCAGCAGGCTGACGCCGGCCATCGCGGTAGCCAGCCGATGGCGCGCCACAAACTTGCGGGCTCTGTAAAGCCTGCCACTGCCGGACACGCTGACCGGCTCATCGGTGAGAAAGCGGGCAAGGTCCGCATCGAACTGTTCAACACTGGCATATCGCAACACACGTTCTTTGCGCAGCGCTTTCTGCACGATCTGATCGAGGTCGTACGGAATGACTCCGTCGAGCCCTTGTTCGCGTCGACGAGTGCGCATGGATGCAGGCGGCACATCGAGCACCAGGCGTTCATACTCGCCCGGAGTGCTGTCGCCGGCGTCGAACATGGCAACGCCTGCGATCAATTCATAGAGCAGAACGCCCAGCGCATAGACGTCGGTCGTGACATCGCAGGCTTCGCCGCGGATCTGTTCCGGTGCGGCACTCAAGGGTGTGAACAGGCGCTCCCGCGTTCTCGTTCGGGCCATTTCGAGGCCTTCATCGAGCAGCTTGGCGATGCCAAAGTCGAGCAGCTTGACGCCGCCGTCGTCCCGCACGAGAACATTGGCGGCCTTGATGTCGCGGTGGATGATCAGCTGGCCATGCGCGTGTCCGACTGCTGCGAGGAGTTGGCGGAACAGCGCGACTTTGGCTTTGATGTCGAGTCCACGCAGTCTCGCGAAGTCCAGGATCGGCTTGCCATCGACCAGTTCCATGGTCACGAAGGCGGTGCCGTCTGCGTCCGTGTCGGCGTCGAGGAAGTGGGCGATCCCGGGGTGATTCAGGCGCGCGAGGATCTTGCGTTCGGCGTGAAATCGCTCAAGTACGTTCGGCGCACAGAACTCAGGTCGGATGACCTTTACGGCGACCCATTGTGCAATGTCGTCGACGCGGCGTGCGCGGTAGACCTGGCCCATGCCGCCAGCACCAATGGGCTCGAACAGTTCGTATCGACCCATTCGACGTCCCGGCGCCAGCGGCTCCGCAGGTGCTTCGGCCAGCAGTTTCCAGGGGCCTTGAGTGCGGAGACGGGATTCCGGGCCGTAACCGAGCAGTTCGATGACGTCTGCGGCGAGTGTCGTGTTGTCGGCGGCACGGGCACGGACAAACGCCAGCCTTTGGTCTTCAGGCAAGTCGAGCGCCGCGTCGAACAGTTCGCGCAGTTGCGCGTGCGGATCACTCGACATGCTTGATGTGGGCTTCATCGAGTTCGCGGGCGAGCCAATGTCGGGCGAAACGCCAATGGCGGCCGACTGTGGCAATCGATGACCCGCAGGCCGCCGCGATCTGGTCGGCGTTCATCGGCGTGAACAGTTTCATGTCGACCACTTTGGCGCAGTCGGGATCGATCTTGCCGAGGCGTTCGAGTGCCGCGTCGAGCGCAACCCAGTCCAGCGCGTGATCGGCAGACCCGATGATTTCGTGCTCGGCCGCTTCGCTGACTTCGACCATGATCTTGCCGCCGGCGCGTTTGTCGGCGTAGCGCTCGCGAAGGTAATCGATCACCACGCGGCGAACGACGGTGGCGGCAATCGCGAAATAATGTTCGCGGTTTTGCCAGGCCACATCGTTCTGCTCGCTCAGCTTGATGTAAGCCTCCTGGGCGAGGTCGGTTGCGCTGAGCGTCAAGCCGCGATCATGTTTGCGCAGATGCGACTGGGCCGCCTGGCGCAGGATCGGATAGATGGCCCGTGCCAATTCGGACTCCGCCTGACGGTCACCATCGCGCCAGCGGACAAGTAGTGCAGTGATCGAGGCAGACTCTTGCATTGATGAAACCCGTTGGTCCGGACCAGGCCGCGCGAGCGGTCGTGTGACGCCAACAGTCATCCGTGCCTGTTGATGGCCTGCCCGGGTCGAATGCTCGCCGGTTCCCGATGCGGGCGCCCGACCAGCGAAGTGAGGGATCCGCAAGGCGTTCACGGGCTTGCCCATTCGGGCAGGGGCCGGTCGAGACAGGCGGAGCCAAACGATTTTCGGAACAAGCAAGGCATAATGTTACAGGGATTTGCAAAGTTTGTGGTATGTGGCGCCAACCGGCGTTTCATGATTGCCGGACATTCTGTTCCACACGGATTGTGGCGGGTTGACCGATCAAGTTTTTTTGCGGGGCATTACCGATGACCGACGCGACCGGAGTTTTGCTCATGTCAAAATCAGTGAACAGACTGTCCGGTTGCCTGAAGACACCAGTGGGGAAATCAATCCGGCAGTGCCTTGCCGATAGGCAATAGGCGCCTGACCAAGCCTTGTCTTGAGTCGATCGTGATCGAGTTTTTCACGTGTTGTCGTGTAACGGACTGAGGCTTGCGCGGGTCAACCTGCACAGGCTGGCCACTGCCCAGTCGGAATTTATTCATGTTGATGTTGATTGCCCCGCCGAAATCGGTGGTTCCATGTTTCGCGCTTTTGCTCCCATGGGTTCTTGCAGTTTTTCTGACGAGGAGCGCAGGCGCTGGCGCCGTCACCGTCGATGCGTTCTTCTCGGAGAACACCCAATATCAGTTCGATGGATTGCCGAACGCGGGGAACCGCATCCTGGCTTCCGAGGAGGTTCGCCTCGCGGATGGTTTTGACCAAAGCCTGTATCTGCGGTTCAGCGACTCTGCCGGTACTGTGGCGGGTCTGTGGCGCGTGAAGGGCGTTCAATCTTCCGCTGTTGCGCTGCTGAATGCGAGCGGCCCATCCGGGCCCGGTCGGCTCGGCTTGCCCGATGTGTTCTACCCGATAGCGACGTCGCCGTTCCGATCGTTTGAACAAGGCAACCGGGGCAATATCGTGTTCCTTGGCAAGGCGGCCGATCCGGCACTCGGCGCCAGTTTCGCGCCGCCCCCGGCCCGGGCGCAACCCCCCGGGGGGCCCCCGGGGGCGGCCGCCGGGGGGGCCGCGGCCCCCCGGGGCCCGGGCCCGGGCGGCGGGCGCCCGGGCGGGGCGGGCCCCCCCCGGGGGGGGCCGCCCGGCGGCGCGGGCGGCCCCCCCCCGCCGGGCGGCCCGCCCCCCCCCCCGGGCCCCCCACCCCCCCCCCCCGGGAACCAAGCCCGGCCCGGGCCAACCCCCGGATAACGCTCCCAGCACGATCTGAAGGTCGGTGTAGTTGGCGCCGAAGCGGCTGCAGAAGTGTTGGATCGCGGGCGAACTGGCGGGAATGGCGCGGCGTGCCAGCGCGCGTTCGATCTTGATTCCGGGGGCGTCCAGATCGACGACGTGCAAGGCCAGCAGAGGCGCCATCAATCGATGGAGCCACAGTGGCCAGTGACTCGCGATCAGCGCGGGTCGCCGGTTCGTGAACACCTGCCAGAGCCGGCCCGCGTCGCGCCAGTCGTAGAGTTCCTCCAGTACCTGTACGTCCGACCGGCGAGACGTGAATTGACTGTGGCGTTCGAGCAGGAAACGAATCGCCGTACTTTTGCCGGCACCGCTTCGGCCACAGAACACGACGCCACGACGCTTCGTGAACACCAGGCTCATGAGGTCTAGTGCGTCATCGAACGCTTCGGACGGCGGTACGTGGATACTCATTCCCGACGGTAGAACTCGCGCCAGTCGATGCCGGCGACCTTGCCTTTCAACTCCTGATCGACAAACAGCGGGTGCAGCAGTTGCACTTCCCAATCGAGGCCGATGCCGTGGCTGGGGCTGGTTTGGACCGGTGGGTACAGCACATCGAACATCGGCGTGAAATCAATGTGCCCGTCTAGATATCCCTCGATCGGCGCATGTGCCGGAACAAACGGCAAGAATTGTTCGAACAGCAGGACGCCGCGACTGGGCGTACTGAACGACACCGTGCGCTCCTTCGTGCCCGAGCCCCGTTTGTACTGGCCTTTTTCGATGTTGACGGCGACCACCCGAATGGTGACTTTCTCCAGCGGCACGCGCGCCCTGCCTTCCATGACGTCGCGCACCGACACCACGAGGCCTCGGTACGGTGTCCATTCGGCTTCGCGCATGCGGATGCTCATGTATCGTCGCAACTGCGAGCGGACAATCAGCCAGACCGTGAGGCCCAGACCACCACTGCCGAACATGGATTTCATGATCGGGGATTCAGAGCCGTCGGACCCTCGGTGGTCATAAAAGAACGTGGCCGATTCCGGCACAAATTCGTCATGCACACCGATGGCAGCGTTGATCAATGCGATGAACCCGCCGACGATCATCAGCGCCAGCACGATGACCTTGTTTTTCGGTGGGATCGCCGACAGGTTGGCCATGAAGCTGAAGCTGTCGCGGGGTTCGATCAGTTCGGAGGCTGGTTTGGCATGGGCGTCTTCACGTTCGGGCGCCGGTTGCAGGATTTCCGCCTCGTAGGAGGAGTCGAAGATGATGCCGTCGTCGATCTCCAGTCGTGCCAACAACTTGAGCGTGATGTCCTTGCCTTGGTAGCTGTACCAGTGTTCGGGCTGATCCGGCCAGTCCAGACGCAGTTCCGTAGTGAGGACCGTGACCGGCAGGTTCAGCAAGTCGGTTGATTCGTGAACGCCACGCGAATCGTGCACGTTGACATGGCGCATCAGCCGCACCTGGCCCTTATGGCCCATGGCGGCGGCAGGAATGCCGCTCAGGACCAATTGCCTGTGTCCTGTCAGACCGGTTTCGATTCTTGCCAGCATCGTCTTTCCTCCCTCGCTGGTAGCATAAACGTCTGACTACCCATTTTGCGAACGTCCATGAGCTACCGCACCCGTTTTGCCCCTTCGCCCACCGGTTTCCTGCATATCGGCGGCGCCCGCACGGCGCTTTTTGGTTACCTGGAGGCGCGTCGCCAGAACGGCGTGTTTGTCCTTCGGATCGAAGACACCGACCAGGAGCGCTCGACCGACGCGTCTCTGCAGGCGATTCTCGACGGCATGGCGTGGCTCGGACTGACTCATGACGAAGGTCCGTTCTATCAGACCAAACGACTTGACCGGTATCGCGAAGTGGCCGAACAATTGCTGGCCTCGGGCAAGGCCTATCGCTGCTGGTGCAGCAAGGAACGGCTGGAGCAAATGCGCAACGACCTGGAAGCCGCTGGCGAAAAGCCCCGGTACGACGGCCGTTGCCGCGAGCGAACGGATGCCGAGCCCGGTGTCACTTCGGTGATCCGCTTCCGGAATCCCCAGAGCGGCAGTGTGGTGTTCGACGACAAGGTGCGTGGGCGCATCGAGATCCAGAACAGCGAACTCGACGACCTGATCATCTGGCGGTCGGACCAATTCCCCACCTACAACTTCGCCGTGGTCGTCGACGACATCGACATGGCCATCACCGAAGTCATCCGCGGCGAAGATCACATCAACAACACACCGCGGCAGATCAACATCTATCAGGCGCTGGGTCGAACGCCACCGAGCTTTGGTCATCTGCCAATGATCCACGGGCCGGACGGCGCCAAACTCAGCAAACGTCATGGCGCGGTCAGCGTCATGCAGTATCGCGATGACGGCTATCTGCCGGATGCAGTGATCAACTACATCGCCCGGCTTGGCTGGTCGCATGGTGATCAAGAAGTGTTTTCGCGTGCCGAGCTGATCGAGAAGTTCCGGATTGAAGACGTCAATCGCGCCGCATCGCGCTTCGATTTCGACAAGCTCGCGTGGCTGAATCAGCATTACCTGAAGAGCGAAGATCCGAAGCTCGTTGCCGGGCATTTGTTGTGGCATCTGGAGCAGAAGGGTTATGACCTGGCGCGGGGACCGAAGCCGGAGGACGTGGTGGTGGCACTCCGCGAACGTGTCAAGACGCTCAAGGAAATGGCGGAACGTGCTGCCTGCTGGTACGTCGAGGCGATCGAGTTCGATGCCGAAGCCAAGGCGAAACACCTGACCGCTGCGGCCCGTGCTGGCCTTGAAGCGGTTCGGGCGCAACTTGCGGCGATTACGGCATCCGATTGGTCACCCGCGGCGGTGGATGGCGCACTTCGTGCCGCAGCCGAATCACTCGGTCTGGGGCTTGGCAAGGTGGCGCCGGCGGTTCGCGTGGCCGTGACCGGCACGCAGGTGTCGCCGTCGATCGATCACACGGTATTTCTGTGCGGGCAGCCGCTGGCGCTCACGCGGATCGATGCCGCCATCGGGATGTGCTGAGATGCCGAAGTTCGGCGAGCCTCGATTGGGCGAGCACCGGCACGGTACGCCGGCGCAGGTGATCGCCGAGATCGAGCGCGCTTGTGTGGATCTCGGCATCCGGTTCACGGATTTGCGTCGTCGTGTGTTCGAGTTGATCGTCTGGGCCGACCGGCCGATGAAGGCCTACGAGTTGCTGGATCTGTTGAAGAGCGAACGGGAAGGCGCCGCTCCGCCCACCGTATACCGGGCGCTCGACTTCCTGCTCGAGAATCACTTCATCCACAAGCTTGAATCGATCAACGCGTTTGTCGGCTGCCACCATCCGGTGGAAGCGCATACCGTGCCGTTCTTCATCTGCGACACCTGTGGTCGGGCGCCCGAGTTCTGCGATAGCGCGGTGGCCCGGTATTTGAATGATCATGCCGAGCAATTGGGATTTACCCCGCATGCCCAAAGTCTGGAGGTTCATGGTGTCTGCAAGGCTTGTCGGGATGCGTAATCAAGGCGTCCGTTGGTTCGTTTGGATCATGTGCCTGACGGGCTGGTCAGCGGTCGTTCCAGCGCAGGATTTTCCGATTGAGCCCGCGGTGGTCACCAAACCGGCACCCGCACCGGAGCCGCCCAAAGGCGCCAGAGCCTGCGCCCATCAAGCCGGCGCCGGCGACGCCACCCGCAGCGGCGACTGCAGCACCGGCGCCCATCAAGACACCCGTGGTCGACAAGGTGCCGGCCCCGGTTCCGGCCGCAGCGGGCTCACAGGCGACAACCGTGGTTCCGGCCCGTATCCGGAGCCGGGTCTTGCAGGGATCGTTCGCGACGACTCTGCGGTGACCAATGCAGCGGCGACCCGACACAGTGGCCCCTGCCAACTCCGTTCGTTGTGCCCAGTTTCCGCGATGCACTCGAAGACGTGCCGACCGAACTGTTGCCGATGCAGTTGATGGGGAGTGGATCCAGCCCAATTCCCGTCGTGAATTGCGCTGGGCATCCAGCCAGAGTTTTGATGGCGCCACCGTGACCACACCGGTCGTGGTGTTCCATGGCAACAAACCCGGCCCGCGTCTGTGCCTGACCGCTGCAGTCCATGGTGACGAGATCAACGGCATCGAAATCATCCGGCGCGTGCTCAACGATCTGCGTCCGGCAGAGATGTCCGGCAGTGTCATTGCCGTGCCGATCGTCAACTATCTGGGCTACGCACGTGGCTCACGGTATCTGCCCGATCGTCGCGATCTCAATCGTTTCTTTCCGGGCAGTCGAACCGGCAGTTCGGCGTCGCGTATTGCGCACAGCTTTTTCCATGACATTGCCAAACACTGCCACGCGCTGGTTGATTTCCACACCGGCTCATTCGATCGATCGAACCTGCCGCAGGTGCGTGGCGACTTGCGAGTGCCGGCGGTGCTGGAGTTCACGCGCGGTTTCGGTGCAACGGCCGTGCTGCATTCACCTGGATCACGCGGCATGTTGCGACGTGCCGTCAGCGAAGTCGGTATTCCTGCCGTGACGTTCGAGGTGGGTTCGCCGATGCGCCTCGAGCCCGGTGAAATTGATGTGGGTGTGCAAGCCATGCATACATTGCTGCACAAACTGGGCATGACCCGCAGTTTCCGGATGTGGTCCGAACCGCAAGCGACGTTTTATGCAGCAAAATGGGTCCGCGCCGATGCCGGTGGCATGTTGTTCACCACCGTGAAGCTGGGTGATCGGGTGCGCGAGGGCCAGCGCCTGGGCAAGGTCGTGGATCCACTCGCCAACACCGAGCGCGCGATTCTGTCGCCGGTGCGGGGTCGTGTGCTGGGTATGGCCCTGAACCAGATCGTGTTGCCCGGATTCGCGGCGTTTCATGTCGGCGTCGAGGCCGACGAACAGACCATGATCGAGAGTGCCGAGGCGAACGAAGCGGCAAGTATTGGTGCCGAAGATGAAGACGCCGATGAAAGTCGGATCGAACCGGCGCAGGACGACGAAGACGTGGAGCGGTGATGGACGCCGCTGCGATCGAGACATGGCATCTGCCGTATGCAGCCCAGTTGGAAGCACGTTCCGCCGACGCGGTGACGCTGGTGGTGATTCACTGCACGGAATTGCCCGATCTCGCCATGGCGCGTACCTACGGCGAGAAGATCCTCTACGTCGACTCCGGAACCGGCAATAGCGGGCACTATTACATCGACCGCGACGGACGCATCTTCGAATTTGTGCCGGTCACTCGTGTGGCGCACCACACTCGTGGCTACAACCCGAAGTCGGTCGGCATTGAACTCGTCAACACGGGTCGTTATCCCGAATGGTTTCATTCCCAGCGCCAGGAACCGACTGAGCCGTATACCGAAGCCCAGATCAGTGCCCCTGCGCAGTCTGTTGAAGCAACTCCGCACGCAACTGCCCAATCTCGAGCAGATTGCCGGGCACGAGGATCTTGATCAGGCGCAGGTTCCTGCGACGGATGACCCTGCGAAGATGGTCTGGCGCAAACGTGATCCCGGAGCCCTGTTTCCGTGGCCCGACGTGTTGGCGGGTTCAGGCTTGCGTCGTCTCGAGCGCGACCACCACGAGCCGTAGATCCGATCATGGACACGTCGCCGGACATTCTGGTGGTCGGACTTGGCGCGATGGGCGCCGCGACGCTGTTGTTTGCCAGCGGTCAGGGCTTGCGTGTACTGGGCATCGATCGATACGAACCGCCGCACCATCACGGATCCACCCATGGTGAAAGCCGCATCACCCGAGTGGGTGTGGGCGAGGGCGCAGAATACGTCCCCTTGGTGCAGCGATCGCACCGGCTCTGGCGCGATCTGGAGACGGCGACCTGCACATCGCTGTATCACGCCTGCGGCGGCTTGATCCTGGGCTGCGGCGACGCCGCGCCGATGCACGGCCAGCATCACTTTCTCGATAGCACCGTTGCCGTGGCCGAGGCGTTTGGCATCCGGCACGAGGTGCTCGACGCCGATACCATCGCCGCCCGCTGGCCACAGTTCCAGTTGACGGGCGCCGAGCGTGGTTACTTCGAGCCGGAAGCCGGTTACCTGCGGCCCGAAGCCTGCGTGGCCGCACAACTGGCGCAGGCCCGTTTGCGTGGCGCGGAGATCCATAACGGCGAATGCCTGCTCGAATGGTCCAAGGATTCGCGTGGCATTGCGGTACGCACGGATCGGACGACGTATCGGCCAGGGCTGGTCGTGTTCTGTCTTGGCGCATGGTTGCCCGGCGTGGTGCCGGCTCCTTTGTTGCGGGTGACGCGACAGGTGCTGCACTGGTTCGACACCGAACGGCCTGAAGACTATGCCGCCGACCGGTTTCCGATCTTCATCTGGAACTGGGGTCTCCACGAAGGGCAGGTGTACTACGGATTCCCGGATCTGGGTGGCGGAATCAAATTGGCTACGGAAGGGCATGTCGAAACAGATCCGAATCACGTGGATCGCAGCGTAGGCCAGGGCGAGATCGAGGCGTTTTACCGGCTGCACGTGCGAGGCCGGATGCGCGGCGTGTTGCCAAACATTCGTCGAACCGCGACGTGTCTGTACACCGAAGCGCCCGGTGCACGGTTCTGGATCGATCGCTTGGCCGACGACGGCCCGATTGTCGTGTCCGCCTGTTCCGGGCACGGGTTCAAACACTCGGCTGCGATTGGCGAAGCGGTCGCGCAGTGGGCGATCAGCGGTGTCCGGCCCTCGGTTCTGCTGCCATTCGCCGCGCCGCCGGGTGATACGGCTTCGCGTTGAACTTTGTTCACGCGGCAGGTGGTTCAATGCGCCTCGTCAGGACTCGGTTCTCCAGTACGTTTCAGCGATCCATCCAAGCGGAGATTGTCATGCCGAGTTCCTCGAAATTCTTGCGCCGTGCGTCTTTTCTGCTGGCCGCCGCGCTGATTGGTTGTTCGGCATCAATTGCTGCTGCCGATACCGAATACGTGACCGTCGGCGGCGAGACCAAGCGGGTCGAGGGCATCCTGCGCGAAGCGCAAGCGGGTGACGTGTCGTGTTACCTCATGCTCGAGGGCACCGACGGCGAAACGTTCTATGAGAGTGCCGGGTTCGAGATATGCGAAGACGCGGACCTCATCGGCAAGCGACTGCGATTGAGTTATTCGATCGAGAACGTTCTGGCCGAATCGTGTCAGGGTGATGTGGACTGCGGCAAGAGTGACCAGATCGTTCTGGTCAGTGGCGTCGAGGCAATCGCTGATGCCGCGCCGGCGGGCAAGAATTCATGGTGTACCGACTCGGAGACGGTGATCTTTGCATGCCGCACTGGCGGCAAGCTGGTATCTGTCTGCGCATCCAGCGACGCGGCCGAAAACGCCGGTTCCGTGCAGTACCGGTTTGGTGTCCCCGAGGGCGAAGGCAAAATCGAATTGACCTTGCCAAAAGGTGTGGTCGTGCCTGCGAAGGCGGCGAATGGCGCATCAGTGCCGTTCTCGGGTGGTGGCGGGGCGTGGCTTCGGTTCCGGAATGGTGACTACGCGTACACCGTCTACAGCGGCATCGGTCGCTGGGGTCCGAATGGCGAAACCATCGAGAAACAAGGTGTCGTCGTCGAGCGCAAGGGCGAACAAGTGACGAACCTGCCCTGTACCGGTCCGCGGACCAGCGAACTCGGCCCCGAGTGGCTCGAACAAGTCGGCATCACCGACAACGAGGAATGGTTCGACTTCCCGGAATAACCGGATCGGGTGCCGCTGGCGCTCGGTTGATGCGTTGCCCGGCTCTTGGGTCGCGCCGTTCGGCAAACATCTTCGCGCATCAATCCGGATGCCAAAACCCTTCTCCCGTTCACGGGAGAAGGTGGCCGAAGGCCGGATGAGGGGCAGAATGGCGCGTCGCCAGATTTCCCTCATCTGCTGTCGGCATCTTCTCCCGCGAGCGGGAAGAGTTGCTCGACTTTGTTCAATGGAGCACCGCACACCAGAACGATTCCTGAAAACACCCCGCATGTTGGAAAGTTTGTTCCCTTGATCGTCCAGATATCGAAGCAGAAGCCGCGGACGAGGTGATTACAACTTTCTATTCCGTTTCACGCCTATGCCCGGCAGGCAGCAACGAGATGGCACGCTGCAAGGCACCGTCGCGCGGCACCAGCGCAGCCGCTTCTCGCTGCAGGGTTTCCAGGTCGTCGTCGCCGAGGCCGCGGCTCAGGGCCACCCAGCGTGCCATCAGCCGCAGGTTGGCCGGTGCTTGCGGTGTGGACAGGCATGCGATGGCGTCTTCGCGTGGATCGGCAGCAGTGTCATCGGTGTCGAGTAATGCCAGTTCGAGCAACCGCGCGCGACAAGCCTTGATCGACTGTGCACCGTCGGCAGCCAGGACTGTGGTGACTCCCTTCAACGCCGCGCGCGCAGCACCGATATCGCCCTCCAGCCATAACATTTCGGCCAGCAGCAAGCTGGCATAGGCCGTTTCCGGGTGGGCGGTGCCGGCCCAGTCGGCATAAATCGATTGGGACTCGCGTAACGCGCTCAGTGCAGACTCGCGATCGCCAGCGGCACGCAAGGCACTGCCGAGTCCGACCAGTGGCAATGCCACTTCACGATTTCGTGCTCCGTATCGGGCCCGGGCCAGCGCGATCGATTCGCGGTAGTGGGCAATCGACTCGTCCAATCGGTCCAGGCGCAGTTCGATCGCCGCCAGATTGTTGAGACTGGTCACCAGGCCGGCCTGCTCGGTATCGCCGCGTTGCGCTTGCACGATACGCGCGTAGGCTGCCTGAGCCGAAGGCAGGTCGCCCCGACTGTAAGCGATCGTCGCCAGCAGCATTTCGGTATCGACGATCTCGTGTACCGGTACCGGCTGCAACCCATTCAAGTGTGCGAGGGCGGACTGTGCGGCGGCTTCAGCATCCTGCGGCCGTTCCTGATTGATCAGGCAAACCGCCAACTGACGTTGTAATCCTGCAATGAGCAGGCCGTCTGCAGTCCCGCGCAGGCTTTCAAGGCCGAGTCTCAGCACGTGCTCGGCATCGTTCCAGCGCGATTGGAAGTTGTGGACGCGGCCCAGTTGCAACAGCACTCTGCCTTTCGGCGTGAGCCCTCAGGGAGCGTCGTATCGACCGCCAGCGCAGCCTTGGAGGAGCGCCTCGGCCTCGTCGTAGTGGCCGAGTGCCCGGTAACTGTCTGCGATGACTGCCTGCAGCCGTACGCGCAGTTCGCCATCCAGTTCGGTTTCTTTCCAACTGCGCACGACCACTGTCGAGCAGATCGCGTGCGCTGGGTTCGCGGCCCCTGATTGCGCAGTGGCTGCGAGGCCTCGAAGAGGCCAGTCAGGAAGTCGGCAATACGCTCGGCGCGCACCGCTTCGTGTTGCGACAGATCGCGCTCGCGGGCCGCGCGCTCTGCCTGCCACACTGCAACCAGGCTAAGAACCGCCAGAGACAGCAGTGCAAACGTGCCCAGCGCCATGGCAACGCGATGGCGACGCGCCAGTCGAGCCAGTGTGGCTGCGGCGGTTCCTGCGCGGGCCAACACCGGGAGGTCATCCAGCACGCGGCCAAGTTCATCGGCAAACTCCATCACGCTGGCGTAGCGCGCAGATGGATCACGCGATAGCGCACGGGCCAGTACCGCTTCAAGATCACGGGCGCGGTCGGGCGCAAAACCGGCGAGCATGGGGTCATTCCTGCTCGCAAGGCAGCGTCGCAGGGGTGTCGCATCGCCGGCCAACACACGTTCGGCAAGACTTCGCCCGGTTTGCGGCTGTGCCGCGAACGGATGCTCGTCGGCGAGCAATTCGTAGAGGATCAGCGCCAGCGCGTAGATATCGACGCCAGTGCCCGTGGGTTCCCCGGCGATCTGTTCGGGCGCCGCATATCGCAACGTGAAGTAGCGCGCGGCGGTCTGCTGTGGATCGGCGCTGGTGCGGTCGAGCAGTTTGGCTACGCCGAAGTCCAGGACTTTGACCTGACCCTGTGTGTCCACCATGAGGTTGGCAGGCTTCAGATCCCGGTGCAGGACCAATTGTGCATGGGCATGGGCGATCGCCTGGGCCGCCGCCCTCACCACTGCAATTCGCGCGCGCGCGTCGCCGATGGCACGGCAGTGGTCGCGGATGCTGCTGCCGGCGATGTATTCCATCACCAGGTAAGGGCTGGCTTGGGCGTCTTCGCCTGCATCGAGCAACCTTGCAATGCCCGGATGTGTGAGCCGTGCAAGGACATGGCGTTCATGGGCGAAGAAACCTGGATTGGCCGCTTCGGCGACAAACTTGATCGCTGCCAGGCCCTCGTAGCAGCCATCTTCGCGATGCGCGCGGTAGACCCTGCCCATGCCGCCGACACCAATCAGCGCCTCGATGCGCCAGGCACCCACCAGACTGCCGATGCGAGAATCCTGAGCCATGGCCTCGACGACCTGCGGCGCATGAGCATGAACGTTCTCGCCAATGTCGGACCGTGCGTCTGCATCAAGCATCGATTGCAGAAGGTCCAAGCCTTGCGGCCCGAGGCCACTGGCGTCAATGACCTCCTGACGTTGTTTGGCCGGGAGATCGCAGATCGTGTCGAACAGCGCGCGCACCGCGCGCCAGTCAAGGATGCTCACACACTTTCCTGAAACTGCGCGGCAACAAACGCGCGCGCTGCGCGCAGATCACGCTCCACCGTGGCGGTCGACAGGTCGAGTACCTCGGCGGTCTCCTCTATGGTGCAGCCGCCAAAAAAGCGCAACTCGAAAACCTGCTCCAAACGAACATCCAGTTCGCGCAATCGCTGCAGCGCTTGATCGATGGCGATCAGATCGATCTGCTGCATGCGCCTGTCGTCACCGTGATCCAGTCCGTCCATCGTGACCCGCTGCAGATCGCCGCCACGACGTTCGGCCTGGCGCTCGCGGACATAGTCGATCAGGACATGGCGCATGACGGGCCATCGCGGCAAGGAAATGCTGGCGGCTCTGCCAGCGATGATCGCCACCGGCGACCTTGATCCAGGCCTCATTCACCAGCGCTGTCGCGTTTAATGTCGGGTTGCCGCTTTGGCGCGACAACTGCTGCTGCGCCAGTCGGCGCAGCGAGGCGTACAGCGCTGCCGGCACGCTGCGCTCTGACGCATTCAGGCCCTCGGTAATGTCCTGGGTCACGTGCACCTCTCGCCGGAGTGGCCGTGAAGTATATCGCCGGGCAGCCCGGCTGACGGCTTCGTGATGGAGTTTTGGCCCGCAATCCGTATTCGGAATGACACCCCAAAACGGAGACTTCGATGCGCCCCCTCAAACACTGCACGATCCTGGCTGCACCCATTTTTTTGCTCGCCGGCCAAACCCTGGCCGAGACGCCACTGGACGGCATCCAGGATCTCTCCTTCGGTGGCAACGGCCTCGCCTCGATCAACTTCAACCTGGCTGCCGGTCATACGGATGACGCTCAGGATGTCGTGGTCAGCCCGAGCGGCAGTATCTATATGGCTGCCACCGTGGGCATCAGCATGCAAGGTACGACGCGGCGGCGGTTCGGCCTGGCACGATTGCTGGCCGACGGCCAACTTGACAACACCTTCAGCTCCGACGGACTGTCTTCACCTTCGCCGGCTGCCCCAATGAGTTCCATGCTGAAGCGCGTGGGCTGGCCGTTCGCGCTGACGGCAAGCCGATCGTCGCCGGCTCCCGTTACTCGACAAACGCGGAGGGCAAGATCCTCGTGTGCCGATTCAATGTTGCCGGCAACCTGGACAGCACCTTCTGACTCGGATGGTTGTGCCGAGCCCGCTGGCGCTGATCGAGAATGGCGGCGAATTCGCCAAAGCGGTGGTCGCCATGCCGCAGGATCGCATTCTCGTGGCAGGTCATGTGGCGGTGAACCCGCTCAACACCAACCACTCGGATGGCCTGTTGTTGATGCTGAACGCGGATGGCACGATCGCCACCGGTTTCGGCACCCAAGGCCACGTTCTGGGTGACGCCCGTGGCCACCATGACCTTCGTGCAGGACGTGGAAGTGCTTCCGGACGGACGTCTGATGGCTTTTGGTTGGAGCGATGTTTCCTCGTTCGTTGCTCGCTTCGATGCCAATGGCTTGATCGATACGAGTTACGGTGTCGATGGTTATGCACTGTTCGATTTTGGCGACCTCCACATGTTGTCGAACCCGCAAGAATTATTGGCCGACGGTGCGGTCGACGCCGAGGGCCGCGCGTACTGGTGCGGCAATGTGCGCAGCGACTTCAATATCGCACTCTCGGTGCTGGCGCTGGCACGACTCACGCCAGCCGGAATGCTCGATCCAGCGTACAGTGGTGATGGTCGATTCCAGCGCCGTTCATCGACGTGTTGCGCAGAACTCGAACGTGGCCGCGTGCAAAATCGACACGCAAGGTCGTCTGGTGTCGTACGTTTGCCGATGGTTTCGAGGATTGATTCGCTGGGCTCATGAGCCCAAGAATCATTCAGGGTCCGACGAGCTTGTTGTTCGCTTGGCTGGGCTTCCGGAAAGTGACCTCATGTGTCGTCTGGAACACATCAGGCGTCGTCGTTCGGAAGCGTCCGCGAACGGGCCTCAGGCATCACTCGTCGATCGGAATTCCGGGTCAACGTAAAGGCATGACGTTGCGATTAGTCCGAAGTAGGCTCCGACGCATGCAAACCGAGTGCCAGCCAGCCACATCGGTACGTCACCGATGTGTGGCATGAACCCATGGACCAGTATTCCGAAACCACCAAAAGCCAGAGCGGTTGCGAAACACCCGACCACAAAACCAGTGGAGTCGAATCTTCTCCCGGAAGCCGGAACAGCACGGAGCCAACGATCGGCAACCAGGGATGGTGATGCCCAAGGCAAGGATGAAGCTCAAACCAAACCTGGCAGCAGCCAATCCGGCCCTTCCGATATGGCCACAGAACGACCGCTGCCGGAATGGCTACGGCAATCGGCGTAGTGGTTGCGGGGTGACGAATCGAACCTTCAGGTTGCTGTTTGGCATGGGTTGATCGGCGGGTTGTCATACAGAGGGCCTGGGCTGCGGTCCAATCGATGGCTCAAGGCAAGTCTGCTGATGCCGAGCATACCAAGCAATGGGGTGGCACGCAGCCGGATACGAAACAATGTTCTGGCGCGCGCGGGGGCTATAGCAGGCTGGGCTGACGAAGGAAGCCCAACTTCCAACCTTGGGCGTTGATTGTGCGGGTTGGCGTTCGCTGGACATGCTCATGTCGTGTTTGCAGGTATTGTCGCGAGTAGCTGGGCTTCCCTTCGTCAGCCCAGCCATTCCTTCGTCAGCCCGGCCTACATTCCTTCGTCAGCCCAGCCTACGTTCCTTCGTCAGCCCAGCCTACAGATGCGCGCTTGCGCGAACACCTGATTCAGGGTTACATGGTTAGCCCGCACAGCAGAATGACCGTATGAGAAATGGTTTGCCTTGGCCCTCTTTCTGGGGGCAACTACGCCAGCCACCGCAAGTAAGTAGTTCGGTGGAGTTTATCGGCGACGGGGTGACGTTTCGATCAGACCGAATCGGTTGAAATGGTGGAAGAGAAACTCTTCATCAGGATCGACAAAGTCAAAGTCGACTATGTCTTCCAGAAACAACTCTGAGTCGGATGTGACGGGTGAGGAGTGATTTTCCCTTTGCCACCGGTTGCGGTTTGGGATGGAATTGGGTTCGGTCGATGAATCTCCTGAAGACCCGAACAAGCCCGACATCGTTGGCTTCACCGCGACGGTTGGCGGCAAGCCGGTCAGGTGACGATCGACAAGATTGCCGTGATTGAAGAACCACGGGAGGAGAACCCGCCCGCTCGCGGGAACAATACGACACCCCGATTGCGACGCTGACTGCCGAGCTCAAGCGTTTTGGTCTGCCGCTCACGCTCGATTGGGAATCGATTGGCAAACGGCTGACGGCGCTGTCGCCAGAGGATCAGGCGGCATCAAGTCAGCCCAGGCTCGCCGAGTGATATGGAAGAGGAGGCGGGACAGGATGTTGAGCCGGAAGCCACGGGCAAGTGGTCGATCGTGACGCGTTACCACTGGACCCAGACGTTTCCGGCGAATTGCCGGAAAGTGCAGGTCAGCCATTCCTATACCAACCGTCCGCCCGGAGGAGCTGTTCATGTGGACTCACCGCGCCCAGTACGAACGCGAATTGATCAGCCAATACTGTATCGATGAGGGGACATCGAGCATAGCGAAAAAAGCTGCAAGAAAGCCACTGGTGGCGACGAGTCGCAGCAGTACAGCATCTCATACAGAATCGACTATATGTCTTGCGGACGGCGAACAGTTGAGGCGCGGGTCCAATCAGGGCATTCACCCTGACGCTGGACAAAGGAGACCCAGGAACATCATCTCGCT
>JADJRU010000052.1 GCA_016712105.1 Ahniella sp.
CGATATCGCCCTCCAGCCATAACATTTCGGCCAGCAGCAAGCTGGCATGAAGCCATTCCGGGTAGGCGGTGCGCCTTCCGGTCGGCATATATCGACTGCGACTCGCGTAGCACCTTCAGTGCAGACTCGCGATCGCCAGCAGCACGCGGGCACTGCCGAGTCCGACCAGTGGCAATGCCACTTCACACTTCGTGCTCCGCCTCGGGACCGGGCCAGCGCTGATCGATTCGCGGTAGTGGGCAATCGACTCGTCAATCGGTCAGGCGCGGATTGGATCGCCGCCAGATTGTTGGGGCTGTGCCGACAGCCTGCTCAGTATCTTGCGTTGCGCTTGCACGATACGCGCGTCGCTGCCCACAGAGCCGAAGCGGGTCGCCCCGACTGTAATTGATCATCGCCAGCAGCATTTTCGGTATCGACGATCTCTCGTGTACCGTTCCCGTCGAGCCCATTCAAGTGTACGAGGGCGGACTGTGCAGGCTTCCAGCATCCTGCGGACGTTCCTGATTGATCAGGCAAACCGACAACTGACGTTGTAATCCTGCAATGAAGCGGGCCGTCACCAGTCCCGCACCAGGCTTTCAAGGCCGAGTCTCAGCACGTGCTCGACATCGTTCCAGCGCGATTGGAAGTTGTGGACGCGGCCCGGTTGCAACAGTAGCTCTGCCTTTCGGCGTGAGCCCTCGAGTGGAGCGTTGTATCGACCACCAGCGCAGCGTGAGGAGCGCCTCGGCCTCGTCGTAGTGGTGCCGGTAATCTGCGATGACTGCCTGCAGCCGTACGCAAGTTCGCCATCCAGTTCGGTTTCTTTTTTTCAACTGCACGACCACTGTCGAGCAGATCTTGTCTGCCTGGGTTCGCGGCCTGATTGCGCAGTGGCTGCGAGGCCTCGAGCCAGTCAGGAAGTCAGCAATACGCTCGGCGCGCACCGCTTCGTGTTGCGACAGATCGCGCTCGCGAGTTACTTTATCTGCCTGCCACACCGCAACCAGGCTCAGAACTGCCAGAGACAGCAGTGCAAACGTGCCCAACGCCATGGCAACACGTTGGCGACGCGCCAGTCGAACCGTGTGGCTGCGGCGGTTCCTGCGCGGGCCAACACCGGGAGGTCATCCAGCACGCGGCCAAGTTCATCAGCAAACTCCATCACGCTGGCGTAGCGCGCAGATGGATCGCGATAACGCACGAGCCAGTACCGCTTCAAGATCACGGGCGCGGTCAGGCGCAAAACTGCGACATGGGGTCATTCCTGCTCGCAAAGGCAGCGTCGGAGGTGTCGCATCGCCGCCAACACACGTTCAGCAGGGCTTCGCCGTTTGCGGCTGTGCCGCGAATGGATGCTCGTCGGCGAGCAATTCATGAAGGATCAGCGCCAGCGCGTAGATATCGACGCCAGTGCCGTGGGTTCCCCGGCGATCTGTTCCGGGCGCGGCATATCGCAACGTGAAGTAGCGCGCGGCGGTCTGCTGCCGGATCGGCGCTGGTGCGGTCGAGCGGTTTGGCTACGCCGAAGTCCGGGACTTTGACCTGACCCTGTGTCCCACCATGAGGTTGGCAGGCTTCAGATCCCGGTGCAGGACCAATTGTGCATGGGCGTGGGCGATCGCTGGGCCGCCGCCCTCACCACTGCAATTCGCGCGCGCGCGTCGTCGCCGTTGGCACGGCAGTGGTCGCGAATGGTGCTGCCGGCGATGTATTCCATCACCAGATAGGGCTGGCCTTGGGCGTCTTCGCCTGCATCGAGCAACCTTGCAATGCCCGGATGTGTGAGCCGCGCAAGGACATGGCGTTCATGAGCGAAGAAACCTGGATTGGCCGCTTCGGGCGACAAACTTGATCGCTGCCAGGCCCTCGTAGCAGCCATCTTCGCGATGCGCGCGGTAGACCCTGCCCATGCCGCCGACACCAATCAGCGCCTCGATGCGCCAGGCCCCCACCAGACTTCCGATGCGCGAATCCTGGAGCCATGGCCTCGACGACCTGCGGCGCAGGGCATGAACGTTCTCGCCAATGTCGGACCGTGCGTCTGCATCAAGCATCGATTGCAGAAGGTCCAAGCCTTGCGGCCCGAGGCCACTGGCGTCAATGACCTCCTGGCGTTGTTTGGCCGGGAGATCGCAGATCGTGTCGAACAGCGCGCGCACCGCGCGCCAGTCAAGGGTGCTCACACACTTTCCTGAAACTGCGCGGCAACAAACGCGCGCGCTGCGCGAAGATCACGCTCCACCGTGGCGGTCGAAAGTTCGAGTACCTCGGCGGTCTCCTCTATGGTGCAGCCGCCAAAAAAGCGCAACTCGAACACCTGCTCCAAACGAACATCCAGTGCGCGCAATCGCTGCAGCGCTTGATCGATGGCGATCAGGTCGATCTGCTGCATGCGCCTGTCGTCACGTGATCCAGTCCGTCCATCGTGACCCGCTGCAGATCGCCGCCACGACGTTCGGCCTGGCGCTCACGGACGTGGTCGATCAGGACATGGCGCATGACGCGGGCCATCGCGGCAAGGGAAATGCTGGCGGCTCTGCCAGCGATGATCGCCACTGGCGACCTTGATCCATGCCTCGTTAACCAGCGCTGTTGCGTTTAATGTTGGGTTGCCGCTTTGGCGCGACAACTGCTGCTGCGCCAATCGGCGCAGTGAGGCGTACAGCGCTGCCGGTACGCTGCGTTCGGACGCATTAAGGCCCTCGGTGATGTCCTGGGTCACGTGCACCTCTCGCCGGAGTGGCCGTGAAGTATATCGCCGGGCAGCCCGGCTGACGGCTTCGTGATGGAGTTTTGGCCCGCAATCCGTATTCGGAATGACACCCCAAAACGGAGACTTCGATGCGCCCCCTCAAACACTGCACGATCCTGGCTGCACCCATTTTTTTGCTCGCCGGCCAAACCCTGGCCGAGACGCCACTGGACGGCATCCAGGATCTTTCCTTCGGCGGCAACGGCCTCGCCTCGATCAGCTTCAACTTGGCTGCCGGTCATACGGATGACGCTCAGGATGTCGTGGTCAGCCCGAGCGGCAGTATCTATATGGCTGCCACCGTGGGCATCAGCGTGCAGGTGCGACGCGGCGGCGGTTCGGCCTGGCCCGGATTGCTGGCCGATGGACGCCTTGACAACACCTTCAGCTCCGACGGGCTGTCTTCACCTTCGCCGGCTGCCCTCAATGAGTTCCATGCTGAGGCGCGTGGGCTGGCCGTTCGCGCAGACGGCAAGCCGATCGTCGCCGGCTTTCGTTATTCGACAAACTTGGAGGGCAAGATCCTCGTGTGCCGATTTAATGTTGCCGGCAACCTGGACAGCACTTTCGACTCGGATGGTTGTGCCGAGCCCACGCTGGCTCTGATCGATAATGGCGGCGAATTCGCCAAAGCGGTGGTCGCCATGCCGCAGGATCGCATTCTCGTGGCAGGTCATGTGGCGGTGAACCCGCTCAACACCAACCACTCGGATGGCCTGTTGTTGATGCTGAACTCGGATGGCTCGATCGCCAACGGTTTCGGCACCCAAGGCCACGTTCTGGTGAGGCCGCCCGTGGCCACCATGACCTTCGTGCAGGACGTCGAAGTGCTTCCGGACGGACGCCTGCTGGCTTTTGGTCGGAGCGATGTTTCCTCGTTCGTTGCTCGCTTCGATGCCAATGGCTTGATCGATACGAGTTACGGTGTCGATGGTTATGCACTGTTCGATTTTGGCGACCTCCACATGTTGTCGAACCCGGAAGAATTATTGGCCGATGGTGCGGTCGACGCCGAAGGCCGCGCGTACTGGTGCGGCAATGTGCGCAGCGACTTCAATATCGCACTCTCGGTGCTGGCGCTGGCACGACTCACGCCAGCCGGAATGCTCGATCCAGCGTACAGTGGTGATGGTCGATTCCTGGCTCCGTTCATCGACGTGTTGCAGAACTCGAACGTGGCCGCGTGCAAAATCGACACGCAAGGTCGTCTGGTGGTCGCAGCCAACCCCGGAACCGACGCGCCGCTCAATGGCGATTTCGGCGCTCTGCGGTTGGGCACGGACGGCCTCCCCGACCTGAGCTTCAACTCGATTGGCCAGACCCGCGTGAGTATCGACCTGGGTGGAAATGGCGTTGGTCACGATGAGATCAGCGGCATGGCACTGATGGGCGACTCCGTCTTCCTTGCGGGAACCTCGCATCCGGTGAATGGCTTCAGCCAAAATGAAAAACTGATCATGGTGCGCCTGGCCACGGACCGAACGTTTGCCGATGGTTTCGGATTGATTCGCTGGGCTCATGAAACCCAAGAATCATTCAGGGTCCGACGAGCTTGTTGTTCGATTGGCCGGGCTTCCGGAAAGTGACCTCATGTGTCGTCTGGAACACATCAGGCGTCGTCGTTCGGAAGCGTCCGCGAATCGGGCCTCAGGCATCACTCGTCGATCGGAAATCCGGGTCAACGTAAAGGCATGACGTTGCGATTAGTCCGAAGTAGGCTCCGACGCATGCAAACCGAGTGCCAGCCAGCCACATCGGTACGTCACCGATGTGCGGTATGAATCCGTGGATCAGCATTCCAAAACCACCAAAAGCCAGGGCGGTTGCGAAACACCCGACCACAAGAACCAGTGGAGCGAATCTTCGCCCGGGAAGCCGGAACAGCACGGAGCCAACGATCGGCAACCAGGGGATGGTGATGCCCAAGGCAAGGATGAAGCTCAAACCAAATACGGGCAGCAACCAATCCGGCCCTTCCGATATGGCCAGAACGACCGCAGCCGGAATGGCTACGGCAATCGGCGTAATGGTTGCGGGGTTGACGAATCGAACCTTCAGGTTGCTGTTTGGCATGGGTTGATCGGCGGATTGTCATACAAGTGCCTGGGCCTGGGTCCAATCGATGGCTCAGGCAAATCTGCGTGCCGAGCATACCCAAAGCAATGGGGTGGCACAGGCCGGATACGAACCGTGTTCCTGGCGCGCGCGAGGAAGCTGTGTAGGCTGGGCTGACGAAGGAAGCCCAGCTTCCAGCCTTGGGCGTTGATTGTGCGGAGTTGGCGTTCGCTGGACATGCTCATGTCGTGTTTACTGATGTTCTGTCGCGAGTAGCTGGGCTTCCTTCGTCAGCCCAGCCTACACTCCTTCGTCAGCCCAGCCTACATTCCTTCGTCAGCCCAGCCTACGTTCCTTCGTCAGCCCAGCCTACAGATGCGCTTGCGCGAACACCTGATTCAGGGTTACATGGTTAACCCGCACAGCAGGATGACCGTATGAGAAATGGTTTTGCCTTGGCCCTCTTTCTGGGGGCAGCTTTGCCAGCCACGGCAAATGACGGATTCGGTGGGTTATCGGCGACGGGGCTGACGTTCGATCAGACCGAATCGGTTGAAATGGTGGAAGAGAAACTCTTCATCGGGATCGACAAGGTCAAGGTCGACTATGTCTTCCGAAACAACTCTGAGTCGGATGTGACGGGTGAGGTGATTTTCCCTTTGCCACCGGTTGCGGTTTGGGATGGGTGGGTTCGGTCGATGAATCTCCCTGAAGACCCGAACAAGCCCGACATCGTTGACTTCACCGCGACGGTTGACGGCAAGCCGGTCCGGGTGACGATCGACAAGATTGCCGTGATTGAAGAACCCTGGGAGGAGAACCGCCCGCTCGCGGAGCAATACGACACCCCGGTCGCGACGTGACTGCCGAGCTCAAGCGTTTTGGTCTGCCGCTCACGCTCGATTGGGAATCGATTGGCAAACAACTTTTGGCGCTGTCGCCAGAGGATCAGGCGGCCATCAAGTCGGCCGGGCTCGCCGAGTACATGGAAGGGGGCGCCGGGCAGGATGTTGAGCCGGAAGCCCTGGGCAAATGGTCGATCGTGACGCGTTATCACTGGACCCAGACGTTTCCGGCGGGTGCGGAAGTGCGGGTCAGCCATGCCTATACCAACCGTCCGCCCGGAGGGCTGTTCATGTGGACTCACCCGCCCGAGTATGAACGCGAATTGATCGGTCAATACTGTATCGATGAGGGTACATCGAAGGGCATGGCCAAGGCGCTGAAAGCCACTGGTGGCGACGAGTCGCAGCAGTACAGCATCTCATACAGAATCGACTATGTCTTGCGGACGGCGAACAGTTGGGCGGGTCCAATCAGGGCATTCACGCTGACGCTGGACAAGGGAGACCCCCGGAACATCATTTCGCTTTGTATCGACGGCGTGAAGAAAACCGGTCCTACGACCTTTGTCGTCGAGAAGAAAAACTTCATTCCGGACAGGGATCTGCAGATCCTGATCGTCGACCCTAGCGGCAACCTTTGATTCGTTCAATTCACGCAAGTGTCCGCCGGGTGGGAATCAAACCTTGCCACGCGCGGACAGGTCAGCGCCCGAAATCCCCAAACAGCCCAGTGGAACAAATCATGAAACGGAACCATTACATCTACGCCAGCAGCCTCACCTTCGTTCTTTTTGCTGCGAGCGCCTGTTCGTCCAGTACCGATGAAGCATCGGCCCCCAAAGCAAGTGAAGAGGCGCCGGTCGTTGCTGCCGTCAGTGAAGTCAAAAGCGGATTGCAGAGCTGCGACGAACTTGGGCGCGTTGATGTCGTCGCGGGCCCAAGCGTCACCACAAGTTGCCAACTCAAGCTGACTGGCCTCGATGAAGGATTCATCTTCAAAGTGGATCTGATTTCCGGTGAGGTCAAGGAAGACGGGATGACTGGCGACGATGCCATGGTCCGGGTGACCAAGATGATGGGTGAAGATGAGCACCAGATCATCGAAGAAACCCCGGTCACATTGCTTGTCCCGCCGGAGTACAAGGACATCAATGGTGACGGCGAAGCCGATGTGCTGATCACGACCGACATGGGCAATGTCAATGCAAGCTACGGCGTGTGGCTCGGCAGCCCGGACGGCTCGCCGTACTATCGCGCCGGCGACATCAGCGGTGACTTCGGTGCGCCCACCGCGGATGGTTACATCACGGCGACGAGTCGCGGCAGCGCAAACTCGCAATGTATCGGGTTCTACAACCTGACCGAACAACAACTGGGTCTGGTTGCCAGTGTCTGCGTGACCGCGGAGGACGAAGCCGCTACGAAGACGACATGCGAACTCGACGACACGTCCGGAATCGCAGCCGTCAATCTCACGGAACCAGCTGCCAAAGCGAAGTTCTGCGCAGAGCCTGCGGCGGTGAATGTCTATCAATGACGCTGAGCGAAGGTAGGCTGGGCTGACGAAGGAAGCCCAGCTACTCGCGGTAGGGCGAAATGGAGCCGTTGTGGAAGCTGAGTTTCCTTATGGAGTTCGCTTCCCTGCGAGTGCGAACACCGCGTTCCGTGAAGTTGTGTCTCAAGTAGCTGGGCTTCCTTCGTCAGCCCAGCCTACACGCAGGTCAAGTTTATGCAGCGTCAGCAAGCGCCATGAGCTTGAGCACTGTCGCCCAATTCCGCGTGGTCACTTCCTTGCCGATTTTGCCGAGCATCGCCGCAGCAGCCTTGCTTTCCAGAATGCCTGACGCGCAATGAAGGTATGCCGCGTTGCGGCCGATCAGAAACTGCTCGGGCGCTACGACCAGCGGTTCGATCGCAACAAGCCCGGCCAGTGTGCCGGGATCTTGTGCAAACGCGACCATCAGGCGCGAAAAGTCCTGTTCCTCGAACGTGAGCGAGTTCCCGGCCACGATGTCGGTCAGTTCCTGTGCCGACTTCACGATTACTGGCACTTCGATATTCAGCCGCGAAGAGATCGCCTTGGAAATGTCGTGCGCCAACTTCGCGGATGTTCCCATATCCGCGTTGAACACGGCGTTACCGCTGTTGAGCAGGGTGGAAACCTTCGAATAGCCAAGTTCACTCAAAAGTGCGCGGAGTTCGGCCATCGGGACGCGCTTGGCTTTCCCGACATTGATGCCGCGCAACAGGGCTACATAGGTGGGCATGATGCCTCCGGGATCGAAACAGGAACTGGTTGGACTGACGTGCCGAGTACTGCATGTATACATGCGTCGGCGGTCATCGGTAGACCGGGGTCTATGCCGAGTTCCGTTGCCGGCCGCTGTCCACACCTTGTTCCTCAAGATAAACATCGAACCAAACCGTGGCGTGCCTGCTCGCCAATAGTTGGGTGACCTCCGCATCCAATCCGAATTCCCGGTTGCTGCCAGTCATCGAAAGGCCGAGCGAGACCTGGATGTTTCGAGGCTGGCCACTTTCGACCACACATGCGTGGTCTCCGGGAGGCCGGCGAAAAGTTGTTTGATGACTTCGCCGATGTCCCACTCATCAGTGTCCTCGGGCCGAATGGCTTTGCTCCATCGGCCGAACTTCGGCACGCGCAGGATCGAGCCATCGCCCTTCAGCAGCGGAACCCCCTTTGTCTGCTGCTCGCAGGGCTCACCGATCAGCTCAGTGACCAGAGCAGGGCATAGGTCCTCGCCGGAGACAAGCAACGCTGCCGAGAACCAGTTCATCTCGCCGCCAAGGCGATTGGTCCCGGACGGTGCATTGGTCGGGGCAAAGGGGCGGGGAGATTTTACGGAACCTGCCCTGATTTTCGGAACGCGAAACTAACGTGCTTAGGAGGGGCCATGTGTTCGAGGCAAGCAGCGAGCCGAAGCGGGTGGCCGCAGCCGGACCCGACGTAAGTTACCACTGGTGATCAGCGTGCGTTGGTCTCGAAAACTATCCTGAGACATAAGCCGGATGTGCCCAGTCTGCTCGCGCTGATCGAACCCTCGTTTGTTTGCCTCAAACCTTGCCGCAAGCAGCTGGGCTTCGCTTCGCTCAGCACCAGCCTACACATGCATTCGCGCTGCGCCAAAATCAATTGCCGTTTGTGGCAGTCGACTGTGTGAGTGCCTCGCCGAATTGGCCGACAAAGTCGAGTTGCGTATCAGGCGTCATCGCCGGCAACGACAGAACAGGCCCGGAAAATTCGCCCGAAAAGATGCCGCGTGGCAATTCGTTTTCGGGGTTGAGCCCTAAATTTCAGGGCTGCTCTCGTGAGAGCCGCTCTCCGCATTTCCGCACGTTGATGATTTCGGATCGCCGTGCAGACTGACCCAAGGAAAGAGCGTGTGACCAACTCTTGCGATATCGAGCTGACCTGTTTGATTCAACCTCTGCCTGTTTGGTCGCGAACGGCGCTCCGTAAAGTTCAGACCAGATATCAAAAAGCATGATCGACATGATGTCGTGAATTTCGGGATAACAGGTTTCGAGACCATCTACTTCATTAAGGTACCGGTGCAGCAATTCATGGACCAAGGTGGCGCGCTTGGTATCTTCGGGGTAGCTGGCCCGAATCCAGAGTGGTTCGTATCGCCGTCCCGACCTGCTTACGCCTTCGAACACGATGACCCTGATCCGTTGATCGGGCAGTGACGCACCGGAGTAACGTTGAAGTGCCTCGATGATCTTGGGGCCTTCCGTTGTCCACAGCCTGGTGTATGAATCGGTGGCGACTTCGAACTCCGGCGCTGACGCGACGAATTCGACGGCAATCGAGGACGCCAGTGCGTGTTGGCAAGACACCCACATTGTCATCGCCAGGATGGCGCGGAGCGACTTTGCCTGGACGAGCCTGAAGGGCAGTTCCAACGCACGGAACCGTCGGATTTGGGGCGATGTGATGGCCCCTGCCGCGCAGACTGGTGATCCCGCACTGGTCATCTGAATCTGCTTCATTTTGGTATGACAGGTCACTGGTATAGATGGTTCCGATCTTCGGTTTCTGGACCAGGAATATTGACATTGAAAAAGGTTCGGCAAGTAGCTGGGCTTCCTTCGTCAGCCCAGCCTACACAGCTTCGCTCAGCGCCGGCTTGCGGCGGTGCATCGGATGATTGGTGCCACGCCTCGGAATTTCCGGTCGGCGTGGCTTGTACGGTTCTTTCGTGAGTCGTCGCAAAAGAGATGCA
>JADJRU010000053.1 GCA_016712105.1 Ahniella sp.
GTTGGCGTAACGTACATCATGGTGTTCGTGAACAAGGCCGACATAGTCCGACGACGCCGAAACTGCTCGAGCTGGTCGAAGTGAAGTCCGTGAACTGCTGTCAAGTACAGCTGCGCGGCGTTACGCCGATCATCAAGAGTTCGGCGCGGAAGGCTGCCGGAAGGTGATCAGAAACTGAAATCGGCGTGCGCGTCCATCAAGCTGGTGGAAGCGCTGGACACGTACATTCGGGCCGAAGCGCGACGTCGACAGGCATTCCTGATGCCGGTCGAACGTTTTCTCGATCTCGGGTCGAGGCACGGTGGTGACGGGTCATTGAGCGCGGCGTCATCAAGGTGGGCGAGAAATCAAGTGTCGGTATCCGTCCGACACGCGAGACGATCGTGACCGGCGTGAAATGTTCACCAAGTTGCTCGACCAGGGTCAGGCAGGCGACAACGCCAGTCTGCTACTACGCGGCACGAAAGCGGCGACGACGTCGAGCGCGGCCAGAGTGCTGTGCAAGCCGGGTTCGATCACGCCACACACCGAGTTCGAGGCGAGATCGTGCTATCGAAGGACGGGGGCGGCCGTCACGCCGTTCTTCAAGGGCTACCGCCCCGCAGTTCCACTTCCGGACCGCTGACGTGACCGGTTGGTGCGAAACGCCGGAAGGCGTCGAGGGAGGTGATGCCGGGCGGCGGCATCAAGATTCGCGTACGGCTGATCGCACCGATCGCGATCGGACGAAGGCCGCCGTTTTGCGATTCGCGAGGTGGCCCGCACCGTCGGCGACGGCGTCGTCGCGAAAGTTCTAAGTAACCGTTTTATCACCGAGCAACACGGGGTGTGCGCCGCGTGTTCAGACAAGGAAATTGGCAATGGCTGACCAGAAAGTCCGTATTCGTTTAGCTTACGATCACCGTCTGATCGAGCAAGTCCAAAGCACGAAATCGTCGAAACCGCGAAACGGACCGGTGCCCAGGTTCATGGCCCGATTCCGCTTCCGACCAAGATCGAGCGGTACACCATTCTGGTGTCGCCGCATGCCGATAAGGACGCACGTGACCAGTACGAAACCCGTACCCACAAGCGCGTCCTTGACATCGTTGACCCCAACGACAAGACCGTAGATGCGCTGATGAAACTTGACCTCGCCGCCGGCGTGGATGTCCAGATCAAGTTGTATTAAAGCGCCGTAACAGGACAGGACTATGGTATCGGATTGATTGGCCGCAAATGCGGCATGACCCGTCTTCGCACGGACGCGGGCGAGTCGTCCGGTGACGCTGATTGAAGCGACACCGATCGTATTCCAGAGTTAAAACGCTGGGGATCGGATGGCTACACGGCCATTCAGGTGACGGCTGGCAAGAAGCGCGCGTCGCTGATTGACAAGCCCACTGCAGGCCACTACGCGAAAGCGAAGGTCGAAGCAGGTCGTGGTCTTTGGGAATTCCGCATCAATGAAGCGGATGCCTCGAAGTACAGCGTTGGCGGCGAACTGAAGGTCGACGAGATCTTCTCGGTTGGCCAGATGGTCGATGTTGCCGGCATGACCAAGGGCAAGGGCTTCCAGGGCACCATCAAGCGCCACAACTTCACCATGGGTGACGCTACCCACGGTAACTCGCTGTCGCATCGCTCGCCGGGTTCCATCGGCCAGCGCCAGACGCCGGGTCGCGTGTTTCCGGGCAAGAAGATGTCCGGTCACATGGGTGCAGAGAACCAGAGCGCCATCAACCTGCGAGTCGTGCGCATCGACGCCGAACGCGGTTTGATTGCGATCAAGGGCGCCGTCCCGGGTGCCAAGGGTGGCGATGTCATCGTCCGCCCAGCGGCGAAGGGTAAATAAGGAGCCGACATGCAAATCAATACGCTTGATAGCAAGAAGTCGGTTGAACTGAGCGAAGCCGTATTCGGCCGCGAGTTCACCGAAGATCTGGTGCACCAGGTCGTTACCGCCTACCGCAATGCCGGTCGCGCGGGCACGAAGGCGCAGAAGTCGCGCTCCGACCTGAGCGGTACCACGAAGAAGTTCAAGAAGCAGAAGGGTGGCGGTGCACGCCACGGTGACTACCGCGCGCCGATCTTTGTCGGTGGTGGTCGCGCCTTCGCGGCTCGTCCGCGCAGCTTCGAGCAGAAGGTCAACCGCAAGATGTTCCGTGCCGCCATGGCCACCATCCTGTCCGAGTTGAACCGTCAGGACCGACTGAAGATCGTCGAGTCGTTCGATCTGGATGCCGCCAAGACCAAGTCTCTGGCCGTCAAGCTCGCCGGCCTCGGTCTCGGACGCACGCTGATCGTGACCGACAACGGTTCCGAGAATCTGTTCCTGGCCGCTCGCAATCTGCCGCACGTCGCTGTGCTTGACACGGCTGGCCTGAACCCGGTCGACCTGATCCACGCCGAGCATATCGTCGTCACGGTTGACGCCCTGAAGAAAATCGAGGAGTGGCTGGCATGAGCAACGAACGCCTGCTGCAAGTGCTCCGCACGCCGCTGATCTCTGAAAAGACAGCGCGCCTGCAGGAAGCAGCCAACCAGTACGTCTTTGCGGTCGCGTCTTTCGCGACCAAGGACGACGTCAAGAAAGCGGTTGAAGAACTGTTCAAGGTCAAGGTTACGGCAGTCAATGTCGTCAACATCAAGGGCAAGAACAAGACATTCCGCAATCGTTCCGGTCAGCGCGCCGGCCTGCGCAAGGCTTACATCAGCCTTGCCGACGGCCAGTCGATCGACGTCATTGCGAAGCCCTGAGGTCACTACACATGGCACTGATTACTTTTAAGCCAACCTCTCCCGGTCGCCGGCAGATGGTTCGTGTTTCGACTCCTGGCCTGCACAAGGGTGGTCCGCTCGCGGCCCTCACCGAGTCGCAGAGCAACACCGGCGGCCGTAACCATTACGGCCGCATCACCACCCGTCACAAGGGCGGTGGTCACAAGCAGAACTACCGCATCATCGATTTCAAGCGTGACAAGGAAGGCATCCCGGCGCGCGTCGAGCGCATCGAGTATGACCCGAACCGCACTGCCCACATCGCGCTGCTGTGTTATGTCGACGGCGAACGCCGTTACATCATCTCGCCGAAGGGCATCAAGGTCGGCGACCAGCTGATCTCGGGCAAGGACGCGCCGATCAAGGTCGGCAACTCGCTCCCGCTGCGCAATATCCCGGTTGGTACGCAGGTGCATTGCATCGAGTTGCGCGCTGGCAAGGGTGCTCAGGTTGCCCGCTCCGCCGGTGCTTCCGTGCAGCTGGTTGCTCGCGAACTGGGTTACGCCACGTTGCGCCTTCGCTCCGGCGAAATGCGCAAGGTGCCGGTTGACTGCCGCGCAACGATTGGTGAAGTCGGCAACGACGAGCACAATCTGCGCAAGATCGGCAAGGCAGGCGCACAGCGCTGGCGCGGTATCCGTCCGACCGTTCGTGGCGCCGCCATGAACCCGGTGGACCATCCGCACGGTGGTGGTGAAGCCCGCGCAGGTCAGGGCAACCCGCATCCGGTATCGCCATGGGGCATGCCGACCAAGGGTTACAAGACCCGTAAGAACAAGCGCACTGAGCGCTTTATTGTCCGCGATCGCAGGGGTTAATCGGCCATGGCACGTTCACTAAAGAAAGGTCCGTTTCTCGACCTGCATCTCTTGAAGAAAGTCGAGGCCACCGCGGCCGCGAACAGCAAGCGCCCGATCAAGACCTGGTCGCGTCGCTCGATGATCATCCCGGAAATGGTCGGCATGACCATCGCCGTGCACAACGGCAAGGCTCATGTGCCGGTGCTGGTCAACGAGAACATGGTCGGACACAAGCTCGGCGAGTTCGCCGTGACCCGTACGTTCAAGTCACATGGCGGCGACAAGAAAGCCGGCACTGGCAAGTAAGGAGATAGAGCGATGGAAGCGAAAGCAGTATTGCGCACCGCGCGCATCTCGCCGCAGAAGGTCCGCCTGGTGGCGGATCTCGTACGCGGCATGCCGGTGGCACGCGCCGAAAGCGTGTTGAAGTTCCACAACAAGAAAGGCAGCCGGAATCGTTCTTCAGGTCCCACCTCGGCGATCGCAAATGCCGAGAACAACCAGGGTGCCGACATTGACGAGCTCAGCGTGACCCGCATCTTTGTCGATGAAGGTCCCGTGTTGAAGCGCCTGTTTGCCCGTGCAAAGGGTCGCGCGTCGCGCATCCTGAAGCGCACCAGCCACATCACTGTGGTCGTCGGTACCAAGAGCTAAAGCGAGGCTTACGATGGGTCATAAAGTTCATCCAACCGGCATTCGCTTGGGCATCTCCAAAGACTGGACGTCCAAGTGGTTTGCCAACAAGCGCGATTATGCGCAATATCTCGGCGCCGACCTCCGGGTTCGCGAGTTGCTGCGTGAGAAGCTGGCTTCGGCCGGTGTGTCCCGCATCCACATCGAGCGTCCGGCCAAGACCGCCCGCGTGACGATCCACACTGCCCGTCCGGGCGTGGTGATCGGCAAGAAGGGCGAGGACATCGAAAAGCTGCGCAAGGAAATTTCGGCGATGATGGGCGTTCCGACGCACATCAACGTGACCGAAGTGCGCAAGCCCGAACTCGACGCCCAGCTGGTCGCCGAATCGATTGCTCAGCAGCTTGAGCGCCGAATCATGTTCCGCCGTGCGATGAAGCGCTCGGTCGGCAATGCCATGCGCCTCGGCGCACTGGGCATCAAGGTCAATGTGGCCGGCCGACTGAACGGTGCTGAAATCGCCCGTACCGAGTGGTACCGCGAAGGCCGCGTGCCTCTGCATACCCTCCGCGCGGACATCGACTACGGTTTTGCGACTGCCAAGACGACCTACGGGATCATCGGCATCAAGACCTGGATCTACAAGGGCGACATTTTCGACCTGCACGCCGCCACCGCAGAGGCCGCTCGTGCCGAAGCCGCAGAACCGCAGTCCCGTGGCCATGGCCGTGGCGACCGCGATCGCGGTGACCGTGGCGACCGCTCGGGCAAGGGAGCTTAAGTCATGCTTCAACCTTCACGAACCAAGTACCGCAAGGTCCACAAGAGCCGCAATCGCGGCCTGAGCCAAGTTGGTGCAAACGTCAGCTTTGGTGAATACGGGCTGAAGGCCACCACGCATGGCCACATCACCGCTCGCCAAATCGAGGCTGCTCGTCGTAGTATCTCCCGCTTCGTCAAGCGCGGCGGCAAGCTCTGGATCCGCGTTTTCCCGGACAAACCGATCACGCGCAAGCCGATCGAAGTCCGAATGGGAAGCGGCAAGGGTGGCGTTGAGTTCTGGGTGGCTGTAATCGCCCCGGGTCGCGTTTTGTATGAAATGGAAGGTGTGCCGGAAGCCACGGCGCGCGAGGCATTCCGCCTTGCCGCGGCGAAGCTGTCGGTGCGGACGACGTTTGTGACGCGGACGGTGCGGTAATGGAAACCAAAGAACTGAAAAACAAGAGTGCCCAGGACATCAGCAAGCACATCGCTGATCTGCGCCAGGAGCAATTCAACCTGCGGATGCAGCGTGGTAGCGGTCAGCTGGCGCAAACGCACCAGATCCGCAATGTTCGCAAGGACATCGCGCGCGCCAAAACCGTGCTCGGTCAGAAGAAGTAAGGACAGCGTCATGAGCGAAAACAATAAAGACACGCGCACCATCGAAGGCCGCGTCGTCAGCAACAAGATGCAGAAGACGGTCACCGTCCTGCTCGAGCGCCAGGCTGCCCACGGGTTGTACGGCAAGATTCTGCGCCGCTCGACCAAGGTGCATGCGCACGACGAAAACAACGAGTGCCGCGAAGGCGACCTCGTCCGTCTCGCCGAGTGTGCACCCCTGTCCAAGACCAAGAACTGGCGCGTCGTTGAAATCGTCGCCCGGGCCGGCTAAGGGAGAATTGCCATGATTCAAATGCAAACCCGACTCGCCGCCGCCGATAACTCCGGTGCCCGCGAACTGTTCTGCATCAAGGTACTCGGCGGCTCCAAGCGTCGTTATGCCGGCATCGGCGACATCATCAAGGTGTCGATCAAGGACGCCATTCCGCGCGGCAAGGTCAAGAAGGGCGAAGTCTACGACGCAGTGGTCGTGCGTACCCGCAAGGGCGTTCGTCGTCCTGACGGTTCGCTGATTCGCTTCGATGGCAACGCTGCCGTATTGCTCAACAACAAGCTCGAGCCGATCGGCACGCGCATCTTCGGACCGGTAACGCGTGAATTGCGTTCCGAGCGCTTCATGAAGATCGTGTCCCTGGCGCCGGAAGTGCTCTGAGGACCCTGTCATGAAACGTATCCGCAAAGGCGACCAAGTCGTCGTGATCACCGGCTCTTCCAAGGGCCAGAAAGGTGAAGTCATCCGCGTCGATGGCGACAACGTGTTGGTGCAGGGCGTCAAGCTCGTCAAGCGTCACACCAAGCCGAACCCCCAGGCCAACCAGCCGGGCGGCATCATCGAGCGCGAAGCGCCGATCCACCAGTCCAATCTGCAGTTGCTCAACCCCGCCACAGGCAAGGGCGAGCGCGTCAGCATCAAGTCGCTCGAAGGTGGGCGCAAGGTGCGCGCGTTCCGCAAGTCTGGCGAAGTGATCGACGCCTGAGGTAGATGACATGACCCGCCTTCAAAAGCACTACAAAGAAACCGTCGTTCCGAAGTTGATGGAGCGTTTCAGCTACACGAACCCGATGCAGGTTCCGAAGATCACCAAGATCACGCTCAATATGGGCGTGGGCGAGGCGGCCGCGAACAAGAAGGTGCTCGAGAACGCCCTGGACGACATGACCAAGATCGCCGGCCAGAAGCCGATCTCGACGAAGGCGCGCAAGTCTGTCGCCACCTTCAAGATCCGCGACGGTTGGCCGATCGGCTGCAAGGTGACGCTGCGCAGTCACCGCATGTACGAATTCCTGGATCGCCTGGTCACGATCGCGCTGCCGCGCGTCCGCGACTTCCGCGGTATCAGCGGTCGTGCATTCGACGGCAAGGGCAACTACAACTTCGGCATCAAGGAACAGATTATCTTCCCGGAAATCAACTTCGACGCGATCGACGCAATTCGTGGCATGGATATCGCCATCACCACGACTGCCCGGTCCGATGCCGAAGCCAAAGCCCTCCTGGAAGGTTTCAGCTTCCCGTTCCGCAACTGATTCCGCGAGTAAATAGATAATGGCCAAGACGTCAATGGTGAATCGCGAAGTCAAGCGCGCGAAAACCGTCAAGAAATACGCCGCCAGGCGCGCAGAGCTGAAGGCAACCTCGGTTGACCTGAAGCTCTCGTTCGACGAGCGCATGGAAGCGATCGCCAAGTTGCAAAAACTCCCGCGGGATGCCAGCCCGAGCCGCATGCGTAACCGCTGCGCCCAGACCGGCCGTCCGCGTGGTGTCTACCGCAAGTTCAAGCTGTGCCGCAACAAGCTCCGTGAAGCCACCATGCGTGGTGACGTCCCGGGCTTGCGCAAAGCCAGCTGGTAATCTGCTAGACTGCAAGACCGGCCACCCGCGGCTAATGCCCGGGTGGCCGAAGTCGTTTTGAAGACCGTCTCCGCACGGAATCCAGAATGGCATTCCCGAACGCCGTTTGGCGTACGGACCCGGTGTCAGGGCCCAAAGCCTTGATGTCGTCGGCAGGAACAGGGTTCGCCCTGTTGCCTTCCGAATCCCCAACCACAATTTGGTGCCGGATATCGGTGCTACCTCACGGAGCAACAACCATGAGCATGACTGATCCTATCGCCGACATGTTTACGCGAATTCGCAACGCCCAGGCAATGGGTCGAGCGAGCGTGAAGATGGCGGCTTCGAAAAGCAAGCTGGCTATCGCCACCGTTCTCAAGACGGAAGGTTATGTCAACGAAGTCGCCGTGCGCGACATCGAAGGCAAGAAAGAACTCGAAATCGCGTTGCGTTACTACATGGGTCGTCCGGCTATTGAGCGCATCGAGCGTGTCAGCCGTCCGGGCCTGCGCAAATATCGCGGCAAAAGCGAACTGCCGAAGGTCCTCAACGGCCTGGGCATTTCCATCATCTCCACTTCTGCCGGCGTCATGACTGACGGCCAAGCCCGTGCCAAGGGCCTGGGTGGCGAAGTGATCTGCCTCGTTTCCTAAGGAGCGCGACCATGTCACGTGTTGCGAAGAAACCCATCGCCCTGCCGAAGGGTGTTGATTGCCAGATCACCGCCGATGCCGTGTCCCTGAAGGGGCCGAAAGGCACACTCAGCGTCGCCCGTCCGGGTGATGTCGACGTCAAGATCGAAGACGGCTCCATCCTGCTCGCCGCACAAGGGCTCCAGTACGGCCATGGCCGGTACGCTGCGTGCACTGCTCAACAACATGGTTACGGGTGTCAACACCGGTTACGAGCGCAAGCTCGAGCTGGTTGGCGTCGGTTACCGTGCGGCATTGGCCGGCAAGGACCTGAACCTGACGCTTGGCTTCTCGCATCCGGTGCTGTTCAAGGCCCCGGAAGGCATCACGCTCGCCGCGCCGACGCAGACCGAGATCCTGATCTCGGGTGCGGACAAGCAGCGCGTCGGCGAAACCGCCGCGAAGATCCGCGCATTCCGTCCACCGGAACCCTACAAGGGCAAGGGTGTGCGTTATGCAGGCGAGAAGATCACGCTGAAAGAAGCCAAGAAAGCCTAATCGGCGGAGCGCTGGAGACCCATCATGGAAAAGAAGATTTCACGTATTCGTCGTGCCAAGGCTACGCGTTGCCACATCCGCAAGCTTGCGGTTGCTCGCCTCAGCGTCCATCGCACCAGTCAGCATCTTTACGCCCAGGTCTTTTCGGCCGACGGCGAAAAGGTTCTTGCCGTGGCCAACACCTTGCAAAAGGATGTCATGGCCGGCGTCAAGGGCACCAAGAACCTGTCTGCCGCAGCTGCGGTCGGCAAGTTCATTGCCGAGCGCGCGAAAGCCGCCGGTGTCGAGAAGGTCGCATTCGACCGCTCGGGCTTCCTGTATCACGGTCGCATCAAGGCTATGGCCGATGCGGCTCGTGAAGGCGGCCTGCAGTTCTGATCACTAAAACAACTCCAAGCGGCCAAAGGCCGTAATCAACCGAGCCGGGCGTTTCTGTCGTCCGGCCAATCAAGGTGAGCAATGAGCAACAATGATCGTGACACTGGTGACGGCCTGCTGGAAAAGCTGATCGCCGTCAATCGCGTGGCCAAGACCGTCAAGGGTGGCCGCCAGATGAGCTTTACCGCGTTGACCGTCGTTGGTGACGGCGACGGCAAAGTCGGCCTCGGTTACGGCAAGGCGCGCGAAGTGCCGGCCGCCATCGCCAAGGCCATGGACCGCGCCCGCAAGAGCATGGTCAGCGTCCCGCTGCAGAGCGGCACCCTGCACTACGCGATCAAGTCCAACCATGGCGCTGCACGCGTGTTCATGCAGCCTGCCTCGGACGGTACCGGCGTGATCGCCGGCGGTGCGATGCGCGCCGTGCTGGAGGCGGTCGGCGTGAAGAACATCCTGGCCAAGGCCGTTGGTTCGCGCAATCCGATCAATCTGGTGCGCGCCACCATCAAGGGCCTTCTGGCCATCCGTGCGCCGGGCGACATCGCCGCGATGCGTGGCAAGAAACTCGAAGACCTGGTGGGCAACAATGGCTAACAACGACAAGATGATCAAGGTTCGCCTCGTCAAGAGCACGAACAGCACTCCGGAACGTCATCGCCAGTGCGTGCGGGCCCTCGGCCTGAACAAGCTCAACGATGTGCGTGAACTCAAGGATTCCCCGCAGGTACGTGGACTGATCAATAAGGTCTGTTACCTCGTCGCGGTGGAAGCGTAAGGAGAACCCAGCATGCGTCTCAATACAATCAAATCCGCCCCGGGCGCGCGCCGTGAGCGCACGCGCGTTGGTCGCGGCATCGGCTCCGGTCTCGGCAAAACTGCCGGCCGCGGCCACAAGGGCCAGTACGCTCGTACCGGTAAGGGCAAGGTCAAGGCTGGCTTCGAAGGCGGCCAGATGCCGCTGCAGCGTCGCCTCCCGAAGGTCGGCTTCCGTTCCAAGATGAAGGCCGATACGGCGGAAGTGCGCCTGTATCAGCTGGAACAGCTGAAGGACGTCGTTGTCGACATCGAAGCACTGCGTACCGCCGGCATCATCGATGCGCGCGCCAAGAAAGTTCGCCTGGTCAAGAAGGGCGACATCAAGCGTGCGTACAAGCTGAAGGGCATCGCCGCTACGGCGGGCGCCAAGGCCTCGATCGAAGCTGCCGGTGGCACCCTGGAGTAATCCGTGGCCAACAACCAACCCACGCAAGGACTGCTCGCCGGTCTCGGTAACCTGACCGAGCTCAAGCAGCGTCTGCTGTTCGTCCTTGGCGCGCTGATCGTGTTCCGCATGGGTACCTTCGTACCTGTGCCGGGCGTCGATCCGAACGCCATGACGCAGTTGATGGACCAGCAGAAAGGTACCGTGCTCGACCTGTTCAACATGTTCTCGGGCGGTGCGCTCGAACGCATGAGCGTGTTTGCGCTGAACGTCGTGCCGTACATTTCCGCGTCGATCATCGTGCAATTGCTCGCAACCATGTTGCCAAGCTGGCAAGCCCTCCGCAAGGAAGGCGAGTCCGGTCGTCGCACGCTCACCCAGCGCACGCGCTGGTTGACCGTCGTTCTGGCGCTGTTCCAGTCGTTCAGTGTCGGCATGGCATTACAGGCGCAGACCATGCAAGGCGGATTCCAGGTTGTTACCAACCCGGGGCCGTTCTTCGTGTTCAGTGCCGTAGTGGGGCTGACTGCGGGAACCCTGTTCCTGATGTGGTTGGGTGAGCAGATCACCGAACGTGGCGTGGGCAACGGCATTTCGCTGTTGATCCTGGCCGGCATTGTTGCGGGTATTCCGTCAGCCGTTGGCCAGACCCTGCAACAGCTGGGTGATGGTCAGATGAATCCGCTGACTGGCCTGTTCATTCTGGCGCTGGTGATCGGCGTCACCTGGTTCGTCGTGTTCGTCGAGCGCGGCCAACGCCGCATCACGGTGAACTACGCACGGCGAATGGGTGGCTCTCGTGCCTACCAGAACCAGAGCTCGCACCTGCCGTTGAAGCTCAACATGTCCGGCGTCATTCCGGCCGTGTTTGCGTCCAGCCTGATCATGTTCCCGGCGACCATCGCCAACATGGGCAGTGCGTTTGCCGAGGTTCGCTGGTTGCGCGAAATCAGCAACATGCTGACTCCGGGTGAGCCGCTGTACATGTTCGTGTTCGGCGCCCTGATCGTGCTGTTCGCCTTCTTCTACACCGCCATGGTGTTCAACTCGGCAGAAACCGCCGAGAACCTGAAGAAGTCGGGCGCGCTGATCCCGGGGATCCGTCCGGGCAAGGCCACGGCAGATTATGTCGACGGTGTGATGACGCGCCTGACCGGCATTGGTGCTGTCTACCTGGTTGCTGTCTGCCTGTTGCCAACGCTGCTGCAGACCAAACTCGGTGTTCCGTTCTATTTCGGCGGCACCTCGCTGCTGATCGTCGTCGTGGTGCTCATGGACTTCACGGCACAGGTGCAGGCGCACCTCATGTCGAGCCAGTACGAGAGCCTGCTGAAGAAGACGAATCTCAAGAATTACGGCAGGGCAGGTTCGGTTAAATCCGGTACCTGATTTCTGACCAGGCACACGGAAACGTGCCGAAGCCGAACTGGGAACGGGGCAATCGCCCACCAACGTTCCCAGGTCGGAGAGTAGTGTGTATAATAGTCAGTTCCCTTTAACGCCAACAGTTTTGGAGAAGACGCGATGGCGCGTATTGCCGGTGTCAATATTCCGGTCCATAAGCATGCATGGATCGGGTTGCAAAGTATTTTCGGGATCGGTCGATCCCGCTCGAAGAAGATTTGTGTGTCCGTGGGTGTGAACCCCGCCACCAAGGTGAAGGATCTGACGGAAGCCGAAGTCGACAAGCTGCGCCAGGAAATTGGCAAGTATGTCGTGGAAGGTGACCTGCGCCGCGAAGTCGGTATCAGCATCAAGCGCCTGCAGGACCTCGGTTGTTACCGCGGCCTGCGTCACCGTCGTGGTCTCCCTGTACGGGGCCAGCGCACGCGCACCAATGCGCGCACGCGCAAGGGTCCGCGTAAGGCGATCAAGAAGTAATCGAGCCGGGATGACCTATTATGGCTAAGCCAAACAATCAAGCTTCAGCGATGAAGCCAAAGAAGAAGATCAAGCGCGTTGTTACCGACGGCATTGCACACGTGCAGGCGTCGTTCAACAACACGATTGTCACTATCACCGACCGCCAGGGTAACGCCCTGTCCTGGGCCACCTCCGGTGGCGCGGGTTTCCGCGGTTCGCGCAAATCGACGCCGTTCGCGGCGCAGGTTGCCGCCGAAAAGGCGGGTCGTGCGGCCCAGGAATACGGCCTGAAGAACCTCGAAGTGCGTATCAAGGGCCCAGGCCCGGGTCGCGAGTCGACCGTGCGTTCGCTGAACGCGATCGGCTACAAGATCACCAACATCGTCGACGTGACGCCAATCCCGCACAACGGGTGCCGTCCGCCGAAAAAACGCCGCGTCTGAGGATTCCACATGGCACGTTATCTTGGTCCCACCTGTAAACTGGCGCGTCGCGAAGGCGCCGACCTGTCCCTCAAGAGCCCTGCACGCGCGATCGATTCGAAGTGCAAACTCGACCAGAAGCCTGGCCAGCATGGCGCCGCGAAGAAGGGCAAAATGTCCGACTACGCCGTCCAGCTGCGCGAGAAGCAGAAGGTCAAGCGCATGTATGGCCTGCTGGAACGTCAGTTCCGCACGTACTACACGAAAGCATCCAATCTGAAGGGCGCCACCGGTGAAAACCTGCTGCGTCTTCTGGAATGCCGCCTCGACAACATTGTCTACCGCATGGGTTATGCCGTCACTCGCGCCGCCGCGCGCCAGCTGGTGTCGCACAAGTCCGTCACGGTCAATGGCAAGTCGGTCAATGTGGCCTCGTTCCAGGTCAAGGTCGGCGACGAAGTCGCCATTTCCGAGCGCGCGAAGAAGCAGTTGCGCATTCAGGAAGCCCTGAACCTGAGCCAGGAAATGGACTTGACGCCGGGTTGGGTTGAAGTCGATGCAAAGAAAATGGTTGGCAGCCTGAAAACTGCCCCTGATCGCGGCGACCTGCCGGCCGACATCAACGAGAACCTCATCGTCGAGTTGTACTCGAAGTAATCCTGGAGCGCACAAACCCATGGCTGCCACTGCAACCAATGTAATGCGTGCCCGCGGCATTTCGGCTGAACGCCTGAATGCCAACCGGGCGCGTGTATTCGTCGAACCGCTTGAACGCGGTTTCGGCCATACGCTGGGCAATGCGCTGCGACGCGTGCTGCTCTCGTCGATCCCGGGCGCTGCCATCACTGAAGTCGAAATCGACAACGTGCTGCATGAGTACACCACTCTCGAAGGTTTGCAGGAAGACGTCATCGACGTGTTGCTGAACCTCAAGGACGTGGCGCTGCGCATGCACGGGCATGACGAAACCCTGCTCACGCTGACGAAGCGTGGCCCGGGTGTTGTCACCGCCGGCGACATCAAGGTCGACCACACGGTCGAAGTCATCAACCCGGATCACGTGATCTGCCACCTGACGAAGGACATCACGCTGTCGATGCGCCTCCGTATCAGCCGTGGCGTCGGTTACCAGCCGGTGGCTTCGCGCCGCCGTCCGGACGAAGAATCGCGCCCGATCGGTCGCCTGCAGCTGGATGCCAGCTTCAGCCCGATCCGTCGTGTCGCCTTCGAAGTCGACAATGCCCGCGTTGAACAGCGTACCGACCTGGACAAGCTGATCCTGGACATCGAAACGAATGGCACCATCGATGCCGAAGACGCGGTCCGCCGCGCCGCCGACATCCTGGCTGACCAGCTCTCCGTGTTCGGCGACTTCACACGTCGCGAAACCAGCCAGGCCAAACCGGCCGCCGCTGGCTTCGATCCGATTCTGCTGCGGCCGATCGATGATCTTGAGCTGACGGTTCGTTCGGCGAACTGCCTCAAGGCCGAAAGCATTTACTACATCGGTGATCTGGTTCAGCGCACCGAAGTGGAACTGCTCAAGACGCCAAACCTCGGCAAGAAGTCGCTCACTGAAATCAAGGAAGTCCTCGCTTCGCGCGGCCTTTCGCTTGGCATGAAGCTGGACAACTGGCCGCCGGCCGGTGTGCAGCATGGCATGCTGGGTTAAGCCACAAGGAACCTAAGCCATGCGCCACCAGAAATCCGGACGCAAACTCAACCGCACCAGCTCGCACCGCCAGGCGATGTTTCGCAACATGGCAAGCTCGCTGTTCGTGCACGAAGCGATCAAGACCACACTGCCCAAGGCGAAAGAACTTCGCCGTGTCGCAGAGCCGCTGATCACCCTGGCCAAGAACGACGGCGTCGCCAATCGCCGCCTCGCGTTCGCCCGCCTGCGTGACAAGGCTGCCGTGGGCAAGCTGTTCACCGACATCGGTCCTCGTTACCGCGAGCGTCCAGGTGGATACCTGCGTATCCTCAAGTGCGGCTTCCGCGCCGGCGACAATGCGCCGATGGCGTTTGTCGAGCTCGTGGACCGCCCGGTGATCGCCGAGGCAGTTGAAGCCTGAAATCGATCGGTTCCGGCCGATTGAGCAAAAGCCCCGCCTAGGCGGGGCTTTTTGTTTAAGCCCTTCTCCCGTTTCACGGGAGAAGGTGGCCGAAGGCCGGATGAGGGCCAGTTTGGCGCGAAGGGTTGGCGAAGGTGGCTTGACGGCCGGATGAGGGCCAGTTTGGCGCGAAGGCTTGGCGGGGAAGGTGGCTTGACGGCCGGATAAGCAGACTCGCGCGCGAAGGCTTTTCCTTCTCCCGGGGACCGGGAGAAGGTGGTCCGGGGGGGGGGGGGGGAGGGGGGGGGGGGGGGGGGGGGGGGGGGGGGGGGGGCGGAGAGGGAAAGATTGGCGCGAGGGTCGGCGGAGGGAGGGGGGAGAGGGAAGGCGCGGGGGGGGGGGGGGGGCGAAGGACCGGATGAGGGAAAGATTGGCGCGAAGGGTCGGCGGGAGAAGGTGGCCGAAGGCCGGATGAGGGAAAGATTGGCGCGAAGGGTCGGCGGGAGAAGGTGGTCCGCAGGACCGGATGAGGGCAAGATTGCCGCCCTTTTCATATGATCTTCCGGAACCATGGAACATTCCGCCCGGTCATAATCGACGACTTCCACGCAAGGACTTTTCCCATGCCGACTTTGAGTTTCCGGAACCTGTTTCTATTCGGGCTGGCGTCCTGCGCCGGCTTGCTCGGCTACGCACTCTACGTGCAGCACAAACTCTACATAGACCCTTGTCCGCTCTGCATTTTCCAGCGGATTGGCTTCATGGCCGCGGGTGCCTGGTTCTTGCTGGGTGCGATCCATAATCCACGCTCTACTGGCCGGAAAATCTATGGCGTTCTGGCAGGCTTGTCGCTGATCGCCGGCGGCGCCGTGTCGGCCTGGCATATTCATTTGCAGAATTTGCCAGCCGATCAGGTGCCCGATTGCGGCCCCGGACTGAATTACATGCTCGACGCATTTCCGCTAAGCAGAACACTGGAAATGGTGTTCACGGGTTCGGGCGAATGCGCGAACATCGATTGGACCTTCCTCGGCCTGAGCATGCCGACCTGGACGCTGTTCTGGTTCATCGGCCTGCTGGTTCTCGCGGTCTACGCCGGGTTCAGGGCACGGGGCAAGGCATAAACGAAATGCAGGGTGCCGCGGCCAAACCGCGGCGCCAAACGAGGCAGACATGAAGGGCATGATGGCGATGGCAACGACAGACAGGGAATTGGGTCCGCAGGATTGGCATCCGGGCAGTTGGCTGGGCAAGACGGCGACCCAACAGCCGACTTATCCAGATCCGGTGCGCCTTGCCTCGGCCATTCAGTCCTTGCGCAGCATGCCGCCGCTCGTCACCTCGTGGGAGATCCTGACGCTCCGCAACATGCTGGCCGAAGCCGAAGCCGGCAAGCGTTTCGTGTTGCAGGGCGGCGATTGTGCCGAGAGTTTTTCCGAGTGTGATTCACACACCATCTCGAACCGTCTGAAGGTCCTGCTGCAGATGAGTGTGGTGTTGATCCACGGCCTCAAGATGCCGATCGTTCGCGTGGGCCGTTTTGCCGGTCAGTATGCGAAGCCACGATCGGCCGACATGGAAACCCGCGACGGCGTTGAATTGCCGAGTTACCGAGGCGACATCGTCAATGGTCCGGAGTTCACGCCGGAAGCGCGTGTCCCGGATCCCGAGCGGATGCTGAAAGGTCACGCCAATTCGGCGATGACCATCAACTTCATCCGTGCCTTGATCGACGGCGGTTTTGCCGACCTGCACCATCCCGAGTACTGGGACTTGGCGTGGGTCGAACACTCGCCCCTGTCGCGCGAGTACCGTCGGATGGTCGAACAGATCGGCGAATCGGTTCGATTCATGGAAACGCTCGCAGGACCGATCGGCAACTTCTCGCGCGTGGATTTCTACACCTCGCACGAAGCGCTGCTGCTGCATTACGAACAAGCACTGACGCGACAAGTGCCGCGCCAGAACGGCTACTTCAATCTGTCCACGCACTTCCCGTGGATCGGCATGCGCACGGCTGCGCTCGATGGTGCCCACGTTGAATATTGCCGCGGCATTCGCAATCCGATCGGCCTGAAGATCGGCCCGAGTGTCACGCCCGATCAACTTTTGCGCGTCATCGATGCGCTGAATCCGGAAAACGAACACGGCAAGATGATGCTCATCCACCGGATGGGTGCCAACAAGATCGTCACCGCATTGCCGCCGCTGCTCGAGGCCATCAAACACGAAGGTCGCCACGTGCTCTGGAGTTGCGATCCGATGCACGGCAATACCGAAAGCACCAGTAACGGGTACAAGACCCGTCGCTTCGACAACATCCGCGCCGAACTCGATCGTGCGTTCGACCTGCATCGTGCGGCCGGCACGCGACTGGGTGGTGCACACCTGGAACTCACCGGTGAAAACGTCACCGAATGCCTGGGCGGTGCGCGACTTGCTCGGAGAAGACCTCACGCGTGCGTACAAGTCTTCGGTCGATCCCCGACTGAATTACGAGCAGTCGCTTGAACTGGCGATGCTGATCGTGCGCAAATCCGGAAGCTGATCCAGCGACGTAGGCTGGGCTGAGCGTAAGCGTGTGTAGGCTGGTGCTGAGCGTAAGCGAAGCCCAGCTGCTTGCGATCCAGCAGCAGAAAACACGGTGTGGGCCTGTCCTGCGAAACGCATTTCTCTGCGATGAAACCTTCAGGCAAGGAGTTGGGCTTCGCTTTGCGCAGCACGAGCCTGCATCGCAGGATATGCCCACACCGCGTTTCCTAGAATTTCACAAGTAGCTGGGCTTCGCCTACGCTCAGCACCAGCCTACATCGAAGGACACGCCCACACCGCGTTTCCTCGAATTTCATCGTAGCTGGCCCGCTTACGCTCAGCGCCAGCCTGCACGCCATTCTCAGCGCCAGCCTTCAAGCACGCCGTATAATTCCGGCTCACTTGGTGGACGCCAATTCGGAGTGGTTTCATGAGTCGGATTTGCGGATGGTTGTTTGTCGTTGCACTGACGTTTGCGTCGGTCTGTGAAGCGAGTCCGGAAGCCAGCGCCAGCGAAGCAACCATTCATCTTCGACAATACGCACAACACATGAGCGGGGCTGGTCCAAGCGGTTCGGTCATCCTTCCCCTGGTCTTCAAGGTCGATGCGAACGGCAAAATCGAGGCGATGATCTCCGGCAACGCGCTTAGCCGGAACAGCACGGAAGTTCTGCCGAGAGATGATGCGCTGATCGAAGCGTTGAGGGAGAACCGCTTCCAGGGATTCAGGGAAAAACATCTCAAATCCTATCCGGAGAAGTTGCTGTCCTTGTTGACGTCCACGCAGCGGAATGGAGGCGGAGTATTGCCTGCCGCGAACGTCACCGTTCTGGTCCGAAAGGGCCAATCGTTCAAGGAACACACTGGAGCAGACGCTGTTGTCGCGCTGGACAACGCTTGGGAAGCGACGCTTCGTCAGGATCACGAGCGTGCAGGTGGCACCAGAAAACTGGTTGTGATTCGCGTCGAATTCCCATAGCGAATCCGCGCCATGATCAAGCGTTATCGGCTCGTCCTTTTCCTCGCCGCAACGACGGTTTTTGTGGTCGTTGCGTTGTCGGTGGCGGTTTGGCCGTTGATCGCCGGAACTTTGCCTGCCGGCGTTCGACCCGCCTCGCCTGTGGCAACGCTGACCGTCCGCAATACGGATGGACGTTCCGGAATCCGGGTGTCGGCGCTGGAGGCGATCAAGGATGTCGCCGGAGTCCGTTCTGTCTATTACGCCCACGGCACCGCCTTTTTGCTTGCGCACGGAGAACGGGAGCTCGAAGTCCTTGGCAGTTTCGTCAACGATGCCTATTTCCCGTCTTTGGGCGTGGCGATACAAGGCCCGGGATTCCGCAAATTCTCCCCCTGGCAACGAAATCTGCGCAAGGAATGTGTGATTGGCCAATCACTGGAGCATGACCTTTCCGGAGGTTCCGGCAAGTCCATGCTCGGAGAGGACCTCGACGTCAACGGTCGGTCGTGCACCATCGTGGGCGTTGTGGAAGAAACCTTTTCGGGCATGCGTCCGCCAACGGCCATTCGTCTCTGGATCACTGGCCCTCCCAGATTGGCCTGGGGTGCCTGAGGTCGCCCCCGATGAATTCCTGGATATGGAAACACGAGCGCGGGAAGTGGGGCTGGTGCTTGAACCCGATGTGCCCATGGGCGCGATTGAAACCGCAATCGGAACACAATTGCGTCAGCCGGGTCATGCCATCCGCGATCACCGATTGCTGCCCGGTGACGGGATCGAGCCCGGGCCGCGCCACCGGATGTTGAAGCAAATTCGGTTGATCCTGTTGGCGGTGGGGACACTGCTGGCCGTGATCCTGATCTTCGCGATGACTTATGCGCTGTGGCATTCGGAGTCGATCCGCGGGACTCAAGGAATTCGATTGGCGCTCGGGGCAACCGCTCAGCGATTGATCCGGAAAGCGGCGTTGGATACCGCGATTCAAGCGGGACTCAGTTTGATCGCCGGCGTAGTCGCGACCAGCGTGATCTGGCGACTTCTGCTGGCGCGGAGCGATTTGGGGGCGGAGTATTTGCAGATCCCCAGCGCACTGACGACAGATTCGATCCTGTTGGCCACAATGGCGGTACTCGGACTCGCGCTTTGCACCTGGTTGTTTGAAGTGCGCGTCTGGTTAAAACCCGGGAACTCGGGACTCGTGTGGACGCTCCGCCGATTTGCAGCGACCTCGCCGATCGAAACCGTGGTCGGGGGGCTGATTGTCGCCGCGACGCTGAGCAGCAGCTTGTTGGCAGCCTGGATCCTCGACGACTTCCGGCGTCTGAGTGAGCTGCCGCGGGGGTACGGCAACAGCGATGTCACGACACTGGCGTTCTCGCCGCCCAAGGACCCAGCTCAATGGTTCATTAGAACCCGCACGGGACACTCGGTTGAATCGGTGAACCAGGCTCTGGCGGCAATGGGCGGCAAAGTGCAGGTGGCCATGTCCCAATCGGTTCCGTTTCAAGCGGGTGGGGGAGGTCAGGGGATCATGCGCACCCGGCCGGAATCCAACCCGGTCTCGATCTTGATGCAGTCCAATCGGGTGTCGAGCAATTTTTTCGAGCTTTACCGGATCAAATTTCTGGAAGGCACGACATTCACGTCGACGAAAGCCCGCGACATCATCCTCTCGGAATCGGCAGCCAGAAATCTGATCGGCGAACCGCCCTGGGTGGGCAAGAACGTCCCCTTGGAAATGGACGAGATGAGCGGGGGTACACGGCTGGTGGTGGGCGTGGTGAGTGATGTCGCCTACAACGGCCGCAACGCCGCCATGCCCGAGATGTTTTACATGCCGATGCAGAACATGGGCGACGCGATGGTGCTGTCATTTGCAGAGCCCGTGCCGGCCGATCTGCCGAACATCGCCGACCTGTTTCAACGGATGGGCATTACCGATCCGCTCGATCCCCCGGTGCGTATCCGCGACAAGGAAGCGGACGATGATCGCGTCGGCAGAGTTCGTGCCCTCGTCTTGCTGACGGCTTGTGTGATGGCGGTCCTGCTGGGTGCGGTTGGGCTCGCCGAATCCTGCTCGTCGTCCCAATCGCCGACTGAATGAATTGGCGCTTGATCTGCGCTGGGCGCCAACAGGGCGTCTGGCCTGGTCGGCATTTCGAAAACAGGTGCCCGCGCTGGTGTTTGGCCTGATGAGCGGTGTCGGCTTTTTTGCGCTGGCGACGAGCCACTTGGTGTCGCGTGGATTCGATGTGTCGCCACCGTCCCCTTCGGCGTGGATCCAGGCCATTTCAGCACTGCTGATTCTGTTGCTTGTGGTGCTGGTGCCCAGCCTGATCAAGCTCCGCAGAATTCCGGTGGCGTTGTTGCTCAAGCAGGATTGATGTCGACACGTCGCCCCAACCCACGCCTTGGCCCTCACCGCCGCGCCGAGTTCATGAAGGTGATGAACTGATTGTACCGGTCCACCAGTTGTGCCGGGTGGCCCTCCACCATCTGGGGCGCATTGGCTTCGATCAGCATGCGCTCGCCCTCATCGAAGCGAAAGCCTTTGAGCTCCTGACGGGCCATGCTCTTCGCCGATTTGAGCAGTTCGAAGGAGCTGTGCGCGACCATGGAATCCTTGATCACACTGTCGGTGTGGTCGGGATGCGCCTTGCGGAACGTGTCGTAGTCTTTCCACGCCGTTTCGAAACGGCTGAGCGCGGCGGTGAACGGCTCGCGCTGGAAGGATTTGCTGCCGATGCCCTCCGATTGATCGAGTAGCTTTTTCGCAGCGAGGTACATGTTCTCGACGAGGTACACCGAACGTTGTTCGGGATCGGCGGCCAGTCGCGCCAACCAGCGTTCGCCGACGGCATCCCTGAGGATGGTGACCCGCCCGCGCAAGGCGGCGTCTGCCTGGGCGAAGGCCTCGTATGCAGTCACCAGTCGGGGATGCAGGTCTTTGCCCTTGCGCATGCCGTCGTCCTGCCATTCGCTCAGTTCGTAGTACTGGTTGGCTTCGTCAACGACGGTCGCGCCGTCTCCAGCGCGTTGATGTATGCCGCACCTGCGGCCCTCAAGCTCCGGGTCTTCCGGTGGCAATTCGGCTGCGGCCAGGATTTCCTTGCGGCAGTCCGCCGGATCACGCAGGGCATAAAGGCCGTGTACGATTTCCTCGCGCCCGCTCGGGCTTTTTCAGGCGACTTCAGCCAGCTGAAATAGCGGTCCCGGCTCTGCAAGGTCCAATTGCCATGGAAGTTGATGCGGAGATATACCCGGCGAGTTTGTTGGTCAGCGCAACATCGGCTGCAGACTCGTCTTCCGGGGATGCTGCTGCGGCGACCGGCAGAGCCAGTACACACAACAACATCACCATGGTTCGCCTGTTCCGGCGCGAATTCCCGGGAGCCGATGAACCGAAAAGTCGTTCGATCAAGGATTTCATGCCATACCTCCCGATGTTGCCGGTCTGGGGTTCCTCTGAACGAATTCGGAGGTTCCTGCAGTGCAGGGATGCGCCGCTGCCGAAATCCAGGATGGACTTGTTCAGGGCCTCCGTAGGGTAACGGAACCGATGCGGTGGCGTCCCTTCCCGCTGTCGAGCGGTCCATGACCTTGCCGACATCGAAACAAGTCGGCATGCTCCGTCGGCCCTGGTTTGGGCAATCGGCGGTTCAGAATCCGGCCTGGGGGATGAAACGTGAGCGATATCAACGCCATTTGGCGTGTAGCTGAAGTGGTCGGCGGCACTTTGGCGCATGCCTGATCCCAAGGCACGCGCGAGTAGCCGAAGGTGTTGCCCCGGGCAAGAAATGGGCATTAGCGAGTAACAATATTCTGGAGCATGGCATGCAGCGTTGGAACGGATTCTTGATCGGGGCGGTCACGGTATGGTCGGCGGCAGCGCATGCAGCGCCGATCGAGGTGGTATCCGTAGCCTCCCTCCCGGCGCTGACGCCCAGCAACGGTACAAGCGGCAACGCGCGCGCCAGTGCTGATCTTCGTTACGTGGTGTTCGAAACCTACGCCGAGAATCTGGTCGCGGGCGACAGCAACCGGCGGAAGGACATCCTCTGTTTGATCGTGTCGCAGGCACGCGCAGCGTGATCTCGCGTTCGTCGACAGAGCAGGGCGATGGCGACAGCTTCGACCCCGATATCAGTGCCGATGGCAACACGATCGTGCTCAGTTCGGCAGCGACCAATCTGGTGCCGGGCGACAGCAACGAGCGCAGTGACCTGTTCGTTTACGAGCGACTGACCGGCGTGCTGCGTCGCTTGTCACCGGAATCGGCATTGAAGCCACGGGCCAGTCGTCAGGCACGCATCAGCGGCAACGGTTCGCGTATCGCCTTCATTTCCGGGGCGAGCAATTGGGTGGCCAACGATGGCAACGGCGTTGACGACGTGTTTGCGTATGCTCTGATGGGTGATGCCGTGCAACGGGTCTCGCTGACGGATCAGGGCAACGAGGCCACGGGATCCATCGGGAGGCCCACCATCAGCGCCGACGGCAATTGTGTGGCATTCAGTTCCGACGCAGCATTCGTGGCGGACGATTTCAACTCAAGTCACGATGTTTTCGCCCGCAACCTCGGTACGCAGGGCATCTGGCGCGTTTCAATCGGGTTTGATGGGCGTGAGGCAAGCAATCTCGCCGCATCCGGATATCTGGTCGACTGCAACACCGTTCTGTTTGCCAGTTATGACGGCAGTTTGTCGGGCCTCGATCTCGGTTTCGGTGTTCACATTTACCGCCGCCACAATGGTGGGACGGATCTGGTGCATGAAGTACCCGCCATCACCGGCACGATCGACTATGCGGTCTCCCGCAACGGCCGGTATCTTGTGCAAGGCAATGATTTCCCGGGTTCGGGCGGCGACATGAAACGGGTCGATCTGACGACCCTCGCGGTGGCCTCGTTTGCCGGGCGCGTCGGCGTGCCGAATGCCGTCTCCGAAGATGGCACGACGTTCATCGCAACGACCACGCGACCATTGGCGATACACGATCGAAATGTAGTCGCCGATGTGTATGTCCAGGATGTTTCCCCGAATCCGACCTGGCTTACCACGCGCCCTCAATCAGCCAGCCCGGCGCTGATCGCCAACGGGGCCAGCGGCCGGGCCGACGCCCCCGACCCCATCACTCCGAATGCCGGCACCCGCACGCAGTCCGTCTCCGATGACGGCAACCTGGTGCTGTTCAATTCCGTCGCCAGCAATCTGGTGAACATCGACAACAACCATGTCGAGGATGTGTTTCTGCGCGATCGAGCCACTGGCATGACCACACTCTTGAGTCTTGCGCCGGGCGGCACTGAGGCCAATGGCATGTCTCGCGCCAACGACATCTCGGGAGACGGCCGCTTCGTCACCTTCGAGTCTTGCGCCACCAACCTGATCGTCAATGACCTCAACAACCTGTGTGATGTGTTCTTGCTGGACCGCCAAACCATGATGGTCGAACGCATCAACATCGCCACCAACGGGGACGTCGCGAACCAGCAGGGCGACAGGAATCGTGGTCATTGGTCGAGAGTGTCGAACGACGGCCGTTTTGTTGTCTTCATGTCGATGGCGACGAACCTGGTGCCCGGAGCGACGAGCATGCAACGAAGGGTCTACCTTCGTGATCGTGCCGCCGGCACCACCACGCTGGTCAGCGATCCCGGGCAACTCGGCGCGATCACGCCCGATGGACGTCATGTGGTGTTCACGGTTGCCGGAGAAATCCGCATTTGGGATCGTTTGACCATGACCAGCGAACCGGTCTCGATCGGTCTGGGTGGTGCCAGTCAAGATGGTTCTTCCGAATGGCCGTCGGTCTCCGATGACGGACGCTTTGTCGCCTTCTTATCCAGCAGCACCAACCTGGTTGGTGATGACACCAATGGCTCCGCGACCGATGTGTTTGTCCACGACCGCCAGTCGGGCACTACCCGGCTGGTCAGCAAACCGCTGGGTGACGCCATCGGCACTGTCGGCGGCAGCATCTGTGAGATTTCAGGCAATGGGCGTTTTGTCGCCTACATCCCTGGCGGCGGCATCGACGGTCTCGCTCTGGATTCGCGTGGCCTGCTTGCGGATCTCGAAACAGGAAACATCCGAACGTTCGTGTCCCATCAGGACGTGATCGCCGGGCGTGACCTGGTGATGCGGCCGCGGATCAATCCGGACGCCAGTGTCGTGGTCTTTGCTGCGTTCGGTCTGAATCGGTCCGATGCCGATATCAGTGGCGATCTGCCTGACGTGTTCGTGACCGAGGGGGTGTCCTCAAGTCTCCTGTTTACGGATGGCTTTGAATGAGCGCGTCATGACCCGGCGGGTAGGCTGTCAAAAAACCACCTGATTTCGCGCCCCATGGATGGCGTTGGCCACGGCCGCTCGGCTGGGCATCGTTCACCTGACTTGACCTGCTCACGCTGAATCAATCACTTGCGTCATTGATTCGCGATTCGCCGGGTACCCCAGCCGCCCAAGCCAGCGCCAATTGTGCTTCAATGCCCGCCCTTTCCTGTTTACCGAAGCCTCAGCAGTGCGCCAACGCCGAACTTCCCCCCAATTCGCCGAGCCGATCGAGCTCGAAATCCATGACCTGTCACACGAGGGTCGTGGTGTTGGCAAACACCAGGGCAAGACGGTGTTCGTGACCGGAGCGCTGCCCGGCGAGACCGTGCGCGCCAAACGCACCGAAGCGCATCGCCAATACGACGAGGCCTTTCTGCTGGAAGTGCTGACTGCCTCGCCGTTGCGTATCCAGCCGCAATGCCCACATTTTGGCCAGTGTGCCGGCTGTGTGCTGCAGCATCTGGATGCGGCCGAGCAGATCAAGGCGAAAGAGCGCACATTGCGCGAGAACTTCACGCGCATCGGGCATGTCGAGCCGGAGACCTGGTTGCCGGCATTGACGGGCACGCCGTTCCACTATCGCCGTCGCGGCCGTTTCAGTGTGCGGCATGTCGGCAAGAAGGGTCGTGCGCTGGTGGGCTTCCGCGAGTTGAACGGCAAGTTTGTTGCCGACATCACCGAGTGCCACATCGTTGCGCCGACGATCGCCCGGCAACTGCCGAAGTTGTCGGAACTGGTCAGTACGCTCGATGCCGCCGATTCGATTCCGCAGATCGAGTTCGCTGCAGCCGACAACATTCCAGCCTTTGTCTTCCGGCATCTGAACCCGCTGTCTGACGGGGACGTGCAGAAACTTCGCGACTATGCCGCCCGCGAAAAAGTGGCCGTGTACCTTCAGCCGAAGGGCATCGACTCGGTCCATGCGTTGGCGCCGAGTGATGTCGAGCTGTATTTCCGTGTGCCGGAATTCGACCTGAAGTTCATGTTCCAGCCACTGGACTTCATCCAGATCAACGGCGACATCAATGCCCGCATGATTCGTCACGCGCTGGACTTGCTGGAGCCCCAGCCGACCGATCGGATCCTCGATCTGTTCTGCGGGCTCGGCAACTTCACGCTGCCCCTGGCGCGCACCGCCGCGACGGTCGTCGGTGTCGAAGGTGATGCGCCGCTGGTCGATCGGGCACGCCAGAACGCGCGCCTGAACGGACTGACGAACACCGAGTTCGCGGTCGCCGACCTGATCAACGAACACCGCCACGCGCCATGGGCGAACGAGCGCTACGACAAGATCCTGCTGGACGTGTCCTGCCATCCGGGTTCACTGGCGCGGGATGCCGGCATGCTCGTACGGGATCACGGATTCCGTCTTACGCGCGCCGGCGTCATGGACATGTTCCCGCAGACCGCACACGTCGAATCGATCGCCGTGTTCGATCGCTGAGTCCGCATCGTGGGCATCGAGATCGAACGCAAGTTCCTGGTTCGCGGCAACGCCTGGCGTGCGCAGGTCAGCCATAGCTTGAGGTTATGCCAGGCGTATCTGGGTGGTGATCGGTGTTCGACGCGTGTGCGGATCGAAGGTGATGAGGCGCGATTGAACATCAAGTCGCGTACCACCGGGATTGAGCGCCTTGAGTTCGAATACCCGATTCCGATGGCCGACGCCGAGCAGATGCTCACGCAACTCGCCGGTGCGCAGATCGACAAGGTCCGCCACTTCGTGACCATGGGCGATCGCCTGTTCGAGATCGACGAATTCGCCGGCGACAACACTGGTCTGATTGTCGCTGAAGTCGAATTGCCGTCGATTGATGCCGACTATCCACGGCCGGAATGGTTGGGTCGTGAGGTCTCCGACGAACGACGTTTTCTCAATCTGGCGCTGGTCGAAGCGCCGTTTTCGACGTGGCCGGATCGTGCCGCGATCGTCCTGGAGCTTCAGTCATGTTGATGATCGGCATCGCCGGCAAGTCGCTGGCCGCACACGAGCGCGAATGGTTGAAGGCGCCGTCAGTCTGCGGCGTGATTCTGTTCACGCGCAATTTCGAATCTCGCGAGCAAGTCACTGCGTTGATCGCCGATATCCGCAACACCGCAGGTCCCGGCTTCCTGTTGGCAGTCGATCAGGAAGGCGGCCCAGTTCAGCGGTTCCGCCCGGGTTTCAGTGCTCTGCCGGCCTTGTCGATGTTCGGTGAGCGTTATGAGTTGGATGCCACCGGCGCGTTGGCTGCAGCCGAACAACATGCCTGGCTGATGGCCAGCGAAATGCTGGCACTCGGGCTCGATCTGAGTTTTGCGCCGTGTATCGACCTGAAGCGTGGCAACCGAGCGATTGGCGAGCGCGCATTCCATGAAGACCCTGCCGTGGTCGCAGCGTTTGCGGCGGCTTACGTACGCGGCATGCATCGCGCCGGCATGGCGGCCACGATCAAACATTTCCCGGGTCATGGCTCAGTCCTTGAAGACACCCACTTCGATGCCGCCGTGGATCCCCGGACATTCGAAGAGATCGAGCGGTTGGACCTGTATCCCTTCCAGGCCGGCATCGCCCAAGGCGCCGAGGCCGTGATGATGGCGCACGTGACCTATCCCGAAGTCGCGCTGGAACCCGCAGGTTATTCGCCTCACTGGATTCAGGACGTTCTTCGGACCCAACTGAAGTTCGATGGCATCGTGTTCAGCGATGACATCGGCATGGCCGCAGCGGAAGGTGTCGGCGGCATCCAGGCGCGCATCGACGCACATCTGGATGCCGGTTGCGACATCGTGCTGGTGTGCCCGCCGGCCCTGGTCGAAGAGGCGATCCGCGTAACCGCGTCAAGAGCGCTAAAATCCCGGTCCGATGTCGCGCGCCTGTTGGCGCGTCGGAACCCGGCCTGGCAGCAGTTCACTGCCTCCACCGAATACTCTGCCGCCCAAGCGGCCATTGCCTGAGCATCCCCATGAGCGAGCCGAATCTGCAGAAAGCCCTGACCCAATCCGACCTGATCCACCCGCGATCGGTCCTGCTGGCGGCGATCGAACGTGTGGCGCAGGAAATCGACGCGTTCTACGCCGATGCCGAAGAGCCGCCGGTGTTCCTGACTGTCCTCAACGGCGGCGTGATGTTCTCGGGCCTGTTGTCGCTGAGCCTGCAAACCCGCTGTGTGTTCGACAGCATCCACGCCACGCGTTATCGCAGTGGCACGTCCGGGTCACGAAGTCAGCTGGGGCAAATGGGCGAAACTCGACCTGAAGGGCCGCGATATCCTGATCGTCGACGACATCCTCGACGAAGGCAAAACACTCTCGGCGATCGTCACCCGCTGCCAGGAAGCCGGCGCGCGCCGAGTCAGCATCGCTGCCTTGTGCGCCAAGCGCCATGGCCGTTGTGTGCCCGGGTTGCACGTCGACTTTGTCGGCGTTGAAGTGCCCGATCGGTATGTCTACGGATTCGGCATGGACTACTACGAACTCGGTCGGAACCTGCCGGCGATCTACGCGCTGAAGGAAACCGCATGAGTCTGGATCTGGCGCTGATCGGTGGCACCGGTCTGTATCAGTTTCCCGGTCTGGTCGTCTCCGAACGCGTCCGCCCGGACACGCCGTTTGGCGCGCCGTCCGGTGACATCGTCATCGGTGAACTGGCCGGCAAACGTGTCGCCTTTCTGGCCCGACATGGCGAAAGCCATACGATTGCCCCGCATCGCGTGAACTATCGCGCGAATGTTTTTGCACTGCATGCGCTCGGCGCGAAACGGGTCATCGGTGTGAATGCCGTGGGTGGCATCCGTGCCGACATGGGCCCGAAAGTGGTCGTGATCCCTGACCAGATCATCGACTACACCCATGGCCGATTCACTAGCTTTTGCGACGTCGATGGCGCGAAGGTCGATCACATCGATTTCTCCGAGCCGTATACCGAATCACTTCGGCAGAGCCTGATTGCTGCCGCGGCACGCGCCGGTGTCGAGGTCGTCAAGGATGGCTGTTATGGCGCCACCCAAGGCCCACGTCTCGAAACGCGTGCCGAAATTGCACGGATGCAGCGGGATGGCTCCGATCTGGTCGGCATGACCGGCATGCCGGAAGCGGCGCTGGCACGCGAACTCGGGCTCGAGTATGCGTGTATTGCGCTGATCGCCAATTGGGCTGCGGGCTGTGGTGATCAGGCCGAGATCAGCCTCGACGAAATCTTTGCCAACCTTGCCGAATGTACGGCTCAAGTGCCGAAGATCGTCAGCGCCATGCTCGTCGGTTGAGGGCACTGCACCAGGCATCGCCGTGGTGCAAAACCGTGCAAAGCTTCTGAAGAAGCTGCGCGCGAAAGCGCGGAGTCCGCGAGCGAGCACCTCAGGGAGCAGGGCTGCGCGAGCGCCTTACTCGAAACCATCGCGAAGCAGCACATCTGCATCGGCCAAGGCCCCGGCGTGGAAGTGCCAGAACCCGTCGCCCATCGCTCCGAGGATCTCCGGCATCGAGTGACTGACACCGGCAACTCCTGCCACTCGTGCGCGAGCCCGAGGGCCAACAGATGGTCATGAAACTGCCGGTTGTATTGCACAGTGAAATCGGCGCTGCCAATCACCTGGCGCAGCCGGTATTCCGGAGGCAGCGTGGCGACCGCGCCTTCTGCCAGACGCCACGGGCTCTGGGCCTCGAACACAGCCGGATCGTTGCCGTAGACCTCGGCAAGGATCTGCCGGCGCAACTGGATCGGGTTCAGATTCGGGTCATCGATGAGGAAGTCGAGTTGCAGCGGCCCGGCCCCCAGCATCGACACGGCACCGAAGAGCGCCGGCCAGCGCAGTCCCATTCGCGCGGCGCCATAACCGCCCATGCTGAAACCCTCGACCATGCGCGCGCGTGGTCCGGGCCAGGTGCGCCACTGCGTGTCGACTTCGGCGACCAGGTCCGGGATCACCATTGACTCGACTGGCTGCGCGCCACCGACCGCATCGCACCACATGCCAAAGGGCAAGCCGTTCGGGAACACGACCAGCGCGGGCGGCATCAGCCCGGAGTCCATGGCTTGCCGGAAGGCGGCCGACATCGGGGCAATGCCTGCGGTGACCGAGTTGCTGCCATGCAGGTAGTAGACCACCGGATAACGCCGCGCCGGCGAGGTGTTGTAGTCGGTCGGCAGCAGCACGTGGTAGCTCACCTGACCGCCCACGGCAGCGCTGTTGAAGAGCCGATAGGCCACGCCCGGCGCATTAACTTGCTGTGTCACCCACACCGGAGCGCCACTCGTGGCTGCAAGGACGACGGCAGGAAAAAGCACAATGAGCACCAGGCACCAGGCAAGGGCGCCGGTCACAGAGCGTCGACCGTGGTGTGCAGGTTCGTATGGGTTGGACATGATGGCCAATCGGTTCGGGACCACCCGGACAACGCGGTGGCGTTCCCGCGGTTGACGCCACGGAAACCGCTGCCGCAAGCCCGGGCACAGGAAGTTCAGACATCCGCTATCGGACAGTCTGGCGACCAGATGACGGTCTTGCAAGGGCTGGTCCGGGCGCCGGGAAGCGGGGCTGGCCCGGGAGCTCGGACTCGAGTACGTGCGTGGTTTGCCAATTGGGCTTGAGGGTCTGGTGACCAAGCCGGAATCAGTCTCGACGGCAACTTTGCCAACCTTGTCGAGTGTGCGGCTCAGGTAGCGAAGATCGTCAGCGTCTTGCTCGTGGCTTGAGCCCGTTGCACCAGGCATCGTTGCCGCACGGATCGTGATGTGCAATCGGTGTACCTTAGGAGCACCTGTTCTTTGCGGGCTGGTGCCGACTCATGCGTCTTGTAAGAACCGCAGCAATCTATTTCTCGGCCGTCTTTGCGCTGGCTTTTTGTTTGGGCGTAGTGCGGACCTTGTGGGTCGTGCCGGCAATCGGTGTCCGGTATGCCGAACTCGCCGAAATGCCGATCGTCGTGTTGGCCAGTTACCTGATCGCTCGTGAGGTCCTGGTCCGATTCGGACCGCTCGCCGGGCGACAGGCACTCGGTGCCGGATTCCTGGCGCTGTTCCTGCTGGTGTCCGCCGAGATCGGTTTGACGCTCTTGTCTGGTCGCACGATCGCGGACTACTTCAGCAATCGGGATCCGGTGTCAGGGCCGGCGTATGCGCTGGCCGTTCTGCTGTTTGCGTTGATGCCGTATCTGGTTGCCAGGCGACAAACACTCGCACATCAGTCTTGAAGAAACCCGGTGGTGGCCAAGGGATGAGCGGGTGCCAGCTGATCCTGATCCCAGCGCGTCAGCACTTGCCTGAGACGTTCACCCGACGCGCCGGTGGATCGCGCGATGAAGTTCAGCAACGGACCGGGCATCGGTATTGCAAGGGCGCCGGCGGATCGAGCCAGCTTTTGAACCATGGTGCGCATGTCCAAAGTTTCCGGACCACCCACCTCAATGACGCCGGAAGTGGCGGGCTGGGTCAGCAACGCGACGAAGATCCGCGCCAGATCGGTACAGGCGATCGGATTGCGGCGTCCGCCCGCGCGGTTGGGGTAGGGCAGACAACGCCACCGACGAGCCGCTTCGAGGATCGGCACGACATTCCGGTCGGTCCTGCCATCCCAGATCATGCCGGCGCGAACGATCGTCACTGACACCGATCTTTGTGTGCCGAGTTCCTGCAGCCGGTGTTCGGCCTCGGCCAGTCGGGCCGCAACCGCACGTTCGCCAGGCAGGGGCGCTGCGACTTTGGTGCGTACGCTGATCGAACCCAGCGCCAACACGCGCGTGAGGTTCGGCGTTTGAACACGATGCAGCCATCCGGCGAGGTGGTCCATCGGGCCGAGCGAAAGCACTGTGCGGGCCAGACAGGGCGACGTATCGTGCTCAAGGGCGAGCACGCGCCATGCAGTCCCGGGCTCATCACGCGCATGGCGCGAGGTTGCGACAAACGGTACGCCAGACGCATGCAGCAAGGGCAGCAGGCACCGCCCGGTCGGGCCACTGGCGCCGATCACGAGCAGCGATTCGGGATCGATCACCGCGACACAGCTCAGCCGTTGAACTTCATCAGTTCGACGATGCGGGTGGGCAGGGCCCGGATCCGTGCCATCAGTTGTTCACTGACCGGCACGGAGTGCTCGACGAAACTGGGGGCGTTGCCGAGCGCAAAACGTTTGACCGCGCGCGGGTTGCGCTTGAGTTTCCAGTAGCGCGTGATCGCCGAGTCCACGCTCAGGCGTGCCGAACCCATGCGCACCGGCTTCAGCAGCATGCGATAGACCTGACCTTCGTTGATCAATTCCATCGCCAACTGAGCATTTGCCCGCTCGGTGATGACGACCGTGGAGATGTATGGGTGATGCAGTTTCAGCGCCTTCAGCAATTGCGTCAGGTCGCCTTGTTTGTGGGTTTCGGTTTCCGAGATCAGCACGCCGGTTTCGTGTTGTTCCAGCAGCATCAGCGCCCGGTCGATCGTGTTCGCGAATCGCACCTGGTAATGCGGCGCAAGGATTTCACGGAGGCGGTTCTGTGTGACCGCATCTTCTTCGAGCACCAGCACACCCACGGTACCGCGCGCCTCTTCGGCTTCACGTTCGCTGATCGGTTCGGAGCTGATCAAGGGTGCTTCGCGGGCAATCCGGCCGGCTTCAGTCACCAGTGCCTTGATCTCGGCGTTTTCCCAGGGCTTGTTGACGTAGCGGAACACCTCGCCTTCGTTGACCGAACCGAGCACGGCCTTGAGGTCGGCATACCCGGTCAGCAGGATGCGCAGGGCTCGCGGGTGGGCATTCTTGATTTCACGCAGGGTATCGATGCCCTGCATCTGCGGCATACGCTGATCGCAAACGATCACGTCGATGTCGAAATCCTTGGCCATCTGCGGCGCCTGGCGCGGGTCGCTGCAGATGTGGACTTCGTGTTCGCGCAGCAGCGCCTTCAGCGCGCGCAGAATGCGTGACTCGTCGTCGATGCAGAGGATACGCAGCGGGCGGGCGGCAGTGGGCTCCATGGCTTACTTCTTTGCGTCCTTGTGCTGGATCGGCAGTTCGACCACAAACGTGGTGCCCTTGCCGACTTCGGACTTCACGCGGATCGTGCCGCCATGGCCCTGCACGATCTTGTGGACGATCGACAGGCCCAGGCCGGTCCCTTCGCCGACATTCTTGGTCGTGAAGAACGGATCGAAAATTTTCGGCAGCACGTTGTCGGGGATGCCGGCGCCGTTGTCCTCGATGCTGACTTCGACGGTGTCGGTCAGCACGCGTGAACGCACGACCATCCGGCCTTCCTCGCCCATCGCCTGCGCAGCATTCGTGATGAGGTTGAGGAACACCTGATTGATCTGCGACGGCATGCAGCGCACTTTCGGCAACTTGCCGAGTTCACGGGTCACCGTCACGCGGTCACGCAATTGATGGCTGGCAATGGTCAGCGCACTCTGCAGGCAGTCGTTGAGGTCGACCAGATCCATGCCGTCGCGGTCGACGCGTGCGAATCCTTTCAGATTCACCACCAGCGCACTCATCTGCTTCAGGCCATCGACCGAATCGGTCAGCAGTTCACGCGCTTCGACGAGCCCCTTGGCATTGGCCAGTTCCATCCGCACGCGGGCCACGGCAGTTTTGGCGCGCTCGAACGTGGCGGCATCGGCATTCAGCAGGAAATCCACGCCAGTCATGCACTTGGCGACTGCCTGTTCGTATTCGGTGAGCAGGTCGCCGATCACTTCGGCATTACTCTTCACGAACCCGAGCGGCGTGTTGATCTCGTGTGCCACGCCGGCAATCATCTGGCCCAGGGACGCAAGTTTGGTGGTGTGCATCACCTGCGCCTGCGAGGCCTCTTTCTTGCGGCCCTCTTCTTCCAGTTCGGTGATCCGTGCACGCAGCCGTGCCTGGCCGACATAAAAAAAGCCCGCCGCACCGGCCAGGGCGAGGCTCAGGAAGATCAGGGTCAGCAGAAGCGGGCTCATGTGGGACTCGATTCCCCTCGAATTGTCAGCGAGTATAGGGAACTCATTGCAGCTGGCGCGACTTTTCGTCCCGGCAATGTCCGAAACCATGACCGAGTTCCGAAAATGGACGAAACCGACCAACGCGACCCCGAATCCCCCGGCAGCCCGGTGGTGCGCCGCTGGGCTCTGCTGCTTGGGCCACTGGCCGCGCTGACGCTCGGGTTCTGGCTCTGGGCGGGCGGGAACAGCGCCGCGCTGGCACTGACATCGGGACTTCTGGTTTGGGTGGCGATCTGGTGGCTCACCGAGCCGGTTCCGGCGCCGCTGACCTCGATGTTGCCATTGGCGCTGTTGCCGGCAGTCGGTGTGCTGACGCCGGCGCAGGTGGCCGAATCCGTTGGCAACGAGCTGATTCTGCTGCTGATGGGCGGCTTCATGCTGGCGGTGGCGCTGGAACAGAACGGCGCGCATCGGCGTCTGGCGCTGTTGATGGTGCATTTCTTCGGAGGCAGCAACGGGCGTCGATTGCTGTTCGGCTTCGGGTTTGCCACGGCCGGCATCAGCATGTGGATCTCGAATACCGCTGCCACGCTGATGATGCTGCCCGTGGCCATGGCCATTTGTGAGACCTACCCGGACAAACGCCTGCGCGTGCCCTTGATCCTGACCATCGCCTACGCCGCCAGCATCGGCGGCTGGGGTACGCCGATCGGCACGCCGCCCAATCTGGTGTTCATGAAGGTCTATCAGGAAACGACCGGAACGAAGTTCGACTTTTTCGAGTGGATGAAAATTGGTGTTCCGACCATCCTGATCATGATCCCGCTGCTGTGCTTCTGGCTCGGACGCAGGTTGGGGCAGACACCGCGTGCCACGCTGCCGCCGATGGGGCCGTGGACCACCGGTGAGCGCCGCGTGTTGTGGGTGTTTGGTGTGGTCGTGCTGCTGTGGATCTTCCGAAGCACGCCACATGGCGGCTGGAATGCGCTGCTGGGCTTGGGCGCGAACGATGCCAGTGTCGCCATCCTCGGTGTCATCGCGATGGGATTGATCGGCAATGGACTGGGTGGCCGCCTGCTGTCCTGGCAGGCCGCGGAAAGAATCCCCTGGGGTGCGCTGCTGCTGTTCGCCGGTGGCATCGCACTGGCCACCGCGTTCGAGAAATCCGGACTCGGCGCCTTGCTGGCGCAGAACCTGACGGGATTGAAGGTGCTGCCGACCTGGGCGCTGATCCTGGGGTCGTGGCGGGTATTACCTTGTTGTCCGAGGTAGCGAGCAATACGGCAACAGCCGTATTGCTGATGCCGATCCTGGCCGCAACCGCGAAAGCAACGGGCATTGATCCGGCATTGTTGATGTTCCCGGCGGTTCTGGCGGCCAGTTGCGGGTTCATGTTGCCGGTCGCCACGGCACCGAACCTGGTGGCCTACGGCAGCGGTTATGTGCCCTTGCGCCGGATGATCCGCGAGGGTGCGGTGCTCGACGTGATCGGCGTGCTGGTGCTGAGCCTGGTGTGCTGGATCGCGTTTGGTTGATGGGCTGGTCAGCCGCGATGCCTCACGGCTTCGATGAGCGACATCCTGGTTGTGGTAATCGCAACACTCGCGAAACAGAACTGATGTCATTGCGAGCCCGCAGGGCGCGGCAATCTCGTAGTTGCGGTTGAGGCTCACCGCAGCAAGAGATTGCCGCGCCCTGCGGGCTCGCAATGACAGCTTTGCGGGTTGCGGTGCGCCGGCCGGTCGTGTGATGCGACGCCCTGTTTGCCCTGCAGACAAGCGCATCGAACGGAACATCCGGACTTCTCGAGCCCACCTACTTCGGCAGGCGGCGCTGAATCGTTTCACCCAATACAGCCTTCGGGGTTTCCAGTGTCTGTCGTGCCGGGGGCGGGGTGTGTTCGCCGTCACCGGTGGTATTCAGGTCGATCCGCACTTCCGGGCCGCCGCGGCCAAACCGGATGCGATCGCCGTGCCGGAGTGACGTGGCTTCACGGACCTCGCGGTCATTCACGAAGGTTCCGTTGCTCGATAACAGATCGCTGATCTGGACCCGCCACGCGCCGCCCTCGTCACCGCGCCGCCACTCGATCACGGCATGGCTGCGGCTGACCGTGGCATCCAGGTCGGCGTCGAAACGGACATCACAACCGGGATCGCGTCCGCAGTACAGGCTGGCGTAGCGCGCGGTCGGATAAACCTCGACCGTTCCCTGACGGGCCCCGCTCAAGAAGTGGATACGGATCTGCAGCATGGCGCGGAGTTTAACCGGGAGTGGCTGGCTGGCGGGATCAGCCGGAGGCCGCTCGATCCAGCAGCCAGGCCAGCTCACAGGCCTGATCGGACGGGTCCGGCTGGCAGGCCTTGGCGCGAGCGACACAACACAGCACGATCTGGCCGAGCGCTTCGGCCAGCACCGCGGCGGGTGGGCGATCGGCATCCAGGCGGCGGGTTTCCGGGCAGTTCGCCAGGACCCAGGCGAATCGATCGCGGCAACGCGACAGGGTGTCGGTGTGCTCGAAATCGTTCTGACCGGCGCCGCGTGCGTGGATCCGGCCGATCGCCACGGCCACCGGCAAGTCGAGGATCAGTGCCAGATCGGGCTTCGGTGCAAATCCGGTGAATTGCGCCAGGATCGATTCCGGGCTGCCGTAATCCGCCTGGTAGGCCACACTGGAGTAGTAATAACGGTCGAGGATCACGATGGCGCCGCGTGCCAGCGCAGGGGCGATCAACTCGCGCACATGTTCTGTGCGGTCTTGCACAAACAGTTCGATTTCGCGCTCGGCGGACAGCCGCCCGCTAGCCGCCGAGTCGCGCAACTGTCGGCCATAAGGGCCATACGTGGGTTCGCGGCTCAGTACGACTTCGCGTTGGGTCAGATGCCTGGCCAAGCCGGCGATCAACGTGGATTTGCCGGCGCCATCGAGGCCATCGATGACCAGCAAGAGGCCGGGAGGAGGGCGGGTGTCATGCCGGGATGCTGGCAAGTTCGAGTAATCGGCGTCAACCGGTTGCCTGTCGCAGGCCCTCTGTGAACGAATGTCTCGGGCTCACGGCTCCGTGAAGGCCCCTCGGCCCCCTCCCGACAAACACTTCCTTGCTGCGACTGGTCCCGGGCCGATAGAATTACGCGGTTTTCAAAGGGCGTTCAATGATTGCGGCCGATGCAAACGAGCAGACCGGCAGGCTTTCCCTGATCCTGCGTCCCAACCGGGCGCTGCGATTGGAGGGATTCTTGTGGGTCTTCGTGTTGCTTGCAGTGGCGGCAATGGCGGTCGCGGCATTCAGTGCCTACCAGGGCAACGTGTTTGCGCCGGTGTTCGCCTGTATCGACCTGTTGATCGTCGCGTTTGCCTGGCGCGCCATCTGGCGCGCGGGTGACCGATCGGAGCACATCGAGTTGACCGAAGAAACACTGTCGGTGCACTGGAATGTGCTCGGGCAGGTTCGGGAAGTGGCACGCTTTCACCCCTATTGGGTGCGGCTGTCCACCCCGGACGAAATACCCGGCGAACGATGCCGGCTGATTTTGCGGTCGCACGGCAAATCGTTCGAGATCGGACGATGGCTGGGTGCCGGGGAGCGACGCGAGGCGGCAGAACTGCTGCAGGTGGCGCTCAGGACAACGAAGCATTACGGATCAAATTCAGGCACACCCTGATAGAGGACAAGCAATGAAGTCACGATGGCAGAAGATGGGTTCGATGGCGGCCGGGTTGGCCACCGCACTACTGGCCACGGCCGTGTCCGCGACCGAGCCGCAGCGCTGGCAGCTGAACATGACGCAAGGCGTCACGCAGACCTCGCAGGAGGTCTATCACCTGCACATGATCATCCTGTACATCTGCATCGTGATCGGCGTGATCGTGTTCGGCATGATGGCCATCGCCATGGTGCGTTTCCGCAAGTCGAAGGGTGTGGTTGCCGAAAAATGGCACCACAACGACAAGCTCGAAATCGTGCTGACGGCCATTCCGACGATCATCCTCGTTGCAATGGCTTGGCCGGCGACGGAAGTGATGCTGAAAATGGCCGACACGCGCCAGTCGGAAATGACCGTCAAGATCACTGGCTACCAATGGAAGTGGCGGTATGAGTACGTCGACACTGGAGTCGGCTTCATGAGCTCGCTCGACCGCAAGAGTGACGAAGCTCGCCAGTTGAACTCGGGCGTCGACCCGAGCAGCGTTCCGAACTACTTGCTTGATGTGGATCGTCCCCTGGTGCTGCCGACGAACACGAAGATCCGTTTGTTGTTCACCGCCGAAGACGTGATTCACGCCTGGTGGGTGCCGAACCTCGGTTGGAAGCAGGATGCCATCCCGGGCAAGATCAATGCGCAGTGGACGGAAGTGAAGGAACCGGGCATCTACCGCGGTCAGTGTGCCGAGCTCTGCGGCAAGGACCATGGTTTCATGCCGATCGTGGTCGAGTTCAAGGCGAAGGCCGACTACGAACAGTGGCTTGCGGCACAACCGGGCTACAAGGCACCGGCGGTCGTCGAAACTGCGATTGCAGCCAACACCGACGCTTCGGCTCCGGTCACGAATTGATTGAGGATTGAACCATGGCCAACGCAACTGCCCACGACCACACGCACGACCACCACGACGACCATGATCACAAGCCGAAGGGCTTCGTGAACCGCTGGTTGTATGCGACGAACCACAAGGACATCGGCACGATGTACCTGGTGTTCTCGCTGATCATGTTCTTTGTCGGTGGCTTGATGGCGCTGTTCATCCGCGCCGAAC
>JADJRU010000054.1 GCA_016712105.1 Ahniella sp.
GCAGAGGATACGGACAGCACAGCAGCGATCTCGTCGATTTCCATACCCCCGAAATACTTGAGCTCGACGACACGGGCCTGTCGCTCATCGAGTTGTTGCAAGCCTTCCAATGCAGCGTGCAGGCCGAGAAGGTCAAACGCTTCGGCGTGCAGAGGCTCGGCTTCGGAAAGCTCGACGTGAATCGCGCCGGCGCCACGCTTGTCGGTCATTCGGTCACGGGCATGATTGATCAGAATGCGCCGCATCATCGTTGCCGCCATGCCGATGAACCAGGCGCGGTCGGTCCAATCGATGGCTTCACTGCCCAACAAACGCAGGTATGCCTCGTGGACCAATGCCGTTGGCTGCAGTGTATGGCCGGCTCGCTCGCGCGAAAGTTGGGCCCGGGCGATGCGTTTGAGTTCGTCGTAAACCGCTGGCAAAACCGCATTCAAGGCAGCGCTGTCGCCGGCGCGGGCCTCGCGAAATTGCCAGGTGAAATCAGAACTTGCAGACACGACCGGAGCGCCCAGTGAATGACGATGTCTGATACTACGCGCAGCGGGGCCCGAGTCGAGGAAAAATTTGCCTCGATGACGCGACGTTGCCCACTTGCGTGCGGGTCTTGCCGGGTATGGGGTGTTCCTCTGTAGTGCGCTCATCAGTGGATGCCCGACGGTTTCGGAAAGGGTGTGCTTGTAGCCGATCGTGGTCAGAGCGGGCGATTCCGCATCGTCCCTGAAGTATTCTGAGGAACGATGCGGATTGGCGGCCGGCGTGCCGCTGAGTTTCGGGAAGGGGTTTACTCGAAGCCGTTCTTGAAGAACGTATCGGACGGTTCGGTCACTCGGGCCACGAAGGAATCGATGGCGCCGTTCGACGTCAGGTCCGGTCCAACAACCGCTGGAAAGCTGCCGCCCGTGGACGCAGCCGTTCCGGTGACGTAGGCATTGCCGTCGTTGTCGGCCGCAACTCCCGTGCCCGGGTCACCCCCGTTGCCACCCAGATAGCCGGCATAGTCCAGCGCAGTGCCCAGCACATTGACCTTGGCGATGAAGATATCGGTGGCGCCGTTGTGGGTCAGATCCGGGCCAATCAAGACCGGGAAGGTTGCCTGCGTCGAGAACGTGCTGCCCGCCACGTAAGCAGAACCCGCACTGTTCACTGCGATCGCGTTGCCCGAGTCGGTTGAACTGCCGCCTATGTAGCCGGAGTAAACCAGCGCGGTGCCGTCACTTGCGACTTTGGTGACAAAGGCATCATCCCCGCCATTGTGCGTCAGGTCGGGGCCTTCGAGCACTGGAAAGGTGGCCTCGGTCGACGCGGTGACGCCCGTGACGTAGGCATTGCCGTTGGTGTCGACTGCAATGGCATTGCCGCGATCGTTGCCCGTGCCGCCTATGTAACCTGCGAAGATCAGACTGCTGCCATCGACACTGACTTTCGCCACATAAGCGTCGTCGCCGCCGTTGTGCGTGAGATCGGGGCCGACCGCGTCGGGGAAACTGGCAGCCGTCGATGCTGTAGGGCCGGTGACGTAGGCGCTGCCGGCGCTATCCACGGCAACGCCGTTGCCGCGGTCGAGTCCGGTGCCGCCGATGAATCCGGCATAGGCCAGCGTCGAACCATCCGATGTGACTTTGGCGACAAATCCGTCCTGTCCACCGTTGGCGGTCAGGTCGGGTCCCACCAGAACCGGAAAGGATGGCGCTTGAGAATCAGTGTTGCCGGTGACGTACGCATTCCCGGAGGGATCGATATCGATCGCGAACCCGAGATCGGTGCCGCTGCCACCGATGTAGCCCGCGTAGAGCAGCGCTGTGCCGGTGGGATTGACCTTGGCGACCCAGGAATCATAGGTTCCGCCGTTGTAGGTCAGGTCCGGCCCCTCCAATAACGGAAAACCGTTCAGATGGCCCGAGTTGCCATAACCCGTGACATAGGCATTTCCAGCCGAATCAACCGCAATGCCACGTCCAATGTCAGTACCCGATCCACCGATGTAACCGAGATAGATGAGGGCGCTGCCATCGGCGTTGACCTTGGCCACGAAGGCGTCGTCGGTGCCGCCGTTGTGGGCGATGTCCGGTCCGCCGATCACCGGGAATGTCGTTTCGGTCGAGGCGGTGTAGCCGATTACATAAGCATTCCCTTCGTTGTCGATGTCGACATCGAAACCTGCATCGTCGCCGACGCCGCCGATGAATCCCGAGTAGGTCAGTGTCGGGTCAATGATCAGTGGATGTCTGCGGTCATAGTCGGCAATGTTGAACGACACCATGCCGTCGTCGAGCAACTGGAATGCCGACGCAATCGGCACTCGACGGCCGTCGATATCCTGAAAGCGATCGGTGCCGACTCCTGAACTGAGCCCACAGGCGTGTCATAGACCAGATTGCCGGCAGCATCGAGACGCAGGGTGCTTTGCCCCTGAGTATTTCAGTCGGATCTTCCCGGGGTCGGCAAACGGTGCGACCGTGTAGATCGATTCAGACTGCCGCCCTCACTCTGATAACTCAGCGCCACGCCCGGCCAGGGCTGTACGTAGAGGATCTCCTGGTAGACCGGTATGCCCGTGTGCCATTCGTCCTTGGCCCCGCGGAAATAGCTGACCAGGCCTTCTGCCTGTTGCGCGCCGCGCATGGGTGCACTTTCGGCGCCCACCAGTTCGACCCGGACTGTATGGGTGCGAGCGTCAGCTCCCGAGCCGTTGACGAGGCGCAGCGCATGACCGCGGTCGGTGAAGTAGAGGCTCTTGCCCGGCGACTGCAGATAAAACGCGATGTCCGAAGGGGCCTGGCCCTGATTCTTGATGAAGCCGATGGCCAGCTTGCCATAATTGTCCAGTGCACGCGTCCGCTCGCTGGAGGTTGCTGGTCTCGCGCTGGCTTCGAGCGCCGCACCCGCGAACAGGACGGCGACGAAACAAAGAGCAAAACTGATCCGCCTGGGGGATCCCTGGCGCTTGGGGTCAGCATGGCAAAGCGAAGTGACATCGAGCATGGTCTGTTCTCCATTGGTCAATCAGTTGCCTGATGCGGCAGGCGTGTTGTGTCGGTGGATACATTGCCCTGTGATGGCAGTGGACTCGGCAGTGCGCTCCATCGGCCGGAACGGCTCGCGATTCACGCGCTCGTGCCAGGCCTCAACGGTCAAGGCACGCTTTGGCGAACAAAGTGCTCATTTGATTTCAGTGAATCGAAAATCGGACGTCGCCGATGCGGGAAGATGGCGATTCAGGGCTTGGAAAAAGGCGGTTTGAGGCGCGACGTCGCCCGGATGCTTGGCAAACCGGCACAACCCTTGCGCTCGGGACGCCGGTTCCAAAGGCAACCTGCTTCGATCGTGCAGGCGACGCCATTGCGTCACCTTGCCGCCAGAGGGCCCGTGGAGGATGACGGTTGGAGGGGCCGTGTGCGGGGATGACTCGCAGAGGGGCCTGCGACAACGGGCTGCTGAACGCTCGTGCCAAACACCAAAAATCCGTCATTCCCGCGAAAGCGGGAAACCACTCGGGTGCCACACGACCCAAGCCGGGTCGCAACGAGTGGATCCCCGCTTGCGCGGGGATGACGCTTGGAGAGACAGTGCGCGGGGATGACGGTTGGAGAGCCCGTGTGCGGGAATGACGCGCGGAGGGGCCTGCGACAACGCGCTGCTGATCGCTCGTGGCACACACCAAAAGTCCGTCATTTCCGCGAAAGCGGGAAACCACTCGGGTGCCACACGACCCAAACCTGGTCGCAACGAGTGGATCCCCGCTTGCGCGGGGATGACGGTTGGAGGGGCCATGCGCGGGGATGACGATTGGAGGGGCCCTGCGCTGGGATGAGGAGCGGAGCCAGAGAAAGCGAAAAAGCGACAACTGGCTTGACAGCCACCGCCGTCAGAGGGGCAGATGGGTTGGCGACCCCTTGGAGGGTAAGGGTGGGGCGGAACGTGCAACGAGGAAATCGAACAACTAGCCCACACCCAGCGCACCCGGGGCCGTCTCGATGATCGCTCTGACGCCAGGATGACTGACCCGACGCTCGGTGGAGATCGCGTAGTAGGTTTCGTGGATCTCACCGGCTGCGCCGAGCAATCGCGCATCGTAGGCGTGGGCGATTTCGTCCGCGATGGCCACCGGTGCAGGGAATACGCCAGTGCCGGCACGGCCGAACGTTTTCATCAGCGCCGTGTCGTCGAACTCCGCAACCACTCGCGGCACCACACGCTGGCTCTCGAACCAGTCCATCAGTTGCGCACGCACAGGCGAATCGTCTGATGGCAGCAGCAAGGGTTGTCCGTGCAAGCAGCGAGGGAAAGTCTTGGCGGAGAGTTTCAGCGCACGCGGCGCGTACAAGCCGATGCCGCTGCCGCCCAGTTTGTGGTTCCAGGTGCGCAGGTTCAGGCCGGTTGGCGCAGGGCGGATCGACAGCACACAATCCAGACGGTGCAGCGCCAGTTCTGCCAGCAGGTTTTCCAGTTTGCCCTCGCGGCAAACCAGGCGCATCGGTTCTGGGGCGTGCAGGGCAGGGGCGAGCAGGCGGTGCGCCAGGGACTTCGGAACGGCGTCGGCCACACCGACCCGGAAACTCTGCGTACGACCTTCGGGCAGGGACTTCAGCGCCTCGCCGAGTTCCGCCGCCAGCGAGAACATCTCGTCTGCATACGAATAGGCCACACGCCCAGCCTCGGTCAGCTCCAGCCGTTTGCCGACCGGCGTGAACAGCGCCACGCCGACACTGTCTTCCAGTTGTTTCACCTGGCCACTCCAGGGTTTGTGGTGTCAGGTGAAGTTTTTCTGCTGCGCGCGTGATGCCGCCGGCGCGCACCACCGCCAAGTAGTGCAGGTGCTTGTAATTGAGTGAACGGCGCATCGGGTCATCCTTCGAGATTTACGAACACATGTATCGGAACTTACTGCTTTTCTCTGAAATGCCTCCAGCCTCAGGATAGGTACCTGTCAACCAAAGGAGTGAGCATCCATGCGAATCGAAATCAAGCCAGCGGTTTTGCCCTGACCGATTCCATTCAGAGCCATGTCCGGCGTCGCGTCGGTTTCGCCCTCGACCGCCTGCGCGGGAGGATCCGCCGCGTTTACGTGCGCCTGTCCGACATCAACGGGTCTCGAGGCGGCATCGACAAGCGCTGCCAGCTGCAGGTCCAGCTGGCTGACAGCAGCGACGTGGTGGTCGTTGATGTTCAGCGCGATTTGTACGCCGCGATGACCCGGGCGGTGGACCGCGCCGCTGCAGCAATCGCCCGCCGGATCGACCGCCTGCGGCGCACCCAGGTCCACGCGGCGATGGCGCACGCGAGGTCCGATGAATCGCCGCGAGAGACTCTCCGCCTGCCGGGTGGCAGTGAAGGGCAGTGGGCATGAGCCGCAGTGGGATGAGTGGTTTCGTCTGGCAGCACCTCAAGCGGTTGCCGCGGTCCGTGTGGATCGTCGGCGGTCTGGCGCTGGTCCTGATCCCGGTTCTTCTGGTGGGGCTGCTGGTTGTGGTGGTGGGTGGCGCCTGGCAAGCGGGTGGGGCGCTGATCGGTCAGGGCAGCGCAGCACTGGAGCGGGCGATTCCGGCCGATGTGGCCCAACTCGCTCGTGAGCTGCCGGAGGCCGCGACTCTGGAATCATTGAAGGCCGAATCGCAGCAGCGCATGGAAGCGGAACTGGAACGGCTGAAGGCCGCTGCCCCGGTATCCGCCGAAGCCCTGGAACAGGGATTGGCCGCTGCAGCCTTGCCCGCTGCCACGGAAGGACTGCGCCAGTGGACGGAGCAAGGTCGTGCCAGTGCTGACGCGGCGCTCGGTGCCTTGCTGGGTCCAACTCGACCGGCCGCTGATGTGAGCGGCGAAGATCCGCCCGGCATCGTGCGGTTACCCGGATTCGTGCGTACGGCGTTTGTCCGCGACGGCGAGAGCCTCAAGGTTTCGTGGTCCGGTCCGGCGCCTCATGCCGAAGTAGTCGCCTTCTACACCGCTCAGCTCGCTGCTGCAGGCTATAAAGCTCAAGTGTTGGAGGCCGGTGTCGATTCTGAAGTGGTGAGTTTCGAGTCGACTGATCGCCGGCTGACGCTCAGTGCCCGCAAGGGTTCGCGCGGTGGCAGCGAGATCGAGTGGGCGGTCCATTGAATCAACGTTCCGGGCCGATTTTCCTTCTCCCGGAAACCGGGAGAAAGTGGTCCGCAGGACCGGATGAGGCAACGATCGCCAAAACCTGAGCTGAGCGGGTGAGCGCAAGGGCGTCCGGTCTGCAGAACCTGAACCCAACCCTTTCGGAATCTTCGCCGGTTCCAGATGCCTTGGAACAGCGATCAACCCGATCGTGCGTTGTGGAACTGGGGGTACGCCTCAGCAGAATCGGTCGATATACTTTTCCGCGATCACTGTCGCACGACCAGTCGTGCCATTCACTTGGAGGAAAATATGTCCGACCCTGTCACGTCTGCTGCGTCCGATTTGGACGTTGCCATCCTTCCGACCCGTCGTCGGACCAATCTGAATGCGCTGTTCCTCGGATCAGGCCCTGTCATGTTCTTCGACAGCGGCGAGCATGCAGTCATTCCAGTGGCGCTTCCCTTTCCGGGTCCGAACGGAACAACGGTCACCCAGAATGCAGCGCTGTACCAGATGTCCTTCAACCTGCCTGGACAGAACGGTTCGGTGTTGTCGTACGGACAGATTCTGGCTTTGGCGGGTGACTTCTACGCGGACCCGAACAATCCGATTTCCAACCAGAACGGTCTTGCCGCCCAACAGCAGCAAGTGCAGGCCAACGTGAACAGTTTGCTGGTGACCCCTGCGTCCCGGAACGAGGCGACGAACCTCATCGATATCATGCAAAGGGAGTTCAACGCGGCCACGCCTATGGCGTGGCGGAATCTTCCTCCCAGCAACATCTATGGGACGGAATACTTCGATTACCAGTACAACGGCATCACCGGCGGCAGCTATACGAGCTTCACCTCATCCCCGAGAGGACGTTACCTGCTGATCGCTGCGACGAATTGGGATCACTTCGGTCCCGATGCGGTGACGTGTTACAAAGCGGCCCATTCGCTCGCGATCACCATGGCCCATGCCGCAACCACCCCGGCAGCGCTCGAGCAGGCTTACGCCGTCAACGCGTTCGCCGATCACTACCTGACCGACTTGTTCTCTGCTGGGCACATTCGTACACCGCGCCGGCAGATGTACCAGCGTCAGTTCCCCAATGCGGTGCAGAATCCGCAGAAGAGTGACTATGACGGCTCCACGTCCGGAATGAGCGGCAGTATTGCCAAGGCCATGCATGACGAAGATTCCGTGAATGGACTCTGGGTGACGAACAACGCCGGCGACGTGTGGTTGTGCATGGGGGATGGCCAGTACCGCAGCGCTGCCAACTATGCCAATGCTGCTCTCGTTCAACTCGCAGTGAACCGGTCGATCCAGGAGATCTATGCGGCATACAACGGCGGACCGGTTCCTGCGTCTTCCGATGCTTACGAGGCCCTGCGCCTCGTCCCAACGCTGTTGTCCGGCGCTCCGAATTACTCGCCGATGCTGGTCCCGACAGGCACCGATGTGTGGATCCGTTCGGATCTGGACAACCTCAATTGCCAACAGCACGAGTCTTTCAAGCTTGCCACCACCTATGGCAGCTTGCCGTCCACGCCTGCCAAAGGCCCGGGTTTGCTTGGCCAACAGACCACCGTGATCCGGAGCATTCCGGGCGGCGTGATCCCGGCGCAGTTGGGTGCGTTCGGGGCGCCGATGCTCACCCAGCCGCCTTTTTCATTCGGACTGTCCAAGGGCGGGGCTGTCCATTTGGTCTATCTGCAGGGGCTGAATGCCGTTTATGCCACACTCAACCCGGGCACCGAGACTTGGCGCTGGGTCGACACGGTGGGCTCCGGTCTTGCCTCGGCGCCGGCCGTGCCGCCAAACCCCCAGGGCGTGGAGTTTTTCTTCATTACCGGAAACGACCTGGATCATTCAGGCATGATGGTGGCGGGTTCAGTGACCCATGCCTACCTGACGAGCGGGTTGAGCACCGACTACATCACAACCGGAGATTGGGGTGGTGCGTGCGCCAGTGCACCCGTAGCCGCCACGCCGACGTCTTCGGAACTCTCGATCTTCGCGTTCGAAAGCGACCTCAAGACGCTGCGGATCGAAACGCGTACGAAGTCATCATCCGGCAGTGCCTCGAAAACCAAGGGCTCGATTGCTGCTGCCAGCAATCTCGTTCCGGCGGGCCAGGTGACTGTTGTCGCCATGGGCGCTGGTGACTATCGGCTGTTTGTCCCGGACAAGAATGGCCAGGTCTGGTACTACGAAAAGAAGGCTGGTTGGCAGATGCTGACCTTGCCGTCGTCGATGAAAGCGGTTTCGTTGATTGGTGCCACGTCCTGGGCGTCCAGCCGCCTCGACTGGTTTGCACGCAACACGAACGGCACACTGTCCCACAACTGGTTCAATGCGCCAAACTGGGATGCCAGCGGTGAAGTGCTCTCGGATGTCTCGTTGATCTCCAATCCCTGTGCGGTATCGCTCGGGCCGTATCAATTGATGGTGTTCTACATCGCGCCAGACTTCTCGCTTCGATGTCATTCATTCAATGGCACCACCTGGTCGACGTACACCTTCCCGAGCTTCAAGGCGCTCAGTTCTCCGCTGGCAGTTGCCGTGCCGAGTATCGATCGGGTCGACGTGATCGTCATGGGTCAGGACAATGCGCTTTATCACGCCTCGCAATCCGGTGGAGGCGCCTGGTCCACGCTCACGAAAATCTTCGTGGACACAACACTGGTCTGAATCGAGACTTCGACGCAAGGCCATGCCAACCTCAGGATCGTTTGATCTTAGGTTGGCATGGTCCATCGAAGGTGCTGCCAGTGAGTTCGGAAGAAGTGGTCAGGTCGGCAAGATCGGCATAGGTCTGGATTTGCATCACGTCAATCAACGACTTGCGTCGCTGCTTGCAGTGATCATGATTAACCCGCCCGACTTACTCGGCAGGAGAAACGTTTGAGTCGGTTTTGGCGGCACACCGCATGTACTCATCCACCACCATCGCCCATGCCGCCTCCGGATCAAAGTCCTCGACCAAACCGTTGCCGCTTTCGGCTGATATGGGCTGAAACGCACGGATGCCGTGCTGAATCATGTAATCGGGATGGTAGGCGGGTGGCCCGAGATCACGAAGTTGTTGGCAGAAGGGTGCCCATTCGTCCGGTGCGTTGATCGAAGCGCCCAGTCTTTCGGAGATCCGCACGCGGTCCTCTTCGCTGAATCCTTCGAAACTGGACATCTTCAGCACGTCCAATCCCTGGTGCGCGGTTTCATCAGCGACTCTGGCAATGTCGAATCGTCCATAGGCCAAAGCAAACCAGAACAGGTTCCTGCCCTCGGCGTCGTCACCGGATTGAAAACACGCGACAGCCCCTTTGAAAAGGTCGGCAGGGGAGTAGACATTCCTGACCTGCGCAACATCGATACAGCCGATATCGAAGGTGGACTGCAAGTTGCCAGACGTTGTGTGGCGAGTCACATTGCCATCGGTGGGGACTTCGACGGTAGATGATGGGTCAGTCGCGTGAGCGGCGGCCTGATGGGTGCCCTCCGATTCAGAACAGGCGGCTGACGTCAGGACGACCATCAACCACAATGCGCGATCAAGCTTCATGTTGATTTCCTCACGGCGTGGCGTCGAGACAGCACGGAAGACTTTCGAACTCTGTGCGGGTTACCAAAGGAACATCATGCGAACATGCTCAACTGGCTGAGAGGGATCTGCAAAAGTGGTGAGGCAGGAGAGGCTGCTCCAGCACAGGCCGATGCCCTGACAGCGCCAGTTTGAGTGTACGCGAGGCATTTACCCGCGCAAGTCCTGGCCAGGGTCCGGGGTTTACCTGTGGATGCGTCTGACACGATCGAGTGAAAGGGCTGGAAGGTTTCTCCCGTCAGGGGCTGTCAGCCGGTGTCGCAAGCACTCGTGATGATCGCAGTCGATCACGTCGACACTCGAATCGCGGGACGTCCGCCGTGGATGATGAAGACGCTCGAATAGCCTTTTCGCGTGCGAATCTCTGCCTTTTTCACTCCAAAAGAATTCGGCCGATCAGGCCGATTTTCCGGAACAGGACCGCATCTCGCGGCATCAACTGCGGATCGGGAGAACTCGAAAGATGAGCATTCGGCCCAGGGGTAAGAAACTTTTGTTCACCAGAAACTGGATCGATACTTGGATAGCTTCAGCCCTGCGGCGAGGGACAGCAACGCTCGGGTCGGGGCAATCATCCGATCCGAATTCTGGAGCAGGACCAGCAAGGGTTAAGGGCCAAACTGCGATCTCGGTCTTGAGGGCCTTGATCACCTATCCATTCAATGAAAACGAAAATCACATGGTCAATGCCAACATGAAGTTCGCAATTGTGGTTCCGCTTTTGATCGTTACTGCTCACTCACCGACAACGGCCGCACAATCAGGCGTCATTGAATCGGATCAGTTTTTCATCCAGATCATCAAGGACTTCGATAACATCTGGGATGACAAGGGGTCTGGTGCAAAGCGCGATGTGACCATCCTTCGCCCCAAAGTGCCTGGTGGTTTCTACACATTGGGCCATGTCGCCGTGCCGCGATATCAGATTGACGGCAGGCGTACACCATTCACGATCGTGATCAAGCCAAAGCCGGGATTCGAAAGGTTGCTCAGTGCGCCCAGTCGCTTTACCTGGGTCTACGACGACGCGGGCACTGGTGCTGATCGCAACCTCGGAATCTATGCCGCCGAGTGCCCCAGTGGTTTCGTCGCATTGGGTGCGATCTCCACGCCTGGCGGTACGAACAATCCTTCTGATTCAAACTTCCGATGCATCAGTCGTTCGGCGGTGATGCGCGCGCAATGGGACCAGAACTCGATCTGGGATGATGCCGATTCGGATGGCGACCATGGCGTCGGACTCTGGCGCACGACTTACAAGGGGCCGCGCACGCCCAATTCATTCGTGATGCTCAGTAACGGGTTCTGGCCGACGAAGGATGCATCGACACCGGATATCAATGATGCGTGGGCGCTGTCGTTTACGTTCAACGACCTGAAGAATCCGTTCGGGGAGTTGCCCAGCGATTCTGCCTCCCAGATCGACAGGCCAAAGCTGACTGGTCCGAAATGGGAAGGTGGGTCCGGCAAGCATACGATTTCACGGAAGTATCCGGTGCCGTTTTTTGTTGTCGACGACCCTCTCTACGACTATGTCGAGCAATGGCTGAACTCTCCGACCTACACGATCAATCGCACGGTTTCGTATGTCCTGGTGGACGATTACGACAATACCGGCTGTGCCGTACGCGGAACGGAATCGGATGATTTCAGCGTCGCCATGCAGGTAGGCATCGAAAAGGAGAGCAATTGGTCACAATCCTTCGGTGCCAGCGTTTCATCGACCGTGGGCGCTGAACTTTCTCTGAAGCCTGTTGGCATAGGCGGTTCAGTCACTGCTTCGGTCACTGCCGAGTTCAGTTCCTCGTTCGGTTTTGGCGGTGCGAGCACGACAATCAACAGTCGGACGATCACCAAATCCCACAAGGTCCCCAAGGGAACTTATTCTGCCCTGTTTCAGCGCAAGAGTACCTATGAGGTGTTCCGCGCCGACGGAACCAAGGTCGAGGGCGGTACCACGGCTTATGGCGACGAAAACCATGTGTTCGAGGACTGGTCGCCGCCAGGCTGGAGTGCCAACAATCCCTGCGGCACCGCGTTTGCTGGCGGTTTTCCGCTTCAAGGCGGTACAACTTTGGTTCGCGGCCAGCGCTATACCTCGAACAATGGCGCCCACTACATGGAGTTTCAGGGCGATGGCAATCTGGCTGTCTACAACGCTGCCGGTACCTATGTTTGGGGACTCAACAAGTTGATTGGCGACAAGTACAAGGGAGTCCAGACGATCATCATGCAGGGTGATGGCAACCTGGTTGCGCGAGGCGCTGGCGATGCCTACATCTGGTCGGCGTTTTCGGTTGTCCAGCCATCAGGGACTACGCTGAATCTCGCGCCGAATGGCGCGCTGCAGATTGTTCATCCGGACGGCAAGATTGCCTGGTCGTCCATCCCGTAAGGAGCCTCGGGATATTACGCAGCTTTCGTGTCTGAATAGGTCCAGGACGGACTTGTTCAGACAGGCCGCAACCAGCGGATCGAATCCGCTGGTGCGGACCGAGTTGCCCGGCGCAACCTTTCGCGCCTCGTCCTGGCCCACGCCACGCGAAGCATCGAGCAGTCGGTCGGCAGCAGGCTCTTGAGCTCGTCAGCCCTGGTTGGGCGTACTATCTTTTGCATCCCTGATCTGTGTGTCGATCAGGGCGGCCCGCGCGTGTCTGGCAGAATGAGCGCGTGATGACGGGAAAAAGGAGTGCGATCGCGTGCTGCTGAAGATGCTGTTCTGGGCCCTGATCGCTTGCGATGTCGCCGCGCTGGGTGTGCTGTTCCTGCTCGGACTGGCAGCAGCACCGTCGTCGCACACCAGTCCATGGGCCGTTGCTGCGTTCATGCTCCTGGTTCCCGGGCTGCTGCTTGCTGCAGCGATCATGTTGTTCGTCGTTGCCAGGTCGAAGGTCTGGCGCAGCATCGGATTGCTGATTGCGGCGACACCGCTGTTGGTGGTGGTCTTCAGCCAGAGTTACCTCGGACAGACCATGCGTCGCCACCAGGACGCGAACGGCAACGTCACTCAGTTCGCCGCCGGACCGATGCAGGATCTGGAACTGGCCGTCGGTCGCAACGACGTTGCCGCGATCAGGAAGCTGGCTGCAACAGCTGATCTTGCCCAGACCGGCCTTGGGGGCTCCGATATTCTGGTATTCGCGTTGCGCACATTGCAGGCAAGTCCAGACCTGCCCGAGGTCTTGCGCGCGCTGCTGCAAGCCGGAGCGAATCCGGATGGCGTCGGCGCCGAGAGGCCCTTGGCCGTTGCCATTCAGGTCAGCCAGAAAGCCGGCATCGAGCCAGTCCAGCTGCTGCTGGAGGCTGGCGCAGATCCCAACCAGCGTGCCCAGTTTGGCGAACCCGTATGGTTCGGTGCCACCGGTATCGGCGTTGATCATTCGGTGCTGCCCGTGTTGCTGGATCGGGGTGCCGACGTCAACGCCAAGAGCGCCGATGGCAAGGTCGCGTTGTTACAGGCGACCTTGGCGCAGAACTGGCCGGCCGCCCTGCTGCTGCTCAAGCGCGGTGCCGACTGGCACCGGGTGCGTGCCCTCGATGGCCGCGATTACCGCGCCATGTTGGAGGACAACGCGCGGGTCTATGGCGACCAGCCGGGTATGATGGACGTGCAGAAATTTCTGGAACAGACCGAAGCGCCGCCTGCCGACAATTGAGTGCAGGATTGGCGTCGGCATGCCGGCGAAGGCAGACTCGAGCAGACTTGGCGCTGGACTCCAGACAACCAAATGGCGGCCTTGATGGCCGGTCTTTCGCGGAACTATGGCTCAGCGAAGGAGGATCGTACTTCCGACCGTCGCATGGCGAACGCGTCGCACGAGGACCGTGAATTGAAGGGTGCGAGGCGTTGGCGAGGTTCCCAAGGGCGCACAGCCCCGCGCCGAGGCCGTTCGAACGCGACGAAAATGGCGTGACGACCTGTATCGGATCCGCCACACCCCGCGATGCGGGGATGCTCTCGCTAGTAGTCCTTCAGAAGCACATCACGTTCGGGCACCGGAGACAGCATCCAGACCAACCATCCTTGTCCGAACCCGGCGGACTCTGGAGTCAGGAAATACCCGGATGCGCGCGAGACGCCGTCTGCCGCACCATTCTTGCACTGCGCGAACTTGTCCCAAAGCCACGCATCCTGGCCTGTCGTCTCCGACTCATCGACATCACGGAAGTGGAACTGAGTGCCGCCGTACATCATGCGCTGGTCGTCGGCCGGACAATCCTCATCCTTCGGGAAGTCGGAAAACTCCAGGCTGCTGCCTTCGTAGCGAATCGCCGAGCAACGTGTTTTCAGCGTACTGCAGACGCTGATGTCCAGCTTGACGATCTTTTTGGGGTTGCGCTCCATGAATGCCGAAAGAGTTTCGGCATCTTCCAGACTGGTGATCTCGATCTCCAGTTCCGGCATGCGGTTCTTCTGCAGATTGAACAGGTCAGGGAAGAACACTGCGGTCAGTCCGATTGCGGTCGTCAGGGTACCGACGAGCGTTCCTATTGCGATTTGGACTTTCCGACTGAAGCCGGTGCCGGATTCTTTCGAGGATTGCGCGTCATTCATGGGCGTACCGTCTGGGATTCAGGGTCTCAAGGGGGAAGGCTTGCGACCATGCTGAGGCATCACCTCGGCCGGCGGCCAGTCGAGTCTACTCGACCCGCTTCCCGCAGGTTACGGTGAATCTGATTCCGATTCATTTGTGTCGAGAGTCCGCCATCGATCGACCCAAATGCCCCGGCCAGCCTCGAAACGGGGACGTCGATCGCGATGGTCATGACCGTCGCCCTCGTGATCATCGAGCAACATCGGGCCTGTTCTATGGCGCGGATTGCAGTCGAGAGGGTCTGCGCAGGTCCGATACGCCTGTGCAATCGCATGAAACTGATGGCATGATCTTGCCATGTCGAATGCGAAACCTCCCGATCACGCCAATCTGACGCAACGACTCAACGCCGCCGATCACCACGATCGGGAGTTGATGGCGTACGTCTATCGTGAGATGGAGCGTTTGGCTCGCCGCGCATTGCGACAAGGCGCGCGCGGACCGACCCTATCAACGGGTGCCGTGGTGAACGAGGCTTACCTGAAGATTTTTGCTGCCGACGAAACACATCGGTTCAACGATCGTGGCCATTTCCTCGCTACCGCCGCCACTGCGATGCGCCATATTCTGGTCGATTACGCGCGCTCGCGATTGGCGGAAAAACGTGGCTCTGGCGGCGTGATCTCGCTGGACTCCCTGGCTTCGACGGATTTCGCGATCGAGGATGACTCCGGTCAGATCGTCGCCATCAACGACGCGCTGGATGCGTTGGACAAACTCGACCCGCGTGCGCGACGGGTTTTCGAGATGCGCTTCATCGCTGGGATTGACGTGGTTGATGTGGCAGCCGCGTTGGGTGTCTCGGAACCCACGGTCAAACGTGACGCGCGATTCGCGCGTGCCTTCATCGGCGAGAAACTGGACTGGGCAGCCCCATGACGATCGCCGGCGAGCTGGCGATTCACGGCTGGTCCGCTGCAGTGCCCGATCCTGAGGATGCATGTTCGCTCTTCAGCGCAGACAGGATGTCGCGTACTTGCTCCGGCCCGGCGATGTCGCGGCTCGTATCTCGCCCCAGATAGGATTCGGACTGCGCGATCGCTTACGCGATGTCCTGCCATGGCAACCCGAGTCTTTCCAAAACTTGCGCCTCCAGCATCCAGATCACCGACAGCGCGAAGGTGTCCGGCGAGCGTGTCATGGCAAGTTCCCGAACTGCCACAACTGCCTGATGTGCGCTTCGATAGTCTCCCTGGTCGAAATCCAGTTGCGCGGACAACAAGCGCATCTGCAACCCGGCGCGATCCACCTGAGTGCCCAATCGCTTTTCGCTGCGTTGAAGGCCCTGTTGCAAGGCGGCGCGAGCCTCATCAGGTCGATGCAGTTTCCACAAGCATTTGGCGATGTTGTACAGCGACTGCTCGTGATCGGATTCACCGCTTGGCAACACTTCAAGGCGTCTGGCGTAAACGGCCCGATGCATCGTCAATGCGGTATCGAAATCCTGCATCGAGTAATGCAGGTTGGCCAGGTTGTTGGACGCCATCAAAGTGTGTGGATGAGATTCGCCCCGCGTCCTGGTCAGAATACCGATGCCGCGTTGGTACTCGAGCATCGCATCCTGCAATTCGCCCGCTGCCCGCAAGTCCACGCCGAGGTTGATGTGGCGCATACCGGTGTTGGGGTGGTCATCCCCATACGCGGCCTGTGTGACCGCCAGCGCCCGTCGTGTCATGTCCACCATCTTGTCGAAATTGCCGATGGACTCATACACCAGCGCCATCTGCGCGATCGTGGCCACGATTGCCGGGTCATTGGGAGTGAGTGTCCTTTCTCGATAACGCATCACGTCCGCGCAGAATGCCTCGGCGGATTGCATCATCTCGTTTGCGACCATCGCTGCGCATTGATCCTGCAGGGCGAAACCCAGCGTCCGATGAAGCTCGTCGCTCCTCTGTTGCGCGATGGCGCTTTGTAGGGATTCGTACTGCAGGTGCGCGAGCAAGTCAGAGACGGCCGTCGTAGCGTGGATCAGGGCGTCGGCATAATGTTCCTGTTCGAAGTCGCTGCGGTACAGCAGGCTTCGTGTGCGCGCTTTTAATGCCGCGACTTCATCGTTTGACGGTAGCCGTTGGAGCGACGACAAGGCAGAGAGCAAATCGCTTCGCGCCGAATCGACGTGGCCGTTTTCGATGTTCGCAAGGGCGAGTGCGATCTTGACCTTGCTCGCCAGGATCGGTTCGATCGGTGACAACTTTGCGGTCTGTTGTTGTGCCTGCTGCGCGGCCGTCAGCGCCTCGGCGTATTCGCCCAGGCCAACCAGCACGGTGCTGAGCGTGGCCAGCATTTCGGCCTTCACTTCGGGCTTCAGTTCGATGTTGGCGGAAACATCGCGCAAGCCATTCCTGGCCATGGTCACCGCATCGGGAACTTGGCCGCGATTCACCGCCGGATCGGCCTGTTCGAACAGGCGAAGCAGGAATCCCGTAACCTGCTGTGACTTGTCGCGTTCGCGGATGACCGTGTCGCGTTGCAGTTTCAGATTGATGGCGGCAAACGTGGTGCCAAGCAGGATCGCCGTCGTGGTCGCCACAAGTAGCGCATTACGGCGAACGAACTTCCGTGCGTGATACCAGACGTTGCCTTGCCGAGCCAGTACGGGTCGGCCAGTGAGCAAACGCAAGAGGTCTTCGCGCATGGCGTCGACCGAGGAGTATCGTTCGCCGGGATCCTTTCGTAATGCTTTGAGTACGATGGCGTCGAGGTCCGCGCTGATTCGTTCGCGCTGGTGGTGCGGACGGAACACCTTTTCGGGGCCCGACGTCGAGCCGAATTGCCGGCTCGGCGTTGCCGGCTCGGTGTCGCAAATGGCCTTGATGAGGCTTGCGCCGGATTCGACGGCCTCGCCATAGGGCGAACTGCCGGTCACCAGTTCATAAAGCACCACGCCCAGTGAATAGATGTCGGTGGACGTTGTCACCGGTTTTGCATTCACTTGCTCGGGGCTGGCATATCGCAAGGTCATCAGGCCGGCGTTGTCGCGCGTCAACACGACGGTGTTTCGAAAGGCGTTGTCACTGAGCACCTTGGCGATGCCGAAATCGAGCAGCTTCACCAGGCCATTGGCATCGACCATGATGTTGGCCGGTTTCAGGTCGCGGTGCACGATCAGTGCGGCGTGGGCCGCTTGTACCGCAGAACAGACATCGACCATCAGTCGCAGACGGGCCTGCAAGGTGCAGTGGCGCTGTTCGCACCAGTGGTCGATGCGCTCGCCCTCGACGTATTCCATCGCCAGGTAAGGCGAACCATCGGCCCAAATGCCGCCGTCGACCAACTGGGCGATGTTGGGGTGCTTCAGGGCGGCTAGAATTTCGCGTTCCGTGCGAAAACGCTTGATCAGTTCGGGGTCTCCGGAGGCTTCTGCCTGCAATATCTTGATCGCGATTCTCTGCTGGAACACGCCATCGATCCGCTCGGCCAGGTACACCTTTCCCATGCCACCCTGGCCGATCAACTGCAGCAGCCGGTAGTTCCCGTGCGCTTGGCCTTGCAGTGTTGCAGCGCGTTGAGCCTGCTGGTCCTGCAACCACGACTCCATCACTTCGGGCTGCATCCATTTTGCGGCAATACGTGATTCACCGCTGGTGTGCGGGTCGGCATCGAGGGCGTCGAACCAGCGGGCGATGAGCGAAAGGCTCGCTCCGTCGAGGTCGCAAATGGCACTCAGACGCGCGCGTCGTTCGGTAGCGGGGAGTTCGCAGAGTTCGTCAAAGACCTGACGTGCGCGGGCGAAGGAGGGGGCCTGGGATTCCATGGCGGCATGTTAGTGGAATCGGCTTCGCAGGGATCGCTGCCGCGCAGATCACGGCTGCCCTGAACTATTTTCAAGGACCGATGATCCCTGGCGCGGTCGATTTGCGTGAACCAAGGCACTGACCGAATTTTTTAATGCCGAGGATCTGCCATGTCGAAGTTCAATACCGTCTGTTCCGTGTTCGTCGCATTCGCCTTACTTATTGCGCTGGTGGGTCTGCCGACTCAGGTATCGGCGCAAGACGGCATCACCGATTTCGGCTTCGGCAGCTTCGGCCGCACTCAAGTTGCGGCCAATGGCTTCGTGATCGACAACCAGTCCATGATTGTCATGCCGGATGGTCAATTCGCCGTTGCAGGTCGCAAGAACGAAACCACGCAGATTGCGATCTTCGTCTTCAACGCCGATGGCACACCTGCGAGCAATTTCGGCGCAGGCACGTTCATTACGTCCGACAACGCGGGGTTCGGCACCATCAGTCTGCCGAAACTGCGCTACGACGAACGCCGCGACGCCATCTTGATCGGGGCCATCGAGTCAGCCAGCGGGGCGCACAACATCCTGCTCTGCCGGGTCCTTCGCGACGGCTCGATGGATAGCCAGATCAATCCAAGTCCCGTTCGTCGAGGCTGCCTTCGGCTTGTCGCGCCTGCATCCGCGCCCAACGGTTTGGATCTGAGGGGCATTGGCGTCACCCGAACAGGCGTCGAGCGCTTCTACATGGCGGGTACGGCGTTCGATTTTTCGGTCACCGACTTTCGTCAACCGTTCCTGTTCCATATCTCGATGGAATCGACCCAGTCTTACGGCTGGGCGGTGTATCCGGTGACGGCGGGCACCAGCACGATCGTCAACTATGCCGCGGTGAGCGACGTCGACGATCAGGGACGCATGTTCATCGCCGGCGGTGTCAGCAATGGCGTGGACAACTGGTCAGTGGTGAAGAAGCTGGACAGAACCAGCTACTTCTTCGGCAGCGGTCGCGCGACGCTCGATCCGGACTTGATCCCGAATGGCTACGATGCCGCTACGGCGATCTCGTTCACTGACGCCACACGAACGCGGCTGGTCGTCGCGGGCGAATCTCAGCGTAATGCCAACGGCGCAACCGATTGCACCGTCAGCTTCTATCAGATTGGCATTGACGCTGAAGATCTGGTGCTCGATGGCGCGTTTGCCAATGGCGCCGGTTATGTGTCTACCCATTTCACGCCCGGCGTTCTGGATTCCGTTCAGTGCACCGCAGTGGCGACGGACGGGCAGGGCCGCATTTACCTTGCCGGGTCGATCGGTTTCGCGAGCCCCACCGGGGTCTATTACGATACCGACGCCGTCGTGGCGCGCCTTACCCCGGCAGGCTTGCTCGACACCACGTTCGGCCCCAACGGTCAGGGGTACATCCTGATCGAGAATGCGCCAGACGACACCGGCCTCGGCATCTGGCGGTGCGATCGCGCCATGGGTCTGCGTCTGACTTCGAACGGTGTGGTCACGACCGGCACGGCCTCGCCGATCAACGGGGCCAATGTTCAGAACACGTCATGGTGGGTGAACGGCCTGACGAATTCGGGCGGTGCGCCGGCTTCAGGCAACATTTTCGCAAACAGTTTCGAGTGATTCTGCCGATGCCACCGGTGAATCGACGCGGGCCAGACCGCCGAGATTCATCGGGAGGGTTGGGGAACGCTCGGGGAAAGAGGAAGTGGCCGGCGCGGCGTGCGAAGAAGACCTGCCTCGACCCTCGGTAGCCGATTGCGCGTCCAGCCTTCGATTCCGACCGATCCCCGCAATACGGCACCATGTTGAAGTTGCCACTGATCCAATTCCATCGCTTCGTGCCACTTCTGTTTTGGCGGGTCTCTGGGTGTAACAGAATTCGATTTACATCGATTCTGCAATTGATATTCTTGTTCGGCCAGTTTTAGGCGCCTTGCTTGACTGTCTTGGGCACATCGGAGAAGGGGACGGTATGAATTGTCGATCGAAGGGTCTTTTGACGAGCACGCCAAGCAATCGAATCTTGTTTTCGTGGTTGTTGTTTCTGGCAATCGTTGCGCTTGCACCACGGCCGGCCTTTGGCTCAAATCAACCTCAGTGCGACGGCGGGTACGCCAGCGGCCAGCTACACCACGCTCAAAGGCGCTTTTGATGCCATCAACGCGGGCACCCACCAGGGCGCGATCGCGATCAGCGTGACCGGTAACACAACCGAACTGGCAACCGCCGTGCTTGCTGCAAGCGGTTCGGGCGCTGCGACTTACAGCGGTCTCGCGATCACACCGAGCGGCGGTGCGACACGCGGTATCGGTGGTTCGCTGCCCGGTCCCTTGATCGACCTGGATGGTGCGGACAATGTCACCATCAATGGCCTCAACAGCGGCGGCAACGCCCTGATCCTGACCAACCTTGACACCAGCGCCACTGCGTCGACGCTTCGTTTCATCAATGACGCGAGCAACAACAACATTTCCAATGTCACGCTCAGAGGGTCGGGGACCGACATCACGCAAGGTGTCGTCGTGTTATCCACTGGCACCACCACTGGCAACGACAACAACTCAGTGTCCAATTGCAGCATTGTTCAGCTGCCGGTGGCACACCGACCAATGGTGTTGTTTCCATCGGTAGCGCAGCTCCGGCCGAGAATTCCGGCAACACCATCACAAACTGCGATATCGCCAATTTCTTCAATGCCTCGACCGCCACGGTTGGCATCCTCATCGGTAGTGGCAACACCCAATGGACAATCAATAACAATCGTCTGTTCCAATCCCTACCACGCACCTATACAACGGCCAACGTTCACCGTGGGATTCAAATCGCCAGCGGTGCCGATCACATCATTTCCGCCAATCGCATCGGCTTTTCGTCGGCGGCTGGCACGGGTGTGTACACGATGCTGGGAACGATCGCGACACGCCTGATTGCGAGCGACATCAATCTCACTGCTGCCGCGCCGGTTTCGGTGCAAGGCAATACGGTGTCCGCCATCAGTCTGGCGACGTCGAGCGGTGCCACCACCACGTTTGGTGTGCTCTGTGGCATCAATATCACCGGTGGCAGTGCCAGCGTCGGCACGGTCACGCCGAACATCATCGGGGGTGCCTCCGGGGTCGATCTGTTGACGGTCACTTCACTCACCAGCGGCGCCCTGCTGGCGGGCATACATACCTCATCACCTGATGCGGTGACGATTCAGAACAACACGATCGGAGGATTGTCTTCTTCCGGCACGACCGCAACGGTTGCCGGTTCAGTGACTGGCATCAACGTTTCGGGATCAACGGTTTCCTTGACCATCAGCGGCAATACCCTTGGCAACCCAAGCGCCAACAACTTGCGCGGTGGTATCAGCGGCTTTACCACCGGAAGTTCACTGGTATCGGGAATCAATTTCGCTACTGTCTTGCCGTCCGGAACAGTCAGTGTTGCCAACAACACCGTTGAAAACCTGGCTTCGTTCGGAACCGGCACCACAGGCTTTGTCCGCGGGATCTGGACAGTCGGTGCACAGGGTCCTTCCACAGTATTCACGATCAGCAACAATACGATCCGCAACCTGGTGACAAACAGTACCAGTGCGTCGATCGCCAATGGTGGCGCGGGCGCCGCGGGCATTGTCCTCGGATTCGGGATGAATTCGATCATCGCCGACAATGTCATCTCCAACATCGCCCGCACCAATACTGGCGCGACCGGTGGGTTTGCAGTGGGCATCGCCGGGGCCAATGCCACCAGAACCACGATCACCCGTAACCGGATTTCCGGCCTGAGCAATTCCAGCACTTCGACGACGTTGACTGCTCCGGGCATTGTTGCCGGTGTGGTCATCCGCTCCGGCAACTTCTCCGTCACCGTGAGCAACAACATGATTGCCCTGGGGGCCGGTCAAACCACCAATACCGCGTTCATCGGCATCCAGGCCAATCATGGATCGACGCCGGATCCGCTGGATCAGATCTACTTCAACACGATCCAGATCAGCGGTACCGCGGGCGTTGGCAGCATTCCCAGTTTCGGTTTCTTGCGCGGGGATCTAACCGCTTCGGCACGAAATCAAACCATCGATTTCCGCAACAACCTGATCACCAATACCCGCAACGGTGGCACCGGTGCGCATTTTGCGATCGCCAATAATTTCGGGGCCACCGCAAGCAATACCGGATGGCCAGTTAATGCCTCCAACTTCAACGTGCTCAATGCCGATTCCGCAACCGTCGGGCACTGGAATGGCAACCTGAGTCTTGCCGGATGGAGAACCGCTTCGGCAGGTGACGGCTCGAGCACTTCCGGGATTGCAGTCAATTTCACCAACCCCGCCATCGGCGATTTGCATTTGAACATGGGTGTGACGCCGACGCAGATCGAGTCGGGTGGCACCCCAATCGAGAGCACGACGGTGGACCATGACCAACAAGTGCGCCCGGGGCCGGTCGGATCGGTCAATGGAGGCGCGTTTGCGCCCGACATTGGTGCGGACGAGTTTGATGGCACGTATCTCGACGTGATTGCGCCGAATATCGTTTATGCCGCGTTGCCCAACACGACGTTTACGGCTGATCGTACCCTTTCGGCGACCATCAGCGACTTCTCCGGCGTCGCCACGGGTGGTGTGGCGCCCCGGATCTACTATCGCAAGAATGCCGGTGCCCTGTTCTCACGGGCATGTACCTTGGCCAGCGGCACGGTGTTCAGTGGCACCTGGTCGTGCACCATCAACCATGCCGATCTTGCTGGTGTGGTGACCAATGATGTGGTGCAGTATTTTGTCGTGGCGCAAGACGTTCCAGGCAATCTCGGCGCCAACCCCGGCGATGGCTTTGTCGGCACCAACGTGAATGTCGTGACCACGCCGCCCAGCACCCCAAGCCAGTACACCATCGCCACTGCGTTCAGTGGCGTGTACAGCGTCGGCGCGGGGGAAGTGTTCACCTCGCTCACCAATGCCGGTGGTGTATTCGAAGCGATCAACAACGGTGTATTGACCGGCAATACAACCTTCAACATCACCAGCGATCTATCGGCGGAAACAGGCGCGGTGGCCTTGAATCAATGGATCGAGGAGGCGGGCGGTGGCTATACGCTGAAGATCAAACCCAGTGGCGGCCCGCGAAGTGTTGTCGGTAGTTTCAACGGCGCATTGTTTCGCCTCAATGGCGCGGATCGGGTCACTATCGATGGCTCCACGATCGAGTCCACTGCCAATGGTCAGATCGGGGGCGACGCGGCCCTGCGCGAGCTCAGTTTCCAGAACACGAGTGTCGGTACTTCAGCCGTGGTGATTCATCTGGGCACGGGCATTAATGGGGCGCAAAACAATCGGTTGCGCATCTCAACCTGTCGGGACAGGACCCGTCCTCAATTTGATCGTGGTTTCGATCGGCGGCAACACCCGGGACTGCAGGCGCTGACAACGACAACAACGTCGTCGAGAACTGCGCCTTCAAGCGTGCGACCTTCGGCCTGGTGTCGATTGGTCAAGATGCCGCCAATCCGAACACGGGTACCGTTCTGTGATGAATGACTTGAGCGCCACCGGTGTCGATCGCATCCGGCGCGCCGGCATTCTGGCCGACGCCGACAGCGGTGGCTCTGTGGCGTTCAACCACATCGGGGGGATGGACAGTGGCGACAGCCAGGACGCGTTCGGTATTGCCTTGGGTACCCTGACCATCTCGGCAACCGCAATCGCGCCGGGTGGCGTCACCAATGCCCTGGTGCAGCGCAATCGAATCAACGGTGTGGTCCAGACCGGGACATTCTCTGCGGCGGGCATTGCGATCGCAGGGGGATCTGTTGGTCAAAACACCATCGTCAACAACATGATCTCCGGCGTCAGTTCCAATGCCACGGCCGGTGATTTGTCGGTTGGCATTTTTGTTGCGGGAGCCAGTGGATCGCGCACGCGCGTGTTGTCCAATTCGGTTCTGATGTCGGGTGATCGCGGCGCTACAACCACTTGGCCGCTTTTTGGCATCGCCATCTCGGGTGCGGATCCGATGGTGGAGTCAAGAACAATTCGTTTTGCAACCACCAGGTGGCAACGGGTGCCGTGGCGAATGCGAAAAGTTACGCGATTGGTTTGAACAGTTCGACGTTTGCCAACCTGGATGCCAACTTCAACAACTACTTTGCCAGCGGCGCCAATGCGGGGTTTTCCGAAGTGGTTCCCTGGACGCGGCTTTGGTACCGACTATGCCACCGTGGCGGCTTGGGCTGCGGCGGTTTCGGACGACGCCAACTCGATTCAGCAAGATCCCGCGTACGTGTCCGACAGCGATCTTCATCTGCAAACGACCAGCCCCTTGATTGCCACGGGTACCAATGTCCCCGGTATCACCAACGATTTCGACAATCAGGCGAGGTCTCCGACTTCACCGTGTATCGGTGCCGATGAAATCATTGATGCCGATGTGCAGATCGACAAGAGTAATGGCGTGACTGGCTTGCTCAATGGACAAAGCACCGTGTACGCCATCGTGGTCGCCAATGCCGGACCGGTTGCGGCGAACGGCGCGAGCGTGACGGACACCTTGCCGGCCACTCTGATCAACGGCAGTTGGGCTTGTGTTCAAGCACAATCGACGGCGACCCGCCCAACACCTGATGCCGGTGTGGGTAATCTGGCGAGTACGGTGAACTTGAACGTCGGTCAGCACTTGCGATTTGATGTCCTGGGTACGGTTGATGGCACCGTGGGCGCTTTCGTCACCAACACCGCCAGTGTGGCGGTTCCGAACACGCTCAACGACCCAAGCCCGGGCAACAACAGCGCCACCGATCAGGATCCGATACTGAGCATTGGACTTTTTGCTGACGGATTCGAGAACAGTTCCCGTGCCAATCTGACGGTGCCGGGTGCTGTCGCGGAGATGGGGGAATGACTGTTTGATGCGCGGGTTGCCATTGGTGGGTGAGTCAGCGACATCGTCGCGTCACCGCCGAGCTGGTTTGCTCAGGGTGGTTCAGACCGAAACGAACCATGAG
>JADJRU010000055.1 GCA_016712105.1 Ahniella sp.
GCGTGGCTCTGGCGGCGTGATCTCGCTGGACTCCTTTGGCTTCGACGGATTTCGCGATCGAGGATGACTCTGGGCAGATCTGTCGCCATCAACGACGCGCTGGATGCGTTGGACGAACTCGACCCGCGTGCGCCGACAGGGTTTCGAGATGCGCTTCATCGCTGGCATCGAAGTGGTTGATGTAGCAGCCGCATTGGGTGTCTCAGAACCCACGGTCAAACGTGACGCGCGATTCGCGCGTGCCTTCATCGGCGAGAAACTGGACTGGGCGGCCCCATGACGATCGCCGGCGAGCTGGCGATTCACGGGCTGGTCCGCTGCAGTGCCCGATCCTGAGGATGCATGTTCGCTCTTCAGCGCAGACAGGATGTCGCGTGTACTTGCTCCAGCCCGGCGATGTCGCGGCTCGTATCTCGCCCCAGATAGGATTCCGGACTGCGCGATCGCTTGCGCGGTGTCCTGCCATAGCAACGCGAGTCTTTCCAGGCTTGCGCCTCCAGCATCCAGATCACCGACAGCGCGAAGGTGTCCGGCGAGCGTGTCAGCGGCAAGTTCCCGAACTGCCACAACTGCCTGATGTGCGCTTCGATAGTCTCCTGGTCGAAATCCAGTTGCGCGGACAACAAGCGCATCTGCAACCCTCGGCGCGATCCACCTGGTGCCCAATCGCTTTCGCTGCGTTGAAGGCCCTGTTGCAAGGCGGCGCGAGCCTCATCAGGTCGATGCAGTTTCCACAAGCATTTGGCGATGTTGTACAGCGACTGCTCGTGATCGGATTCACCACTTGGCAACACTTCAAGACGTCTGGCGTAAACGGCCCGATGCATCGTCAATGCAGTATCGAAATCCTGCATCAGTAATGCAGGTTGGCCAGGTGTTGGACGCCATCAAAGTGTGTGGATGAGATTCGCCCGCGTCTGGTCAGAATGCCGATGCCGCGTTGGTACTCGAGCATCGCATCCTGCAATTCGCCCGCTGCCCGCAAGTCCACTCCGAGGTTGATGTGGCGCATGCCGGTGTTGGGGTGGTCATCCCCATACGCGGCCTGTGTGACCGCCAGCGCCCGTCGTGTCATGTCCACCATCTTGTCGAAATTGCCGATGGACTCATACACCAGCGCCATCTGCGCGATCGTGGCCACGATCGCAGGGTCGTGGAGTGAGTGTCCTTTCTCGATAACGCATCACGTCCGCGCAGAACGCCTCGGCGGATTGCATCATCTCGTTTGCGACCATCGCTGCGCATTGATCCCGCAGGGCGAAACCCAGCGTCCGATGAAGCTCGTCGTCCCGCTGTTGCGCGATGGCGCTTTGAGGGATTCGTACTGCAGGTGCGCGGGCGCAAGCCAGAGACGGCCGTCGTGGGTGGATCGGGGCCTCGGCATAATGTTCCCGGTTCAGTCGCTGCGGTACAGCAGGGCTTCGTGTGCGCGCTTTTAATGCCGCGATTTCATCGTTTGACGGTAGCCGTTGGAGCGACGACAACGCAGAGAGCAAATCACTTCGCGCCGAATCGACGTGGCCGTTTTCGATGTTCGCAAGGGCGAGTGCGATCTTGACCTTGCTCGCCGAGGATCGGTTCGATCGGTGACAACTCTGCGGTTTGTTGTTCCGCCTGCTGCGCGGCCGACAGCGCCTCGGCGTATTCCCCTGAGCCAACCAGCACGGTGCTGAGCGTGGCCAGCATTTCGGCTTTCACTTCGGGCTTCAGTTCGATGTTGGCGGAAACATCGCGCAAGCCATTCCCGCCATGGTCACCGCATCGGGAACTTGGCCGCGATTCATCCGCCGGATCGGCCTGTTCGAACAGGCGAAGCAGGAAACCCGTAACCTGCTGGGACTTGTCGCGTTCGCGGATCACCGTGTCGCGTTGCAGTTTCAGATTGATGGCGGCTAATCTGGTGCCAAGCAGGATTGCCGTCGTGGTCGCCACAAGTAGTGCATTACGGCGAACGAACTTCCGTGCGTGATACCAGACGTTGCCTTGCCGAGCCAGTACGGGTCGGCCAGTGAGCAAAACGCAAGAGGTCTTCGCGCATGGCGTCGACCGAGGAGTATCTTTCGCCGGGATTCTTTCGTAATGCTTTGAGGACGATGGCGTCGAGGTCCGCGCTGATTCGTTCGCGCGGGTGGTGCGGACGGAACACCTTTTCGGGGCCCGACGTCGAAGCCGAATTGCCGTCTCGGCGGTGCCGGCTCGGTGTCGCAGATGGCTTGATGAGGCTTGCGCCGGATTCGGACGGCATCGCCATAGGGCGAACTGCCGGTCACCAGTTCATAAAGCACCACGCCTAGTGAATAGATGTCGGTGGACGTTGTCGCCGGTTTTGCATTCACTTGCTCCGGGGCTGGCGTATCGCGAGGTCGTCAGGCCGGCGTTGTCGCGCGTCAACACGACGGTGTTTCGAAAGGCGTTGTCGCTGAGCACCTTGGCGATGCCGAAATCGAGCAGCTTCACCAAAGCCGAGGGCATCGACCGCGATGTTGGCCGGTTTCAGGTCGCGGTGCACGATCAGTGCGGCGTGGGCCGCTGTACCGCAGAACAGACATCGACCATCGGTCGCCGACGGGCCTGCAAGGTGCAGTGGCGCTGTTCGCACCAGTGGTCGATGCGCTCGCCTCGACGTACTCCATCGCCAGGTAAGGCGAACCATCGGCCCAAATGCCGCCGTCGACCAACTGGGCGATGTTGGGGTGCTTCAGGCGGCGAGGATTTCGCGTTCCGTGCGAAAACGCTTTGATCAGTTCGTGGTCTCCGGAGGCTTCTGCCTGCAATATCTTGATCGCGATTCGCTGCTGGAACACGCCATCGATCCGCTCGGCCAAGTACACCTTCCCATGCCACCTGGCCGATCAACCGCAGCAGCCGGTAGTTCCCGTGCGCTTGGCCTTGCAGTGTTGCAGCGCGTTGAGCCTGCTGGTCCTGCAACCACGACTCCATCACTTCGGGCTGCATCCATTTTGCGGCAATACGTGATTCACCGCTGGTGTGCGGGTCGGCATCGAGGGCGTCGAACCAGCGGGCTACGAGGCAGGGTCGCCCATCGAGGTCGCAATGGCACTCAGACGCGCGCGTCGTTCGGTAGCGGGAGTTCGCAGAGTTCGTCAAAGACCTGACGTGCGCGAGCGAAGGAGGTCCCGGGATTCCATGGTGGGATATTAGGCGGAATCGGCTTCGCGGATCGCTGCCGCGCAGATCCGGCTTTTGCCCTGAACTATTTTCGGACCGATGATCCTGCGCGGTCGATTTGCGTGAACCAAGGCACTGACCAAATTTTCAATGCCGAGGATCTGCCGTGTCGAAGTTCAATACCGTCTGTTCCGTGCTCGTCGCATTCGCCGTGGTTCTTGCGCTGGTGGGTCTGCCGAAGCAGGTCTCGGCGCAAGATGGCATCACCGATTTCGGCTTCGGCAGCTTCGGCCGCACTCAAGTTGCGGCCAATGGCTTCGTGATCGACAACCAGTCCATGATTGTCATGCCGGATGGTCAATTCGCCGTTGCGGGTCGCAAGAACGAAACCACGCAGATTGCGATCTTCGTCTTCAACGCCGATGGCACACCTGCGAGCAATTTCGGCGCAGGCGCGTTCATTACGTCCGACAACGCGGGGGTCGGCACCATCAGTCTGCCGAAACTGCGCTACGACGAACGCCGCGACGCCGTCTTGATCGGGGCCATCGAGGTCAGCCATCGGGGCGCATAACATCCTGCTCGCCGGGTCCTTCAGGACGGCTCGATGGATAGCCAGATCAATCCAAGTCCCGTTCGTCGAGGCTGCCTTCGGCTTGTCGCGCCTGCATCTGCACCCAACGGATTGGATTTGAGGGGCATTGGCGTCACTCGAACTGGCGTCGAGCGCTTTTACATGGCGGGTACGGCGTTCGATTTTTCCTCCGCCGATTTTCGTCAGCCGTTTCTGTTCCATATCTCGATGGAATCGACCCAATCCTACGGTTGGGCCGTGTATCCGGTGACGGCGGGCACCAGCACCATCGTCAATTACGCCGCGGTGAGCGACGTCGACGATCAGGGACGAATGTTCATTGCCGGCGGTGTCAGCAATGGCGCGGACAACTGGTCGGTGGTGAAGAAACTGGACAGAACCAGCTACTTCTTCGGCAGCGCTCGCGCGACGCTCGATCCGGACTTGATCCCCAATGGCTACGATGCTGCCACGGCGATCTCGTTCACCGACGCCACACGAACGCGGCTGGTCGTCGCGGGCGAATCTCAGCGTAATGCCAACGGCGCAACCGATTGCACCGTCAGCTTCTATCAGATTGGCATTGACGCTGAAGATCTGGTGCTCGATGGCGCGTTTGCGAATGGCGCCGGTTATGTGTCTACCCATTTCACGCCCGGCGTTCTGGATTCCGTTCAGTGCACCGCAGTGGCGACGGACGGGCAGGGCCGCATTTACCTTGCCGGGTCGATCGGTTTCCGCGAGCCCCACCGGGTCTATTACGATACCGACGCCGTCGTGGCGCGCCTCACCCCGGCAGGCTTGCTCGATGCCACGTTCGGCCCCAACGGTCAGGGTACATCCTGATCGAGAATGCGCCAGACGACACCGGCCTCGGTATCTGGCGGTTTCGATCGCGCCATGGGCTGGGTCTGACCGCGAACGGCGTGGTTCACGACCGGCACGGCCTCGCCGATCAACGGGGCCAATGTTCAGAACACGTCATGGTGGGTGAACGGCTTGACGAATTCGGGCGGTGCGCCGGCTTCAGGCAACATTTTCGCAAACAGTTTCGAGTGATTCTGCCGATGTCACCGGTGAATCGACGCGGGCCAGCCTGCCGAGATTCATCGGGAGGGTATGGAACACTAGGGGAGACAGGCAGTGGCCGGCGCGGCCTGCGAAGAAGACCTGCCTCGACTCTCGGTAGCCGATTGCGCGTCCAGCCTTCGATTCCGACCGATCCCCGCAATACGGCACCATGTTGAAACACCGCGGTCAAGAGCAGCCCGGGCAAGACAGGTCGGCATTGGGGCAAGTCTTGAGTGATCAAGCGTGGCGTGCTTTACCTCCCAGTTCGGACCGTTCCCGACCGTGACCGCGCACTGAGCGCCGATGTGATCGGCCATCGTTGCACTGAACCACCCTTTGAAGCGATCTGCCCGATGTGAAGAAGTTGTCACTGATCCAATTCCATCGCTTCGTGTCACTTCTATTTCTGCCTGTCTCTGGGTGAAACAGAATTCGATTTACATCGATTCTGCAATTGATACTCTTGTTCGGCCAGTTTCAGGCGTCGCGCCTGACTGTCTTGGGCACATCGGAGAAGGGGACGGTATGAATTGTCGATCGAAGGGTCTTTTGGCGAGCACGCCAAGTAATCGAATCTTGTCTGCGTGGTTGCTGTTTTTGGCAATTGTTGCGCTTGCACCTCGGCCCGCCTTGGCTCAAATCAACCTCAGTGCGACGGCGGGTACGCCAGCGGCCAGCTACACCACGCTCAAAGGCGCTTTTGATGCCATCAACGCGGGCACCCACCAGGGCGCGATCGCGATCAGCGTGACCGGTAACACAACCGAACTGGCAACCGCCGTCCTTGCTGCAAGCGGTTCGGGCGCTGCGACTTACAGCGGTGTCGTGATCACACCGAGGGGCGGTGCGACACGCGTGATCGGTGGTTCGCTGGATGCTCCCTTGATCGACCTGGATGGCGCGGACAATGTCACCATCAATGGTCTCAACAGCGGCGGTAATGCCCTGATCCTGACCAACCTGAACACGGGCGCCGCTGCGTTGACGCTTCGGTTCATCAATGACGCGAGCAACAACAACATTTCGAATGCCGCACTCAGCGGGTCGGGCACCGACAACACAAGGTGTCGTCTTGTTCTCCACTGGCACGGCTACAGGCAACGACAACAACTCAGTGTCCAATTGCAGCATTGTTCGGCTGCCGGTGGCACACCGACCAATGGTGTTGTTTCCATCGGTAGCGCAGCTCCGGCCGAGAATTCCGGCAATACCATTGGAAACTGCGATGTCGCCAATTTCTTCAATGCCTCGACCGCCACGGTTGGCATCCTCATCGGTAGTGGCAACACCCAATGGACAGTCAATAACAATCGTCTGTTCCAATCCGTACCGCGCACCTATACAACGGCCAACGTTCACAGTGGGATTCAAATCGCCAGCGGTGCCGATCACATCATTTCCGGCAATCGCATCGGCTTTTCGTCGGGGGCTGGCACGGGTGTATACACGATGCTGGGAACGATCGCGACACGCCTGATTGCGATCGACATCAATCTCACCGCCGCCGCGCCGGTTTCGGTGCAAGGCAATACGGTATCCGGCATCAGTCTTGCGACGTCGAGCGGTGCCACCACCACGTTTGGTGTGCTCTGTGGCATCAACATCACCGGTGGCAGTGCCAGCGTCGGCACGGTCACGCCGAACATCATCGGGGGTGCCTCCGGGGTCGATCTGTTGACGGTCACTTCACTCACCAGCGGCGCCCTGCTGGCGGGCATTCATACCTCATCACCTGATGCGGTGACGATTCAGAACAACACGATCGGAGGATTGTCTTCTTCCGGCACGACCGCAACGGTTGCCGGTTCAGTGACTGGCATCAACGTTTCGGGATCAACGGCTTCCTTGACCATCATCGGCAATACCGCCCGGCAACCCAAGCGCCAACAACTTGCGCGGTGGTATCAGTGGCTTTACCACCGGAAGTTCACTGGTATCGGGAATCAATTTCGCTACTGTCTTGCCGTCCGGAACAGTCAGTGTTGCAAACAACACCGTTGAAAACCTGGCTTCGTTCGGAACCGGCACCACAGGCTTTGTCCGCGGGATCTGGACAGTCGGTGCACAGGGTCCTTCCACAGTATTCACGATCAGCAACAATACGATCCGAAACCTGGTGACAAACAGTACCAGTACGTCGATCGCCAATGGTGGCGCGGGCGCCGCGGGCATTGTCCTCGGATTTGGGATGAATTCGATCATCGCCGACAATGTCATCTCCAACATCGCCCGCACCAATACTGGCGCGACCGGTGGGTTTACAGTGGGCATCGCCGGGGCCAATGCCACCAGAACCACGATCACCCGTAACCGGATTTCCGGCCTGAGCAATTCCAGCACTTCGACGACGTTGACTGTCCGGGCATTGTTGCCGGTGTGGTCATCCGCTCCGGCTTCTCCGTCACCGTGAGCAACAACATGATTGCCCTGGGGGCCGGTCAAACCACCAATACCGCGTTCATCGGCATCCAGGCCAATCATGGATCGGCGCCGGATCCGCTGGATCAGATCTACTTCAACACGATCCAGATCAGCGGTACCGCGGGCGTTGGCAGCATTCCCAGTTTCGGTTTCTTGCGCGGGGATCTAACCGCTTCGGCACGAAATCAAACCATCGATTTCCGCAACAACCTGATCACCAATACCCGCAACGGTGGCACCGGTGCCCATTTTGCGATTGCCAATAATTTCGGGGCCACCGCAAGCAATACCGGATGGCCAGTTAATGCCTCCAACTTCAACGTGCTCAATGCCGATGCCGCAACCGTCGGGCACTGGAATGGCAACCTGAGTTTTGCCGGATGGAAAACGGCATCGGCAGGTGACGGCTCGAGTACTTCCGGGATTGCAGTCAATTTCACCAACCCCGCCATCGGCGATTTGCATTTGAACATGGGTGTGACGCCCACGCAGATCGAGTCGGGTGGCACCCCAATCGAGAGCACGACGGTGGACTTTGACCAACAAGTGCGCCCGGGGCCGGTCGGATCGGTTAATGGAGGCGCGTTTGCGCCCGACATTGGTGCGGACGAGTTTGATGGCACGTATCTCGACGTGATTGCGCCGAATATCGTTTATGCCGCGTTGCCCAACACGACGTTTACGGCTGATCGTACCCTTTCGGCGACCATCAGCGACTTCTCCGGCGTCGCCACGGGTGGTGTGGCGCCCCGGATCTACTATCGCAAGAATGCGCGGTGCCCTTGTTCTCACGGGCATGCACCTTGGCCAGCGGCACGGTGTTCAGCGGCACGTGGTCCTGCACCATCAGCCATGCCGATCTTGCTGGTGTGGTGACCAATGATGTGGTGCAGTATTTTGTGGTGGCGCAAGACATATCTGGCAGTCTCGGCGCCAACCCCGGCGATGGCTTTGTCGGCACCAACGTCAATGTCGTGACTACGCCGCCCAGCACCCCAAGCCAGTACACCATCGCCACTGCGTTCAGTGGCGTGTACAGCGTCGGCGCGGGGGAAGTGTTCACCTCGCTCACCAATGCCGGTGGTGTATTCGAAGCGATCAACAACGGTGTATTGACCGGCAATACAACCTTCAACATCACCAGCGATCTATCGGCGGAAACAGGCGCGGTGGCCTTGAATCAATGGATCGAGGAGGCGGGCGGTGGCTATACGCTGAAGATCAAACCCAGTGCCGGCCCGCGAAGTGTTGTCGGTAGTTTCAACGGCGCATTGATTCGCCTCAATGGCGCGGATCGGGTCACCATCGATGGCTCCACGATCGAGTCCACTGCCAATGGTCAGATCGGGGGCGACGCGGCCCTGCGCGAGCTCAGTTTCCAGAACACGAGTGTCGGTACTTCAGCCGTGGTGATTCATCTGGGCACGGGCATTAATGGGGCGCAAAACAATCGGTTGCGCAATCTCAACCTGTCGGGACAGGACCCGTCCCTCAATTTGATCGTGGTTTCGATCGGCGGCAACACACCCGGGACTGCAGGCGCTGACAACGACAACAACGTCGTCGAGAACTGCGCCTTCCGGCGTGCGACCTTCGGCCTGGTGTCGATTGGTCAAAGTGCCGCCAATCCGAACACGGGTACCGTTCTGGTGATGAATGACTTGAGCGCCACCGGTGTCGATCGCATCCGGCGCGCCGGCATTCTGGTTGACGCCGACAGCGGTGGTGCTGTGGCGTTTAACCATATCGGAGGAATGGACAGTGGCGACGGCCAGGACGCGTTCGGTATTGCCTTGGGTACTCTGACCATCTCGGCAACCGCAACGACGGCGGGTGGCGTCACCAATGCCCTGGTGCAGCGTAATCGAATCAACGGTGTGGCCCAGACCGGGACATTCTCCGCGGCGGGCATTGCGATCGCAGGGGGCTCTGTTGGTCAGAACACCATCGTCAACAACATGATTTCCGGTGTCACCTCCAATGCCACCTCCCCTGATTTGTCGGCGGGTGTTTTTGTTGCGGGAGCCAGTGGATCGCGCACGCGTGTGTGGTCCAATTCGGTTCTGATGTCCGGTGATCGTGGTGCTACAGCCACTTGGCCAAGCTTTGGCATCGCCATCTCGGGTGCGGATCCGATGGTGGAGCTCAAGAACAATTCGTTTGCAACCACTCAGGTGGCAACGGGTGCCGTGGCGAATGCGAAAAGTTACGCGATTGGTTTGAACAGTTCGACGTTTGCCAACCTGGATGCCAATTTCAACAACTACTTCGCCAGTGGCGCCAATGCGGGGTTTTTCCGAAGTGGTTCCCTGGACGCGGCTTTGGGTACCGACTATGCCACCGTGGCGGCTTGGGCTGCGGCGGTTTCGGACGACGCCAACTCAATCCAGCAAGATCCCGCGTACGTGTCCGACAGCGATCTGCATGTGCAAACGACCAGCCCCTTGATTGCCACGGGTACCAATGTCCCCGGTATCACCAACGATTTCGACAATCAGGCGAGGTCTCCGACGTCACCGTGTATGGGTGCCGATGAAATCATTGATGCCGATGTGCAGATTGACAAGAGTAATGGCGTCACTGGCTTGCTCAACGGACAAAGTACCGTGTACGCCATCGTGGTCGCCAATGCCGGACCGGTTGCGGCGAACGGCGCGAGCGTGACGGACACCTTGCCGGCCACCTTGATCAACGGCAGTTGGGCTTGTGTTCAAGCACAATCAACAGCCACATGCCCAACACCCGATGCCGGTGTGGGTAATCTGGCGACTACCGTGAATTTGAACGTCGGTCAGCACTTGCGATTTGATGTTCTGGGCACGGTTGATGGCACCGTGGGCGCTTTCGTCACCAACACCGCCAGTGTGGCGGTTCCGAACACGCTCAACGACCCAAGCCCGGGCAACAACAGCGCCACCGATCAGGATCGATCTCGAGCATTGGAATTTTTGCTGACGGATTCGAGAACAGTTCCCGTGCCAATCTGACGGTGCCGGGTGCTGTCGCGGAGATGGGGGAATGACTGTTTGATGCGCGGGTTGCCATTGGTGGGTGAGTCAGCGACATCGTCGCGTCACCCGCCGAGCTGGTTTGCGCAAGTTGGTTCAGACCGATGCGAACCATGAGCTCTTAACACAAGGATGGAACAACGCCGGGGTCACGTTTGGAGACGGGCCCTGGCGCAGTTGTCCGATAGTGTGTGGCCCTCAGTCTTCCGTGTGCTGGCGCTGGTCCAGTTCGTGGTGAATCAGCACGATGCACTGCGAGGCGAACAGCATTCGCGAACCCAGAGAAATCTTTTTCGCCCCCAGTCGTTCGAGGCCCAGAAGAGATTTTTTCGGCATCGGGATGTGATCGGTCAGGAGAAAACAGACATTGCCCTCGAACGCCTGTTCGCGCATCGGTGTGCCCTTGCGGTGCATGATGAACAGCGAATTAGTCTCGGCCAATTCCGCGACCAGCCGCTCGAATCCGGTGGTGCGGACCAAGATGCCCGGCGCCACCTGTCGCGCCTCGTCCTTGCCCATGCCGCGCGACACATCGAGCGCCTGCGCCACCTTGCCCAGCAGTGCCTGCTCGTGAAATCCGCCCATGTCCTGGATCGCATTACTGTCGAAAGAAATCGCGCGCGAGAAATCCGCCGTGCTTTCAAGCACGAGGTGGACGGTCACGTCCGTGCGACGCGCCTGCGCGACAAAGATCGCGTTCATCAGCGTATGCGCCAGGATCTCGACATGAGCCTCGCCACCGACCGAGGCGAGCAACTTGCGGCTGTCGGTCGGCGCAGACCGAGCTCTCAGGACAAAACTTC